>NZ_AXAE01000036.1 GCF_000472705.1 Mesorhizobium erdmanii USDA 3471 | reverse complement strand
GGCAGGGCGCCGAAATCTACGTCTCGGCCACGCTGGCAGGCGAGCCGATTGCCATCGAAGAGACTGAGAACGGCGAATGGGCGATGCGCTTCTATGCCCATCCGCTCGGCTTCATCGACCACAAGCACATGAAACTGGTTCGCCGAAGCGCCACACCAACCAAACCGCCTGGCGCGGCGGCGAACCCATCATAAGGGGGAGAACTGTTACCCATGTATCCGGTTCAAACTGGTACCCATCTATCGGCTGGACACCGGCAGGACAATGAGGGGCGGCGCCGGATGCTGACCAGATGGGTATGCAGCAGAGGATCGCTAATCACGCGAATTCAGCGCTGCCCCTCATCCGCCCTTCGGGCACCTTCTCCCCGTAGAACGGGGAGAAGGAAAAAGGGCGCTATCGTCCCTCGCGGTACCACATCGAACCCATCGCCAGGAGCAGCAGGCCGAGGCCGAGGAAGCCACCGAACAGCGGCACGCGCGAGACGGCCTTCAAGACGCTGTCGTCGGTGGTGCGCAGGCCGATCCAGTCGCTGCCGGAAGCCTCGCCGGCCGAGCGCACCGGAACGATGGAAGGCAGGGTCACGTCGCTGCCAGGGGCAGTGGACGAGGCCAGCCGCCGCACGCTGCCGCCGGTGGCTTCCGCCGGCGCCTTCAGCCGGTTCTCGGTGGAGACGACGTCGGCGAATTCCGGCGCGTTGACCGGCCCGACATGCGCAAGCGCGGTGAGATCGCCATTGGCGACCTGGAACAGGCCGATCTCGTTGGTCTGGACGCTGCCGAGGAAGACGCCGGGTTCGGACTTGTCGAGCTTGACGGTCACGGTCTTGCCGGAGGGCGTGATGATCTGCGCCGGGCCTGGGTCGTCGGCCATCGTCTGGCGGCGGATCTCCAGCACCATCCCGCGTCCCTCGGCGGTCAGCCGTTCTTCCTCGAGCTCCGGCTCCTTCATCAACCAATGGGCGATCCGCCTGTAGAGCTGGACATGCGGGCCGCCGCCCTCGAAACCGCGCGCCCACAGCCAGCCCTGGTCGGACAGAAGCATGCCGACGCGGCCTTCGCCCTTGCGGTCGAGCAGCAGCAGGGGCCGGTTGTCGGCGCCCTTCATCACCACTTCGCCTTGCGGATTCTGCACGCCGATGGTGCGGAACCAGCGGCTCCAATGGGGCGGTTCGGTGGCCGAACCGTCGAGGCCGCGTGTCACCGGATGACGCTGGCCGAGGTCGGTCAGGCGCGGATAGAATGCTTTTTCGACCACCTCGCCGGTCGGCATGGCCGGCAGCGCCGACATCAGCGGCGTGCGCGCGATCGAAGCCTCGCCGGCATATTCGGGGCCTGCGGCGATCAGCAGGGCGCCGCCCTTGTCGACGTATTCGGAGATGTAGTCGTAGTAGAGGATCGGCAGCACGTCGCGGTGCTGGTAGCGGTCGAAGATGATGAGGTCGAAATCCTTGATCTTCTCGACGAAAAGTTCGCGGGTCGGGAAGGCGATCAGCGACAATTCGTTGATCGGCGTGCCGTCCTGCTTTTCCGGCGGCCGCAGAATGGTGAAATGGACGAGATCGACCGAGGCGTCGGATTTCAACAGGTTGCGCCAGGTGCGCTCGCCGGCATGCGGTTCGCCCGAAACGAGCAGCACGCGCAGATTCTCGCGGATGCCGTCGACCAGCGCGATGGCGCGGTTGTTGGTGTCGGTCAGTTCGCCCGGTTCGCGGTCGATGGCGAGTTCGATGATGTTGCGGCCGGCGCCCGGAATGGTCACCTGCAATGGCATGGGCTGGCCGACGGTGGCATGCTCGACCGAGACCTGTTCGCCATTGACAGAGACACGCACATCGACCGGGCCGGTCTCGTTTTCGGTCGAGATGACGCGATAGGTCATGTCGAGCGGCTTGCCGACAAGGCCGAAACGCGGCGCGTTCTCGAAGCGGATGCGACGATCCTTTTCGTGGTCGTTGCCGGTGATCAGCGCATGCAGCGGGGCGTTGAAGTCAGGCGCGCCAGGGGGCGCGTCATGCACCTCGCCATCGGTGATCATGATGGCGCCGCCGATGCGCGACGGCGGCACGTCGCGGAAGGCGCCTTCCAGTGCGCCGAACAGCCGCGTTTCGGTACGCTCCTCGGCGGCGGCGGACTTGCCGGCCTCGACGACGCGGACGTCGAATTGCTTGAAGCGGCCGAGACGCTGCTGCAACCCGGCCAGCGCCTCGTCGGTCTGCGTGGTGCGGTCGCCGATATCCTGGCTCTGGCTGCGGTCGACGATCAGCGCGACGACGCTTTTCAGCGGCTCGCGTTCTTCGTTGAGGAATACCGGGTTGAACAAAGCGGCGGCGAGCGCCAGCAGGGCGACGAAGCGCAGGACACCGCCGCGCTGGCGAAACCACAGGCCGACTAGCGCAAGCAGCGCCAGCGGCACCAGCACCAGGGCCAGCAGCGGCCAGGAGATGAGCGGTTCGAAGGAGATCGACCAGTTCATGCCTTACCCTCTTCCTTGTGGGGAGGGTCGATCCACTCAAGTCGCGAAACGAGGAGCCTCATCCTACTGCCCCAGCCGTTCGAGCAGTATCGGGACATGCACCTGGTCGGATTTGTAGTTGCCGGTCAGCATGTACATCATGATGTTGACGCCGGCGCGGAGCGCATAGATGCGCTGCATGGGGTCGGCCGGCACGGTCGGCAGCAGCGGATCGCCATTCTCGTCGACCGCCCAGGCGCCGGCGAAATCGTTGGCGGTGATCATGATCGGCGAGACGCCGTCGCCGGTGCGCACCGGCCGGTTGTCGGCATTGCTGGCGTCGAGCGATGCCTCGACCCAGAGCGGGCTGCCGGAAAAGCGCCCGGGAAATTCCGGCAGGATGAAGAAGGACTTGGTCAGCACGTGGTCCGACGGCACCGGCTCCAGCGGCGGAACGTTGAGGTTGCCGAGAATGTCGCGCAGCCGCTCGGTCGCCGGGCTGGTGGAATCGGCACCGATGCCGTTGGCGAACTGGTCGCGCGTGTCGAACAGCACCGTGCCGCCCTGCTGCATATAGGCGTCGATGCGTGCAATCGCGGCCTGGCTCGGCATGGGGGCTGCCGGATCGATCGGCCAGTAGATCAAAGGGTAGAAGGACAGTTCGTCCTTCGAAATGTCGACGCCGGCCGGTGCGCCGGGTTCCAGCGCGGTCTTCTCGATCAGGAAGCGGGTCAGGCCCTCGAGCCCGGCGCGGCTGATCGAATCGTCGCCCGGCACGCCGGTCAGCACATAGGCGATGCGGGTCTTCGAAATCGCCTCGATTGCCGCCTCGTCGCCCGGCTTGGCATCGTCGGCGCGGGCGAAATCGGCATGGCCGAACAACGCACCGAACACAATCAGGACCGCCGCGGTGGTGGCTGCCGCACCGGCACGGCGCGGCCGGCGCGAAAACAGGCCGCCCATCCAGAACACCGCCAGCGTGTCGAGCAACATCAGCACCAGCGCCGCCGCGACCAGCGAACCCTTCAGATTGCGCGATTCGTCGAAGGCATACTGGATCGTTGTGACCGGAACGGTGACCCTCGGGCGCGCCAGCGGCTCAAACGTGCTTGCGGCGTCGAGCAGATTGTGGGCGAAGACGCCGGTCTCGGAGCCGTAGAGGCCGGGCGGGTTGTCGAAAGTCACCGGCATCGCGCCGGCGCCCGGCACAAGCGGCCTTGCGTCCGGGGTCGGCGGCACCAGCGTGCCATCGGCCGCGATCATGCGGTAGGGCGCCAGCGATGTGGCGGCGGCTTCGGCATTGGCGATCGCCGCGCCCTGGTTGCGCGACAGCTGGACGATGCGGCGCAGCATCTCGACGAAGCTGCCGGAGATCGGCAGGTTCGACCAGGTGGCCTCGGGCGTGACGTGAAACAGCACCAACGTGCCCTTACCTTTCTTCAGCCCAGTGACCAGCGGCGTGCCGTCGGCGAGTGCCGCCCAGGTGCGCTCGACAATATCGGGTGTCGGCTCGGCCAGCACCTGCCTGCTCACCGTGACTTCGGTCGGCGGCGCCAGATCGGCGAAGGGACCGGCCTTGGGGAATTCGGTGACCGGCTGCGGCGAGGTCCATGACAGCGCGCCGCCCAGCGAACGCTCGCCGGTGCGCAGGCGGACCGGCAGCAGATCGTCGTCATTGCCGCTGGCCGCCAGCCGTGAGCCGGCGAAACGCACCAGCGTGCCGCCATTGTCGACCCAGTCGACGAGCCTTTGCCGGACCTGTGCGGGGATGGTGCCGATATCGGCCATGATGATCATCGCCGGTTTCTGGTCGAGGATCTGCGGAATGGCGTCGGCGAGATCGGCGCTGGAGGGTTCGACCAGATCGGCGAAGGGCTGCAGCGCGCGCCTGATGTAGTAGAGCGGCGACAGAAGCGGCTGCGCCTGGTCCGCCTCGGCCTGCGACAGCAGTCCGACACGGCGGCGCTTGGAGCTTTCGTCGAGCACGCGCACCGCGCCGGCCTGGCGCTCGCCGTCGAGAGCGATCGAGGCGAAGTCGTTGCGCAGTTCGAACGGCACCGCCATCGTACCGGTAGCGGTGGCTTCGCCCGGTGCAAAAGTCAGCGTCGCATCGGCGATGCGGCGCCCCTTGTCGTCGAAGGCACCGGCCGTGACCTGCGCTGGCGCGGGATCGCCCGGCGCGCGGATCGCGGTGAGCGCAAAGCCGTCGACCTGGTTGTCGGCGCCGGTGAGACCGGTCAGCGAAAGCCGGTCGGCAACTGCCCAGACGACGCGGGCGGCGTTTTTCGACAACAGCGTGTTGAAGGCGGCCTCGTCGCCCTTGGCCGCCAGGCCATCGGCCAGTATGGCGACGCTGGCGCCGGGCAAGGTCTCCAGCACGCCGGCGACGCGAGCGTAGACGGCGGGCCGGTCGGTCGGGATCGGCCGCGGCTTGGCGGCGCGCAGCCGGTCGAGTGCCGCGGCGGCATCGAAGGGGCCGATCTCCGCATTGGCCTTTTCGGCGGTGAAGGCGATGATGACCGGCACGCCGTTCGAGCCGGCGTCCTTGATCAGCCGCTCGGCGGTGGCGACGCGCTTGTTCCAGTCGGCGGCACTCGCCCAGTCATTGTCGATGACCAGCGCAAGGGCCGCACCCTCGGCCGGCAGTTTTTCACGCGGATTGAAGACCGGTTCGGCCAAGGCGGCGACGATGAGGCTGGCCATCAGCAGCCTGAGCAGCGTCAGCCACCAGGGGCTCTGATGCGGCGTCTCCTCGCGCTTCAGCACCCGCGCCAGTATCTTCAGCGGCGGGAAGATCTCGGCCTGCGGCTTGGGTGGCGTCAGCCTGAGCAGCCACCAGATCACCGGCAGAGCCAGCAGGCCCCACAGCACCATGGGGGCGCCAAAGGAGAGCGGCAGCCAGCTCATGCGACCACCTTGCCGGCGCGGCCGCTACCGGCGTAGCCGCCGTCGGCGGTCATCGCCATATGCAGGCGCACCAGCGCGTCGGACGCGAGCCGATCGGTGTGGTTGACGGTGAAGCTCCAGCCGAGCCGCTTGCACCAGCCGGCCAGCTCCTGGCGGCGGGCGGTGTAGAGCAGGCGGTATTCGTCGCCAAGCGTTTCGGCGCGTCCGGCAGTCAGCTTGTCGCCGGTTTCGGGATTGGTGAACTCAGTACGGCCGGCATAGGGGAAGGTTTCCTCGGCCGGGTCGGCGACCTCGATCAGATGGGCGCGCACGCCGTGGCGGGCGAGCACGTCGAGCCATTCCATCGTTTCCTCGACCGGATCGAGGAAATCGCTGGCGATGACGATATCGCAGAAGCGCCTAATGTCGGAGAGATCAGGCTTTGCCGGCAGGTCGCCTGCGTGCATCAGCTGGGCCGCGATGCGCTCGGCGCCGTTGCGGGCGGTGAACGGATCGGTCAAGCCCGGCCAGGCGATGCGTTCGCCGCTGCGCGACAACAATTCGGCCATGGCCAGCGCCAGCACCAGCGCGCGCGACTGCTTGGACACGCTGGCGCCGGTCGATTTGTAGAGCATGGACGGCGAGGGGTCGGCCCACAGCCAGACCGTATGGGCGGCTTCCCATTCGCGATCCCGCACATAGGTGTGGTCGTCGCGCGCCGAGCGGCGCCAGTCGATGCGCGAGGAATCGCCCTCGACATAGGGCCGAAACTGCCAGAAATTCTCGCCGATGCCGCGCTTG
Source organism: Mesorhizobium erdmanii USDA 3471 (assembly GCF_000472705.1). Classification (GTDB taxonomy): domain Bacteria; phylum Pseudomonadota; class Alphaproteobacteria; order Rhizobiales; family Rhizobiaceae; genus Mesorhizobium; species Mesorhizobium erdmanii. The sequence continues at coordinate 47,866 of NZ_AXAE01000036.1, read as the reverse complement.
CGGCGGCCATGCCAGCCGGCGATCACCGTGTTGACGATGCGGCGCGCCTCGACCAGCAGGTCGGGTACAAGCGAAGCCCGCAACCGGCCACGGGCGAGCGCGTCGCGCGTCGCTGCCGGAGCCTGGACTTCGCCGATGCGCCCCATCAAATCCCTTTCACGAGCTTCGCCACCACGTCGCGGACACTTGTGCCCTCGGCTCGGGCGGCGAAAGTCAGTGCCATACGATGCTGCAGCACCGGCTCGGCCAGCGCCCTGACATCGTCGACCGACGGCGCCAGCCGCCCTTCGTAGAGCGCGCGGGCGCGCGTGCACAGCATCAGCGCCTGGCTGGCGCGGGGGCCGGGGCCCCAGGCGACGTGCTTGTCGGTCTCGGCATTGCCCTGGCCCGGACGGGCCGAGCGCACCAGGGTGAGGATCGCCTCGACGACGCTTTCGGGCACCGGCATGCGGCGGATCAGCGTCTGGATCTCCTTCAGCCGTGCCGGCTGCAGCACGTTCTGGGCCTTCGCGTCCTCGATGCCGGTGGTTTCCAGGAGGATCCGGCGTTCGGCCTCGATTTCGGGATAGAGGATGTCGACCTGCATCAGGAAGCGGTCGAGCTGGGCTTCGGGCAGCGGGTAGGTGCCTTCCTGCTCCAACGGATTCTGCGTCGCCAGCACATGGAAGGGCGCGGGCAGATCGTAGCGGGCGCCGGCGATGGTGACGTGGTATTCCTGCATCGCCTGCAGCAGCGCCGACTGCGTGCGTGGCGAGGCGCGGTTGATCTCATCGGCCATCAGCAACTGGGCGAAGATCGGCCCGGGAATAAAGCGGAACGAGCGTTTGCCGGTCTCGTCCTGCTCCATGACCTCGGAACCGAGGATGTCGGACGGCATCAGGTCGGGCGTGAACTGGACGCGCCGCGAATCGAGGCCGAGCACGACGCCCAGCGTTTCGACCAGCTTGGTCTTGGCAAGGCCGGGAACACCGACCAGAAGTGCGTGGCCACCGGCCAGCAGCGCCACCAGCGTGCGCTCGACGACGTTCTCCTGGCCGAAGATCACCCTACCGACCCCGTCGCGGATCCTGGAAATGTCGGCCAACGCCTTTTCGGCCTCGGCGATCATGTCCGTTTCGCTGATCGGGCTTTCCTTGACCATCACGCTCATTCGGCTCGATCCCTTTGCTTGGAAATACCGGCCCGCACCATATCATAGGTTGCCGCGATTCGGCCTCGCGTAGCGCCTATGGTCGAACTTAAATCACAGACTTAGGCTGACAAGCGGAACAACAGTGACTATTTCGTGACGATGACGGAACACTACGAACATCGCGAACAAAGCCTTACGAGCGCCACCGAGGCGCGCGGCCTGGAGGCGTTGATCTCGCGAGCTGCGCGTGCCGGCAAGGGTGCGGCACCGGTCGAGCGCTGGAATCCGGACTTTTGCGGCGATCTCGACATGGAGATCAAGGCCGACGGCACCTGGTTCTATCTCGGTACGCCGATCGGCCGCATGCCGCTGGTGCAGCTATTTTCCTCCGTGCTGCGCAAGGACGCGGATGGCAGGACCTATCTGGTGACGCCTGTGGAAAAGGTCGGCATCCGCGTCGCCGATGCGCCCTTCATTGCCGTCGAGATGGACGTTTCGGGCAGCGGCGACGACCAGATCATCACCTTCCGCACCAATGTCGGCGACGTGGTCGAGGCTGGACCGGAACGGCCGCTGCGCTTCGTCGACGAGAACGAGACTGGCGGACTGAAGCCCTATGTGCTGGTGCGCGGCAGGCTCGAGGCGCTGGTAGGGCGGCCCGTCATGTACGAACTGGTCGGGCATGGCGAGGAACTCGAGATCGGCGGCGAGACGATGTTTGCCGTGCGCTCGAAAGGCGCTGTGTTCCCGATCATGCCGGCGGATCAGTTGAAACGGCTTAGCGCATGATGGACCAGGTGTCACCGCCGCCGTTTTCATCGGCGGATTTTCGTGCGCGCTTGGCCGCGCAGCCGGACGCGCATGCCGGCGACGATTATGGCGATCATCGCTTCAATCCGGGCCATCCGCGCCTCAACCAGGGCAAGGCGCTGCGCAATGCCGCGGTGCTTATCCCGGTGGTCGATCACGATGGCGAGGCGACGGTTCTCTTGACCAAACGGGCCGAGAAGCTGCGCAGCCATTCGGGGCAGGTGGCCTTTCCCGGCGGTACCATCGATTCCACCGACGCCAGCCCGGAGGCGGCGGCGCTGCGCGAGACCTTCGAGGAGATCGGCCTGGAGCAGGACCGCATCGCGATCATCGGCCGCATGCCCGATTATGTCGCCGGCAGCGGCTACCGCATCGCTCCGGTGCTGGGCATCGTGCAACCCGGCTTCCAGCTGACCTTGAACGCCGACGAGGTAGATGCCGCCTTCGAAGTGCCGCTGCGCTTCCTGATGGATCCGGTGAACCACAAGCGCGACAGCCGCATGTGGAACGATCTCGAATGGTTCTTCTACGACATGCCTTATGGCGACCGCCGCATCTGGGGCGTCACCGCGGGCATCATCCGTACGCTCTATGAAAGGCTTTATGCGTGAGTGTTTCGATCGCGGGCCGGGCCGACTGGCTCACCGACAAGCATTTGCAGCGCCTGCTTGCCGCCCTGGCTGAAGGCGGCGAAGAGGCACGTGTCGCGGGTGGCGCCGTGCGCAACACGCTGATGGGCCAATCGGTCGCCGACGTCGACATCGCCACCACCTGTTTGCCTGAGGAAACCATCCGCCGCGCCAGGGCGGAAGGTTTCAAGCCGGTGCCAACCGGCATCGAGCACGGTACGATCACCGTCGTCGCCGGCGGCAAGCCCCATGAAGTCACGACCTTGCGCGCCGATGTCGAGACTGACGGCCGTCGCGCCAGGGTGTCGTTCGGACGCGACTGGAAGCTGGACGCCGAGCGGCGCGACTTCACCATAAATGCGCTCTACGCCGACGCCGATGGCACTGTCGTCGACCTGGTCGGCGGCATCGCCGACATCGAGGCGCGCCGGCTGCGTTTCATCGGCGATCCGGAGGCGCGCATCCGCGAGGATTATCTGCGCATCCTGCGCTTCTTCCGCTTTTTCGCCTGGTATGGCGAGGGCCGGCCGGACGCCGAGGGGCTGAAGGCCTGCGCCCGGCTGAAGGAGGGCTTGGCGCAACTTTCGGCGGAGCGTGTCTGGTCCGAACTGAAGAAGCTCTTGTCGGCACCCGACCCGTCGCGGGCGCTGCTGTGGATGCGGCAGGCAAGTGTGCTGACCACGGTGCTGCCCGAAAGCGAGAAATGGGGCATCGATGCCATCCATGGGCTGACCAAGGCCGAAAAGGATCTCGGCTGGGTGGCGGATCCGCTGCTGCGGCTGGAGGCGATCGTGCCGCCGGACGCCGCGCGCATGCAAACGCTTGCCGAGCGGCTCCGGTTTTCGACCGATGAAGCGCATCGCTTGCGCCAATGGGCACTGTCCACTGCCGTCGAGCCGAAGACGACCGAGGGCGAACTGGCGAAAAGGCTCTATCGCGGTGACCGGCAAGGGTTTGTCGATCGGCTGCGGCTTTCGCTCGCAGCGGCGCGGGTGCGTGCTGTCGAGGACAATGAAGCGCTCCTCGAAGCGGGCGGCTTTTCGCGCCTGCTGGCCTTCGCGCTCAAATGGGAAAAACCGGTATTTCCGCTGAAAGGCGCCGATCTGGCGGCGCTCGGCGCAACGCCTGGACCAAAACTCGGTGAAATCCTCAGGAATCTCGAGGCGGAATGGATCGATGCCGGATTTGCGCCGGATCGCGGCACGTTGCTGGAACGCGCCGCGCAGGCACTCGAAACTTAGGCTGGAGCCGCTGGATTTCTGCCGATCGCGCGCGGCTTACCTGATCGCCAAGGGAGCCAGGGCGCGTGAAAGGCTTGCTTCGCCCCTGCCATAGACGGACGCGTTATAGCCGACCAAAGTGTCGGTGCGCGCCGTATTGAGAAGCTGGTTGGTAATCTGCGTCGGCGTCGCCTTGGTGAACTTGCTGCCGACGATCGCGGCGTAGCCGGCAACGATCGGCGCCGCGAAAGAGGTGCCGTAAAGGCCTGTCTTGTCTCCGGCAACCCCCACGACCAGGAAATGGCTCTGCACGGCCGTGTTCGAGCCCGCGGTGTTGGAGTACCAGGCCATGCTGGCCTTGTTCGTCGTCGTGCCGTTGCTGTTGAGCGCGCCGACGAAAATCGCGGATGCCTTTCCGACCAGGGCCAGGTCGAGATAGTCCTGCTGGCCGCCGGTGACGCCGCCCACGGCAACCGCGTCGTTGCCCGCAGCTTTCGAAACCACGGCCGTTCCCTTGGTGGCGTAGGAGATGATGGAGGCTTCCTCGGCGCTCCACCCGATCTGGCTGGGGCTGTAGCCCGCTTTGGCGTACATGCCATAGCTCAGATTGAGCACGTTCAGGCCCGGCGCCAGCGCGACCGCCGAACTGGTGGAGAAGTCCTTCGACCTGATGGCTGCCAGCGGCGCGACCATGCTGGCTTCTTCGCGGGTCCATTCGCCGTGGCGCTGCGTCTGCGTGCCAATGCCGAAATTGCCGCTGAATTTCGAGGTGCTGGAGAAGTCGTCGACAATGGTGATGGTGACGCCTTGGCCCTTGTACCCGGCGCGCCATGCGGCCCCGACATCCGGGCTCATCCAGCTTTGGACGGTCGGCGTCGTGGTGGTCGCAAGCGTGGCACTCAGGCATATGGCAGCGTTTGCTTGGCCGCCGGCGCAGAGCGTGGACAGCGGATCGGGACCGACAGCTTCCTGCGCCATCGCCATCGATGCCGGCACAAGTGCGAGGGCGGCGGCGATACCGAACTTCCAACGATTATTCGACATGTTCTTACCCCGGTTCAGACGACAGCTGCGATGGACGATCGCGAATTGCCGGAGGCGGCGCGACATCTCGCGCACGGCCCCTCGCGATCAGAAAGTAACACGATAATTCAGCCAGAGATGCTGGCTCTCCGGTTTAGCGTTAACCAGATATTTCAAGGTTTCCTCAGGTGCCATCTCGCTGGCCGCGAGACGGCAATTGACGTTGAAACTGCCCAGATCGCCATAATTGGCCTGGCAGGTCTTTTCGGTGAGCTTGCCGCCGATGGTTGCTGTAAACGACAAGGAAAGGGTGCTGTTCGGACCCGGATGCATTTGAGTGAGGAACCCTAGCTTCAGGCTGGGCGCGATCCTATACTTCTCGGCCGCCTCTCCGGTTCCAAATCCCCAAAGGATGCCGGTATCCTCGGTGATCGGGGTCAGCAGATCCACATGCATGTCGACCCAGCTTGCGTGGTACCATTGGTTGAACGATACGCGACTGCCGTTCTGGAGTTCGTAGCCGCCACTGCCAAGGCTTCGCGCCCGATCGCTGAGCAGTGATCCCTGATGGATGTCGACTATCGATGTCGTCATTTCCTGGGCAATCGCCGACCACGCCATGAGGGATGCCGACAGCACAAGCGCCGCGGTGCACAAACGCACTCGATTGCCGGACTTTTCGCGCATGCGCGAAACAACCTCGCCCCACCGTTCCGGATCAGGTGCCTAGTGGCGACGGGCTCCTCTGGCAGCCCCCTTTAGCCGGATTATCGGGCGGACAGTCGCACGGGTCGGTTACCGCAGCGTTTATTTTAGCTGTAAGAAATATATTTTTTGCGCCTGGAGAGCCAGACCGCGCCGCGTCGGAGAGGACTGGCGCAGGCGTGTCGCGTTTTTGTTTTCAGGGAGTCGTTCGCCCAAGGGATCATTGCATCTGGACGACACGCCCGCCACGGCCGCGAACACCAATGGCGGGCGCGATAGATTATGCCGCGTCGCGAACCTTCTCGATGCGCGAGCGGATCGCCTCGACCATCGTCTCCCGGATGGTGGTCTCGCCATGCGTCTCGCGCATATGCTCGACGGCGCGGCGCATGACTTCGGCCTCCTCGTCGGCGCGGGTGTGCCATTCACAGCCGGGCACGAGCGACCCGCAGTGAAATTGCTTCATCGGATTTCTCCTTTTCCTCCGGGGAGCCGGTCGAGGCTCCGCCACTTTCTTGGCTCACGGTCCGACGAGTTGAATTCCCGGACGTGAGCGGGGCGAACACTATAACACGGCAGGGGGCGGTCTGGTTGCATCAAAGCTGCGTGCGCCGCCACCTCATGTCAGGGCCAGCGAACCTCCGGCGGCAGGCTGGAGAGGATCGAGGCGACGTTGCCGCCGGTCTTCAGGCCGAAAATGGTGCCCCGGTCGTAAAGCAGGTTGAATTCGACGTAGCGGCCACGCCGGACGAGCTGTTCGTCGCGGTCGCCGTCGGTCCAGTTCTCGTTGAAGTTGGCGCGTACGAGGTGGCCGTAGACGACGAGGAAGGAGCGCCCGACATCCTGGACGAAGTTGAAGTCGGCATTCCAGCCGCCTTTGTCCTGCTCCGAATGCAGCCAGTCGAAGAAGATGCCGCCGGTGCCGCGCGGCTCGTTGCGATGCGGCAGATAAAAATACTCGTCGCACCATGTCTTGAATTTCGGATGGTCGGCGACGTCGGCATTCTTCTCGCAAGCGAACTGCATGGCGCGGTGGAAAGCGACGGTATCCGGATCGTCCTGGGTGCGGCGGCGGTCGAGCACCGGGGTCAGATCGGCGCCACCACCGAACCAGTGCCTGGAGGTGACCACCATGCGCGTGTTCATGTGCACGGCGGGAACGTTGGGGTTCCAGGGATGCGCGATCAGCGAGATGCCGGAGGCCCAGAAGCGCGGGTCTTCCTCGGCGCCGGGCATCTGCTTCCTGAATTCGGGCGAGAACTCGCCATGGACGGTCGACGTGTGGACGCCGACCTTCTCGAAGACGCGGCCATGCATCATCGACATGGTGCCGCCGCCGCCCTTGCCCTGGTCACGCTCCCAGGGTGTCTTTTCGAAGCGGCCCGGCGACCAGGAGGCGAGCGGACCCTGAAGATCGTGCTCGATCTGCTCGAAGGCGCCGCAAATGCGTTCGCGCAGCGCCTCGAACCACAGGCGGGCCTTCATCTTCTTTTCTTCGATGTCGGCGGGCAGGCCAGCCGGTATTTCAGGTCTTTCCAAGTGCCGTCTCCGGTTGTGGGCGGATCGCATCCGGTCTCCCGGACAAAATGACTCGTCTTTTGCCGGCGCGATCCCTAATCTCTTGACGGGAAGGGTCAAGTCACTTTGGTTTTGCGCATGATCCTTTCCGAAACCCGATCGCGGTTTCGGGGTCATGCGCCAGGGCAAGGAGTTGTTTCGTGCGCACCCCGGCAAGACCGCCGCTGGATGGCCTGAAGAAGAGGCTCGACCAAAGCCGTGCCGAGCGCTCACGCATGCCACGCGACGGCTTTTTGCGCGAAACCTTCGTCCTGCCGCGCTCCGATGCGCGCCTCAAGGCCAAGGAATGGTTCGAGCGTTTCCCCAAGCAGGCCTACTGGACCGAGATCGAAAGCTGGTTCGAGCGCCCGGGAGATCTGATCGAGTTCACCATCAGGCGGCTGCCCGTGGCTGATTAGCATTTCCTCGCCCCGTCACCATACGGGGACAGGATGCCGGCAGGCAGGTGAGGGGCGGCCCAAACCTTTGAATGCCAGCGCTGCCCCTTATCCGCCTTTCAAGTACCTTCTTCCAATGAACGGGGAGAAGGTAGAACCAGCCGCCTCGCGCCAACACCTTCCCTCGCCAGCCGGTCGCCCTTGTTCCTGAGCGGACATTTGTCGATCGACATGCAGCCGCAGCCGATGCAATCGGTCAATCCGTCGCGCAGCTTCTTTAGCTGGCTGATCTTCTGGTCGAGGCTATCGCGCCAGGCCGTTGAAAGCAGATTCCAATCCTCACGCGTCGGCGTGCGGCCTTCAGGTAATGATTCAAGTGCCGCTCCGATCTCGGCCAGCGAAATGCCGACCTCTTGCGCGACCTTGATGATCGCCACCCGCCGCAGCACGTCGCGGCCGTAACGGCGCTGGTTGCCTGATGTGCGGTGGCTGCGGATCAGTCCGCGCGTCTCATAGAAATGTAGCGCCGACACCGCGACGCCGCTGCGCATGGCCACTTGGCCGACCGTCAATTCCGTTACTGGAGCCATGTCCCATTTTCCGCTTGACCTCAAGTTAAGTTGAGCTTGTAGCGAAGAAATGCCGATTGGGCAAATGACAGGAGAAGGCGATGTGCGCCTGGGTGAGAATGACTGGCAAAGCCGCTGCCTTCGGTGACGGTGAGGGCGGTCCGGCCGATGAGCCGCGGATTCTATCCGAGCTGGCGGACGGCTTCGCCCGCCACCATGGCTACCGACAGCGCGACGTTGATCGAGCGCGCGGCGCCTTGCATCGGGATGGTCAGCCGCGCATCCGCCGCCTGATGGACAAGATCCGGCACGCCCGCGGATTCGCGGCCGAACAGCAGGATGTCGCCGTTGGCGAAGCTGAAGCTGGTGTAGGGGAGCGCTGCCTTGGTCGACAGCAGCACCAGCCGGTCCGCGCGGGCCTTGCGCCAGTCCTCGAAGGCGTTCCAGTCGACATGCCGGGTCAGGGAAGCCATTTCGAGATAGTCCATACCGGCGCGCTTGAGCGCCTTGTCGGAAAGCGGAAAGCCGGCCGGTTCGATGATATCGACGCCAAGGCCGAGGCAGGCGGCGAAGCGCAGGATTGTCCCGGTATTGCCGGCAATGTCCGGCTGGTAGAGCGCGATGCGGAGACGACGGTTCATTTCCGCATCCTTCTAATAAGTGGCAGATCGGCCACAGCGCGCTCGCGGTTTCGGAAATTCCTGGACCTGCGGGTGGCCATATTCTGCGAAGTCGGGTATACGACCGGCATTGTCAACCCGAACCGATGGAGGGGTATTTCATGATGACCATGCACATCCAGCGCCCCTCTCGTTGGCTAGTACGCCTGCGGGCGGCTTCGGTACGACAATTCTCCTGACTCTCTAAGACTTGATCGCACCGATTCCCGCCGAAACACCTTTTCGGCTCTCGAAGGAATCCTGCGATGTTTTTCAAAAAGTCAAAAGGGCTGAACGCCCAATCTGAACGTGTCCAGACCGATGCCTGGCGTCGTGTCCAGACCGATGCCTGGCGTCGTGTCCAGACCGACGCAATCCATCCCTCCGGCCGAACGCCGGCGGACGACCTTGCTTCGCCTTTTCATCTCTATTTTCATACGGAGGACGGACCGATGTTCGATCCCTACAGAATACCGGGCTCGAGGAGCCTGCATATCCACCGACTGCCGACCTGGGCGCTGTTGATCGGCGAGACCTATTCGTCGGCGGTTCATGCCGAAGTCCGCCGCCGGCCGCATCGCGGCATGCTGCCGGATGTCGATTTCTCGCGCGCGGTTCCGGATCCGAGCCGGCCGTCGCTGGTGCGGCGGATCATCCGGCTGATCCGGCCCGGCGCGAAAATCCGGCTTGTCGACACCGCACCGTCAGGATCGGCAAACGAGCCTGTCGGCGAAAAGCCCGCGAACCCCTATATTGCGCGAAGCAGGGCCGACGGTCCGGATGATTCCGGAGCGTCGGCCCTCGGCGCCATACGGCCCCGGGATTTCGTACGTCGCCAAGCCGCGTAAGCGGAAAACAGATTTCACAGGCATGACCCATGTTGTTGTTTAGCTGGTTTGAAAGAAGGCTCGATCCGTTCCCGGCGGCGGAACCGGTCGAGCCGCCCAAGACGCTGGTGGCCTTCTGCCTGCATTATACGCGCGGCGCATGGCCCTATATCCTTGTCGACGCGGTGCTGGTGACGGCGATCGCCATCGCGGAAGTGTGGATGTTCGGCTTCCTGGGCCGCATCGTCGACTGGCTGTCGGCGCAGAATCGCGAAACCTTCCTGCAGACGGAGGGCTGGAAGCTCGCCGCCATGGCCTTCATCGTGCTGTTCGCGCTGCCGGGCACGGTGTGGCTGCATTCGCTGCTCAACCAGCAAACGCTGATGGGCAACTATCCCATGCGCATCCGCTGGCAGGTGCACCGCTACCTGCTCAAGCAGTCGATGAGCTTCTACCAGGATGAATTCGCCGGGCGCATCGCCACCAAGCTGATGCAGACGGCGCTGGCCGTGCGCGAATGCGTCATCAAGGTGATCGACGTCCTCAACTACGTCATCGTCTATTTCCTCGGCATGCTGCTCATCGTCGGCTCGGCCGACTGGCGGTTGGCCGCACCGCTGGCGGTCTGGCTGGTCGGCTACATCCTGTTGCTGCGCTTTTTCATCCCGCGGCTGGGCAAGGTCGGCGAGGAGCAGGCCAATGCGCGTTCGGTGATGACCGGTCGTGTCGTCGACAGCTACTCCAACATCCAGACGGTCAAGCTGTTTTCCCATGCGCGCCGCGAGGCCACTTTCGCCAGGGAAGGCATGATGGGTTTCCTCGACACGGTCTATCGGTCGATGCGGCTGGTGACCGTGCTTTTCGGCACGCTCTACATTCTGAACGCGCTGCTCCTGTTCTCGGTCACCGCCATTTCGCTCTGGCTATGGATGGGGCAAGTGGTGACGATCGGCGCGGTCGCCGTTGTCATCGGCCTGGTGCTCAGGATGTGGGGCATGTCGCAGTGGATCATGTGGGAGATGTCGGGGCTGTTCGAGAACATCGGCACGGTGCAGGACGGCATCGCCTCGATCTCGCTGCCGCGCCTTGTCGAGGACAGGCCGGATGCGAAGGAGATCGCCGTTTCCAGGGGTGAGATCCGCTTCGAGGATATCGGCTTCCATTACGGCAAGCAGAAAGGCGTGATCGAAAACCTGTCGCTCACGGTAAAGCCGGGCGAAAAGGTTGGCATTGTCGGCCGCTCGGGCGCCGGCAAGTCGACGCTGGTCAATCTTTTGCTGCGCTTCTACGACCTGGAGAGCGGCCGGATCCTGATCGACGGCCAGGAGATCGCCGGGGTGAGACAGGACTCGCTGCGGGCCCAGATCGGCATGGTCACGCAGGACACATCGCTTTTGCATCGCTCGGTGCGGGAGAACATCCTCTATGGCCGGCCTGATGCTTCGGACGAAATGCTTGTCGAGGCGGCACGGCGGGCCGAGGCGCTGGACTTCATATCAGGGCTTTCGGATCACAATGGCCGCAAGGGGTTCGACGCCTATGTCGGCGACCGTGGCGTCAAATTGTCCGGCGGCCAGCGGCAACGCATCGCCATTGCTCGCGTTATGTTGAAGGATGCACCGATACTTATCCTTGACGAGGCGACCTCGGCGCTGGATTCCGAGGCGGAAGCGGCCATCCAGGAGAACCTCTACAAGCTCATGCAAGGCAAGACCGTCATCGCCATCGCCCACCGGCTGTCGACCATCGCGGCGATGGACAGGCTTGTGGTGATGGACCAGGGTCGGGTCATCGAGGAAGGCTCGCACGAGGAACTGGTCGCCAAGGGCGGGCTCTATGCCCAGCTGTGGCAGCGGCAATCGGGCGGGTTTCTGCTCGAGGACGTTCCGGCCGATGTCGCCAATGACGTGATCGCAAAGGGGCAAGCCGCAGAATGATGGCCGCCGCATGATGACAGCCATCTATCGCTGGTTCGAGAATTGGGTCTATCCGTTCAGGGAGCCGGCGAACCTTCGACCACCTGCAAGCGTCGGCGGCTTTCTCTGGCACTACGTCGGCCAGGCGAAGTTCGCCTTCTTCGCCATGCTGGTCATCGGCGGTATCGCGCCGCTGGTCGAGGCCGGCCTGTTCTACTTCGTCGGGCGGCTGGTCGACATCCTCGATCAGCTTCCGGCCGAGCGCAGCTGGCACGCCCTGTGGGCCGCCGCCGGCCCTGAACTGGTGTTCATGATCGCCGTGGTCCTGGTCATCCGCACCGTCGTCGTCGGCCTCTCGGCGCTGGTCGACGAACAGACCATCACGCCCGGCTTCTACAATCTGGTGCGCTGGCAGGCGCACCGGCATGTGTCGCGCCAGTCCTACGCCTTCTTCCAGAACGATTTCGCCGGCCGCATCGCGACAAAAGTCTGGCAGGCGGGGCAGGCGACCGGCGATTTGATGGAAAGCTTCATCGAGGTCGTCTGGTTCATGATCGTCTATACGGTGACGACGCTGGCCCTGGTTGCCGGTCTCGATCTCAGGCTCGCGGCGCTGGTGGTGATCTGGATCACTGCTTTCGGCTTTCTGGCCAGACTCTATCTGCCGGCGATTCGCAAGCATGCCGAGGCGACCGCCGAGGCGGGTTCGATGATCAATGGCCGCATCGTCGATTCCTATTCCAATGTGCAGACGCTGAAGCTGTTCTCGGCCGATGGCGACGACCGCTACATCAGGAACGGCTTCGACATCTATCTCGATGCGCTGCGCCCGTTCACCCGCCGGCTGACCGGCGTGCGGATGGCGCTGACGACGCTGTCGGGCATCATGATCACGGCGATCGGCTGCTTTGCCGTCTATCTCTGGGTCGAGGGCTCGATCACCGTCGGCGCGGTCGCCTTCACGCTGTCGCTGGTGCTGCGGCTCAACATGCTGCTCGGCCGGCTGATGATGCAGATGAACGGCATCTTGCGGAACCTTGGCGTGCTGGAGAATTCCAAGGCGCTGATCTCGCAGCCGCTCGGCCTTATGGATGCGCCTGACGCCAGGGAGCTTGCCGTCGCCGGCGGCCGCATCGACGTGAGGGGCGTCGAGTTCCACTACGGCAAGAGCTTCGGCGTGCTGAACGGCATCGACCTCGTCGTCAAGCCGGGCGAGAAGGTCGGGCTGGTCGGGCCATCGGGCGCCGGCAAGACGACACTCGCCAATCTCATCCTGCGTCTCTACGATTTGGAAGGCGGGTCGATCACCATCGACGGCCAGAACGTTGCCGACGTGACGCAGAACTCGCTGCGCGCCAATATCGGCGTCGTCAGCCAGGATACGGCCTTGTTCCACCGTTCGCTGCGCGACAACATCAAGCTCGGCATGCCGGACGCGACAGACGCTGAGGTGATCGCCGCGGCTGGGAAGGCCGAGGCGCACGACTTCATCCTGACCTTGCGCGACAACAGGGACCGCGCCGGCTACGAAGCCTTTGTCGGCGAGCGCGGCGTGAAACTGTCGGGCGGCCAGCGCCAGCGAGTGGCGATCGCGCGTGTCTTCCTCAAGGACGCGCCGATCCTGATCCTCGACGAGGCGACCTCGGCGCTCGATTCCGACATCGAGGCGGCGATCCAGGAGAATCTCACCCGGCTGATGGAAAACAAGACGGTCATCGCCATCGCCCACCGGCTGTCGACGATAGCCGCCCTCGACCGGCTGGTGGTGCTCGACGGCGGCCGCATCGTCGAGCAAGGCACCCATGACGAGCTGGTGGCGCTCGACGGGCTTTATGCGCGGCTGTGGAAGCGGCAGTCCGGCGGCTTCCTCTATCACGAGGACAGCGTGCTCGAAGAAACGCGGCCGGCGGAGTAGGCGGGATAAGCGGGTTGCCGGAAGTCGCCTATCTGCTCAAGCGGCTGCGGCCGACCACGCCGGCCTTCGACAGGCTGAAGGATGAGAGCCGGCTGGAAGGCTACTGGATGCTGGTGCGGCTGGCGGATGGCTGGGCAAGTGGCCGCAACATTTTCCACAAGCGTGGCGAGGCACTTTACGGGGCATGGCATGGCCGCGAGCTTGCCGGCGTGTGCGACTTGAACATCGATCCTTATGTCGAGGGCGGGGACCAGGGTCGTGTCCGGCACCTGTTCGTGAGCGCGCCTCACCGCCGCGCCGGCCTTGGCCGCATGCTGGTCGAGACCGTCATCGACCGGGCACGCCGCTATTTCATCATGTTGAACACCCGCGCGCCGCCGCAAGCCTTCGTTTTCTACGAACGGCTTGGCTTTCAGCGCGTGGAAGGCGAAGAATTCGTCACCCATCGCATGATGTTCGGGAAAGGCAGCTGACATGTCCCTGCGTCCGCCATCTCATCTTGCCGGCGCTTCGGCCGCTGAAGCCGCCTTCGACGCGCTCGGCCATGAAATCCTCGCCGAGAAGGCGGCGGCACTCGGCCGGGCCGGACAGCGGGTCGCGGAAACGCTGGCTCGGCTAAGCGACAATGCGGACGAGGAGATGCGTCCCCGGCTTCTCAAGGAGGCTGCCACGGCCGTGCACGCCTATTTCATCCAGCGCGAACTTTGCGGCCTGCGCAGGCACGAGGCCGTCATCCGCGAGTATGGCATACCCAAGGCGGTGCTTGTCCGGTTGGGAGCGATGTAGGGATCATTCAAGCCATTCGGTGATGAACTTGCCGTTCTCGTGAATGTCGGTGGTTTCCAGGGGACCCGGACCGAGATTGGTGAATTTGTGCGGCGTGTGGGGCGGCACGATCACGATCTGGCCGGCGGAAGCCTCGATTTCCTTGTCGCCGACGGTGAACAGGCCGGTTCCCTGGCGGATGATGAAGATCTCCGCGTAGGGATGGGAGTGTAGCCGTGGACCGCCCCCGACATCGGGCAGGTAGTTGAAGATCAGGCAGGAGTTGGAGCCGTACACGCCGCATTGCAGCTCGCCCTTCCAATGGTCGGAGCGAACTGCCCATTCGTCGCGGTCTATGACGTGCGCCATGCCTGGGAAGATAGATCACGGCGGCGCCCTGTGTCGAGGCAAGCTGGGGGCTCTAATTTGCTGATATTTCCCGGTTGTTAGCCGCCTTTTGCGGCCATTCGCCGTCCCGCCGGGCAATAGGGGATTTTGTCCCCGCGACAATCTGCCCTTGTGCCTTGACCCGTCTGGACAAAAACGGGCTTCACGCATAAACCGAAGTCCAAATGCCGGAGGAATTCGCTAGCCTGTTCGCCATGCGCTGTCGGGTTGGCGTAATTGAGCGGGGAACAAGGCTCGGCCACCGGCGCGGAAGAGGCGAAAGGATCAGGCACCCGTGAGCGCAACCGACATCCACGATCCCAATCGTCGAGATTTTCTTTATGTGGCCACGGGCATGGCCGCCGTGGTCGGCGCCGGCGCCGTCGCCTGGCCGTTCATCGACCAGATGCGCCCTGACGCCTCGACGCTGGCGCTCGCTTCGGTCGAAGTCGATGTCGCTTCGCTGACGCCTGGCATGTCGCTGATCGTCAAGTGGCGCGGCAAGCCGGTCGTGGTGCGCAACCGCACCGAAAAGGAAATGAAGGACGGCGAGGCCGTCAACCTAGCCGATCTCAAGGATCCGATCGCCCGCAACGCCAACCTGCCGTCCGACGCTCCGGCGACCGACGCCAACCGCACCACGCCGGGCAAGGAAGCCTGGATGGTGATGGTTCAGGTCTGCACGCATCTGGGCTGCATCCCGCTTGGCCAGGAAGGCGATTTCGGCGGCTGGTTCTGCCCGTGCCATGGTTCGCAATACGACACCGCCGGCCGCATCCGCAAAGGCCCGGCACCCGAGAACATGGCTGTGCCGGTATTCAAATTCGTTTCCGATACCAAGATCCTTATCGGTTGAGGCAGGGGGATATTTCGATGAGCGAGGGACACTCGACCTACACGCCCAAGACCGGTATCGAACGTTGGTTCGACGCCCGCATGCCGCTGCCGCGGCTGGTCTATGACAGCTTCGTCTCCTATCCGGTGCCGCGCAACCTCAACTACATGTGGACCTTCGGCGGCATCCTGTCGATCATGCTGGTCTCGCAGATCGTGACCGGCATCGTGCTGGCGATGCATTATACGTCAGACAGCACTCTCGCCTTTAATTCGGTCGAGAAGATCATGCGCGACGTCAATTCCGGCTGGCTGTTGCGCTACATGCATGCCAACGGCGCCTCGTTCTTCTTCATCGCCGTCTATCTCCACATCTTCCGTGGCCTCTACTACGGCTCCTACAAGGCGCCGCGCGAGCTGCTCTGGATCCTAGGCTGCATCATCTACCTCTTGATGATGGCGACCGGCTTCATGGGCTACGTGCTGCCTTGGGGGCAGATGAGCTTCTGGGGCGCCACTGTCATCACCGGCTTCTTCAGCGCCATCCCGCTGGTCGGCGATTGGATTCAGCAGCTGCTACTCGGCGGCTTCGCGGTCGACAACCCGACCCTGAACCGCTTCTTCGCGCTGCACTATCTCTTGCCGTTCATGATTGCCGGCGTCGTCGTGCTGCACGTCTGGGCGCTGCATGTCGTCGGTCAGTCGAACCCGACCGGCATCGAGGTCAAGTCGAAGACCGATACCGTCGCCTTCACTCCGTACGCGACCATCAAGGACGCGTTCGGCATGATCGTGTTCCTGTTCATCTTCGCCTATTTCATCTTCTTCCTGCCGAACTATCTCGGCCATGCCGACAACTACATCGTCGCCAACCCGCTGAAGACGCCGGCCCATATCGTGCCGGAATGGTACTTCCTGCCGTTCTACGCGATCCTGCGCGCCATCACCTTCAACATCGGGCCGATCAACTCCAAGCTCGGCGGCGTGCTGTGCATGTTCGGCGCCATCGTCATGTTGTTCCTGGTGCCGTGGCTCGACACCTCCAAGGTGCGCTCGGCGGTCTACCGGCCCTGGTACAAGCTGTTCTTCTGGCTGTTCGTTGCCGACGCGATCCTGCTCGGCTGGCTCGGCTCGCAGCCGGCGGAAGGCAGCTATGTGTTCATGGCGCAGATGGCGACGCTGTTCTATTTCGCCTTCTTCCTGATCGCGCTGCCGGTGCTCGGCCTGATCGAGACGCCGCGAAGGCTGCCGAACTCGATCACCGAGGCGGTGCTCGAAAAGAACAAGGGTGGCAGCGGGCATCCGGCGGGCGCCACGGCAGCACCTGAGACCAAGGGCTGAGCGGTAGAGAATCTAAGGGGATTTGGCATGAAAAAGATTCTCACCTCGCTGGCGCTGATCGGCCTTATTGCTGGTGGCATTGGGGCCGCCGGCACTGCCGCCTTCGCGGCCGAAGAGGCGCACAATGCGGCGGCGCCGACGCATTTCCCGATCAATGAGCCGAAGGAGATGAGCTGGAGCTTCACGGGTCCGATCGGCACCTATGACAAGGGCCAGCTGCAGCGCGGCCTGAAGGTCTACAAGGAGGTCTGCTCGGCCTGCCATTCGATGAACCTGGTGGCGTTCCGCACGCTGGAGGGTCCAACGGGCCTCGGCTATTCGGACGCACAGATCAAGTCGCTGGCGGCCACCTACACCATCCATGACGGCCCCAACGATGCCGGCGACATGTTCGACCGCCCCGGTAAGCCGTCGGACTATTTTCCGGCGCCGTTCGCCAACGAGGCCGCCGCCGCTGCCGCCAATGGCGGCGCCGCTCCGCCTGATATGTCGCTGCTGGCCAAGGCGCGCGGCGTCGAGCGCGGCTTTCCGCAGTTCGTCTTCGACATCTTCACCCAGTATGACGCGGGCGGCCCCGACTATATCCATTCGCTGCTGACCGGCTACGACCAGACGCCGCCTGCCGGCATGGTCATCCCCGAGGGCACGCATTACAACCCGTACTTCATGTCGGGCGTGTCGCTGAAAATGCCCAAGCCGCTCTCCGACGGCCAGGTGACCTATGATGACGGCTCGCCGCAGACGGTCGACCAGTATTCCCGCGACGTCGCTGCCTTCCTGATGTGGGCGGCCGAGCCGCACATGGAAGCCCGCAAGCATACCGGCATCAACGTGCTGTTCTTCCTGCTGGTGTTCGGTGCGCTGGTCTACCTCGTCAAGCGCAAGGTGTGGGAAGGCGTGGCCCACTAAACGCGCCAAGGCGGAACAGGATTACGAAAGGGCGCCTCGAGGCGCCCTTTCGCTTTTCCGGAGGCGGTGCCCAATGGAGCTGAAGCCGGCAACAGCTCATTGCGTCGACACTTGCACCGATATTGGAAAGGCAAAGTACAGGTTGCAGGCAAGAAGCTCGATGCCTCGTTTTCCCGGGCGAGCAAGAGGTCCAGGCGCTTCAACGGCAACAGTTGCGCTGCCTTTTCCCTTCGCCTTTAATGCGACGAGGGCATCATAGACCACGCGACGCTCGCGGACCGATGCCTGCTTCGGATTTTCAGGGTAATAAACGGGGATCGTCAAAATCAGATAGTCCATCCGACAGTGTGGCGCCGAAATCGCGATTGCCTTCCTGCGCAGAGCGATCTCGAACACGCCGGACCGTTCGTCGAATCCAGTGATCCATTGTCGATGCGTCTGCAATTGTCCAAGCGCGTCGCCGACCACGAAATCTGTTGGGCGCAGCACGACCGTCCAACTGGCCTGCTCGGCAGCGGAGACGCCTGCCGGCGCCCAGCTCAGAAGCAAGATTGCCATGATGACACTCAGCATTCGTCGCAGAAGATGGGTCATGTAGCGACCATGGTTCGACGGGAAGGGGCGCTTCAGGCCCCTTTTCACCCATATGCGCGAGCTCGGCAACCCAGTCCTTTGGAATGGCGCGGCGATCAAGCAGATGCGGATCGAGATCGGACGAGTTATGAAGCTGATGGGCTGCAGCTCGATCGGACAAGTGCCGAGCGCTAATATCCGGTGCAGGCAGCCGGACGAAAGGGGCGGATCATGGCGAACGGATTGGGTACGGACGAGGACTTGATAAGAGCCGTCATCGCCCGCCAGTTCGCAAGCCTGAGCTGGAGCGAGGAGCACGCTCCCGGCTGGGATGAGTTCACCGGCGATTTCCTGGCGGGCGCCAGCCTCTTTCCCGCCGCCCGCCCGGCAAAGCCGATGGCAGTCGCCGATTTCGTCGATCGGATGCGCAAGCTTTCGGATACGTCGCTCAAGGCGCTCGATGAGACCGTGCTCGGCGTCCACATCACGGTCTTCGGCAACATCGCGATCGCGGCCGTCGGGGCCGAGATGACCGAGAATGGGACCGAGACCAGCCATTCGGTCGAAATGTTGCTTCTCGTAAAAAGCGACGGGCAATGGCGGATCGCCGCCCAGGCATGGGACAAGGCAAGTGCGATCAATCCTTTGCCGGACAGGCTTGTCTCGGCCGCCACATCGCGCTAGCCGTTGCCGGTCGCGTCGGGTTACGATTGATCTCCCGCGCCGTTTCACACCTGCTGGATCATCCGGAGAGCCGCCTCATGAAACCTTCGCTCGAAGACACGCTGCTCGCCGCGATCCGTACCATTCCGGACTATCCCAAGCCCGGCATCCTGTTTCGCGACATCACCACGCTGCTCGGCAATGCGCGCGCCTTCCGCCGCGCCATCGACGAGCTGGTGCATCCCTATGCCGGCCAGAAGGTCGACAAGATCGCCGGCATCGAGGCGCGCGGCTTCATCCTCGGAGGCGCCGTCGCCCACCAGCTCTCGGCCGGCTTCGTGCCGATCCGCAAGAAGGGCAAGCTGCCCTACGAGACGGTGCGCGTCGCCTACAGCCTGGAATACGGGCTGGACGAGATGGAAATGCACAAGGACGGCGTTGCGCCTGGCGAGAAGGTGATTCTGGTCGACGACCTGATCGCCACCGGCGGCACGGCGGAAGCGGCGGTCAGGCTCCTGCGCCAGATCGGCGCCGATATCCTGGCGGCGTGCTTCGTCATCGACCTGCCTGATCTCGGTGGGCGCAAGAAACTCGAGGCGCTTGGTGTTCCGGTGCGGACGCTGATCGGGTTCGAGGGGCATTGAAGGCGGGTTGCCGAAGGCAAATTGAAAGGTCCAGTGACCTTTCGAAGGGCTCGAACGCCCGGAGCGACAGCGAAGGGCCGGGAGGCAACGCGAGAACACCACCGCCGGTGCCGCCCCCTCATCCGCCCTTCAGGCACCTTCTCCCCGTAAACGGGGCGAAGGAACAACCTACTCAACCTTCACCAGCACGGCGCTTTCGAATTCAAGCACCTTGTCGCCGGTCGAATCGGAAGCGGCGCAGAGCAGCGCCAGCAGCCGCCAGCCGGGGCGTGACGAGATCGGTCGGTGGGAAACCGCCATGCGTGTGAAGGTCACCGTCTCGCCGGCATAGACCGGCTTCAGCCATTTCAGGTTCTTGAAACCGGGCGAGGGGCCGAACTCGGGCATCGGGCCGGGGCCGTTCCAGTTGGCGTCCTCGGCATCCAGGCGGTTTTCGAGGTTGAGTTTCATCCAGGTGGCGGCGGTGTGCCAGCCGGAGGCGCAGAGCCCGCCCAGCACGCTCTTCTGCGCCGCCGCCTCATCGATATGGAAGATCTGCGGGTCGTATTTGCGGGCGAATGCCTTGATCGCCTCGGGTTCGAATGTGTGCGAGCCCAGCGTTACGGTCGTGCCGATACGGAAGAATTCATCCAGGGTCATGCGGCATTCCCCGCCGCATCGCGCGTCAGGAACATGACGGAGTTCTCGAGCTCGAAGACGCTTTCGCCACGCTGGTTGACCAGTTCGCTGCGCATGGTGACGAAGCCGAGTTGCGGCTTCGAGCGGGACAGGCGCTTGGCCAGGACGACCAGGCTGCCCTTCAGCGTATCGCCGGCCAGAACCGGTTTCTTCCACTTGACCTGATCGACGCCGGGCGCGCCCTGGCAGGTGGAGTCCAGCAGGAAGGCATCGCACAGCATGCGCATGAACATGGCGCAGGTGTGCCAGCCCGAAGCCGACAAGCCGCCCAGGATGCTGGCCTTGCCGGCCTCCTCGTCGAGATGCATCGGCTGGGCATCGAATTCGCTGGCGAATTCGATGATCTCGGCCGCGCTCACCTGTTTCGTGCCGAGGTCGAACGAGGCACCCTCGACGAAATCCTCATAGGCCCATGTCTTTGCGGTCATGGTCTGGCATCCCTGCGGAACGCGCGATCCGCATGGATCGGCGAACCCCGATGCAGGCAGCGCGCGATTTGGTCAAGTCCTTTCTGGTGAGCCAGCGCGAGCAGCCGGCATCGGCGGCGGCGGTCAGAGCCAGCCGCGGCGGCGGAAGTACCAGAAGGGCAGGATCGCCGACAGGATCATCAGCCCGATGGCGAAGGGATAGCCCAGCTGCCATTTCAGTTCGGGGATGATGTCGAAATTCATGCCGTAGATGGAGGCGACCAGCGTCGGTGGCAGGAAGATGACGGCTGCGACCGAGAAGATCTTGATGATGGCGTTCTGCTCGATCGAAATCATGCCGAGCGTGGCGTCGAGCAGGAAGGAGATCTTCTGCGACAGGAAAGTGGCGTGGTCGGCCAGCGACAGCACGTCGCGCGACAAGGTCTTGATGCGGGCGCGGACATCCTTGCTCATCTTGGTCTGGGTGGCGACATGGGCGAGGAAACCGGCCAGACGCTGCAGCGAAATCAGGCTGTCGCGCACGGAAGAGGTGATGTCTTCCTTGCGGCCGATGGCTTTAAGCAATTCCTGGAAGTCGCGGTTGCGCTTCGACACCTTGGTCGAACGGGCCTCGAAGATGTCGCGCGAAATCGCCTCGATGTCGCGGCCGGCGCGCTCGAGGATGTCGGCGAGACGGTCGACGATCGCTTCCAGAAGGCCGATCAGGATGGTGTCGCCGCTGGTGCAGCCGGTCGCCACCTTCTCGGCGCGCAGCGGGAAGGTCTTGAAGGCCTTGGGTTCATGATAGCGAATGGTGATCAGCCTGTTGCCGGCGAGCGCGAAGGTGACCGGCGACATCAGGGGATCGTCGACCTCGGTCTGCGCGGGCAAAGTGGCGGTCATGAAGTAGGCGCCGTCCTCGATATAGAGACGGCTGGAAATCTCGATCTCCTCCATCTCCTCGCGGGTCGGAATGGCGACGCCGAGCCAGCTTTCGATGGTGGCCTCTTCTTCCTTGGTCGGATTGACTAGGTCGGCCCAGACGACCCTGTCGCCATCGGCCACAAGGTCGTCGGTGAGACGCAGGCGATCATTGTCGACGACGAAAGCCTTGATCATCGCCGGGTCTCCCTTGCTGGGGTCAAAGGTGTGTTCAGGACGGGCGCAGTATTTCGGATTGCACGGAGCGGGCACTTTCGATGAGAGCTCCGACCGCGTGCTGCAGCCGATTAGACCCCTGGTGTGACAAGGTCAAGGCAGGCGGAAAAGGCTGCCTGCGCCGAGCGCGTTAACGCTTCAACACACTTTTCCGGACAGTTTGCGATAGAGGTGAAAGGGTATTTTGCAGATTTGACGTTATTTGCTCCCATGTGTTCTAAAGCATATAGACACCTGTCTACTTTCCGTATTGGATAATGTTTTCGGGTGGGGATGTTCAAATTGGCAAAACATGTCTTTGGTGGACCTGATACGTCGAGAAAACTTAGATGCCTTCAAGAGTATTTGCAGGCGTTCTCGATTGCGCTTCAAAATCAGCAGTTCGCTTGCATCTACATTGATGCATTTGCAGGTTCTGGTACTCGCACGGAAGTACGTCCCAGCTTGCCGCTGTTCGGACCAGATTTTGCAGAGCCGGAGGAAATAACGACACCAGGATCGGCGCGGATCGCGATCGAGATCGATCCGCCAATGCATTCAATTGTCCTCATTGAGCAAGACACGTCCCGGTTTTCGGAACTTCAAACACTAGTTGATGAGTATCCAGATCGCAAAATCATCGTGCGAAATGGTGACGCTAATAAACTCGTGCAGCGTTTGTGCACGAATACCCCTTGGCGAGGTTCTGAAATTGTCGGCCGTGGAATACGTGGTGTTATCTTTCTAGATCCATACGGCATGGAGGTGTCTTGGCAGACGGTGGAAGCAATAGCCAAGACCGAGGCACTGGATTGCTGGTATTTCTTCCCGCTTTCCGGCCTGTATAGGAACGCTCCGCACGATCCGGCAAAACTCGATCTTGGCAAGCAAGCAAGCCTGGATCGGGTTCTAGGTGCCAGTGATTGGCGCTCTCGTTGGTACAATCATGAAATTGCGCCCGAAGACATTTTCGAAACGCAAGGGCAAGCTGTGCGCCGAGCTGATGTAAACGCGATTGAGGCTTATGTGAAAGGGCGCCTCGAAACCGCTTTCAAAGGTGCAGTCCTTGACCCGGTGCGGCTTCATCACAAAAACGGTGCGCCGCTTGCGTCGCTTTTCTTTGCGGTCTCGAACACTAGTCCAGCAGCTGTGAAGCTGGCGACCAAGATGGCATCTCACATTCTCAACTCTGGTAGATCATCCCACAAGCGCTCGCGATAGGTTCGCCCCGCCGCTTTCTTATTCTTACCGCCCCATTGTTTGAAAAAGAAGGCTGCGTCAGCATCAGTACATTGATCGAAAATCTCATCGATCCAGATTGGGTCCATTGGGCGGGCGTTGGGGCCGCTCTCTCCACCAACAATCGCCCAATGAATACCTGTTAGGCTTCCACCCGCTACGGAGCCTATCAATGGCTCATAGGACACAAATCGGACGGCCGCCGGAACAGATCGAAGTTCATCTAACCTGTAAAGCACACGACTGTCCTCTACACTTGTTCCGAGCCAGACGTTTGACAGCACTCTGAAACTGTCTGTCGACAGGATTTCAGCCATCCTATCTGGCCGCTTCGTAAGGACCTGATAGGTGTGGCGCGGAGTTGTCTCCATGACGCGCCAGACCTCACGAATGAAGTCTGCAGGCACATCTGGATGGAAAAGATCCGACATCGAATTGACGAAAACGCGTCGTGGTTTCTTCCATGAGGCCGGAATGTCGAGAGATGGATGGTCAAGCTTGATCTTGCCCGTCCATTTCGCCCTTCCACCGCTTTTCCGAGTTAGCCCTGCATATTTTTCCGCCCCCATCGCTTCGAGGCGGGAGGCCATGCGCATGGCATAGCAATTTGTGCACCCTGCCGTGAGGATTGTGCATCCTGCGACCGGATTCCACGTTGCGTCAGTCCATTCGATTGATGTCTCGGCCATTTTCGCGCTTCTCTTCGACGGTTTAGAGACCGCATTAAGATCGAAAATACCCTAACAAGTTTACTTTAGGAATTTTTTCATATCAAGACCTAGTTGGCGTCCCCTATGCGGTCGCCAAGCCGTCAAGTGTTGAACTTGAACAGCATGATGTCGCCGTCCTGGACGACATATTCCTTGCCTTCGTCGCGCGCCTTGCCGGCTTCCTTGGCCGCCACTTCGCCGCCCAGCGTGACGAAGTCGTTGTAGGCGATGGTCTGGGCGCGGATGAAGCCGCGCTCGAAATCGGTGTGGATGACGCCGGCGGCCTGCGGGGCCTTGTCGCCCTTGTGGATGGTCCAGGCGCGCGTCTCCTTCGGCCCGACGGTGAAATAGGTGATGAGATGCAAAAGCTCATAGCCGGCGCGGATCACCTTGTTGAGGCCCGGCTCGTCGAGGCCGAGCGAGGACAGGAATTCCATCTCTTCCTCGTCGGAAAGCTGGGCGACTTCGGCCTCGATCGCGGCCGAGATCACCACCGTGCCGGCGCCCTGCGCGGTGGCCATCTTCTCCACTGCCCGGGTGTGCTCGTTGCCGGTGGCGGCATCGGCTTCGGCGACGTTGCAGACATAGAGCACGGGGTGCGACGTCAGGAGATTCAAGCCCTGCAGGATGCGCAAGTCTTCGGCCGAGATGCCTTTGAGCAGCACGCGGGTCGGTTTGCCCGCCTGCAGCAGTTCGAGCGCGGCCTCCATCATCGGCAGCACCGTCACCGCTTCCTTGTCCTTGCTGCCGGCGCGCTTGCGGATCTGGACGATGCGGCGCTCCAGGCTGTCGAGGTCGGCGAGCATCAGCTCGGTCTCGACCGTCTCGGCGTCGGCGACGGGGTCGATGCGGCCCTCGACATGGGTGATGTCGTCATCCTCGAAGCAGCGCAGCACGTGCACGATGGCGTCGACCTCGCGGATGTTGGCGAGGAACTGGTTGCCCAGCCCTTCGCCCTTGGAGGCGCCACGCACCAGGCCGGCAATGTCGACGAAGGAGATGCGGGTCGGAATGATCTCCTTCGACTTGCCGATGGCCGCGATCTTCTGCAGGCGCGGATCTGGCACCGCCACCTCGCCGGTGTTCGGTTCGATGGTGCAGAACGGATAGTTGGCGGCCTGCGCCGCCGCCGTCCTGGTCAACGCGTTGAAAAGCGTCGACTTGCCGACGTTGGGCAAGCCAACGATGCCGCATTTGAAACCCATTTTCGTCCAGTCCTATCGGGAAAAGCAAAATTTGATCAGGGCTATGGGCGATAGGGGTGATCAACGTCAAGCCCCGTACCGCCTTATGGCTCCCGCTCAGTCCTTGCCGAAGAGTTTCTTCAGCATGGCGGCCATCGGGCCGGATTCCGGCAATTTGACCGCCGGCTGCGGCGGACGCGCCTGGCGGACGTGACTTTGCTGCTTGGGTTCCTGCCTCCGCGCCGGCTTTTCCGGCTCGGGCGCCGCCTTGCCCTGCACGGCGAGTGCGGCCTTGTTCATGAAGCCGGATTCGTCGCCCTTGACGATCATGGCGGCGTTGTCGGCGATGGCCTCGAGCAAAGGCTCCAGCCATTCGCGGTCGGCCTTGGCGAAATCGCCGAGCACGTGATGCTGGACCATTTCCTTGACGCCGGGGTGGCCGACGCCGATGCGCACGCGGCGATAGGCGTTGCCGACATGGCCGTCGATCGAGCGGATGCCGTTATGGCCGCCGGCGCCGCCGCCGGTCTTGATGCGCAATTTGCCCTCGGCGAGGTCGATCTCGTCATAGAAGACGGTGAGCGCCTCAGGGCCGAGCTTGTAGAAGCGCAGCGCTTCGCCGACCGACTGGCCGGACAGGTTCATGAAGGTCTGCGGCTTGATCAGGATGATTTTTTCGCCGCCGAGC
Source organism: Mesorhizobium erdmanii USDA 3471 (assembly GCF_000472705.1). Taxonomy (GTDB): domain Bacteria; phylum Pseudomonadota; class Alphaproteobacteria; order Rhizobiales; family Rhizobiaceae; genus Mesorhizobium; species Mesorhizobium erdmanii. The sequence continues at coordinate 22,347 of NZ_AXAE01000036.1, read as the reverse complement.
GTGCCCTCGGCGATCAGGCCCTGGAATTTCTTCGACCAGGGCGAAAAGGAATGGCGGCGGGCGATAGCGTCCGCCGCCATGAAGCCGACATTGTGCCGGTTATCAGCGTATTTCGCGCCCGGATTGCCGAGGCCTGCAAAGACAAGCATCGTTGGCTCCGGGCGGGAAAGAGTTACTTCTCTTCGGCGGCAGGAGCCGCTTCAGGTGCAGCCGCTTCAGCAGTCTCTTCCGTCTCCGGCTTCATTGCCGACGAGCCGGCAATGGTCGCGATGGTGAAGTCGCGATCGGAGATGACCGGCTTGACGCCGGCCGGCAGCTTGACCGCCGAGATGTGGATCGAGTCGCCGATGTTGGTGCCGGTGAGATCGACGGTGATGAATTCCGGGATCGCATTGGCCGGGCAGTGGAACTCGACTTCGTGACGCACGATGTTGAGCACGCCGCCGCGCTTGATGCCGGGCGACTTTTCTTCATTGATGAAGTGGACAGGCACGTCGACATTGACCTCGGTGTCCTTGCCGATGCGCAGGAAGTCGACATGCATCGGGAAGTCCTTGACCGGGTCGAGCTGAAAATCCTTCGGCAGAACCTGGATTTTCTGGCCGTCGACATCGATCGTGGCGATCGTGGTCAGGAACCCGCCGCCATGGATCTTGTAGAAGACGTCCTTGTAGCCGAGCGCAATCGCCAGGGGAGGCTGCTTGTCGCCGTAAATTACTGCAGGCACTTTACCGTTGCGGCGAACTGCACGGGCGGACCCCTTACCGACCTGTTCGCGCGCTTCGGCCTTGAGCTCGTAAGTATCGTGGCTCATGGCTTTTCCTTTCGCGTGTTATGGAGCGTTTGCGGAGGGGTAATTTGCCCCGGCCGTAAACGTCGAAAGCCGCCAGGCCCGGATGTCCGAATGAGGGCACCCGCCTTGAGACGGAGCTTTGTTCGGGATCACAAGGGAAGGCAGCCTTCCGCCGCGTTGCCTCCAAGGGTGTCTACGCGGGTGGCGGCTCTATAGCGGAAGGTATCGACAGGCGCAAGCCGAAGCGCGGAAGCGGCTTAAGCTCGGCTTGGCATCGCTTTGCTCTAGCCTTTCAACTCGCGGGCCGTCTTGACGTCGTTAAGCCCTTTCAGCGCGTCGTGGCTGCCTGTGCCTGCAGCTGCCCGGAATATCTGCTCGGCATCGTCGAAACGTCTCAGCTTCAGATAGGCATAGCCGCGCAGTACCATCAGGCCGGTGCGTTCGGGCGCGATGTGCGACCTCTCGTCGAGAGCCATGATCGTCTCGACATACCGACCCTGGTCGAATGCGTTGGCGGCTTGGGATTCCAGCAGTGCTGTCCTGATTTCGATGCTTCGGTCGGCATCCATGGGGGCTTTCGCAGCGGAAACAGCCGCCATATCGGGCAGACCTGCCGCCAGATAGGCGAGGCTCTGTCCGTAGGCGGCATCGGCGTGCGTCTTTCCCCTCCCATGCAGCGCCACATCAAAGGCCGCGGCCGCTTCGACGGGCCTGTTTGCCTGCATCAGGCACCAGCCGCGTGACAAGGCCGCCTCGGTAGAGAGTGTGACCGGATCGACGCTGCTGGAACAACCACTGCTCTGCTGCCTTGCCCGCCCAGCGCTCCGGCGAGCTTTGCCGGCGCCGGCATCGGTCTGGTCGTCCGTCTGAGCAGCAGGCGCCCGCTGGCGTGGCCCGGATCGGCCTCTGCCAACAACGGTGGTTTGGATGCTGCGTTCGCCGACCGTCGGTATTCGTTCGGACCGTCCGGCCCATTGCGCCTGGATTTCCCGTACCCCAGCCTTGTCGCCGATCTTCCATCGGGTCAGGGCAAGCCCGTAGGCGGACGGCTCGTCATCGGGCTTCCAGTCCAGCGCGAGCTTGAACCATTGCGCTGCCGTCTGCGGCTGGTTCAGCGCGTCGGCATACCAGCCAAGCTGCTGTGCGGAACCCGCATCCTTGGCGGCATAAACCTCCTGCACCATTCTCTGCAGCACCGGCGCGGCGAGCGGTGGCGGCGGCGTGATGGCCAGGAGGTTCGCGACCGCTGCAAGATAGACCTTGCGGACGTCGTCGTCGGCATCCCGCCACTGGTAGAGAATATCCTCGGCCTCCGCTGGACGGCTCTGGTTGATCAGCGCCAGGGCCAGGCCTTGCGACGCCTTGGCCGAGTTTTCCTTCTGGCGGGCCTTGCGAAACCAACTTTCGGCGGATTGGGGATTGTCGCGGCGGACATAGTACCAGCCGAGAAGCAGGTCGTCCGACGCCAAGCCGCCATCATTGGCAAGCGCCTGGACCGCGGCGAGATCGGCATCGGCAATCACCAGCTTTGGATCGGTATCGGCATTGGCAAGGCTCTGCCTGGCGATGTCGCCGCGAATGGCGGCGAATTCGCCCTTGCCGTCAGCCGTCTTCTGTTCGGTCGCCAGAAGCTGGTCGAGATTCTGGCGCGACAGCAAAGGTAGCGCCTTCTGGATGGTTGCGACGCGTTCCTCGGGCTTGGCACAATTCCTGAGGATATAGAGATAGGCGTCGCGGGCACGATCTTCACGCTTGGTACGCGCGAAGGCCTCGGCGACGCGCCACAGCACGTCGACATCGCCACAGGTCAGGAGGCTGGAATTGGCCGATCCGATGCGGATGACGGTATCGTATTGCTTGACGTCGGACGCGTTCACCAGTTGCTCTCTGGCCTCCGCAACAGCCAGCCGGTCCAGCAAATCCGAAGGCGGCTGCCAGTCCGGCTGTGTGGCTTGCCTATCGGCAATGGCTTTTCGCACTTCTGCGAGCTTGCCTTCCGAATAGAGTTTCCACATCTGATCGAGTTGAGGATCGCCCTGCGGGCGGGCGGCCAGCGGATCTTCCGGTGGTGTCCAATCCGGGTAGAGCGCCTTCAATCGGGCGATTTCCGCTTCCAGTCGCTTGGTGTCGCCCTTGGAGGCAAAGTAGCGCAACGCCGTTTCATCCACCTTTGGCGACGGCGCAGTCGAAGTTGGGGCAGGCGGATTTGTCTGCGCCGCCACCTGCGTCGCCGCGACAGGCTGCGCGTTGCCCTGGAGGGCGTTGCCCTGGAGGGCGTTGCCCTGGAGGGCGTTGCCCTGCTGAGCGATGGCGGTGATGTTGGCCAGGATGGATGGCAGATTGATGTAGTGGCCATTGGCAAGCGCCATCACGCCCACCCCTGCAATTCCCGCGACTATGATCAGCGGCGGTTTCACAAGCACTCCGGATGATGGCGCCGCGCATAGGAGAGCGCCAGAAGATGCAAGGTCGAAGGGTAGTAGTCGGTCGGCTGGAACGACTGCATGTCCTTGCCTATCGGAGCTCCGCTCAACACGCAGGAAACGAGTGCGGGGATTATGCGATAGCCCGCATCGGCAAGAAGGTGACGCGTCTTGCCGGTTGCTATGTCGACGACACGGACTTGCCCTGCGGCATCCGGCATCCGCGTAGCGAATGGTTCCAGCAAGGTCCGATCGCTGTCACCGGCACGGATCAGATAAAGCGGAATGCGGATGGCGTTGTAGCTGAATTCCTTGGGAAATCCGTCGGCTGGCGCCGGCACGGTTTTCAACGAAATCCAATCGGGCGGCAAGCTTGCCTGCCCGGTTTTCATGGAGGCGACAAGCAGCGTCCTGCCGCTGTTCGCCAATTGTGTCCATGGCCCGTCCGGCATCAGTTGCGCCAGAACCGGAAGGGCCTCAAAGACCCAGTAGGACAGGTTGACGACAGGCCCGTCCTTGCGGTCGGCGGCGGCAAATCCGGACTTGCCGGGTTTGAGAAGGACAAGATCGCCCACGGTCTCCAGCCCCCCATCGGCAAGCGCCGCCGCGATGCTCTTGGCCGAAGCGGTAAGGTCGGGTCGGTGCCAGGCCGTGCCGGCAAGTGCCAGCCCATAGGTTATCAACAGATCGCCATCGGAAGCGTTGTTGGTGTCACTAATGTGGGGAACGGTAGCCGGGTCCCATTTCCATGCCGCCAGACCGTCGTTGCGCACCATCATTTCCGTCCGCGTGAACGCCCAGATACGATCAAAATCGCCTTGGTTCCCAGCAAGATAGGACAACAACAGTCCGTACCCTTGACCTTCACTGTGGCTGATCCCTCCATTCGCAGCGTCGATGATTCTGCCGGCTGGATCGAGGAACTTGTCCTTGTAAAGCGCCCATTCCGCCGTGGTGACGGCCTCGGCCGAGCTGGCCTGTTGCGATAGCCAAGGGACAGCAAGCATTCCTGCGGCCAGAACTAGGATGAAGCGTCCCCTCAGCCTCATTTTCGTCGCCCCAACGAGCCGAGCAGTCCTGCCGTCGCAAGGCCGAGCAAGATCGAGAACAAGGTCAGCACGACCGCGTAGGAGAGCGCATTGGCGGAAAGCCAGTTGGCGACGACGAGACGGTAGTTCGCGAGGGAAAAGGGCTGCGTCTCGACAAAGTCGAAACGCGTCACGGGGACCGTTTGCACCTTGTCGCCACCTGTCTCGACCGTTGTGACATGCCCTCCAAGCTGGCGCCAGGTCTCCTGGGCGGTCAAGGCACGCGCACCATCCAGAAGCGCGCTCGCGTTTGGTGCGGTGATGACGGTCCAGGTCCCGCCCTCGGTCGGGCTTGCTTCCTGTGCAACGACGAGGCTTGCATTGCCTTGTGGTTTGTACAGTGCAACTGGCTCGGGGAATACACGAAGCGAGCTCGCGGATATGTTGAAGGTCTGCCTCATCCAGTCCTCGAACGAGCTGATCTGTCCGCGCCAACCGCTGCCGCGCAGTTGCTGGCGCCATTCGTCGAACGTCGTTTCGGTGTCTGGCCGGATGGAAGAAACGGTTTCGCCCCAGGTCGAGCTGCTGTCGCTCGAAATCCCTACCTGGGCCAGAACGGCGGGCGGGACCTGGGAAATCGCGCTGATGAACAGCGCGTTCCGGTCGGCGACCGCACTGGCGGCGGTCGAGGAATCTACCGCGATCAATCGCCCGGCCGCGACCGACATGCGCGCCATGAGCGTCACTCCGGCCGAAACGATTTCCGGCTGGGCGCGGTCCATGATCAACGGCAAGGCGTACTGGGCCCTCCCATACGGGAAGCCGGTTCCGCTGATCGCGCCAAGGTCGGGCGTCCGGGCGATGCGGGCGAAATCCGGCATCACGAATTCCGAGCTGTCGAAAAGCGCGAAGCGCTTGCTGTCGGACGACGCGGCGCCAGGAGCGCAGACCGTGTCGGCCCGGGTCAGCAACACGGCTTCGATGGCGATCGTGTTGTCGCCCGGCCTGAAATGACGCATCGTCACCTTGATCGGCAGATGGCGCAGGATTTCACCACCGGCGGTCGTGATTGGCACCGTTGCAGCGATGTTGTCGTTAACATAGACGTCGATGTGGCTGCCCGGCAGAACGTCTTGTGAATAGGCTGCATCCAGCAGGATGGTCGCGTGACCATAGGCTTCTGCGTAGAAGTCCGACGGCACGCCCACGGCAAAATCGGTGCGGACCCTTCGTCCTGAAAACTCAAGCGTGTTCACACCCAGGCCGGAGAACTTCAACGTGTTGGCATCGAGCAGCATGGGAACGTCGGGCGTTCGCCATGTCCGGGTCGCAAGACTGGTGCGCAGGCTACCAGCCGGGCGGTCGACCTGCTTGGCGATGTCGTCGATCGCCAGGTTGACCGCCTGCCAGTTCGGGCCGCTGACAAGCAGGGTGGATGGACCGAGGGTGGGGTCATCGATCAGTGTGGCTATCGGTCCGGCATCAGCGTTTGCCGGCACGGAGGCCAGCACCTTGGACAGGTCGGCCGCCGGGGCTACGACGATGTTGGCCATGCCGGGACCGGCCGCCTTCGAGCCCGTCTCGCTGACCTCGAAGGCCTGGTTCGGCATATTGGCCATCAGCGCCAGCGCTTCGCCCAGTCGCACAACCGGAGCGGTGGAAGCAGCCTGCCCCATAGACGGAACGATTAGATTGAACTTGGTCTCTCCGGTCTCGTCCACGCCAATAGCGCGAAGGTCCTCGACCCTTTTCCAAAGTCCTGCCTGATTTCCTTCGAACGTGAAGAACGTCCGCGATGGGTCGATCTGCGTCCACAGTTCGTAGGTCGATTCGATCGTGCAGTCCGTGCGGTGCCGCTGAATCGCCGACATGACGATGTCATTCAGGCCGGCATGAAGCACGCCGGCGGGAATGCGCACGGAGATTTCGGAGGCCCTGTCCGAAGAGGCGATCGGTATACCGATGACACTGCTGCCGTTGACGGACAATTCGAGACGCGATGCTTCAGGCGCGACGACAACGGCATTCTGGTAGCCCAGATGCAGATCGGTCGCGGCGGCCGCCTGTTCCGGCGTGAGAAAAACGGACCAGGCGCGCCGTGAATATTCGCCGGACAACACCAGTTCCGAAAACGGTACGAGATATCGCCTTGCCGGCGACTGGGCTTGCCGGGCGGCTTTGCCGGCATCGGAAGCGGCCTGGGCGGGCGTGGCGCTATTTTGTTGTGGGGGTGCGACCGGGGCGGCTGTGGCCGGTCGTTCCGTGGACATGTCGAACGGACTGACGCCTGCTTGCGGGCACGCTGGCGTGACGCCCAGTAGAAGGAGGGTCAGCGTTGCAAGTCCGGCTCTCATTGCCGCTTCTCCGCAAGCTGCGCCGCGGTCATGGAGGTTCTGCCGCGCATGTCGCGCCAGAAATAGACCAGACCCCTATATGTCTGAAAAATCGCCATGCGCAGAAACCAGGCCGTTCCTCGCAGCAGACCGGGGTTTCCGCGACGCGAAAGCTGGAACTGCTCCCATTGCTTGGAGTTCGCGAAAATCAGGTCGGCGACCAGCCGGTGGTGAACGGCTTCGCTCGCCTGGTAGAGGCAACCGACGGCAATGCCATCCGATGTTCGCTCGAAATTGCGGATGGTGACCGGCAGCACCGCCTCCGTGCCGTCCGCGAACAGCTTGAAGCGAATGCCCGCCCTTGCATCCTTGGCGAGATCCTCCAGTTGTACACCGAGGACCGTGGTCCGTGCGCCGTGCGCCGAGACGTCCTCGATCGTGCCTTGGTGCCATTTGCCGTTGATTTCAAAATCACAGCGTCGGTGGACCTTGACGCGTCGCGTGGCGGCGCGTTCTCCGCGTTCCGACACGACACCGAGCGCGCAACCCGCCATAATGAGGTTGAGCAGATTCCAGCCGCCCACGACCAGCGTGACGTCGGCCTTGAACGGCTCTGCGTAGACCTTGTACACGGTCATGGCGACGCCGAGCAGCAGAATACCGAATATCACGAAGAACGGCCTTGCTATTTCGGAGAGCCTGCTCGTGGCGATCGACTCGTCCTTGGCGGTGACCTTGAAGGTCGGCTTGCGAGGATTGAGAATCACGGAAATGACAGCGGGCAGCAGATGCACCGTCTGCACATATTCGTAGAGTTCCGACACCCACGGCCAGCGGAAGGCGCCATAGAGATAGTTCTGCATCATCAGGTTCACGATCATGTAGGTGAGCGTGTACGCCATGAACTCGCCGCCAGAAGCGGTGAATATCTGCAGGTCGAAGAACAGGTAGAACAGCGGCGCGACCAGGAATATCGCGCGCGGAAACGGGAACAGCCAGAACAGCGTCGACGACATGTAGCAGAGGCGTTGCGGAACCGAGAGCCCGCGCTTCAATGGCGGGAAACGAAAACGCAGAATCTGCATCATGCCTTGCGCCCAGCGGCTGCGCTGTCCGATGAACGAGGCGAAGGTCGCCGGCTGCAGCCCGGCGATCAGCGGCTTGTCGACATAGACGCTGTGCCAGCCGCGGGCATGCAGTTCGATCGCCGTTTCGCAATCCTCGGTGATGCTGACGCCGCTGAACCCGTTCGTTTCCACGAGCGCCGAGCGCCGCAGCACCGCCGCCGAACCGCAGAAGAACGATGCATTCCACTTGTCGAGACCACGCTGGATGATGCCGTAGAACATCTCGTTCTCGGACGGCATCTTCTCGAACGTTCGCAGGTTTCGCTCAACCGGGTCCGGATTGAGGAAGAAATGCGGTGTCTGGACAAGGAACAGCCGTGGATCCTCGTCGAAATAGCCAACGGTTTCCCTCAGGAAATCGCGGGCGGGGGCATGATCCGCGTCGAACACGGCGACCAATTCGCCGCCCGACCGCGACAGGCCGTTGTTGAGATTGCCGGCCTTGGCATGCTCGTTGCGATCGCGCGTCAGATAGTTGACGCCGAGATCGGCGCACAGCTTCTGCAACTGGGCATGGCGCCGCTCGGCGTTGTTGGCGTCAACGATCTTGTCGGAGTTGCGCTTCTGCAGCGTGCCGCCATCGTCAAGCAGCCAGACGGTCACTTTCCCTGCCGGATAATCCATGCCTCTGGCTGCTGCCATGGTGTTGGCCAGAAGCTCGGGGTCCTCATTGTAGGTCGGAATAAACACATCGACCGTCGGCATGCGGTCGTTGGAGTTGGCTCGCGAGGGGCGTGAGGGAAGCGGCAAGGCAACCACGAACAGGCTTAGCGCCAGCATCATCACGCTGTACATCTCGGCCAGATAGAGCATGAAACCGGGAATGAAGTTTTCCAGCTGGTTGAAGGGCGGCAGCGTACTGGTCGTGCGCCAGTAGACGTAACGCATGACGATGGCGGTACCGAAGGCAAGAGCGACCAGCCGCCAGATACCATCCGGGCGCACGAGCTTGAGCAGCATCATGGCGACGAGCACACACATGCCGGCCACCAGCTGCGTTTCGAGGCTGATCGGCAGCGTGACGAGCGTGATCACGCAAACCGACGCCAGCGCCCATTGCACTACAATCAGCAACTTCCGCATCCAATGCGCCTCCGCGACCCCCGCCCGGTTTAGGTCGTCATATCGTGAAGCCGGCTGACAGAAAGCGATCCGTCAAATCATCGGATAGCCGCTGCCTGTTTCCGACATCACGTCGCACACGGAATATCGTCCTGTTTTCTGGCCGTGACCTGTTTTGCCTGCAACTATGGTTAGCGAGCTGTATCCTCCTGCTTGCCGCAGCCAGCTGCGGCGCTGGTTTGCGCGCAAGGCGGCGAAGGAACAATCGTGATCGGGCCGCTGCCAACCACTGCATTGCCCGTCGCGACCGGTTGACTTGCAGCGGGCTGGAGCGTTTGCGCCGTCCGCCCTCCAGGTGGGGCAGGCACGAGCGGTCCGACAGGGTGTGCCAGCGATTGCACCGGCTGCTGCCCCGCCGCGTCACGCCGCCGGACAATGCGAGGTGCTGGCTTGGCCGAAGCCGGCGCCGTCACCGTTTCAAACCGCGTGACGCCGACCGGGTAGATGGGATGACCCGGCTTGCCCAGGGACTCGTCGGGGGCGACAGGCTCGCCATAAGGGTTCCAGTTGCGCGACTTGAAGTAGGACGTGATCGTGTAGCCATACATGATGTCGAGCAGCTTCTGCTCGGACGCGCCCTGGTCGCACAGACGCAACCGCACCTGGACCGATCCCTTGTTGCCGATCCAGGTTTGCGTCACGCCGGTCGAGCTGATGCGCTGCCAGCCATAGAGACAGGTGTCACCTGATGCCGCCCGGCCCACGGCGTAGCCGAACGGGCCATATTTGTTCTGGACGTAGTAGGGCGAGCGCTGCATGCGAATACCCGGTAGCATCTGCCGCATTTCAGAGCCGAGGTCGCCGATCGGCAAGTATCCGTCCCGAAGCCGGCCTTGTCCAGCCAACGAAGTGTCCACCGGTCCAAACAACTGCACGCGCAGCGTATTCTGGCCTGGTGTGTGCGCCGAGGTCGAAAGCAGGATGTCCTGCTGGGTGGCATTGGTGAAGCGCCGCTCGAGAATGGCGGTGATTGCGGGGCCACCTGGAGGCGGGAACGCGAAGGCTGTCTCGGCAGAAGCAAGGCTCGTTCCGGACGGGTTGACGATCGGCGCTGGCCCGGCACAGCCGGCCAGCACCGCAACCGACATCATTGCAGCTGCCTTCAGGGCTGATCGTGCAAACCCTCGAGGCCGTTCACCCTCTCCAACGAGAAGGGCAGGCAGCCGCGGCAATGGACGGACACAAGCTGTGTTGAGGGAGTCCATGATGGCAAAGCTAGGAGATTCGCGTCGATCAACGAAGAATAATTGCCGCCGCCAACGACTTACCCCCAGAAGATGCCCGGCATTTCACGGGCGGGCATATGGAGATCAGGCTATTGTTTGCCATTGAGCGCATTGCGCAGTGCCTGGATCTGCCGGTTCAGCGCGTCGAGTTCAGCCAACGTCATGCCGGAGCGCTCGATCAACGTCTCGTTCAGGCAGTTGCACTGGACAAGCAGCGCTCGTCCTGCAGCGGTCAGATCGACCTGCACTTGGCGCTCGTCGGTGTGGCTGCGCTGGCGGGTGACAAGACCGGCCTGTTCCATGCGCTTCACCAGCGGTGTGACCGTGCTCGATTCCAGGGCAAGCCGGTGCGCAACGGTGCCGACCGACATGCCGTCGGCCTCACCCAGCGCGTTGAGCACGAGATATTGCGGATAGGTGATGCCCATCTCGTCCAGCATCGGCTTGTAGGTGCGGTTGATGGCCATTGACGTAGCGTAAAGGGTGAAGCAGAGCTGGTTGTCCAAGGGGAGGGGCACGATGCATTCCTTTGCCGATTAATCGGTTATGTACCACGAAAAATAATATCGCGATACATATTTTCCGTGGACAAGGGTTTCGAGTTGCGTTATCGACATAGATATCGCGATATTGTTTATCGCGCTAATAATCGAAGGAGATTGAGATGGCTTCGCAGACAAAGTCTGGCACCGGCAGCGGCACGATCACCACCAAGGACGGCACGCAGATCTACTACAAGGACTGGGGAACCGGTCAGCCCATCGTCTTCCATCACGGCTGGCCGCTGAGCAGCGATGACTGGGACGCCCAGATGCTGTTCTTCCTGGCGCAAGGCTACCGCGTCATCGCCCATGACCGGCGTGGCCATGGCCGCTCGACCCAGACGGATGTCGGCAACGAGATGGACACCTATGCGGCCGACGTCGCGGAACTTGCGGCGCATCTCAACCTCAAGGACGCCATCCATGTCGGCCATTCGACCGGCGGCGGCGAGGTGGCGCGCTATGTCGCGAAATACGGCTCGGGCGGCCGCGTCGCCAAGGCGGTGCTGATCGGTGCGGTGCCGCCGATCATGCTCAAGACCCCGGCCAATCCCGGCGGCCTGCCGATGGAGGTCTTTGACGGCTTCCGTTCCGGCGTCGCGGCCAACCGCGCCCAGCTCTACGTGGATGTACCCACCGGTCCGTTCTACGGCTTCAACCGGCCGGGCGCCGCGGTCTCGCAGGGTGTCATCGACAATTGGTGGCGCCAGGGCATGATGGGCGGCACCAAGGCGCATTATGATTGCATCAAGGCTTTCTCGGAAACCGACTTCACCGAGGATTTGAAGGCGATCGACGTGCCGGTGCTGGTCATGCATGGCGACGACGACCAGATCGTGCCGATTGCCGACGCGGCGCTGCTGTCGATCAAGCTGCTCAAGAAGGGCGAGCTCAAGATCTACAAGGGCTTTCCGCATGGCATGGCGACAACCCACGCCGATGTCATCAACGCCGACCTGCTGGCCTTTTTCAAGGCCTGAGCTCGCTTTGAAATGTCAAAGGCACCCGCCGTCAGGCGGGTGCCTTTTCATCTGGATTGAGGTCTGCCGGGTTCAGGCTGCTGCCTGGGCCTTGCGCGCTTCCTTCATGTTGGGCAGGAACACGGTCAGCAGGCCGAGGAACGGCAGGTACGAGCAGATCTGGAAGACGAAGTCGATGCCCTTCATGTCGGCGACGACGCCGAGCACGGCCGCCGCGATGCCGCCCATGCCGAAGGCGAAGCCGAAGAAGATGCCGGCGATCATGCCGACACGGCCGGGCACCAGTTCCTGCGCGAAGACGACGATGTTGGAAAAGGCCGACGACAGGATGAGGCCGATCAGCACGGTCAGCACCATCGTCCATTCCAGATTGGCGTAGGGGAGCGCCAGCGTGAAGGGCAGCACGCCGACGATCGAGAACCAGATCATCGCCTTCTGCCCGTAGCGGTCGCCGAACGGACCGCCGAGCAGGATGCCGAGCGCCGAGGCGCCGAGGAACAGGAACAGCATCACCTGGCTCATCTGCACCGACACGCCGAACTTATGGATGGAGTAGAAGGTGTAGTAGCTGGCGAGGCTAGCGATATAGGCGTTCTTGCTCAGCACCAGCAAGGTCAGCACGATCAATGCATTCATCACCTTGCGGCGCGGGAAGGGCGAGACGAAGCTTACCGCCTTGCGGGTGCCCTGCGCGGCGCGCAGCCGGCTGTACCAGCCGCCCACCTGCCACAGCACGAAGATGCCGACCAGCGAGCCGACGGCGAACCAGGCGATGCTGGTCTGGCCGAAAGGCACGACGATGAAGGCAGCCAGAAGCGGGCCCATGGACTGGCCGAAATTGCCGCCGACCTGGAACAGCGACTGCGCCAGGCCGAAGCGGCCGCCGGAGGCGAAGCGGGCGATGCGCGAGGATTCCGGATGGAAGATCGCCGAGCCGATGCCGATCAGCGAGGCGCCGAGCAGCAGCAGATAGTAGTGACCGGCATAGGCCAGCACGACCAGGCCGATCAGCGACGAGGCCATGCCGTAGGGCAGGGAATAGGGCATCGGCCGCTTGTCGGTGATAATGCCGATCACCGGCTGCAGCAGCGACGCCGTCACCTGGAAGGTGAAGGTCAGCAGGCCGATCTGCCAGAAATCGAGGCCGTAATTCTGTTTGAGCAAGGGATAGATGGCCGATAGCAGCGACTGCATGATGTCGTTGATGCAGTGGCAAAAGCTCACAGCCAGGATGACGGTGAAGGCCGTCGCCTGGGCTGAGGCGTGACTGGCGGTCGCTGGTGGCGCGACACTGGCGGCTGTCGTATCGGTCAAGGCAGGCTCCGTGGTCTTTTTGGCGGGTACGTCCGCAGGCCAGATGGCGGACGCCGCTGCGGCCGCCTTAGGGACGGTTGCCTTATATGCCGCTTGCGGCGCGACTTCTTTCGTGGTTTGGTCCAATAGTTTCGCAAGTGGGCCATAGCCTATGCCACATGGCAGGGAAGTCTTCCGCGCCGGCAATGCCGATCTCGGCGAATTGCACCAGAGCCGCTGGCAATGGCTGGAGGAGGTCGCCGGGCCGGCGGTGGCGTTGCCGACCGAATATCCCGACGGCTACCACGTGCCGCAACACCGCCACAGCCGCAGCCAGTTGCTGCATGCGCTGGTCGGCGTCGTGCTGGTGACGACGCGGCACGGGCGCTGGATGGTGCCGCCGGACCACGCGATGTGGATTCCGGCCGGCATCGAACATTCCGTCGAGATGCTGGGCGATGTCTCGATGCGCTCGGTCTATGTCATGCCGGGTGCGATCCCGGGGCTGCCGGAAGGCTTGCGTGTGGTCGGCGTCACCGAACTGATGCACAGCCTGATCGTGGAATCGGAGAAACTGCCGCAAGGCGGCGAGTTGGAAGGGCGCGGCGGGTTGATCATGAACCTGTTGCTGCATGAAATCCCGACCTTGCCGGAGAGGCCGCTCGGCCTGCCGTTCCCGTCCGATCCGCGGCTGGCGGCGCTGTGCCGGCGCTTTGTCGCGGCACCGTCGCCGCACGCGACGATCGACGAATGGGCCGACGCCGCCGGCATGAGCCGGCGCTCCTTCACGCGCGCCTTCCAGCGCCAGACCGGCCTGTCGCTGTCGACATGGCGCCAGCAGGCCTGCCTGTTCGCGGCACTGCCAAGGCTCGCCGATGGCGAACCCATCACCCGGGTGGCGCTCGATCTCGGCTATGACAGCGTGCCGGCCTTCATCACCATGTTCAAGCGCATGCTGGGCTCCTCGCCGCGCGGCTATATGCGCGGCGCCCGAGATGGCGGGGAAGGTGTTCGTCGGCCCAGCGTGCCAGCGCGGCTGGAGGGGCCGGTAGCCTAGAGCTGTTCAGCGTTTCATGGAATCGCCGAACCGCTCTAATGCATTGTTTTTACGCAATTCCGGACGGAAAACCGTTACACACTTTTCCTGGAATTGCTCTAGAGCGTTAGTCGAACAGGCTCGACACCGATTCCTCGGTCGCCGTGCGCGAGATCGCTTCGCCCATAAGGTCGGCGATCGAGATGACGCGGATGTTGGGGGCGTCGAGCACGCCTTGAGTCGGCTGGATGGAATCGGTGATCACCAGTTCCTGCAGCTTCGAGCCGCTGATGCGCGCGACCGCGCCGCCCGACAGCACGCCATGGGTGATATAGGCGGTGACGCTGGTGGCACCGTTTGCTAACAGCGCATCGGCGGCATTGCACAGCGTGCCGCCGGAATCGACGATGTCGTCGATCAGCAGGCAATCCTTGCCGGCCACCGCGCCGATGATGTTCATGACTTCCGATTCGCCTGGCCGCTCGCGGCGTTTGTCGACGATGGCGAGCTGCGCGTCGAAGCGCTTGGCCAGCGCGCGCGCCCGCACCACGCCGCCAATGTCGGGCGACACCACCACGACGTTGCCGAGCTGCTTGTATTTCGCCTTCACGTCGCGGGCCATCACCGGCACCGAGAACAGATTGTCGGTCGGAATGTCGAAGAAGCCCTGGATCTGGCCGGCATGCAGGTCGAGCGTCAGAACCCGGTCGACGCCGGCGCGGGTGATCATGTTGGCGACCAGCTTGGCCGAGATAGGCGTGCGGCCCGACGCCCGGCGGTCCTGCCTGGCGTAGCCGAAATAGGGAATCACCGCGGTGATGCGCTTGGCCGAGGAGCGCATGAAGGCGTCGATCATGATGAGCAATTCCATCAAATGATCGTTGGTCGGGAACGACGTCGACTGCAGGATGAAGACATCCTCGCCGCGCACGTTTTCCTGGATTTCGACGAAGATTTCCTGGTCGGCGAAGCGCCTGACACTGGCCTTGCCCAGCGGGATGTTGAGATAGCGGGCGACCGCTTCGGCCAGCACCCTGTTGGAATTGCCCGCGAAGAGTTTCATGCACCGTTCCTGGTGGAGGATGGCGAGACCTCACGGACTCGCCTGCGCCCGTTAACCGGGCTTTTAGCGGCCCGCGCCGGTATTGCAAGCGCCGAGATCGGGAATCCGCCGGCTAAACTCAAGAAAGGTTGGTGCCATCGCCGAGAGGCAACACTCCAGCACCCCTTGCTAGCCCGCCTTGCCGCCGAGAAACGCCGCGAACTGGTCTATGGTCTGGTCGGCGATCGCCTGCATGGTGGCCGGCGAGACATCCTTCCAGCTGTCGGCGCCCCCGCCTTTGCCAACCGAAGGCGCCTTCATCTGGCCGTTGATGCGGTGCAGGCGGTTGCCCGATGGGTCGTAGACGTCCCAGACATAGATGACGGTGGTGTCCTTGCCCTCCGAAATCGCCGAGAAATAACCTTTCAGCACATGCGTCGCGGTCTGGTCCTGGCTGCCGGCCAGCGTGATGCCGCGCTGCTTGGCGCGCGCCTGCAATTCCGCCGTCAACGGTGTCGCGGCCTCCACCGAAGCGCCGACGATCGGCGCGATCTGCAGCCGGGTCTTCGACAGGATGGCTGCGCTCTGCGCTGGCGTGAGCGGCGTGGTGGTGGTTGCGGGCGCCCCGGCCGTGGTGGCGCCAGGCACTGGTGACGTTGCGGGAACCGTGGCCGCCGTGCTGCCCGGCGCCGCGGTCTGTGCGGAGGCGGCCGGCGGGGTGATGGCGGAGGGTTCGAGAACGTCCTTTGCGTTGGTGCAGGAGGCAACAGCCAATGCCACAAGCAATGACACGGTCGTCACATGCGATCGTCTCATTTGCCTTCTAACTCCTTGGCGAAGAACGCCTCCCATTATGGATTCACTGTACGATCAAGTCGAGATCATGGCGGGAAAGCGGCTTCGGCTGGGATTCGGTGGTCAGGTAGGTGCGGCCAAGCGTCATTGCCGTCTCGGTCTCGGAATCCATGATGATCATGTGGGCGAACAGCGTCATGTTGGGCGCGATCGGCTCGGGATTGCCCTGATAGAACATCGGCATGTCCATCCAGGACGGCGTGAAGCGCGCGCCGACCGAATAGCCGCAGGCGTTCAGCCGATGCTTGGTCAGGCCGTGCGCTTCCATGGTGCGGGCGTGCGCGTCGAAGACATCGCCGAATGTATTGCCCGGCGTCATCGCTTTCTCCACCGCGAGCAGCGCGGCACGCGCGGCGTCGAACAGTTCCTGATGGCGCCTCGACGCCTTGCCGGTCAGCACCGTGCGCATCATCGGCGCATGGTAATGATGGAAGACACCCGCCCATTCTAGCGTCAGCTGGTCGTTCTTGGTGAGCTTGCGGCGGCCGGCCTTGTAACGGCAGAGCAGCGCATCGGCGCCGGAGCCGATGATGAACTCGTTGGCCGGGTAATCGCCGCCGCCGGCGAAGATCGCGCCTTGCATGGCGGCGAGGATCAGCGCTTCGTCCCCACCCTGCTTGATCAGCGGAAGTGCGGCGTCCAGCGCGTCGTCGGAGAGGTTGGCGGCCTTCTCGGCCTTGGCGACCTCGGCCGGGCTCTTGAACAGGCGCAGCCGGCCGACAATGCCGGAGGCGTCCGCGATCTGGCCGAAGGTCTGCAACTGCTCGTCCAGCCGGCGGCCATTATAGGCGGTCAGGCCATGGGTGTCGTATTCGACGCCGATGCGAGCGCCGAGCAGGTCGAGGTCGTTGAGCAGGTTGCGCAGGTCGACCGCCGGGTTGGCGCCGTCGCGGTCGGTCCACAGCACGATGTTGTCGATGATCGAGGTGTGGCGCGCCTGGCGCAGGTCGGCCGAGCGGGTCAAAAGCACCATGGAGCCGTCGGCCTTCACCACCAGGCACTGGAAGAAGCAGAAGCCGAACGTGTCGTAGCCGGTCAGCCAGTACATGCTTTCCTGCGCGAACAGCAGGATGGCGTCGAGCTTCTTCTCGGCCATCTCGATCATCAGCCGGTCGCGACGCGCGTCAAATTCCGATCGTTCAAAATGCAAAGCCATTATTCATTCTCCAAAACGATTGCCGAAACCTGCCGGCCGTAATCAGGCTCCTTGCGGTGCGTGGTGCGCCGGTAGGAGTAAAACAAATCTTCCTCGGCATAGGTGCAGCGGCCGAGGCCCTCGGCGGTCACGCCGGCCCTGGCCAGACGGTCGACCGTGTAACTGACGAGGTCGAACATGGCGTGGCCGGCCTTTGCCGAAGGCGCGAAATAGCCGATGTTTTCGGCGTCGGCCTCGACGAAGCGGGCGACGAATTCCGGCCCGACCTCGTAATTGTCGGGGCCGATCGAGGGGCCGAGCACGGCGACGATGTTTTCGCGGCGGGCGCCAACGCTTTCCATGGCGGCAATGGTGTTTTCCAGCACGCCCGTGAAGGCGCCTTTCCAGCCGGCATGCGCCGCGCCGATGATGCGCGCCCCGGCATCGGCGAACAGAACCGGGCCGCAATCGGCGGTCGAGGCGCCGATGGCGATGCCTGGCCGGTCGGTGACGAGGGCGTCGGCCTTGGGCCGCTCGCCGGCAAAGGGCTCCCTGGCGATGACGACATCGGGCGAATGGATCTGCCAGGCGGTCAACAGGTGGTTCGCCGGCACGCCCATCCAGGCGGCGACACGGGCGCGGTTCTCGGCCACCAGCGCCTTGTCGTCATCCGACCCGGTGCCGATGTTGAGACCCTGGTAGATGCCGGTCGAGACGCCGCCCGTGCGGGTGAAATAGCCGTGGCGGATGCCTTGTGCCTGCGCCTTGTCCAGCCGCGGCGACCGAACGGGATCCGGTTTGGTCTGATTGAGCATGCGGGCGTTGTTGTCCGTGTGGGCGGTTTCGTCAAGAAAAAGCGGCCGGCGGTCAGACCGCTCTTTTACCGGACGGGAGATTGGGAGGGGCAGCGGTGAAAAGTCAATCCGCCGTCGCAAAGGGCCTGACGGACACGGAGCGCGGCATGACGGCAAGCACCTTGAACAGCTCGCCCATGGCCTGCGGCCCGGCAAGCCGCTCGACAGCAGATGATATCTCGTCGCGAGCCGCCTGACCGGCATCGGCGCCAAGCCGACCGGCGCGCTCGAGAATGCCCATGCCGAGCAGGAAATAGCCTTGCGTCGACAGATGGACGTCGAGGCCATGCCCGCGCGCGACCGCGGCAAGGGCGGCGAAATCGACATGCGAGGTGACGTCGGCTTCGCCGGGATTGGCCAGCACATCTTCGTGATGGTGCCGGCGCAAGGCCTGCAGCGTGTCGCCGATCCCCGGTTGCAGATGGCCATAGTCGAGAAACAGGCCGGCGCCACCGTTTCGGGCCATGCGTTCGGCGATCGCCGCCATCAGGGCGGTGCGGGCGGGCGCGACCTCGACGATCGCGCCTTGCGGCGCTTCGGCCGCGTCAACGGGCAGAAGCGTTGCGTCGACCGAACCGGCGCCGGCGAAGAAAGAAAGGGCGTTGTCGTCGTCGAGGCCGACCATGCGCTCGCGCCAGCCGGTGCCGGCGCGGACGAACTGGCGGATCGGGATGGCGTCGAACAACTCGTTGCCGACGATGAGCAGTGGCTGATGGGGCAAGGTCTCGATGGTCTCGTGCCATTGAACCGTAAAAGGTGTCGCGCCGAGCGTCCGCTTCTGGATTTCGGCCAGGCGCGGGCTGGTCTCGATCATGGCGAAGGCAGCGCCATTGGCCAGATCAGGATCGAGCCGCGACAGCGTGCGCAGCATGTCCTTCATCAACGTGCCGCGGCCGGGGCCGATCTCGGCGGCGGTGACCGGCATCGGCCGGCCAATCGCTGCCCAGGCCTGGTAAAGCCAGACGGCGACGAGTTCACCGAACATCTGGCTGATCTCCGGCGCGGTGACGAAGTCGCCGGCCGCACCAAAGGGCTCGCGTGTGGTGTAGTAGCCGTCGGCGGGATCGAACAGGCACAGCGCCATATATTCGTTGACGGGAAGCGGCCCAAGCGCCTCGATCAGGTCGACGATGCGGGTCTTCAGCCGCGTCATGTCGCCCGCGGCTCCATTTGCGTCACCGGCTTGGCGGTCGCCATCGCCCAGATTCCGGCCAGCACCATCGGCGTCGACAGGATCATGCCCATGGTCAGCCAGTTGGTGCCGAGGAGATAGCCGAGTTGCTGGTCAGGCTCGCGGAAGAATTCGACAAAGATCCGCGACAGGCCGTAGCCGCAGATGAAGGCGCCGCCCACGAAGCGCGGTGTCTTCAGCTTGAAGCGCGAATGGGTGAGGATGCGCAGCACGAGGAACAGCACGATGCCTTCGAGAAACGCTTCGTAGAGCTGGCTAGGATGGCGGGTGAACGGGCCGCCATTTGGGAATTCCATTGCCCACGGTACGTCGGTCGGCCGGCCCCAAAGCTCCGAGTTGATGAAATTGGCGACGCGCACCAGGCCGAGCCCAACCGGCACGCCGGCGGCCACGACATCGAACAGCGACCAAGTGCGGATGCCGCGCTTGATGGAAAACAGCGTCATGGCGAGGATGACGCCGAGCAGGCCGCCATGGAACGACATGCCGCCCTGCCAGACGGCGAAGATGTCGAGCGGATGCTGGATATAGCGCGGCAGGTCATAGAACAGCACGTAACCGGTGCGGCCGCCGAGCACGACGCCGATCGCCGCCCAGACGATGAAATCGTCGAGGTCCTCCGGCTTCATCGGCAGGACGCCGTCGGGCCACAATTTCGGATTGGCGGCGAGCCGCTTGGCGTACCACCAGGCAAACAGGATGCCGACGATGTAACCGACGCCGTACCAGTGCACCGCCAGCGGCCCGATCTGGATCAGGATCGGGTTGATGTTGGGAAACGGCAGCGAGGCCAGCGGCAGCAGGAAATATTCGTTCAACGGGGAGCTCTCGGTTGCGAAACGCGTTTTGCGCGCGGACCATGCGGCAGGGTTTTGGCAGGGTCAAGGCAAGCTGGCTGCCGTCAAGTGTCGCGACGGGTCCACGCCGCGAGCCGTCGCGACGTGGGGCAACTCACCCCTTGGCGGCCACCAACTGTCGCAATGCGTCGTTGATCCTGTCCTGCCAGCCGGGGCCATCCTCCTGGAAGTGGTCGAGCACGGCCCGGTCGATCCGGATCGAGACAAGTTCGCGGACATCAGGCGCGGTGGAAGGCCCGCGAGGCGGGGCTGCCGCCGGTTTCTTGACCGGCTTGAAGGCAGCTTCGGCGGCTGCGAACGGATTTGTCGGTCGGCGTGGAGGCGTTGCCATTGGCTGATCCTGGGTCGGAGGCGACTGGTGCCGGGACACGAGACGCGACGAAACACAATACGCAATTTGGCGCGCCCGAGTATAGCTTTGCGAGCCGTGCGCCATAGCAACGCAGATGCCGCACCAGGCCCTCAACGTTCTTGCATTCGGCGCGCAGCGCCACTACGTCATTTCAAGCAAGCGAGGATTTGCCATGTCGACAGGACCGAACCGCATTCTCGATGAATTCGCCAAGCTGATGACCGACGCCGCCGGTGCCGCGCAAGGTGTGCGCCGCGAGGTGGAGACCGCCTTCAAGGGGCAGGCGGAGCGCATCCTCAATTCGATGGACGTGGTGCAGCGCGAGGAATTCGAGGCAGCGCGCGAAATGGCCGCCAAGGCCCGAGACGAGAATGCCAGGCTTGCCGCCCGCATCGAAGCGCTCGAAGCCAAGCTCGCCGAACTGGCCGGCGATGCCGCACCAGCGGCGGCGGCGAAGCCGCGCGCAAAAAAATAATCGTTAAACTTTTCCACATAGTCGAAGCCTGAAAAGCGCTTTGCCGTGAATCGCTTAACGGCATTGCATGAATCTTTGTGACAGCGCCTTTCCACATGCGAATGACGCAGTGCGAAAAATTGGGCTGTTCACGCGACTCCCGATCAATAGACTGAATTTGTTGCATGATTCGGAGCAGGGTCATGCGGCCGGGCGGTGGGGTCCGGTCTGGGGTCGTTGCGTCGAGAAGTAGTCTTAGCGCGAAGAAAGTCCTGGCCGTCCGAGTTCTAGATCAGATTGTTCGTTGTGTGTGCCCTCCCGCGGAGCGTGTGGCGGCGCTCCTCAGAACGACAGGAAGCATTCCATGGAACTTCTCGAACTCGAATTCTCCCGCGAAATCCATCCGGTGGATGTGATCGAGCAGGTGGCTCACAACAATGACTGGTCCTTCGAACGGGCCGGCGATGACGAAATTTCGATCTCGGTCGCCGGTAGCTGGACCGATTATCACGTCTCCTTCTCCTGGATGGAGGATTTCGAGGCGCTGCATCTGGCCTGCGCCTTTGACATCAAGGTGCCGGAGACGCGCGCGCTGGAAGTGATGCGGCTGTTGTCGCTGATCAACGAACAGATGCTGTTCGGGCATTTCGATCTCTGGGAGCAGGAAGGCGCGATCATGTTCCGCCAGTCGCTGCTTCTGGCCGGCGGGCTCGAGCCGTCGAGCCAGCAGGTCGAGGTACTCTTGGCCTCGGCGCTGGAAGCCTGCGAATGCTATTTCCAGGCTTTCCAGTTCGTCGTCTGGTCGGGAACTTCGGCCAAGGATGCACTGGCCGGCGTGCTGTTCGAGACCTACGGCAACGCCTGAGCGGTACGCTAATGAGTGCAAGCAAAGAGCGTAAGCCCGAGATCAGTTTTGCCGATTTCGATCGTGTCGACATCCGCGCCGGCACGATCGTCGAGGCCGAGCCTTTCCCGGAAGCGCGCAAGCCTGCGTTCAAGTTGAAGATCGATTTCGGACCCGACATCGGCGTCAAGAAATCGTCGGCGCAGATTACCAAATATTATGCGCCCGAGACGCTGGTCGGGCGGCAGGTGTTCGCGGTGGTCAATTTCCCGCCACGCCAGATCGGGCCGTTCATGTCGGAAGTGCTGACGCTCGGCTTTCCCGACGAGGAGGGCGCGGTGGTACTCGGCGCCATCGAGCGCAAGGTGCCGGACGGCGGAAGATTGTTTTAATTTTCGTCATCCACGGGCGTAGCGGGCGCGGAGCGCGCGCGCAGACCCGAGGATCCATGCCGCGACAGCTGCCGAAGAACGGGGCGATCCGGAAAGGTCGTCTTCACAAGCATATACGACTTTGCGGTCGGTCCGCAGATTCTGCACCGCGGAGCCGCTCGCAGGTCACGGAATGGCAACTGTGTTCATGCGAAAGCTTTTTTGTCTCGAATGATGGCATTGAGGACGACAAGGAGCTTCCTTGCGACGGCGATGATGGCCAGCTTCTTCGAGCCTGAGCGGGCTGCGATGGCGGTATAGAAAGCCCTGAAGCGCTCACAAGCTCGGATGGCGCCGAGCGCAGCCATGTAGAGAGCACGGCGCACACGCGATCGGCCACCCTGGATCTGGCTCCTGCGGTTGAGCTTGCCGCTCTTGTTGTCGAAGGGGGCAAGGCCGGCGAGTGCGGCGATCGACTTGGGTGAGCG
>NZ_AXAE01000008.1 GCF_000472705.1 Mesorhizobium erdmanii USDA 3471 | reverse complement strand
AGCATGCCCATCGGGTTCTCGATCAGCCGCTTGAAGGCGACCAGCAGTTCGGCGCCGAGGGCACCGTCGACGGCGCGATGGTCGGTCGACAGCGTCACCGACATGACGGTGGCGATCTTGATCTCGCCGTTCTTGACCACCGCCCGCTCTTCGCCCGCACCGACAGCCAGGATCGTCGCATGCGGCGGGTTGATGACGGCGGCGAAGTCCTTGATGCCGAACATGCCGAGATTGGAGACGGCCGTAGTGCCGCCCTGATATTCTTCCGGCTTCAGCTTACGGCTGCGGGCGCGGCTCGCCAGATCCTTCATCTCGTTGGAGATGGTGGACAGCGTCTTTTCATCCGCATGCCGGATGATCGGCGTGATCAGGCCGCCGGGGATCGACACGGCAACGCCGACATCGGCATGCTTGTGCTTGACCATGGCGCTTTCGGTCCACGACGCATTGGCATCCGGCACCGCCTTCAGCGCCATCGCCATCGCCTTGATCACCATGTCGTTGACCGACAGCTTGTAGGCCGGTGCGTCGCCCTTATCCGTCTTCCTCATCGGGGCCGCCGCATTGATCTGCGTGCGCAGCGCCAGCAGTGCGTCGAGCTCGCAGTCGAGCGTCAGGTAGAAATGCGGGATGGTGGTCTTGGCCTCGACGAGGCGGCGCGCGATGGTCTTGCGCATGTTGTCGTGCGGGACGAGGTCGTAGGAACCCTCCTCGAACAGCTTCAGCACCTGGTCGTCCGACATCGCCTTCACGGCAGGGGCGGATGCAGCCGGCGCGCCGGCAGGAGCCTTGGCCGCGGGTGCCGCCTTGGCACCGCCGCCGGCAATCGCGGCATCGACATCGGCTTTCACCACACGGCCATGCGGGCCGGTGCCGGTCACGGCAGATACGTCGACCCCGGCTTCCTTGGCGATGCGGCGTGCGAGCGGCGAAGCGAAGGTGCGCTCGCCGACAGCATGACCATTGGCGGCCGGAGCCGTCTCTGCCTTCGGAGCGGCCGCGGCAGCAGGTTCGGCCTTTGGCGCCTCGGCCTTGGGAGCCTCGACTTTCGGCGCCTCGGCCTTCGCGGGCGCAGCACCGCCGCCGCTTTTCGCGGCAGCACCCGTATCCTCGCCCTCGGCGGCAAGCACGGCGATCAAAGCATTGACCTTGACGCCTTCGGTGCCGGCGGGAACGACGAGCTTGGCGACCGTCCCCTCATCGACGGCCTCGACCTCCATCGTCGCCTTGTCGGTCTCGATCTCGGCGATGACATCGCCCGGCGAAACCTTGTCGCCTTCCTTGACCAGCCACTTCGACAGATTGCCCTCTTCCATCGTGGGGGAGAGCGCCGGCATGGTGATGTTGATTGGCATTTTGTCCTCCCGCCCGGTTCAGCGATATGCGACGGCTTTGACCGCCTCGATGACCTCGCCGACATTCGGCAGCGCCAGCTTCTCGAGGTTTGCCGCATAAGGCATCGGCACGTCCTTGCCGGCAATGGTGATGACCGGCGCGTCGAGGAAATCGAAGGCGCGCTGCGAAACCTGGTTGGCGATATGGTCGCCGACCGAGCTCTGCGGGAAGCCTTCTTCGACCACGACCAGCCGGTTGGTCTTCTTGACCGAGGCGATGATCGTGTCGAGGTCGAGCGGGCGGATGGTCCTGAGATCGATGATCTCGGCGTCGATGCCCAGACCGCGCAGTTCCGCCTCCGCCTTCACCGCATAGGTCATGCCGATACCGAACGAGACGATGGTGACGTCCTTGCCTTGCTTGTGGATACGAGCCTTGCCGATCGGCAGCACGAAATCATCGAGCTTCGGCACGTCGAAGGACTGGCCGTAGAGGATCTCGTTCTCGAGGAAGATAATCGGGTTCGGATCGCGGATCGCCGCTTTCAGCAAGCCCTTGGCGTCGGCTGCCGTATACGGCATCACCACCTTCAGGCCCGGAATGTGGCTGTACCAGGCGGCATAGCACTGCGAGTGCTGGGCGGCGACGCGGGCGGCAGCCCCGTTCGGTCCGCGGAACACGATCGGCGCGCCCATCTGGCCGCCCGACATATAGAGCGTCTTGGCGGCCGAGTTGATGATCTGGTCGATCGCCTGCATGGCGAAGTTGAAGGTCATGAATTCGACGATCGGCTTCAGGCCGGCCATGGCAGCGCCGACGCCGACTCCGGCAAAACCATGCTCGGTGATCGGCGTATCGACGACACGACGAGGTCCGAACTCCTGCAGCAGGCCTTGGGTGATCTTGTAGGCGCCCTGGTATTCGGCGACCTCCTCGCCCATGACGAAGACATCGCCGTCGCGGCGCATTTCCTCGGCCATGGCATCGCGTAGCGCTTCGCGCACAGTGGTCGAGACCATTTCCGTGCCGGCAGGGATATCCGGATCGGCGGCGATTTCGGTTTTTGGCGCGGCCGCGACCGGGGCGGCGGCGGGCTTCGCCGCCTCCACCTTCTCCTCGGAGGGTGCCTCCGCCTTCGCCGGCACTTCCGCCTTGGCGGGAGCAGCGGACTTGCCGACATCGGCGGCGCTTTCACCGTCTTGCAGCAGAACCGCGATCGGCGTGTTGACCTTGACGCCTTCGGTGCCGGCGGCGATCAGGATCTTTCCAATCGTGCCTTCATCGACGGCTTCGACTTCCATCGTCGCCTTGTCGGTTTCGATCTCGGCGATCACGTCGCCTGCGACGACCTTGTCGCCCTCGTTCTTCAACCACTTGGAAAGATTTCCCTCTTCCATGGTCGGCGAGAGAGCGGGCATGAGAATTTCGATCGGCATGTTCCTCGCCCTCCCTTACAATACGATATCGGTCCAGAGCTCGGACGGATCCGGCTCCGCATCGTTCTGGGCAAATTCGGCGGCGTCGGCGACGATGTCGCGAACCTCCTTGTCGATGGTCTTCAGCTCGTCCTCGCTTGCCCACTTCTTGTCGATCAGCCGCGCCTTGACCTGCTCGATCGGATCATGGTCGGAGCGCATCTTCTGCACTTCTTCCTTGGAGCGGTATTTCGCCGGGTCGGACATGGAGTGACCGCGATAGCGATAGGTCTGCATTTCGAGAATGATCGGCCCGTTGCCGGCACGGCACCATTCGGCAGCCTGATCACCGGCGGATTTGACCGCACGCACATCCATGCCGTCGACCTGGATGCCTGGAATCTTGAAC
Source organism: Mesorhizobium erdmanii USDA 3471 (assembly GCF_000472705.1). Classification (GTDB taxonomy): domain Bacteria; phylum Pseudomonadota; class Alphaproteobacteria; order Rhizobiales; family Rhizobiaceae; genus Mesorhizobium; species Mesorhizobium erdmanii. The sequence continues at coordinate 464,449 of NZ_AXAE01000008.1, read as the reverse complement.
GAGGCGCCGCGATGCGAAAAATTGGTTTCGGCCGACGAGCGCGACACCGAGGTGCCCATGGCGTAGCGGTTGTTCTCGATGATGTAGATCACCGGCAGCTTCCATAGCGAGGCCATGTTGAAGCTTTCATAGACCTGGCCCTGGTTTGCGGCTCCGTCGCCGAAATAGGTCAGCGAGACGTTGTTGTTTTCCCGATAGCGGTTGGCGAAGGCGAGACCGGTGCCGAGCGACACTTGCGCACCGACAATGCCGTGGCCGCCATAAAAATGCTTCTCCTTGGAGAACATGTGCATGGAGCCGCCCTTGCCCCGGGACAGGCCGCCGCGACGGCCGGTCAATTCGGCCATCACACCGCGCGGCGAAAGCTCCATGGCCAGCATATGGCCGTGGTCGCGATAGGCGGTGATCATCTGGTCGCCGTCGATCAGCGCCATCTTCATGCCCGTGACGACCGCTTCCTGGCCGATATAGAGATGGCAAAAGCCGCCGATGAAACCCATGCCGTACAGTTGGCCGGCCTTTTCCTCGAAGCGGCGGATGAGCAGCATATGCCGATAGGCGGCAAGTTCTTCATCCTTGGTGAATTCAGCCGGCTTGGGCGCGGAAAGCCCTGATTTGCCGTCGGATTTGGATTTGGCAGGCGCTTTTCTGGCTGCGGTGGCCATGCATCACTCCCTGTTGGCGTCTCTTTGCGGACATTAGGACAGGATGAAGTCTGCCCTGGGAAGATCAGCTCTCCCCACCGATTTATGCAAGGCTAACACGCGTCACAGCGTTGCGCCATGACGAATTTGCATAGCTGGCATGCGCCTAAGCGATTAAAATCATTGAAAATATTGGTGATTAACTGAAACTCAGTTATTTCGATGAGGCCGGCAACATGATGGTGATTTCATCAGGTTGGGACAGGTTGAGCGCCCGGCGCGCCTGCTCGTCGAGCATGTCCTTCTCCAGAGTGCCGTCATGCATGAGCCGAACGCGCCGTTCGAGCTCGATCCGGCGGGCCTTGACGGCATCGAGCTGGGCCTGCAGCGCAACCGTCTGCGCTTCCAGCTGATATTTCGAATTGATGCCGAATTCGCCATGATAGGCGTGGAAGCCGAAATAGGCCAGGAACACCACGCAAAGCGAGGGGATGATCAGCCGGCCGGTGTTTCTCTGCTTGTGCTGACGCGTCCACATAACCGATTCCCCGTAGCCGCAAACTCAAACGGCCCGGACCTTTTTCGCCTGATTGTGCTTAACGGACGGTTACGGAGACTGACCCGGCGCTCAGCCAAACGAAAAAGGGCGGGAATGATCCCGCCCTTCGCGCACTATCCGAAATTTGACGTCATGCGATCAGCGCTTGATCACCGACTTGCCGGCGTAGCGTGCCTGCTTGCCGAGCTCTTCCTCGATGCGGATCAGCTGGTTGTATTTGGCCATGCGGTCGGAGCGCGACAGCGAACCGGTCTTGATCTGCCCGCAATTGGTGGCGACGGCGAGATCGGCGATGGTCGAATCCTCTGTCTCACCGGAGCGATGCGACATGACGGCGGTGTAGGCAGCCTTGTGCGCGGTCTCGACGGCGTCGAGCGTTTCGGTCAGCGAGCCGATCTGGTTGACCTTGACCAGGATCGAATTGGCAACGCCCATGCGGATGCCGTCGCGCAGGCGCGCCGTGTTGGTGACGAAGAGGTCGTCGCCCACCAGCTGCGTCTTCTTGCCGATCAGATCGGTGAGGTACTTCCAGCCTTCCCAGTCGTCCTCGGCAAGACCGTCCTCGATCGAGATGATCGGATAGTCGGCGGCGAGCTTGGCGAGGTACTTGGCCTGCGCCTTGGGATCACGCGTCTTCTTCTCGCCCACATAGACGTAATTGCCGTCCTTGAAGAACTCAGTCGCTGCGCAATCCAGACCGAGCGCAATCTCCTCGCCCGGCTTGAAACCGGCCTTCTCGATCGATTCCATGATGAAATCGAGCGCCACCGGCGCGCTCTTCAGATTGGGAGCGAAGCCGCCCTCGTCGCCGACATTGGTGTTATGACCGGCATCCTTCAGCTTCTTGCGCAGCGTGTGGAAGATTTCGGAACCCCAACGCACGCCTTCGCGTAAAGTCGGCGCGCCGACCGGCAGGATCATGAATTCCTGGAAGTCGATCGGGTTGTCGGCATGGGCGCCGCCATTGATGATATTCATCATCGGCACGGGCAGGACATGTGCCTTGGCGCCGCCGACATAACGGTAGAGCGGCAGGCCGGCTGCATCGGCCGCGGCCTTGGCCACCGCCAGCGAAACGCCGAGAATGGCATTGGCGCCGAGCCGGCTCTTGTTGGGCGTGCCGTCGAGCTCGATCATCGTCTGGTCGATATGGATCTGGTTTTCGGCTTCCATGCCGCCGATCGCCTCGAACAGCTCGCCATTGACCGCTTCGACGGCCCTGAGCACGCCCTTGCCGAGATAGCGGGCGCCGCCGTCGCGAAGCTCGACGGCTTCGTGGGCACCGGTCGAGGCGCCCGACGGCACAGCGGCGCGGCCCATCGAACCGTCTTCGAGCACGACGTCGACCTCGACGGTCGGGTTTCCACGGCTGTCCAGGATTTCACGTCCGACAATGTCGATGATGGCGGTCATTGCGATGTCCCCGATTGATCTGACGAAAGGTCGCGCCCGTCTTAGCCAAAGCGACGCAAAAGGCAATCCGGCCATGGCCGAATAGTGGCGCCAGGCCGATTCACGAAGCGCAAATTTCTGTCATCATAAGTCATGCCACCCGGACGCGCATTCCAGGCTATGGCTGTTGTCGCGCGGGGCGAAACAGGAGGAGTTTCGCCATGTCCGAGTTGAGCGGTATCGTGAGTTTGTTCCTGATCGCGGCGGCGTTCTTGACGTCGTGCGACAACAAGCAATCGCCGTCGAAGGCTTTTGAGCCTTTGCCGGCATTGAGCACCAGCGAATAGCCGGTGGCGTTGAAACAAAAAAGGGCCCCGTCGCAACGAGGCCCTTTTTCGTTGAAGTCAGGTCAATGCCAGTAGGGCGTGACCTTGTAATACTCGTAGGACGCGTCGCGCGCGCTTTCGCCGTCCGCGCCGGCCAGCTCATTGATCGAATAGGCGGGTGCGGCTTTCAGCTGCTCCTTGGAGAAGGGCACGACGTAACCGCCCTTGTCCTCGTCATAGTCGAGACTTGCCCAGGGAATGGCGTGATACTTCTCACCGATGCCGAGAAAGCCGCCAAAGCCGATGACCGCGAACATGATGCCATTCGACGTCTTGTCGAGCATGATGTCCTCGATACTGCCGATGCTCTTGCCTTCGGTGTTGTAGACGGACGTGCCGATGACGCGCGAAGCGGCGATGGCTTCGGTGTGGCCTGTCTGGGTTGTCATGATCTGCTCCTCGTTGTCGTTGAACTCTGCTTTGACAATGAGGGGCGCGGGCGAAGGTTCCCGACTTTTTCGGCGGCGGCCGATCATTCCGCGAGGATGAAAGTAACCTTCATGTTGACGCGATAGGCTGCGATCTTGCCGTCCTCGACGACGATCTTCTGGTCCTGAATCCAGGCGCCTTCGACGTTCTTCAGGGTCTTCGAGGCGCGCGCGATTCCCTTTTCGATGGCGTCCTGAAAGCTCTTCTTAGACGACGAGGTGATTTCGGTGACGCGGGCGACGGACATGGCTTCCTCCTGCCAAACGCTCATTTGCCGTCAAAGCGTACAACCGGCCCCTCTCAACCACAAGCACCGGCGCGATAGCGGCTGCTCAGTGGCCTTTCGCTATCCGGTCGAATGCCATCAGCCTTTCCAGAAGCGCCGGCATATCCTTGAGCGGCAGCATGTTCGGGCCATCGGAAGAGGTCGAATTGTCAGGATCCTGGTGGGTCTCGATGAAGACGCCGGCCACACCGACGGCGACGGCCGCCCGGGCCAAGGTCTCGACAAAACGGCGCTCGCCACCAGACGAACCGCCCTGCCCGCCCGGCTGCTGCACCGAATGCGTGGCGTCGAAGATCACCGGCGCGCCGATCTCGGCCATGACAGGCAGAGCGCGCATATCCGACACCAGCGTGTTGTAGCCGAAGGACGCACCGCGCTCGGTGGTCAAGACATTGGCGTTGCCGGACCCGGTGATCTTGGCGACCACATTCTTCATGTCCCAGGGCGCCAGGAACTGCCCCTTCTTGACGTTGATCACCTTGCCCGTCCTGGCGGCCGCGACCAGCATGTCGGTCTGGCGCGACAGGAAGGCCGGGATCTGCAGCACATCGACGTGCGGCGCGACGATCGCGCATTGCTCCTCGGTGTGGACATCGGTCAGAACGGGAAGCGAAAATTCCTTGCGCAGTTCGTCGAAGACCGGAAGTGCGGCGTCCATGCCGGCGCCGCGCGTTGCCGACAGCGAGGTGCGGTTGGCCTTGTCGTAGCTTGTCTTGTAGACGAGGCCGATGCCGAGCTTGGCGGTCAATTCCTTCAACGCGCCGGCCATGTCGAAGGCATGCTGGCGCGATTCGAACTGGCACGGGCCGGCGATCAACGCCAAGGCCGCCTTGTTGTCGAACACGACGTTACCGACGGATACCGTCGAATTGGGCGCCATCGAATTGGACGCTTGGGACTTGCTCATGGGACCTCCCGGAAGATGAAAGCCGCGCCCTGTCCGGATGCCGGCCGCACGACAATTTCGTTGCCCGCTATATCGTGCTGGATGGCATTGGCCGCAAGCAGGCTCGACGTGGCATCGGCGCTGCGGACTGCAAAGACGATCGCCATGAAGCGAAGTTTCGTCGATGACCCGGCCGGAATGCCAAAGCGGGCGGTGAACGATTCGGGGTCGAGCACGCTCAGCGTTGCATTCGGCAGGGGAAACGCATTCCCCTCGCCGCCGGCAGCAGGATCGTTCACCGCGACGGAGATCAGCCTGATCTGTTCGGCAGGCTGATCGCTGACCGCCACGACTTCAACAATGCCAATGGCGCCGTTGGCGTGGGCCTGCAAGGCCGTACGGTCCACCTTTGGCGCGTTGATCCGCTGGCAGGCAAAAAGGAACGCGTCGGTTGCGTTGCTGGCGGAGGCGAAGGCCAGTTTGAATGAGGCTACGTCGCTCTTGCCCGACGTATCGGTAAAAGCGCGCGAAAAACTCAGCGTGTCCCCTGCCGACAGGCCGGCCTCGACATAGCGTGCATGGTCGGCATCGGCATCGTCCGTCCCCAGGACCGCCGCGGAAAATCCTTCATCGCCGCGGCTGTCGCGATAGGCACGGTCGCGCTTGACGAAGACGTTGCCCTCGGCCGCCGCGTCAAGGGCAGCTTGCTGGTTGCCGATCGCCAGCGGCTCCAGGTAGGTGCCGTCAGCGAGGAAAACGCAGCAATTTTCCGTTCCAAAGGGATGGATGCCGGTAGGGGCGACGACGAAGCCCAGCGAAATGAGCCGGGCTCGCGCCACATCGAGGCTCCGCGTCGGCAGAACCAGATGGTCGAGCGGATGAATGCCGGTTGCTGTTGTTCGGGTCATCGAGGCGCGATGTGCATCATTCCGAAGACCGGTTCAAGGTCATTTCCGTCGGCGGCACCGAGGACTTGTCGAGATCCAGAATCGCACCTGGGATCAGCTGCCGGCGATGACGTCGGCGGAATAGCGCAGTTCGCGCAATGGTTTGACCTTGCTGGTGGTCTGCGCGTAGAGCGGATGCGCCTTGTAGGCTGCCAGCGCCGCATCATCTGCGAATTCAGCGTAAACGACCACATCAACTTCATCCGACAGCGGGTCGACCTTGGTGTTCAAAGTGACCTCGAACAGGCTGGAATGAGGGATGTTGCCGAGCGCCAGCAGCCCGGCGCGCACTGCCTCCACATCCTCCTTGCGCCGCGCGCTGAAGAAAACGATATGCCGGATCAATTCCGCCTCCTCGATCTGAATGCCGGGGTCTTTAGTGACGGCGGTCCCCTCACGTCAACCGCTCATGGCGCGACGCGTCCATGCGACGCGCCTCGCACGAGGCCGGACCTCATCCCAAAGCGACGAACACGTCGGATGAAACGCCGGGTTGCTATTTTAGGAAGGGATATTCAGGCCTTGCCGGTGACGTAACGCATGACATGGGAGAGTTCCCTGACCGAAATGTCGAGATACCGGCCCTGATTGTAGAGACCGTCCCAGATCAGGAAGAACGCGATCGCGGCAATGAAGATTACATAACGCATGGCTAAAGCTATCGCACAAGCGCGGCGCCTGCCATAGACGTTTTCTGGATTTTGGCCAGCAGCCACTCGATGCAATGGGGCGGATGCCAGGCGATACGTGGCACAGCCCAGCTAATGACCTGCCCTCTTGAAGTCTCCCCTCATGACGTGGAAGATTGTGGTCGGCATTCGCCGGGAAGCGCTGAAGCTCAGGCCAAGCGCTTTGGTTCGAGTCCGCCTGTCGCCGAGCCCGTGAGCCACCGGGAAAAGGCAAGGGCGTTCGAACCTGGTGAATGATCCAAGAGAACCGTGGCTCGGCAATTTGCGCCGGCACCACGGAAATCCAGGGGCGTGAAATGGCACACGGGGAACATCATAACGGAGCGCAAAGCGAAGCGGTCAGGCTCGACGAGTTCAATTTCGCCGAAATCGTCAAGGGTCTGCCGGCCAAGGCACGCATGGTGCTATCGGCGGCGATGAACCTGCCGCGCGGCTCTCTTAAGGTCAGGATGCCGGATGGCCGCGCCGTTCTCGTTGGCGGCAAGGGACCTGGCCCGGATGCCGAACTGGTGCTCAAGAACTGGCGCCTGCCAGGCCGCGCCTTTTCCGGCGGCACGATCGGCGTTGCCGAATCGTACATGGACGGCGATTGGGAAAGCCCCGACGTCACCAGCTTCCTGGAATTGTTCGTGGTCAATTCGGCGATCGGCGAACGCGTCGCCGGCGGCGCCAGTTGGCTCATCAACACCGTCCAGCGCATCCGCCACTGGTTCAACGAGAACACACGCACCGGTTCGAAGCGCAACATCTCGGCGCATTACGATCTCGGCAACGCCTTCTACAAGGAATGGCTCGACCCGAGCATGACCTATTCCTCAGCGCTCTACGCCAACGGCGCCAATGACCTCGAAAGCGCCCAGGCCGCCAAATATCGGGCGCTGGCCAAGGATATAGGGATCGGCAGAAAGGATCATGTGCTGGAGATCGGCTGCGGCTGGGGCGGCTTCGCCGAATTCGCCGCGCGCGAAATCGGCTGCCGCGTTACGGGATTGACGATCAGCCGCGAACAGCACGACTTCGCCAAGGCACGCATCGCCAACGCCGGGCTTGCCGACAAGGTCGACATCAAGCTGCAGGATTATCGCGACGAAACCGGGACTTACGACCGGATCGCGTCGATCGAGATGTTCGAGGCGGTCGGCGAGAAATACTGGCCGGTGTTCTTCTCAAAGATGAAGGCCTGCCTGAGGCCCGGTGGCACCGCTGGTCTGCAGATCATAACCATCAACGAGGCGGCCTACGACACCTATCGCGCCAGGCCGGATTTCATCCAGCGCTACGTATTTCCGGGCGGCATGCTGCCGACGCCATCGATCCTGAAGGCGCTCGGCGCGGACCATGGCCTTGCGCATCTGCGTGAGCGGGTGTTTCCCGACGACTATGCGCGCACGCTCGCCGAATGGCGGCAGCGCTTCTGGGCATCTTGGGAGAAGATCGTGCCGCTCGGCTTCGACGATCGCTTCAAGAAGCTCTGGGAGTTCTACCTGCACTATTGCGAAGCCGGCTTTCGCGCCAGCTACATCGACGTGCGCCAGGTGGTCTACGAGGCCTAGGGCCACCGACCTCGACCGTCCACCAGGTCCAGGCTCCGGCCGGGTTGGCGGCCCGATCAGAGCAGGATGCGGTATCTGGCGAACCCCGCTTCGCCCTCGCCCGCCGCCTCGATCTTCAGCGACTTCACATCGGCGATGAAGTCCTTTGCCTTGACGCCCGTCTCGAAGGTGACGCTGGTTCCCGGCAGCGGCGCGAACGACCAGTTGCCATCCGCCGACGGGTTGATCGTGCCCCGGCTCACAATGTAGCGAACGATGACGTCGCGGTTGGTATCCGGCGCTTCGTAGATGATCTTCGACGCATTGATGTCAGGGAAATTGCCACCGCCGCCGGCCCGGTAGTTGTTGGTCGCGACAACGAATTTCTGATTGGGATCAATTGGTTTTCCGTCGAACATCAAGTCGATGATTCGGCTCGCACCGGCGTTCGCGACACCACCCTTTGCATCGTATTTCGGCGGCTGCGACAGGTCGATCTTGTAAGAGACGCCATCGATGACGTCGAAATTGTAGGACGGGAAATCGGTGTTGATAAGCGGCTGGTCGGCCTTCCCCGCCTCGATCCTGTTAAATATCCCGGCCGACATTTCCAGCCATTCCTTGACCTGCGCCCCGGTGATTTCAACGGCCCGCACGGTGTTGGGATAGAGATAGAGGTCGGCGACGTTCTTGATGGCGATATCGCCGGCGGGCACGTCGGTGTAGTAGTCGGCGCCGTTGCGCCCGCCGGCCTTGAAGGGCGCCGCGGCCGAAAGCAGCGGCACATCCTTCCACTGCGTGCTCTTGAGGATGTCCTTCAAATACCAGGTCTGCGCCTGGCTGACGACCTGCACCGACGGATCGTCGGCAACCAGCGAGAAGTAGGAATAGAGCGGTGCCGAGGTCTTGCCGACCGGACGGCGCACATACGCCAATGTCGCCTGATGGTCCTGTTCGAGTGCCGCGATAATGCGCTTATCGTCGGGAACTGTCGGCTTGTTCTTGTTGTCGACGCGCTCGAAGATCGGCCGCGCCTCGGAGGTTGCGGAAACGACCCTCCATTTCGATCCGTCGCGCTCCAGCATCAGGTCGATCAGGCCCATGTGCGAGCCCCAGAAACCGCCCATCACGGCGGGCTTGCCCTGCAGGGTGCCGTTTTGCGTATCGACGCCGTCGAGCGATTGGAAATCCTTCTTGCCGGGAAACACCAGGTGCTGGTGGCCGGTGAAAACGGCATCGATGCCATCGACCCCGGCGACGAAGAACGATGCGTTCTCCATCATGTCGCCCTGCGTCACATCGATGCCGGAATGCGAGAGCGCGATGACGATGTCGGCGCCCTCCTCCTTCATCTGCGGCACCCAGGCCTTGGCCGCCTCGACGATATCGCGCGTCTTGACATGGCCCTCGAGATTTTTGAGGTCCCAGACCATGATCTGCGGCGGCACGAAGCCGATGATGCCTATCCTGATCGGCTGCTCGGCGCCCGAACCGTCCTTGATCTTCTTATCGAGGATCACATAGGGCTTGAGGTAGAGCTTGTCGTCACGCGGATTGGCGGCAAGCTCGGTGCCGCGGATCAGGTTGGCGCAGACGAACGGGAAATTGGCACCGGCCAGCACCTTGTCGAGGAACGACAAGCCATAGTTGAACTCGTGGTTGCCGAGCGTCGAACACTCGTAGCCGAGCAGGTTCATGCCTTTCATGACGGGATGCAGATCGCCGTCCTTCAGGCCTTTCTCGTAGGCGATGTAGTCGCCCATCGGGTTGCCCTGCAGCAGGTCGCCATTGTCGATCAGCATCGAATTGACGGCTTCCTTGCGCACCGCGTCGATCAGCGACGCTGTGCGCGAAAGGCCCAGCGTGTCGTTGGCTTTGTCGGCGTAGTAATCATAAGGCAGCACGTTCACATGGATGTCGGTGGTTTCCATGATGCGCAGATGCGCCTGATTGGCCTGCGCCCGGGCGGAGAAGGGATGAAGCATGATCAGCGCCCCTGCGGCGGCGGCGCCGGCGAGAAGACCGCGGCGGGAGACGGGGGGGAGCAGTTGCGACATGTTTTCTCCTTCTTCGACAACGTGACAATGGTCTGTCTGTTGGACCATGATCTTTTCCGAAAACCGGGTCCCACTTTTCGGGATCATGCCCCGCCCTGCCCGAAGCGAACTTCGCGCCGAAACCAGCGCAAGTCCACTCAAGAAGTCGCGCGCATCGGCACGCCAATCCATCAGCAACAGATGACGGGCGGATGAACAGGGCGGTGAAGAAAGTCAGGTCTTGTCGTCGTCGCCCTGGGTGATCAGCCGAGCGAAGCGCTGGCCCGTGACGTAGATCCATAGCCAGCTCAGGGAAACCGCAAGCCGGTTGCGGAAACCGATCAGGAAATAGATGTGGGCGATGCCCCACAGCCACCAGGCGAGCCAGCCCGTAAGCTTGATCCAGCCGAAATCGATCGCAGCCGCGCGTTTGCCGATCGTCGCCAGGTCACCGGCATGTTTGTAGTGAAAAGGACGCGCCGTCGTCTCACCATCGAGCCTGGCCTTGATTATGGCCGCAACATGCCGGCCCTCTTGCTTGGCGGAAGGAGCCACGCCAGGTACCGGCCGGCCATCGGGCCGCAGCACAAGGGCGGCGTCGCCGATGACAAAAATCTCGGGGCTGCCGGGCACGCTGAGGTCAGGCTCGACAAGCACCCTGCCCGCTCGGTCCGCCTTCGCCGCCAGCCACTGGGCGGCGGGCGAAGCGGCAACGCCGGCCGCCCACAGGATTGTCTTCGCCGCCAATTGCTTGTCACCAAAGCCCACGCCTTCAGCGTCGCAGCGCGTGACGGCCCGGCCGAGCTCGACCGTCACGCCGAGCCGCTGGAGCGCCTTGCTGGCGTAATCGGAGAGTTCTGGCGCGAAATTGGCAAGGATGCGGTCACCAGCCTCGATAAGCACCACGCGCGTTTGCCTGATATCGATGTTGCGGAACTCGCCGCGCAGCGTGTCGTGCGCCAACTCGACGATGGTGCCGGCCAGTTCCACCCCGGTCGGCCCGCCACCGACGATCGCGATGGTCAGCAGCGCCTGGCGCTTGGCGGGATCGGTCTCCCGCTCGGCCTGTTCGAAGGCCAGGAGAATGCGCCGCCGGATGGTGGTGGCGTCCTCCAGCGTCTTTAGCCCCGGCGCGAACGGTTCCCATTCGTCGTGACCGAAATAGGCATGGCGGGCGCCGGTGGCGAGCACCAGTGTGTCGTAGGCGACGGCGCTGCCGTCATCGAGCAGCACGCGTTTGCCGGCCCGGTCGACACCGGTGACGTTGGCCAGCAGCGTGGTGACGTCCTTGCGCTTGCGCAGGAGATGGCGGATCGGCCAGGCAACCTCGGAGGTGGCCAGCGCCGTCGTCGCCACCTGGTAGAGCAGCGGCTGGAACAGATGGTGGTTGCGCTTGTCGATCATGGTGATGCGTACCGGTGCGCCCGACAGCGCGCGGGTGAATTCGAGACCGCCGAAACCCGCGCCGACAACGACGACATGATGGCTGGGTTCGGTCATTTCGTTCACCCCTGATGGCAAGATCGCCTTCACTAGATGTAGGTATTTTTGTGCAATGCAGCAACAAAAGCACCATGCCCGGGACTCGCCGTCCCATGTCGTGAATACACAAGATGTATCGTGTCGCGAGGTATAGCGTCATCGAACACGCTATGAGGTGACGCATGGCCAACGATCATGACGGCGACAGCCCGGCACAGTATTCCTCGCCGCCCTGCTTCATGCACGAGATCAATCCCGAATTCCGGCCGCCGCTGTCCGACTGGACCGATGTGAGACGCTGGCGCAAGGCCGAGCGAGAACGCCTGATTGCTGCCCGCCTTGCTGTTTCGGCCGACGCGCGAGCGGCCATGTCCCTACGCATCGCCCAAGGGCTCGACGCGGTCATCGGCGAGATCAGCGGCCGCATGGTCAGCCTCTACTGGCCGTTTCGCGGCGAGCCGGATCTGCGGCCATGGATGGCGTCCATCAACGAGCGCGGCGGCCGCACGGCGCTGCCCATCGTCGTCGAAAAAGGGCAACCGCTGATCTTTCGTGCCTATAAACCGGGCGACCGATTGGAAAAGGGCGTCTGGAACATCCCGATCCCGGCCGAAGGCGATCCGGTCCTGCCAGACATCGTCATCTCGCCGATCGTCGGCATCGATCCGTCGCACTACAGGCTGGGCTATGGCGGCGGCTTCTTCGACCGCACGCTGGCCGCCATGCCGTTCAAGCCGCTGGTCATCGGCGTGGGCTACGAGATGCAGCGCATCGTCACGATCTATCCGCAGCCGCATGACATTCCGATGGATCGGATCGTGACGGAAGCGTGAAGCGCGTCGCGCTGAAGCAGCGAAGATATCCGTGACAAAAATCCGACTTGGTCGATAAATAGTATCCTCTTTGGTGGAGCGCTTGGGCATGCCCTCCGGGCGTATCCGAGAGTGCCCGGCCGCACTCTCGGTTGCTGGATTGGCTGCTTCAAAAAGGATGATCGAGATGATCGGGCGAACTGTAGCTGCTGTCCTTGCAATTTCGTTCTCCGTCTCGCCTTCGCATGCGTTGCCAAAGCATCGTTTACCGAGCGGTTACAAATGGGGCCGCTGCCTGCTAATTGTCAGCGGTCAGACCCGCATATCCGGAAGATGCTCCTATCAAATCGAAAGCGGCGGCGATTTCAATATCCAGGGGCCCCGGCAAGTCTTTGCCGGTATCGACTACCCTGATACCCACAGTGGCGCTGGTGAAATGTCCAAGGATTATTGGGCGGACGTATACAAGGACGGTGACCTGTGGGCGGGCTATGCGAACTCGGATATCAGCGAAACTCACGGCGATGAAAGATGGGAAGAACTTCGCCGTGAAGGCGCATGCTATATCGGGAAGGACGTCAAGGTATGCCTTTGGCGTTAAGCCATTTCCGGCTTCATTCCCATCGCCGTGCGGTCGACAATCTCGCGGAGCGCGAAGGACGAATTGATCTTGGTCACATGCGGCATGGCCGACAGCCATTCCTTGTGTATGCGCTCGTAGTCGACGAGGTCCTTGGCGGCGATGCGCAGGATATAGTCGTATTCGCCTGACATCAGATGGCAAGACAGGACGTTTGGGCACCGTTTGATCGCCGCCTCGAAATCCGACAGCGTCTTCTCGAACTGGCCCGAAAGCGATATATGCACGATCGCCGTCATCTGATGACCGAGCGCCGCGTTGGACAACCGGGCGTGATAGCCGCGAATGGTTCCGGATTTTTCCAGATTGTCGAGCCGGCGCGAACAGGCCGATTGCGACAGGCCAACCTTCTCGGCAAGCGCCGCATTGGGGATCCGGCCATCCTTCTGCAACGTCTCAAGAATGGCGATATCGATCCTGTCGAGCGGCATTTTTCGTGAATCCTGCGAATATATTGCTATTTCGCGCAACGATTATCGAAACCCTCCTGTTCGCGCAAGCGCATTCGCAAACACTTGCGAGCCGATTCATGGTTCACTCTGAGAATACAGGGAGAGTGAGCCCAAAAGGGCCGGATCAGGAGAATAAAATGCGCGTCGGTTGTCCCAAGGAAATCAAGAACCACGAATATCGTGTCGGCCTGACGCCCGGCTCGGTTCGCGAATATGTGGCGCATGGCCACGAAGTGCTGGTCGAAGCGGGTGCCGGTGCGGGCATCGGGGCCGACGACAACGCCTATCGCGCCGCCGGCGCCACCATCGCCAAGACTGCCGCCGACGTGTTCGCCAAGTCGGACATGATCGTCAAGGTCAAGGAGCCGCAACCCAATGAGTGGGTTCAGTTGCGCGACGGCCAGATCCTGTACACCTATCTGCACCTGGCTCCGGATCCGGAACAGACCAAGGGCCTGCTCGCCTCAGGCGTGACGGCGATCGCCTACGAAACCGTGACCGACGACCGTGGCGGCCTGCCGCTCTTGGCACCGATGTCGGAAGTCGCCGGCCGCCTGTCCATCCAGGCCGGCGCCACGGCGCTACAGAAGGCCAATGGCGGTCGCGGCGTGCTGCTCGGCGGCGTGCCGGGCGTGCTGCCCGGCAAGGTCACCGTGCTCGGCGGCGGCGTCGTCGGCCTGCACGCGGCCCGCATGGCCGCCGGTCTTGGCGCCGACGTCACCATCATCGACCGCTCGATCCCGCGCCTGCGCCAACTCGACGACCTCTTCGCCGGCCGTGTCCACACCCGCTACTCGACCGTCGAGGCACTCGAGGAAGAATGCTTCTCGGCCGACATCGTCGTGGGCGCCGTGCTGATCCCGGGTGCCGCCGCGCCGAAGCTCGTCACCCGCGAGATGCTGTCCGGCATGAAGAAGGGCTCGGTGCTGGTCGACGTCGCCATCGACCAGGGCGGCTGCTTCGAAACCTCGCATGCGACGACTCACGCTGAGCCGACCTACGAGGTTGACGGCGTCATCCACTATTGCGTCGCCAACATGCCAGGCGCCGTGCCAGTCACCTCGGCCCATGCGTTGAACAACGCGACGCTGCACTACGGCCTGCAGCTCGCCGACAAGGGCCTGAAGGCGCTGGTCGACGACCATCATCTGCGCAACGGCCTCAATGTCCATAAGGGCAAGATCACCAACCGGGCGGTCGCCGATGCACTCGGCTACGAACTGGTCGAGCCGAAAGCGGTTCTGGCCGCCTGATACACCCAGAAAAAGTCAACGTGCTGTTACTGCCCGCCGGTTCACTCCGGCGGGCTTTTTATTGGCTGATCCGGGGTCTATTGGCCGATCTAGGGCGGCAAGTCTGATTACTGGACAGATCAGTGTCCGCTGCAGATGGAGATTGCCCAAAACTGTTGCATATTTGTCATTCCCAACCTGACTAAGCCTGCTAGAACCCTGGCGGGTTTATTGAATAGGGGTTTGGGCTATGTTTCTTCGCGTTTCTGCGAAATCTTTTCTTTTGGGTGCTGTCTCTGTAGTGGCCTTGATGTCGGCTGCGCATGCGGCAGATGTCGTGCAACCGGTCGAGGCATCCGGTTTTAACTGGAGCGGTATTTATGTCGGCTTTGGCGTTGGCGCCGGGGCCAACGTCCATAAGCTGAGCAGCGATTTTGCTCCCATCTCGCTGAACGGCATCGGCGGCGAAGGCGTTTACGGCGAACTGACCGCTGGTTACGACTATATGGTTTCGCCCCGCTTCCTGCTCGGCGGGCTCGTCGATGTCCATGTCGGCAATATCGAAACCTCGCTCGATGTCGGGCCGTTCAATGCCTCCATCCAGGAGACCTATGGCTTTGATGCCGGTCTGCGCGCTGGCTACCTCCTGACGCCGAATACGCTGGGCTACGTCATGGGTGGATACTCCTGGCAGAAGTACAAACTCGACTCGAACGCCGGCTTTGGGTTCGATTGGGACCAGAGCGGATACTTTGTCGGGGGCGGTCTCGAAACGGCCATCAACAGCAATTGGACGATCAAGACCGAGTATCGCTATACTCGCTTCGGCACCAAGGGAGATCTCCTTTCCGAAGCTGGCCTTGTCGGAGCTCCGGATGGCCTTCTCAACCTCGATACGTCGCGTCATACATTCCAGGTTGCCGCCAGCTATCGCTTCGGTGCGCAGAATGGCGCTCCCGCTTCGTTTGAAGCACCCGCCTACAACTGGACCGGCTTCTATATCGGCGGCGGCTTGGGTGCGGGTGCGTCCGTGCATCAGATCGAAATCCCGCCGCTTGTCGGCGCCAAGTTCAATGGCCTCGGCGGCGAAGGCGCGTTTGGCGAGTTGAACGTCGGCTACGACCATGACTTCGGCAATTGGGTCGCCGGCCTCCTGGTCGATGCCCGCTACTCGGGCATGACCTCGAAGCTTGACCTCGGCAGCGGGTCGATCAATGTCGATACCGACTATGGTTTTGACGTGCTCGGCCGCGTCGGCATGAAAATGAACGAATCGACCCTCGCCTACGCGTTGGCTGGCTACAGCTGGCAGCATTTCGATCTGAACGCTTCCGACCCGGTCGGGGATATCCTCGACTGGGGCTCGAGCGGTTTCTCGGTTGGCGGTGGTCTGGAAACCGCAGTTTCCAGCAACGTCACGATCGGTGTCGAGTATCGCTATTCGCAGTTCGCCAAGAAGGATTTCTCGTCGGAGCTGGGGCTGCCTGACGACTCCATCACCTCCACGTCTTCTTTCCATACCGTGCGTGTCGGCGCGAAGTATAAGTTCAACTAAGAAGCCCCTCCAGGCAAATAGTCGAAGCCCGTCGGCGTGGCCGGCGGGCTTTTTCTTTGCGTGGGCGGCTTTTGCGGGGAACCGGGCAACAAAAAAGCGGAGCCAAAGCCCCGCTTCCTCGATATCGAGATTGCCGCCGGTTCATCCGCGGTCGGCCAATCGATCGACAATCACTCCCTATCGCATCTATGCGACGGAAGTACGACAAAGTCTCTTCCCGCAATCCCCTTGCAGCTCACGCTCGTTCGATGCGGCACTGGTAGCAGTTGTTGCGCGCCGAGCGGACATGCGCGTAGGCAATGTCGTCGCGTTCGAACAGAGTCTCTGCCCGCGCCGCAATCGCCTCGACCGGAATGACCCCGCCGCTGCCATAGACGATGCGGTTGTCCCTGCTATAGCCGCGCACGATGTAGTCCGGGCTTTCGAGAATCTCGGGAAGCATTTCGGTCTCGGCGGCGCGCTCGCATTCTTCCGCATGCAGGAAGATCGGCCCGGTTTCGGCATAGGGCTGAAGGTCCGGAAATGGCCGATAGGCAAGGATGAGATAGGCATCGCCAGATGCGATGTTCTTCAAGCAGTGTCGGCAAGGCATGCCGTCACCGTCGGAAATCTTTCGCTCCGGCGTGTGGCCGTAGGCATCCGGGCCGCCAAATTGAAGGGCCCTGACATCCTGGGTCGGCAGCGCTTTGAACTGAATGGTCATGATGAAATCTCCGGTGTGATTGCCGGAAACTATGCGCTCAGGTCGAAGCTTCCCACCCGATTCCTGCCAAGAGAGGATGGGCCGATCGGCGTTCTCCGATCGGCCCAGGCCGCTCTGTTCGAGGTGGCGGTTTTTTCAAATTCCAATCACGTAAGCCGACTAATTGATCCGCCCAGACGCTCGCGAGTCAGCGGATAAAGTCGTCAAAGCGACGGAGCGTCACCCGGCGATTCTGCCAGTTTTCGTTCTGCGTCGGCACGAGCAGGAACTCCTCGCCATAGCCAACAATCTCCAAGGCATAGCTGGGTACGCCGAACTCACGCACCAGCGTGCGCTTCAACGAAGCGGCGCGCTGCTCGGACAGGGACTGGTTCGACTGAAAGGAGCCGACAGCATCCGTATGCCCTTCTATCAGCACGCGGGCCCCGGGATCGCGATGCAGGATCCGCCGCAGTGCATCGGCGATATTCTCGATCTTGTCGTGTTGCGACCTGGAGATGGCTGCCGAGCCGAAGGCGAAATTGATCGACTGGATGTCGATCGAGCGCGCCATGCGACGCAAATCCGGCCGGCGCTTGAATTCCCGGATGGTGACGCGCTCGTTCGGCCGCAGTTTCACCCGGGGCGCCGCCTCGAGCCTGCGCTCGATCGTCGCCGCCGACGGCGTCGTCGCCTGGGCAGCGGCAAGGCTCGGCATCGCGATTGCAGCAATCAGCGCGGCGGCAAGTGTACGGCGTGTCAGCATGTCTTTTCTCCTTCGGCGTCAACCGCATTGATGATGCGGGCAACATGCCTAAGCCAGGCTGAAGCACCGATGAACGGGCGGTTCAGCTTTCGCTCAAAGCAATTCCAGGAAAAGGGCGTAGCGATTTTGCCGGGAGAAGCGCATAGCGCTTCCGCTTGGGAATTGCGAAAAAACAAACAAATAAGGCATTGGAGGCGATTCTGTTCTCGCCGGAAATGCCGATCACGGCCGCATGACGCTGGCCGAGCGCTCGGCGAAAGGCAGCGGGTGCACGACCTCTTTCTTCTGCGCGACCGGTTTGAAACCGAGCTTCTGATAGAGCGGCAGAGCCGCCGGATGGTCCAGCGTGCAGGTCTGCACCGTCACCCGTTTCGGCCCATGCGACCAGGCGGCTGAAATCGCCGAACCCAGGAACCAGCGGCCGATGCCTTGCCCGGTGGCATGTTCCATCATGCCGAAATAGGCGAGTTCGACTTCATCAGGCAGATGCGGCTTGAGATCGAAGAAACCGGCGGGCGCGCCGTCGAGATAGAGCACCCTGATGTCGCGGTCCTCACGGTGGATGCCGGCCGAAAGCTCGTCGTCGTCCAACCTCAGAACATTCACCCAATGCCATTTGCGTCCGACCCGGTCCATCAAATAGCGGTAAAAATGCAAGGGAATTTCTCTGGTCTTCAGCAGCGCGACCTGGCGGTTGTAAGGCACTGGCGGCGAGACGGCCGGCGGGGCGTGCATTTCGAGAAAAGTCACCGTGACTTCAATGTCCTGCAGCACGCCGTTTTCCATCGTTTTCATTCCTTGCCGGTTTTCACGGGGCCGGTTTTCGCGGGGCCGATCACCACAGGCGTGTCGGACAGCCCGCCCCACTCGGTCCATGAGCCGTCATAGAGCCTGTTGTCGGTATGGCCAAGCGTCTCCAGCGCCAGCGTGATCACCGCGGCGGTGACACCGGAGCCGCAAGAGGTGACGACGGGCCTCGACAGGTCGATGCCGGCGTCCTCGATCACCTTGCGCAAACGGTCGTTCGACAACAGCATGCCGTTTTCCGACAGTGCGGAGTAAGGCACGTTGCGGGCACCCGGCATATGGCCGGAACGGATGCCCGCGCGCGGCTCAGGCTCGGTTCCGGTGAAGCGGCCGGGTCCGCGGGCATCGGCAATCTGGCTTGTGGCGGTCTCGACGATCCGGCGCATATCGGCAAGGCTGGCGACACGACCCGCGTCGAAATCGGCATGGAATACGCTTGGCGCGATCCTCGTCGGTTCGGCCGTTACCGGCCGTCCGGCAGCTTTCCAACCGTCGAAGCCGCCATCCAGAATATAGGTCTGGAAAACACCCATGACGCGAAACATCCACCAGGCTCGGGGCGCCGAGAAGAAACCCGGACCGTCATAAACGAGAATGGTGTCGTCGGCCGAGACGCCCATCGCGCCGACATATTGGGCAAAATGCCGAGGCGATGGCAGCGTATGCGGCAAAGCAGCGTCGGGATCCGAAACCGCGTCCTGATCCAGGAACCGGGCGCCCGGGATGTGCGCTGCATCATATTCGGAGCGCGCGTCGCGCTTTTGCGCCGGCAGATACCAGGACGCATCGATAATCGTCAGGCCGGGCTCGCCCAGGTGCCCCTGCAACCAGTCCGCATCGACGATAAAAGGACTGTTCTCGGCCATTCTGATTCTCTCACTCCGGGTAAAGCAAAGCGTTGCGAGTCAGGCCGCCGGCATCGGGCCGAAGCGGATGCGGAAGCGCCTGTTTTCACGGCCCTTCTTTTCGATCTTGCCGATGTGGATTTCGCCGACTTCGCCGGTGCTTTTCACATGCGTACCGCCGCAGGGCTGGCTGTCCACCGAAGCGTTGTCACCGATGCAGACGAGGCGGATCTTGCCGGTGCCGACCGGCGGCCGGACGTTCTTGGACTTTACCAGGCCAGGGTTCGCCGCGAGTTCCTTGTCGCTGATCAGCCTGGTGAAGATCGGATGATCGGCCCGCACCAGATCCATCAGGCTCGCGGTCACTTCTTCCTTGCTGAAACTGGCGTCTGGAATGTCGAAGTCTACACGGCTGTCGTCCTCGGAAACCGCGGCTCCGGTGATCGGGAACGGGCAAACGACAGTGAGCAGGTGACAGGCCGCGTGCATGCGCATCAACAGGTGCCGTCGCTCCCAGTCGATGGCGAGTTTCACCTTCTCGCCAACAGCCAGGGTCGGCTGCTCGGGCGCCGGCACATGGATGATCTCGTCCTTGGTCTCACCCGTGATGGTAGCGGCAATGGCGATGCGGCTGCCGTCGCCGCGTTCGAGATAGCCGGTATCGCCCGGCTGCCCACCCGATGTCGCATAAAAGATCGTCCGGTCGAGAACGATGCCGCCACGATCATTGACGGCAACAACCATCGCATCCGCCGTGCGGAGATAGGCATCGTCGCGAAACAGCGCTTCCGTTTTGTGCGCCATCACGAGACCTTTTCGAACGGCACTGAAATCGTGCTCCGCAGTTCCATCCAACCCGGCACGGGAAGATTCTTCTCGCGCAGGAATTCCGGGTTGAACAGCTTCGATTGATAGCGTGTGCCGTAGTCGCAAAGAATGGTCACGATGGTATGGCCGGGGCCTAGTTCTCTGGCCAGCCGGATCGCGCCGGCAATGTTGATGCCGGTCGAGCCGCCGACGCAAAGACCTTCTTCCTGAATAAGATCGAAGACGATCGGCAGTGCGTCCTCATCCTTGATCTGGAAGGAGAAGTCCGGCGTGAACCCTTCGAGATTGGCGGTGATGCGCCCCTGCCCGATGCCTTCGGTGATCGAGCTGCCCTCCGACTTCAATTCGCCGCTGGTGTAGAAACTGTAGAGCGCGGCGCCCAGCGGATCGGCGAGCGCGATCTTGACACCCTTGCTCTTGGCCTTCAGCCCAAAGGCAACGCCGGCAAGCGTACCGCCGGAACCGACGGCCGACACAAAACCATCGACCTTGCCGCCGGTCTGAGCCCAGATTTCCTCCGCCGTGGTGCGGATATGGCCGTCGCGGTTGGCGACATTGTCGAACTGGTTGGCCCAGATGGCGCCGTTCGGCTCGCTGCTGGCCATCTGCTCGGCCAGCCGCCCCGACAGTTTCACGTAATTGTTGGGGTTCTTGTAGGGCACCGCCGGCACTTCGATCAGCTCGGCGCCGAGCAACCGGATGGTGTCCTTCTTTTCCTGGCTTTGCGTATCCGGGATGACGATGACGGTGCGGTATCCAAGCGCCTTGGCGACCAGCGTCAGGCCGATGCCCGTGTTGCCGGCCGTCCCCTCGACGATGACACCGCCCGGTTTCAATAGGCCGCGCTGTTCGGCGTCGCGGATGATGAACAGCCCGGCGCGATCCTTGACCGATTGCCCCGGATTCATGAATTCGGCCTTGCCCAGGATCTCGCAGCCGGTTTCTTCGGAAGCTTTGTTGAGGCGGATCAGAGGCGTGTTGCCGATCGCGTCGATCACAGAGCGGGCCATTCAGGTTTCCTTGTGTGCGTGCGCCGAAACCCTAGAAACCCGACGCTACGGTTTCAAGGCAAGAATTCGCCTGGTCCAGTCGCATTTCCGGCATTGCGTTGCATTGGCGTTCCCGAGGCAGGGCTCGGCATCGCACAGTTCATTTTACACTTGTGGTCGAAAAGCACTCTTTCCATTCGATTTCTTCATCGCTAGAGCAAGGCACCAACAAACTCGGCAGGGCGCAGCATGACACTCTATCGGGCCGATCCGAAACACGGCGTCGCCTGGGTCACGGGCGGCAGCAGCGGCATTGGCCGCTCGCTGGCCAGGGATCTGGCGTCCCAGGGCTATGCGGTGGCGGTAACGGCGCTCGACAACGATCCGATCGACACGTTGATCGTCGAGACCGCGCAGATGCCGGGCAGCGTCACGGCTTTTCCCTGTGACGTGACCGACGAGCCACGCATGGCGAGAACGGTCGCCGCGATCGAGAAGGAGCTCGGCCCCATCGTGCTCGCCGTCTTCAATGCGGGGAACTACATTTCCACGCCTGGAGAGGCTCTGGTCGTCAGCGACTTTCGCAAGTCCTTCGAGGTCAATTATTTCGGCATCATCAACGGGCTGGTGCCGGTCGTGGAGCATATGCGCGTGCGGTCGCGCGGCCATGTCGTGCTCGTCGGATCGGTCACGGCCTATTTCGGCTGGCCCACCACCGCCGCCTATGGCGGCACCAAGGCGGCGATCAACATCCTGGCCGAGTCGTTGAAGTATGATTTCGACAAGATGAACATCCGAGTCCAGGTGATAAACCCCGGTTTTGTCGACACGCCGCTGACCGAAAAGAACATGCTGCCGATGCCGGGCCTGATGCCGGTCAGTCGGGCGACCCGCCGCATGGTGAAGGCAATCAAATCCGGCGGATTCGAAGTCACCTTCCCGTACCGTACGAGTTGGCCGCTGAAATTTCTCGCCCTTCTGCCGAGGCCATGGAGCCGGTGGGTGATCAGCTTGATGACCAGCTGGAAGGCACGGCCGCTGCATTACGAGCGCAAACCGCCAAACAAATAGATGCCCACAGGATTGGTGGTTTGGCTGCCTGAACGGCCGTTGCCTGTTCATGGCCGCCACCATAGGCTTGCTGTTGTTGCGTGGAGTCTGCGATGGGGCGACGGATCGTGCTTGCTGTGCTGGGCCTGATCGCCGTTCTTGCATTGGCCTTTGTGCTTGGTCCTCGCGTTCCCGTCGACACCACGATCCGCTTCGACCCTTCCGCCGTCGGTGACGATCCGCAGGCCTATGTGGCAAAGGTGGAAGCCGCCGTGCCAGGCATCCGAGACGGGCTGGAGAAAGAGATCGTCTGGGCCAACCCGATGGTGCATGCCAAGACACCGCTGGCGATTGTCTATATCCACGGGTTCTCGGCTTCAAAGGGCGAGATCCGCCCCCTGCCCGACGAGGTGGCGGACCAACTCGACGCCAACCTCTTCTACACGCGCCTCACCGGCCATGGCCAGGACGGTGCCGCGATGGCGCACGGCAGCGTCAATGCCTGGATAAACGACTATGAGGAGGCGCTCGCCGTCGGCCGTGCCATCGGCGACAAGGTGGTCATCATCTCGACCTCGACCGGCGGCTCGCTGGCGGCCTGGGCGGCGACGCAGCCCGGCGCATCCGAAGGGGTGGCGGCGATCGCGTTCATCTCGCCAAACTTTGGGGTAAAGGCGTCCGGCGCCGGAATCCTGACCATGCCGTGGGGCAAGCAGATTGCCGAACTCGTCATCGGCAAGGAGCGCAGTTTCCCGCCGCGCAACGCGCTGCACGAAAAATTCTGGACCACCAGATATCCGGTCGCCGCGACACTGCCGATGCAGGCGCTGACGGAACTTGCCTATGGGGCGCCGGTGGAGAAGGCCGATATCCCGGCTTTGTTCATCTTCTCGGATTCAGACAGGGTGGTGCGGCCTGACCGCACCCGCGAGATCGCCGGGCGCTGGGGTGGCGCGCATGAATTGGTTCCCATCGAAAGCACAGGCGATCCCGACAATCACGTGATCGCCGGCGACGCGCTGTCACCGTCGACCACGGCTTTTCTGGCGCAACGGATTGCCGTCTGGGTCGAGGCGGTGGCGAAGTAAAGTGCAGAGACGAAAAAGGGCGCCTGAAGCATCGCTTCAGCCACCCTCTTCTTTGCCAGTCCAGCAACCAGCCAACCGCCAGGGCTGGCCGACCGCCGCGAGGTCTAAAGCGCGTCGCTCTGAACCGGATTCAGGCGACGCGCTTTTAAGTCTTTGTTTTGATGCATGTCGTTGTCCCAGAACCGCTGTACACTTCTGGGCGCCATGCATTAGTTATGCAGCGCGGGCCGCCGGACGCTTGCCGCCGAAGCGCCGCTTGTTGTTGCCCTTGAAGGGTTTCGCGCCTTCCGGCTTGCGTTCACCAGCAAAGGCCGGCTTATCACCGAAACGCTTCTTGCCGAAACCGTTGTTCGGCTTCTTCTCACCGCCCGGCCGTCTGCCGTCGCGACGACCATTGCGGTCGTTCCGGTCGTTGGCGGGCTCGAAGCGCTCGTTCTTTTCGGCCGGATTGCGCTGCGGGTCGGGACTGCCGAGATGGTCGGCAACGATCGGCAGCTTGGTCCGGATGATGCGCTCGACCTGGCGCAGCTTGCTGTTTTCCGAAGGATCGCAAAGCGTGATCGCAATACCGTCCATGCCGTTGCGGCCGGTGCGGCCGATGCGGTGGACATAGCTTTCGGCTTCGTCCGGCAGGTCGAAATTCACGACATGGCTGATGCCGGGGACGTCGATGCCGCGCGCCGCGATGTCGGTCGCGACCAGAATGCGCACCGAACCGCCACGGAAATCGTTGAGCGCCTTCTGACGTGCGTTCTGCGACTTGTTGCCATGAATGACGGCTGCCTTGAAGCCATCGCGTTCGAGATCCTTGGTCACCCGGTCGGCACCATGCTTGGTGCGCGAAAAGATGATGACGGACTTCATCGCCTCGTCGCCGAGCATCGTCGACAAAACCTGGCGCTTCTGCTTGGTGCGGGCGAAGACGACGCCCTGCACGATCTCGGCAGCCGCCGTGCTTTGCGGCGAGACTTCGATGCGGACGGGGTTCTTCAGCAGGCCCTTGGCAAGTTCGGCGATCTCGTCGGGCATGGTGGCCGAAAACAGCGCAGTCTGGCGGTCAGGCGCGGTCGCCTTGGCGATCCGCTTGACGTCGTTGATGAAGCCCATGTCGAGCATGCGGTCGCCCTCGTCCAGCACCAGCCATTTGGTGTCGGAGAGGATGAGGTCGCCCTCGCGCACCAGGTCGGTCAACCGGCCGGGCGTGGCAATGAGGATGTCCACGCCGGGAGCAACCTTCTTCACCTGGCTAAAGCGGGAGACGCCGCCCAGCACGAGCGCCGTCGAGACGTGAGCGCCCTTGGCGAGGATCTTGATGGTGTCCTCGATCTGCACGGCGAGCTCGCGGGTCGGCGCCAGGATGAGCGCGCGGGTCGTCTTGGCGCGCCGCTTGGTGCCGAGCGCGATGATCTTCGACAGGATCGGCAGCGCGAAGGCCGCGGTCTTGCCGGAGCCAGTCTGCGCGATGCCGAAAATGTCACGGCCTTCCAGCTGCGGCGGGATGGCCTGCATCTGGATCGGCTTCGGTTCGGTGAAGCCGGCATTGTGGGTGGCCTTGAGCAGCGCACCGGTAATTCCCAGCGCCGCGAAACCGGAGAGTTCCGCGGTGACGTTGCCGGGCAAAGTGTTTTCGTTGGTCAAAATGATCTTCTTTCACGCGGCGTCGTGGCCGCAAACATCAATGGCGACAGGGCGCAACCTGCCGTCGGATAACATTGTCATGGAACGACAAGGCGGGCGGACGGTAACGTCCACTCGGCTGCGCTGTCGTGCCCGCAGGCATCATGCCACGGGGCTTTTTCGCCACCTTGCCAACCGATCGGAGCCGATCAGCGGAAAAAGAGGGAAAACAGACGCAACCAGTCTCATTCGTCGAGAAGGCCGGATTCGTTCCCGGCCCAAGCGCCTATGGCCTGCATATGGCTGAGTTCGCCCCGGAATGCAAGGGGTGTTATGTTGCAGCGCAGCAAAGCCAGCCAAAGCTGACGCTTGCGCTCGCCGTTGGGCATCATTACCACAAACGCAGCTTTCGGCTTCTGGGGACCAAGTGATGAAGGATGTGCTGAAGGAACTCGAGCGCCGGCGTGAGATGGCCCGCATGGGTGGTGGTCAGGCGCGCATCGATGCCCAGCACAAGAAGGGCAAGCTCACCGCGCGCGAACGCATCGAGGTGTTTCTAGACGAAGGCTCATTCGAGGAATTCGACATGTATGTCGAGCATCGCTCAACCGATTTCGGCATGGAGAAGACCAAGATCGCCGGCGATGGCGTCGTCACCGGCTGGGGCACGGTCAACGGTCGCCCGGTCTACCTCTTCGCTAAGGATTTCACCGTGTTCGGCGGCTCGCTGTCGGAAGCCCATGCCGAAAAGGTAATCAAGGTGCAGGAGATGGCGCTGCGCAACCGCGCGCCGATCATCGGGCTCTACGATGCCGGCGGCGCGCGCATCCAGGAGGGCGTGGCGGCGCTCGGTGGCTACGCCGAGATCTTCCAGCGCAACGTGCTTGCCTCCGGCGTCATCCCGCAGATTTCCGTGATCATGGGGCCGTGCGCCGGCGGCGACGTCTATTCGCCCGCCATGACCGATTTCATATTCATGGTGCGCGACACGTCCTACATGTTCGTAACCGGTCCCGACGTGGTCAAGACCGTGACCAACGAGACTGTGACCGCCGAGAGCCTTGGCGGCGCCTCCGTCCACACAACGAAATCCTCGATTGCCGATGGCGCCTATGACAATGACGTCGAGGCGCTCCTGCAGATGCGCCGGCTGGTCGATCTGTTGCCCGCTTCGAACACATCGGAGATTCCCGAGATCGAATGCTACCAGTCGGTCACCGACCATGATCTGTCGCTCGACCGGCTGATCCCCGATAATGCCAATAAGCCCTACGACATCAAGGAACTGATCCTGAAGGTTGCCGACGAGGGCGACTTCTTCGAAATCCAGCAGAACTTCGCCAAGAACATCGTCACCGGCTTCGGGCGCGTCGAGGGCCGCACGGTCGGCTTCGTCGCCAACCAGCCGATGGTGCTGGCCGGCGTGCTCGATTCCGACGCCAGCCGCAAGGCGGCGCGTTTCGTGCGTTTTTGTGACTGTTTCTCGATCCCGATCGTCACCTTCGTCGATGTCCCTGGCTTCCTGCCGGGCACCGCGCAGGAATATGGCGGACTGATCAAGCATGGCGCCAAGCTCTTGTTCGCCTATGCCGAGGCGACCGTGCCGAAGATCACCGTCATCACTCGCAAAGCCTATGGCGGCGCCTATGACGTGATGGCATCGAAGCACCTGCGCGGCGACATGAACTATGCCTGGCCGACGGCGCAGATCGCGGTGATGGGCGCCAGGGGCGCGGTCGAGATCATCTATCGCAAGGACATTGGCGACGCGGAAAAGATCGCAGCCCATACAAAGGCTTACGAGGATCGCTTCCTGTCGCCATTCGTCGCTGCGGAGCGCGGCTATGTCGACGAGGTGATCATGCCGCACTCGACCCGCCGCCGCGTCGCGCGGGCGCTGCGCATGCTGCGCAACAAGGACATGCAGAACCCCTGGAAGAAGCACGACAATATCCCGCTGTGAGGCGTCCGATGGGCACCTGTCAGCGACAGCTGTCGAGCACTCCTCCGCCGCAACCCCGAACCTCGCGTCCACGGTGGGACTGGCCCACGGTGTTGCGTGGTTGTCTATGAGCATCGGTGAGCAAAAGCCGATGCCCTTGACCTTTGCCGCGCCCGGAGTGCCCGGCGGCAACGGCCGGCACATGTAATCCTCATCCGATCGGCACCTTCTGCCGCGCTTCCACGAGTTCGCGCAGCACTGCCACCAGCGCCAGCGGCAGATCCTCGGCGATCAGTCCCGGTCCGAAGCGCCTGCCGGCTTCGGCGTGGATCCAGACCGCCGCGCAGGCAGACTCGAAAGCCTGCATGCCTTGCGCCAGCAGCGCGGCGACGATGCCGGACAGTACATCGCCCGAGCCCGCCGTCGCGAGCCAAGGCGCGCCGTTGGCATTGATCGCCGCCCGACCGTCCGGCGCGGCGATGACCGTGTCGGCGCCTTTGTACACGATAACAGCATTGGCACGCGCCGCTGCCGCACGCGCCTTGGCAAGTTTCGACAATTTCTTGTCGCCTAAAATATCCGGAAACAGCCTGCTGAACTCGCCCTCATGCGGCGTCATGATCAGCGCCGGCGCGTCCGGCCTGCCAGCCGCCTCGCTTAGAGTTGAGGCCGTGTTTCGAAAAGACGTAATCCCGTCGGCGTCGAGCACGAGCCCCTCAACGCCTGCGTCCTGGCGCTTCCTGGCGAGCACCCCGAGGGTAAAATCGCGCGCTTTGTCGCCGATGCCGAAGCCGGGTCCAAGGACAAAGGCCGATGGCCGGCGATCGCCGATAACCTCTTGCACATCCTCGACGGTGTCGGCCTTTCGCAACATGATCGAGGTCAAATGCGCGGCGTTGACCTGCATGGCGTTCGCGGGGGAAAGCACGGTGACCGCCCCTGCCCCGCTTCTGGCGGCCGCAAGCGCCGATAGCCGCGCTGCGCCCGTCGCGGACGGTCCGCCGGAAAAGACGCTCACATGGCCGCGTTTGTATTTATGCGTGTCGACGGCAGGTGTCGGAAAGTTCGAGAGCCAAAGCTCTGGTTCGTTCTCGAAGGTTCGCGCCGCGACCTGCTCGATGACCTCGTTACGGATGCCGATATCGGCAAGCATCACCTCGCCGCAGTGCTCGCGGCCGGGCAAGAGCAGGTGTCCGGGCTTCTTGCGTGCGAAGGTTACGGTGGCAGCGGCCCGAAATGCCGTACCGAGGATTTCGCCGCTCTCACCCGAAACGCCCGAAGGCAAGTCAACCGCAACGACCGACAGGCCGGCGGCAATCTCCACGGCGCGTGCGGCGTCGCCGGAGAGAGCCCTCGACAGCCCCGCGCCATAGAGAGCATCCACGACCAGCGAGCCAGGCTCTGCGATAAAAGCCTCGAGTGGGCGCCGCTCAAGCCGGCATCCAGCCAAGGCAATCGCCGCATCGCTGCCTGCGCGCGGTTCGCCCTCCGCCCAGACGGCGACGCTGACCCCGGCCTCGGCCAGCAGGCGCGCCACGACATAGCCGTCGCCGCCATTGTTGCCGGGGCCGCACAGCACATGCACGCGGCTTGCGGCGGGATAGCGTGCGAGAACCACCGCGGCGACCGCCTCGCCGGCGCGCTGCATCAGGCCATAGCCGTCGAGTGGACCGGCCGCGATCGCCAGCCGATCGGCCTCGGCCATCTCGGCCGGCGATAGGATTTCCAGATTGGCGCCGGCTGGCAGGCCCATGGTCAGTACTCCCGAAGTGTCAGATTACCCGCCCGCCGGTGCCTGCGTCAGGAGCTTGAGCGGATACGGTGCCGGCTCGATCTTCGAGGCATGGATCGCCGATTCCATCGCGATGGTGGGCCCAGTGCCGGATTGAGCACATCCATGGCTTCATCTGTCCGTCTTTCGAAGCATTCAGGGCCGGATATGCCCATACCGGCAACGACGGGTCAAATTCGCCTGGCAGCGGGATCGTGCACGCGGTTATGACAAGCGTCGCTGCCCGCAAAATACGCTATCTGCCTAATTCTCGTGCAGACGTCTCGAGCGGCAATGTGTAGGCTCCAGGCACCTGCGCCGCAACCGAAGCAGCGGATGACGTGAATGTGCATCCCGGCCCGGCGCGGCATTGTAATTGCGCAAGACCGCCCTCGTCGGCTGAAATTGGCACAGTTCGTGCTTGATGGAGGCGCAAGCGGGGCGCACAACCCGTCTTTTTTTGGCAGTGGAGGCCACTTTTTACATGAAAAAGATCGAAGCGATCATCAAGCCGTTCAAGCTAGACGAAGTGAAGGAAGCGCTTCAGGAGGCCGGACTGCAGGGCATCACCGTGACCGAAGCCAAAGGCTTCGGCCGCCAGAAAGGCCACACCGAGCTCTATCGCGGTGCGGAATATGTCGTCGATTTCCTGCCCAAGGTGAAGATCGAGGTCGTGCTCGGCGACGACGCGGTCGAAGGCGCCATCGAGGCTATCCGCAAGGCGGCGCAGACCGGCCGCATCGGCGACGGCAAGATCTTCGTCTCCAACATCGAGGAAGTCGTTCGTATCCGCACCGGCGAAACGGGTATGGACGCGGTCTGAGCTTTCTGATTTCAGATTATCGTCTCCTCGAAACGTCACCACACAGGGAAGAAATGACATGACGACAGCCAAAGACATCATGAAGCAGATCAAGGATAACGACGTGAAATTCGTCGACCTGCGCTTCACCGACCCGAAGGGCAAGCTGCAGCACGTGACGATGGATGTCGTCGAGGTCGAGGAGGACATGTTTGCCGATGGCGTCATGTTCGACGGCTCGTCGATCGCCGGCTGGAAGGCCATCAACGAGTCCGACATGGTGCTGATGCCCGATCCGGACACGGTCCACATGGACCCGTTCTTCGCCCAGTCGACCATGGTCATCCTGTGCGACATTCTCGATCCGGTTTCGGGCGAATCCTACAACC
Source organism: Mesorhizobium erdmanii USDA 3471 (assembly GCF_000472705.1). Taxonomy (GTDB): domain Bacteria; phylum Pseudomonadota; class Alphaproteobacteria; order Rhizobiales; family Rhizobiaceae; genus Mesorhizobium; species Mesorhizobium erdmanii. The sequence continues at coordinate 434,914 of NZ_AXAE01000008.1, read as the reverse complement.
GCGATCCGCGCGGCACTGCCAAGAAGGCCGAGGCCTACATGAAGGCGGAAGGCATCGGCGACACCATCTATGTCGGCCCGGAAGCCGAGTTCTTCGTGTTCGACGACGTCAAGTACAAGGCTGATCCCTACAACACCGGCTTCAGGCTCGATTCGACCGAACTGCCGTCCAATGACGACACCGACTACGAGACCGGCAACCTTGGTCACCGCCCGCGCATCAAGGGCGGCTATTTCCCGGTGCCGCCGATCGACAGCGCGCAGGACATGCGCTCCGAGATGCTGACCGTGCTCGCCGAAATGGGCGTACGCGTCGAAAAGCATCACCACGAGGTCGCCGCCGCCCAGCACGAACTGGGCATCAAGTTCGACACGCTGGTCCGTAACGCCGACAAGATGCTGATCTACAAGTATGTCGTGCACCAGGTCGCCAACGCCTATGGCAAGACGGCTACTTTCATGCCGAAGCCGATCTTCGGCGACAACGGCTCGGGCATGCACGTCCACCAGTCGATCTGGAAGGGTGGCAAGCCGACCTTCGCCGGCAATGAGTATGCCGGCCTGTCGGAAAGCTGCCTGTTCTACATCGGCGGCATCATCAAGCACGCCAAGGCGATCAACGCCTTCACCAACCCGCTGACCAACTCCTACAAGCGCCTGGTGCCTGGCTACGAAGCGCCGGTGCTGCTCGCCTATTCGGCGCGCAATCGTTCGGCCTCCTGCCGCATTCCGTTCGGCTCGTCGCCGAAGGCCAAGCGCGTCGAGGTTCGCTTCCCTGATCCGGGCGCGAACCCTTACCTCGCCTTCGCCGCCATGCTGATGGCGGGCCTCGACGGCATCAAGAACAAGATCCACCCGGGACAGCCGATGGACAAGGATCTCTACGACCTGCCGCCGAAGGAGTTGAAGAAGATCCCGACCGTCTGCGGTTCGCTGCGTGAAGCCCTCCAGAGCCTCGACAAGGATCGCGGCTTCCTGAAGGCCGGCGGCGTCTTCGACGACGACCAGATCGATAGCTATATCGAGCTGAAGATGGCCGAGGTGATGCGCTTCGAAATGACCCCGCATCCGGTCGAGTACGACATGTACTACTCGGTCTAAGAACCGGCTCGGACAAAAAAGCCCTTGAAGGTTTCCGCCTTCAAGGGCTTTTTGCTGCCTGCAAGCTCTGCATCGACGAATTGGGCGAAGATCGAGTCACACAACGGCAGTCACTGGTTTGATTTTGCGCCGTATAGCCGGCCGGGCCGCCGATAGAAAGCTCATCGCTCCGAGCCGTCTCAGGCTCGTCGACATCGACGGTCGGATGTTGAGCACGATCAATCGCCAGGAGCGAGCGGCACACTGCCTCAGGCTGCAATGCCCGCTCGTCCGGCGCCCCCGCCAATGCCGTCGTTCAAGAAACCCCGCCCCGTTTGAACAGCATCGCTTTGGCGTAACCCCAAGGCCCGGAATACGCATGCCGCAGCGTGATCTGTCAACGCCGCCGGCCGAACGCATGCATCGCGAATTTCGATGCATGAACAGCGGGTTATATGACTGATCATTGGTGTACGGACGACCTGGAACAGGCCGTTTTCCGGGCTTTTTCAACGAAGTTTGAAGCGTTCAGCGCGCATCACGGCAACTGGCGCGGGCCAAAAGCGTCTCCGCCGGGCGAAGTTGGCCGGTCGTTTTCAACCTGACTTTTTTTGGGTGTATTCCACCCGACGCTGTTTCACCGGTTCGACGCGGCTTCAATGGCTTATGCGCACGCTCGCGGTCAGCGCGGCATCTCCGGATCGGGTTTCTCCGGCATGGGCGAGTACGACGGCCCCGGCCAGGCTGGCGGCGAGGTTGGCGCCAATCGCGCAATCGGCGCCGGTCGTCATGAAGAAGCCCTGGCGGTTTCCCTCCAGGGCTTTTGTTACCAAGATCTGGACGCGGCGAAGATATTGTGATCCGCGCCGCGCAAAACAATCAGGCAGCGGCCGAGACCTTCGCGTCGGTCGCAACCTCCGAGATGGTCTTCAGGATCTGCGAAGCGATCTGGTAGGGGTCGCCTTGCGAGTTCGGGCGGCGGTCTTCCAGATAACCCTTGTAGTCATTCTTGACGAAGGAGTGCGGCACGCGGATCGAAGCGCCACGGTCGGCAATACCGTAGCTGAACTTGTTCCACGGCGCGGTCTCGTGCTTGCCGGTCAGGCGCTTGTCGTTGTCCGGGCCGTAGACGGCGATGTGGTCCATCAGGTTCTTGTCGAACTGCGCCATCAATGATTCGAAATACGCCTTGCCGCCGACTTCGCGCATATAGGCGGTCGAGAAGTTGGCATGCATGCCCGAGCCGTTCCAATCGGTATCGCCGAGCGGCTTGCAGTGGAATTCGATGTCGATGCGGTATTTCTCGGTGAGGCGCAGAAGCAGATAGCGGGCGATCCACATCTGGTCGGCGGCCTTCTTGGAGCCCTTGCCAAATATCTGGAATTCCCACTGGCCCTTGGCCACTTCGGCGTTGATGCCTTCATGGTTGATCCCGGCGGCGAGGCAAAGGTCGAGATGATCTTCGACGATCTGGCGTGCGACATCGCCAACGTTCTTGTAGCCGACGCCGGTGTAGTACGGACCCTGCGGCGCGGGATAACCGCTCTCCGGAAAGCCGAGCGGGCGGCCGTCCTTGTAGAAGAAATACTCCTGCTCGAAGCCGAACCAGGCACCCTCGTCATCGAGGATGGTGGCGCGCTTGTTGGAGGCATGCGGTGTCACGCCATCCGGCATCATGACTTCGCACATGACCAACACGCCGTTGGTGCGGGTCGGATCCGGATACACCGCGACCGGCTTCAACACGCAGTCGGAGCTGTGGCCCTCGGCCTGCATCGTGGAGGAGCCATCGAAGCCCCACAGCGGCAGCTCTTCAGGCGTCGGGAATTCGGCGAATTCCTTGACCTGCGTCTTGCCGCGAAGGTTGGGGACCGGGGTGTATCCATCGAGCCAAATGTACTCGAGCTTATATTTCGTCATTCTAGCCTCTCGTTGCTTGTTCACCGAACACCAAACGGCGTCGACATGCATCCGCCGTCGGCAGCCGGCGCTGCCGATCCCTAAAACGCAATTCGTGTGCCACTCCGGCTTCGACGGGTGCGGCAAAATGGCAGCGATATCCCGTGGAATTTGCTGAGCCGCCTCATCACTGGGTCGAGATCGATCAGAAGTTCAAAATGCATCAATAACAGGCAATTACTGATCTTTTTGTAGGCATATTGCCTAAAGGAATCGCAGAGCCTATCTTTAGGGAAGCTGAATCGACAAGCTCCTGAAAAAGAAAGGAGACCGCTCATGGAAGTCGTCCCGTCCCGTCTGTCGGCAAAAATTCTGATGTTCCCTCTGGCAGCGCGCAAATCTGCCTCAAATTTAGGCGCGAAGGCGAAATTCGCGGCAGAGCTCGCATCGCTGCGTTACGCACACGCCGATTTTGACGGCTGGTATCATGAGGCGGCCGTCGAGGAAGAAAATCAGCACAAGGGCTGATCCGCTTCTTTCAGGTCTCGAATATGAAAAGCCCGGCGTGAGCGATCACTCCGGGCTTTTTGTTGGCCGATGATGTCTCGGCTACTCCTTGGCGTGGAGGTCGGTGCCAAGCGTATCCTTGACGAAGATCATGCCGATGACCAGCGTGATCGCCGCGATCACCACCGGGTACCAGAGGCCGTAGTAGATGTCGCCCTTGTACGCGCTAAGAGCGAACACCGTTGCCGGTAGCAGGCCGCCGAACCAGCCATTGCCGATGTGGTAGGGTAGCGACATGCCGGTATAGCGGATGCGGGTCGGGAACATCTCGACCAGGATCGCCGCGATCGGCCCGTAGACCATGGTCACAAACAGCACCAGGATGAACAGGATTCCGATTGTCATCGGCCAGTTCACGGCCGCCGGGTCGGCGAACATGGCGAAGGCGCCGCCGCCCGGTATGTTGTAGACGGTGACTTCGGGCGCCCCCGCTGCCTCTTCGGTGGTCAAGAGTTTGTCCTTGACCGCCTGGTCGGTCGGCACCGCTGTCTTCTCGCCGCCGCGTATCGATGCCGCGTCGAGCTTGAGTTCGGGATTGCTCGCGATGAAGGCGTCCAGTTTCTGATCCGCGACCTTGATGGCAGCGCGCTTCAGCGGATATCCGCTGTCCTGCAGCGACATGTTGACCGCTTTGACGAAAGCAGCGTCCTTGGCCTTGGCCTGATCACCAGCGGCTACCGCATCGTAGGACGACACGGTCTCGTTGCCGATCTTCACCGACGCAGCCGTTCCGGTCGCGGCGGTCGAGACGACATCATACGGAACCGAGTTCTTGGTCAGGAATGAAGTCGCAATGTCACAGGACGTCGTAAACTTCGCCGTTCCAACTGGATTGAACTGGAACTTGCAGTCGCCGGGAGCTGCCGTCACCGTTGCCCGCGTACTCTGCTGCGCCTTGGCGAGTGCCGGATTGGCAGCCCAGGTCAGCGCCTTGAACAGCGGGAAGGTGCAGACGATGGCGAGCGCGAGGCCGGCCATGATGATCGGCTTGCGGCCGATCTTGTCGGAGAGCCACCCGAAAACAACGAAGAAGAGCGAGCCGAGCGCCAGCGCGATGGCGATCATTATGTTGACCGACTGTGCATCGACCTTCAGCACGTTCTGCAGGAAGAACAATGCGTAGAACTGGCCGTTGTACCAGACGACGGCTTGACCGGCGGTGAGGCCGAGCAACGCCAGCAGCGCGATCTTGGCGTTCTTCCACTGACCGAAGGCTTCCGATAGCGGCGCCTTGGAGCCTTTTCCTTCCTCCTTCATCTTCTGGAAGGTCGGTGATTCCGAGAGCGACAACCGGATCCAGACCGAAACGGCGAGCAGCAGGAAGGAGACGATGAAAGGAATGCGCCAACCCCAGGCGGCGTAGGTTTCCTTGCTCAGCGAGCCCTGGACGATCAGGATGACGATGAGCGACAGGAACAGGCCGAGCGTCGCCGTCGTCTGGATCCATGACGTGTAGAACCCGCGACGGTCGTCCGGCGCGTGCTCGGCAACATAGGTCGCCGCGCCGCCATATTCGCCGCCGAGCGCCAGGCCCTGCAGCATACGCAGCACGATCAGAATGATGGGAGCCGCGATGCCCAAAGTCGCGTAACCGGGCAACAGGCCAACCAGGAAGGTGGACAGGCCCATGATCGTCATGGTGACGAGGAAGGTGTATTTGCGTCCGACGAGGTCGCCGATGCGGCCGAACAGCAGTGCGCCGAACGGTCGAACGAGAAAGCCGGCGGCAAATGCCAGCAAGGCGAATATGTTGCGCGTCGCTTCGGGAATGGTCGGGCTGAAGAAAGTCGAACCAATGAAGGCCGCCAGCGAGCCGTAGAGATAAAAATCGTACCATTCGAAAACGGTGCCCAGCGAGGAAGCGAAGATGACTTTCTTCTCTTCCCGCGTCATGCCGCGGCTGGTTCCGCCGGCGGTCGATGCAAGTGCCATTGAGTTGTCCTCCCGTGAGACCCTGTCCTCGATGTAGGCGCCAAAATCCGCGCTCTCCTCCGAACGCGGACTCGGAAATGCCGAGCCATCCCGCAAAAAATGACAGAAAGCGCGCGCCGGCGGCAGAGCGACGATGGGATTATGACTTTGGTATTAGGTGCGGTGCGGTAGGGACCGATCGGTCAGGCCTTGAGGGCTTCGAGAAGGCTGACGGCCGCCGCCATATCGCGCTTGCGGGCGGCACGGCGCGCGACCGCTTCGGCGTCCTGTCCCCAGTGCTCGATCTGCCAGTCCTCGTCGACATGGCCGGCGGCCCAGGCTGCCTCCGCGTCGAGTTCGCCGATATCGACGGCCAGCGCCAACAGCGCCGAACCGGTCAGCGAGGTCATGAGATGGATGGCAGCCAACCGCAGCGGCTCGGCGCGCTGAGCAAGATGGCTGCCCAGCACGGCGATCGTCTCACGCGGCTGCTCGACGTGGATGATCCCCTCGGCCAGGTTGAAGCGCGCTCCTAATGCGGTACGCGCCCAATCGATAACCGGATCCCAGTGCTCGTTCTGCCGCTCGACCAACCCTTGCGGCGCGTCGGCGCGATAGCAGAGCAAATCGGACGAGGCAAAACGCAGTATGTCTTCGAGCACCGCCTGCGGATCACTGGTGACGCCGTCGATGGCGGTATTGACAAGGCGCATCACCGGCATCGCCACCGGATTGATGGTCTCGCCCTGCCCGGCGAATTCGTCGGCGACCAGCACTGCCGCTGCTTCGGTCGGCAGCGCCAACAGTGCCTTGCCCGGCGTGCGGACCGGCTTGCCGTCCAGATGCACGGCAAAACCGCCCTCAACCGGTGCTACCGAGACGGTCTTGTAGAAGCGCTTGGGCAGCGGTGTCTTCATCTGGATCTGGGCGCGACGCACCGGATCCGGATCCGAGAGATATTTGCCCGCTTCGAGGTCGTTGAGGATGTCACGCATGAAAGGTCTCTCTCACACCGGGGTCAGCTTGCGGGCCGGCCGGTTGACGACGATCAGGCCCGCGGCAATCAGGCCAAGTGCCAGGAAAATGCGGATGGTCAGCGGCTCATTCAAGATGATCGCCCCGCACAAGACACCGAAAACAGGCGACAGGAAGGTGAAGCTGGACAGGCCGGAGGCCGGATAGCGGCGCAGCAGCCAGAACCACAGGACATAGGTGAAGGCGACGATGTAGATCGCCTGGAAAAGCAGCGCCAATGTCGGCAACAGCGAGGGATCGCGCACAGGCGGGCCGGCGAGAGGCAGCACCAATATGCCGACGACGGCCGCGCCGGCGAGTTGATAGAGCAGCAGCTTCTCGGCGCTCGCTTCAACCAGTTTCGACCGTTTGATGAGGATGTTGGTCAAGGCCCAGAAAAATCCGGAACCCAGGCTCAGCAGGTCGCCGAAAAGCATGTCCCCACCGCCGCCAAGCTTGTCGGAAAAGACAGCGGCGAGACCGGCGAAAGCCAGCAGCAGGCCGAGTGACTTGCGCATGGTGATCTGTTCGCCCAACAGGAGGTGGCCGCCAACCAGCATCCAGAACGGCATTGTGTTGACCAGCAGCGTGTTGCGGGCAACGGTCGTATGCTCCAGGCCTACATAGAGACAAAGGAACTCGATGCCGAAAAGCGCGCCGACAGTAATGCCCGCAAGCAACGTGCCATCCTTGGCAAACAGCGCGATGCCGCGCCAGCGGCACCACAGGAAGACGCAGAAGCCGCCAATGACCGAGCGCGGGATCGACAGGAAGACGGGGTCGTAGCCCGCGTAGGAGATCTTGGCGGCGACGTAGTTCATGCCCCAGGAAAAAGTCAGGCCGACCATGATGGCGGCGGCGGCCATGTCGACAGTGTCGCGCCGATCGAGCGCGTCGGTGGCGCCGCTCAAGATCAGTCCTCCGCGCTGGCGTCGTCGAAGCCGATGAGGTTCCAGCTCTGGCGCATATGCGGCGGCATCGGCGCGGTGACGTCAATGACGCCCTTGTCGGGATGCGGAATGATGATGCGGCGGGCATGCAGATGCAGGCGGTTCTGGATGCCGCCGGGAAAATCCCAGTTGGTGTCGGCCTCGAAATATTTCGGGTCGCCGATGATCGGGCAGCCAATATAGGCGGCATGGACGCGAAGCTGGTGGGTGCGGCCCGTATAGGGCTCCATTTCCAGCCAGGTCATGGTCTGCGCCGCCTGCTCGATGATGCGATAGTAGGACACGGCGTGGTCGGCGCCTTTTTCGCCATGCGCGGCCACCCGCACGCGGTCGCCGTCCTCGGTCGGCTCCTTGATCAGCCAGGTCGAGATCTTGTCCTCGCGCTTGGGCGGCACGCCCTTGACCAAGGCCCAGTAGGTCTTTTTCGTTTCGCGGGCGCGGAACGCTTCGGACAGCTTCATGGCGGCCAGCCTCGTGCGGGCGACGACCAGCACGCCCGACGTGTCGCGATCGAGCCGGTGAACCAGCCGTGGCTTCTCGCCCTTCTGGCTGCGCCAGGCTTCCAGCATGTCGTCGACATTGCGGGTGACGCCCGAACCGCCCTGCACTGCAAGGCCTGCCGGTTTGTTGAAGACGAAAACCTTCGGATCCTCATGGATCAGCATTTTCGCCAGGACATCGGCATCGCCCTGGTTGCGGATCGAATGGCCGGTCAGCGCACTTTCGCCCTTCTTGTCGACCTCGAGCGGCGGAACGCGGACCACCTGGCCAGGCTCGACACGGCTGTCGGCCTTGACGCGGCCGCCATCGACACGGATCTGGCCCGAGCGCAGCAGCTTCTGCAGATGGCCGAAGCCAAGGCCTGGGAAATGGGTTTTGAACCAGCGATCGAGCCGCATGCCCGCCTCGCCGGCCTCCACCGTGATCTGTTCGACGCCTGCCATTTTTTCTTCGCTTATCCGTTTCCAAAGCAGGGCTCGACCTGCGCTTGGCGCGGCAATAGCACTAAGGCAGGCTTCTTGCGAGCCAAAGACCAAAAAACAGGGAGATGATGGCGCCAATGACGCTGGCCAGCGCATATCCGAACGCCGGGAGCGTGGCTCCGCGCTCCCACAGTGTCGCGAAATCGAGCGAAAAAGCAGAAAAAGTGGTGAAGCCGCCAAAGACGCCGGTGGCGACGAAGAGCCTAAGCTCGTTCGATCCGCCGCGCCGCGCCAAGATTGCGATGAACAGGCCCATGGCGAAAGAGCCGACGATGTTGATGGCCATCGTGCCCCACGGAAAATTCGGACCGATGAGCCGCAACGTGCCCATATTGGCCAGGTGGCGGATGCCGGCGCCAATGCCGCCGCCCAGAACAACGAGAAGGAGATTGAGCATGGCGGTTTTCTGCCCTCGCTGGGCGGTCCGGTCAATCCCCTGCGCGTATGGGCGCTGGCGCCGCACAAACAGTTGAACGCGTCAGGAACCGCCTCTCGCGTCCATTGTCGAGCGAGAACATGCCGCCCCTGCCCGGCACCACATCGATGATCAGATCGGTGTGCTTCCACACCTCATGCTGCGAAGCGCTGATGTAGACCGGGGTCTCGCCGATTTCGCCGAGCATGACATCTTTGTCGCCGACGATGAAATCGCTCCGGGGATAGCACATCGGCGAGGATCCATCGCAGCAACCGCCCGACTGGTGGAACAGCACCGGGCCATGATCGGCGATGATTTCAGCCAGAAATGCCCGGGCTGCAGGCGTGGCCGAGACTTTTCCAAGGGAAATCTTGTCGAGCATGCCATCCTCCATCACGAAGCGTGCTCCTTCACGAATGGAACGAGGCGGGGCGATGAAAGCCGCGCCTCGTGTGAAGATCGCGCATGGTCCTTTCGACAGGATCATGCGCGGGCTGGGAGGTGATCAGAAGAAACCGAGCTTCTTTGGGCTGTAGCTGACGAGCATGTTCTTGGTCTGCTGATAATGGTCGAGCATCATCTTGTGGTTTTCACGACCGATGCCCGACTGCTTGTAGCCGCCAAACGCCGCATGCGCGGGATAGGCATGGTAGCAATTCGTCCAGACGCGGCCAGCCTGGATGGCGCGGCCGAAACGGTAGCAGCGGTTAGCGTCGCGGCTCCAGATGCCGGCGCCAAGGCCGTAGAGCGTGTCGTTGGCGATCGACAGTGCCTCATCGTCATCCTTGAAGGTCGTCACCGAAACCACCGGTCCGAAGATCTCCTCCTGGAAGACCCGCATCTTGTTGTGCCCCTTGAACACGGTCGGCTTGACGTAATAGCCGCCGGCCAAATCGCCCGGCAGGTGGTTCTGCTCGCCCCCGGTCAACACTTCGGCGCCTTCCTGGCGGCCGATCTCGAAGTAGCTCAGGATCTTCTCCAGCTGTTCGCTCGACGCCTGCGCACCGATCATCGTTGCCGGGTCAAGCGGATCGCCCTGGACGATCGCCTCAACGCGCTTAAGCGCACGCTCCATGAACTTGTCGTAGATCTTCTCATGCACCAGCGCCCGGCTCGGGCAGGTGCAGACCTCGCCCTGGTTGAGCGCAAACATGACAAAACCTTCGATCGCCTTGTCGAAGAAGTCGTCGTCCTCAGCGGTAACGTCCTGGAAGAAGATGTTGGGCGACTTGCCGCCGAGTTCCAATGTCACCGGGATGAGGTTCTGGCTGGCATATTGCGAGATCAGGCGGCCGGTCGTGGTCTCGCCGGTGAACGCGATCTTGGCGATGCGGTTCGAGGAGGCAAGCGGCTTGCCCGCCTCGAGGCCAAAGCCGTTGACGATGTTGAGCACGCCATCCGGCAACAGGTCGCCAACCAGATCGGCCCATAGCATGATGGTGGAGGGCGTCTGTTCGGCCGGCTTCAGGACGACGCAATTGCCGGCGGCAAGCGCCGGCGCCAGCTTCCACACCGCCATCAGCAAGGGGAAGTTCCAGGGAATGATCTGGCCGACGACGCCAAGCGGCTCATGAAAATGATAGGCGACAGTGTCGTGATCGATTTCGGAGATGCCGCCTTCCTGGCTGCGTACGGCACCGGCGAAATAACGGAAATGGTCGATGGCGAGCGGTAGGTCGGCGGCGGTCGTCTCGCGGATCGGCTTGCCATTGTCCCAGGTCTCGGCGAGCGCCAGAAGATCGAGATTGTCTTCCATGCGGTCGGCGATGCGGTTGAGGATCAGCGCACGGGCGGCGGCACTCGTCCTGCCCCAGGCATCCTTAGCCTTGTGCGCGGCATCGAGCGCTGCCTCGATGTCGTTTGCGTCCGAACGGGCGATTTCGCCAAGCGGCTTCCCGTTGACCGGCGAGATGTTGTCGAAATACCTTCCTGAATGCGGCGCCACCCATTTGCCGCCGATATAGTTGTCGTAACGCTTGGCAAAGGGCACCTTGGCCGTGCGTGAAAATTCCACCTTGTTCATTTGTCTTCCTCCCAGGAAACAGCGGCACGGGATGTACCGCGCTGTCAGGGAGAGTGAGGATGCCGTCGGGCTTTGTCAGCCCGGGCAGGACGTCTGCACCAGGCCGACTGTCGCAAGATTGCGACAGTTTCAGCGCCGAAACCTCAATGTGGCCGGCGGATGCCGAAGCGGGCGAGCTTGCGATGCAGAGTGGCCCGAGAAATGCCGAGATTTTGCGCGGCGGCGGAGACGTTGCCATCGGCGCGCGCGATCGCCCGCTGGATTACTCCGCGCTCCGCCTCTTCAAGTTCCTCGGCGGCCTTGGCAACGTCGCCGAGGATGTCTGCGGCGGGCAGCCCCCTGGCCAACGCCTGTTGCGTGATGCCGAGGGTCTGCCGCGCCGAGCGTGTCGCGCCGACGACCAGATCATCGCAGTTGACCGCGATCAGCGCACCGGCGCTGCGCTCGGCCGCCGAGGCAAGCAGAATGCGGGCATCGGGAAAACACAGGCGAAAATTCTCGGCCTCGATGCGGCGCGCGGCATCACCGACCGCCATGGCGATCAGGCCGACAAAGCCTTCGGTCAGATCCGACCGGCACGACGAGACATCGAGCGCGGCAGCCAGATTGCCTTCGTGGTCGTAAATCGGCGCCGTCGTGCAACTGAGCAGCGTGTTGCTCGCAAAGAAGTGCTCATCACGGTGAATAGTCAGCGCACGCTGGTCGGCGAGACATGTGCCGATGCCGTTGGTGCCCTCGGAGTCCTCGCTCCATACAGTGCCTGTCCACAACCCCCACTCATCGAACGTGTCGTTATCGGCGACGGCGCCACGACGTTCGACGGGAATGCCGTCGCGGTCGGCCAGCAGGACGCAGCAGCCAACGCCGCCTACAGCCAGGTATAGACGATCGAGGCTCGCATCCGCGGCGCGAAGCAGAGGCTCGATGCGGCGCCGGGCCTCGCTCAACTCGCCTTCGGTGAGGCGTCGAGGCGCCTTGCGTTCGGCCGGATCGAGACCGTGCACGGTCATTGAGCGCCGCCAGGATGCGACCAGCGCCGAGCGCGCCGCATCGCTGCTGGCGATGGAGGCCTGGACGAAATCCGCATGATGACCGGTCGGCTGCCGCCCGCTCACCTCATCCTCCCAAGGCGATTGTCACGTCCAACGCAGCGTTATATCCGTTCCGATATATCCACTGTATCAGATGTATAGGAGTGAAGCTCTGTGGCGCTATAGGACGATGGTGCAAGGCCGGCTAAGGGATGGCAAGATCGGCGATACGGCCTGGCTCAGTCAACACGCTCGTCACTGCGCAGGCACTGTCCAGGCCGGATATCGCTTCCTGAACTCGCCGTAGAGAGAATCAATTTCCGGTGCGCTGACCGGGCGTACCTGCTCATAGAGGTAACCGTTGACCCCGCCGGACAATCGGTATGATGCGAGTTGCTTGTAAGCGGCGCCCAGGCCCGTTCCGTCAAAAATATGTTGGTTCGGAAGCGTGACACAGGTCTGCGCGCCGGGTTGCAGGTGCGTAACGGGCTGGTCGGTTACGATCACATATCTGGATTTCAGTGCGTCCGGCCGGAACTGATCGCGACTATCCACCTGGCAAATCCATCCGACATGCGGAAGCAGACGCCGATCCATGCCAAATAACAACGCATCGCTCATGACAGGGCCAGAAGCAAACACCGAAAAATGGTCGTCCGGCCCCATCCTGCTGACGAGGTCATCAATCAGGCGCCTGTATTCGGGGAGATTGTCGAGGTGAAGGGGAAGCGTGGCTTCGCTGGGAAAAACGAACCCGATCGGAGACAGCAACTGTCGACCGGTTGGAAAAAACGCGCCGAGAAAGGCAAAGCCGGCGACAGTGGCTACGACGGCGGTCGACCATCGCGATCTCAGCGCCAGCGCCGAAACAATCGAAACGATTGCCTGTGTGTATGCGGGAAGGAGCCAAAGAAATATCGGCAGCGAGTGATGACGTTCCGGATCCTGCGTGCGGGTGAAAAGAAGAAAGGTGAGGACCGAAGCAATGGCACAGAACAGGGAAAACCTGTTGCCGCGCACCACCGAGATATAAAGCCCCACAATGATCAACGCCCAATTGACATAGCTGAGGCGGGAGCCCACTCCGGCAAGCTGGGTAACGATGGTCGTTCTGTAGCCGCTATAAAGATCGGCGTAGCTGGTTCCAAGAATTCTGGCGATCAGCGGCAATTGGAAGTGCAACCCGGTCGCGGCAACAACGAAAATCACACACGCGCAACCCAACGCCGCTTTCCGGAAGGCGGGGAAATCTCGGTCTCTAGCGATCTGCTGCAAGCAAAAAATTGCTGCCGAGACAGTGATCCCGATGGCGGCATAGGCGTACCAGCGACGCAGCATGAACGCCAACCACAGGCATGCGCCGACCGATATTCCGCTGATCACTGGCTCACGGGTCAGGAATCTGGACTTCCACAGAAAATAGGTCGCCGCGGTGAGAGCGATGCATCCGGCAATGTCGGGCAACCCGCGCAGCGTCGGCGCCCAGAACGGCGTGTAGAGAAAGACCGCGATCCAGACCGCGAGCCAGCTTCGGGAAGGTGTCTCGGAGACCGCTTCCAGATAACTTATCCTGCCCATGAACAGGACCGCCGGAGCTAGATAGACCGTGACAATTCCGGCAACGAAGGCGAGTCTTGAATCGCCAAACATGAAGTGAAACGGCATCAGAGGCACAAGGATCGCCACGCCGTAATCTTCCGTCGCGATCGAGGTACCCAGTTGGCTCAGCCATTTCGAGGGGCTATCGGCCAGCAGCGCTCCCTGCTGTTTGAACATATTGAAATAGGCTGCGAAATCCCAATAATAGACGGGTTCTTCGAGATTTATGTACGCCGCGCTCAGGGCAACGCCGAGCAACGCGATGCATATGTAAGCAGTGCAGAATCCGAGTATTTTCTTCTCAGTCACTTGAAGCCGCCAAGAAAGCAAGAGACGGATCTGCTCCAGTCAAATTTTAGATATTTCTAATGTATCTGGGAGCTTCTCTGCCAAACGAGAATCGGAAAAATTCCCGTGAGGAATTATCGATGCTGCCTTGAAGAGGATTTATACTTGAATGCGCGGACATCGCAAGTGTTGACCGCGCGCTGAAATACCGCCGAAGAACATACCCTTCCAGGCGGTCGCTCTATATATTATGCTTAAGTGATATATATCGAAGCGATACGTGAGAAGCCGGCAAAGATGACCAGGCCTCGCACACTGGCACGCTGCCGGTAGAACCGGCAGCGTCGGCGATTTCAGCTCAGGTGGTTTCGACCTTCTTGGGCTTGGTCGAGCCGATCATCTTCCAGTTCTTGTAGAACATCGAATTGATGCGCTCGACGCTGACGGAGACAACAGCGAGCATGCCTGCTATCAATCTCGGGAATGGGGACGGCCTGATAATGTCCATGAACACGCAGTAGCGGCGGCCGTCATATTCGTTGACCGAGCGGTGCAGCAGCGTGTCGTCGAAAATGAACTGCGGATTGTCATACCAGTAGTTCTTGACGTTGCCGCACTCGACGAAGATTTCGGCTTTGACCGGGATCAGGTTGTAGAGGATGCGCAGGCTGAGCCGCAGCGGACCGAAATGCCAGGAGGTCGATTCGCGTTTGCTGAAGACCGATACAGCGATGGTCTTGATGTATTTGAAGTCCTTGTTGAACTCGGCGACGTTGTCGATCTTGTGCTTGCCGTACCACTGGTAGACATACATGCCGCGCCGGCCGGCGCCGAAATTGGCGTCGATGTCGGCGATGATCTCGTCCTTGCGGGCCTTGAAGATGTCCAGGACCTCATTGACCTCGCGCTGATAGTCTTCCGGAAACTGCTCCAGCTTCCAGACACCGGGGTTCCGGTAGCAAAGCAGATCGACCAGCAGGTTGAAGGGCGACAGCAGCCAGGTGAACAGGCCGTTGCCAAGGAAGTAGCCCGAGAACAGCGCCAGATCCTTCCTGTCGTTGCGCAGCACGTCGATCAGGCCGCAAACGATGAAGATCGACGTCAGGATGGGGATGAAATAGAAGCCAAGGGCGAGAAGCGGTACGGCGATGGCGAATTTGCGAAGGGATTTGCGAAGAGCTTTTGTCATTTTTCCACGCGCCGAGCGCGATCCTGTTGCGAATGAGTGTGCCAAATCACGGCAACGACCACCGCCCGGTCGTGCGCCTTGATAAGGTTTTTTGGGTCGCCGCACAACGCCACGACTTTGTGGCTTGGCAGTTGCCTGGTGAAATTTGCCGGCTTCCGTCAATGCACCGCCGGCAAGCCGAGCTCGTCCCATTTTTCCCTGGCCACGGGATCGCCGACCAGGAACTCAAAGCCGATGACGCTTGCGCCGTCTGATGCGAGCTGGCATTTGAATTTTAGATTATACCAGTTTCTACGGCTGCGAAAAGCCGCGCCGTCGGCGGCGATTGTGGTGCCTCCGACTTTCTCCTCGGCCGTCGCGTAAGGCACGACGCGCTCTGGCTGAAAGTCCGCGCGCCAATGCCGAATCTGGTCCATGGCCTCCAGATTACACAATTGCACCATGCGCTCGTCGGAAGCGAAGGTCTTGAGATCGGCGCGCGCCTGCCGGCTGCGCGGATCGGCAAGCGTCTTGGCTGACAGCATTTGGGTCGGCCGGATCATCGCCGGAGCGGTGGGCTGTCGAGGTTGAGGAACACTCGGGGCCGGTGGCGGCGCTGATGGGAGCGTCGGGGCTCGAGCCTCAGGCACTGGAGAGGGAGCCGGTGCCGACGGCGGCCTTGTCGAGGCCTCGAACTGCCGCGGCGTCAGAATGTCGACCGACACCCGCTCCTCTTCCAGCCGCTTCGGCCGTTTTGGCAGCGGCATAAGCGCCAGCGTGGCGGCGAGCATCGCGTGGAGAACGACCGAGGTTGAAATGCCCCAAGGCGAGGCCTCGCTTCGAAGCGTCACGACCACCGGGCCACGCAAGCCTGCTATTCCCGCTCTTTGCGCAGCTTCGCCCAATAGTCGAGCCGCTTGCGGATATCGCGCTCGAAGCCGCGCTCAGGCGGATCATAGAAGGTCTGGCGGCCCATCTTCTCCGGAAAATAGTCCTGACCCGAAAAAGCATCCGGCTCATCGTGATCGTAGCGGTAGCCAGCGCCGTAATCCTCTTCCTTCATCAGCTTGGTCGGCGCGTTGAGGATATGCTTGGGCGGCAGCAGCGAGCCATGCTCCTTGGCAGCGCGCGTGGCCGCCTTGAAGGCAGTGTAGACGGCATTGGATTTGGGCGCGGTGGCGAGATAGACGGTGGCCTCGGCAAAGGCGAGTTCGCCCTCCGGCGAGCCCAGATAGTCATAGGCGTCCTTGGCGGCGTTGGCGATGACCAGCGCCTGCGGATCGGCAAGGCCGATGTCCTCCATCGCCATGCGCACCAGCCGGCGGCCGAGATAGAGCGGATCCTCGCCGGCATCGAACATGCGGGCGAGATAGTAGAGTGCGGCATCGGGATCGGAGCCACGCACCGATTTGTGCAGCGCCGAGATCAAATTGTAGTGGCCGTCCTGGCCCTTGTCGTAAATTGGCGCGCGGCGCTGCACGATGCGCTGCAGCCCTTCGGGATCGAAGACCTCGCCAGGCTTGGCGGCACGCCAGACTTCCTCGGCGAGCGTCAGCGAGGCGCGTCCATCGCCATCGCTCATGCGGATCAGCATCACCCGCGCGTCTTCGTCGAGCGGAAGCGCCCTGCCCTCCGTCTCCTCCGCGCGCATCATCAACTTGGCGATGCTCTCCTCGCCAAGCGAATGAAAGACCATGACGCGCGCGCGCGACAGCAAGGCGGCGTTCAGTTCGAAGGATGGATTCTCGGTTGTCGCGCCAACTAGGACAACCGTCCCATCCTCCATGACAGGGAGAAAGGAATCCTGCTGGGCGCGGTTGAAGCGATGGATCTCGTCGACGAAAAGCAGGGTCTGGCGGCCGTTGGCGCGGCGCAGCTTGGCCGCCTCGAACACCTTCTTCAGGTCAGCGACGCCGGAGAAGACCGCCGATATCTGCTCGAAGGCAAGGCTGGTCTCGCCGGCGAGCAGCCTCGCCACCGTGGTCTTGCCGGTTCCGGGGGGGCCCCAGAAGATCATCGAGCCGAGCGAACCAGAGCCGATCAAACGGGTCAGGGCGCCATCGGGACCGGTCAGGTGCTCCTGGCCGACGACCTCGCCAAGGTGCCTCGGCCGCAACCGGTCGGCAAGCGGCCGCCCGGGCGGCGCCTTCTCCGGTTCATCGACACTGAACAGATCGGCCATGTAGGTCTTCTGGTTGGAGCATGATCGCTCTCTTTTTGGAGCATGATCTTATACGAAAACCGGTTCCCACTTTTCGGGATCATGCTCTGAAGATGGGGCGATCAGCTTAATAGCGCAACACCTGGCGCAGTATCTGCCCGCCGCGCTCGACGGTAAAGCGCCACCAGCGCGTATCCTGCTGGGCTATCTGCGCCAGCGTCGCGGCGGTGTCGATGGTGGTGCCGTTGACCTCGCGCACGATGTCGCCCGGCTGGAAGCCGAAATCGGCGGCCGGCGAATCACGGTTGATGTCGATCACCGTCACGCCCTTGAGGTCGGTGCGCAGGCCGAGCTTCTGCGCAAGCCGCGGCGACAGTTCGGCGACCTTGGCGCCCGAGAACGGGCTGCGGCCATGCAGCGTCACTTCCGTGGCTTTTGCACCCTCCGGCGCGCGCTCCAGCGCAATGTCCATGGCGGCATGCTGGCCCTTGGTCAGGATGGCGAAATTCGCCTTGGTGCCGATCGACAGCGTCGCCATGCGATAGTCCAGCGCCTCGATGCTCTCGACGGGCTTGCCGTTGATCTGCAGCACGACATCGCCCGCCTTCAGCCCCGCCTTGCCGGCAGGTCCCGTGGCCTCGACAGAAGAGACAAGAGCCCCGGTCGGCTTTTCCATACCGAGCGATTCGGCGATCTGCGGCGTCACCGCTTCGAACTCGGCGCCGATATAGGGGCGTTCGAAGAAGTCGAGACCTGCCTTGGCGGCATCGGCGAAAGCCCGCACCATGTTGGCGGGGATGGCAAAGCCGATGCCGATCGAGCCGCCGCTGCGGCTGTAGATAGCGGTATTGATGCCAACCAGCTGGCCGCCCATGTTGATCAGCGCGCCGCCGGAATTGCCGGGATTGATGGCGGCGTCGGTCTGGATGAAATAGCCCGAATCCGAGACGCCGATATGGCTGCGGGCCAATGCGGAGACGATGCCGCTGGTGGTGGTCTGGCCGACGCCGAAGGGATTGCCGATGGCCAGCACCAGGTCGCCGACCTCGAGCGCGTCGGAATCGCCAATGGCGATGACCGGGAACGGCTTGTCGGATTCGATCTTGAGCACGGCGAGATCCAGCGTTTCGTCCTTGAGCATGACCTTGCTGGTGAATTCACGGCCATCGGCGGTTGCCACCTTGACCTCATCGGCATCCTTGATGACGTGGAAGTTGGTGACGACGACGCCGCTCGGATCGACGAGCACGCCCGATCCCAGCGACGACTGCGCGCGCGGCTGCGCACGGCCGAAAAACTCCTCGAAGAACGGGTCGCCCTCAAAAGGCGACGTCACCTTGGCTGTCTGCGATGCATAGACGTTGACCACGGCGGGCGCGGTCTGCTTGACCAGAGGAGCGAACGAGAGCTGCACTTCCTCGCGGCCGAACGGCACCCGCTTGTCCGGGCCGGAGGTCGAGTTTTCGCCCTCGACGCCGTGCAACAGGTCGGTCAGCACATCGGAGAGACCAGGATCAGCCTTGGGAGCGGCGGCGTCCTCGGCAAGCGCTTGCCTCACTGCCGGCGCGGCTGCGAACACCATGAAGGCGCAGAGCAGAACAAGGGACAGTCTTTTGGCGCGCATTCGCGAATCCTCCAAGGCAAGTTCGGGCGCATTGTCCCGACGATTGTGCAAAATGAAAGGCTAAGCCCCTGAAATCCGATTATTTTTAGCAGCAAAAGAGCTACAGCTGAACTTGAAACCGAAAACCTCGCCGGACCTCATGAAAACACAACTGGTGTCATTCCGTGACTTTTTGAAGACCGGCAGATTGGGTGCGGTCTCTCCTGATATGACAATGGCCGAGATTGCCGACGTGATCGGCATACCTGAGCAT
The DNA here is from genome assembly GCF_000472705.1 of Mesorhizobium erdmanii USDA 3471. Lineage (GTDB taxonomy): Bacteria > Pseudomonadota > Alphaproteobacteria > Rhizobiales > Rhizobiaceae > Mesorhizobium > Mesorhizobium erdmanii. The sequence continues at coordinate 415,946 of NZ_AXAE01000008.1, read as the reverse complement.
GCCGAACCGGACTACTGGACGTTCGGAAAACTCGAAATCTCCTTTGATGTCGAGCCGCCTTACCGGATGAACTGGTTTCAAATCGAAGAGGCCGGTTACCTCAAAGGCGATTTGGAGGCTCTCACCGATCGCTTGGTACTTTCCCTCGACGGCTTCAGCGGAAAGACAAAGCCATCAGAGTTCCTGGAGGCCGGCCTTTGGACACCAGATCAGGCCAAGGTTTTCTACGCCGCGTCCGGCTATGACATCGGGATGAATATCTGCGCCGGAACTATCCAGATGCATTTTCATGTGCCCACCGACTTCATCGCCGACCAAGACGCCGAAGCATATTTGAGCGCGTCCTCCCCGTCGCAATCGATGGCGAAAATCGACTCCCGAGCCGTCCTCGACAGTATCTATTCATACCCGCACCCGAAGACTGAAGAGGTACCGGGTGCATTCGATTGGAAGCTGTTGAGCGGAAGCCAGTACCTGGCGCTGGCCGATGGACGGCAAACCTGACGAACAAAAAAGGGGCCCGCAGGCCCCTTTAGTTCTCTCCGGAAAGACCGAGCCTTATGCGGCTGCGGCCTCGTCGGTGCCTTCGGCTTCGATGCGGGCGCGGTCGCCGGCGCCCTTGGCCGAGGTGTCGCGATCGACGAATTCGATGACGGCCATCGCGGCATTGTCGCCGTGACGGAAGCCCGCCTTCATGATGCGCAGGTAGCCGCCATTGCGGTTGGCGTAGCGCGGCGCGATCGTGTCGAACAGGCGCTTGACGACGCCTTCATTGCCGATCTGGGCAATGACCTGGCGGCGGGCGTGCAGGTCGCCGCGCTTGCCGAGCGTCACCAGCTTCTCGACGATCGGACGCAGGTCCTTCGCCTTCGGCAGGGTGGTGACGATCTGCTCGTGCTCGAGCAGCGACACGGCGAGGTTGGCGAACATCGACTTGCGATGGCTAATGCTTCGGGCGAAGCGGCGGCCTTTGAAACCGTGGCGCATGGCTCTTTTCCTTCTTCAGTTGTTCAAGAGGCCGCGGCCCCTGATGGTTTTCCGCATGACCGTCGGATCGGGCGGCCCACGCCGCCGATCCTTGGAATTCATGCTCAATATTGGTCTTCGTAACGCTTGGCGAGGTCTTCGATGTTTTCCGGCGGCCAGTCCGGCACTTCCATGCCGAGATGGAGGCCCATCGCCGCGAGCACTTCCTTGATCTCGTTCAGCGACTTGCGGCCGAAGTTCGGGGTGCGCAGCATCTCGGCTTCGGTCTTCTGGATGAGATCGCCGATGTAGACGATGTTGTCGTTCTTCAGGCAGTTGGCCGAACGCACCGAAAGCTCGAGTTCGTCGACCTTCTTGAGCAGCGCCGGGTTGAAGGCGAGCTCGGTGACGGCTTCCGCCGCGACTTCCTTCTGCGGCTCGTCGAAGTTGACGAACAGGCCAAGCTGGTCCTGCAGGATGCGGGCGGCGAAAGCCACCGCGTCCTCGCCCGAGATCGAACCGTCGGTCTCGATGGTCATGGTCAGCTTGTCATAATCGAGAACCTGGCCCTCGCGGGTGTTCTCGACCTTGTAGGAGACCTTCTTGACCGGCGAATAGAGGCTGTCGACCGGGATCAGGCCGATCGGCGCGTCCTCGGCGCGGTTGCGCTCGGCCGGCACGTAACCCTTGCCGGTGTCGACGGTGAACTCCATGCGGATTTCAGCGCCCTCGTCCAGCGTGCAGATGACGTGGTCCGGGTTAAGAATCTCGACGTCGCCAACTGTCTGGATGTCGCCTGCAAGAACCGCACCCGGTCCCTGCTTGCGCACGACCATGCGCTTGGGGCCATCGCCTTCCATGCGGATGGCGATTTCCTTGATGTTGAGGACGATGTCGGTCACGTCCTCGCGCACGCCGGCGATGGACGAGAATTCATGCAGGACGCCGTCGATCTGCACGGCGGTAACGGCCGCACCGCGCAGCGAAGACAGGAGCACCCGGCGCAGCGCGTTGCCGAGGGTGAGGCCAAAGCCGCGCTCGAGCGGCTCGGCGACCAGCGTGGTCAGCGTCTTCTTCTTCGACGAGAACTCGATCTTGTTCGGCTTGATCAGTTCCTGCCAATTTTTCTGGATCATGATGCTTTCCTTCCGTTGACCCGCCACCATCCAATCGTGGCGGGCGACCTGGAATACCGCGGAGGAACGCCCTGTGAGCGTTCGCGCGGCGTTCGATAAATTTAGACGCGGCGCTTCTTGCGCGGGCGGCAGCCATTGTGCGGGATCGGCGTCACATCACGGATCGAGGTGATGGTGAAGCCGGCCGCCTGCAGGGCGCGCAGTGCCGATTCACGACCGGAGCCAGGTCCGCAGACCTCGACTTCGAGCATGCGCATGCCGTGTTCCTGGGCCTTCTTGGCAACGTCCTCGGCGGCCATCTGGGCGGCGAACGGGGTCGACTTGCGCGAACCCTTGAAGCCCTGGGCACCGGCCGACGACCAGGCGATCGAATTGCCCTGCGCGTCGGTGATGGTGATCATCGTGTTGTTGAAGGTCGAATTGACGTGGGCAACGCCCGACGAGATATTCTTGCGTTCGCGACGGCGAACACGAGCGGCTTCCTTGGCCATGATAGTCCTTTCAGTTGATCTCTACACCGCCGTAATGCCAGCGGCTCCACCTAGGAGAAGGCAGTAGGGGAACATGGCAATAGGGCAGTATGTCTGCCGATCCTATTGCCTTACTGCCCTACTCCCTTACTGTCCTAAATTACTTCTTCTTGCCGGCGATCGACTTGGCCGGGCCCTTGCGGGTGCGTGCATTGGTGTGCGTGCGCTGGCCGCGAACCGGCAGCGAGCGACGGTGACGCAGGCCGCGGTAGCAACCGAGGTCCATGAGACGCTTGATGTTCATCGACACTTCGCGGCGCAGATCGCCCTCGACCTGGTAGTCGCGGTCGATGGTCTCGCGGATCTGCAGCACTTCCGCGTCGGTCAGCTGGTTGACGCGACGCTCGGCCGGGATGCCGACCTTGTCGACGATCTCCTGGGCGAACTTCTTGCCAATGCCGTGAATGTACTGGAGCGCGATGACGACGCGCTTGTTGGTCGGAATGTTAACGCCGGCTATACGAGCCATGTTCTTCTCTTCTCCATTTGGACCGGTCGACCTTCAAAACGAGGCAGGCCCGGCGCTGTCAAAGTTGCCCCGCGTCCGGTGGAGGCCGGCCCCTGCGGGAGTTTCCAGTTCAAAGCGACTGCCTTGCCCTTGCGGACAAGCAAAGTTCGCGCCTGATAGGAAGACGGGCCGCCATACCGCAGCGGGCCGCTCCCGTCAAGCCTAATCGTTAATTCCCTTACCGCGCCTTGGCGGTCGCAACCAGCACGGCTTCGATCTCGGCGGTGACCGCGTCGATGCTGGCCATGCCGTCGACCGTCTTGAGCTTGCCCTTGGCGTAGTAGTAGCCGGTCAGCGGAGCGGTCTTCTTGTAGTACTCCCGCAGGCGCTCTTCGAACACCGCCGGATTGTCGTCCTTGCGCACCGGGTGGCCGGCGGCCTTGGCGTCCTCGGCGCGCTTGACGATGCGGCCGACGAGAGCCCTGTCGTCGACAACCAGCTCGATGACCGTATCGAGACCTATGCCCCGCTGCGAAAGCATCCGATCAACCGCGTCGGCCTGTACCAGCGTGCGCGGGTAGCCGTCGAGGATGAAGCCCTTGGCGCAGTCGGCCTGGTCGATGCGCTCGGCGACGATGGCGTTGACGATGGCGTCGGAAACCAGTTCCCCGGCATCCATCACCGCCTTCGCACGCTTGCCGACCTCGGTACCGGCCTGGACGGCGGCACGCAGCATGTCGCCCGTCGAAAGCTGGGGTATGCCGTGTTTGTCTACCAGTCTTTGTGCTTGTGTCCCCTTGCCCGCTCCTGGCGGCCCAAGCAATATCAACCTCATCTGGCTTTCTTCCCCCCGCGCAGCTTCGACTTCTTGATCAGGCCTTCATACTGGTGCGCGATCAGGTGGCCCTGAATCTGCGCAACCGTATCGAGCGTGACACTGACCACGATCAGAAGCGATGTGCCACCAAGGTAGAATGGTACGCCAGTCGCCGAGATCAGGAACTCCGGCAGCAGGCACACCAGCACCAGGTAGATGGCGCCGACGACGGTGATGCGGGTGAGAACGTAATCGATGTAATCGGCGGTTCGCTCGCCCGGACGATAGCCCGGGATGAAGCCCGAATGCTTCTTGAGCTGGTCGGCGGTGTCCTTCGGATTGAAGACAATCGCTGTGTAGAAGAAGGCGAAGAACACGATCATCGCCGCGTAGAATGCCATGTAGAGCGGCTGGCCGTGGCCAAGCGAAGCCAGGATGGTGCTCGCCCAGGCCGGCATGTTGGTCGCCTGCGAGAAGCCGGCGACTGTGGCCGGCAGCAGCAGCAGCGAGGAAGCGAAGATCGGCGGGATGACGCCCGACGTGTTAAGCTTCAGCGGCAAGTGCGAAGTATCGCCCTGGAACATGCGGTTGCCGACCTGGCGCTTCGGATACTGGATCAGCAGGCGGCGCTGGGCGCGCTCGAAGAACACGATGAGCGCGATGACGACAATGGCCAGGACGATGATCGCCAGTATCAGGCCGGTCGACAGGGCGCCGGTGCGGCCGAGTTCCAGAGTGCCCGAGATAGCATGCGGCAGGCCGGCGACGATGCCGGAGAAGATGATCAGCGAAATGCCGTTGCCAATGCCGCGCGCTGTGATCTGCTCGCCAAGCCACATCAGGAACATGGTGCCGCCGACCAGCGTGACGACGGTGGAGATGCGGAAGAACATGCCGGGATCGCTGACGATGCCGTTGCCGTTCTCGAGACCCACGGAAATGCCATAGGCCTGCACCAGTGCCAGCAGCACGGTGCCGTAACGCGTGTACTGGTTGATGACCTTGCGGCCCTGCTCGCCTTCCTTCTTCAGCGCTTCCAGCGACGGGATGACCGACGTCATCAGCTGCATGATGATGGAGGCGGAGATGTACGGCATGATGCCGAGTGCGAAGATAGCCATGCGCTGCACGGCGCCGCCGGCGAACATGTTGAACATGCCGAGCACGCCCTTGCTCTGCGAGGAGAAGGCCTGGGCGAAGGCGTCGGGGTTGATGCCGGGAAGCGGGATGTAGGTGCCGAGGCGGTACACAAGCAACGCGCCAATGGTGAACCAGATGCGTTTCTTGAGATCCTCCGCCTTGGCGAAGGCCGAGAAATTCAGATTCGAGGCTAGTTGTTCAGCAGCCGAAGCCATGCCTGATTCTCCGCTTGGTAACGCTTGATGGCCCGTGAGGTCAGGCGGTGCGTTTCACCGAAGCTCACGAGATAAGCTCCGGGCTCTAAACATGCAAGCGGCCGCGTTGACGCGGCCGCTTAATTGAGCAGATCAAAGCGCAATCGTGAGCAGAACGGGATCCCGTTTCCGCCGATCACGCTTCAAATTGCCGTTACTCGGCAGCTGCCTTTTCAGGCAATTTGACCGAGCCGCCGGCCTTTTCGATCTTCTCGATCGCAGCCTTGGAAGCACCGGCCACGTCGAAGGCGAGCTTCGCCTTGAGTTCGCCATCGGACAGCACGCGCACGCCGTCCTTGACGCGGCGGATAACACCGGCGGCGACAAGCGCCTCGGCCGTCACGGTTGCCTTGGCGTCGAGCTTCTTGGCATCGACGGCTTCCTGGATGCGGGCCAGCGAGACGACAACGAAGCTCTTGGCGAAGAGGTTATTGAAGCCACGCTTCGGCAGGCGCCTGTAGAGCGGCATCTGGCCACCCTCGAAGCCGTTGATGGCGACGCCGGAGCGTGCCTTCTGGCCCTTGACGCCGCGACCGGCGGTCTTGCCCGAGCCGGAACCGATGCCGCGGCCGAGACGCTTCTTGGAATGCGTCGCGCCGTCCTTGTCACGCAGATCATTGAGTTTCATCTGAGTTCTCCTGCGCTTTGGCTCAGCCCTCGTCCACGACGCGGACGAGATGCTGAACGGCGGCGATCATGCCGCGCACGGAAGGCGTATCTTCCAGCGTGCGCTGCTTGTGCATCTTGTTGAGGCCGAGGCCGACCAGCGTCGCGCGCTGTTCCTTCGGACGGCGGATCGGCGAACCGATCTGCTCAACGGTGATGGTCTTGGTTGCTTTCTTGGCCATGGTCAAAATCCCTGGTCAGATCGACTATTCTTCAGCCGCAACGGCGGTGCCGCGGCGGGCCTGAAGGGTCGAATACTTGATGCCGCGCGCAGCAGCCACATCCTTGGGATGCATCTGGCTCTTCAGCGCGTCGAAGGTGGCGCGAACCATGTTGTAGGGGTTCGACGACCCCATCGACTTGGCGACCACGTCATGCATGCCGAGCGTCTCGAAGACGGCGCGCATCGGGCCGCCAGCGATGATGCCGGTACCCTGCTTGGCGGCGCGCAGCAGAACACGTCCGGCGCCCCAGCGTCCTTCGACGTCATGGTGCAGCGTACGGCCTGAGCGCAGCGGCACGAAGATCATGTCGCGCTTTGCCGATTCGGTTGCCTTGCGGATGGCCTCCGGCACTTCGCGTGCCTTGCCGTGACCGAAGCCGACGCGGCCTTTCTGGTCGCCGACAACGACGAGTGCGGCGAAGCCGAAGCGGCGGCCACCCTTGACGACCTTGGCGACGCGATTGATGTGGACCAGCTTGTCCACCATCCCGTCGTCGCGCTCTTCGCGCTCACGCTCGCGGCCGCGGCCGCCTTCCCTACGTTCCTGTGCCATATCCTGTTCCTTGTTCTTTTCCGGAAGCACGGGTTGCTGATTGCCGGCGTCGCTTTGGGTCGCCGACGGTGAATTTCTCTCCTTTGCATGATCTTATCCGAAAAGTCTGCAACTTTTCGGGATCATGCGTCAGAAGCTGAGGCCGCCTTCGCGGGCAGCTTCAGCCAGCGCCTTGACACGGCCGTGATAGATGTACGGGCCACGGTCGAAGACGACTTCCTTGACGCCGGCCTTGGCGGCACGCTCGGCGATCAGCTTGCCGATCGCGGCGGCGGCGGCTGTGTCGGCCCCGGTCTTGAGCGAACCCTTGAGGTCCTTCTCCAGCGTCGAGGCGGCGGCGATGGTGTGGCCCTTGGCGTCGTCGATGACCTGCACGTAGATGTTCTTAGACGTGCGATGAACCGACAGACGCGGGCGGTCGCCGGCGACCTTCTTGATCTGGCGGCGGACGCGCTGCGCACGACGCTGAATGGCTTCCTTGATACCCATGATGGTCTTCCTTGCCTTCACAAAACGGGGGCCGCCATATGCGGCAGGCGAAAAGCGCCTCCCGCGACCGCTCCCCGCGGCGTTACAGTTCGTTGGCTTGGCCCCTTCCGAAAAGTCCGCGACTTCCCGGGGCCAGGCCTATTACTTCTTCTTGCCTTCCTTGCGGACGATCTTCTCGCCAGCGTAGCGGACGCCCTTGCCCTTGTAGGGCTCGGGGCCACGGTATTCGCGGATCTCCGCAGCCACCTGGCCGACCTGCTGCTTGTCGATGCCGGCAACGGTGATCTCGGTCGGCTTAGGCACGGTGATGGTGATGCCGGCCGGCGTCTCGTAGACGACGTCATGGCTGAAGCCAAGTGCCAGCTGCAGGTTCTTGCCCTGCAAGGCGGCGCGATAGCCGACGCCGGTGATTTCGAGCTTCTTCTCGAAACCGTCCTTGACGCCGTGCAGGATGTTGACGATCTGCGTGCGCGACATGCCCCACTTCGAGCGGGCGGTCTTGGTCTGGTCGCGAGGCTGGACAGCGATCTCGCTGCCTTCCATCTTGACCAGGACTTCGTCGTTCACCACGAACTTCAGCTCGCCCTTGGGGCCCTTCGCCGTCACGGTCTGGCCGTTGACGGTCGCGGTCACGCCCTGCGGCAGCGAAACGGGTTTCTTTCCAATACGAGACATTTTGTTGTCCTCGTCACTTCTCTTGTTTCAGGTCTCTGTCTTCGGAACGATCCGAAGACCGGATTCCACTTTGCGGTCAGCTGCCAGATCAGAAGATCTGGCAGAGGATCTCGCCGCCGACGTTCTGTTCGCGAGCTTCGTGATCTGCCATCACGCCCTTCGGCGTCGAAAGGATGGCGATGCCGAGGCCGTTGGCGACGTGCGGGATCGACTTGGCCGAGACGTAAACGCGGCGGCCAGGCTTCGAGACGCGGGCGATTTCGCGCACGACCGGAGCCCCGTCGAAATACTTCAGCTCGATCTCGATTTCGGACTTGCCGTTGTCGAAGTCGGTCTGGCTGTAGTCGCGGATATAGCCTTCAGCCTTCAGCACGTCGAGGACGCGGGTGCGCAGACGCGAGGCCGGCGTCGAGACACTCGACTTCTTGCGGCCATAGGCGTTGCGGATGCGGGTCAGCATATCGCCGAGAGGATCGCTCAATGACATGTTATGTCCTCCTTACCAGCTCGACTTGACCAGGCCCGGGATCTGGCCGTTGTTGCCGAGATCACGAAGCGCGATGCGCGATACTTTGAGCTTGCGATAGTAGGCACGCGGACGGCCGGTGACTTCGCAGCGGTTGCGGATGCGGATCTTGGCCGAGTTGCGCGGCAGGGCAGCAAGCTTGAGCTGAGCGCGGAAGCGCTCCTCCATCGGCTTGGACTGGTCCATGATGATCGCCTTCAGGGCAGCGCGCTTGGGACCGTACTGGTCGGCAAGCTTGCGGCGCCTGTTGTTCTTCTCGACTGAGCTGGTCTTTGCCATTTCAGATTTTTCCTTTTCTCGCTGCCGTTACTGGCGGAAGGGGAAGTTGAAAGCCTTGAGCAATGCCCGGGCTTCGTCGTCCGTCTTCGCAGTCGTACAAACGATGACGTCCATGCCCCAGATCTGATCAACCTTGTCGTAGTTGATCTCCGGGAACACGATGTGCTCCTTGATGCCCATGGCGTAGTTGCCACGGCCATCGAAGCTCTTTGGGTTCAGTCCGCGAAAGTCGCGGACGCGCGGCAGCGCGATGTTCACGAGGCGGTCGAGGAACTCGTACATACGTTCCTTGCGCAGCGTGACCTTGGCGCCGATCGGCATGTTCTCGCGGACCTTGAAGCCTGCGATCGAATTGCGGGCGCGGGTGACGACGGCCTTCTGGCCGGCGATCATCGCAAGGTCCTCGGCGGCAACCGAGGGCTTCTTGGAATCGGCGGTCGCTTCGCCAACGCCCATGTTCAGCACGATCTTGTCGAGGCGCGGAACCTGCATGTCGTTGTCGTAGCCGAACTGCTCCTGCAGCGCCTTGCGGATGGTCTCGTTGTAGACCTGCTTCAGACGCGGCGTGTTGGCGGCAGTCGCCTGCTTGGTTTGAGCCTTAGCCATTGATGACTTCTCCCGAGCGCTTGGCGACGCGCACCTTCTTGCCGTCCTTCTGGAAGATGAAACCGACGCGGGTCGGCTTGCCATCCTTGGGGTCGGCCAGCGCGATGTTCGACAGCTGGATCGGCGCTTCCTTGGTGATGATCCCGCCCTCTTGGGACTGGGACTGCTTCTGGTGACGACGGATCATGTTGACGCCGCGCACCAGCGCGGTGTCATCCTTCGGCTGAACCGAGAGGACTTCGCCCGAACGGCCCTTGTCCTTGCCGGCCAGCACGACGACCTTGTCGCCTTTTCTAATCTTTTGCATTGGTCCGGCTCCTTACAGCACTTCAGGCGCGAGCGAGATGATCTTCATGTGGTTCTTGGCGCGGAGTTCGCGCGGAACCGGTCCGAAGATACGCGTGCCGATCGGCTCTTTCTTGTTGTCGACGAGAACGGCCGCGTTCTTGTCGAAACGGATCACGCTGCCGTCCGGGCGGCGGATGTCCTTGGCCGTGCGAACCACGACCGCCTTCATCACATCGCCCTTCTTAACGCGGCCGCGCGGAATGGCTTCCTTGATGGACACCACGATGATGTCGCCCACGGAAGCGTATTTCCGCTTCGAGCCGCCCAGCACCTTGATGCACATGACACGACGCGCGCCGGAATTATCCGCCACGTCGAGGTTTGTTTGCATCTGAATCATGACTGGCCGCCTTCTTCTTTTCTAACGGGACGGGTTCTTCACCCCTCCCCGGTCTGTCCAAAATTCGTTTGTTTACGCCTGGTCCGAAGAGACCACGATCCAGCGCTTGTCCTTGGAAATCGGCTTCGATTCCTGGATGAACACCTGATCGCCAACCTTGTGGGCGTTGTTCTCGTCGTGCGCCTTGTACTTCTTGGTCATGCGCACGGTCTTCTTCATCACGGGATGCGTGAAGCGCCGTTCGACCTTGACGACAACCGTCTTCTCGTTCTTGTCGCTGACGACGGTGCCCTGCAGAATGCGCTTTGGCATGGTTTTCGTCCTTAAGCCTTCTTGGCCGCGGACTTTTCCGCAGCGATGGTCTTGATACGCGCAATGTCCTTACGAACCTGCCTCACGCGCGCGGTCTTCTCGAGCTGGCCGGTGGCCTTCTGGAAGCGCAGGTTGAACTGCTCCTTCTTCAGGCTGGCCAGGTCGTCGGTCAGCTGGTCCTGGGTCTTGGTCCGGATGTCTTCGGCTTTCATGATCAGCCCGTCCTTATTCTGCGATGCGCTGTACGAAGCGCGTCCTGACCGAGAGCTTGGCCGCGCCGAGACGCAGCGCCTCACGGGCGGTTTCTTCACTGACGCCGTCGATCTCGAACATGATGCGGCCCGGCTTGACGCGCGCCGCCCAGTAGTCGACGGCACCCTTGCCCTTGCCCATGCGGACTTCGGTCGGCTTCGACGTGACCGGCAGATCCGGGAAAATACGGATCCAGACACGGCCAGCGCGCTTCATTTCGCGAGTGATCGCGCGGCGGGCCGCCTCGATCTCACGCGCGGTGACGCGGTTCGGCTCAAGCGCCTTCAGCCCGAAACCACCGAAATCCAGGTTGGTGCCGCCCTTTGCGGTACCATGGATACGGCCCTTGAACTGCTTGCGGAACTTTGTGCGCTTTGGCTGCAGCATCGTTCTAACTCCAAATTCCTAAATGTCTCAGGCGTTTTCGCGACGACGACCGCGTTCGCGATCACCACCACCGCCATGCGCGGCGTCACCCTCGGTGGCGCGACGTTCCGAAGCCATCGGATCGTGCTCGAGGATCTCGCCCTTGAATACCCAGACCTTCACGCCGCAGATGCCGTACGCCGTATTCGCCTCGGCGGTGCCGTAGTCGACATCGGCGCGCAGCGTGTGCAGCGGCACGCGGCCTTCGCGGTACCACTCCATGCGCGCGATTTCGGCGCCGCCGAGACGGCCCGAGCAGTTGATGCGGATGCCTTCGGCACCGAGGCGCATCGCCGACTGCACGGCGCGCTTCATGGCGCGGCGGAACGCGATACGGCGCTCGAGCTGCTGGGCGATCGACTGGGCGACCAGGGTCGCGTCGATTTCCGGCTTGCGCACTTCGACGATGTTGAGGTGCGTCTCGGACTTCGTCATCTCCATCAGCTTCTTGCGAAGCTTCTCGATGTCGGCGCCCTTCTTGCCGATGATCAGGCCCGGGCGCGCCGCATGGATGGTGACGCGGCACTTCTTGTGCGGACGCTCGATCACGACCTTGGAGATCGCGGCCTGCTTGAGTTCCTTCTCAAGATACTTGCGGATCTTGATGTCCTCATGCAGCAGCTTGCCGTACTCGCCGGTGTTCGCGAACCAGCGCGAATCCCAGGTGCGGTTGATGCCGAGGCGAAGACCGATCGGATTGACTTTCTGGCCCATTATGCGGCCTCCCCTTTTTCTTCGACTTCACGAACGACGATCGTGAGGTGCGAGAACGGCTTCTCGATACGGCTGGCGCGACCACGACCACGAGCGTGGAACCGCTTCATGACAATCGACTTGCCGACATAGGCTTCCGCCACCACCAGCGCATCGACATCGAGGTCGTGGTTGTTTTCCGCGTTGGCGATCGCCGATTCCAGCGTCTTCTTGACCGTGCCGGAAATCCGCTTGGCCGAGAATTCGAGGTCGGAAAGCGCTGTCGCGACCTTCTTGCCGCGGATAAGCGCGGCAACGAGGTTCAGCTTCTGCGGGCTGATACGGATCGTGCGCAACACGGCGCGCGCTTCGTTGTCAGCAAGCCTGCGCGGAGCTTTGGCCTTGCCCATGATTATTTCCTCTTCGCCTTCTTATCCGCGCCGTGACCGTAATAAGTCCGCGTCGGAGCGAATTCACCGAACTTATGACCGACCATGTCCTCGTTCACCGAAACGGGAACATGCTTCTGGCCGTTGTAGACACCGAAGGTGAAGCCGACGAACTGCGGCAGGATGGTGGAGCGGCGGCTCCACATCTTGATCACCTCATTGCGACCACCTTCACGAACCTTGTCCACCTTCTTGAGAAGGTAGCCGTCGATGAAGGGGCCTTTCCAAATAGAACGAGTCACTTGGCGTTACCTCTTCTTAGCTCTTGCGCTGATGGCGCGAGCGCAGGATGAACTTGTCGGTCGCCTTGTTGGACCGCGTCTTCTTGCCCTTGGTCGGCTTGCCCCACGGGCTGACCGGATGACGGCCACCGGAGGTGCGGCCTTCACCACCGCCGTGCGGATGGTCGACCGGATTCATGGTCACGCCGCGATTGTGCGGACGCTTGCCACGCCAAACCGTGCGGCCGGCTTTGCCGTCGTTGATGTTGCCGTGGTCGGGGTTCGACACGGCGCCGACGGTGGCCATGCAGGAGCCGTGAACGACACGCTGCTCGCCCGAATTGAGGCGCAGGATCGCCATGCCCTGGTCGCGACCGACGAGCTGTGCGTAACCGCCGGCCGAACGGGCAACCTGGGCGCCCTTGCCTGGCTTCAGCTCGATGTTGTGGACGATCGTGCCGACCGGCATCGATGCCAGCGGCATCGCATTGCCTGGCTTCACGTCGACCGCTTCGCCGGCCACGATCTTGTCGCCGGCGGCGAGGCGCTGCGGGGCGATGATGTAGGACAGCTCGCCATCGTCGTACTTGATCAGCGCGATGAAGGCGGTGCGGTTCGGATCGTATTCAATGCGCTCGACCGTGCCGACGACGTCGAACTTGCGGCGCTTGAAGTCGATGATGCGGTACGAACGCTTGTGACCACCGCCGATGAAGCGGGCGGTGATGCGGCCGTGATTGTTGCGGCCGCCCGACTTGGTCAGGCCCTCGGTCAGGCCCTTGACGGGCTTGCCCTTGTAGAGGCCCGAGCGGTCGACGATAACCAGCTGTCGGGTGCTCGGCGTTACCGGGTTGAATTTTTTCAGTGCCATTGTTGTTGTCCTCGCGGCCTAGCTCAGAGACCCGTCGCGACGTCGATCGACTGGCCGTCGGCCAGCGTCACGATCGCCTTCTTGACGTCGCTCTGGCGGCCGATCGTGCCGCGGAAGCGCTTGATCTTGCCCTTGCGGACAAGTGTGTTCACGGCCATCACCTTGACGCCGAACAGCGCTTCGACGGCGGCCTTGATTTCCGGCTTCGACGCCTTCTTGGCGACGTTGAAGACGACCTGGTTCTGCTCGGAAGCCATGGTCGACTTTTCAGTGATCGCCGGGCTGACGATCACGTCGTAGTGACGAAGGTCGGTCATTTAAAGCGCTCCTCGAGAGCCTCGACGGCGGCCTTGGAAAGGACCAGCGTGCCGCGGCGCAGAATGTCGTAGACGTTGATGCCCTGGATGGGCAGCACGTCGATGTTGGGAATGTTGGTCGCTGCCAGCTTGAAGTTCTTGTCAAGCTCGGCGCCGCCAATCACCAAGGCGTTGGTCAGGCCCAGCGTCGCGAAATTCGCGATCAGCGCCTTGGTCTTGGCCTCGGTCAGCTTCAGTTCGTCGATGACGATGATCGAAGCGCTCTTGGCCTTGGCCGAGAGAGCATGCTTGAGGCCAAGCGCACGAACCTTCTTGGGCAGATCGTGCTCATGACTGCGAACAACCGGGCCGTGGGCCTTGCCGCCGCCACGGAACTGCGGAGCGCGTGCCGAATGGTGGCGGGCGCGGCCCGTACCCTTCTGCTTGTACATCTTGGCGCCGGTGCGCGCGATTTCGGCGCGGCCCTTGGACTTGTGCGTGCCCTGCTGCTTCTTGGCAAGCTGCCAGCGCACGACGCGCTGCAGAATGTCCTCGCGCGGGTCAAGGCCGAAAATCCCGTCAGAGAGTTCCACCTTGCCGGCGTCTTTACCGCCGAGCGTTGTGATCTTGAGATCCATTATTCCGCTCCCTCTGTGGCCGGAGCCTCATTCTTCGTGGCGGCGCGGATCGCGGCAGGCTTCGGCGCATTGGCCGGCAGTGCCACCTTGGCCGCGTCGCGGACCAGGATCCAAGCGCCCTTCGATCCGGGAACCGCTCCGCGGATCAGGATCAGGCCGCGATCAGCGTCGGTCGAAACGATCTCGACATTCTGTGTGGTGACGCGGGTGTCGCCCATGTGGCCAGCCATATGCTTGCCCTTGAACACCTTGCCCGGGTCCTGACGCTGGCCGGTCGAACCGTGCGTACGGTGCGAGACCGAGTTACCGTGCGTCGCGCGGCCACCACCCATGTGGTGGCGCTTGATGACGCCCTGGAAGCCCTTGCCGATCGTCGTGCCCGTCACATCGACCTTCTGGCCGGCGACGAAGTGCTCGACGGTGATCTCGGCGCCGACATCGATCATGTTGTCGGCGGAGACGCGGAACTCAGCAACCTTCGCCTTGGGCTCGACGGAAGCGGTCGCGAAATGGCCGCGCAGCGCCTTCGACGTGTTCTTCACCTTGGCGAGGCCAACGCCGAGCTGAACGGCGGTGTAGCCATTCTTCTCCTGCGTGCGCTGCGCCACGACCTGGCAGTTCTCCATCTGGAGAACGGTGACGGGAACATGTTCCCCGGCATCGTTGTAGATGCGGGTCATTCCCACCTTCTTTGCAATCACACCTGAACGCATCGGTTCAATTCCTTTAGAGTTCCGGGCCAGGGGCACCGCCCCTCACCGCGCTCTCATTCCCTTAGAGCTTGATCTCGACATCGACGCCGGCGGCCAGATCGAGCTTCATCAAAGCATCGACTGTCTGCGGGGTCGGATCGACGATGTCGAGCAGACGCTTGTGCGTGCGCATCTCGAACTGCTCGCGGCTCTTCTTGTCGACGTGAGGCGACCGGTTGACCGTGAATTTTTCGATCCGCGTCGGCAGCGGAATGGGGCCGCGGACGTTTGCTCCGGTGCGCTTTGCCGTCGACACGATTTCTTTCGTCGAGGCGTCGAGCACGCGGTGATCAAACGCCTTCAGGCGGATGCGGATATTCTGTCCGTTCATGCGTCACTTCCTTGTTCTGGCGCGGCGCGGGCAACTCCGCGCCCGCGACAGATCGGTTTAAGTCTAATTATTCTTTAATGGTGACGACGATGCCGGCACCGACGGTGCGGCCGCCTTCACGGATGGCGAAGCGCAGCTTCTCTTCCATGGCGATCGGCACGATCAGCTCGACATCGACCGTGATGTTGTCGCCAGGCATCACCATCTCGGTGCCGGCCGGCAGCGACACGATGCCGGTCACGTCAGTCGTGCGGAAGTAGAACTGCGGACGGTAGTTGGTGAAGAACGGCGTGTGGCGGCCACCTTCGTCTTTGGTCAGGATGTAGGCTTCGGCCACGAACTTCTTGTGCGGCTTCACCGTACCGGGCTTGGCCAGAACCTGGCCGCGCTCGACACCTTCACGGTCAACGCCACGCAGCAGCGCGCCGATGTTGTCGCCAGCCTGGCCCTGATCGAGCAGCTTGCGGAACATCTCGACGCCCGTGCAGGTCGTCTTGGTCGTCGGACGGATGCCGATGATCTCGAGTTCCTCGCCAACCTTGACCACGCCGCGCTCGACGCGGCCGGTCACGACCGTGCCACGGCCCGAGATCGAGAACACGTCCTCGATCGGCATCAGGAACGGCTTGTCGAGCGGGCGAACCGGCGTCGGGATGTAGGCGTCGACCTGAGCCATCAGCTCGCGGATCGCGTCCTCGCCGATCGTCTTGTTCGAATCCTCGAGAGCAGCCAGCGCCGAACCCTTGACGATCGGAATGTCGTCGCCCGGGAATTCGTTCTTCGACAGAAGCTCGCGAACCTCGAGCTCGACCAGTTCGAGCAGCTCGGCGTCGTCGACCTGGTCGACCTTGTTCAGGAACACCACGATCGACGGCACGCCGACCTGACGGGCAAGCAGGATGTGCTCGCGGGTCTGCGGCATCGGGCCGTCGGCGGCCGACACGACCAGGATCGCGCCGTCCATCTGCGCCGCACCGGTGATCATGTTCTTCACATAGTCGGCGTGGCCGGGGCAGTCGACGTGAGCGTAGTGGCGGTTGGCCGTCTCGTATTCGACGTGAGCCGTCGAGATCGTGATGCCGCGTGCCTTCTCTTCCGGCGCCGCATCGATCTGGTCGTAGCGCTTGTACTCGCCAAAATACTTCGTGATCGCCGCCGTCAGCGACGTCTTGCCATGGTCAACGTGACCAATCGTGCCGATGTTCACATGAGGCTTAGTGCGCTCGAATTTACCTTTTGCCATAGTCTCTTTCCTTGGACGGCCTTGACCTTCAGTTCAGTCGAATGCGGGGCGATTAGCGACAAAGGCCAAAAAACACAAGCGTCTTTTGGCCGGGTGCCGTCTCACTCAGTCCGAACCTGGGATCCGATTGCGGGGATGTGGCGCTGATATAGGAAGGCAATGGGTGAAATGGAATGGGTGCCCGGCCGATCGATAGGACCCGGCATCCAAGGCTTCTGCCCGCCAATCCCTGTCTGGTTCACGGCCAGTTGATGGCCCATTGCGGCGGCAGCAGAGGTCTGATCTCCTGACGCCATGCATTTCATCCCTGCCTCGATCCGCGGCCCGCTGTTCATGATCGTCTCGACCGGGTCGTATCTTGTCAACGATACGATGATGAAGCTCGCGACGGCTGGCTTGCCATCCTACGAGGTGCTGTTCCTGCGCGGGGTCGCGGCAACGCTGTGGGGCTTCCCGCTGCTGTTCCTGCTGGGCTACGGCAAGCAGATCCCACTGATCTTCGACGGCCATGTGCTGCGTAGGAACCTGCTCGAGATGGCGGCGATCCTTTGTTATGTCGTGGCGCTCGCCAACATGCAGATCGCGGATTCCACGGCGCTTGGACAAATCACGCCGCTGCTGATGCTGGTCGGCTCGTCGATCCTTTTTGGCGAGCGCATCGGTGGACAGCGCATGGCGCTGATCGGGCTCGGCTTCATCGGCGCGCTGATGGTGGCGCAGCCGACCATGCAAGGCATTTCGGTCTACGCGCTGCTGGCGCTCGGCAATGCGGCGCTGGCAGCCGCGCGCGACCTTGCCGGCAGACGTGTCCCGGCCGAAGTGCCGGGGATGATCGTGGCGATTTCCGCTGTCGTGGTGGTGCTGATCGGAGCGGGCGCGGCGCATCTGGCGTCAGAGCGCTGGGTCATGCCTGAGGCGCGCCATCTGCTGCTGATGGCCGGTGCCGGGTTTTTCCTGATCTTCGGCCACTTCTTCATCTTCATGGCCTACCGCGTCGGGCCGACCAGCGCGGTGGCGCCGTTCTATTACAGCTTCACCGTCTGGGCCGTCATTTCGGGCCTGCTGGTGTTCGGGCAGTTCCCCAATGCGCTGGCGGTCTGCGGCATCCTGCTGGTGGTGGGCAGCGGGCTGACCATCGTGTCGCTGGACCAGCGCAAGCGCCGGCTGACCTTGGTCGCGTAGCATCAGCAATAGACAAGCCTGAAGGCGGCCTTGCCTCCTCGGCGGAAATTCGAATTTCAGACGATCCGGCTGGCCCTAGATCCGGCGCCCGCTGAACTGATGGTAGGCCCACAGGACAACCACCGCGCCAACCACCGCGACGATCAGGCTGGAGATGTTCAGGCCGGTAACACCCACGCCAAAGATCTGGCTGCAGATCACACCGCCGACGATGGCACCGACAATGCCGAGCACGATATCCATGATCAGGCCCTGGCCGGTCTTGTTGACGATCTTGCTGCCAAGGAACCCGGCGATAGCGCCGAGAATGATCCAGCTGATGATACCCATTTTTTCCTCTCCATCCCCCGCCGGTCCGACATTTTCATATGATTGTCAAAAGCTCAAGCCAGCTTGAAATTCCGCCCGGATGCGCCATTGTCAGAGATGGGCTGGGCTTGGTCGAGATGGAGGATCCACTATGGGACTTTTTGACAACGCCGTTCCCGGCGGCAACATCACCAAACCGATGATGATCGCGCTCGGTGCGCTGCTGGTCGGAAAAATGCTGAGCGGCAAAAGTGCCGAACAGCCGCAAGAGGCTCCAGCACCCGCACCCACCCCCGCCGGCACGACGTCGGCCGATGGCGGCCTGCTCGGCGGCCTGGGCGGCCTGCTCGACAAGCTCAGGGATGCCGGCCAAGGCAACGTCGCCGATTCCTGGGTCGGCACCGGCCAGAACCAGTCGATCAATCCGGGCGATCTC
This sequence comes from Mesorhizobium erdmanii USDA 3471, assembly GCF_000472705.1. Lineage (GTDB taxonomy): Bacteria > Pseudomonadota > Alphaproteobacteria > Rhizobiales > Rhizobiaceae > Mesorhizobium > Mesorhizobium erdmanii. The sequence goes on along the minus strand of NZ_AXAE01000008.1, from coordinate 397,539 downwards.
GGCTCGGCGCTCGGTCCGGCAGTGATCCGCGAGATCGCGCAGCGCACCGGCATGAACGAGCAGGAACTGCTGCAGCAATTGTCCACCGCCCTGCCCGGCATCGTCGACAAGCTGACGCCGAACGGCCAGGTGCCGCAGCAGCATCAGGTGGCTTCCGCTTTCAACAGCTGACGCGGCTGATATCGATGCCCTGAAGCGCTGTGTGCATGGTCGCGCAGCGTCTGGGCCGAGCAGTGTCCGGGTTGCCGATCGTGGGGATCAGTATCTGGAGCGGGTAGCGGGAATCGAACCCGCATATTCAGCTTGGAAGGCTGCTGCTCTACCACTGAGCTATACCCGCGCCTTGCACTGAAGTACCGGATTCACGGGAAAAGCGCCATGCGCTTTTCGTTTCCGATGCTTTTCGCGTTTCAGGGCTTCCGGGCCGGCAGTGGTGGAGAGGGTTGGATTCGAACCAACGTAAGCTAAGCTAACGGATTTACAGTCCGTCCCCTTTAACCACTCGGGCACCTCTCCAGTCTGCCGCCGGAGCCATGCAACGAGGCATTCTTGCCGATCCCGGAGCCCGAGATAGATGTCTTCTCCGAAATCAGCGAAGCGCCTTATGGCGGCAAGGCCAGTGGGTGTCAACCGCGTGGCCAGGCTTTTTCGATGTTGGTCGCCGGCTGCGGCGACGGGCCATATCGCTGGCCGCGGGAGACAGCTATAGAAGCTGGCCATGAGCAATAAGACCAACACCCCGAAAGACACCCATTACGCCAAGCTGCGCCGCGCCTTTCGCGACGAGAAAAGCGGCGGCGCGCCAGCGTTCCGGCCACGCCAGCCGGTGCCGCCGGGCGAAAACGCCGCGGACGGCCTGGTGCGGCTTTATGGCCTCCACACGGTGCGGGCGGCACTCGACAATCCGCGCCGCAAGATTCGGAAAATGCTGGTGACGCGCAATGCGGCCGAGCGTCTCGAGATAGCAGACCTCGCCGTCCTGCCCTTCACGGCGGAACTGGTCGAACCCAGGGACATCGACAAGATCACCGGGTCGGACGCCGTGCATCAGGGCGTGCTGATCGAGGCGGAGCCGCTAAAAGCGAAGCGCCTCGACGCGCTCGGTGACACGAGGCTGGTGCTGGTGCTCGACCAGGTCACCGATCCGCATAATGTCGGCGCCATCCTGCGATCGGCGGTCGCCTTCGGCGCCGGTGCGCTGATCACCACCGCGCGCCACAGCCCCCAGGAATCGGGCGTGCTGGCCAAATCCGCCTCCGGCGCGCTGGAGCATATCGACCAGATCGAGGTGAAGAACCTGGCCGACGCGCTCGGGCAGTTGCACGAGGCCGGCTTTCAGACGATCGGGCTTGATTCGGATGGACCGGCGGAACTCGAAACGAGCTTTTCGGGCGGCAGGATAGCGCTAGTGCTTGGCGCCGAGGGCAAAGGCCTGCGCCAGAAGACGCGCGAGACGGTGACGACGCTGGCGCGGCTCGATATGCCCGGTGCGATCCGCTCGCTCAATGTGTCGAATGCCGCGGCGGTCAGCCTTTATGCAGCACGGGCATTCTTGAAGCGCGGCTGAGCCCGCAGCGACAGTCCTTGCGTAAAAACGAGAAACGGGTTCCCGCGGCCGGCGCAGGAACCCGTTCTTCGACGGACAAGAATGGCGGCTTGGGAACGTTACGCCGCCCTCTCCCGACCTATGCCGCTTTGCCCTGACTCTCAGTCGCCTCGCTGCCGACCTCGAAATTGGCCATCCGCTCCAGCGCCCTGACCAGCGCCGAATGATCTTCTTTCGCACCACCATTGGCGGCGCAGGAATTGAACAGTTGTTGCGTGGTCGAGGTGTTGGGCAGGGAGACGCCGAGCGCCTTGGCGCCTTCCAGCGCCAAATTGAGGTCCTTCTGGTGCAGTTCGATGCGGAAGCCTGGCGCGAAGGTGCGCTTGACCATGCGCTCGCCATGCACTTCCAGAATGCGCGAAGCCGCCAGCCCGCCCATCAGCGCCTGCCTGACCTTGGCCGGCTCGGCACCGGCTTTCGAAGCAAAAACAAGCGCTTCGGCGACGGCTTCAATGGTCAACGCGACGACGATCTGGTTGGCGACCTTGGTGGTCTGGCCGACACCGTTGGGGCCGACCAAGGTGATGTTCTTGCCCATCTTCTCGAACACGGGCTTGGCGCGTTCAAAAGCCTTTTCCTCGCCGCCGACCATGATGGTGAGCGACGCCGCCTTGGCGCCGACCTCGCCGCCCGAAACCGGCGCATCGAGATAATCGCAGCCGAGATCGTTGATCTTGCGGGCGAAGGTCTTGGTCTCGATCGGCGAGATCGAGCTCATGTCGATGACCAGCTTGCCTTTGGACAGGCCGGAGGCGACGCCGTTGTCGCCGAACAGCACATCGGCCACCTGCGGCGTGTCGGGCACCATGGTTATGATGATGTCGGCACCCTTAGCCACGGCGGCATGGCCGGTGACTGTTTTCAGCCCCCTGGCGATGAGCTCGGCCGGAGGCTTGCCGCGATGGTCGCTGGCGATGACATGATAGCCGGCGTCGAGCAGATGCCCCGCCATCGGCGCGCCCATGATGCCGAGGCCGATGAAGCCTATGATTTCCATTGGTTTACTCCTGAAGTTCTTGGCTCGAATTCATCCAGAGGTGGCGCTGCCCCTCATCCGCCTGCCGGCACCTTCTCCCCGTATAGCGACGGGGAGAAGGAAGATGCTTAAGCCGCCGCGCTTCCCTGCCCGGCCAGATCCCGGAACCATCCAAGCCCGGCCTCAGTGCCGGCCTTCGGCTTGTATTCGGCGCCGATCCAGCCGGAATAGCCGATGCGGTCGATGTGGTCGTATAGGAAGGGATAGTTGATCTCGCCCGTTCCCGGCTCGTGGCGGCCGGGATTGTCCGCAAGCTGGATATGCGCGATGCGGCCGAGGTTTGCCTCGATTTTACGGGCGAGATCCCCCTCCATGATCTGCATGTGATAGATGTCGTATTGCAGGAACAGGTTTTTTGAGCCGACGCGGTCGATCAGCGCCAGAGCCTGGTCCGAATAATTGAGGAAGAAACCTGGGATGTCGCGGGTGTTGATCGGCTCGATCAGCAGCCTGATGCCGGCCTGTTCCAGCTTCTCCGCCGCGAAGGCGAGGTTTTCGGCGAAAACATCCTCCAACACCTTGCGGTCGACGCCGGCGGGCGCGATGCCGGCCAGGCAATTGACCTGCGGGCAGCCCAGCGCCTGCGCATAGGTGATCGCCTTGGCGATGCCCTGGCGGAATTCGGGCACGCGGTCCGGCAGCACGGCGATGCCGCGCTCGCCCTTGGCCCAGTCGCCGGCCGGCAGGTTGAACAGCACCTGCGTCAAGCCGTTCTTCTTCAGCCTTGCCGCCACCACCTCGGGCGCATGGTCGTAAGGACCGATATATTCGACGCCCTTGAAGCCGGCGCGGGCGGCGGCGTCGAAGCGGTCGAGGAAATCATGCTCGCCAAAGAGCATCGACAGGTTGGCTGAAAAACGCGGCATTCCTTTTCTCCTAATCCAACATCACGATCGCGGTGGGAGCATCTTCCTGGTGTTCGGCAAGGTCCTCGAATTCGGTGATCTTGTCGATCTCTGTGCCCATGGAGATGTTGGTGACCCGCTCGAGGATGAATTCGAGCACGACCGGGACCTGGTGTTCCTTCATCAGCCGCTGCGCCTCCCTGAAGGCGCCGGCAAATTCTTCCGGCTTGCGCACCCGGACCGCCTTGCAGCCCATCGCCTCGGCAACGGCGACATGGTCGACGCCGTAGCCGGCTTCGGGATCGCCTGATCGGTTGATGTTCTCGAAGGCCAGGCTCACCTCATAGTCCATCGAGAAGCCGCGCTGCGCCTGGCGGATCAGGCCGAGATAGGCGTTGTTCACGACGACGTGGATGTAGGCCAGCTTGTGCTGCGCGCCGACCGCCAGTTCCTCGATCATGAACTGGAAATCATAATCGCCCGACAGCGCCACGATGGTGCGGTCCGGGTCCGCGGCGCGCACGCCAAGCGCTGCCGGCAGCGTCCAGCCGAGCGGCCCGGCCTGGCCGCAATTGATCCAGTTTCGCGGCTTGTAGACATGCAGGAACTGCGCCCCGGCGATCTGCGACAGGCCGATCGTGGTGACATAGGTGACGTCGCGGCCGAACGCCTTGTTCATCTCCTCATAGACACGCTGCGGCTTCAGCGGCACCTGGTCGAAATGCGTCTTGCGCTTCATCGTCTTCTTGCGCCCCTGGCATTCCTTTGCCCAGCCAGACCAGTCGCGCAGCTTGCCGGCCGTCTTCCACTCGGTGGCGACGTCGAGCAGTATCTTCAGCGCGGCACCGGCATCCGAGACGACGCCGAGGTCCGGCGCGAAGACACGGCCAATTTGAGTGGGCTCGATGTCGACATGGATGAATTTCTTACCCTTGGTATAGACGTCGACCGAACCGGTGTGGCGGTTGGCCCAGCGGTTGCCGATGCCGAAGACGAAATCGGCTTCAAGCATGGTCGCATTGCCGTAGCGGTGCGAGGTCTGCAGGCCGCACATGCCGGCCATCAACCGGTGGTCGTCTGGGATGGCGCCCCAGCCCATCAGCGTCGGGATGACCGGGACGCCGGTGATTTCAGCGAACTCGATCAGCAGATCCGACGCATCGGCGTTGATGATGCCGCCGCCGGCGACGATCAGCGGCTTGTCGGCCGCGTTGAGCATCGTCAGCGCCTTTTCGGCCTGGGCGCGGGTCATTGCCGGCTTGAACGGCGCCAGCGGTTCGTAGGCATCGATGTCGAATTCGATCTCGGCCAGTTGCACGTCGACCGGCAAGTCGATCAGCACCGGGCCGGGCCGCGACGAGCGCATGAGATGAAACGCCTTCTGCAGCGCCATGGGGACGAGATAAGGCTCCATGACGGTAACCGCCCATTTGGCGACGGGCGCCGCGATGGCTGATATGTCGACGGCCTGGAAATCTTCCTTGTTGAGCCGCGCCCGCGGCGCCTGACCGGTGATGCATAGGATCGGGATGGAATCGGCCGCCGCCGAGTAAAGCCCGGTGATCATGTCGGTGCCGGCCGGCCCCGAAGTGCCGATGCAGAGCCCGATATTTCCCGCCTTGGCACGGGTATAACCTTCAGCCATGTGCGAGGCGCCCTCTACGTGGCGGGCCAGGACATGGCGGATCGTGCCTCGCGCCTTCAGTGCCGAATAGAGCGGATTGATCGCCGCGCCCGGCACGCCGAAGGCGCAGGAAATGCCTTCCTTTTCGAGAACGAGAACCGCGGCATCGACAGCGCGCATCCTGGCCATTTTCCGCCCTCCACAGGGTTTGTCATTGTTGGATGGCCTGTTATCTCAGCAAGCCAGCTATTTTTCAATTTTTTCAGAATATTTTTTCATTTCTAGAAAACGACAGCTTCATGCTGATTCAATTGTATTTTTCGTTTTCCAAGAATTTTCCTCCTCCCAGAGTGAAAAACTATTTCATTGCTTGTTTGACGAAATCGGCAAGAATGCCGCTATGGAAACCACCGAGAAACGACAGCGCGGCCGTCCGCGTGCTTTCAACGGGCCCAGCGAAGCCAATTCAGTGCAATCGCTCGACCGGGCCTTGCGTATCCTGGCCATTGTCGCCGAGGGCAGCGGCCTGTCGCTGAGCGAGATTGCGGCGCAGAGCGGCCTTGCCGCCTCCACCGCCTACCGCATGCTGACGACGCTCCAGAACCACGGCATGGTCGAGTTCGACACCTCAGACCAGTTGTGGTCGATCGGCGTCGAGACCTATCGCATGGGCGCGGCGTTCCTGCGCCGCCGCAAGCTGGTCGACCGTGCCCGCATCGTTATGCAGGAACTGATGGAGAAGACCGGCGAGACTGCCAATCTCGGTGTCGCCGAGGATGATTGCGTGGTGTTTGTCAGCCAGGTCGAGACGCACCAGGCAATCCGCGCCTTCTTCCGTCCAGGAACACGCAGCCCCTTCCACGCGTCCGGCATCGGCAAGGCGGTGCTGGCGCATCTGGAGCCGGAGCGGGTCGGCACCATCTTGCGCAAGGCCGGTCTGCAGCGCTTCACGGACAAGACGCTTTCCGAGATCCCGGCCCTCGCCCACGATCTGGCGGCCATCAAGCAGCGTGGCTGGTCGGTCGATGACGAGGAGCGGCACCCCGGCATGCGCTGCGTGGCGGCGGCCATCTTCAACGAATTCGGCGAACCGATCGGCGGCGTCTCGGTGTCGGGGCCGACCGTGCGGGTGACGCCGGAGCGGCTGGCCGAGATCGGGCCGATGGTGCGCAGCGCGGCGGCCGAGGTGACCAGGATGATCGGCGGCGAGCAAGCCGGCTGATCAGCTTGCCCCGGGCAGCGCGCTCTTGGTCGCGATGTCGAAGAAATCGAGCAGGATGGCCATGCCGACACCGCAGGCGGTGAAGATGAGGCCGGCCATGAAGATGCGGTTGGCGCGTTCATAGACTCGCCGCTGCAGGGAGTCGATGTCGAGCAACAGGGACAACGCCCGCATCTGCAAGGCGATGCCGGCCAGGATCGGCAGGACGGCGACAAGATGATAGGCCCGCCACGGAATCGGGTTAGCCGCCCAATGGGTGATGAAGCCCAGCGAAAACGCCAGCAGGATGCCGACAGTGGTGACGGTGCCGTTGCGAAAAACCGTCTCGATCAGATCTTCCCTCAGATCTTCCTTGGGGTCCTGCTCGTCCAAGCCACCCTCCCCTGCGTTGGCGCTCGAATGAGAAGATTAGACGTTCGCAAAATCGCTGTACACCGCCGGCGGCACGGACTCCGGCTTGCCGTGGCGTTCGAATGCGTGCGAAAGGGCACGGATGCGGAAAACGGTTCAGCTTTTGCTTACCGCTTCACTTTGCGGATGCGTGGCGGCGGCACCTCGACCTGATGTCGGCGGCGGCCAACGTGTCGATCCCATCCCAATCCCGCTTGCCCTCGAGGAGATCATAACCACCGGCATCCGTCAGCGTTTGCCGGATCCTGCTTCCGCCAGGTTCGGAAGGATGCTTGCCGGCGAACGGACGCTGAGCGGCCGCAAGGAGGTCGTCGTCTGCGGCTTCGTCAACGGCAAGAATCCGTCCGGCAGCTATGGCGGCGACCAAGCCTTCATTGCCAAGATCTACCCGGATTCGGGAAGCAGCTTCGAACTCGTCGCCATGGGCGACGCTTCGGAAACGAGGCATATCGTCGGCAGCACCTGCAGCGCGGCCGGATTGCCGATCTCCGAGTCCAACCCGAAGACGTCGCCGTAAATATATGTACGACAACGGAAAAAGGGGCTCGGATGAGCCCCCTTTCCGTTTAACCGGTCCTCCTCCTAGAGCCGGCAATAGTGGCTATAGCCGTCGCGGCCGATATAGGTGTCGGAGTCCGGATCATAGCTCGCATAACGATCGAAGCAGCGGCGGACGTGCCAGGAACCACCGTCTTCGTCGACATAGACGGTCCGCGGCGGCTGCTGGGCCAGCAGGCTGCCCAGGACAAACCCGCCGACGCCGGCGGCAATGCCGATGCCGAGGTCGTGGTGATGCGAATGAGCCGCTGAAGGCTGAACGGTGCCGACCAACGCGGTGGCGGCAACTGTGGTGGCGATGAGGCCGGAAACGAGTGTGCGCTTGAACATGACGATCTCCTTGCTTCGTTGACCGAGGCGATCCATCCGCCTCTTGATCATCTGTCGTTGCGGCAAGTAAAAAGGTTCGATCCTTTTTCAATATTTTTTTCAGAGACCTACCGGCCGTCCCAGTATCCGGCATCTTTCATTTCGCCCCGACGATCGCAAAAATCACCTCGAACAAAAAGGGCGGCCGAAGCCGCCCGTCTTGGGAGAATTGGGTCCCTCCATCAAAGGAAAATGATAACCTTGCCGTGGCCGTGGTGATGATGGAGGTGGTGCCACCACCTCACCCCATGCCCGTGATGTGACGAAGCCAGAAGGCGAGCGCGATGAAGCCGATGATGGTGGTCACGCCAGTCCAGTCGACATTGGCTTTCTTCACATCGCTGATGAGCCTCACCAGCAGCATCCAGGCGATGACGACGATGGGGAGAATGATGACAAGCCTGATCATGCGACACTCCGGTCCGAAGCAGTTGCACCTTCGCCTTATGTAGGAAGCTCGTTTGCGGATTTCAGCATGTGCGGCCACGGCGTCATCCACCGCTGGGGTAACCGAAAATCGAGTTTTGTCTTTACTGGCGCAGCAAATATGCTACCGGAGCGCAAGTGCCCTTGTAGCTCAGCTGGTAGAGCAGCGGTTTTGTAAACCGAAGGTCGGCGGTTCGATTCCGTCCGGGGGCACCAGTTCTGACCAGCGATCCTTCGAGAGCTTGAAGCCCTTCCGGGCTCGGCCCTGAGCGCCGATATTCCCTATGAAGCGCTCGCAATTTGCTCAGATGCGTTCGTCCTGATGAACGTATTTCTCACCCTGACCGACTTATAGACATAAGCGACCCAGATGCCGGCCCCAACGAACGAGGCTATCGGCGCCACCAGCGCATCGCCTGCAAGCACCTGATTCACCGGAACGCCCAGAATCGACACGATCCAGATCGTGTCCAGGATGAACACGACCGGGATCGCAACCCACTGGAAAAGAAACAATTGCGGAAAGCGGTGGCTTCGCCGCAGCATCGAAACGAGCACAACCAGCTGAAGCGCCAGAAATGCCAGATTAAGGGCGACCTCGCCATACACCGCCAGCGGCCCATTTGAGAGGGTCATGAGCTGCTGGTAGCCGTCGGCGGAGTTTGCAAAGTCGGCGAGTGTGCGCAGCGGTGATAACGCCTGGCCGATCGCCAGCAGCATCAGCCATCCACCGAAGCCCACGAGAGCCTCAGGATTCCGTGACGGCTTCGCGGCAGATCGAACGGCAAAGAAAACCGGCACGCCGATCAATAGCAGCACGATTACCCAATGCCAGATGGAAAACGCCCCCATTTACCCCTCCCCATTTAATGCCCTTCCAGGTTGTATCAGATTTCAAATTCAACTCAAGAGGCGCGATGGCGTGGAAACGGCGTCTGACTCCTACAACGGCGATTTTTCCTGCCACCTCCTGACAGGTCCGTCTCTCACACGCCGATCGCCGCCACCAAGATCCGGTTCTGCCGTCTTATCGCCGCGCGCAGTTCCGGAATCTTGGCCTCGTCGCGTTTCACGAATTCGATGAACATCATGTTCATGTTGTTGAAGATCAGTTCGCCCAGAGCCACCCCGTCCAAGTCCTTGCGCACCAAGCCTGTTTCCTGGAGGCGGGCGACCAACGCGCTTATCTGCTCGGTAAGCTCCCGGTCGAGCGCGGTGTAGGCCTGGCCGAACGGGCTGTCGGGCAGCTGCGTCGAGATCGCCATCGCCTGCCGCCACATCTCCTTGCTGAGATAGTGCAGCGAATGCTCGATGTAGATGCCGACCAGGGTGTCAAGCGCGTCGCCGACATTGGCTGGCGGCCTGGCGACGACACCGCGCCCGGCATTGAGCACCTCGTTGACCTCGAGCGAGACGATGGCGCCGAGGATGTCGCCTTTGTTTTCGTAGTAATTGTAGATCGTGCCGATCGACACTTCGGCTTGTGCCGCGATCGCCTCGATCTTGGCGCCCTCATAGCCGGCTTCGCGGAAAAGTGCTGCCGCCGCCTCGATGATCCGGCGGTGCCGGTCCGCCTTCTGTCTTTCGCGCAATCCACTCATATCGGCCTCTTTGCCAGAAAATCATAATTGACTCAATTTTAGAATTGGTTCAAGTTTTGTCCAACAAGCCAGCAAGGCAGGGAGAACACTCGATGACCAGCAACACCCGGAATCCGCTTTCCACCCTGAAGTCCAACCTCGCCACCGCTTGCGCGGCCGCCGCGTTGCTCATCGCGGCGGGCGGTGCCCAGGCTGCCGATCTCAATGCGCTGATCTGGTGCGATCATTCCGATCCGGCGCTGCTGCAGCCCTTCGAGGCGGCCAACAACGTCAAGGTCAACGTCAAGGAGTTCGAGGGCACCGGTGCGGGGCTCGCCATCGTGGAGCAGTCGCAGCCTGGGGATTGGGACGTGATGGTGATCGACAGCATCGACGTGCCGCGCGGCGTCGAAAAAGGCCTGTTCGAGCCGCTGCCCGAAGACAAGCTGCCGCTGGCCGACCTGTTCCCACAGGTGAAGATGGACAAGTCCACGGTCGTCGACGGCAAGCGCTACGGCATCACCGAAAAGTTCGGCTACAACACAATCGGCTTCAACAAGACCAAGGTCGATCCGGCCGACATGCAGTCCCTCGAGTCGCTGACATCAGATAAATACAAGGGCAAGGTCGCCATTTACGACTACTATTTGCCGGTCATCGGCATGGCGGCGCTCGCCATCGGCAAGAAGACGTCGGACCTCACCGAGGCCGACCTTCCCGCCCTCAAGGACGAATTGCTCAAGATGAAGGCCAATGCCAAGCTGGTCGGCGAGGTGACCGCCAGCCAGACGGCGCTCGCCACCGGAGAAGTCGACATATTGGTTGGCGGCGGCGAATGGGTCACAGCGGGCCTCGCCAAGGAGAACCCGGCGCTCGACTTCTCGATCCCGAAGGAGGGTGCGGTGCTGTGGTCGCAGTCGCTGGCCATGTTCAAGGATTCCAAGAACAAGGACATGGCCTTGAAGTTCATCCAGTACATTATGAGCCCGGAAGGCCAGGCGCGGCTCGCCACCTCTTCCTGCTATTGGGGCATGCCGTCGAACACCAAGGCGGCGCTCACCGACGACCAGAAGAAAGTTCTGCGCTTCGACGAACAGCCGGGCTTCCTGGCCCGCGCCCAGGCCTATCCGGCGCCGAGCGCCGACCTCGACAAGAAGATGCAGGACATGTGGACCGAAATGCTGCAGGCAAAATGAGCCGATACCGCTCGTGAGCCCGGCTGGAGACAATCCCCTGCCCCGGGCGGGCTCTGCCCTGCCCCGGGCGGGCCGCGCCTTGCCCTGGGCGCTGGTCACTCCGGCGCTCGGCTGGACGCTGCTGTTCTTCGTGCTGCCGTTCCTTGCCATGGGGTTTTCCAGCCTGACGGCGCATGAAGGCGGCGGCTTCACGCTCGGCAACTACAGCCAATTCTTCGCCAACCCCTCCTACTGGCAGGCGATGGTGAACTCGCTGCAGGTGACGGCGATCGTCACCGTGGTCTCTGTGCTGCTCGCCTATCCCTTCGCCTGGATTCTTGCCGAACAGGTGCCGGAACGCTGGCAAAGGCTGGCGCTGATGCTGGCCGTGCTGCCGTTCTGGACGTCCTATGTCGTACGCTCCTATTCCTGGCTGCTGGTGCTGGCGCAGAATGGCGTCATCAACCGCGCGCTGACCGGCTCCGGCCTGATCAACGAGCCGCTGCAGCTCGCCAACACTCGGCTAGCCACCGTCACCGGCTTCGTGCATTTCTTCGTCATGTTGCTGACGCTGACCATCTTCGCCAATCTGAAGCAGCTCAGCCCGAGCTACCGCAAGGCCGCCGCCGATCTCGGCGCCGGGCCGGTGCGCACCTTCCTGCATGTCATCTTGCCGCTCACCTTGCCCGGCATCATGGTCGGCGCCTTCCTCACCTTCGTGCTGTGCATCGGAGACTACATCACGCCGCAGATTCTGGGCGGCAACAACGAGCTGCTGATGCCGCAGCTGGTGATGATGCAGATCGGCCGGCGCGGCGATTTTCCGCTGGCCTCGGCGCTGTCGATCATCCTGATGGCGGTGGTAACCGTCGCCTACCTCGCCTGCGCGCGTTGGCTGAAGATCGAGCGGGCCTGACAATGCGCCAGTCTGTCCGCATCGTTTCCTGGCTCTATGCGCTTGCCGTCTACGGCTTCATCTTCCTGCCGGTGGTCGTGCTGGTGCTGTTTTCGCTGCAGTCGACCTCCTTCCCCATTCCGCCGTTCACCGGCCCGTCATTGCGCTGGTACGAGGCGGTACTTTCCGACGCGCGGTTGACTTCGGCGCTGGTCAATTCGCTGCTGGTGGCCTCTATCTCGTCGCTGGCCGCCGTCACGCTCGGCTTCCTCTGCGCCTGGGGGTTTGCGCGCTTCGTGCTGCCCGGTTCGGGCTTGCTGCGCGGGCTGATCACGCTACCGCTGACGGTCAGCTATCTCATCATCGGCATGGGACTGCTGGTTCTGTTCAACTGGGCCGGCGTGCCGAAGTCGCTGCTGGCGGCCGGCATCGGCCATGTCGTGATCAACCTGCCGCTCTGCTTCGCCATCATCTACAGCCAGATGGGGGACCATCAGATCAACATCGAACGCGCCGCGCGCGATCTTGGCGCGCCGGAATGGAAGGTGCTGCTGCTGATCACTGTGCCAGTCATGGCACCGGCGATCTTCGCCGGCTTCTTCCTGTCGATGACGTTCTCCTGGGATGAATTCGTGATCTCCTTCCTTTTGACCCGCTTCGACACCACGCTGCCGGTCGAAATCTGGAACCTGCTGCGTTCCGGCCTCAACCCCAAGACAAACGCGGTCGGTTCTTTGGTCTTCGCCGTTTCCATCGTGCTGGTGGTGCTGTTCGAACTGACATTGCTGCGCCGGAGAAAGACATGACCGCGCCTCTGGTCGATATCCGCAACGTCTCCCATCGTTTTGGGCAGCTGGCGGTGCTGAAGGACGTCTCGCTGCGGATCGAACCGGGTAGCTACACGATCCTGCTCGGGCCATCGGGGTCCGGCAAGACGACGCTGCTGTCCATCCTGGGCGGCTTCGTCACCCCGAGCGAAGGCAAGGTGTTCATCCGCGGCGAGGACTGCACGTCCGTGCCACCGGCCAGGCGCCCGACGACGACGGTGTTCCAGGATTATGCGTTGTTTCCGCATATGAGCGTCGGCGGCAATGTCGGCTTTGGGCTGCGCATGCAAGGCGTTGATGGCGCGACCCGCGCCGCGAGGGCGCGTGAGGCGCTCGCGCTGGTCGGGCTGGCCGCCGCCTTCGACAAGAAACCGCACCAGCTTTCCGGCGGCCAGCGGCAGCGCGTGGCGCTGGCGCGCGCGCTGGTCATCGAGCCCGCGGTGCTATTGCTCGACGAGCCGCTCGGTGCGCTCGACCTCAAACTGCGCCGGCAGATGCAGGACGAGCTGAAGGCGATCCAGAAGCGGGTCGGGACCGCCTTCATCCATGTCACCCACGACCAGGAAGAAGCAATGGCGCTGGCCGACCATTGCGTGGTGATGAACGACGGCCGCATCGAGGACGAAGGGCCGCCCGAGCGCGTCTATGCCAGGCCGTCGACGCGTTTCGCGGCGACTTTCATGGGCGAGAGCACGATCCTTTCCGGAACCGTGGCGGAGGCAAAGGGCGGCACCGCGACCGTGGCAACGCCGATCGGCTCGGTCTGTGTGCCCGGCGCCGCGCAGGCCGGGGCGCAAGTTGCCCTCGCCATCCGTCCGGAACATCTTGTCCTCGGCGCCAATGAAGGCGGCGTCGGGCTCGGCATGGCAAAAATCAGCGACGTCGTATTCCAGGGCAGCTTCAAACGGGTGCTGGCCACCTCGACCGTGGATGCGGCACTGCGGTTCATCGCCAAGGCTCCGGCTTCCGCCACCGTCCAGACCGGCGACACGGTCGCGATTTCATGCCAGGCTGGCGACATGATCCTGCTGGCGAACTGAGGGATGAGCATGCTGCCGGTCATCGAGGCGCCGGATTGGTATGAAACCATCCGCATGGCCGACGGCGTGACGCTGATCCATGAGCCCTGGATCAAGCCGTTCTTCCGCTGCAACATGTGGCATGTGCGCGGCCGCGACCGGGATCTCCTGTTCGATACCGGGCTTGGCCATTTCAGCCTCAGGCGCCATGTGCCTTTGGTGAGCGAGCGCAAGCTGACCTGCGTCGCCAGCCACACCCATTTCGATCATATCGGCTGCCACCATGAATTTCCCGACCGTTGCGTGCACAGCGCCGAGGCGAAGATTCTTGCCGATCCGCGCAACGAATGGACCGCCGCCGGCACCTATGCCACCGAGGAGATGTTCGATCGCCAGCCGCATGGCTGGGACACGGCACGCTACAGAGTCAGGCCCGCGCCGGCCGACCGTCTGCTTGGGCATGGCGACATTCTGGATCTAGGCGACCGTGCCTTCGAGGTGATCCACACGCCCGGCCATTCGCCCGGCGGCATCGCGCTCTACGAGAAAAAGACCGGCATCCTGCTGTCCGGCGACATCATCTATGACGGGCCGCTGATCGACGACGTCTACCACTCGGATATACCGGACTACATGGAAACGCTGCTCGCCATGCGCGACCTCGATGTCTCGGTGGTGCATGGCGGCCATTTCCCGAGCTTCGGCAAGGTGCGCTACCGCCAGCTGATCGATGAGTACCTGGCGCGGAAGCGTCAGGCCGGCTGCCATCTGCGGCAGCGCCCCTGCTAAGGCATCAAGTCGAAGTGCCGTGGAAAGGCTTGATGCAGCAGGAGCAGCATGGTCTTGCGCAACACGTCGGTGTCGCGGCCGGCCGGATTGAGGTGATCCCGGTACCAGGCGCCATGAACCAGGTAGTTCAGATTGCGGCGGATCGGCTTTAGCGGCGGCGCGCGGCCGTTGAGCGGCCCGTGTGGCCGCCGTCTCATATCAATCGATTTCTACAGGAACGCCGGCGCCGGTTGAAGGACGCGCCGGTTTACCTCGCGAGGTCATGCAAGGCGCTGGCAAACACTTCTATGAGCTGACGATCCGAGAGACTTGCTTGGCGCGCTCAGCGGCCATGGCACTCTTCAGGTTGTGACAGGTGGAAGCGAGATCGTGTAGCGTGGTGGCGTCGACGCCTTCCGGCCTCTCCTCCATTGCCTCAGCCGGTCTCTCAAGCGGATCGGGGGTTTCTCGTAGATTGGAGCGGGCAAGCCGGCGATCTCATAGTAGCCGTCGAGAATGTTGGTTCGCAGCAATTGACGTTCCTGGGGATAAAAACTGAAATGCGCTACGGTCATGTCACCAAAGATCTTACCTGGCCGATCCAGTTTGGTCGGCAACGTCACCGACAGCCATTCTTCCTCATCGCCTGACGGCGGATGGAATCCGTCTCCCAGACTGACAATGTCCGACCCGAAAAATCCGATTGCATTGATCGAGAAGCGCGACAACCTGATCTCCCGGTCCGGCACCCGGAAATCATCAAGCCGATTGGTCCGGACGGCTTCGACGAAGACTGGATGAAGCGCCTCCGGGAAGCTGGCGTGAGCCCAGGAGAATTCGCACGACGCCTGGCAGGTAAGCGGGCCGTCTATCCTGACCCTGGAAAGCTGCTTGAGCAGTGAATTGCAGATCGCATTGTTGATGATCAGAGGTGCGTACCAGATGGCCGAGCCCCTTTCGGCCATGACCCTCGTCATGTACCGCTGAAAGAACCCGTCCTCGACAAAAACCACATCGTCGTCGAGGCGCAGGTAGAAAGCTTCGGCATCGTCGCAGAAACGATAGAAATCGCCGATGACATTGAAACCGCCATCGGCATGCGGAAGTTGCTTGATCCTGCAGCGCGGATCGCTGGCAGCCAATCGCTGGAGATAGGCCCGATCGGCTTCGTTGCGGCAATTGTCCCACAGATGCCATTCGTGCACCTCAGGGCTTTTCAGGACGTGATGACTGAGAAGGCGAAGATATTTCTCGCGGCCAGCCGGTGTCACAACAATCAGTTTCATGGAATGCTCGTCCTATGAGTGGCAGCGTATAGAAGCGGCGTCTTGGTCATCGGAAGCTATCGTTACGACAGTACAATGGCCGATCCCGGCAATAGCGGTTCGTAAAACAGGTTTCAGGCCACGAGCTTCCGGTTCTTGAATTGACACACTCGGCCTCGACACACCAGTCATACTGGCAATAAACCTTCTCCCTCGATGTCGGCCGGAAAATCGCCGGTCGCTGGCGGCCCTTTGCATCAATCTTGCTTTCGTGTAGGGCTCGCCGCCATTGTGAAATCACGGACCCGCGCATGACTGTCGAAAGCAGACCTTTGGCAAATGCGAACCACCACAATCTTGTCATCGTCAGGGCCGGCGACAACTCTCTTCATCGCGGATGGGGAGCGGCCGATCCCGGACGCGGGTTTGATCTGATCGTCATTTTCGACGCCTTGCCCGTTCGTCATACGCGGCCAGTGGGAATTCACGTAGCGACAGCAATGCCCAAGTCCGGTCGGACGGCCGAAGCGGAATACCAACAGTTGGCGTTGCAATATCGTTTCGGCGAGTTCTTTCCCCTGTCTTACGAGGCCGTCGACCGCAAAGGCAGGCTTTGGCGATCGCGACCCATCATCGGCCTGCGCATGGTGGCCAACTATGCCGTGGACCGAAATGAGTTTCGTCAGGCACGTCGACTGATGGAACTGTTATGGCGCCTTCCGCGCAGGCAATGTTTCAAGCCGGCCGACCTGTCTCAGATGATGCTCGAACCATGAGGACGGCAAATCCGCGAATGGACAAGAACCTGCTCGGCAAAGCCGACATTCTCATCGTCGGCGCCGGCTTTTATGGCGCGACGCTCGCCGAGCGCATCGCCACACAACTTGGCCGGCGCGTGCTGGTGATCGACTGGCGCCAACACATTGGCGGTAATGCCTACACCGAACAGGATCCCGCCACTGGCGTCGAGATCCACCGCTACGGGCCGCATCTGTTCCACACATCCAACGAAGAGGTCTGGAATTATCTGCGCGCCTTCACCGGTTTCACGAGCTATCGCCATCGTGGGTTCTCGACCTATCGCGACAAGGTCTATCCGCTGCCGATCAACCTTGCCACGATCTGCCAGTTCTTCGGCAAGCGGTTGAGCCCGGACGAGGCGCGCGGCATGATCACCGGACAGGCAGCCGAGCTTGGCGATCGCCCGCCGGCCAATCTCGAGGAGAAGGCGATATCCCTCGTCGGCCGTCCGCTATACGAGGCTTTCATCAAGGGCTATACCGCCAAGCAATGGCAGACAGACCCACGCGAACTGCCAGCGCAGATCATCGCGCGCCTGCCGGTCCGCTACACATTCGAGGACGGCTACTTCAACGACCGGTTCCAGGGCCAACCTGTGGATGGCTACACGGCGATCTTCGAAAAAATGCTCGCGCACGAGCTCATCGAAACACGGCTTGGCGTCGATTTTTTCGATATCAAACCCTTGCTGCCAAAAGACCTGCCGGTTGTCTACACCGGTCCGATCGACCGCTATTTCGACTACTTGGAGGGCGAACTCGGCTGGCGGACCATCGATATCGACCTCGAGGTCATGGACACGCCGGATCATCAGGGCACGGCGATCATGAACTATGCCGACGAAGCCGTGCCCTATACACGCGTGGTCGAATTCCGGCATTTCAATCCGGAACGTGAGCACAAGGGCGACAGGACACTCATCGGCCGCGAGTATTCCCGTTTTGCCAGTCGTTCCGACGAGCCTTACTACCCGATCGACACACGACGGGACCAGGCGGTGTACCGTCGCTATCTCGAACGGGCGGCCGCCGAGAAAAACCTGCATCTCGGCGGACGGTTGGGCACCTACCGATATCTCGACATGCACCAGGCAATCGGCGCGGCCTTGAAGGCCTTCGAAACCGTGCTTGGACCCTACTTCGCAGGCAAGCTCGATTCTGTCTCACGGTCGCTATGACAGGTCCAGTCCCTCAGGCCCTTGCCGCCGATCTGCCGTCGGTCGCAATCTGTCGGCTGAACCATTCGAAGGTGCGCTGGATCCCTTCCTCGTAGGCGGTCCTTGCCTCCCATCCAGGCAGAACCTGTCTTGCCAGGGTCAAGTCCGGGCAGCGGTTCGACGGATCCTGCGGAGCAGGCGCATGGTGTTCAATGCGGCTGCCCGGCACAAGCGAACTGACGAATTTCGCAATCTCGAGAACCGAGACCTCGCGATTGTTGCCGATGTTCAAGGGGCCCTGGTGAGAGACGCTGTCGCGCCAGAAGAAACGCTCCAAGCCATCGACGATGTCGTCGACGTAACCCCAGCTGCGCGATTGCGAGCCGTCGCCGTAGACGGTTAATATGCCTGTGGTCAGGGCTTGGCTTATAAAATTCGAAACGGCGCGGCCGTCATCGATGCGCGTTCGCGGCCCGTAGGTGTTGAACAGCCTGACGACACGGATATCGAGCCCGCTGATCCGTTGCTCTTCGAACAGCAGCGCCTCGGTGCAGCGCTTGCTCTCGTCATAGGAGGCCCGTGGCCCGGTGCAGTCCACAAACCCCCGATAGCTCTCCGGTTGCGGCGACACATGGGGGTCGCCATAGACTTCCGAAGTCGAGGCAAAGCAGAAGCGACCGCCGGGCTTGAGCAGTGACAGAAGATTGAGCGCACCGCCTATGTTGGCCCTGATCGTGCGCGCCGGCTCGCGCATGTACCATACCGGCGAAGCCGGTGACGCGAGATGGATGATCTCGTCGAAATCCCGGCCGGCCGTGAACGTTTCGGCATCGGCGATCTGCAGGCTGAACCGCGGGTCCGCGACATGGGCGATGTTGTCGCGCAATCCGGTCCACAGATTGTCGACGACGACAAGCCTTTCCAGGTCATGGCGGCGCAGCAGGCGATCGACAAGATGGGAGCCAATGAAGCCACAGCCTCCAGATACCAACACGCTGCGCGGCATGGGCACTTCCTTCCAGAAACGACAGGAACAGTGCCCTATCAAGACCGAAAGTCTTCTAGCAGTGCTTTCATCGATGTCGCAATTGCAGCGATCAAAACTTGTCTTGCGCCAGCCGATCGCCGGTCGCCCGAGCATGAAACCGTGGCCGGGATATGTGGCGCGGGCGGGTAGGCGTTTTGGTGGGCTACAGCGCCCGTTGCGGGCAAGGCATTGCGGCTGCATCGCCGCAGCGGGAGGCCGTGGGCAACGGCCTGATGCTCCTGCTTTCCGACTGTCGCACGAGAGCGGCGAAGACCAGCGCGAAGCTACCCAGCATGAAAAAGACGATGATCAGGCGTGTTACCGGCAATATGACGGCCTCGTCTGGCTGGCGCGTGCTCTCCCCGAACATCAAGGTCATCCCGGGATCATGCGCACAAATCAAAACTGCCACAGCATCCTTTTGGCATCCCGAAGGATACGGCAATGCTGCGGGCGCCCCCGCGCCATCCATGCCGGCTAACATGATCCATCCATCTTTACGAGACTTTAAGCCCCGTCTTAACCATCACATTCGCACGTGCCCTGTCATGATGCGCGACCTGGCGGTCGCGACGATGGTGTCGCGACATGGCTTTGCCGGTGGCGCGACGGGTCTCTTTGCAGACTTGCCCGCACCATGCTACCCCGGCGCGGGCGCGGCCGGACCGCCGCCGCCAATCGGTCGTGATCGGGGAGCCATGAGCACAGCCAGCAGCATCGCCTTCGTCTCGTCCGACACATCCGACGCCAAGGCGGCGTTGGAGAGCCTGTCGGCGCGCTATGGCCAGCGTTCGATCGCCGAGGCCTCGATCGTGGTGGCCCTGGGTGGCGACGGATTCCTGCTGCAGACCTTGCGCGACACGATGGGGACCGGAAAGAAGGTCTACGGCATGAACCGTGGCACCATCGGGTTCCTGATGAATGAGTACCGTTCGGGAGGGCTCACCGAGCGGATTGCGGCCGCGGTCGCCGAAACCATCCGCCCGCTGGAAATGCTGGCCGTCACCTCGGAAGGCGAAACCGTCTCGGCGCTGGCGATCAACGAAGTGGCGCTGTGGCGCCAATCCTACCAGACGGCCAAGATCCGCATCAGCGTCGACGACCAGATACGGCTCGAGGAACTCAGTTGCGATGGCGTCATGATCGCGACGCCGGCCGGGTCCACCGCCTACAATCTTTCCGCGCACGGCCCGATCCTGCCACTCGACGCACCGCTTCTGGCATTGACGCCGGTCAGCCCGTTTCGCCCGCGCCGCTGGCGTGGCGCATTGCTGTCCAACAAGGCAACCGTGCGCTTCGATATTCTGGAGCCGGAAAAGCGGCCGGTGAACGCTGCCGCCGACCACACGGAGGTCAAGGCGGTGACCTCGGTAACGGTGCGCGAGTCGCCGACAGCGACGGCAACCTTGCTGTTCGACCCCAACCACTCCTGGAACGAGCGCATCCTGGCCGAACAGTTCCGGTACTGAGCCGGCATAGAGACAAGCGGCCGGATTAAGCACCGCGATTAAGGTTACAACTTCACAATCGCGCCAATCCCGCCCGTTTCTGTTGACAAATCGCGGACTTGCGCCTAATCGCAATGCCAATCTTGCAGGCGCGTGGCGCTTGCCGCGACGAATAACGTTGCGCCTCCCCGAACCAGCCAAAGACGACAACACTTGTCCTCAGACACCACGATCGCTCAAGAAGCGTTGACCTTTTCAGACCTCGGCCTGTCGCCGAAGGTGCTTTCCGCAGTTACCGATGCCGGCTATACGCAGCCGACGCCGATCCAGGCCGGTGCCATCCCGCACGCCCTGCTCGGCAAGGACGTGCTGGGCATAGCCCAGACCGGTACCGGCAAGACCGCCTCCTTCGTGCTGCCGATGCTGACCCGGCTGGAAAAGGGCCGCGCCCGCGCCCGCATGCCGCGCACGCTGATCCTCGAGCCGACTCGCGAGCTTGCCGCGCAGGTCGAAGAAAACTTCGTCAAATACGGCAAGAACCACAAGCTCAACATCGCGCTCCTGATCGGCGGCGTATCGTTCGACGAGCAGGACAAGAAGCTCGAGCGTGGCGCCGACGTGCTGATCGCGACACCTGGTCGTCTCCTCGACCACCGCGAGCGCGGCAAGCTTTTGCTCAACGGCGTCGAAATCCTCGTCATCGACGAGGCCGACCGGATGCTCGACATGGGCTTCATCCCCGATATCGAGCGTATCTGCGAGATGATCCCGTTCACCCGGCAGACGCTGTTTTTCTCGGCGACCATGCCACCGGAAATCACCAAGCTGACGGAAAAATTCCTGCACGCGCCGGTGCGTGTCGAGGTTTCCAAGGCTGCGTCGGCGGCCACCAACATTATCCAGCGACTGGTCAAATCCGGCTCCAAGCCGTGGGACAAGCGCGAGACGCTGCGCAACCTGATACGGGCCGAGGACGCGGAGCTGAAGAACGCCATCATCTTCTGCAACCGCAAGATCGAAGTGTCGGAACTGTTCCGCTCGCTGCTGAAGTATGATTTCGATGCCGGCGCCCTGCATGGCGACATGGACCAGCGCGCCCGCATGCAAATGCTGGCCAACTTCCGGGACGGCAAGCTTCGCTACCTCGTGGCTTCGGACGTCGCCGCGCGCGGCCTCGACATTCCCGACGTCAGCCATGTCTTCAACTATGACGTACCGATTCATGCCGAGGACTATGTCCACCGCATCGGCCGCACCGGCCGCGCCGGGCGCTCCGGCAAATCCTTCACCATCGCGACCAAGTCCGACACCAAATACATCGACGCCATCGAACGGCTGATCGGCACCAAGATCGAGTGGCATGACGGCGACCTGTCGACCGTGGTCGCCAGCGAAGGTGAAGACGATGCGCCGCGCCGGGGCAAGGGCGCGCCACGCCGCGCCGGCCGCAAGGACGATGATCGCAAGGACAGGGGCGAGCGCAAAAAGGGCGGCGAACGTCGCGCCAGACACAGCGAGGAAGATGCCTCAAGCGCGGTCGCACAGCAGGAACAGCCCGATGTGGCCGAGACGGCTGTCGCCGACATCGGCGAGCGGCGCGCGCGCAAGGATGCGATCCGCTCGGAAAACAGCGAGCGCAAGGGCTCCGCGGATCGCGCGCCGGAACGCGGCGACACCAGACCGCAGCGCGACAGCAACCGCCCTGCCCGCCATCGCCACCAGGAAGATAACGACACCACCATTGGCTTCGGCGACGACATGCCGGCCTTCATGCGCATCGTCGCCAAGGTCTGATCCCGACCGCTTTCTAGACAGGCCAGCCGGCTTGCCCTTTCGGTAAGCTTCTGGCCCTGTTCAGCCGCTACATTGGGCCCGGCATCATCTTGGTCGGCTTTTCCAGCATCGGAAACTCGGCCTTGCTGCATTTCACGTTCGGATTGGTCGGACTGAACATGCCGTTCGGATTGTCGCTGAACAGCCAGGCATGAAGATCGTAGTGGACGAACTCCCTCGGGATGAGCGGATAGTGTCCCTCCATCGGGCCCATGAAGGTTTGGCCAAACAGCTTCGGCGGCGCTTTGACATCCGGCGTCAGCGGCACCAGCCATTCCGCGCCGACCAACTTCAGGCCCTTCTTGGTTGGCTCGTAGATCAGGACGTTGGGCTTCATCGGGTCGAGTTTCTGGCCGACACTTGGCACATTGACGAAATGGATACCCATGGCGCCCTTCGGGTAATACATCGCGCCCGCTATCTTTTCTCCGCTGTAGTAGACGCAGCCGACCGTCGAAAGATAAAGGTCGCGGACGGCGGCCGTATAGTCCTCATATTTGGCGAGCGACTTTTTCAAGGCATCGATATCGGCCTTGCTGGCATCCTCGGCTCGTGCCGTGGCGAGGCCGAACCACACACCGGCAATGCTTGTCAAAACGAGGACGCCGCAGCGCCCAAGGCTGGCTGTTCTTGTCATGCATTCCTCCCAGACTTGCTAATTCTGGCCGTGCAAGACGGAGGCGGAAAATGCTTATCGCGCGGCCAGTTGCACCGCCTCATCCCCTCTGGAACGGCAATAATTCTATTCCTTTGGACGACCGCGGGAAAGCTATTATTTTAGCTACTACTAATTATAATGATCGACAAGCTGAACAGCGCCGATAGCCGGCCAAACAGAAACGGCCCCCGCAAGGAGGGCCGTTTCACATTCATTCGCCGACAGATCAGGTGAGCGGCGACAACTGGATTTCGACACGCCGGTTCTGCTCGCGGCCAGCGGCTGTCGCGTTGGAGGCGATTGGCCGCGTTTTGCCAAAGCCGGTGACGGCAAAGCGACGCTGATCGACGCCCTGGCCGGACAGATAGTTGGCGACGGCCAGCGCACGGCGCTGCGACAGGTCGAAATTGTGCTGTTCGCCACCCGTCGAATCGGTGTGGCCGAAAACGTCGACCGTGGTCTGCTTGAACTTCTTCAGCACCAGAGCGACGGAATTCAGCACCGGATAGAAGCCGGGCTTCACCGCGTCCTGATCGACATTGAAGGTGATGTCCGACGGCATGTTGAGGATGATCTGGTCGCCACTGCGGGTGACGCTGACACCAGTACCCTGGAGCTGCCGGCGCAGTTCAGCTTCGTTCTGATCCATGGTGGCGCCGATGGCACCGCCGGCCAGCGCACCGATGCCAGCGCCGATTAGCGCGTTGCGGCGGTCATTGCCGCCGGCAAGCAGGCCAAGGCTGGCACCTGCCAGGGCGCCGAGGCCGGCACCAGCGGCCGTGTTGGAAATCTTCTGGTCGCCCGTATACGGATCGGTGGTGGTGCAGGCGCTCACGAGCAGAGCCGTCGCCACGGCGACGAGCACGGTCTTCTTCATAGATGGTCCCTCTCCAAGTCGCGCCTTTTCTACGGCGCCAAATCAGCCCTTCCCGCGACTTGTACCATGAATTGCGGCAAAAAGCGGAACGGGAAAAGCGACGGCGACGGCTTTTCCAGGGGGCATTTACGTGACGACCGCCTCGCCCAGCTACCAGAGATTCTTGCCGTCGATGACCACCACTTCCACCTTGTCGAGATCGAAATCGTCGAACAGCCGCGAATTGACGCTGATCTTCGGATTGTCGAAATCCGGCTCGCCGGTCGACCAGTCCGGTGTTTCGGTGAACGTGCCGCAGCCGCAAGTGGCGCAGAAACCATGCTTTACGGTTTTCGAGCCCCATTGATAGAAGGCGACGTTTTTCTGTGGCGTGACGAGCTTGAACTGCGATGGGGTGTAATAGGCCCAGAGCGAGCCGCGTTTCGAGCAGAACGAACAGGTGCACTGCGTCACCGTCCGCGGGGCTTCGGAAACCTCGAATGTCGTCGCCTTGCAGTGGCAGCTTCCCTTGATGGTCATCAACATCACCTCTCCATTGTCCGCCGCCTATAAGGCAGGGCACCATAAGGAAACGATCCTGACAACTGTCTGTCACCAGATTCCAAGAATGAACCGCCGACAGCAAACCCTAAAGCACGTCGCGCCGAACCGGATACATGGGGCGCGCTTTAGGTCTTTGACTTTATGCATGTCGTTCGATCAAAACCGATCACTTTTGAGCGACATGCATCAGTAAGACGAGGGCGGCACGAACAGGCAGATGGTCTTGCCGGCATCGAGCCCGGCCTCATGCGCGCACCAGTGGAACTCGCCGTCGGGCGAATTCTTGATGCGTCTGTCGCTGTAGGCCAACACCTCCCCGGTGTCCTTGATGACATAACCTTCCGGACGCTCGCTGATCGAGGTCTGCGACACCTCGTGGCAATCGTAGTTCGCGCAGCAGGCGAACGGGTAGCTCCAGCCTTGCGGCTTGGCTGCGGTCGGCTTGGCGTCATGCGCCAAGGCAGGCGTCGTCAGGACGGCGATCGCAGAGGCCGCGAACAAAGGAAGCAGAAGCTGGCCAACCGATGGAGCGGCGATGGCCGATCGGGAATTGGCGGCAAACATGGGACGTTCCTTTCAAACGAGGTTCAAGCGTTTCGCTTGCCCGTTCCCGGAACGTGTCTTCCCAGCGGCCAATCGTCAGCAGATATGCCGCGACCGGCCATAAATGCTTTTGCCTCCTCCTGCCGCAAATGGTGAGCCGAAATGTGAGTCGGCGCAAGAAATTGCTACGTCGCAGGCTGGCATCGGTTGCGGGCCAGATGGCGCAGAACCGTGCCTTTGATAATGACCCGCTCGTCCCACGAGATGCGAGCGGGCGCAACCGCTTGGTGCGGGACGCGCTAGTCCAGATCCGCCACAGCCTCACCAGCGCCGCCTTCGATGCGCTGCGACAACGATGCTTCCATAAACTCGTCGAGATCGCCGTCGAGCACGCTCGACGGGCTGGTGCTTTCGACGCCGGTGCGCAGGTCCTTGACCAGCTGATAGGGCTGCAGCACGTAGGAGCGGATCTGGTGGCCCCAGCCGATGTCGCTCTTCGAGGCCTCGGTGGCGTTGGCCACCGCTTCGCGCTTCTTCAGTTCTTCCTCGTAGAGACGCGAGCGCAGCATTTCCCAGGCCTTGGCCTTGTTTTTGTGCTGCGAACGCTCGGCCTGGCAGGCGACCGCTATGCCGGTGGCGATGTGGGTGATGCGTACGGCCGAATCGGTGGTATTGACGTGCTGGCCGCCCGAACCGGACGAGCGATAGGTGTCGATGCGGACATCGGATTCGGAGACGTCGATCTCTATCCTGTCGTCGACGACCGGATAGACCCAGATACTGGAAAAGGACGTATGACGGCGCGCATTGCTGTCATAGGGCGAAATACGCACTAGGCGATGAACGCCCGATTCTGTCTTCAGCCAGCCATAGGCATTGTGCCCCTTGATCAGCAGCGTCGCGGACTTGATGCCGGCCTCTTCGCCGTCATGCACTTCCAGCACCTCGACCTTGAAGCGGCGGCGCTCGGCCCAGCGCGTGTACATGCGCAGGAGCATTGAGGCCCAGTCCTGGCTCTCCGTTCCGCCGGCGCCGGCGTGGACTTCGAGGTAGGTGTCGTTGGCGTCGGCTTCACCCGACAGCAGCGTTTCGACCTGGCGGGCCTTCGCCTCGCCCTGCATCGAACGGATGGCCGCTTCGGCCTCGGCGATGACGCCTTCGTCGCCCTCTTCCTCACCGAGCTCGATCAAACCGATATTGTCTTCCAGCGCCTGGGTCAGGCCCTTGACCGCCGCGATGCCTTCCTCGAGGCCCTGGCGCTCACGCATCAGCTTCTGCGCTTCCAGCGGTTCGTTCCAGAGGCTGGCATCCTCTGCCCGCACGTTCAGGTATTCAAGCCGCTTTATGGCCTGATCCCAGTCAAAGATGCCTCCTCAGCAGGGTTATCGCCTGCCTGATCTCGTCGACAATATTCTGCGTTTCCGCGCGCATGGCCTGGTATTTTGTCCTGTTGCTGAAGTGACACTTCGGTCGGCGCGATACATAGGGACGGCGCCGTCATGTGTAAAGCGAAATGGGCCGGCCTTCCGGCCAGCCCAATGCGTGCATCGGCAGCCGTCAGTAGAGACCGCCGCCGCCGTCCTGGATGGCCTGGTTCGCCTGCGGCGACAGTGGGCCGCCCGATGCGTTGGAGCCGTCGGCGCCCATGCCGATCACCCAATAGCTGTCGGCAGGACCGGTGCCCGGCTTGAAGGCCTCGATGATGGTGCCGGGATCGCCCGACGCGGCACGCATGCCGGTCTTGCGATTGATGGCGATCAAATTCATCCCGTCGGGAACCTTGAAGTCGACATTGGGCGTGCCGTCCAGCGCCACCCGCATGAAATCCTTGAAGATCGGGGCGGCGAGACCGCCGCCGGTGGCGCCATGGCCAAGACCGCGCGGCGTGTCGTAGCCCATGTAGAGGCCGACCACGAGGTTCGGTGTATAGCCGATGAACCAGGCGTCCTTCTCGTCGTTGGTCGTGCCGGTCTTGCCGGCGATGTGGCGGCCCAGTTCACCGATGGTGGCGCCGGTACCGCGTTGCACCACGCCTTCCATCATCGAGGTGATCTGGTAGGCGGTCATCGGATCGAGCACCTGCTCGGAATTGTCGACCAGTTCCGGTTCCGGCTGGTTCTTCCACTCAGGTGCGTTGCAGCCTTCGCAGCCACGCTCATCCTGCTTGAACACGGTCTTGCCGTAGCGGTCCTGGATACGGTCGATCAGCGATGGTTTGATCGACTTGCCGCCATTGGCCATGATCGAATAGGCCGAGACCATGCGCATCACGGTCGTCTCGCCGGAGCCCAGCGCCATCGGCAGATACGGCGCCAGATGGTCATAGACGCCGAAACGCTCGGCATATTCGACGACCAGCTTCATGCCCATGTCGTTGGCAAGCCGCACCGTCATCAGGTTGCGCGACTTTTCGATGCCGGAGCGCAGCGTCGCCGGTCCGGCGACGGTGCCGTCATAGTTCTTCGGCGTCCAGGTCGTGTTGCCGCTCTGGATGGTGATCGGCCCGTCCATGATCACGGAGGCCGGCGTGTAGCCATTGTCGAGGGCGGCCGAATAGACGATCGGCTTGAACGAGGAACCCGGCTGGCGCATTGCCTGGGTGGCGCGGTTGAACTCCGACTGCGAATAGGAGAAGCCGCCGACCATGGCCAGCACGCGGCCCGTGTGCGGGTCCATGGCGATCAAACCACCTTCCACCTCGGGGACCTGACGCAGGCTATAGGTGTTGTCGGAGCCTTCGTTCTTCTGCACGAAGATGACGTCACCGGGCTTCAGCACGTCGGCGGGCGACTTGGCCTTGACCGTCTTGCCGTCGACCAGATGGCGCATGGCAAAGCCCATATCGTCCTTGCTGACGGTGCCTTCGACGCGCTCCTTGACGATGTCGCCCGACGCCTGGCGCGCGGGCTGCAGGCCGATCGATAGGCCTGATGCGGAGGAGTCGAGCACGACGGCGAGCGACCATTCGGGAACGTCTTCCAGCCCCTTGACGGCGCCGAGCGGAACGCCCCAGTCGCCAGACACGTCAATCGTCTTCACCGGCCCGCGATAGCCGCGCAGCGTGTCGTATTTCATCAGGCCGTTCTGCATCGCCTTGCGGGCAATGAGCTGGACCTTCGGGTCAAGGGTGGTACGAATGGACAGGCCGCCTTCATAGAGCGCGTTCTCGCCATAGCGGGCGATGATCTGCCGACGAACCTCCTCCGTGAAATACTCACCAGCGAAGAGATAGGAGCCGGTGCGGCGTGGGGCGACACCAAGCGGCTCGGCCTTCGCCTTGGCACCCTCTTCGGGGGTCACGTATCCGTTCTCGACCATCTGGCCGATGACCCAGTTGCGCCGCTCAAGCGCGCGATCGGCGTGCTTGAAGGGATTGTAGTTGGCGGGGCCTTTCGGCAGCGACGCCAGGTAAGCAGCCTCGGCCACGGTCAGTTCGTTTACCGATTTGTCGAAATAGGTCAGTGCGGCGCCGGCGACGCCATAGGCGTTGAAGCCAAAGAAAATCTCGTTGAGATAGAGCTCAAGGATGCGATCCTTGGAGTAAGCCTGTTCGATGCGGAACGAAAGGATGGCTTCCTTGACCTTACGCTCCAGGGAGCGCTCGTTGGTGAGAAGGAAGTTCTTGGCAACCTGTTGAGTGATCGTCGAACCGCCCTGCATAGGCCCACCCGAAACGTATGTGAGCGCCGCCCGGCCCAATCCGGTTATGTCCACACCAGGGTGGTTGTAGAAATTCTTGTCCTCCGCGGACAGGAATGCCGCTTTGACTCGATCCGGGATGGCTTGGATCGGCAAATAAAGGCGCCGTTCGCGCGCGTACTCCGCCATCAGGGAACCATCCGAGGCATGGATGCGCGTCGTCACCGGCGGCTCGTACTTGGCCAGCACTTCGTAGTCAGGCAGATCCTTCGCCACGTGGCCGATATAGATCGCAACGCCCGCCGCGACCAAAAGGGCCAGCGTCGTGCCGATGCCGAAGAAATAGCCAATGAGACGAATCATACCCGCTCCAGTCCTTGGTTCGGGAATTTCCTAAACGAAGCCGCCTTCCACGCAAGCTTTCGAGCCGGTCCCAAACCGTAATCGAAAACCCATGTCGCCACCATGTGGACAAAATACGGCAAGGCCTGCTTTCGTGACCGCGCGCTTGAAATAAAAGGCCGCGGGTGTTGTCATCCGGCAACGCCGCCTCTGGTTGCAGGCGCCGCAAGGCATGTCAGCCACCGGTTCCCGCGCCGGCCCGGGCGGAAGCGAACAGCGCAACGGCATTGGTGATGCTTTGCGCCGCCTTGCCGCGCCATTCGGCGTCGAGCAGTTGCGCCTCGTCCTTGGCATTCGAGAGATAGCCGAGTTCGACCAGCACGGATGGCACGTCCGGCGCCTTCAGTACCTTGAAGCCGGCGGAACGCTGCGGATTGTTGATAAGGCCGACGCTGGTCGACAACTGGCCGACCAAGGTGTGGGCGAAACTCATCGAAAATGTGTGCGTCTCGCGGCGGATCAGGTCGATCAGGATGTCGGTCACTTCCTTGTTGTCGTCCTTGATGACCATGCCAGCGAACTGGTCGGACAGGTTCTCGCGGTCGGCAAGCGCCTGCGCCTCGGGATCCGACGCCCTGTCGGAGACGGTGTAAACGGTGGCACCGCGGATGCCCTTGACGCTGATCGTATCGGCATGGATCGAAATCAGCAGGTCGGCCTCATGCTGGCGGGCAATGCGGACGCGGTCGTCCAGGCGCAGATATTCATCGGTGTCGCGGGTCATGAAGACATCGTACTTACCGATCGCCGTGAGCTTGTCGCGCAGCTCCGTGGCAAAGGCCAGCGTGACGTTCTTCTCGATCGTGCCGTTCAGGCCCTCCGCGCCGCCGTCGACACCGCCATGGCCGGGATCGAGGACGATGGTGAAGCGGTGGCCCGGATTGGAGACTGGCCCGGTGCCGACCCGCCCGCCCTTGTCGGTCGAAACCGTCGAGCTGGTGGTCAGCGCCTGATTGGCAAGGGCGGCGTCGAACTCCCGCTCGGATGCGGCCGACATGTCGATGGCAATGCGATAGCCGGTTCCGTCCTCGTTCTTGAGCACATCCAGCTTGTCGACGGCGAACGGTCCCTTGCCGGTCAGTATCAGCCGCGAAACGCCCTCGCCAAGTGCGCCAAGGCGCACGCCCCTGACCAGGCCGCGCGGCTTCAAATCCTTTGCGTCGATGGCCAGCCTGGTATTCGCCAGATCGATGACCAGACGATTGGGGCCACGCAGCAGGAACCATTTAATGTCCGGCTCGCGATCGAAATCCATGACAATGCGCATCTTGGTGGCATCGCCCGCCATCTTGTAGCCTTTTGCCACGAGCGGCGCGTCGGCTGCATTGGCAACAGGAGAAAGGGCCTGGAAAATCGCCGCCAGCAGCAAGAGACAGAAGACGCGCAGAATCCGGCCGCCGACACGACATCCCTTGTCTGTGAAGTCTGCCAGTCCCATCTCTCTTCCAGTCGCTCCCGGTTTGGCGCCAGGCGCCCGCTCGTTTCGTCGAAGTGCCGGTTAGGCCGCGAACTCGATTAACGATTGGTATCCAGAGAAGGTTAACCAAGCCTTTTCACGCAAGGATTGGAACCAGGCTTACGCTACGGAACTGCTTTTTGCCGGCATCGGAAATCGGGGTTGCCTTCCACCCCGCCAAATCATAAAAGCGATAGTGGATCACTGCAATCCTGGAACCGCCCTCCTCCGCAGCTTCCTGCTACAGGGTCAGATGAAAGGCGGCTCCTTTCGCTTCACGCGAAAAGGCTTCAGGTGATTGCGACGAATTTCGCAGGTGTGCTCCCGTGGCGGGGGAATCACCTGCGTGAGGAAAACGGCCGGGTTTGTTCCCGCGCCGGCTCTGTATGAGCAAACAAGCTGGTCCGGTTTCCGGGCTTTGGTTCAAAAGGTTCCGCTGGTGACGATGGCTTCAAGCGCAATCATGGAAAGGTCCGCATCAAACCGCGCCAGTATGGCAGCGGGCGGCACCGCCATGACACGCAGGCACCGTCCGGCGGACATTCAATTATCCGGCACCCACTCTCCAGACACACAGCAGCGGGCTTTGCCTCGCCAGCTGCGGCTGACGGCTGCCGGGGGGAAACGAAATAATGCCCAACAAAATGCTGATAGACGCCTCCCACCCGGAGGAAACACGAGTTGTCGTCGTACGCGGTAACCGTATCGAAGAATTCGACTTTGAATCCCAGGACAAGAAGCAGCTCAAAGGAAATATCTACCTCGCCCGCGTAACGCGCGTCGAACCCTCCCTTCAGGCAGCCTTTGTCGAATATGGCGGCAACCGTCACGGTTTTCTCGCCTTCAGTGAAATACACCCCGACTATTACCAGATTCCGGTCGCCGACCGTCAGGCACTGCTGCGCGCCGAAGCGCAGGAGGCCGAAGACGAAGAGGACGAGGATGGCGACGGCGAAGACCGCCAGAGCCGCGATCGCGGACGGCGCGGCCGCCGGCGCGGCGGCAAGAGCCGCGACCGCGGTGAGCACAAGCGCGATGCCGGCGAGGCAGGCGAAGGCTCCGGCGAGCCAAGCGAAGGCGACGACAGTGGCGACATCGTTGTCGAGGAGATCTCCCACACCTCCGAGATCATCGAACATGCAGCCGATACATCGGAACATTCAGATGGCTCGGGGCATGCCGATACCTCAGGCCATGATGAAGGTTCCGGCGAGCAGGACGAAACCGAAACCCGCGAGGGTGGCCCGACATCGATTGCCGCCGCTGTCGAAGGCGATGTGATTTCCGGGCCCGTCGCTGAGACAGAACAAGGCGCTGAAGCAACGTCCGGCGACAATGATCGCGGCATGCTGGAGGAAGTACAGTCCTCGCATCCGGATGATCACGAAGTCGAATCGGTCGGTGCCGAGGATGCGCTCGAGGAAGTGCGCAACCGCCGCAAGCCGGTGCGCCGCCAGTACAAGATCCAAGAAGTGATCAAGCGCCGGCAGATCCTGCTTGTGCAGGTGGTCAAGGAAGAGCGCGGCAACAAGGGCGCCGCACTCACCACCTACCTGTCGCTTGCCGGCCGCTATTCGGTGCTGATGCCGAACACGGCGAGAGGCGGCGGCATTTCGCGCAAGATCACCAGCGCGGTCGACCGCAAGCGACTCAAGGAGGTGGTTGCCGATCTCGAAGTGCCGCAAGGCATGGGCGTCATCCTGCGCACCGCCGGCGAAAGCCGCACCAAGGCCGAAATCAAGCGCGACTATGAATATCTGATGCGGCTGTGGGAGAACGTGCGCAATCTCACGCTCCAGTCCACCGCCCCTGCCCTCGTCTATGAGGAAGGCAGCCTCATCAAGCGCTCGGTGCGCGACCTCTACAACAAGGACATCGACGAGATTCTTGTCTCCGGCGAGGAAGGTTATCGCGAGGCAAAGGACTTCATGCGCATGCTGATGCCGAGCCACGCCAAGGTGGTTCAGCCGTTCCGCGACACGACACCGATCTTCGTGCGCAACGGCATCGAGGCGCAGCTCGACCGCATGCTGCAGCAGCAGGTGACGCTGAAGAGCGGCGGCTACATCATCATCAACCAGACCGAAGCGCTGGTCGCCATCGACGTCAATTCGGGCCGCTCCACCAAGGAGCACTCGATCGAGGACACGGCGCTCCACACCAATCTGGAAGCGGCCGAGGAGGTTGCCCGTCAGCTCAGGCTGCGCGATCTGGCCGGCCTGATCGTCATCGACTTCATCGACATGGAGGAGAATCGCAACAACCGCTCCGTCGAAAAGCGGCTGAAGGATCACCTCAAGAACGACCGCGCGCGCATCCAGGTCGGCCGCATTTCGCATTTCGGCCTGATGGAGATGTCGCGCCAGCGCATCCGCGCCAGCGTGCTGGAATCGACCATGAAGCCCTGCCCGCATTGCGGCGGCACCGGCCATGTTCGTTCCGATTCGTCGGTCGCGCTGATGGTGGTGCGGGCCATCGAGGAATTCCTGCTCAAGGATTCGCGCAGCCACATTACGGTGCGCGCGCCCGCGGCGACCGCGCTCTACGTGCTCAACCACAAGCGCGGCACGCTGGTGGAACTGGAAAGCCGCTTCGGCCTGACCATCACCATCGAGGCCGACGATGCGGTTGGCTCGCAGCACTATGCGATCTTCCGCGGCGCTTTGGCCGAAAAGCCCGAGGGCTTCGTCGAGGCGCGCAGCCTGCCGGCCTATGTCGAGGCTGACGAGCCCGAGGACGAGATTGTCGTCGTCGAGGAAGATGATGAGGCACCCGTGCAGGCCGAGCAGCCACGCCAGCAGCCGCAGCAGAACCAGCAGCCGCGGGCTGCCGGCAGCGAGGACGGCGAAGGCCGCGACCGCAAGCGTCGCAAGCGTCGCAGGCGTCGCGGCGGTCGTGATCGCGACCGCGAGCATGGCTCGCCTACGGATGGTTCATCCATCTCCGCTCCTCCAGGCGATTTCGCCGGATCGG
Source organism: Mesorhizobium erdmanii USDA 3471 (assembly GCF_000472705.1). Taxonomy (GTDB): domain Bacteria; phylum Pseudomonadota; class Alphaproteobacteria; order Rhizobiales; family Rhizobiaceae; genus Mesorhizobium; species Mesorhizobium erdmanii. Next base: position 364,557 of record NZ_AXAE01000008.1, on the reverse strand, counting down.
CGGACGCGGGGGACGACGACGACACCGAAACGGACGACGCCGCTCCGATCGCTGCCAGCGCCTCCGACGAGGCGGTGCAGGCTTCTGATGACAGCCAGGGCAAAAAGCGCCGTCGCGGCAAGCGCGGCGGCAAGCGCAACCGCCGTGAAGACGGCGAAGGCGAGACCGAGGCAAACGCCGGCGAAGCAACCGAGGCTTCAGAGGCTGATGCTTCCGAAAGCGAGCCTGCTTCGATCGAGCCGGTGGCGGTTGCCACGGCCGAAGAGCCGGTGGCAGCGGTGAGCGAAGAGGTGCCGAGCCCGGAGAAGCCCAAGAAGCCGCGTCGCGCGGCAAAGCCGAAGAAGGCGGCCGCCGAGGCCGTCGCCGAAACGACTGCTGTGGAAGCGGCCGCGGAAACGCCGGTCGAGGCTCCGGTGGCGGTTGCCGAGGAAACGGTGGCGGCTGCCGCGGTGGAAGCGCCTGCGAAGACGCGGCCGTCTCGACGCAAGCCGGCTGTGATCGACGCACCGGTCGTGCCGGTGGTTTCCTCGACCGTAGCCAATGAACCGGAAGCCAAGGCGGAAGAAAAGCCGAAGCGCGGCGGCTGGTGGCAGCGGAAGGGCTTTTTCTAAGCTTTTCAACTGGCTGAAATGATTTTCTGATAGGAAATCCCGCGCCGATCGAAAGACGGCGCGGGATTTTTCATATCTGGCCTTCCAACCGGACAAAAGGCTAAGGCGCGAAGATTGACCAGTTCATCATCTGGGCCAGCTTTTCCAGCGCGATCGAGCCCAGCTTGGAATTGCCGTTGGCGTTGAGGCCGGGCGACCAGACGGCAAGCGAGGCGACGCCTGGCACGATGCCCAGTATGCCGCCGCCGACGCCGCTTTTTCCCGGAATGCCGACACGGAAAGCAAAGTCGCCGGAGCCGTCATAGTGGCCGCAGGTCAGCATCATGGCGCCGATGCGCCGTGCCCGCTCGGCCGACACCACGGAATGGCCGGTCGCCGGGTTCCTGCCGCCATTGGCCAGGAAGCGGCCGGCCATTGCCAGCTGCCGGCAGCTCATGGCGATGGCGCAATGGTGAAAATAGACGCCGAGCGCCAGTTCCGGTGCATGATGAAGATTACCGAAGGATTTCATGTAGTTGGCGAGCGCGAAGTTGCGATAACCCGTAGCGCGTTCGGAGGCAGCGACCTCACGGTCGATGATGATGGTCTCGTCGTCGGCGAGGAACTGGATGAAGCGCAGGATCTCGCCGATCGCCTCGCGCGGCTGGTGACCAGCAAGCAGAATGTCCGAAATGACGATGGCGCCGGCATTGATGAACGGATTGCGCGGAATGCCGTTCTCGTGCTCGAGCTGGACGATGGAGTTGAACGGATTGCCCGACGGCTCGCGCCCGACCCGCTTCCACAATGCATCGCCGACATTGCCGAGCGCCAGCGTCAAGGTGAACACCTTGGAGATGCTCTGGATGGAGAACGGCTGGTCGGCATCACCCGCCGTCAGCACGCGGCCGTCATTGGTGACGGCGGCGATGCCGAATTTCCTTGGATCGACCTTGCCCAATTGAGGAATGTAGGTAGCGACAGCGCCGCGATCCTCGCGTTCGGCCATTTCGGCGGCGACTTCGGCTAATGCCTGATCAAGTTTGGGGGCGTGTTCGAGTTCCGGCATGGATGCTACCTCAACCAGCGCTCGATGCGCGCCATCGCCTCGACCATGTCGTCGTGGCTGCCGGCATAGGAAAACCGCATCGTGCGGTGACCCGCCTGGGTGTCGAAATCGCGGCCGGGCGTCGCCGCGACATGCGCCTCGGCCAGCATCTTGCGCGCGAAGGCCATGCTGTCATTGGTGTGCCGGGTGACATCGCAAAACGCATAGAAGGCGCCGTCCATGGGCGCTGCCAGCGGAAAGCCGAGTTCGGGCAGGCGCTTCATCAGCAGATCGCGATTCCAGGCGTAGCGGCCTTTGACCGCTTCCAGCTCGTCGGTCGCGGCAAAGGCTTCGATCGCGGCGATCTGCGACAGTTCCGGCGGTGAGATGTAGAGGCTCTGGGCAATGCGTTCGACCGGTCGCACCAGCTCTTCCGGCAACACCATCCAGCCGATGCGCCAGCCGGTCATGCAATAGTATTTCGAGAAGGAATTGATCACTGTCACGCTGTTGCCGAAGGCAAGTGCCGTGGTGTCCGGCGCGCCATAGGCCAATCGGTGGTAGATCTCGTCGGAAATGACGGCGATGCCCAGTGTCTGCGCCATATTGACCAGCGCCGACAGTTCATCGACCGGGATGACCGCACCGGTCGGGTTGGCTGGGCTTGCAAACAGGACGCCCTTCAGCGGCTTCTCGCGGTGCGCCGCCTCCAGATGACCGGCATGCAGATAGGCAGCGTCACCGAGCTCGATCTCGACCACGTCGATGCCGAGCGCCGCCATGATGTTGCGATAGGCGGGGTAGCCGGGCGCGGCGATGGCGACGCGATCGCCCGGATCGAACATCGCCAGGAAGGCTAGGTTGAAGGCCGCCGACGAACCGGTGGTCACCGCGATCCGGCCAGGCTCTACCTCAATCCGGTAGTGATCCGCGTAATGCTCGGCGATCGCCTTGCGCAGCCCCGTCAGCCCCAGCGTGTCGGTGTAGCCTATGCGTCCATCCTGCAAGGCGTTGGCCGCGGCGGCGCGAACCCGTGCGGGCGCCGGATCTGACGGCTGGCCGACCGCCATGGAGATCACCGGCACGCCCTGGGCCCTCAGCCGGTTCGCCTCGGCCAGCACATCCATGGCGTGGAAGGGCTCGACATTGCCACGGCGTGAGAGTGAAACGACCATTTTATCCCTATCCCGACGGTTGGGCACGCATGCCGTCGAATACGTGCGCCGCACAAATGCCCGATTGATGTGAGGATCACAAGTTGAGGAAGTTTTTCCGGTGCCGACTTTTCATCCTACGCCCGCTCGTCTACCAGTGGACACGTCATGATGAGCCGACCCAGATCGACGGTTGCCAGGATTGCGCGTGTCTTCACGACGCTTGCGCTTGGCATCGCCGTTGCCACGACGAGTTCGGTCACCGCCTTCGCTCAAAACGTGCCGGTGGTACGCGATGCCGAGATCGAGGCCCTGGTGCGCGACTATGCGCGACCGATCTTCAAGGCGGCGGGGCTGGCAAATGACGGCATCGACATCGTGCTGGTCAACGATTCCAGCTTCAACGCCTTCGTCACCGGGCGCCGGCTGTTCATCAACACCGGTGCGCTGATGACGGCCGAAACGCCCAACGAGATTATTGGCGTCATCGCGCACGAAGCCGGCCATATAGCCGGCGGCCACCAGCAGAAACTGCGTGACCAGCTCGAGCGCGCCAAGACGATGGCCATCATCGCGACATTGCTTGGCGCCGGCGCCATCGTTGCCGGTGCGACCACCAACAGCCGCGGCCTTGCCGGCGCCGGCATGGGTGTTGCCGCCGGCGGCGGCGAGATGGCACAGCGCAGCATCCTCGCCTACCAACGCACCGAAGAGACGACCGCGGACCGCTCGGCGATCACCTATCTCAACGCCACCGGCCAGTCCGGCATGGGCATGCTGAAGACTTTCGCCCGCTTCCAGAGCGCGCTGTCCTTGTCCGGTACGCAGGTCGACCCCTACCGGATCAGCCATCCGATGCCGCAGGAGCGCATCGCCAATCTCGAAGTGCTGGTGAAGCAAAGTCCCAATGTCGATAGGCTCGACCCGCCGGCGCTGCAGCAGCGCCATGACATGATGCGGGTGAAGATCGCCGTCTATATGGAAGGCCAGGCTGCGGCGGCGCGGCTGATGCAAAAGATGCGGGGCAGCCTCGCCGCGCTCTATGGCGATGCCCAATCGACCTATCTTTACGGCGACATCACCAGCGCACTCGCCAAGGCCAACGCCCTGATCAAGGCGCAGCCCAAGAACCCCTATTTCCAGGAATTGCGAGGCGACATCCTGATGAAGGCGAACAAGCCGAAGGATGCGGCGGAAGCCTACGCGAAAGCGGTCAGCCTCGATCCGGCGCGATCCGGTTTGCTGCCCGTCTCGCTAGGCCAGGCGCTGATGGCAGTCGGCACGCCCGATTCGCTCAAGAAGGCCGTCGTGCAGATCAACAATGGTCTCGGGCGCGACAAGGAGAATTCCGAGGGGTATCGTTATCTGGCGCAGGCTTATGGCGAGTTGGGCGACATACCCGGCGCCGAGCTTGCGACCGCCGAAGGTCACTTCTATTCCGGCAATTACAAGGATGCGAAGATTTTCGCCATGCGGGCGCAGCAGCAGATGAAGCGCGGCGAGCCGCGTTGGATACGGGCCCAGGATATCATAAACTACAAAGCGTCAAGCAAGATCTAGTGAACCTTCCGCTCACGCGCCGCGACACAGCCGGACCGGGAAACAGGCAAAAGGAACGAGAACGATGAAAAAGGCACTGCTGTTGGGCACCACGGGGGTCGCTGTAGCCCTTGCCATGCTGGCTTTCGGTTTCGTGGCCGGCAGCCCGCAGATTGCCAAGGCCGGTACGGCGCAGCCTGTCGAGGCGACTCAGCCCGTCCAGACGGCGGGGGCCGATACCAAGGCTGCCGATACCAAGATCGACCGTACCGAAGTCGAGGGAATCATCCGCGACTATCTCTTGAAGAACCCGGAAGTGCTGCTCGAAGTGCAGGACGCGCTCGAGGCCAAGCAGAAGGAAGAGCAGCGCCTGGCCGCGCTCGGCGTCATCAAGAACGCCAAGGAGCAGATCTTCAACTCCAGCTTCGACGGCATCGTCGGCAACCCGAATGGCAAGGTGACGATCGTCGAGTTCTACGACTACAATTGCGGCTTCTGCAAACGCGCCATCGAGGACATGCGGGCGCTGACCAAATCCGATCCTGATCTGCGCTTCGTGCTCAAGGAATTCCCGATCCTCGGCCCGGATTCGCAAAAGGCCAGCGTCGTCTCCATGGCCTTCCACCTGATGATGCCGGAAAAATACGGCGAATTCCACAATGCGCTGCTCGGCGGCCAGGGACGCGCCACCGAAGCGGCCGCGATCAAGATCGCGCTTTCGCTCGGCGCCGACGAGACCACGCTGCGCGAGAAGATGAAGGATCCGTCGATCCCCGAGGCCTTCTCGAAGACCTATGATCTTGCCAACAAGCTGTCGATCACCGGAACGCCGTCCTACGTCGTCGGCAACGAGGTGGTGTTCGGGGCTCTCGGGCAGGACGTGCTGGCGCAAAAGATCGAGGCGGCGAAAGCCGCGCTTTGATCAGCCGGGGGTTTTCTTCACGGGCGCATTTCGACCTGTTGTGGACAGTGAAAGAACGCACTTGCGCTCTTTTCGCGGACGGCTATGCCCGGTATAGAGGCCCTGCGCGCCGGTTTGATACCGGCGCCGGAAAAGGTCGGTTTTTTTGAAAACGGTTTTCGTCCTGAACGGTCCCAATCTCAACGCGCTCGGCAAGCGCGAGCCGGGGATCTATGGCGGCAAGACGCTTGCCGCGATCGCCGACGACTGCAAGCAGACCGGCGCCTCGCTCGGGCTCGAGATCGATTTCCGCCAGTCGAACCATGAGGGCGACCTCGTCGACTGGATCCAGGAAGCCGGCGACAAGGCTGCCGGCATCGTCATCAATCCAGGCGCCTACAGCCACACCTCGATCGCGATCCATGACGCCATCCGCTCGGTCGCGCCGCTGCCGGTCGCCGAAGTTCACCTTTCCAACATCCATGCGCGGGAATCATTCCGCCACGTCTCCATGGTCGCGCCGGTCGCCGTCGGCATGATCTGTGGTTTTGGGCCGCTCGGCTACACGCTGGCGCTGCAGGCGCTGGCCGCACGCCTATGACCGGCCAACAAACAGAAGGCTCGAAAATGTCGATAAAGAAGACCGGTGTTGACCAGCAACTGATCCGCGATCTGGCGGGCATACTGAACGATACCAACCTGACCGAGATCGAGGTTGAACTGGGCGACCTGAAGGTCCGCGTGTCACGGCAGGCGCCTGCCGTCCATGCGATTGCGGCCCCCCCGCCCAGCTATGCGCCGGCAACTGTTGCCCAGCCTGCAGCCACGGCCGCACCGGCAACGGTCGACGTGTCGAAGAACGCGGTCACCTCGCCGATGGTCGGCACCGCCTATCTGGCGCCATCGCCCGACGCCAAGGCGTTCATCGAGGTCGGCCAGAAGGTCAAGGAAGGCCAGACGCTGCTCATCATCGAGGCGATGAAGACGATGAACCAGATCCCCTCGCCGCGTGCCGGCACGGTGACGGCGATCCTGTTCGAGGACGCGACGCCGGTCGAATACGGCATGCCGCTCGTCGTGATCGAGTAGAGCGGGCCGGATGTTCCAGAAGATCCTCATCGCCAATCGCGGCGAAATCGCGCTTCGGGTGCTGCGCGCCTGCAAGGAACTCGGCATCCAGACGGTGGTGGTGCATTCGACGGCCGACGCCGACGCCATGCATGTGCGGCTTGCCGACGAAAGCGTGTGCATTGGCCCGCCGCCATCGCGCGACAGCTATCTCAACATCCATCAGATCGTCGCGGCCTGCGAGATCACCGGCGCCGACGCCGTGCATCCGGGCTACGGCTTCCTGTCGGAGAACGCCAAGTTCGCCGACATACTGGTGGCCCACAACATCACCTTCATCGGCCCGTCCGGCGACCATATCCGCATCATGGGTGACAAGATCGAGGCCAAGCGCACCGCCAAGCGCCTCGGCATTCCGGTGGTGCCCGGCTCCGACGGCGCCGTTACCGACGAGAAGGAAGCCAAGCGCATAGCCGCCGAGATCGGCTATCCCGTAATCATCAAGGCCTCGGCCGGCGGTGGCGGGCGCGGCATGAAGGTCGCGCTTACCGAGGCGGACCTCGACATCGCCTTGCAGACGGCGCGCTCGGAAGCGGGTGCCGCCTTCGGCGACGACGCCGTCTACATCGAAAAATACCTGCAGAAGCCGCGCCACATCGAAGTGCAGGTGTTCGGTGACGGCTTTGGCCGCGGAGTGCATTTCGGCGAACGCGACTGCTCTCTGCAGCGCCGCCACCAAAAGGTTTGGGAAGAGGCCAATTCACCGGCGCTCAATGCCGAGGAGCGGTCGCGCATCGGCGGCATCTGCGCCAAGGCGATTGCCGATCTCGGCTATTCCGGCGCCGGCACGATCGAATTCCTCTACGAGAATGGCGAGTTCTATTTCATCGAGATGAACACGCGCCTGCAGGTCGAGCATCCGGTGACGGAAGCGATCACCGGCATAGATCTTGTGCACGAGCAGATCCGCGTTGCTTCGGGCGGCGGTCTTTCGGTCAGGCAGGAAGACATCAAGTTCAATGGCCATGCCATCGAATGCCGCATCAATGCAGAGGATCCGCGCACCTTCACCCCCTCGCCCGGCACGATCACGCATTTCCACACGCCAGGCGGTCTCGGCATCCGCGTCGATTCCGGCGTCTATTCCGGCTACAAGATCCCGCCCTATTACGACAGCCTGATCGGCAAGCTTATTGTCCATGGGCGCAACCGCGTCGAATGCATGATGCGGCTGCGGCGCGCGCTCGATGAGTTCGTCGTCGATGGCATCAAGACGACCTTACCGCTGTTTCGCGATCTGGTCGGCAATGCCGACATCGCCAATGGCGACTATGACATCCACTGGCTGGAAAAATACCTGGCCAAGGAAGAGTAGTCCGGGGACGCGATGACCCGCCCTTACGCGCCCGGCTATCGCATCCCCACCGACCTCCTGCTCAAGGCCTATGCCTCGGGCGTCTTCCCGATGGCCGAAAGCGCCAGCGACCCGGAAGTGTTCTGGGTGCGGCCGGAGACGCGCGGCATCATCCCGCTCGATGGGTTCCACACGCCCAAAAGCTTGAGGAAGGCGATCCGCAAAAGCCCGTTCGATATCCGCTTCGACTTCGATTTCGAGGCCACGATCGACGGCTGCGCCGAAAAGCGCGAGGAAAGGCGCTCGACCTGGATCAACGCGCCGATCCGCGAGGCCTATGTGCAACTGCACCGCATGGGCCATTGCCATTCGGTCGAGGCTTGGCATCAGGACCAGTTGGTCGGCGGGCTTTATGGCGTATCGCTCGGACGCGTGTTCTTCGGCGAAAGCATGTTTTCCAAGGAGACGGATGCATCGAAAATCTGCCTCGTGCATCTCGTCGAACGGCTGAAGTCACGCGGCTTCGCGCTGCTCGATACGCAGTTTACCACTGAGCACCTCAAGCGCTTCGGGGCGGTCGACGTGCCACGTGGCAAATATGAGAAGATGCTGGCCGATGCACTGAAGGGCGAAGCGATCTTCTTTCCCTAGGGATCAGCCCTTACTTCGCTGGAGCATCGATCGGTGTCTGCGAGTGAAACATCATCTTCCAGCCGTTGACGCGATGGACATAGCCGGTGCTGACCAGCGCCGCGTAGGGGTCGCCATTCTCTCGCGTTGCATGCGCCTCGTAGGTCAGCATGACAATGTCGCTGCCCGGTTCGATAATTCCCTTGAGGTCGATATCGAGATCGCGCCAACGGTTGGGCTTGGTCGCGGTCTTGGCCAGATCGGCGTTGTCCATCGCCTTCGCCATTTGCGGAAAGGCCACCAGGCACTCCGCATCGGCATTGGCCGCGAAGTACGCCTCATCGCCCGTCCAAAACCCTCTTTCGAGGTCCAGCAATTCCTTCTTGCTGGCTGTGATCCGCTTGCTGTCCGACATTGGCTGATCCTCCGCGTTGTACGGGGTCAAACGCGCGGTGATCGTGGCGGTTCCGAACGGATCAGTTTGTCGTAGCCGGTTCCGTGGGGTCCGATTCTGTCGCGTCCGGGGTGACCGCCGGCTTCGGCTTGGCTGAAGCGGGTTTGGTCGCGGCCGGCTTCGAAGCGTCGGCCTTGGCGGCATCGGGCGGCGGCACATCCGACTTCTGCTTGCATTCCTTCAGCCAGACGTCATAGACGGCATGTTCGACAGCATTGAGACCCGGGCTTTCGGCGAACATCCAGCCGGTGAAGATGCGCCGAATTTTGCGATCCAGCGTGATCTCATCGACCTCGACGAAGGAATCCGTCTTCGGCTCCTCGGTCTGCGGCCGCGAATAGCAAACGCGCGGCGTCACCTGCAAAGCGCCGAACTGGACCGTCTCGTCGATATAGACATCGAAGGTGATGATGCGGCCGGTGATCTTGTCGATGCCGGCGAACTCGGCGATCGCGTTGGTGATCCGATCCGATCCCGAGGGCGCCGCCGGCGCGGCCGCGGCGGGTGCAGCCGGTGTGGACGAAGCCGCAAAGGCGGCGGTGCTGACGGCGAGGCTGGCGGCTAGCGCAAGGCCGCCCGTCGATATCGGATTGAAAAAGCTCATATGGGGGTACCGGTGGTTCGCGTCCGGGTGATTCCGTCGATCGCCAAGGCTAGTCGCCGTTTTTCGATCAGCAAGCAGCTAAACACCAATTGTGGCGAGAAAGGACCGGCTTGCACTTTGCCGAACCCGAGGGCTTTTACGACCCGGGCGTCCAGGCGTCATAGTCACCCGTGACCTGCGGGCGATGCTGGTTGGTCAGCACCGAGCCCTTCGGGCGATAGGCCGCCGGTGTACCGGTCAGATTGGGCTGATGCGGCTTCTGCCAGTCGCGCGGCTTGTAGTCGTCGCTGGGCGGCGCGAGTTCGACGCGGTGATGGATCCAGCCGTGCCAGCCCGGCGGAATTGCCGAGGCTTCCGAATAGTTGCGGTAGATGACCCAGCGGCGCGTGCGGCCTTCCGAATCGATACCGCCTTCGTAATAGACATTGCCGACCTCATCCTGGCCGACCCTCTTGCCGTACCGCCAGGTGTGCAGGCGTGTTCCCAGCGTCTGGCTGTTCCACCAGGTGAAAAACTGCGTCAGGAAAGTCTTCATCTCAGAACCCTCGCGCGGGCGGCGCTGTTTCCTGCTTATGGCGTCAGGCCTTCGGGAAGGCAAGGGTTTTGCCGCAAGGAGCGCGCAAATGGCGCGCCAGGCATCCTACACAAGCCCACCAGCCCCGAGACGGCGGGATGCACACTTGCCAAGCCTTTCGGCTCTTTCTAAAGCTCAGCGCGCCCATGCGGATCCAATCCGGCGTGGACCGAGGGAGGTGACGATTGGCCACGGAACTGCCGACCACCGACATTCGCATCGGCGCCGAGCTGATTCGCCGCCGCAAGGGCGGCATCCCCCTGGTCTGCCTGACGGCCTACACCTATCCCGTCGCCCGCCTGCTCGATCCCCATGTCGACCTGCTTCTGGTCGGCGACAGCGTCGCCATGGTACTGCATGGCCATGAGACGACACTGGGCGCCTCGCTCGAAATGATGATCGCGCATGGCCAGGCCGTGATGCGCGGCTCTGCCAGGGCCTGCGTGGTGATCGACATGCCCGCGGGCAGCTACGAGGATTCGGCGGTGCAGGCCGTGGCCTCGGCACGGCGCATCGTTGAAGAGACCGGCTGCCAGGCGGTGAAGCTCGAAGGCGGTGTCGACATGGCGCGGCAAATCGCGGCGATCGTTGCCACCGGCATTCCGGTCATGGGTCATATCGGCCTGCTGCCGCAATCGGTGGAGAAGGAGGGCGGCTACAAGATCAAGGGCCGCACGGACGAGGCGATCGCGGCGCTCCTGGCAGACGCGCTCGCCGTCGAAAGTGCCGGCGCGTTCTCCGTGGTCATCGAAGGCACCATCGAGGCGGTCGCTGCCGACATCACACGCCGCATCGCCATTCCAACCATCGGCATTGGCGCCAGCCGCGACTGCGATGGCCAGATCCTGGTCATCGATGACATGGTTGGGCTGACCGTCGACCGTGTGCCGAAATTCGTCAAGGAATATGCCGATCTGCGCAGCGTGATCGCGCATGCCGCCGAACGCTACGCGGCGGAGGTGCGAGACCGGACATTCCCCGGCCCTGCCCATGTTTTTTCGGGCTCAACAGCCTTTTCGGGCACAAATGGCGGAGACGAGGCATGAGCCGGCCTGACGTCGTCGATAACGTCGCCGCGCTCAGGGCGCGGATTCAGGACTGGCGGCGCGATGGCCTGCGCGTCGCCATGGTGCCAACCATGGGCGCCTTGCATGAAGGGCATCTCTCCCTGATCAGGATCGCCAGGGAGAAAGCCCAGCGCAGCGTGGTGTCGATCTTCGTCAACCCGACGCAGTTCGCGCCGAGCGAGGATCTCGACAAGTACCCGCGCCAGCTTGCCCGCGACCTGGACATGCTGGCGACGGTCAAGGCCGATCTTGCCTTCACGCCGACGGTTGGCGCGATGTATCCCGCCGGCTTTGCCACCAAGATTTCGGTCGGCGGCCCAACCGCCGGGCTCGAATCGGACTTTCGGCCGACCTTTTTTGAAGGCGTCGCCACCGTGGTGGCCAAGCTTTTTCTGCAGGCAACGCCCGACTATGCGGTCTTTGGTGAGAAGGACTATCAGCAACTTTGCGTCGTCAGGCAGTTGTGCTGCGACCTTGACCTGCCCGTCGGGATCATCGGCGCCCCGACCATACGCGACGCGCATGGCCTCGCCATGTCGTCGCGCAACGCCTATCTCGGCGAGGCCGAACTCGCGGTCGCCCGCCAGCTCAACGCGATCCTGCGCAAGGCGGCAGCGGCAATGTCGACCGGCGCACCTCAAGATGACGCGACCGGTGAAGCCAGCCGCGCCCTGATCGCCGCCGGCTTCCAGAAGATCGACTATGTCGAAGCCCGCGAAAGCCTGACCCTGGCGCCCTGGCGCCGCGATCGCGCGGGGCGCCTGCTTGCCGCCGCCTGGCTCGGCAAGACGCGACTGATCGACAATGTGGACGTTCCCACCGCCTAAGTCAGCGGGTCACCGGAGCTTGCGCAGCCAGCCTGCACTGATGCCGGTTTTGTTCTCCCTCGGGCCCTGCCGGAGCTATTCCTCTGTCGGCATATGCAGGTACATCGACTGGATGCCGACCCGGCCCGGACCGGTGAAGCGATTGACGATGAAATTCACGTTGGCGCCGAAGAAGCCGCTCGACAGCCGGTCGATCTTGGTTTCCATCCTGACCGAGCTATCCTTGAACAGCCAGCCGCCCGGCTCGATGTCGATGGTCTCGCCAGCGGCAAGCGTCTTCTCGAAGACATTGCCGTAGCCGTGCAGCCAGACGATGCCGTCGCCGCTATCGCCGCGAAAACGGTCGATGAAGAAGCCGCTCTGGCCAAACAGCATCGTTGCAAGGCCACGTACACGCTCGAACGTGTAGTCGACGTTGCCGGTGGCGGCGAGGAACTGGTGTTCGCGCACCTGGATCTCCTCGCCACGCCTGAGATGGATCGGCACGATGTGGCCCGGTCCATCACGACTGAAGGCGATGATGCCTGCTCCCGACGCCTCGGTGACGAAAATCTGCATACCGGCCATCATGCGCTTCAGCGCCCCTTTCAGCGATTTCAGGCCGATGGTGATGGTGGAATTCTTCCACAACAGGATGTGGTGCTCGAAATAGACAGGCATTCGCGTCACATCGACCGAAAGCACGGGCACCAACTCACCCGCTATGTGATAGGTGACGCCACCAAAGGTTTCATCCGACACCTGGGTCGGCATCAATTCCGGCAAGCTTGGCATGATTCCCCCTCGCCGCCTTGCACGCCAGCCCATTCCGGCTTCCGCACGGTCAGCCGCGGCAGCTTGGTGTGTGACCATCAGGCCGTCAAACGAAAACCGGGCACGTGCCGTGCCGCTCGCGCGAAGGTGATCCGGATTGCCTTCGACGCGGCAATCACCCGATAAGAGGGCGTTGGTAGACGAGCGTCCCGGCGTGCCCGCCAACGTCGCCGGATCGTTGAAAACCGTTCGCTTCGTAGAAGGCGATGGCGCGTGAATTCTGCTCCTCCACCTCCAGACGGATGGCGTGGGCTTCAGGGAAGCTGTCGATGATCTCGTCGAGCAGCATACCGCCAATGCCCCGTCCCTGCAGGCTGGGAAGCACATAGAGCTGTTTCAGGACAACAAGCTTGCCGCCATCGACGCTTTCGGCAAAGGCCACGCCGCCAAGGCGCTTGCCGTCGCAGGCAACAACGAATTCGCTGACCGGCTTGGTCAGCCTCGTTTTCAGGGACGCGATCGAGTGCCACTCATCGGTCATTTCGGTGACCTTGGCGGCGCCGTATATGGCGTCGTAGGTCGCATGCCAGGTTTCAACCAGCAATGCCCTGATGGCTGCGAGGTCGCGATCGCCGGCAGTGCGGACGAACATGGTCTTACTCGATGCCGAGCTTGGCCTTGACGAGGTCGTTGACCGCCTGCGGATTGGCCTTGCCGCCGGTCGCCTTCATCACCTGGCCGACAAACCAGCCGGCCATGGTCGGCTTGGCGCGCGCCTGTTCGACCTTGTCGGGATTGGTCGCAATAACCTCGTCGACCGCCTTCTCGATGGCGCCGGTGTCGGTGACCTGCTTCAAGCCACGGCTCTCGACCAGCGCACGCGGATCGCCGCCTTCATTCCAGACGATCTCGAACAGGTCCTTGGCGATCTTGCCGGAGATGGTGCCATCCTTGATCAGGTCGATCACCGCGCCGAGCTGATCGGGCGAAACCGGAGCATTTTCAATGTCCTTGCCGGCCTTGTTCAGCTGTCCGAGCAGGTCGTTGATGACCCAGTTGGCGGCGAGCTTGCCATCGCGGCCGGCGGCCACCTTCTCGAAATAGTCGGCGACCGACTTTTCCGACACCAGGATCGAGGCGTCGTAGGTCGACAGACCCAGCGAGGAGATGAGCCGCGCCTTCTTGTCGTCGGGAAGTTCCGGCAGCCCTTTGGCCAAAGCCTCGACATAGGCCTGGTCGAATTCCAGCGGCAGAAGATCGGGATCGGGGAAATAGCGGTAATCGTGCGCTTCTTCCTTCGAGCGCATGGAGCGCGTTTCGCCCTTGACGGCATCATACAGCCGCGTTTCCTGGTCGATCTTGCCGCCATCCTCGAGGATAGCGATCTGGCGGCGCGCTTCATAATCGATGGCCTGGCCGATGAAGCGGATCGAGTTCATGTTCTTGATCTCGCAGCGGGTGCCGAACTCGCCACCGGGCCGGCGAACCGAGACGTTGACGTCGGCGCGCAGCGAGCCTTCATCCATGTTGCCGTCGCACGTACCGAGATAGCGCATGATGGTGCGCAGCTTGGTGACATAGGCTTTGGCCTCATCGCCGGAACGCAGGTCAGGCTTGGAGACGATCTCCATCAGCGCCACGCCGGAGCGGTTGAGGTCGACATAGGACATGGTTGGATGCTGGTCGTGCATCGACTTGCCCGCATCCTGTTCCAGATGCAGCCGTTCGATGCCGACCTCGATGTCCTCGAACTCGCCCTGCCGGTCCGGTCCGACCGAAACGATCACAGTGCCCTCGCCGACGATCGGCTGCTTGAACTGCGAGATCTGATAGCCCTGCGGCAGATCGGGATAAAAATAGTTCTTCCGGTCGAAAACCGACTTGTGGTTGATCTGCGCCTTCAGCCCGAGACCGGTACGGATCGCCTGCTTGACGCATTCTTCGTTGATGACGGGCAGCATGCCCGGCATTGCAGCATCGACCAGACTGACATTGGCATTGGGGGCCGCCCCGAATGCAGTCGAGGCGCCGGAGAACAATTTTGCTTCCGAGATGACCTGCGCATGCACTTCGAGACCAATGATGATTTCCCAATCGCCGGTGGCGCCCGGGATGAGGCGTTTTGCGTCGGGCGTGCGGGTATCGATGAGAGACATGGCGGCCTGCAAATTGGAACTGCTGAATATGCGCGAACGCATATTTTGGTGTGCAACTTCGCTAGTGCAAACCGCCAAAAGAGACAAGCGCAAAGCCGCAGGCTGGCCTTCTCAGCCGCTTTCGCTTATAGGACGCTCATCCCAATGGAGAGTGGATGTCCACTTACGCTCAGTCCCGGTAGGGCCCTGACCTCGTAGCCAGGCAGGGCAGAAAACCTAAAAACCCCGTGCCGCGAAGCTTTCGCGGCGGCGGCTTTTTTTGTTTTCCCGGAAAACTCTCACATGGATATTTCGCGCACTGAACAGCGCATCCTGCACCTGCTTGCGCAGGGCGGACGCATTGAAATCGAAAAGAACGAGAAGAAACGGATCGCCTCCGTCAAATGCCTGACCCGTGACGGCTGGCACTATCCGGGCGTCGATCTCGACCTGTTTCGAAAGCTGAAGCGGAAAAAGGCGGTTTCGTCGTCGGCTGGCGGTCCCTACCGCATCACGAGGCGCGGACTCGAACTCGTTCGTTCCGAACTCGACAACAGATAGGCTGTGGAGCCGCCGGTCGGGTCGCCGGCCGGCGGTTTCCTTTCCGCCGCTCAGGCGGTGGCGATATAGGCCCTGATTTCGTCGGCCTCGCGCTCGACATCCTCGATGCGGCGCTTGACCACGTCGCCGATGGAGACGATGCCGTCGAGCAGGCCGTCCTTTTCCACCGGCAGATGGCGGAAGCGGCCACGCGTCATGATCTCCATCACCTCGTTGACGGTGTGGTTCTCGTTGCAGATCTTCACCTTCGGCGTCATCGCCGAACGCACCGCTATATCGAGCGCGGCACCGCCTTCCTTGGCGACGACCCGCACGATGTCGCGCTCTGAGAGGATACCGACGATCTTACGGTCGCCATTGGTGATGACCAGCGCGCCGATCTTGTGTTCGGCCAGGATGCGGATGGCTTCGCTGAGCTTTTCGTTCGGCCCGAGCGTCAACACGTCGTGGCCTTTTCTTTCCAGAATTGCCTTAACCGTCATGGCGTCCTCCTCTGCTTCGCCCGCCGGTCCCCTGCCCAGACCGGCTTTCACGTAAGAGTGAACATCGTGCGCCGTGATCGGCCGCATTTCAAGTGCGGTGGTCGCTGGCCTCCCATTCGGGCGACTGCCATCGCCGGTCGAACCAGCGCAAGCCAAAGAAGCCGGCGACGAAGCCGCCAATATGGGCCTCCCAGGCGATCTGACCGTCCACTCCGGGGGCAAAGCCGAGAAGGCCGGTGGCGAGGTTGATGATCATCCAAACAGCGAGGAAGATCACTACGCCACGCAAACGCAGCACTATCGCGATCGGCAGCACGGGGCCGGCGAAGGCAGCCTTGCCGGTCGAGCGGTCGGTGCGGAAACCGAAACGCGCGGCAGCGCCCATCATGCCTGAAATGGCACCCGACGCACCAACCAGCGGCGCCTCGCCGTAGGGATGCATCGCCCAGAACAGAGCCACCGAAGCCAATCCTGTGAAGGCAAAAAACAGAGCGAACCAGAGCGCGCCCAGACGATTGGCAAGAGGCGAACCGAAGGCGGCGAGCCAGACCATGTTGATTGCGATATGGGCAAAGCCGCCATGCATGAAGGCGTATGTGAAGGGCCGGGTGAACAGGAACCAGTCGAAGCCGTATTGCCCGGTATAGAGGACTGGGATGAAAGCGAAGTTTGAAACGAATGCGTTGTCCTGCGCTGTGGTAAGCAGATAGTTTTCAATCAGGAAGACGGCCGCGCAAATGCCGATCACCGCCAGCACGATCGGCGGCAGGTTGAACACGGGTTCGCGCCGGGGTTCCGGCGTTGGGTCCGTGTGTTCGAGGTCCGAAGGGTTCACCGGTTCACTCATATGCGTCTGGTCCAAGGCTTCGATGCGCGAGCTTTAGAGCAAGGATGCCTGACTTGGAACAAGCCTGTTCTCGAAACAACCGACGCCGCAGGTGCTGCGATGAGTGAAAAGCACGCCCGGCGTTAACCGCGAATCACGGGGCGCGAATCAAAAAAGAAGCCGTCCAAGGTTTCCCTTGAACGGCCGGTCGAGTCCCCTGTTCCCCTGAAACTCTTGACTGAAGTGCTGCCGATCGTCGCGAAAACGACCGTTTTGGAGTGGTTTTGATGTGCCACAGGGCCTGCTCGCGCGCAACGTAAACCAGTTGTTAACCTTAACGGCCCCGACCCGTGAACAAGTGTTAACGACGCTGGCACGCTTCCTGCTCCGCAACGCATGTAGGTCATCGGAGGGCGCCCTTCTGTTCACCGATGGGACATCAGACGACAGAATGCGCGGAGCAGCATACCATGAACCAAAACGGATCGATCACGCTGTTCCATTATTGGAACCGCCTGCGTGACGGACGCCCTGCTCCGAAGCGCTCGGAGGTAGAACCGGCCGATATCAAGTCGCTGCTGGCCGACACGTTCATCCTGGAAAAAGACACGCGCGGGCAGCCCGTGTTCCGCCTGGCCGGCACCAGGCTCTGTGCCTGCTATGGCCGAGAGCTCAAGGGCTTTTCATTCCCGTCCCTGTGGCGCGAGAAGGATCAGCGCCTGATCTCACGGCTCATTCATGGGGTTTTCGATCAGAAATCGGTAGTACTGATCATCTTCGAGGGGTTCAGCCGCAACGGCCGCTCCAACAAGTTCGAATTGCTTGCCTTGCCGCTTGACGGTGGCGTCGAAAACCCGCGTTGCCTCGGCGTGATCAGCGCCGCGGAAAAGCCGTTCTGGCTCGGCGCCGACCCGATCACGGACGCGATGATCGATTCGATCCGCGTCATCGATCCGGAAAAAGAGCTGCTCAACAACCGCCCAGCGATCGACGTTCCCTCGCTTGTTCCTGCCGAACTCGAGGCGCCCGATACGATCTCGGCGCTTGGCCGCTCGCGCCGCATCCGCCACCTCGTCGTCTTCGACGGCGGGCGCGAGGAATAGTTGATGATCGCACAGTCCTGGAGGCTCGTTTTTTCCCTTTGTTAACCCGCTTTGTTGTACTTCTGTGATGAAGTCCTTCGCATCGACGCGCGGGAATGCCAAACGGGGTGTAGGCAGTCATGAGGTCAGCGGCGGTCGAATACGCGCCGTCCCAAGCTGAAAGGCGTAACTTTCAGCGCGTCCGGGTCAAGATATACGGGCGTTTCATGCTGGAAGACCGCACCGAGCATCCTTGCCAGGTTGTCGATATGTCGCCCGGCAATGTCGCTCTGCGCACCGATCGCATCGGCATGCCTGGCGAAAAAGTCATCGCCTATATCGACCATATCGGCCGCATCGAAGGCGTCGTCACACGCACGCTGCAGGACGGCTTCGCCATGACGGTGATCGCGTCCGACCGCAAGAAGGACAAGCTGGCGGCGCAACTGACCTGGCTTGCCAACAAGCACGAGCTCGACCTGCCGGAAGACCGCCGCCACGAGCGCGTCGCGCCGCGTAACCCGACCAGCGTGCTGCAACTCACCGATGGCCGCCAATACCAGTGCCGGATCATCGATTTGTCGCTGTCGGGCGCCGCGATCGAGATCGATGTCAAGCCGGCGATCGGCGTCCAGGTCATGCTCGGCACCATGCGCGGCCAGATTGTTCGCCATTTCGAGGATGGCGTCGCCATTGAATTCGCCGTCATCCAGCGCCCCGAAACGCTCGATTCCGAATTCAACACGCCGCGCGCCTGAGCCGTACGCACAGACAATCAAACCGGCCCTTCGCGGCCGGTTTTTGTTTCCTGAGACCTGCCACCGATAATCCATCCGGAAGCGATCGACGTCGCTTCGAATAGCCCGACGCTGCTACCGGCAGCGGTGGAAATGCCGCACCCCAGTAGGGCAGCCGCGGCAATTCAAACAATTCAATACTCAAATGATTCAAATTTTATGTTTATTCTACTGGCGTTTTACTTAAAGTCTGCTTCGCGCTTTTGCGTCAAATAAATCCAGCCGTGGCAATGTCTCCTTCGAACGGGGAGACTAAAAATGAAGAAAACGAGGGGCAAGCTGTTGCTGTTGGCAATGGCGATGCAGCTTTCCGCTTGGGGATCAGCATATGCCGCGGGACCGGCCTATATGCACACCGGCGGACGGACCACGCAGCCTGTTGGCCACTATGAATTCTGCCAGCGCATCCCTGGCGAATGCAACGAGAAGACGCCCAAGGGAGCGCCGGTCGACCTGACCCGCAAGCTGTGGGCGACGATCGTCAACATCAACAATTCCGTCAACACCCGCATCAAGCCGCGCACCGACATGGAGAACTACGGTGTCGAGGAGTACTGGGCCTATCCCGACAATGGCTTTGGCGACTGCGAGGACTACGCGCTGGAGAAGCGCCGCGAACTGATGGACGCAGGCGTGCCGGCAGGTGATCTGCTGATGACGGTTGCGCGCCAGCCGAATGGCGACGGCCATGCCGTGCTGACCGTGCGCACCAGCCTCGGCGAGTTCATCCTCGACAATCTGGAAACCAAGGTGCTGTCCTGGACGGACACCGATTACACCTATCTCAAGCGCCAATCGACGGAGAATTCAGGCGTTTGGGTGACGATCAACGACGGCCGCTCGGACGCGGTCGCCAGCGTCCGCTAGGGCGTAACGAGAAACCCGGTCGAGTCCCCACCCTCCCCGTCCCCAACGACCGGGTCAAAGGAGCCGGCCCTGTCCCCGGGCCGGCTCCGCCATTTCTGGCGGTGGATGCCAAAATTGATCCAACT
Source organism: Mesorhizobium erdmanii USDA 3471 (assembly GCF_000472705.1). Classification (GTDB taxonomy): domain Bacteria; phylum Pseudomonadota; class Alphaproteobacteria; order Rhizobiales; family Rhizobiaceae; genus Mesorhizobium; species Mesorhizobium erdmanii. The sequence continues at coordinate 345,119 of NZ_AXAE01000008.1, read as the reverse complement.
TCGATGGCATGGCGTCCACATCGCGATATCTCTAGAAGATATCATCGGCGCAGGAGGTTTTATGCCCACCGAAGCTCGATCACCACGTCTTGCGGTCCTTATTGACGCTGACAACACCTCCGCCAAGATCGCCGACGGCTTGTTCGAGGAGATCGCGAAGATCGGCGAGGCAAGCGTGCGTCGTATATACGGCGACTTCTCCAATACTCGGTCCAAGGGCTGGGCGGACATATTGGCGAAGCACGCAATCATTCCGCAGCAACAGTTCGCCTATACCACCGGGAAGAACGCCTCCGATATCACGCTGGTGATCGATGCGATGGACTTGCTCCATAGCGGCCGCTTCGACGGTTTCTGTCTGGTTTCTTCCGACAGTGATTTCACACGGCTCGCCGCCCGTATACGTGAACAGGGCGTGGATGTGTTCGGCTTCGGCGAGCAGAAGACGCCGGAGAGCTTTCGGCAGGCTTGCCGCCGGTTCATCTACACGGAAAATCTTCTGCGCGGCCCGGCAAACATCCCAGACACAGCGCCCGCATCAAAGCCGCTTCGATCGTCCAGTGCCGCGATGCCCATACTCAAGAAAGTCATTGGCCAGATGGACAGCGAGGATGGCTGGGTGCTGCTCGGCACATTCGGAAAGCAGCTCTCGAACCTCTTCTCCGATTTTGACCCTCGCACGTATGGTTTCGGCAAACTGAGTGACCTGGTTAGGAGCACAGCCGAATTCGAAATTGAGGCCCCCAAAGGGGGAGCGATGCGGATCCGGATCAAGCCTGTGGCTGGTAAAAAGGGAAAAAACAAATCCGCTCAGCAATAGGCGCGTAGCGTACAGGGGGGTCGCCGTTGCCACGCTCGTCCGAACGTCCAACCCGCCCTTTCCACACGTAGCCGATCGAGGCACTATCAACCGTTGCTTTCGTCTCTCGGATCACTGCCATGCTGGAAATCCCGGAAGATCGGTGCGAGCGCCATCGTCTGTTCAAGGCGATCGACGAGGCCTTCAGGGCCGGTGACTTCGATGGTCTCGGCAAAGCCCTTGGTGGCTCGTCCCGTTGGTTCGACGAGTGCATGCCGTTTGAGCTCGGCCTCGGGCACCCGCTGGAATATGCGATCTATTGGAGCCCCGTCGGCTTCATCTCGGCCTTGCTCGATGCGGGCTCGGATCCGAATTATGGTGATCACGCTGGGTTTCCGGCAATCATAGCCGCACTGTCCACCGAGCGGTCAGACCGGCTGGAAATCGTCCAGCTGTTGATCGACGGTGGCGCCGATCCCGACATGCGCGGCGTGAACGACTGGACGCCGCTTCACTATTCGGTGGCCGTTCGTAGCGCCGACGCGATCCGTCTGCTTCTGGCGGCGGGCGCCGACCCGACGCTCGAAACCCGGATCGACGACTACAGGACAGCTGCCGAGGAAGCCGACATTACCGGCTTTGAAGCCGGCGCGTCCTTGCTGCGCGATGCAATGGCCGGGCGCGGCTCCAGCGGACAGTGACTTGGCTCGCGATTAGAACGGTCGGCGACAGGTATTGGCCAGGCTGGCCTCAAACCTCCTTCAGTCCCGCCTTGAAGCGCTTGCCATTGGCGACATAGTGCGCGGCCGAGCCGCGCAACCTTTTGACTGCCGCATCGTCCAGCACCCTGATCGCCTTGGCCGGCGAGCCGACGATCAGCGAATTGTCTGGAAATTCCTTACCCTCGGTGACCAGCGCGCCGGCGCCAACCAGCGAATTCCTGCCGATCCTGGCGCCGTTCAGCACGATGGCGCCCATGCCGATCAGGCTGTTGTCGCCGATCGTGCAGCCATGCAGCATGGCGCGGTGGCCGATCGTGCAGCCTTCGCCGACGGTCAGCGGGAAGCCGGGATCGGTGTGCATGACGGTATATTCCTGCACATTGGTATCGGCGCCGATGACAACAGGCTCGTTGTCGCCCCTGACAACGACGCCGAACCAGAAACCGGCATTGCGGCCAACGCTCACGTTGCCGATCAGCGTCGCATCGGGCGCGATCCAGTTTGAATCCGCATCCGCGAAGCTGGGCTCCGTTCCGTCGATCGCATAAAGCGGCATTGTCGGTCTCCGAATCGTCTCAGGCTGGAATGCCGGACCGTAGAGCAATTCCAGGAAAAGTGCGCAGCGGTTTTCCGTCCGGAATTGCGTGAAACGAATGGTTGGAGCGGCTCGGTTCCATCAAAAGCCGAGCCGCGACAAGGGACTGATCGTCCATGAGGCAATGGCAAGCACGACGATGCCGAGCGCCAGGGACCAGGCAATCGCGGTGCAGCCGCACGACAAGAGCGCTATGGTCGAAATGCGGTTTTCGCGCCGGGCGTCGAGCGCATCGTTGACCAGCATGAACGGCCCGGCGCCAGCGGTGACTGCCAGCGAGCGCAGCACATGCGAGGGCGACACGTAAGGCTCGGCGAAGGCGACCTTGCGGCCCGACACCAGTTCCATCGTCGAGCCCGTCAGCCCGCAAACCGTCAACCCGACGACAAAAGCGAACAGGAAGAGTTCCATCCCAGCCATCTTAACCTTCCATTTACCATGAAATCGCACAGTCGTTTCAGGAAGGCTGCAAGAGCCGTGCCGCTCGATGTGTGCCGCCGAGAGACACCGGCAATGGCGGACGGCGGTTGGATGAGGATCGAGATGAAGCAGGCAGCAATCGCCGACGGCCCCGAACTCACCGTGGTCGATTCCATGCTGATGAGGAGGGTCTTGCATGCGTTCGCCGCACTTGCCCTGCTGTCGGTAGCGATCAGCCTCGGCGGCAAATGGTTCGGCCATTCCATCGCGATGGCCGGATATACCGACGACACGACGGTGCGCCGGGTGGTGATCGGCAACAATGTGATTTCCGTGCCGGCCAATTTCATCCGCTTTGGCCAGGCCCGGCGCGACGGCATTGCCTCGCGTCTCGACCTTTATCTGCGCTATCCCCAGATGGACGGCTACAGCGAGGCCGCTCGCGACGATTTCAACCATTCGCAAGACAACAGGACCATCATCTTCCTGTCCTTCGAGCCGCAGATGATGTCGCGCGACATGAGCGGCCGGTTCGCGCCGATCTACAGCGCGCTGATCGTGCAACCCGGCATTCCGGGACCCGGCGGGACGACGGTCTACGGGTTCAACGAGAAATCAGGCTATTTGAAAGAGGTGCTGGTGGTCGGCAAGCGCCAGGGCAAGGACCCTTTCGTGGCCCGCTGCCTGAGCGGGCCGAGTGCCGGTCAATCGCTGGCGCCCTGCGAGCGAGACATCCATGTCGGCGACGATCTCAGCCTCACCTATCGTTTTCCCAAGGAATTCCTGGGCGATTGGCAAGCGCTCGACGCGGCGATGACGGCAGAGGCCGGGCGGATTCTGAAGCCCGGCCATTGACTGACAGATGCCGAGGCCGACCGCGCTCTGCGCGGCCGCCATCGGCTCGCGGCTCAGGCCAGATCGATGTCGAGGATCGCCATCGAGAAATTGTAGTCGCCGTCATCCTCGTCCTTGAAAACGATGCCGAGGAACTCGTCACCGACATACACTTCGGCCGAATCTTCCTTGCGCGGCCGTGCCTTGACCTCAAGCTTAGGGTTCTGGAAGACGCGCTTGAAATAGGCGTCCAGCTTTCTGATTTCGTCCGGCTTCAACAGTCTTCTCCGATCATCGGGCTTGCTGGTTTGAACGGCGCTTCTGGCACGTCGACAATGGCGATGTAAAGGCAAGCCGGCCGTATTGCACCGGAAGCGGCAGCACCGTTGGCAAAATCGCAATAACGCCGGACAAGCGCGCCGGCGCGGAATCAGATATCGAAGCTGATCACCTGGTCCATCTTCTGCGACGGCAGAAGCTGGTCCATCTGGCGTGACGGCTGGTCGCAGCCGGTCTCGCCGACGACCCGGGCCGGCACGCCGGCAACCGTCTTGTTATGCGGCACGGGCGACAGCACCACCGAACCGGCGGCGACCTTCGAGCAATGGCCGATCTCGATGTTGCCGAGAATCTTGGCGCCGGCGCCGATCAGCACGCCACGGCGAATCTTGGGGTGGCGGTCGCCACCGGCCTTACCGGTACCGCCCAGCGTCACGCCATGCAGGATCGACACGTCGTCCTCGATGACCGCGGTCTCGCCGACGACGAGGCCGGTGGCATGATCAATGAAGATACCCTTGCCGATGCGCGCGGCCGGGTTGATGTCGGTCTGGAAGACCGAGGACGAACGGCTCTGCAGGTACAGGGCGAAATCCTTGCGGCCCTGGTTCCACAGCCAATGCGCCAGCCGATGGGTCTGGATGGCATGAAAGCCCTTGAAATAGAGCACCGGCATGATGAAGCGGTCGCAGGCCGGATCACGGTCGTAGTAGGCCTGGATGTCGACACGCACGGTCGTCGGCCATTCCTTGTCGTCGGCCAGCATGGTCTTGAAGGTCTGGCGGATCAGATCGGAGCCGATGTCCTGATGGGCAAGCCGCTCGGCGATCCGGTGGATGACGGCCTCTTCCAGGCTTTCCTGATTGAGGATCGTCGAATAGAGGAACGCCGCGAGAAGCGGATCACGGTTGACCGCCTCCATCGCTTCGTCGCGGATCGAACGCCAGATCGGATCGACCGGCTGCAACGCGCTGTGGCGGGAAATGCTGATGCTATTCATCGACGTCGTCCTGCGTCCTGCTGGCTTGCCGGTTGTGCTTGCCCGTTGTCTGGCCGCACATATAAGGCAGATCATAGCATGATTGAACTCAATTTTCCTTAGTGCTTCGTCAAATGGATTTGGTTCGCAGGAATTCAAGCAGCCATGGAAAACGAACCCTTGATCGACATGGCCCTGAAAACCGCGCTGTCGGCGCTCTACAGCGCCGGGAATCGCCACTACCATAACCTTGCGCATATCGAGGCGATGCTGGCGCTGGCCGGCGATTATCGCGCGCTGCTCGATGACCCGCAGGCCGTCGAAGCGGCGATCTGGTTCCATGACGCCATCTACGACAGCAGAGCCAAGGACAATGAGATCAGAAGCGCCGCGCTTGCCGAGAAAAAACTCGCGGGCCGCGTCGATGCCGAGCGCCTCGACCGCATCAGCGCGATGATCGTCGCCACCGCCGCGCACAAGCTGACGCGGTTCGACGACGCGGCGGCCACACGCGACGCCAGCCTGTTTCTTGATATGGACCTGTCGATCCTGGGTGCCGCGCCGGATGCGTTCGACGCCTATGAACGCGCGGTCCGCTGCGAATACGACTGGGTGGAGGAGCCGATGTGGCGTGCCGGCCGGGGTGCGGTGCTGAAGGATTTCCTCGCCCGCCCGCACATCTTCCACACAGAGGAGTTCCGGGAGCGCTTCGAGCCGCAGGCGAGGCTCAACATGGCGCGCTCGCTGGAGACCTTGCAAGAACCGTCCTGACCGCGCCTGGCGCGCTTGCGGGATTGCCTTGGATCTAGGCGGATCCGGACAGGGGCGTTGTCCCGAAGAGGGCTGCGAGAAACGCCTGAACAAGCGAGCGCTGGGCGTCGGTCTTGCGATAGGCGACGCGGTGGATGGAACTGAAAGAGTAGGCGCTTGGCCTGATCGCCCGCATGTCTCCGGCCGCGACCCACGGATCGGCGAAGTGGCATGGCAGGAAGCCGATGAAGTTGCCCGACAGGATCAGCATCAACTGCGCCTCCATGTGAACGACCGACGCGCTCGCCCTGGGATGGCCGACCAGATAGAGATCGTCGAAATGCCGATAGCTGCGCACCGAAAACCGCGCGGCATCGCCGGAACCGGACCGACCTATGTGACCTTCGACATCGACTGCATCGACCCATCCATGGCGCCGGGAACCGGCACGCCCGAGCTCGGCGGCTTTACCACCCGCGAGGCGCAGGAAATGGTGCGCCTGCTCGACGGATTGACCATTGTCGGCGCCGATGTCGTGGAGGTGGCGCCGCCATTCGATCTCGGCGGCATGACGGCGCTGGCGGGCGCGACGATGATGTTCGAACTGCTGTGCGTGCTGGCGAAGTCGGTGCAAGGAGCAAGGGCGCCGGACTGAGCCCAGACACCCGCGCGCGGGATCAAAGCGGATATTCGGCGTAGAACTCCAGCACGCGTTGCTTGAAGGTCTTGTCCCCGACCGCCAGCATATGGTCCCTGCCCTCGATGTGGAAAGCCCTGGCGTTCGGCATCAGGGCGGCAAGCTCATCGGGCGAACCGCCAATATCGTCCATCGTGCCGACGGCGACCAGCGTCGGCTGGGCGATGCGGGCAATGTCCTGCTCGCTCAGCAATTCCCGCGATTTGGCGATGCAGGCGGCGAGCGCCCGGCGGTCGCTGCGGGTCTGGTCGGCGAAAGCGCGGAAAGAGCGGCCGCGCGGATGGGTGGTGGCAGTCGGATCGTCGGCAAGCAGTGCGTCGGCAATCGGATCCCAATCACCGACGCCGTCGATCATGCCGATGCCAAGGCCACCAAAGACCAGCGTCGCCACCTTGTCCGGGTCGGACAGCGCCAAGAACGCCGCGATGCGCGCGCCCATCGAATAGCCCATGACATGGGCGCGTTCGATGCCGAGACGATCGAGCAGGGCGGCCGCGTCCGACGCCATTTTCGCGGGCGAGTAATCGGCTTCGTCATAGCTCTTCGACGACGAGCCGTGGCCGCGGTTGTCGAAGGCGATGGCGCGATACCCAGCTTCGTTGAGCGTCTTGAACCAGCCCGGCGACACCCAGTTGACGTAGTGGGTCGAGGCGAAGCCGTGGATCATGAGCACGGGATCGCCAGCGCCCGATGCCGGCTGGCGGTCGAGGAAGGCAAGATCGAAGCCATCATGAGGAAAAAACTGCATCGGCAGGCGATCTTCCACGCTCACTTCGAGCCGACATTGGGAGAATCGCCCTTGTCCGCCGGTGGCATGCCGGGACCCGATGCCGTGCCGATCGCCGGATGGCGCAAAAGATCACCGTCGGCGATGCCGTCCCGGGCGGCGGTGCCGGCCTTGAGCTCGAGCACGAAACGGACCGGCTCACCGGGCGAGACGATCGCCTCGGATTGCGGCTCCCCTTTCTTGATGGCGCGTATCCTGCCGTCCTGGCCGACAAAGATCAGGTCGAGCGGCATCGGCGTATTCTTCATCCAGAAACTGACCTCGCGTGTCTCGTCGAAGACGAACAGCATGCCATGGTCGGCTGCCATGTCCTCGCGAAACATCAAGCCGGCCTCACGCTCGGCTTCGGTGTCGGCGACTTCGATCGAGAAGGATCGTTCACCGCCTTTCGTCACCGCGACCAGCGGTGCAGGGTCGACGGGCAGGATCATTGCCCGGCCATCGGCCGCGCCGGGGACCTGGAAATAGAAGAAAGCGCCTGCGCCGATCATGAATGCAGCAACGGCGCACATCACGCCCGCCGTCAGCGAATTCCTGTGAGACATATGAAATCCTCGGCCAGTCGCCCTAATGCGAGACCGGCAAGGTGCCCATATCGGGGTGAATTTCGGCGGCCATAAGGCCTTTGTCACCGCGCCCGAAACGGACAAGCACAACTTGCCCCGGCCGAAGCTCGGTGATGCCGTAGCGGCGCAAGGTCTCCATATGGACGAAAATGTCCTCGGTGCCTTCGCCGCGCGTCAGGAAACCGAAGCCCTTGGTGCGGTTGAACCATTTGACCAGGGCGCGTTCGAGCCCGCTCTCCGGCGTAACCGCGACATGGGTGCGCTGTTCCTGCATTTCCGCGGGATGGACGGCGGTGGTGACATCCATGGAAAGCACGCGGAACGCCTGCAGCCCGCGATCGCCCTGCTTGACGAGGCAAACCACGCGCGCGCCTTCCAGGGCTGTCTGGAAGCCGTCCCGCCGAAGACATGTCACATGGAGGAGGATATCGCCCGAGACACCGTCATCGGGAAGGATGAACCCGTAGCCCTTGGCCACATCGAACCACTTGATGGCGCCGGCAATTTCGGTCAGGTCGGCGGCATCGCCGCCTTCGTCGCGCGTCAAGGCGTCGCCAAGGGTTCCGGCCCGCCCCGTCAAAGAGGCCTTTTCCCCCATAAGAATGCCCCCTTTTTTGCAAGAACACCGCAACTGATTCTTGACGCCAGATTAACACCGCGGCTTCCGGTGTGTGCAAGACCTTCCCTGCCTTTTTTCACGGTTCATTGCGGGAATACCGGATTTGTTCTTTGCCGGCATCGCCGGCCGCCGAGATTGCCCTTTCAGCGGGCCGACCCTATGTTGCGCCGCAACCCAAACATACCGAGGAAAATCCCATGCGCTATCTGCACACCATGGTCCGCGTCACCGATGTCGATGCCTCACTCGATTTCTACTGCAACAAGCTCGGACTGAAGGAGGTCCGCCGCTACGAAAACGAACAGGGCCGCTTCACGCTGATCTTCCTCGCCGCTTCCGAAGACGAGGAGAGCGGCGTCAACAACAAGGCGCCGTTGGTCGAACTGACCTACAACTGGGATCCGGAAGATTACAAGGGCGGGCGCAATTTCGGTCACCTCGCCTATGAGGTCGACGACATCTACGCCACCTGCCAGCATCTGATGGACAATGGCGTGATCATCAACCGGCCGCCGCGCGACGGCAACATGGCCTTCATCCGGTCGCCGGACGGCATCTCGATCGAGCTGCTGCAGAAAGGTCCGGCGAAGGCCAAGGCCGAACCCTGGGCTTCGATGCCCAACACCGGAAGCTGGTAGGCGTCGACCTGACACCGGCGGATACCGCCCGCCAGCCGTTGGCGTTCGGCAAGACGACGCCTATCTGTGCGAAATCGCGCCGGCGACAGCGCCGGCGCATTGCCTTGCAAATGGGCGCCTGCCCGCGGAGAATTCCACCATGCCGTCCAGCCACGCCGACGTCGCCACCGAACATGCCAGCCGCTACCTGCAGCAATTGTGCAAGCACTGGGCGCACAAATTCCCGGTCGAATTCGATCCCACCCATGGCACGATCGATCTGTCGCTCGGCCGCACCATCATGGATGCCGATGCGAGCATGCTGCACATCACGGTGTCGACCGACGAAGCCGGGTCGATCGAGCGGCTGGAAAGCGTCGTCGCCGATCACATCAAACGCTTTGCTTTCCGCGAGGAACTGACCTTCGACTGGAAACTGACCGCGTAACCAGCTTAGTTCTTGCCTGCCTGGCCGGCCATTTCCAGCAGCGCCAGCACCGAGCGCCAGTTGCGCGCGGTGCCCGGCACCTTGAGAACGCGCCCAATAAGGTTGGCGAACACGGATTTGCCGAGCCCGTCCGGCGCATGCAAGTAGAGCACATCGCCCTTGACCTCGAAGCGCTCGGGACCGGTGCATTTTTCAGCCAGCCGCGCCACCTCATCGACGGTCGGCTCACGCTCCAGCGCGTAGGCATGGAGCTTGGTGTGGTCGGCGGCCGCTTCCGGATAGGGATTTTGGCTCACCAGCCGTTCGAGCCAGGTGAGATCGCGCACCATGATGCGCGAATGAAAGCCCCATTTCGTTGCGAAAGCCGTTTCGATCTGTTTGGTCAGCGTGGCGGCGTCGCCCTTGCCGGCCCGGAAAACGACATTGCCACTCTGCACATAGCTGGCGACGCCGGAAAAGCCGAGATCCTCGAAGAACGAGCGCAGCTCCGCCATCTCGACGATGCGGTTGCCGCCGACATTGATGCCGGAAAACAAAGCGATGAAGATTTTTCCGCTCATATGATGAACCCCGCCAGCGTCTCGTTGTCGGTGATGTCCTGATACTGGACGCCCTCGGCCTCGAAATTCGCCTTCAGCAGGTCGAAGTTGCGACGGTCCTTGGTTTCGATGCCGATCAGCACCGAGCCGAAATTGCGCGCCGACTTCTTCAGATACTCGAAACGCGCAATGTCGTCGTCCGGGCCCAGCATTTCGAGAAAGTCGCGCAGCGCGCCCGGCCGTTGCGGGAAGCGGATGATGAAGTACTTCTTCAGCCCCTCGTAGCGCAGCGCCCGTTCCTTGACGTCCGGCAGCCGCTCGAAATCGAAATTGCCGCCCGAGACCACCGCGACAATGGTCTTGCCCCGGATCTCCTTCCTGGAAAAATCCTTCAATGCGTCGATCGCCAACGCGCCGGCCGGCTCGAGCACGACGCCTTCGACGTTGAGCATCTCGATCATCGTCGCGCAGAGCCGGTTTTCCGGGATCAGCCGCACCGTGTCGGCGGCAAAATCCTTGAGAAACCGCAAGGGTTCGCGGCCGATCTCGGCAACCGCCGCACCATCGACGAAGTTATCGACCTTGGCGAGCTTCAGCCGCCTTCCCGCCGCGAGGCTGTCATGCAGGCTCGGCGCTCCGGCCGGCTCGCAGAAGACGAAACGCGCCTCTCGGTCCTGATCAGCGAAATAATGCGTTACGCCGGCGGCGAGCCCGCCGCCGCCGACCGGCAGCATGATGATGTCGGGCATGCGTGAGCCCGGCATCTGGTCCGCGATCTCATAGGCGACCGTCGCCTGCCCCTCGATGATGTCCTTGTGGTCAAAGGGCGGCACCATGTGGGCGCCGGAGCTTTCAGTGAATTCGAAGGCGGCGCGATAGCAGTCGTCGAAAAAGTCTCCGACCAGCCTGATCTCGACGAAATCGCCACCGAACAGCCGGGTCTTGTCGATCTTCTGCTGCGGCGTCGTCACCGGCATGAACACGACACCCTTCTTGCCGAAATGGCGGCAGACGAAGGCGAAACCCTGCGCGTGGTTGCCGGCCGAGGCGCAGACGAACAGTTCGGCCTGATTGCCGGCGGCAAGCGCCTTGCGAAAGAAGTTGAAGGCGCCGCGGATCTTGTAGGAGCGCACCGGGCTCAGGTCCTCGCGCTTCAACAGCACCCGAGCCCCGGTCTTTCTCGACAAATAGTCGTTTTCCTGCAGCGGCGTTGCCAGAAAGATCTGGCGGATCGCGGCAGCAGCGGTAGCGACGCGCGAAGAAAAACTTGTCATGGCAGATCATCCCGAACCGCCCGCAGGCGCGTAAGACACCAGCCTATCGCATATCCGGTCCCTCAAGACCATTGTCCCGTAGCGCTCACATCCGCCACGGCGAATTCCTGGCTTGCGTGCAGCCACTTGGAGGCATTTGTTCATGAAAGTCGCCTCGCGGTGGAGCGAACGTAACGGGTGCCGTGCGCGGCATCCCGCCGACAGAGGACGCTGCCCCTTCCTCCCACCTTCAGCCACCCCCACCGCCATTGGCTTTCACGCAACAGTGCGACGGCCGTGGCCGGATGCCGGTCACATTTCGGCTGGACACGACTTACTTCCGCCGCACTTCGCCTGCTGGGGAGATGTCGCGGAGGGTGGATGCCCTTTTGGGCTCGAGTGGAATTTTGACGTGCATTTGAAGACGATTTGCATTCTTGTGCTTGCCTTGCTGGTGGCAGGCTGCGGCGGCGGCCGTAGAACCGAGGAACTGCTCGGCAGCGCCGTCATGTCCGTGCCGGTGACGGAAATCGCTGGCAATCACTCGATCTTCATTGCCACGACGCGCAAGAAATCCGACGATCCCAACAAAGTTTTCGACGGCGAGCGCTCGGCCACGCTGAACTATGCCCGCGTCAACGTCACCGTGCCAGGCGTCCACCAGACCGGTCAGATCGAACGGCGCTCACGCGGCAAGTCGGATGACCCGACGAAATATTTCATGGCTTCCGAGGTTGTCGGCTACGACACGCAGCCGAAATTCTCCAGCGCGCTCAACGCCGATATCGCGGCACGCGGCGGCCGCGTCATGGTCTTCGTCCACGGCTACAACACCGGCTTCGACGACGCGGTCTACCGCCTGACCCAGATCGTCCACGATTCCGGCTACCCAGGCACGCCGGTGCTGTTTTCCTGGGCGTCGGGCGCCAAGACCACCGACTATGTCTACGACAAGGAAAGCGCCAGCGCCGCCCGCGACCAGCTCGAAGTGACCTTGCGCATGCTGCAGCAGTCCGGCGCGCGGCGCATCGACATTGTCGCGCATTCGATGGGAACCTGGGTGACCATGGAAACGCTGCGCCAGATGGCCATCAGCGGCGACCGTGACCTGGGCGGCAAGCTGGGCGACGTGGTGCTGGCATCGCCCGATATCGACGTCGACGTGTTCAAGAGCCAGATGCGGCGCTACGGCAAGCCCGACAAGCCGTTCATCCTGCTCTTGTCGGATGACGACCGCGCGCTGAGGCTGTCCGGCCTGATCGCCGGCTCGCGGCCACGCGTCGGCGACTACAAGGATGCCGCCGACCTTGCCTCCTATGGCGTGACGGTGGTCGATCTCTCCAAGGTCAAGGGCAGCGACAGCTTCAACCACACGAAATTCGCCGACAATCCAACCCTGGTGAAGATGATCGGCCAGCGGCTGCGTGAGGATGACGGCTTTGCCAGCGACCGGGACGTGACCGACCGGATCAGCCTGCTCGGGCAGTAGATGCGGCGCCACGGGTTTCGCCGTGCCTGTTCACCATTGCGGAGGCATCAGCTCACTTTGAACTGGACCGCGCCGGTCTCTGGCTTTATCGGAAGAGCGAGCGGCGTCATGTTTTTGACGTCCCCCGTCATGGGAGCCGGCGCTTGACCTTGCGCTTCAACCGTTTCGTCGCCGTAACCCTGACGCTGCTGGTCGCCGGCTGCGCCGGTAATACGCACGATCTGCTCAACAAGACGACGGTCACCGTGCCTGCCTCCGACATCGCCGCCACCCACGAAATTTTCGTCGCCACCACCCGGCAGCAGGCGACCAAGGATTCGCGGCAGGTATTCGACGGCGATCGCTCCTTGACCACCAGCTACGCCCGCGTTGATGTCACCGTGCCGAAAGTCCACCAGGTCGGAGCTATCGAGCGGGCCAAGGGTTCGGCCAACTCGAACCCGGCCAAGCAATTCACCGCCACCGATGTCGTCCACTACGCCGATGCGCCGCAATTCGCCAAGGCGGTCGGCGCCGACATCGCCATGCGTGGCGACCGCGCGCTGGTTTTCGTGCATGGCTTCAACAACGGCTTCGACGATGGCATCTACCGGCTGACGCAGATCGCCCACGACACGAAATATCCGGGCACGCCGGTGCTGTTCTCATGGGCCTCGAGCGCCAAGACGACGGGCTATATCTACGACAAGGACAGCGCCAACGCCGCTCGTGACGATCTCGAGGCGACGCTCAGGATGCTCGCCAAGACACGGGTCAAGAGCATCGACATCATCGCCCATTCGATGGGTACCTGGCTGACGATGGAGGCGTTGCGCCAGCTCGCCATCACTGGCGACCGCGATCTCGGCGGCAAGCTCGGCTATGTCGTCCTGGCTTCACCCGACATCGATGTCGACGTGTTCAAGAAGCAGATGATACGCTACGGCAAGCCGGACAAGCCGTTTGCCGTGCTGCTGTCAGCCGATGACCGGGCGCTCAAATTGTCTTCACTTATCTCTGGCGACAAGCCGCGTGTCGGCGATTATGGCAATGCGGCCGATCTCGCCAGCTACGGCGTCTCCGTGGTCGACCTGACCAAGGCCAAGGGCGGCGACGGCGGCCTCAACCATGCAAAATTCGCCGACAATCCGATCCTGGTGCAGTTGCTTGGCAACCGGCTGCGCACGCCGGCCGGCCTGGCTGCCGATGAGAGCCCGGCGGATCTCGCCAATGTCGGCGAAGGCCTGGGCAAGGCCGTCGGTTCGGTCGCCGACGTCGTTATCACCACGCCGTTCAAGGTGCTGACCATCGTCACCGGCGGGTGAGCGAGGCGCCGGTGCCTGGTCTTAGACGAAGAGGTCGACCTTCCGGAAGGTCGTGACGTCGATCAGCCCGACGTCGGAAATCCTGAGTTCCGGAATGACCACCAGCGCCAAAAGCGAATGCTGCATGTAGGCGTTGTTCAGGGAACAGCCCATCTTTCGCATCGCCTCGGTCAGTTTCTCAGCCTTGGCAGCGACGATCTCGGCGCGCTCGTCCGACATCAGCCCGGCGATCGGCATTTCGACCAGCGCCAGTTCCTTGCCCTTGGAGAACAGCACGACGCCGCCGCCGACTTCGCCCAGCCGGTTGACCGCCAGCGCCATGTCCTGCTTGTTGGTGCCGACACAGATGATGTGGTGGGCGTCGTGCGCCACACTCGAGGCCATGGCGCAATCGCCCATGTAGCCGAAGCCGGAAACGAAGGCGTTGGTGACGCCGCCGGTGCCCCTGTGGCGCTCGACCAGCGCGATCTGGCAGACGTCGTTGCGGCGATCCATGGCGACCAGCCCGTCCTCGACGGCAAGATCGGCCTCCAGCGCCCGTGTCGGCGCCTGGTTTTCGATGACGCCGATGACACGCACACGCACCTCGTTGGCGCCCTTGGGAGCGACAATGTCGAAATCGCCGGCCTTCAGCTTCTTGCCCAACTTGACGGTGTTCTTCGCCGTCTTCGGATAGTCGTAGGCCGGAATGTCGATCTCGAGCTTGCCGCCCTTGGCCAGCCTGACGCCGCGCGCATAGACCTCGTCGATGGTCATTGCCGCGAGATCGGAGACAATCAGCACGTCGCCCAACCGCCCTGGCGTGATCGAACCGATCTCGCGTTCCAGCCGGAAATGCTGGGCGGTGTTGATCGTCGCCATCTGGATCGCCGTCACCGGCTTCAACCCTTGGCTGATGGCGTGGCGCACCACCCGGTCCATGTGGCCTTCGTGGACCAACGTGCCGGAATGGCTGTCGTCGGTGCACAGGATGAAGTTGCGCGGATCGATGCCGCCTTCGGTCACCGCCTTGATCTGCGAAGCAACGTCGTACCAGGCCGAGCCCAGCCGCAGCATGGCCTTCATGCCCTGGCGCACGCGCGCGATGGCGTCCTCGGCGCGCGTGCCCTCGTGATCGTCCTCGGGGCCGCCGGCGACATAGCCGTGGAACGGCAAGCCAAGATCGCGCGAGGCATAGTGGCCGCCGACGGTCTTGCCGGCACGAACCGTCGCCGCGATCTCGCCCGACATCACCGGATCGTTGGCGGCGACGCCCGGAAAATTCATCACTTCGCCGAGCCCGATAATGTTTTCCCAGGTCATCGCTTCCGCGACATCGGCGACCGTCAACTCGGCGCCGGCGTGCTCCAGCCCAGGTGCGGAAGGCACGCAGGACGGCATCTGCACATGCACGTTGATGGGCATGGCCACCGCCTCGTCATGCATCAGCCGCACGCCGGGCAGGCCAAGCACATTGGCGATCTCGTGCGGATCGATGAACATCGAGGTGGTGCCGTGCGGAATGACGGCGCGACAGAATTCGGTCACCGTCACCATGCCGCTCTCGACATGCATGTGCGCATCGCACAGGCCGGGCACCAGATAGCGCCCGCCGGCGTCGACCACCCTGGTGCCCTGGCCGATGGCGTGGCTGGCATTCGGCCCGCAATAGGCGAAGCGGCCGCCTGATATGGCGATGTCGGTGCCGGCGATGATCTCGCCGGAGTGAACGTTAACCCAACGGCCGTTGCGGATGACGAGATCGGCGGGCTTGCGGCCCATGGCGACGTCGACCAGATCAGTCGCCATCTCCTTCCAGGGTTTTGGTTTCGTCGCATGCGCCGCCGGCTTCTTTGCCATGAAGGGACTCCTGTTTGCGCGACTTTGCCAAGCCTGCCTGGTTTTGACCAGCGCCAAACAACGGATGGGGTTAGGGCTAGGCAGCGTTCACGGAAGCCCTTCGCCCTCACAAAGGCTGTTCAGCCTTGACCTCGACGGTGACTTTCGCACCTCCGGCCGAAATCCGTTCCGCGAGATGCTGGAGTTCACCTGGGGCGAAGGTGCCGTTGAGCATCACTTCGCCGCCGAGGATCGGTTCGACCAGGCGCGGTGACGCCACCACGGTGCCGTCGACGCTGAGATCGACCACCTTGCCGACATTGGCCTTGGTGAAGTCGGCGAACGCCTTTGCGCTGTCCGGCGTCATCTTGAGGTTGAGTCCCATCTGGACCGACGCCTGATCAGACACAACCGCGGCTTTGGCAATGGCGAGAGTCAACGGCTCGGCCATGGCGAGGCCGCAGG
Source organism: Mesorhizobium erdmanii USDA 3471 (assembly GCF_000472705.1). Classification (GTDB taxonomy): domain Bacteria; phylum Pseudomonadota; class Alphaproteobacteria; order Rhizobiales; family Rhizobiaceae; genus Mesorhizobium; species Mesorhizobium erdmanii. The sequence goes on along the minus strand of NZ_AXAE01000008.1, from coordinate 329,139 downwards.
CGAACAGCATGATGGCCGTTCCAGCGATGAGGCGAGCCAGGCTGATCATCGGAATTTTCCCAGCAAGACGGCCATCTTGCACGCTGACGGCCCCTGGGCAATGCCAGGTGCCCTCGGCCTCCAGGCCACGCCTGGCGAACGACACACCGCAGCCAGAAACAGGATTCCGTTTTGTCGCAAAGCGGTCTACCTTGGCTCCCTGGATTTTTCCAACTCTTCACCCGGGGAGTTCGAATGTATCGCCTTGTCGTCGCCAGTGCCGGCCTTCTTGCCGTCCTGTCCATGCCGGCTCTCGCGGCCGACCCGACAGTCGACTTGCCGATGACCGCGCCCGGCTTCGACTGGACCGGATACTATGCCGGCCTGCAGGCAGGTTATGGCTGGGGCCAATCCGATATCTCGGGGAACGACGGTGGACCGTTTTCCGTCTCGCCCGACATTGATGGCGGTTTCATCGGCGGGCACGTCGCCGGGCTGTGGCAGTTCGACCAGGCGGTGATCGGCGCCGAAGCCGATCTCAACTATTCCTCGATCGATGGCACGGCGGAACTCGGCGGACCCGGAAATGTCGTTGGCACCGATATCAAATGGTTCGGGTCGGTCAACGCCAAGGCCGGATATGCAATGGATCGTGTGCTGGTCTACGGCATGGGCGGCATCGCCTTCGCCGGTATCGAGACGTCGCAAGCCGCGGGATCCGCATTCGCCGAGACGCGCACGACTGTTGGCTGGAGTGTGGGTGCCGGCGTCGACTATGCGCTGACAGACAAGTTCATTGTCGGCGCGCAGTATCGCTACTACGATTTCGGCTCCGAGCACTATGATGGATCCGCCGATTTCGTGGCCCGCGACCAGGACACGAAGCTGAACACCGTCGGCATCAATCTGAGCTACAAGTTCTGAGCGCGCCAATAGCGACCGGCGAGCGAACGCCGTGACGTAGTAAACAATCTCGATGAGAGGGGCGGCCGACGCCCCCAGTGGGCGGGGGGATTGGGTTGGGCCTGAAGGCGCCGGCCTTGGCGGATCAAATCCGCCGCATGAACATCCTACCAGTGGCCGCGGCGCGGATAATTCCGTGATCGCACCAGTATCGCCATAAGCCGTCGTCTGGGGTGCGCGTTCAGGCATGGCCAAGATCACGACTTGACGGCTTGTCTTTGGCATCTGAAAAGGGCTGATCTGCGGACGTGGCGGAATTGGTAGACGCAAGGGACTTAAAATCCCTCGATCTCTGATCGTACGGGTTCGATTCCCGTCGTCCGCACCACGTTCAAAGAAATATCGCTGGGCGAGTTGGAGGGGCGCAACGCCGGTCACGGAGACATCGGGCACGATGGCCGTTGAATCAGTGGTGTCCTGTACATAGTGACGCCATACCGACCAGGGTTTGTGCGTGAGCATGGAGTTCGCGCGCAGCCTGCCGGTATTCGATCTCGTCGCCGCTGCAAACGACCATAAACTGCGCCGCGAATTCATGGGTGGTTGTGGCCGGTATTGCCAACATAGTTCCCACGATTTCCGACATACCCCTGTGGATACGCTTCAGATCATTGTCGGAAATGCCAAAAGAGATCGAATTCCTAAGCGCTTCCCAACGCCGGAAGCCCGCCAGGATCGGGCTTTCGTTCACGTTCGCGGCAGAAGTCCTCGGCAGCGTAGCGGCTCCCATGGCTGGAATCGAGACGACCGTGCCGAGCGCCGCGCTTCTCGTCGTTGCATGAAAAATCATATCCAAATCCCTACGATTGAACCCGATCTCTACGGCCGGTAACCCGGTGCCGCATTGCTCCAAGTCAAATCGTCGGCGACAGGCTGAAAGCGGCGAGCGTAGATCAAACCTGGGATTCAAGCAGTGATGGGGTTCAGCTTCAAATGCTGGATCAGGATGATGGTCTTGGCATCGACGATGCGGCCGTCGGCGATGCCGGCCAGCGCATCGTCGAGCGGCATTTCCAGAACCTCGATGTCCTCGCCTTCTTCCGGAGCGCCGCCGCCGGCCGAGATGCGGTCGGCGGGTGAATAGCGGGCGACGAAGAACCACAGCCTTTCGGTGACACTGCCCGGGCTCATGTAAGGCGAAAACAGCCGCTCGATCTTGTTCAACCGGTAGCCGAGTTCTTCCTCGGCTTCCTTGCGGATGGCGGTCTCCGGATCGTTTTCGTCGAGCAGCCCGGCACAGGCCTCGATCAGCGGCTCGCGGTGGCCGGTGACATAGGCGGGATAACGGAACTGACGCACCAGAAGCACCGTCGAACGCTGAGGATCGTAGGGCAGGATCACGGCGCCGTCGCCGCGATCATAGGTCTGGCGGATTTGCGTCTGCCAGTGGCCGTCACGCCGCCGATAGTCGAGCACGGTCTTCTTCAGCACCGCCCAGTCGTCCGAAAGAACCTCCTCGGAACGGATACGAATGCGATCTTCCATTGGATACCTCGGTATTTGCCGCCGAGCGCAGGCGTAGCCGCGAAGCGGCGGCGGCGCAATCGGGTCGGCGATTGGTCCAGGACGCGCTTCACTCTCTCGTGTGTGGTATGGGAGGGTTCCGTTGCCTAAATAGCGCGTTCCCCTCCCGGAGTCCTTTCATGACGACATCGCTTTTCCAGCCGATCACGCTCGACGGTTTGAGCTTTCCCAATCGCATCGCGGTGGCGCCGATGTGCCAGTATTCGGCCGAGGACGGCTCAGCCAGCGACTGGCATCTCTACCACTGGATGAACCTGGCCATGTCCGGCGCCGGCATGATCACGGTGGAGATGACCGATGTCGAGCGCCGCGGGCGCATCACGCATGGCTGCCTCGGCCTCTATTCCGATGACAACGAAGCCGCGGCGCGGCGCACGCTGGACGCGGCCCGACGCGTCGCAGCACCGGGCACGAAATTCGGCACACAGCTTGCGCATGCCGGCCGCAAGGCCTCGAACCGCAAGCCCTGGGAAGGCGGCGGGCCGCTGCAGCCGAACGAAGATCCCTGGCAGACCGTCTCGGCCTCGGCCATCGCCTACGACACCGGCTGGAACGTGCCGCACGCGCTGGAAGACGAGGAGGTCCTGCAGCTCATCGAGCGGTTCGTCGAAGCCGCCAAGCGGGCCGAACGCGCCGGCTTCGACTTCATCGAACTGCACGCCGCACACGGCTACCTGATCTTCCAGTTCCTGTCGCCGCTGTCCAACCAGCGCACCGACCGTTGGGGCGGGTCGCTGGACAACCGCATGCGCCTTGTCGTCGAAATCGCCCGGGCCGTGAAGAAGGCGGTGCCGAAGCTGATGCTCGGCACGCGGCTCTCGGTGAAGGACTGGGTCGACGGCGGCTTCGACGTCGACGACGCAATCGCGGTGGCGAAAGCGCTGAAGGCCGAGGGCGTCGCCTATCTCTGCTGCTCCAGCGGCGGCAATTCGCCATTGCAGAAACTGCCCACCGGCCCCGGCTACCAGGTGCATCTGGCGGAAGCCGTGCGCAACGGCGCCGGCATCGCGACCCGCGCCGTCGGCCTGATCGACGATCCCAGGCAGGCCGAGGCCGTCATCGCCGAGGGTCGCGCCGACATGGTGGCGCTGGCGCGCGCCTTCCTGGCCGATCCGCGCTGGGGCTGGCGCGCGGCAGCCACGTTCAGCGAAAAGATTCATCCGGCGCCGCAGCTCGCCCGCTCGGTGACGACGATGCAGCACTGGATGAAGGCGGCGGGCTGACCGGCCCGGCCTGCCGAAATCGACACGATCCTGCCCTGCCCGATTGCGACAACGCGGCTTCAATTCTTGCCGCGAACTGTTACGTTGGGTGAGGGCTGCGGCGGGCGCGGCCGGGCTTGGGAGGTAATCATGTCGTTCAGGGCATTCTTGCCGGCTGCAATGCTGGCGGCGGCGACCGGTTTTTGGCTCAATTCATCGACGGCGAGCGTCGCGCAGTATTGCGAGGGCACGGTGCACGGCCTGTCGGGGCGCTACAATCTGGCCACAGGCAGCGGCTTTCTCGCCGTGCGGGCACGGCCGAACTCGTCATCGCGGATGATCGGACAGCTTTTCAACGGCGATCACACCGAGATATTCGACCGGCGCGGCAACTGGTACCAGGTCGAAATCGGCGGCACGACCGGCTGGGCGAACGCACGCTGGCTACGCAACGATTGCGGCTATTGAGCTGCTGTTTCGATGTCGCTCCGGGGGGGGCTCGGACGACCGCCGGAGCAGAGTCTCCAAATGAAAGCTGAGACGTTTGGGCGCAGGTTTCGCGCCACGTTTGCAACCAAATTGGCTGTTTTGCGTTGCGGCCATGATGGACAACAAGCCCTTTGAAACGCCGGTCGTGGTCGAACTTGGCCATGTCGGCAAATATCGCCATATCCGCAGCACGCAGGAAGCGGCGGAGTGCCTGATGACTGTGTGGCCGCTCAATCGCGGCCCGCGCCATCGTGACGCCCTCGACACTTGCCTCAAAGTGCTGGAAGGTTATCGTTCGACAGCGGAAGCGCGACGGGCATTGATCGAGGCCGCCAGGGAATCGGAAGTGCTGGTGCCCGACGACAGGCTTCCCGACGACCGGCTGCATTGAGCAGGCGGACCTTTCAACCGGAGGTTTTGATGGCGAAGCTGACTTACAAGATCGTCGAGCATGACGGCGGCTGGGCCTACAAGGTCGGTTCGACCTTCTCGGAGACATTTCCCACCCATCAGGATGCGCTGCGCGCCGCCGAGATCGCCTCGGCAGAGCAGCAGGTGGCGGGCGCGACGGACGGCATCCAGTACGAGGATGCCGACGGCAAATGGCATGAAGAACTGGCCGACGGCCGCGACCGGCCACAGACCGAAGTGTCAGACTAGATCATCCGCGAAAAGAGTTTGACGACAGGAACAGGCAGGGCGCCGACCGTGGACGTCAGGAGAGACGACATCCCGCGGCCAGCGGCTGCCCAGCGGCTGAATTATTTGCCGCAGTACTGATCGTTCACATTGCCCTGGGCATTCGCGTCAGGCCCGGCCGTGCTGTAGGCACAAGGGCCGGCCGGACCCGAATTGCCTAGGCTGTCCAGCCCGGACCGGTCGCCATTGATGCTTCCGGTCGTGTTCTGGTCGATGCCAGAAGACTCTTCATTGCCGAACGGCCACCAGTTGTGATGGCTGGAATATGCGCCGTCGGATGACTGGGCCATCGCCGACGTGGCGAGACCGATCGTCAGAACCGATGCCGCGAGCAGTTTCGTGTACATTGCATTACTCCGTGTCTTGGTCGCCTTGGGTGCGACACGGGGTAAACCCGGCAGTCAGCCGGTTGGTTCATTGAAATTGTCGTGAGGCTGTGGTGATGCAAACGCACGGCCGGCAATCCGCTCGATGAAATCGATGACCCGCCTGGGCTCGATGAACTGCGGCATATGGCCGATGCCGTCGACTGGCTCGAAATCGAGCCCTTCGATCCTGCCGAGCATCGGCTCGCCATGGATACGGATGTCGATGACGCGGTCGGCGGTTCCGAACAGGATGCCGGCGGGCATGGCAATTTCGCCATAGCGTCGCTCGATACGTCCGAGATCCTGTTCGACGGCCACGATATCGCTCGACGTCGCATGGAAATGACGGGGCCTCAGTCCGAGCCACCCACCACCCTCGACCATATAATTGGCGGGAAAGGTCTGCGGCGCGAACACGAGTTCCATTGTCGGGCGCGCATATCGCAGGCTTGTCGGTATCGCCAACGTATAAGCCATGATCCAACGCCATAGGCGCGATCGAATATACAGCGCGCCGACCTTTTCGCTCATGCCGGGTTCCAGATGTGTCAAGGGTGCCAGCAAGGCGATGCCCGAAATCGCGTCGGGATGGTCCACGGCCAGGGTTAGCGTGATGGCGCCCCCCAGCGAGTGGCCGACCACCAGCGGCCTTTCCAGCCCCAGCTTTTCGATGAAGCGGCGCACCAGGGCCGCCTGTTCGGGCAACCGGCCGGTGGCGCCGTTCGCGCGCACCGAATAGCCCGATCCCGGACGATCGAGCGCGATCAACCGGTAGCCCGGGCCGAAATGGCCGAACAAAGTGTGCCGGAAGTGATGGAGTTGCGCACCAAGCCCGTGCAGGAAGACGATCGGCCTGCCCTCGCCGACATCGACATAGTGGATGCGGTTGCCGTCGATCTCGACGAATTTTCCGACCGGCGGCACCAGTCTCCGCGCCTTTGCCGCGATCCACAGCGTCGCCAGCACCAGGCAGGCCACCCCCAGCACCGCCAGCAACAATACGGCCAGCAGCCAAGACAGGATCGATAACGGCATTGTTCACCTGGACCAGAAACGGTTTGAGCTTACCCGCATCCGGTCACGCTGCAACCTCGCATCGAAACGGGTGCAGCGGGACACCGATACTCACCGCCCGCGCGGCATTGCCGACAGCCACGCGGCGCGCTATCTCAGGCGAGCCGTCAGCCGGAGCCTCCCATGCCTGAAATCGTTACCGCCGCCATGCTTGTCATCGGCGATGAGATTCTGTCCGGCCGCACCAAGGACAAGAACATCGGCCACCTCGCCGACATCATGACGGCAATCGGCATCGACTTGAAGGAAGTGCGCATCGTTCCCGACGAGGAAGACGAGATCATAGCTGCGGTGAATGCCGTGCGTGCGCGCTATACCTACGTGTTCACCACAGGCGGCATCGGCCCGACCCATGACGACATCACGGCCGATTCGATCGCCAAGGCGTTCGGCGTGCCCTGCGAATACGATGCCAAGGCCTATGCGATGCTGGGCGAAAGCTACGCGGCGCGCGGCATCGAATACACCGATGCGCGCAAGCGCATGGCGCGGATGCCGCGCGGCGCCGACCACATCGACAACCCTGTATCGGTGGCGCCCGGCTTTCGCATCGGCAATGTCCACGTCATGGCCGGCGTGCCCTCGATCTTCCAGGCCATGCTCGACAATGTCGTGCCGACGCTGAAGACAGGCACGAAAATGCTGTCGGCCACGGTGCACTGTCCGTTCGGCGAAGGCCTTGTCGGCGGGCCGTTGGGCGAGATCCAGAAAGCGCATCCGGAAACGATCATCGGCTCCTATCCAAAGTATGGCGACGGCAAGTTCTGGACCGAACTGGTCGTTCGCGCCCGCAGCCAGGCGGCGCTCGACGCCGCGCGCGCCGATGTCGAGGCGATGGTGGCGGGTTTCGCCGCGACGGCGAGTTGATGGCTCCGGCCGGAACCAAGCCCTGCGCGGCGACGTTTTCCTGAACGCGAGCTCCAAGGCTCGCCAGATTGAGGGATCACCATGCGCTTCAAGACCATCGTTGCCATTCTGCAGAACGAGCAGGACGCGGAACGCGTGCTCGACTGCGCCATTCCGCTCGCCAGCCGCTTCGAGAGCCATCTGATCGGCATCCATGCGGAGGCGGTTCCGGTACCCTACACCTCGGCGACGGGCTTTCCGGATACGGAATTCCTGCAGGTCTCCGCCGACATGAACCGGGAGCGGGCCGACAAGCTGCAGGCCGTGTTCCTCCGGCGCATCGAGGATTCCGGCCTGTCCTTCGAGTGGCGCAGCCTGGAGAGCTTCTCTGGCGACAGCGCGCTGACCGGAATTTCAAGCGTGCGCGCCGCCGATCTCATTATCGCTGCCCAACGCGAGACGGGCGGCGACCCGGGCGCCGATGTCGACACGCTGGTCTATGATGCGGGCCGACCGGTGCTGGTGGTGCCGAGCACCGGTCCGCTGGTCACCACATTCAAACATGTGCTGCTCGCCTGGAACGGCAGCAAGGAGGCCGCACGCGCCGCCTTCGACGCCCTGCCCTTCATAATCGAGGCCGAAAAGACCGACATATTGGTCATCGATCCGCCCGATACGCTCGACGAAAGCCCCGAGGCCGCCGGCGCCGAAATCGCGTCGGCCCTGTCGCGCCATGGCGCCGCGGTCAGTGTCTCGGTGCAGAAATCGGACGGCGCCTCGGTCGACGACATGATTCAGAACCGGGTCGCCGAGACCGGCGCCGATCTCCTGGTGCTTGGCGCCTATAGCCATTCCTGGCTGCGGCAGCTCCTGTTCGGCGGAGTGACGCGCACGGTGCTGCGCACGGCGCAGGTGGCGGCCTTCCTGTCGCGATAAGTCCACAGCCATCGCTGCCGGCCGCCCTTGCCAAGTCCACGGTTTACCAGTTAATTCCGCGCGCATTCCCCTGTTTTTGTGCACGCGGCTCTCGCGTGCTGCGGAGTGCGCGAAAAATGTCCCTTCCCGAAAAAGCCTTTCCGGTCTCCTGGGACCAGTTCCATCGTGACGCCCGCGCACTTTCCTGGCGGCTTTCCGGCGCCAATAAAGGGCAATGGAAGGCGATCGTCTGCATCACGCGCGGCGGTCTGGTTCCGGCGGCGATCATTGCGCGGGAGCTCGGCATCCGCATCATCGAGACGGTCTGCGTCGCCTCCTACCACGACTACACCAGCCAGGGGCAGTTGCAGGTGCTGAAGGAGGTGACGCCCGCGCTGCTCGCCGACGACGGCGCCGGTGTGCTGATCATCGACGACCTGACCGACACCGGCAAGACCGCCGGCATCGTGCGCGCGATGATGCCCAAGGCGCATTTCGCCACCGTCTACGCCAAGCCGAAGGGCAGGCCGCTGGTCGATACTTTCGTCACCGAGGTCAGTCAGGACACCTGGATCTATTTCCCCTGGGACATGGGCTTCACCTATCAGAAGCCGATCGCCGACGACCACGCCGGCTGATTCGCGACACGCCGCTTTTTCCAATTACGCCGTCACCGGCGATAATATTCGCTTCGGCACATGGGTCTGCGGGGCAGGATATCCTATGGAATCGGTCTCTGTTGGTGGAAATCGGCCGGCCTGAGCGAAGTTTTTACTTTTATTGGTCACAATTAGCCGTAAGATTCGTAAGGTGGCAAACGATTCTGGAGGCTGGGGCTAGCTTCTCCGATGTTAACGAGGCCAACGACGCATAACCATCTGGCTGACAGGGTCCGGCGACTCTTCGGCAACGCGCCGTGCCGCCTGCAAGTTGCCGCCCTGCCCTGGCGCGATACCGGAAACGGCGTCGAGATCATGCTGATCACAAGCCGCGATACCGGCCGCTGGGTGTTGCCAAAGGGCTGGCCGGAGGCCAGGGAGCCGCTCAGCGAGGCAGCGGCACGAGAGGCCGGCGAGGAAGCCGGATTGCGTGGAAGCGTTTCTCATCTCGAAGCCGGCCGCTACTTCTATGCCAAGGTGCTGGGATCAGGCGAAGAAGTGCCCTGCGAGGTGCTGGTGTTTCCGCTGCTCGTCGACAAGATTGCCGACCGCTGGAAGGAAAAGCACTCCCGCACCCGCAAATGGGTCAGTTCCAGCGAAGCAGTACGCATGGTCAACGAGCCGGACCTTTGCCAGATCATCGCCTATTTCTGCGCCGACCCGCATAGGTTTGCCTGAGCGGGGATTGCCCGCATGCCGTGTATTTGGTTGCGCCTTTACAACCCCTGTGACATGGCTGTGAAGGGTTTGCTAATCATTGCCCGCTAGAAGATGTGCCAATCTGGGTTTCATCAATGGCGAATCCTGTAGACTCACTTCAGCAAGATCCCGGCGAGCCACAGCGCGAGCATCGTCCGCGCGTGCTCAAGGGCGCGACGATCATCACCGGGATTCAAAATTCGGAAATCGCCGTCATGCTGCGCAACCAGCATGCTGGCGGGGCCGAATTGAAGATACCGCTCGAGTCGCGGGTACCCGATCGTTTCCTTCTTTATGTGCCGCTTGACGGGGTCGCTTATCGCTGCGAGGTGCGCTGGCGCCGCAACGACAGGATCGGGGTCCAGTTTACTGGTACCGAGCCGAAGCCGAAGCTGCATTACGGCTGACATCGGGGGGCGAGCCCGGGAGGCTTTTGCCGCCGAGCCGATCGCTCCCGGCTGTCGCCTCCCGACCGTCGCCGGCTGGCAAATCCGCCGCCCGAAATGGCAATCGCACGGCGCATTTCTATCCCCGTTATCCACATGCGTGACACACAAGATGTTGGGGTCACAAAAGCTACGCAAACGAATCCTTGACGGCGCAAACCGAGTCGCCTTTTATAGGCCATGCGCTCCTGTTGAGAGTGCGACCGGAAAGTTCTGAGCCCGGTCTTTTTTCCCGGATTATGTGCGTTTTTTCCCGCATTTGCGCCTGTTTACGAGGCCGGCGGAAGCGTTGGGATTGTGGGGTGTTGGGGCGACGAAAGGGAGAATTGTCGGACTGGAATAAATTGTCTGTTAATACTATATTTAGTGTTTGCAGGTAGGTTCGACGCTAGATAGTGTGAATTTCCCTCGAGTGAGGGAATCGAAAAAATCAGTCTTGAGGGACCCGCAAGGTCGGTTGGCAGTCTCGGCAAGCGCCTGGCAAGGCGTTTTGTCGTGAGCGTGGCAATAGCTTGCGAAGAGGAGATGCCGGCGTTGTTCGCAATGCCGGCCGGCGGCGGACTGCGCGTTTCGCAATGGGGTAGAGAAATCCCCTCGGAAAAGCGCTATATATAGACAAAAGGACCGGACCAATGCGCATCGAGCGTCGTTTCACCAAGCAAGGCCAATCAGCTTATGCGGAGATCGAATTCCGCAAGGCGCTTTCCGAGATCAAGAATCCGGATGGCTCGGTGGTGTTCCGTCTCGACAATATCGATGTGCCGGCACAGTTCTCCCAGGTCGCCGCCGACATCCTGGCCCAGAAATATTTCCGCAAGGCCGGTGTCCCCGCGCGCCTGAAGAAGGTCGAGGAGAACGACGTCCCCTCCTTCCTGTGGCGCTCCGTCGCCGACGATGCCGAACTGGCCAAGCTGCCGGAGGCCGAGCGCTTTGGTTCGGAAATCGACGCCCGCCAGGTGTTCGACCGGCTGGCCGGCACCTGGACCTATTGGGGCTGGAAGGGCGGCTACTTCAAGTCGGAGGAAGACGCGCGCGCTTTCCGCGACGAGCTTGCCTATATGCTGGCCACCCAGCGCGTCGCGCCGAATTCGCCGCAATGGTTCAACACCGGCCTGCACTGGGCGTACGGCATCGACGGTCCGAGCCAGGGCCATTTCTATGTCGACCCCTTCACCGGCAAGCTGACCAAGTCGAAATCCTCCTACGAACACCCGCAGCCGCATGCCTGTTTCATCCAGGGCGTGCAGGACGACCTCGTCAACGAGGGCGGCATTATGGATCTGTGGGTGCGTGAGGCGCGCCTGTTCAAATACGGCTCCGGCACCGGCTCCAACTTCTCGCTGCTGCGCGGCGAAGGTGAAAAGCTGTCCGGCGGCGGCCGCTCGTCCGGCCTGATGAGCTTCCTCAAGATCGGCGACCGTGCAGCGGGCGCCATCAAGTCGGGCGGCACCACGCGCCGTGCGGCCAAAATGGTCATCGTCGACGCCGACCACCCCGATATCGAGGAATTCATCGACTGGAAAGTCAATGAAGAGCAGAAGGTCGCCTCGCTGGTGACCGGCTCGAAGATCGTCAAGAAGCATCTCGAAGCCATCATGAAGGCCTGCGTCAATTGCGAAGGCCATGACGATGACTGCTTCGACCCGGCCATCAACACGGCGCTGAAGCGCGAGATCAAGGCGGCCAAGAAGTCGGCGGTGCCGGAAAATTACATCTACCGCGTCATCCAGTTCGCCAAGCAGGGCTACACCTCGATGTCGTTCAAGACCTACGACACCGACTGGGATTCGGACGCCTACCTGACCGTTTCAGGCCAGAACTCCAACAATTCGGTGTCGCTGAAGGACAATTTCCTGCGCGCCGTCGAGCAGGACGCTGACTGGCACCTTACCGCCCGCAAGGACGGCAAGGTGTTGAAGACGCTGAAGGCCAGGGATCTCTGGGAAAAGATCGGCTATGCCGCCTGGGCGTCGGCTGATCCCGGCCTGCACTTCAACACGACGATGAACGACTGGCACACCTGCGCTTCGGCCGGTGCGATCCGGGCCTCCAACCCGTGCTCGGAATACATGTTCCTCGACGACACGGCCTGCAACCTCGCCTCGATCAACCTTTTGCCCTACCGCAACGCCGACGGCACGATCGATATCGCGGCCTACGAGCACACGGTGCGGCTGTGGACCATGGTCCTCGAAGTCTCGGTGATGATGGCGCAGTTCCCGTCGAAGGAGATCGCCAAGCTCTCCTACGACTACCGTACGCTCGGCCTCGGCTACGCCAACATTGGCGGCCTGCTGATGACCTCGGGCATTCCCTATGACTCGGACGAGGGCCGCGCCATCTGCGCCGCGCTCACCGCCATCATGACCGGCGTCGCCTATGCCACCTCGGCCGAAATGGCCTCCGAGCTCGGCGCCTTCCCGGATTATGACCGTAACGCCCAGAACATGCTGCGCGTCATGCGCAACCATCGCCGCGCCGCCTATGGCGACAAGGACGGCTACGAGAAGCTCGCCGTCAACCCGGTGCCGCTGGTCGCTTCCGACCTCAAGCAGCAGGCGCTGGCCGAGCATGCGAAAGCCGCCTGGGACCGCGCCATCGAGCTTGGCGAGGAGCATGGCTACCGGAATGCGCAGGCAACCGTCATCGCGCCGACCGGCACGATCGGCCTGGTCATGGATTGCGACACCACCGGCATCGAGCCCGACTTCGCGCTGGTGAAGTTCAAGAAGCTCGCCGGCGGCGGCTACTTCAAGATCATCAACCGCGCCGTGCCGGAAGCGCTGCGCACGCTCGGCTACTCCGAAGCCCAGATCGGCGAGATGGAAGCCTATGCGGTCGGCCACGGCAATCTCAACCAGGCGCCCGCAATCAATCCCGGCTCGCTCAAGGCCAAGGGCTTCACCGACGACAAGATCGCGGCGCTCAATGCGGCGCTGAAGTCGGCCTTCGACATCAAGTTCGTTTTCAACCAGTGGACGCTCGGCGCCGAGTGGGTGAAGGAGACCTTTGGCTTCACCGACGAGCAGCTTAACGACTTCTCGTTCGAGATGCTGCCGGCGCTGGGCTTCTCCAGGAAGGACATCGAGGCCGCCAACATCCATGTCTGCGGTGCGATGACGCTGGAAGGCGCGCCCTTCCTCAAGGCCGAACACCTTGCCGTGTTTGACTGCGCCAGCCCGTGCGGCAAGATCGGCAAGCGTTCGCTGTCGATCAACAGCCACATCCAGATGATGGCGGCGGCGCAGCCCTTCATCTCCGGCGCCATCTCCAAGACCATCAACATGCCCAACGATGCAACGGTGGAAGACGCCAAGAGCGCCTACATGCTGTCGTGGAAGCTGGCGCTGAAGGCCAACGCGCTCTACCGCGACGGCTCGAAACTGTCGCAGCCGCTCAATGCCTCGCTGCTCGCCGATGGCGAGGAGGATGAGGACGAGGCGGTCGAACAGCTGATCGCGGCTCCGGCGGCGGCACGCGCGGCACAGATCACCGAACGCATCGTCGAGCGCATCATCGAGCGCGTGTCGCGCGAGCAGGAAAAGCTGCCTGGCCGCCGCAAGGGTTATACGCAGAAGGCCAAGATCGGCGGCAACACCATCTTCCTGCGCACCGGCGAATATGATGATGGCCGCCTCGGCGAGATCTTCATCGACATGAACAAGGAAGGCGCCACGCTGCGTGGCCTTCTCAACAACTTCGCCATCGCCATTTCGCTCGGCCTGCAGTACGGCGTGCCGCTCGACGAATATGTGCACGCCTTCACCTTCACCAAGTTCGAGCCGGCCGGCATGGTCATCGGCAACGATGCCATCAAGAGCGCGACGTCGATCCTCGACTATGTGTTCCGCGAGCTGGCGATCTCCTATCTCGGCCGCAACGACCTTGCCCATGTCGACCAGTCGGACTTCTCCAACACCGCACTTGGCCGTGGCATCAGCGAAGGCAAGACCGACGCCGTCTCCAAGGGCCTGACCCGCGGTTCGCCGGTGAAGCTGGTTTCGAGGGCGATCGGCAACGAGCCGAAGGGCTTTGCCGGTGCCGGAGCCCCTGCCCGCTCGGCGCCGACCGCCTTCTCCGGCTCCAACGTGCTGGCGTTGAAGCCGGCCAGCGACGAGGCGGTCGCCTACAAGCGCGACTATGAGGAGCGGGCCAAGGAACTAGCCGAGGACATCGCCTTCGAAGAAGCGGCGGGCGCTGCTTCCGAGACGTCGGATGCCACGGCTGCGCTGTTCACCGATGCCGCGGCGAATGAGGCGGCCGAAGCGAAGAAACTCGCCGCCGACCGCCGCGCCAAGTCACTGCTGCAAGGCTACACCGGCAATTCCTGCTCCGAGTGCCAGAATTTCACGATGGTAAGAAATGGGACGTGTGAGAAGTGCGATACCTGCGGCGCCACGAGCGGGTGCAGCTGAGGAAAATCGAAGCGGCGCTGCTAGAACGCGCAACATCATCGGCCCGGTCATAATAAGATCGGGCCGAAATGGCAAAAGGAACAAAAAGAGTACAACGCATAACGATGTCTTTATGTGACATCTTCCAAAAACACCAAGGCCGACCCTCATGAGGTCGGCCTTGGATACCGCGAATGAGCCAAAGCCAACGCGGGACGAAGAGACCTGACGACCTCTCCTGTAGCAAGGTTACCATATGGGGAGTCGGGACTTAGAGTCGAGGTAGCTGAGGCAAAACAGGACACAGAAAATGTCTACTTTTGGAACCTCAGCTTATCTAAAATTGATCTCCCTCAATCCGAGGCCGCAGCGTACTGAATTGAGAAAAAGGCTTTCTCCAAGCGATAGCTCGTATGACTTTCATCGCTCGCTGCGCCTCCATGCTAACCGATTGCTAGCGAAGGGCGAAAGCATAGAGAATGTGCTCGAATCCGTAGGTCGCATAGCAAAACTTCCAGAGCGCACTTCCGTCCAGGCAGGCCTCGCAACCCTCTTGGATTGGCGTACTTCCCATCCCTCAAAACTCTTTGAAGTTAAGCCCCATATTTACACCAGCCCGAACGCCGTTTTCAAACTCGGCTTCTCAGCCGATTTTGGGACGGTGATAGATGGCAAACGATGTGCCGTTCATCTCTGGAATACAAAGAAGCCCCCTCTTTCAAACAGATTGACTATCGGAACCCTCTCGTTGATCAAGCTAAGCTACCCAGAGGTAGATAATCTTGTTGTTCTATCACTGCTCGACTCCCAGCTTTTCTGGTCAGTTGTGGATGATCGATACGTCGCTATTGGACACAATCTCGCGCTCAGGATCGAAGAAATTATCTTGAGCGTTGAGGAAGAATTGCGTGCGCCCACGAAGGATCGGCGAACTCCGCCGGCTCCACCACATCCGCTGGCATGAGTGGATTGCTACGCGCGGCTCCTTTGTCGGGGGAACAAGGGAGCCGAGCCAGCAACATTTAACACCATCGTCAGGCTAGCAAACGCATTTTTCAAGGGGCGGCCGCAACGGAGCAGGCTCGTCCGCACACGCTACGGTGCATATCATCACCGACGCGATAAGCCTGCGTGATCGATCTGATGGCGAGCCGCGAAATGTCTTGTCGCCAACTTGTATTCGAAGGTGATCGCAGGAAAATTGCGGATTTTCGGCGACCTTTCGCCCGAGTGCGCCTCGACGCTTCGCGAAGTCTAGCTAGACGTGACCGGCCAGGCAGCATAAGCAACCACCCATCATTTATCGATCGCCATGACACGGACATAGCCTTCCAGCAGAAGCGCCCGATCGCGGATGACATTGGTCGTGTCGGCGGCCTGCATCGGCACGTACATCGTGCCTTGCCTCGTTTCATAGAGCGCGTCCCGCGCCTTCGCCTCCGCGTCACGAAAAGCCAGCCAGGCGCGTTGCGACAGGCGCAGCTGTTGTGCCGCCTCACGCGGCAATTCGTGCATGAGCGTCGCATAGGCGGCATTCACGCGGCGATCATACTCATCGGTTGCCGCCGCCTCGCATTCGGTTTGGCCTGCGGTCGAGCCATTGGCCGGATCATTCAGACAGCGATCGAGTGTGTCGGCGGTCGCGTCTTTCAAACCCGATGCCATGGGGGTCGCGGGCAACAGGAATGCCGCCAGGCAGACCGCCGCTGCGCCGATGAGCCAAAATCTTCCGCTGCCGAACCGCATTTTGTCCTCCGAATATCTCAAGCGCCGTGAGAACCGCGCCTCGCAGAATCCTCTTCCGCCATTGTGAAGGCAATATGCCCGGACGCAGGTCGGTGCAGAGACCGGCCGGCGAGCCCCGGGGCAACTGTCGTCACACTTGACGTTGCGGCTGTTCTTTGAGCATCCAGTCCGACACTGGCTACAGCGACCCCCCCCTGCGATGCCTTCTATCGAGCAGCACTTGAAGCGGGTGCCGCGGGCAATGGCGCCCCCGGCCCGCGTCCGGATTATGCGCAGAACTATTACGCCCGCTTCGTGCTTGACCCCGACGGCTACAACATCGAGGCGATGATCGGCGAGGTCTCGACCTGATCCTCTAGCGAAGCAGCCAGCACGAAGAGGTAGCGAGGAAGGGGTGACATGCCCCCTAAGCTCCGTCAACCTCCGCTGTTTTTCGATAGGCATGACCCGGACACACCGTTCCAACCGAACCAACCGGGCGCCGGCACCGACAGATCGGTTGATCCAGATCAACGCGTACACATCGCCGGTGCTGTCTCCTTGGCTATTACCCAAGGGAGAATGAAGATGTCGACCTACGACCTGATGGTTGTCACCGCAGTGCTGCTTACCTTCTCGGCATTCTCCGCGTTTCTTGCCTTTGCCACCTTCGAAGAATCGCGTCGCCATCACTCAAGATAGGTTTGGCGATCATAGTTGTTGGATAGGGGCGTGCGGCGGCCAGCCACACGACGAAGTGATATAGATGCAATTTGACGTCGGATCGGATCGAATGAGACTGTCTGGAAGATAGCAACCGGAAAGCGGACATGAGCGACGAACCCGAGGACGATATCGTCAACCAGCTCGCCTACGTCCGAGCCGATCCAACCCAGCACGATACGCTTACACTTCTCACCATGATCGATGCCGCGATTGCCGAGATCATGGCGTTGCGGAGAAGGCTGCGGCTGAGCGAGGACAGAAACGGTGGGAGCAACCAGCTCCAGTAGGCGGCAGGACCAGCACGAAGGGCGAAGCGAGCCCTAATCCGCGTCGGCCATCATCTGGCGGCCGCCGGCCCCTGCCCAGGCACGCCATTGCCGCTCGTCGCCATGGAAGACGTTGAGGTCGATGCGGCCGGTCACGCCATGCGACAGGCCGGAGCCGGAATACTGCCAGAACAGCCATTTGCGGCCGGGATAGACCTTTGACGGATGCCGCGCCACGGCGCGCAGCCAGAACGGGTAGTCGAGAAAGGCGCCCTGGAGGTTGTCGCGATAGAAATCGGGCGAGGTGTAGATGATCGGACGCTGGCCGTAGTGGCGCTCCAGCTTGTCCATGAACACCTGCATCTTCTCCAGCACCTTTTCGCGCGACGGGCGCCGCTGGCAGGAGGAGTCGCCGTTCCATTCGACGTCGATCACCGGCGGCAAGGCGCCATCGACCTTCGGCACGTTGCGGATGAACCAGTCGGCCTGTTCGCCGGCGGTGCGGCACCAGTAGAAGAAATGATAGGCACCGCGCTTCAGCCCCGCGGCATCGGCATTGCGCCAGTTTTTCATGAACATCGGGTCGAGATGGTCGCCGCCATCGGTCGCCTTGATGTAGGCGAAGTTGGCGCCCTGGGCGCGCAGCTTCTGCCAGTTCACGTCACCTTGCCAGCGCGATACGTCAACGCCGTGCACGGCAAGATGCCTTGGCGAGGAGCGGCCGAAATCGATCGGCTTGGCATCGCGAAAACCGTAGCGGGTGACCGGTCCGGCCAGCATCGGCGGCGCCGCCCGCGACAGCAGCTTTGGCGGCGAGACCAGGGCTGCCGGCTCGATGACCGCCTCCTCGGCGGCCGGCGGCTCGGCGGTGACAGGCAGGTCGGGCGCCGGAAACGCCACCGTCTCTTCCTCCGCGAGGCTGAAAGGCCGGGGGGCGTCGTCGACCGGCGCGGCCCGTCTGCGCGCATTGCTGGCCTTGGCCGTCGAAACGGATGCGACCGGCGCGCTTGGCCGCACCACCGAACTGGTGGTTTCGTTCGACGGCTTCTGCATGTCGAGCGCGTCCATGCCAGATGTCGACGAACAGCCGGCAAGGCACAGCGATGCGATCACGAAACTGATGACGCCTGGTAACCGCATCTGGACCTGTACTCAAACACAACAGACCGAAGGCGACGGCCGACGGACAACCAGCCCAGTTATGAACGAGAAATTACCAATAAAGTTTGAATCAGTTTTTTACCATGTGTGACCCGTTTCAGGCATTCGCCAACGCGGGCCGGCTCAGCCTTGACAGCGCCATGATGTGACTGTTGAGAACGGTATGCGGCGGTTGCCGTCGGCACTCTCCACGATTCCCAAAAAGGCGAGCGATGATTGCGTTGCAGCGGTTTCTTCTAGTCCCCCTGCTCGCGGCCCTCTGCTGCGGCGGCGCGCTCCTGGCCGCGACCGCGCATGCCAGCACGCTGACCGTCGTTCCCCCTGGGAATCGCTCGCAGACGCAGCCGCCGATCCCGGATGCATCGGCGACGCGAACCCGCGCCTTCAAGACCACCTACGCGGAAAAATACGAGAAGATCGTGGCGCTGCTGAAGCACGAGAAGAAACTGGTGGCGCATATCAAGCAGGTGGCTGCGGCCTACGATATCGACCCCATCCATATCATCGGGGCGCTGGTCGGCGAACACACCTACAATGTGACGGCTGTCGGCTCGGTCCAGACCTATTATGTGAAGGCGCTGTCCTATTCAGGCCTCGACTTCGCCTTCCGCTACAAGGGCGTGCCGGTGCAGACCTTCGTCCAGCGCCCGGAATTCGCGGCCTGCGCCGAGGCCAAGGACAGTGCCGCCCTGTGGAGCTGCCGAGACCGGGTGTGGGTCGAGCATTTCCGCGGCAAGACTGTCGACGGCGTCACCTACGACGCGATGACCTTCCAGCAGGCCTTCTTCCAACCCTTCTTCGCCGGCCAGACATTCGGCCTCGGCCAGATCAGCCCGCTGACCGCGCTCGAGGTGACCGATCTCGTCAACCGTGTAAGCGGTTACGACAGGCTGACGCCGGATCATCCGCAGGCGATCTATCGCGACGTCATGGATCCCGACCGCAGCATCGTCTACATCGCCGCCATCGTGCGCGACGCCATCGACGCCTACAAGGAACAGGGCTTTGACATCTCGGGCAATCCCGGCATCACCGCGACCCTCTACAATGTCGGCCAGCCCCGGCAGCGGGCAGCGGCGCTGGCCGGCGGCAAGGGCCGCAAACTGCCGGTCGAGAATTATTACGGTTGGCTAGTCAATGACAAGCTCGACGACCTCAGAAGCCTGCTCGACAGCGGCAGCTGAGAAACGCTTTTTATCAGGGAGCTTGCGTGCAGTCGTTCATCGATCAGAGCGTTTCTTTCATCGAGAACCATCAGGCATGGGCCGGTCTCGTCGTCGGGCTGCTGGCCTTTGGCGAGTCACTGGTGCTGGTCGGCATCCTGTTGCCCGGCACCACAGTGCTCATCATCGTCGGTGGCCTGGTGGGCGCCGGCATCGTCCAGCCTTTGCCGGTTCTTCTGGCAGCGATGATCGGGGCGGCACTGGGCGACACCGTTTCTTACTTCCTGGGCAGATGGCTGGGGCGCGGCGTCGTCCATAAATGGCCGCTCAGGCGCTATCGCCGCGAGGTCGCCAGGGCGCGGCTGTTCTTTCATCGCTATGGTTTTGCTGCGGTTTTCGTCGGCCGCTTCTTCGGCCCGGTCCGCGCCACCGTACCGCTGGTCGCGGGCATGATGGGCATGCACCGACGCCGCTTCCAGATCGCCAACATCCTGTCGGCGATCATCTGGGCCCCAGCCGTGCTGTCCCCGGGATGGCTGGTGGCCAAGGGCGCCGGCAGCATCCCGGAGCTCGATGTCACCAGTTTTTTCGGGATAGCGGCGATTGCAGCCATTGCGGCGATCATCGTCGCCGTGATCGTTCTCAAGCTCCGCGGCAAGCGCCAGCCTAGCCGCGCTTCCTGAATACGCCGATCATCGGTCCCAGATTCCAGTAGTCGTCGTTGTGCCCGATCGCGGGCGCGAACAGGCTGGATATCGTGCCGTCGAGAAACAGCGCATTGTCGCAGCCGAGCGCATCGCGGAACAGTCGGGCGAATGCATGGAAATTCACCGTGCCGTTCGAAATGGCAAAGACCGCGACACCATCCTTGCGCACCCCGACGCCATCGCGGCTCTTGCGCGAGGTGCCGTCGGACTGGAATTTCGGATGAAGCTCGCCGTCGATCACCAGCATCGGGCCGGATTGGGTGGCATAGTCGATGAGCGGCCGCTTCCGGACGAAGTCCCTGGTCGCCCGGACCGCGGCCTTGCCGCCGCCGATGTAGAAGATGCCATTCGGCTGCAGCGAGAAATTGCCGCTTCCCGATCCCGTTTTCACCCCGGCCATTTCCTGGCCACGTTCAACATAGAGGCCGACCGGCCTGAGGTCGGGATGATACATGCCGGCATTGATGGCAAACAGCATGGTGCGGCCAGCCGCGCGCTGGACATTGTCGAGATTATGCAGCGATTGAAAGGGCTTGCCGGCCGCGTCCTTCCAGAACAATTCGATCGAATAGAGCTTCGGATCGACCTCGCAGACGAGATAGCTGCTCGCCTCGAAGGCAAAGTCGCGGCACGGCGGCAGTGACACGAACCATTGGCCGAACGCCATCGTGGAGGCGACGGCCTGCGGCAAGGCGGCCTTGACCAGGCCCAGCAGCAGGGGCGCGGAGTTGAAAAGCGTCAGAAAATCCATGCTCCTACCAGATTGCCAGTTCCAACGAGCCGCCGTGGATAGCATCGCCACCCGGCATTGTCGAAGACCGGGCTGGAACAGGCGCGGGTCGCAATCCGCGGTCAGGCACGGCAAGCCGGGCGAGACTATTTGACGGCGCTGACCAGCTGTTCGTCACCGCCAAGGATGGAAACCCAGTGCCCGGTGTTGTCGCTCGCTTGTCTTTTCAGATACCGATAGGGCGTCTGGTTCCAGAGGCGGACCTTGTCGACGAGATTGTCGAGGATGAAGTCGCCCTTGTCGGTGCGCACCGTTAGCACGGCGTGACCTTCGCCGTCGGGTTTGCGGACCACGGTCATCAAAAGATTGGCGACGGCAATGCCGAGGCCGTTGAGCTCACGCCGCTTTTCCAGCGCGTAATCCTCGCAGTCGCCAAAACCGTTGTCCGGATAGGCCCACCACTCGTCCTTGCCGTAATTGTCCATGTCGCTCATCGGCTTGACGCGCGTGTTGACCGAGAGATTTACGGCTGAGATCTCGTGCAGAAGCTTGGCTGTCAGCCGCTCCGGTGCGCTGTCGGGAGAACGGATCGAGCATTCGGCGACATGGATCTTGCAAAAATCATAATGGCCGATCGGCTGGGAGGTCGAGCCGCCGACAACCATGGAAGCCGGCGCGGCATAGGCTGCCACCGAACAGAAAGCGGTCAAGGCGACCGCCAGCCCCAGCCCCTTCGCCCTGCGGCGCCAACCCATCGAGGATGCCATCCGGCCCCACCCATCTGTTTTATTAACAGAACGTTAAGGGCTGTTATCTTCCCGTGTCAATCAAACCTACCGATCACATCTTCGCGGACTGACTTATGCACGTTGCGGGTGGCAGCCGCGCAACACCGAGGCCCGATCGAGCCAGGCTAGGCAAGCCATCCCATCGCCACGCCGAGCAACAGGAAGACGCCAAGCAGGCCGCGATAGATGACGAAGGGCCAGGCAGAGAAGCGCTCCAGCACGCGCATCAGCCCCCAGATGGCGAAGAAGGCGGAGATCGAGGCGACGACCAACCCGGTGGCGAGAACCGACCAGCCATGGCTGTCGAGATGAATTTTGTGCAGTTCCCACAGTTCCTTGAGGCCGGCCAGCGCGATCGCCGGCAGGCCGAGCAGGAACGAGAAGCGCGCCGCCTCGGCGCGCTTGAAGCCGAGCCCAAGCGCCGCCGTCAAGGTCGAGCCCGAGCGCGAGACGCCGGGGATCAGCGCACCGATCTGGGCGACACCGACGAGCAGCGCGTCGGCTAGCGATGCTTCCGCGATGGTGCGCTTGTGGCGGGCGAAAATCTCGGCCAGCGCCAGCAGGATCGCCATGACGATGCAGGACCAGCCGATCACACTCAGGCTGCGCAGCGGCGAATTGCAGGCGTTGAGAACGCCTGACAGCGTCACGCCGGCAATGACGATCGGGATCGTCGCCAGCACGATCCAGGAAGCCAGCCGAAAATGTCGGTCGGCTAAATCGCGCCGCGTGAGAGCATTGAGCGAACCGAACAGGATATCCCTGACATCGCCCCAGAAATAGCTCACGACCGCGGCAAGGGCGGCAAGCTGCATGGCGGCGGAGAAGGCAGAGCCCGGATCCTGCCAACCGAGCACCGCCGGCACGATGCGCATATGGGCGGTCGAGGAAATCGGCAGCAACTCGGTGATGCCCTGCACCAGGCCGAGAAAGGCGACCTTGGCAAATCCCAGGCCGACAAACCCCGTGTCCACGCCCTGGGTGCAGATGTCAGCCATGTCAGGTTCCGTGTGTGAGGGATCGAACTTGTGATGGAGAGACCGGTCGGTCCCGGGCAAGCCATACCGTCGTGGACCGGATAATCAATTTACGGATTTGTAAGCTCCCGCGCCGTCGCGCCGGATACCCACATTTCAAGACCGGGCCACAGGGCCGGCTCCGAGTTCCAATGGAGGAAAAACCGCAAAGCGATTACGGGCACAGCCAGAGCTTCTGGCAGGTCCTGGCAATCACATGCGCGGGCGGAACAACAGGCTCCTCGACGGCCGGCTTGCGAGCCCGTTCGAGCAGCGTCCGCACCTGTTCCGGACGCACGCGGTCGCGCTCCATCACAAGCAGGACCATCGGGTCGTTCAAAAGCTCGTCCAAGGTGCTGATGCTGTCGTTCATCCGTCGTCTCCTCGAATGCCGGCCCGCGCAGCATAGATAAGAAGACAATAATGGCCCGCCAATGACGTTTTGCCGGCTATCGCGTGTCGTTTTGGGACTAATTTTGGTCATGGTCTCACCCTCCCTTCTCCTCTTGTGGAAGAAAGGAGGACCTAACTAGGCTGGTGGAGCGCCCTCATATTGCGGCAGGCCATCATCGAGCACCAACCAAGGCTGCTTCGACGCCGTGAAAATGTGCATTTGCGGCTTGAAGCCCGAGGGATCGTCAAGCGAGCCGGTGGTGATGCCGATGATGCCGGCCGAATCGCGCCGCGAAAACATCGTGGTACCGCAGCTTGGGCAAAACCCGCGCTTGAGATCGGGCGAGGTGTTCACGGTCGCCAACGGCCCCTCGATCGTCACGTCATCGATGCGAAACAGTACGCGCGCGTTGAAGGCGGCGCCGATCGCCTTCTGGCAAAGCCGGCAGTGGCAGATGCGTTCGTTGATGGGCGCCGCGTCGGCGCTATAGCGCACCGCTCCGCACAGGCAGCCGCCTTGATGTCTGGCCATCGTCCCGATCCACAGATAGAGGAAATCAGCGTCAAGGTAGTCGCGCGACCGACAGGGTCAATTGAAAAGCTTTGATACAATGCCATCGATTACGGTGATGTGGTGGACTTGAAAAGCATGACGCAAGACATCGAGACCATCGGCATCGCGGATCTGTTCGGGCCGCCCTCGCCCGCCGCGACCGCACCGACGCCCGGATCATGGCCGCCGCATCGGGGATCGGCTTCATGGCGGTCCGCGATTTTCCAGGCGACGCCTGGCTGACGCCGGACAACAGGGGGCGATTGCTGCGCATCTTCGCCCTTCCCGACACCGAGAAGCAGAAATTGCTGCGCTGGAATTTCGATCGCACCAGGAAAAACGTCTATCGCGGCTGGTTTCCGCTGCAGCCGAAAGCCGTTTCCTACAAGGAAGGCATCGACATGGGGCCGGACATCGCCGACACGGCAGGTATTTCAGGCTCGGACGATCCGCTTTGCGAACCGACGCCCTTGCCGGCAGAGGATGCCTTGCCCGGCTGGCGCGCGGCAGCGGCCGACTATTATCGCGCGATGGAGACGGTCGGCAATGCGCTGATGCGGTCGATCGCACGCGGGCTTGGCCTGCCGGAAACGATCTTCGATCCCTATTTCGAGCATGGCATCTCGACGCTGCGCCTGATCCGCTATCCCCTGCGCGACGCCAATGCCGGCGTCGACATTAGCGGGCCTGACTTCTCGGTGATCCATAAGGGCGAGACGCGCGCCATCATCGGCCGCGAACATGCCGATTCCGGTTTCGTCACCTTGCTGGCGCAAGACGGCGTCGAGGGCTTGCAGGCAAAGAACCTCGCCGGCGAATGGATCGATGTGCCGCCCGCCAACGGCACGCTGGCAGTCAATTTCGGCCAGTTGCTGGAGCGCTGGACAGGCGGGCGTGTGCGGGCGACGCGGCACCGGGTGATCGCGCCGAAGACAGTTCGGTTTTCAATCCCGTTTTTCTATGAACCGCGTGTCGATGCCGAGATCGCGCCGCTGCCAATGAGCAGCGCCGAGGCATTCGAGCCATTTCTCTATGGTGATTATCTCTGGGATGCGGCGACGAACTTCGTCGAGATGAGCGGCATCAAGCATCTGAGGCAGCCCCGCCGCGCGAAGGTTTCCTGAGCCTCGGCGCGGTCGTCGTCCAGGCAGTCCCGCATCAAAGCGTTTTGGCGAGGTCTTCGAGTTGGTCGGTGCACTGGCCCCAACCGGCGTGAAAGCCCATCGCTTCGTGCTGTTCGCGATCGGCGACGCTCCAGTGGCGGACGCGCGCGACGTAGCGGGTCTTGCCCTCGCCTGCGTCCTCGAAGGTCAGCACGCCGGTCATGAACGGCTTTGCCGAGGGTTCCCACGCCTGCGTATAGGCATCGGTGAAGACAATCTTCTCGCCCGCAATGACTTCCAGGAAGACGCCGGGGTTGGGAAACTCATTGCCGTCGGGGCCGGCCATGACGACAAGGCTCGAGCCGCCAGTGCGAACATCCATCTCGGCCCGCGGGGTCGTCCACGGCTTTGGCGAGAACCATTGCGTGACCAGCTTTGGGTCGGTCCAACAGCGATAGACGTTCTCTCGCGGCGCATCGATGATGCGGGCAACAACCAGTTCGCGGTCATTGGCGGGGGCGATGTCGAGCTTGGTGGCCACGGTGGTCTCCTCGGTTTGATCTGGCTTCCGCCCCAAGGACGAGCCGACAGAACGCAACCCGACATATCAGAAGAAAAATATGGCCGGCAAAACTCAGGAGGCTATGTGCTGGGAGAACCGCAACCGAGTCCGCGTCAGTGGCGCTTGGCTTGCACGAGATAGGCATCTATCTCGGTCTCGCCGAGCCACTTGGCTGCTTCCAACCGGTGCAGGCCTTCGACGAGGATATGACGCTTGCCGTCGTGGCGGACCTGGATCGGGGACTTCATGCCGTTCTCCAGAATGTCTTCCGCAAGATGGCGCACGGTCTCGGGATGCAATGTCTTCTTGCGCGCCGTCGGCACGTAGATATCGTCGACCTTGACCTTTTGCACTCTGAGCATGCCTGTCCCCGTGGCGGAAGTGCCGCCTTCCAAGAGATAGTCGGTTTGCGGAAGGCGGCCAAGGGCGCGGCTAACGAATACAAGGCTCGAGTAGCTTGTTTGCCTGTCGCCGCGCATTTCGATATGGCGTCTGGTGATCTTCAACGAAGGCGCGGAACCTCCGCGGAATCTCCAATGAGCAAATCCCTCGTCAGCTTTGTCGGTGTCGCGCACCCGTGGATGTGCGATGTGATGGGACACATGAACGTGCGCCATTACGCGGCGATGTTCGACGATGCCAGCTTCCAGATTCTCGGCCATATCGCCGGACAGGACGGCGCCCAGGGCGCGCAGACCGGATGGGCCGACGTGCGCACCGAGATCGACTATCGGCATGAAACCAAAGCCGGCTCGCTCCTCACCATCCGCTCGCATGTGGTAAAGATCGGCCGCACCTCGGTCAGCTTCGAACAGGTGATGTCCGGATCGCTCGACGGCATCGTCCATGCATCGAGCCGGACCACCAGCGTACGCTTCGATCTCGTCGCGCGGGCATCGGTGGCGCTGGACGAGCCGATGCGCAACCGCGCGGCAGTATTCCTGATCGAATGAGCGGGCTTCGATCGATCAGCTGACGTAGATGCGGTCTTCGAGCGGCGTCTCGTCGATTAGCACCTGCAGTCCCGACAGTAGCGCCTTCTCGGCCCGGTTCATCGCTTTTTCGGGGTTGGTGAGCAGGAAGATGTCGATGGCCGGAGGCGCATCGTAAGGCGGGAGCCGCCACAGCATCCCGTCCGCCACGTCACGTCGCGCCACATGCAGCGGCAGCGGCCCGATGCCGAGCCCCGCGACAATCATGCGCCGGACCTCTTCCAGGCTGGAGGACACGCCGACGACATCGGCGTTCAGCTTGGCCTCGCTGCGCAGCAACGCCACCGGCCGCAGCGCGTCCGAAATATGGTCTGTCTGAAAGGATACCGACGGCTCGCCCCGCAGATCGGCGAGCGTCAGTCCGGTTTTTCCGTAAAACCTGTGCTGCGGGCCGCAGAAAAAGCCGAAGAATTCGCGGTAGACCATCGCGTAGTCCAACGCCGCATCGCGCTGGCTGACCAGGCAGATGCCGAAAGAGGCGCGGCGATCCCGCACCTGCTTGGCCACTTCCGTGCTTGCCGCGACCGAGATGGTGATGCTGGCGCGCGGATAATTACGATGAAACTCCGCCAGCGCCCGATCGAACAACGGCGAGACGACATGGCTTGCCGTGGCGATCATGACGTGGCCGGTGACGTCGTCGCTGATGCCGCGCATCAACAGCGGCAGCTGCGATATCGAGCCAAACACCTCGACGCTCTGCTCATAGATCAGCCGCCCGACCTCGGTCAGCTCGAAACGCGTCGCGTCGCGCTCGACCAGCCGCCGGCCGACCCGGTCCTCCAGGCGCCGCAAGGCGTTGCTGACGCTGGGCTGCTTGAGGTTGAGCCGCTCGGCGGCGCGGGTGATGCTCTTCACTTCCGCGATGACGACGAAGGTTCGTAGCAGGTTCCAGTCCAGATCCCAGACAAGCCGTTCGGGGCGAGGCAAAGCCATTCCTGATATCTATGCTCCTTATTCCCATTATCTATTTGCGCAATGCTCCCGCAAAGGCAATCCTTGCCATCAGGAGAGCGCCCCAACGCCTCCCAAGAACAAGCCTTCGCGCTCCATCCAGAGGAATCCTGATGAACAAGATATTTTCCCGCATCGCGGTCGCGGCGCTGCTGCTCGCATCGACCTTCACCGCCGTTGCGGCCAAGGCGGACGACCTCGAAAAGATCAAGGCGGCGGGTGAACTGAATATCTCCATGAGCGGGCAGTACCCGCCCTTCAACTTCGTCAACGACCAGAACGAGGTCGTGGGCTTCGATGCCGATATCGGCAAGGCCATCGCCGAACGCATCGGCGTCAAGGGCACCATCATCACCACGGCCTGGGACGGCATCATCGCCGAGCTACTCGCCAACAAATACGACACCGTCGTCGGCTCGATGACGATCACGCCCGAGCGCGAGAAAGTGGTCGATTTCGTCGGCCCCTATTACCACGCCGGCCGCGCGGTTTTCGTGAACCAGGACTCCAAGGTGCAGAGCCTCGACGACCTCAAGGGCAAGACCCTTGGCGTGACGCTCGGCGAGACGCATGAGAAATGGGCACGCGGACAGGGTGGCTGGGACGTCCGCACCTACAAGGGCCTGCCGGAACTGCTGCTGGAGCTGAAGGCCGGCCGCGTCGACGCCATCGTCGTCGACAACATCCCGGTCATGGTCGCCGTGAAGCAAACCGGCGAGAAAGTCCGCAAGCTCGACACGCCCAACATCGAAGGCGGCAGCGTCGCCATCGGCATTGCCATCCGCAAGGACAATCCCGAGCTCAAGGCCGCCATGCAGAAGGCACTGGACGGCATGATGGCCGACGGCACCTACGAGAAGATCTCCAAGCAGTGGGTCGGCAGCGACATCCGCTGATTTCCTCCGGCCTCAGGCGGTCAAATCCGCCTGAGGCCAAACGCTACTTCTGCCGGACTGTCCCATGGATCTATCCCTGATGAGCCGCGTCTTCCCGTTCTTCGTGGAAGCCGCGCTGGTGACGCTGGAACTGACAGCGCTGGCCCTGGTCCTGGGGCTGTTTGCGGCGGCATTGGCCGCGGCTGCACGGTTGTCGAAATCCGCGATCCTGCGCGCAGTCGGCTCGGTCTATGTCAGCCTGTTTCGCGGGACGCCGTGCCTGATCCAGCTGTTCGTGCTGTATTTCGGCGGGCCGCAGGTCGGCATCAACCTCGATCCATTCGCGGCCGGTGTCATCGGCCTTGGCCTCAACATCGGCGCCTACATGGCGGAATCGATCCGTGGCGCGGTGGTGGCGGTCGACCGAGGCCAGACGGAAGCCGCCCGCACGATCGGCTTCAGCCGGCTGCAAACCTTGCGCAAGGTCGTGCTGCCGCAAGCGGCCAGGCTGATGATCCGCCCGCTCGGCGTCAACACCGTCGCACTGCTGAAAGGTTCGGCGCTGGTTTCGACCATCTCGGTGGTGGAACTGACCTACACTGCCCAGCGCTTTATCGGCTCGACCTACAAGCCATTCGAAATCTTTGGCGTCGCGGCGCTGCTCTACATGGCCATGGTCTACGCCGTCGCCCGCATCGTCGACATGCTCGACAAGCGTTTCGCCATCGCCTGACGGGGGAGTACAATGCAAGGCTTGGATTTCACCGTCGTCGCGCCCTATTGGGACCTCCTGCTGATAGGTGCCTGGTGGACATCAGTGCTGACGGTATCGGCGGGAGTTCTCAGCTTCGCCTTCGGCATCCTGTTTGCCGTCATCGTGCTCTATGCTCCGGCAATTCTCGCCTATCCGGTGCGCGCCCTCATGTGGGTGTTCATGGGAACGCCGCTGCTGCTGCAGCTCTTCCTGATCTATTTTGGCCTGGTCCAAGTCGGCATCGACATCCCGGCACTGGCCGCCGGCATCATCGGGCTTGGCCTGCACTTTGCCGTCTACAATGCCGATGTCATCCGCGCCGGCATCGTGGCGGTCGATGCCGGGCAGACGGAAGGCGCGCGCAGCATCGGTTTCGGCAAGTGGCGGACGCTGCGCTACGTCGTGATACCGCAAGCCATCCGCAACACGGCGCCGCCGATCGGAAGCAATTTGATCGCGCTCTTGAAGGAGTCCTCGATCGTCTCCGTCATCGGCATCGCGGAGCTGGTCCATTCGGCACAGCTGGCGATCAGCGAAACCTTCCGCCCGTTCGAATTCTACATCACGGCCGCCGCGCTCTACTACATCCTGAACCTCGTGCTCGAAGCGGCCTTGCATCGGTTTGAAAGACATGTGGAGGTTTCCCGATGAGCATGCAACGGCCAATGGTCGAGGTCCGTGGCGCCCGCAAATCCTTCGGCGCCGTCGATGTCCTGAAGGGGATCGGCCTGTCGGTCGACCGTGGGCAGATCGTAGCGATCATCGGGCCGAGCGGCTCCGGCAAGAGCACGTTGCTGCGTTCCATCAACCATCTCGAGACGTTGAACGACGGTGAGGTCTGGCTGGACGGCGTGCAGGTCAACCAGCCACTGCACGGCCAAGCCTTCGAGCGTCACATCAACAGGGTGCGCCAGCAAATGGGCATGGTGTTCCAGCACTTCAACCTGTTCCCGCATTTGACCGTCATCGAAAACATCACCATGGGACCGGTGATCCTCAAAGGCATGGCGAAAGCCGAAGCCCGGACCTTGGCGCTTGGCTTGTTGTCCAAGGTAGGGCTTGCTGACAAGATCGACGCCTACCCGTCGCGGCTTTCGGGCGGCCAGAAACAGCGCGTGGCTATCGCGCGTGCGTTGGCCATGCAGCCCAAGGTGATGCTTTTCGACGAGGCTACCTCGGCTCTCGATCCCGAACTGGTCGACGAGGTCAACGCGGTGATGAAACAGCTTGCCGCCGAACACATGACCATGCTCATCGTAACGCATGAGATGCGCTTTGCCGGCGAAGTCGCCGACCGGGTGCTGTTCATGGATGGCGGCGTGGTCGTCGAGGAAGGCCCGCCGGGCGAGATTTTCCGCACGCCGCGGAAGGAGCGCACCCGCACTTTCCTCAAGAAATATCTTTCCGCCTGAGTGAGACGATGACCCAATTACCCAAAGAATTCCCGGATTTCGGTCTGACAGCGGAGCAGCGCCGCCACGCAGTGCGCGGCCACTATTACGAGTGGCCAGGCATGGACGGCGAGCGCGGCGAGATCTGGTGCTATAGCGACCGCTTTTCCTATCGCGCCGGCGAAACGGTGACGCTGCATGTCAGTTCGACGGCACCGTCCTACAATGTGGCGATCATCCGCGATGGTGGCACCGAGACAAAGGTGTTCGACAAGGCAGGTATCGCGTCGCGCTGGCAAGACAGCCCGGACCAGTGCTCCGCCGAAGGCTGCGGCTGGGAGGCTTCGTTCGAATTCCACGTCGGCGGCGACTGGCCATCCGGCGCTTATCGGGTGACACTCACCGCCGACGGACGCGACGGCAGGCCGATACAATCCCATCATCTGATCATCGTCAGCCCACAGCCGGGCAAGAAGCTTGGCCGCGTGTTGCAGGTGGCAGCGACGGGCACGTGGCTCGCCTACAACACCTGGGGCGGCTCCAACCATTATCAGGGCATCACCGGGCCGGACCGCAACCAGTATTCGCCTGTTGTCTCGACGCAGCGTCCCTGGTGCCGTGGCTTCGTCGTGCTGCCCAGGGATGCGCCGCGCGTGCCGCTGGAAGTCGCCGTACCGCCGAAGACGGTGCCGCGCTATCCGCATATGGAATGGGCGCTCGCCACCGGCCATTCGAAGAAATACGCCTCGTCCGGCTGGGCGAGCTACGACAGCCACTTCTTCCGCTTCGCCGAGCGGGCCGGCTATGGTGTCGATCTCGCCAGCCAGCACGACCTGCATTTTTCTCCCGACATTCTCGACGGCTATGACTGCGCTGTCTTCGTCGGCCATGACGAATACTGGACGTGGGAAATGCGCGACGCGGTCGACACCTATGTGACCCGCGGCGGCCATGCGGCGCGGTTCGCCGGCAACTTCATGTGGCAGACCAGGCTGGAGGACGAGGGCCGCCGGCAGGTCTGCTACAAATACCGCGCCCGCGCCGAGGATCCTGCCTATCGCGGCGGCGACGTCACCCGCGCCACCAACTCCTGGGAGGCGCCTGAGATTGGCCGGCCGGGTTCGGCGACTTTCGGGCTCAACGCGACGCGCGGCGTCTATACCGGATGGGGCGGCTGCGCACCGCGCGGCGTGCGCGGGTTCCCGGTCTACCGGCCGGAGCATTGGGCCTTTGCCGGCACCGGCATCTATTATGGCGACCTGCTCGGCGCCGACAGCCATGTCTACGGCTATGAGGTCGACGGGCTCGACTTCGAGATACGCGGCGGCCTTCCTTCCCCCACATCCGACAGCGGGGCGCCAGATGGGTTGCAGGTTCTCGCGGTCGGAATGGCATCCCAAGTCGAAGAAAGCGCCGACATTCCGGTCGAGGACCAGTTTTTAACCGACGAGGATGGCCGCTTCACCGCCGAGACATTGTTCGGCGAGGCGAGCGATGCCAATCTCGAAAAGGTCAAACGCGGCAACGGCATGATCGTCAATTTCCCGCGTGGCAGAGGCGAGGTGTTCCATGCCGGAAGCTGCGAATGGGTGGCCGGCCTGCTAAGACAGGACCCGATGGTCGAACGCGTCACCCAGAATGTTCTTGATCGCTACCTTGGAAAGTCCTGACATGTCGAAGACCCAGACCGCCGCTCAAGCCACCGAAGCGCGCCGAGAATCGCATCTGTTCTACCTCTCCAGCCTGCGCCGGCCGCTGATCGACCGCGCGGAAGGCATCTATATGTGGACGCAGGACGGCCGACGTTTCATCGACGGTTCGAGCGGGCCGATGGTCGCCAATATCGGCCATTCCAACCGAAATGTGCTCGACGCCATGAAGCGGCAGATGGACCGTGCCACCTTCGCCTACCGGCTGCATTTCGAGAACGAACCGGCCGAAGAGCTGGCCCGGAAACTCGCAGAGAAACTGCCGGAAGGCATGGACCGCATCTTCTTTGTCTCCGGTGGCTCCGAAGCGACGGAATCCTGCATCAAGCTGGCCAGGCAGTGGGCCGTGGCCACCGGCCAGCCCAGCCGCTGGAAGGTAATCGCCCGCTTCCCCTCCTATCATGGCGGTACGCTGGGTTCGCTGTCGATCACCGGCGACGACGCGCTGGCCGAAACCTTCACGCCGATGATGCGGGTGATGCCGACCGTGCCCGCGCCGACCGCCTGGCGCGACCGCGACAATCTTTCCATGGAGCAGCGCGGCATCCGTTACGCCGACATGCTGGAGGAGAAGATTGTGGCCGAAGGCCCGGAGAGCGTCGTCGCCTTCATCATGGAGCCGATAGGTGGGGCTGCCACGGCGGCGCTGGTGGCGCCCGACAGCTATTATGCGCGCATCCGCGAGATCTGCGACCGCTACGGCATCCTGCTCATCCATGACGAAGTGATGAGCGGAGCCGGCCGCACCGGCAAATTCCTCGGCGGCGACCACTGGAACTGCAAGCCCGACCTCGTCGCGCTGTCGAAGGGACTGGGGTCGGGCTATGCGCCGCTCGGCGCACTGGCCGCGCCTATGCGGCTGGTGCAGCCGCTGCTTGCTTCCGGTGGCTTTCAGCATGGCCACACCTATGCCGGCAACCCGCTGGCCTGCGCCGCCGGGCTCGCCGTGCTCGGCGAAATGGACCGGCTCGACCTGATCGCCAATGCCGCCGCCATGGGCGATGTGCTGATGGACGGATTGAAGGGGCTGGCGAAGCGTTTTCCCTTCATCGCCGACGTTCGCGGCAAGGGCCTGCTGACCGGTGCCGAAATGGTTGCCGATCCCGACACGCTGAAGCCAATCGAGCAAAGCAAGAAGGCGACGCAGCGTCTGCTCGACCTCGCCTATGAGCGTGGGCTGATCATCTATGGCCGCCGGGTCAAGGGCGGTGTCGATGGCGACAATTTCATGGTGGCGCCGCCGATGATCGTCACGGCCGAACAGGTCGGCGAGATCGTCTCCATCATCGGCGACTCGCTGGAGGTTCTGGCCGCCGAACTCGACCTGCCGGTCGAAGGCCGGGGCTAGAGCGATGGCGCCGCGAAAAGTCATCATCACCTGCGCCGTCACCGGCTCGGTGCACACGCCGTCGATGTCACCCTACCTGCCGGTGACGCCGGACCAGATCGCTGCGGACGCGATCGCGGCGGCCGAAGCCGGCGCCTCGATCCTGCATCTGCACGCCCGCGACCCCAAGGACGGACGGCCAACGGCCGATCCGGACGTGTTCATGCGGTTCCTGCCGCGCATCAAGCAGGCGACCGATGCGGTGATCAACATCACCACCGGCGGGTCCTCGCTGATGACGCTGGACCAGCGGCTGGCGGCGCCGCTGCGCGCCGAACCCGAAATGTGCTCGCTCAACATGGGCTCGATGAATTTCGCGCTGTTCCCGATGCTGGACAAGCCACGCGAATGGCAACACGAGTGGGAACCGAAACTGCTCGAAGCCACCCGCGACACCATCTTCAAGAACACCTTCGCCGACATGGAAGGCGTGCTGGAAAGACTGGGCAAGGGCTGCGGCACGCGCTTCGAATTCGAGTGCTACGATGTCGGCCATCTCTATTCGCTGGCGCATTTCCGCGACCGGGGGCTGGTCTCGGGACCGCTGTTCATCCAGTTCGTCCTCGGCATTCTGGGCGGCATCGGCGCCGACCCGGACAATCTCATCCACATGAAGCGCATCGCCGACAAGCTCTTTGGCGACAGTTACCGGTTCTCGGTGCTGGCCGCCGGCCGCCAGCAGATGCCGCTGATCTCGATCGCCGCTGCCATGGGCGGCAATGTCCGCGTCGGGCTGGAAGACAGTCTCTACGATGGCCGCCAGTTGGCGAAATCCAATGCCGACCAGGTGCGCCGCATCCGTGGCATTCTCGATGGACTGTCGCTGGAGGTTGCTACGCCGGCCGAAGCACGCGACATGCTGGCGCTCAAGGGTGGCGACCGGGTGGCGTTCTGAGATACGACCGTGATCAAACCAACATCCAATGACGTCCTCATCCGCCCCGGCCGGATCGACGATGTCGAAACGATCCACGCCGCGATCCTGAAACTCGGCACGCACATCGGCGCGCCCGAGGAAATCATCTCGACAGTGGAGGATCTCAAGACCTACGGCTTTGGCGAAAAGCCTGCCTTCTCGACCCTGATCGCCGAGGTGGGCGGCGAATTCGCCGGTCTGTGCCTGCATTTCCCGATCTTTTCGACCTGGATGGGACGGCCCGGCGTCTATGTGCAGGACCTCTATGTCGAAGACCGGTTTCGTGGCCGCAAGATCGGCGAGCGGCTGCTGCGGCGCGTCGCGGCCGAGTGCCGGAAACAGGGCGGCGTCTATCTCAGGCTGTCGGTCGACACCGACAATGACGGCGCCAAGGCCTTTTACGAGAGACTGGGCATTGCCTGGTCAAGCTACGAACAGACGCAAAAGATCATCGGCGACGCCTTTTTCGCGTTCGCCGATGCATCGGGCAATGGGGAGCAGTGATGAAAGCCTTTTACGCCGAGGAGCAGAAGCGGCACGACCCAAAGGCGTTTCTTTCGAGCGGTGCGTCGCAGCCCAATCCGGAAAAACCGGAGCGTATCGAGCGATTGTTGGTTGGCGCAAAATCCGCCGGCTGCACGATAGAGCGGCCACGTGATCACGGGCTCGGCCCAGTCTCAGCCGTGCATACACCCGAATATCTCGACTTCCTCGAGCACATTTTCGAGCGCTGGCAGCGCATCGATGGCGCCTCGGCGGAAGTAATCCCTAATATCCATCCGATCGCTCGCACCGGCTCCTACCCCGCCTCCGCGGTCGGCCAGGCCGGCTACCACATGGCCGACACAGCGTGCCCGATCTCGGGCGAAACCTGGCAAAGCGCGCTGTGGAGCGCCTGGAGCGCCGTCGAGGCGGCGGAAACGGTGATGGCTGGCGCGCCGGCTGCCTATGCGCTGTGCCGCCCACCCGGCCATCATGCTTTTGCCGATGTCGCCGGCGGTTTCTGCTTCATCAACAATTCGGCCGTTGCGGCACAGGTGCTGCGCAAGCAGGCAGCGCGGGTGGCCATCCTCGATGTCGACCTGCACCACGGCAACGGCACGCAAGGCATCTTTTATGCGCGGCCCGATGTGCTGACCGCTTCGCTGCATGCCGATCCGGTACGCTTTTACCCATTTTTCTGGGGCCACGCCGACGAGCGTGGCGAAGGCCCGGGCTTGGGCTACAATTTCAACCTGCCACTGCCGCGCAAATCCGCCGACGCGGCATTTCTGGAAGCGCTCGGCGTTGCGTTCCAGCGCATCCGGTCCTTCTCGCCCGACGCGCTTGTCGTGGCGCTCGGCCTCGACGCCTTCGAAGGCGATCCGTTCGGCGGGCTTTCGGTGACGACGCCAGGATTCTCCCGCATTGGTGAGGCGATTGCCAAGCTCGGCCTGCCGACGGTCATCGTCCAGGAAGGCGGCTATCTCTGCGACGAACTCGGCGACAATCTCACCGCCTTCCTTACCGGGTTCGGCGGCAAGGCGAGGTGACAGGTCAAGCTCGTGTCACGAGCGTTGCTGCCTGAGCATCGCGATGACGCGATGCACGGTTTCCAGCGTCTCGTCGATCTCAGCCGCCATGTTGTAGTGCGCGATGCCGATGCGCACGACGCCCTGGTCGGCTGGAATGCCGAGCTGGTGGACGATTTCCCAGGCGTAGTTGTGGCCGGACCACAGGAAGATGTTTTCAGCGTTCATCTGGCGCACGATCGTCTCCGGAACGATGCCGTCCACCGTGAAGGAAACAGTCGGCACGCGATCGCCGAGCCGCTTGCGATCGGTGATGCCGTGGATGGTCAGGCCCGGAATGTCGGACAGGCCGTCGATCAGCCTTTGCGCCAGCGGGTTTTCATAGGCGATGGAGACTTCAAACGCCCTGGCAATCTTCTGCCTGCGCGAACCGCCCTCACCCGCCGCTGTGCCAAGCTCAGCAAAATAGTCGACCGCCGCCGTGAGCCCGGCCATCAGCTCGATCTGCGGCGTGCCAAGCTCGAAGCGTTCCGGCAGGCCGTTGGATGAACAGCGGCATTTGTAGGGTTTAAGGCCATCGATGATGTCACGCCGTCCCCACACTATGCCCATATGCGGGCCAAAGAACTTGTAGGCCGAGCAGATCAGGAAATCGCAGCCGAGTTCCTGCACGTCGATCAGGCCATGCGGCGCGAACTGGACGGCGTCGACATAAACCAGCGCACCGGCCTGTTTGGCGATGGCGGTCAGAGACCTGACCCGGTTGATGGAACCGGTCAGGTTCGAGGCATAATTCAACGCGACCAACCGTGTCTTGTCCGACAGCAGCCCGGCCAACGTCACCTCTTCGACCTGCCAGCTCTTTTCATCGAACGGCAGCCAGCGCACGACTAGGCCAAGGTCCTCGGCCAGTTGCAGCCAGGGCGAGACGTTGCCCTCGTGATCCATACGGGTGAGGATGAGCTCGTCACCAGGCTTTAGCGTGCGGCCAATCGTACGCGACATATGATAGGTCAGCGTCGTCATGTTGGCGCCGATGATGATTTCCTGAGGGCTCGCGGCGCCAAGCAAATCGGCCATCGCCTGATGCGCCTCGTCGACGACTGCTTGAGCGGCGATCGTCGTTTCGAAAAAGCCCCCGAGATTGGCATTGGTGGTGAGCAGGCAGTGCGACACCGCATCGGCGACGGCCTGCGGCACCTGCGTGCCGGCGGGATTGTCGAGACAGATGCGGCGGCGGCCCTTGTCGGTCAGCGAAAGCGCTGGAAATTTTCCACGCACGGCCTCAATCGGAAAATCCACCATCGTGTCCACCCCTTTGTTATTCCGTGACAATTTTCCCGCCCTAACCGATCAAGGACAGGGATTGCCAACCCGCTGGTGGATCGCGTCCACCGCCTTCTGCATCTCTTCTGTCCAGACCACATCGACCGAGGACAGCGCCATTTCGAGTTGGGATAGGGTCGTGGCACCGATGATGTTCGACGTGACGAAGGGTCGGCTCGACACATAGGCATTGGCAAACAGCGCCGGCTCCATGCCAAAGGAGCGCGCCAGTTCATTGTATTCGAGCAGCGCTTCCGCGGCATTCGGCGTCTCGTAGCGCTGGCCGCGGTTGAACAATTGCGACCGCGAGCCCTGCGGGCGGGCGCCATGGTCGTATTTGCCGGTCAGGTATCCCTGCGCCAGCGGCGAATAGGGAAGCAACGAAACCTGTTCGCGCTCGCAGACCTCCGCAAGATTCACCTCGAAGGTGCGGTTGACGAGATTGTAGGCGTTCTGGATCGATGCGACGCGCGGGCCGATGCCTTTGTCGGCCTCGGCCAGGAATCGCATCACGCCCCAGGAACTCTCGTTCGACAGGCCGAAATGACGGATCTTTCCTGCCTTCACCAGCTCATCGAAGACTCCAAGCGTCTCGGCGATCGGCGTTTCGTTGGCCGGGGCGCCGTCGGCATCGGCGCGCCGCGCCACCGCGCCGACGCGCGTCGGATTGGCGCCCCAGGGAATGTCCCGCTCCGGCCAGTGGACTTGATAAAGGTCGAGATAATCGGTGCCGAGCTTGGCCAGCGACTTGTCGATCGCGTCAAAGATATCGGCGCGCACCAGTTGCGACGGCCTGTCGCCGCGAAACCAGCTATTGGCTGTGCGGCCGACGACCTTGGAGGCAAGGATAACCTTGTCGCGGTTGCCCTTGGCCTTCATCCAGCTGCCGATGATCTTTTCCGTCCGCCCTTGCGTCTCCGCCTTGGGCGGGATCGGGTAGAGTTCGGCGGTATCGATGAAATTGACGCCGCGCGAGAAGGCCAGGTCCATCTGAGCGTGGCCTTCGGCCTCGGTGTTCTGCTGGCCCCAGGTCATCGAACCAAGGCAAATCTGGGTGACAAGAAGATCGGTCCGACCGAGACGGCGTTTTTGCATGGGATTCTGCTCCGGAGGGAAAAGCGTGCGCGGCGGCGCGGGAGGGAGACCTCATCTATAAGGAAAGCCACGGCGCTCTCCAAGCCTCGCCGAGCCGACTTTTGCGTGAGCCAGCGGCGCTTAGCTAGCGGCGGGCGCCGGCAACGGCACGGCGCTTGGCCTCGTCGATCAGCATGTTGGCCACCTGCATGCGGATCATGGCGCGCTGGCGCAGATGCGGGGCGACGCGATCGGGATGGTTGGTGAAGGCAAAGCTGCGGCGCATGCGGCCGAAATCGGCAGCGCTCTTAGGCTGGTTCAATCCCAGTTCGGCCGCTATCGATTCGGGGTCGATCGGCGGCAGCTTTTCCTCGGGCCTCGGGTCCTCGGCAGCGAGGGCCAGCTTGGCGTGTTCGAGCAAGGCGGCGAATTCGCTCGCCAGATCGGCACCGGCCTCGCGATATTCGGCGGCCGACACCTTGATACGGCCGGAATGGAGCTCATCGGCGACCGAAAGATAGTCGAATGGAATGGACGGACGCGCACCGGCCTCGTCGCCCTCGATGCTGTCGCCCCCCGTTCCGTCACCCTTGTCGGAAGCAACGAAGAGGTCGTCGAGCAGCGAAGCGAAATCACGCTTGGCGCTGGTAGCGATATCAGCCTCCCCTCGCCTGACCGTCAGGCTTCCAGACCATAGAACCGGCTCGTTAAAAATACATGCCATCGATCGCAATGAATTTAGTCGTTCGAGGGAACACGCCGGCCCCTCGAACAAAAGCCGGACTGCACTTTCATGCAGTCCGGAAATTCGCCAGGAGTGGCGAGGAAAAACTGGCCATGTGCCAGCCTCGAAGGCTACGATTCGCGCGACGCGGAAGTTTCACCGGGTCGAAAGAAATTTTATGCAAATCATCCGGACATGGCAGGCATGCAAATGCTGCACTGCACAATTGTCACGATTCACCTATATTGGCTGCCGTGGAGGACCAACCAGGGAGCCTGAATGATGGGTTTCTTCACGGAAATGTTCGCCCGGCCGCGCCCGCAGGAACATCTGAGATACCGCGCGGCGCTCGCATTGCTCCATTCGATGAGCAATGCCGACCGCGCCGACATCGGCATCAAGCCCGCCGATTTTCCGCGCATCGCCCGCGAAATGTCCATTCGCTAATTGGATGTCAGAGATGTCCCGGACTGATCCGGGACATCTCCAAATGTCTACCCCTCAACGCGATCCCAAGAATGTCGCCTTGCCGAGCGGCACGCCATTGTGGCGCAGGATGTCGTAAGCGGTGGTGAGGTGGAAGTAGAAATTGGGCATGGCCACATGCAGCAGATACTGCATGCCGCCCAATGTCGTTTCGCGCCCGCCGAGCTTCAACTCGATCACCTTGTCGTCGGAACCGTCGATATCGGCGGCCGAAAAGGTCGCCAGAAGCGCGAGCGTCTTGGCTATCCGGGCTTCGAGATCGGCAAAGCTCGCCTCATTGTCCTCGTATTTCGGCACCTCGCGGCCGACCAGCCGCGAGGGGGCCCCCTTGGCATGGTCGGTGGCGATCTGCACCTGCCGGGTCAAGGCGAACATGTCGGGCGCGAGCCGCGCGGTCAAAAACACCTGCGGGTCGATCTTGCGGTCAAGCGCATTCTGTTCGGCGGCCGCTAGCACACTGGAAAGTGCTTTCAGCCTGGCCGAAAACACGGGCACGGATGCCTCATACATGGATATCGTCACGTCAAACCTCCTGTCCGGCCTGAGCGCCGGCGAAGCGACGTAGCGCCTGTGCGCACGATTCTTCAAGCGCTGCAGGCTCCGCGTCACCACGCCGCCGCAATCGCCGTGGTAGAATTTCCGTTATCGAGCGGAGATTCCCGATGAGACGCGTCCTTCTCGCAGCGACTGCCCTTTTCTCCCTTGCCGTATCCGGCCAAGCGGCGCTGGCAGCCGGCGACGCACCCGACGCGCCCTATGTCGACGACCGTTCAAGCGCCGAAGCGGTCATCCGTTCGCTCTACAGCGCCATCAACCGGCACGAATTCGCGCGGGCCTGGGGCTACTATGGAGACACCAAACCGGCAAAGGATTTCGATACGTTCGTCAAGGGTTATGACGGTACCGACAAGGTGGAGGTCAAAACCGGTGACGTCTCGGATGAGGGTGCGGCCGGCAGCATCTACTACAACGTGCCGGTTGCCATTCAGGCCACCGACAAGAACGGCCAGGCGAAGGTTTTCGCCGGCTGCTACACGCTGCGCCAGGTGAATGCCCAGATCCAGGCGGCGCCGCCCTTCGATCCGATCCACATCGACAAGGGCGCGCTGAAACCATCGACCGCCGATTTCGAAGAGGCAGTACCGCCAAGCTGCGGCGACGGCCCACCGCCGCCCAAGAAGGATGCGGCTCTGGAGCAGGCCAAGAAGGCTTTCCTGGCAACCTACGGCGACCAGTGCGACAAGGAGCTTCTGGCCAATGAGCCGGAGACTTTTTCGATCAAGTACAAGGACGCGAATGCGCAGCCCGCCGACCCCGACAAGGAAACACGTCTTTTCCATTTCTCCTGCTCGGCCGCAGCCTACAATGAAAACTCCGTCTACTACATGAGCGACGATGTCTCAGGGGTACAACAGTTGCAGTTCACCGAGCCCGAGATGGACATTCGCTACGTCAACAATGACAGCGAAGGGAAGGTCGAATCCATGCACATCGTCGGCTTCCGGACAACAGGCTGGGCGACCAATTCCAACTATGACAAGGATGCCCACACGATAACGACGTTCAACAAATGGCGCGGCGTCGGAGATGCCTCTTCATCGGGCACATATCTGTTCCGCAATGGCGATTTCTCGCTGGTCCAGTACGATGTCGACGCGTCCTATGATGGCGAGGAAAACCCGCAGACAGTCGTCGACTACAACACCGCGCCTTGAGCACCGGACGGCTTCAGGCCAGTCGATCAAGGCGCCTTCGACAGCATCCAATTGAGCGTGCCGCGCCAGTCGGCCATGCGGATTGGCGTGCCGTGGGTGCCGGTCTCGAAACGGACGAAGCGGGTCGGGTAGGTCTTCGACTTGGCCAGGATGGAGCGGAAGAACGCTTCCTGGTTCGCCACCGGAAAGACCACGTCATGGCTGCCTTGACCGAAGAAGACCGGCACGCGGCGCTTGAAGGCGGGGCTGGCAAAAAAGCTCTCGTCCCATAGCGATCCGAGCAGCAGCAAGCCATTTATGCGGCCGCCCGTGTCCTTGCGTCCGGCAAGCTTCCAGCACAGCGCACCGCCCATAGATCCGCAGGCGACGAAGATTTTCGCACCCGGCGACTGTTCGGCATAGTGATCGATCAAGGCCGCGACTTGTGCTGCGCCCTTGTCGCCGAAATCGGGGAAATCAGGCGAGAGATAAAGACCGCCATTGCCGGCCATCAGGTTCTTGATGCGGTTGAAATTGCCGCCGAAGGTGAAATCGTCGACGCCCTGCTTGCGGCTGCCGCCTTGCCCGTGCAGATAAAGCACGATGATGCCGGCGCCTTGCGTCTTGCCGACGGCGACATGCCTGACATCGCCGGCATCGGTCTTCAAAAGCAGATCCTGCTGCACCTTGCGCACGCTGGTGTCGGTGTATTGCGCGTGCACGCGCTTTTCCGGCACCTCGTCGCGCTGGTTGATGTCGCGCATCTCGCGGTAGTCGATGACCGTATAGGCGCCGTTGCCGTCGGACGAAAGCGTGGCCGGATAGGCGAAAAGATCGTCCTTGAAGGATTTTAGGGACAATGTGTCGGCATCGGCGGCCGAACAAAAAAAGAAAAGCAAGGCTGTGAGGGCAGCGCGGCATGCCGGGGGTGGAAGCGCAAAGGCTGGTGAACTGGAAAACATCGCTCAGCCATGCGTTTTCCGGCTCTGCTTTGTCAATCCTGCAGCACGCCGCCGGCGCCTTCCAGCGCCTCGCGGGTGTCGACATCGACGGATGCACCCTCGCCGATCTCGACATCGATGACGTCGAGCCCTTCGGCCTCGACCAGATGGCGCGCGCCGGTATCGCCTTCGAGATGAGCGATGGCCGGGAACAGCGAGCGTGGCAGAAGCACCGGGTTGCCGCGTTTGCCCTGATGCGAAGCGCGGACCACGGAATTGCCTCCGGCCTTGCGGAAGGCATCGATCAGCCGGTCCAGATCGTCAGACACGACGCCAGGCATATCTCCTAGAACAATCATCGCGCCGGCGGTGTCTTCAGGCAGATAGGCAATACCAGCTTTCAGCGAGGTGGACAGGCCATCGGCGAAATCCGGATTGTCGGCGAAGGTGACGTCGAGACCCGACAAAGCCGCGCACACCCGTTCGCGCTGATGGCCGGTGACGACGATCGTTCCCGACGTTTTCGAGCCGAGCGCGCGCTCGGCGGTGCGGCGCACCAGCGGCTTGCCGTCGAACAGCGCCATGAGCTTGTTCGGTCCGCCCATGCGGCTCGACCGGCCCGCCGCCAGAAGTACGATGGCGACCTTGAGCCGGCTTTTGGCCGGCAGCGGTTCGCGCGGCTGCGGCCGCGTCGGGATTTCCATCAGCAGCCCGCCGACCCCCATGCCGGCAATATCCTTAGCAGTGACGTCGAGCCCGGCAACAAGACGGTCGAGCACCCAGTCGAAGCCGTTTTCCTTAGGACTGCGCGCGCAGCCAGGCGCGCCGATAATGCGCTTGCCGGCCAGCGTTCCGAGCACCAGCAGATTGCCGGGATCGACCGGCATGCCGGCGCGGATGACAGTTCCACCCGCCATCTCGATCGCCGCCGGAACGACATCGGCGAAATCGCTCATCGCCGAGGCACCGAAGATGATCACCATGTCGTTGTCGCGCGCCAGCGAGGCGGCGGCTTGTGCCACCGGCGCGACCTCATGCGGCGTACGGCGCTCCGCCGTCAGCCTGCCGCCCGAGCGCGCCAGCCGCGCTTCGGTGACACGTAGCGTCTTGTCGAGTACGCCGGGCTTGATGCCCGGGAGCACCGTCTGGATGACCCCGACGCGCACCGGCTTGTAGGCGTTGACGGCAAAGATCTCACCGCCGGCGCAGATCCGCAGGACGGCTTCGACCACGGCGGAGGCGACCGCGAAGGGGATGATCTTCACCGTCGCGACCATCTGGCCTTTCTCGACCGGGGCATGCTGCGCCAGCGTGGCGATGGTGATGGCGGGATCGACGGCGTTGATGGCGTCGACGAGAGCCGCGCTGACCGTGAAGATGCCTGATGCATTGGCATGGAGATTGACCCGGCCGGTGGCGGCTGGCCTCGCCTCGATGCCGCTGAAAGTCATGCTCTCGGCAATTTGTTGCGCCGCGGCGTCCTCGCTGAGATCGTCCGGGGACAGCACTGCCGCAACGACCTGCGAGATGCCTGCCGTTTTGAGTATGGCGACGTCGTCCGCGCTCAGCCGGTGCGCCTTGCGAAAACGTTTTTCGCCGGCGGTGGTGGCATGTGCCA
The DNA here is from genome assembly GCF_000472705.1 of Mesorhizobium erdmanii USDA 3471. GTDB lineage: Bacteria > Pseudomonadota > Alphaproteobacteria > Rhizobiales > Rhizobiaceae > Mesorhizobium > Mesorhizobium erdmanii. Next base: position 285,637 of record NZ_AXAE01000008.1, on the reverse strand, counting down.
GCACCGCGCCTTCGGCGGTTTCAATTGGGATGGGACCGAATTTCACGCCACGGCGCCTTTCGCATCGAGGCCGCGCGAACGGAAGGCGTAGATGGTCTGCGCCAAAATGGCTACGGCGATCTCGGCGGGGCTCGCGGCGCCGATGTCGAGCCCGATCGGCGCGTGGATGCGGGCGATCCGGTTGGCGCTCGCGCCCAGCGCCAGCAGGCGTTCGACGCGCTTGGCATGCGTCTTTCTGCTGCCGAGCGCCCCGACATAGAAGCAATTCGCATCGAGGGCCGCCTTCAGCGCGAAATCGTCGATCTTCGGGTCATGGGTTACGGCGGCAAGCGCGGTGTAGCTGTCGAGCGGCTGGCGCTTCAATACGTCTTCCGGCCACTCGGCATGCAAGGCGACATCGGGAAAACGATCCGGTGTGGCAAAGGCGGTGCGCGGATCGATGATTTCGAGGGGGTAACCGGCGATTTTCGCCATCGGCGCCAGCGCCTGGCTTATATGGACAGCGCCGATCACCACCAGGCGCGGCTGCGGCAGATGCGCGTTGAGAAAAAAGGTCCGCCCTTCCGCCTGGACCGAACCGGAATTGCCCGATCGGAATGCCTTGGCGATCGCCGCTCCAAGATCGCCGGCGACCTGGTCACCCTCGCGCACGACACGATCGCGGCCATCACCGAGATCGGTGACGAGGATCGCCGCGCGGCGGGCGCGGCGTTCGGTATTGAGCGTCTTCAGTGCATAAGGATCCATGGTTCAGCCTAGTCTTTCAACATAGACTTTGATACGGCCGCCACAGGACAGGCCGACCTGCCAGGCGGTTTCATCGGCAACACCGAATTCCAGCATCCTGGCTTTGCCGGAGCCGATCACGTCGACCGCCTCGCTCACCACCGCACCCTCGACGCAGCCCCCCGACACCGATCCGTGGAAATTGCCTTCGGAGTCGATGACCAGGTGGCTGCCGACCGGTCTCGGCGCCGACCCCCAGGTCTCGACCACGGTCGCGATAGCGACATCCTTGCCATCCTTCATCCAGCCTTCCGCGATGATCAGCGGATCGCGAGCCTCGTCGAGATAAATGTTGTCGCTCATCGTTGCTTCTCTCAGGGTCTGTTTTCCAGGGAGCCGAGAAAACATATGGCTATGCGGCGTGCCTGGCGCCAGCGTCCATCCACCGTCGCGGGTCTACCGAACGCGCCGACTGCTTGTCCAGCGAGGCGCAGAGGTCGGCGAGCGCGTCGAGATTGTGCACCGAACGGAATTCGTCGACATGCGGCAGCATCGCCTTGACGCCACGGGCGCGGGCCTGAAAACCGTCGAAGCGCAGCAAGGGATTGAGCCAGATCAGCCGCCGGCAGGATTTGTGCAGCCGCTCCATCTCTCCCGCGAGGCCAGCGACATCGTCGCGCTCCAGACCGTCGGTGATCAGAAGCACGACCGCGCCCTGCCCCAGCACGCGCCGCGACCATATCAGATTGAACTCGGCGAGCGTGTCGCCAATGCGCGTGCCGCCCGACCAGTCCTTGACCACCGCCGAGCAGTCGGCGAGGGCGGCATCGGGATCGCGATGGCGCATCTGCCGGGTCAGGTTGGTCAGCCGGGTGCCGAAGACAAAGGTGTGCACGCGGCGGCGTTTTTCCGTGAGCGCATGCAGGAAATGCAGGAAGATACGTGTGTACTGGCTCATCGAACCGGAAATGTCGGCCAGAACCACCAGCGGCGGATGGACTTCGCGGGCCGAGCGGAATTTCGGCAGGATCAATTCGCCGCCGGTGCGCGCCGCCTGGCGCATCATGGCGCGCGGGTCGATGCGGCGGCCATGCGCATCGGCCTTGAAGCGGCGGGTCCGCACCATGTCGAAAGGCAATCGCAGCGCGGCGATGGCCTTCTTGGCATCGGCCATCTCGGCGGCGTTCATCTGGGCAAAGTCCTTGCCCCGCAACACCTCGTTGCCGGAAAAGGTGAAGCGGGCATCGACCTCGATCTCGGGGACCTCCTGGGGTGGCTGGTTCTTCTGGTGGCCCTCGAACATCGCCTGGTTGACGCGGTTTTCGGCCGCGCGCGGCTTCTGCTTCTCCCTGGCGTCCGGCGCCATCGGTGAAAACATCGCCAGCAGTTTCTCGATCAGTTCGCGCGATTTCCAGAACAGCCGGAACGCTTCGTCGAAAGTCGGGTGGTCCTCATGCCTGGACACCAGCACCGCGTGCAGCGTCCAGTAGAAATCGTCGCGTGAGCCAATCCCGGCGGCTAGCACCGCCTCGATGGCATCCTTGACGGAAGCCGGCCCGACCCGCATGCCTGCCTTGCGCAAGGTACGGGCGAAATAGACGATGTTGTCAGCGATGCGTCCGTCCGCCGTCGCCTCTCTGGGGTCGGCCTCTCCCGGCGCCTTCATTGCCGCTACTCCGCCGCCGCGAGCTCGGCCTTGACCTCGTCGAGGATGCGCCGGCCCTCGCCCGCGCCGATGCGGGCAATGTCGTCCTGGTATTTCAATAGCACGCCGATCGTGTCGGATACGGTCTCCGGATCGAGAGCTACCTTGTCGAGTTCTGTCAGCGCGCCGGCCCAGTCTATCGTTTCCGCGACTCCCGGCACCTTGAACAGCTCGATCTGGCGCAGTTTCTGGATGAAGGAGACCACCTCCGCCGAAAGCCGCTGGTTGGCCTGCGGCACCTTGCGTCGCACGATCTCCAATTCGCGCTCGGCATTGGGATAATCGACCCAGTGATAGAGGCAGCGCCGCTTCAACGCGTCGTGGATCTCGCGGGTACGGTTGGTGGTGATGATGACGATGGGCGGTTCTTCCGCCTTGATGGTGCCGAGCTCCGGCACCGTCACCTGATAGTCGGAAAGGATTTCGAGCAGGAACGCCTCGAACGCCTCGTCGGTGCGGTCGAGCTCGTCGATCAGGAAGACAGGGGCGGAACCCGTCTTGCCGGTCAGCGCATCGAGCACAGGGCGGCGGATCAGGTATTTTTCGGAGAAGACGTTGCGCTCCATGGCGGAGCGGTCGACCTTGCCGGCCGCTTCCTCCATTCGGATCTCGATCATCTGCGCGGCGTAGTTCCACTCGTAGACGGCTGAGGAAACATCGAGCCCCTCATAGCATTGCAGGCGGATCAGCCGGCGGCCAAGCGCCTGTGCCAGCACCTTGGCGATTTCGGTCTTGCCAACACCGGCCTCGCCCTCGAGGAACAATGGCCGGTTCATCCGCAGCGACAGAAAGAGCACGGTCGCCAGCGACCGGTCCGCCACATAGTCCGCGCCGGTCAGGAGATCGAGCGTCTCGTCGATCGTCCGCGGAACGGGGCGCGGTTTCTGCTCGGTCATTCTTTCTCCGTGAACGCCGCCGCTCCGCTGTCGAGGACATGGTAGCCGCGGGCGTGATAGATCAGCGGCCGCAAATTATCGCCCATACGCAAGCCTGTCACCTTGCCAAAAAGCACACGATGGGTGGCCAGGTCCTTGGTGTCGATCAGTTCGCAGTCGAACACCGCGAGTGCACCCTTCAGCGTCGGCGCACCGGTTGAAATCACATCCCACTCGCCGAGCGCGAAACGCTCTTCAAGCGACAGGCCGGTGATACCGGAAAAACCGATCGACAGCGGCTCCTGGTGCGAGGCCAGCGTGTTCAGGGCAAATCGGCCGTTTTTCACGAACAACTCGTTCTTGGCATTTTCACGGTTGAGACAGACCAGAATGGTCGGCGGCGTATCCGACACCGAACAAGCGGCGATCACCGTCGTGCCACGCTTGCCCGCCGGCCCGTCTGTGGTGACCACATGGACGTGGCCGGCAAAATGGCTCATCGCGTCGCGATAGGCCTGCGGCCCAATGTCATTCTTCTTCAGCACCGGAGATTGTCCATAGCCAGAACCCTACCGCTATATATGGCGACATACGACATGCCACAAGCGAAGTGCTTGACCCATATCCCCAAATTCGCGTGTTGCACCAAGGCCGGGCAGCCTTTAGGTCTTGGCGGGAATTGGTGCCCGCGCAATTCTTCGCGGGCTTGGAGGAACTCTTCGGCAGCATGCGACCCGGGACAACGATATCCGCCGCGCTGGCCTGGTTGTTCCTCGCCGGCGCAGCCAGCGCACAGACGCTCACGATCGGCGTCGTCGCCCCCTTGTCGGGACCGTCGGCCATCCTCGGGAAGCAAATCGAGGCCGGTGCCGGGCTGGCAGCGCAGGCGAACGGCATCGAATTCAAGACCGAGGATGACGCCTGCACATCAGATGGCGGGGCCGCCGCGGCCAGGGACTTCGCCGCAGCCAAGGTTAGTATCGTCGTCGGCTTTCTGTGCACGGAAGCGATCGAGGCAGCGATGCCGATCCTCAAGGATGCCAACATTCCGGTCATCACCGTCGGCGTGCGTACGGAAAGCCTCACCGACCGCCGCGCCAAGACCGGCTGGCCGGTCTATCGGCTGGGGCCGCGCGGCGACGATGAGCGCAACGCGGTAGCCGCTACCCTCACCCGCCTGTGGCAGGACGATCTGTTCGCCATCATCGACGACGGCACCATTTACGGCCGCGAAATGGCCGAGACGTTTCGCGCCGCCGCCGAGCAAGCGGCGCTCAAGCCGGTGTTCGTCGATACGTTCCGGCCGCAACTCGACAACCAGATCGGGATGATCGGCCGGCTGAAGAAGGCCGGCGCCACGCATGTCTTTGCCGGCGGCGACGGCGACGACATTTCCATTATGGGCCGCGATGCCGCACAGCTCCAGGCCGGCATCGTCTTTGCCGGCGGTGAAAATCTGCGCACGCCGCCCGGCGACGTGCCGTATGCGACGGGGACGCTGATGATAGCGCCGCCCGAATGGGCCGAAGCCGCCGACGCAAAAGTGCTGCAAAGCTTCTCCGCGCAGAAAATCGTGCCGGACGGCTACGCGCTGCCGGCCTATGCGGCGGTCGAGATCGCCAAGGCAGCGTTAGCCTTGTCATCGGGCAAGCCGCTGACCGAGGCGCTGACAGGTCACGACTACCCCACGGCGATCGGGCCGATCCGCTTCGATGCCAAGGGCGACCTCAGCCGGAGCATCTACCGCGTCTTCCGCTTCGACGGCACCCGCTTCGTGCCCCTGGACAGCAATTGATGTTCCGCACCGGTCCGCGCAATCTGATCACCGACGTTGCCGGACTGCGCGTCGGCAATTCTTCCGACGTCGCCTTGAAGTCCGGCGTGACGACGGTGCTTTGCGACGAGCCGGCGGTGGCCGGGGTCCAGATCCTGGGCGGCGCGCCGGGCACGCGCGAAACGGACCTGCTCGAACCGCACAATTTGGTCGAGGCGGTCCATGCGGTGGTGCTGTCAGGCGGTTCGGCTTTCGGCCTTGACGCCGCGTCCGGTGTGCAGGCGGCGCTGCGCGAGCGCGGCATCGGCTTCGAGGTGGGCGGCTTTCGCGTGCCGATCGTGCCGGCGGCGATTCTGTTCGACCTGCGCAATGGGGGAGCCAAGGATTGGGGCCGTTATCCCCCTTACCGCGACCTCGGCTATGAGGCAGCGCAATCCGCCGCCACCGAGTTCCAGCTCGGCACGGCGGGTGCAGGCACCGGTGCGCTGACCTCGGGACTGAAGGGCGGCCTCGGTTCCGCCTCGACGCTGCTCGATAATGGCGTCACCATCGGTGCGCTGGCCGCCGTCAACCCGACGGGATCGGTGACCGTCGGCCGCACCCGCCATTTCTGGGCGGCCCCCTTCGAAATCGGCGATGAGTTCGGCGGGCTCGGTTATCCCTCGCCGATGCCGTACGATGCCGCGGAGATCTTGCTGAAATACCGCGACAAGCGGGCAGGCAGGCAGATGGAAACCGGCGGCAACACCACCATCGCGGTCATCGCGACGGATGCCGTTCTAACCAAGGCGGCGGCAAAACGCCTGGCGATGTCGGCGCATGACGGCTTCGTGCGCGCCATCTGGCCGACGCACACCCCGGCGGACGGCGATCTGGTGTTCGCTCTGGCGACGGGAACGAGCGGTATTCGGCTCGAAGCCGACGCCGCAATCGACGTCTACGCCGCGGCTGGCGCAACCATGGCGCGCGCCATCAGCCGCGGCGTTTTTGCCGCGACGCCAGCCGACAATGACCTGTTCCCGGTCTGGTTGGCGCGTCGTTAATCTCTTTGGTTTAGTACAATCCCAAGGGAAAACGCTACGCGGTTTACCGGGAAAGCCGTTTCACACCTTCCTGGAATAGCTTCGATCAGGTCGGATCGGATTTTTCTTCCTCGAACGTCACCGCGACATCGGAATTCGCCGACAGCCACACCTTCTTGCCGTCGACCTCGGCAACCAGGGCCAGAGGAATGTAATGGTGATGGCCTTTGTGAGCACCCTCGCCGCTGTCGGCCTTGGTCAGCTTGATGCGCTGGCCGTCGACCTTGTCGACAGTGCCGACATGCACGCCATCGGCGCCGACGACTTCCATATGCTCACGAATTTTGCTGGTGTCGGTCATGGTGGTTCTCCATTGGGACTGCCGACAATAACAGATGACGGGCCGATTGGATGCATTGGCTTTTGACCGGCACGACGTTTTGATTTCGTCGTGCCAGAGCAGTCCCGTTTCACGGAAACGGCGCCTTGCTCAATCTCTTTGTTTGATGCAATTCCCATGGGAGCGCTACGCGTCTTTCCCGGAAAGCCGTTTCACACTTTTTCCTGGAATTGCTTTAGGGATTGCAACGACCCCGGCTGCCGGAGAGAAGAACCGATGCGAATGCTTTTCCTGTTTGTCGTTTCCCTGGCCGCACAGCTTGCGGCGTCGATCGCCGCCCAGGCCGGCGACGTCGCCGAGCTCGAAATCCTCGGCTTCAGCAAGGGCGGCGGCGTCTTCGCCTTCGAAGAGTATGGCATCCAGGACGGGTCGGGCTTTCCCTATGCCAACCGCTATTACATCGACACGAGCAATGACAGCTTTCTCAAGGGCACGCCAATCAAGGTCCGGCTCGACGACGAGAATGCGACTCTCGGCACTGCCCGCCTCCAGGCCCGGCAGAAAGGCGAAACCATCGTCAGCCAGGCCGAACTCAACGCCAATCGCGGCATCACAGCGGGTTTCAACCCGGTGACCGAGCTTTCGGCTGATCCGCACCGGATGGCGGTCAATCCGCGGCCGATCTTTTCTCCGGTCGACCAGCCGCTCGAGTTCCGGCTGGACGAGCTCGGCATGAACAACACCGAGGGCTGCGAGAGCCAGGGCGAGATCAATGGCTTCCGGCTGTTGCGCATCGAAGCGCAGGATGGAGGCACCACCAGACTTCTGCATGAGGATAAGTCGATCCCCAAGAGCCGCGGCTGCCCGAACACCTACCGCATCGGCGCGGTGCAGACATTCTCGATGGACAGCCTCAGCGCCTATGCGGTGCTGATCGCGGTGCGCCAATATGGCTTCGAAGGGCCGGATTTTCGCTGGATTGCCGTGACCGGCCGCCTGTGACATCGCACCCCGCCACACCCAGCCGCAATTTGAACTATCTCCGCCGCGCCTTGCCAGGGTGGCGCGTAGCGCTTTTTGGATCGCTCTTGTGGGCCGTGGCCATGGGTGCCAGTGCGCTGGTCAACCTGTTGCTGGACAATTGGGTGACGCCGGACAAGATCCGCACGGTGTCGCTGCTGTTTGCGGGCGGCGGCGCCCTGGCCTTTCCGGTCGGCGTGTTCGCGGCACGGCTGGTCTCACTCGCAAGAGGCCCGGAGGTCGCCTTCGCTTCGGCGATGGTGTGCCTTGCCGCCGCGACGATCGGGCTGACAGCCGGGCTCTATGCCTTGCAATACCGATCCTACTATGCCGAATGGCATGCACCCGTCTTCACCCTCACCTGGGGGTTTCAGCTCGCCTTTACGATGGCGGTGGCGCTCTACCAGTTCGTGGTGCTGGGTATCAGGCTCTATTTTCCGCTCGGTTTCATCGCCTTGGCTGCCGTCAGCCTCTGGTTTACGCAGCAGTGGCGTTGAGCATTTTGTCCGCCTCTGTTAGGACGCGGGCTAACCCAGAGCGGTTCAGCGTTTGGCAGAACCGCCGAACCGCTCTAACTCCTTTTTTCGCAATTCCGGACGGAAAACCGCTGCACACTTTTCCTGGAATTGCCCTAGACACATCAGGACTGACCGATGATCCCTCGCTATTCCCGACCGGAAATGGTCGCCATCTGGTCGCCGGAAACCCGGTTTCGCATCTGGTTCGAAATCGAGGCCCATGCCTGCGACGCGCTGGCCGAACTCGGTGTCATCCCGAAGGAAGCGGCGAAGACCATCTGGGAAAAGGGCGGTGCCGCGAAATTCGACGTCGAGAAGATCGACGAGATCGAGCGCGTCACCAAGCATGACGTCATCGCCTTCCTGACCCATCTCGCCGAATTCGTCGGACCGGACGCGCGTTTCATCCACCAAGGCATGACGTCTTCGGATGTTCTCGACACCTGCTTTGCCGTCCAGCTTACGCGCGCCAGCGATATCCTGCTCGCCGACATCGATGGCCTGCTTGCCGCGCTCAAGCGCCGCGCCTTCGAGCACAAGGACACCGTCACCATCGGCCGCAGCCACGGCATTCATGCCGAACCGACAACCTTCGGCATCAAGCTGGCGCAGGCCTATGCCGAATTCTCGCGCTGCCGCGAGCGGCTGGTGCATGCGCGGGAGGATATCGCCACCTGCGCCATTTCCGGGGCGGTCGGCACCTTCGCCAACATCGAGCCTTACGTCGAGGAGCACGTCGCGGCAAAGCTCGGGCTGAAGCCGGAGCCAGTATCGACGCAGGTCATCCCGCGCGACCGCCATGCCATGTTCTTTGCCACGCTCGGCGTCGTCGCCTCGTCGATGGAACGGCTGGCGACCGAGATCCGGCATCTGCAGCGCACCGAGGTGCTGGAAGCGGAAGAGTATTTTTCGCCCGGCCAGAAAGGCTCGTCGGCGATGCCGCACAAGCGCAATCCGGTGCTGACGGAAAACCTCACCGGCCTTGCCCGCATGGTGCGCTCCATGGCGCTGCCGGCAATGGAGGATGTGGCGCTCTGGCATGAGCGCGATATCTCGCACTCCTCGGTCGAGCGCATGATCGGGCCGGACGCCACTGTGACGCTCGATTTCGCGCTGTCACGGCTGACCGGCGTCGTCGACAAACTGGTCGTCTATCCCGAGAACATGTTGAAGAACATGAACAAGTTCCGCGGCCTGGTGCATTCGCAGCGCGTCATGCTGGCACTGACGCAAGCTGGCCTGTCGCGCGAGGACTCCTACCGGCTGGTGCAGCGCAACGCCATGAAGGTGTGGGAGCAAGGCGCTGATTTTCTTGAGGAACTTTTGGCCGACAAGGAAGTGACCGCTGCCCTGCCGGAGGCGGAAATCCGCGAGAAATTCGACCTTGGCTACCACACCAAGCATGTCGACACGATCTTCAGGCGGGTGTTCGGGGAAGCCTGATCTTCCTTCTCCCCGTTTTACGGAGAGAAGGAAGCTGTGTCTGCGCCCAAATCAGGCCTTGCCCGGCACGGTCCTGATCACTGTGCCCCACGGATCCTCGCGGGTGATCTCACCGGCCACATTGTCCGAACGCATCTCGACCCAGGCGAGGCCCGAACGGGCCGGGTCGCGGCGCCCGGCGCCGGCGCTTTGCCAGGCATTGGCGCCGATGTGGTGGTGGTAGTGGCCGGACGACAGGAACACGGCCTGGCCACCATATTTGGCCACCGTGTCGAAGCCGAATTCCTGGTTCCACCAGGCCTCGGCTTCTTCCGGCCTGCCGACACGCAGATGGACGTGGCCGACAATGCTGTTTTCCGGCGCGCCCTGCCAGCCCGCATCGCCGGCCGGCACTTCGCCGACGACAGCAGGAACGTTCATCCGCTCTGTCGCCATGGCGACCTTGTCGCCGTTCCACTTCCAGTCCCGCGGATTACGGTCGGCATAGATCTCGATGCCGTTGCCTTCAGGATCGGTCAGGTACAGCGCTTCGCTGACCAGATGGTCCGAAGCGCCCTCGATGGCGATCTTGTCCGATATTGCATGGTTGATCCAGCGGCCGAGATCGGCGCGGCTGGGCAGCAGGAAGGCCGTGTGGAACAGGCCGGCGCTGCGCGGATCGTCCGGCTTGGCGGAAGCATCCGGCTCGAGCACCAGCAGGGGACGGCTGCCAGCGCCCAGGGTGATCGCGCCATCGGCACGGCTCAATTCCTGCAGGCCGACGACCCTGCGGTAATAGGCGGCGAGGCCTTCGGTATCACGCGCCTTCAGCCCGACGCGGGCAACGCTCACCGGCCTGGTGGCGGCAAATGGCAGTTCGCTCATCATTGTCTCCGTTGCGGCAACGCTTGATGAAGCTCCCAATGCCAGGAGCCCGGCGCCGCCGATCATTGTACGTCGTGTCAGCGCCAAAATCGCGGTCCTCCACGGCTGTTTCTCTCCCGACGATAGATCGTCCATCGCGATTGTTCACACAAGACGGCAAAAAGCGAACATGGTGTTCACCGTTATGCGCAGAAGCTTGTCCGTCGACGGTTGCATGAGGCAATCGCGCTCGCTATCTCAGCGCCATGAAAGTCAAAGACACAGATATCCTGATCGTTCCGGGTTACACCAATTCGGGGCCAGAGCATTGGCAGACCCGTTGGCAGTCGAAACTGTCGACGGCAAGGCGTGTCGAGCAGGCGGAGTGGTCGAAGCCGGTGCGCGAGGACTGGACGGCGAGCGTTGCCAAAGCGGTCAACGAAGCCGAGCGGCCGGTCGTCATCGTCGCGCATTCGCTGGGCGTCGCCGCAGCCGTGCAGGCCATTCCACAATTCGTCAAGCCGGTGGCTGGCGCCTTCTTCGTGGCGCCGCCCGACGTCGCCAACCCAGAAATCAGGCCACGGCACCTGATGACGTTCGGCCCCTACCCGCGCGACCCGCTGCCTTTTCCGTCGATCGTGATCGCCAGCCGCAACGACCCGTTCTGCGCCTTCGATGTCGCGGAGGACATTGCCGGCGCTTGGGGATCGCTGTTCATCGATGCTGGCGAGACCGGCCATCTCAACCAGGATTCAGGCTTCGGCCCCTGGCCCGAAGGATCGATGACCTTCGCCAAGTTCCTGACGGACCTGTGATACGGACCCAAAGTCGGCGCAGAGAATTCCCGAAGAAACCGTCGAGTTCCGATAAACAATAAATTAAGGTGACTCGCGATAATTTCATGACGCGCAGCGAACACTTTTCGTCGTGCGTACATATTCAATATTGCTAAAGAAAAATTCCTCACGCTCAAAACGAAGGCAAGCGCTTGCGCAAGGACGCTTCACTCGAATTCTTGAGAGGTGTCGCAGCGCTGGTCGTTCTGAGTGGGCATACTTTGCGTGCTTTTGCGCCGTCGGCGGAGGGTGCAGCGGGTGCCGCGCAATCCCTCAAGACAAGTCCAGGTTTCATCGCCTTCAATGGCGGCTCCGCCGTCTACTTGTTTTTCGTCCTTTCGTCCTACGTGCTCGTCGGCCGTTATTTCCAATCGCGCAAGGCGCAGGACTTGCTGTTGGGTGCGATAAAGCGCTTGCCGCGTTTGGCCGGACCCGTGCTTGTCGCGGTCCTCGCATCCTGCGCGATCTTCAAGCTCGATCTGTATTTCTTCGAGGATGCGGCCGCGGTCACCCAATCCGGGTGGCTTGGCGGATTCGGCAATGCCACGAAGGTGCTGTCGCCGGAGACAGCGAGTTTCGCCGACGCGTTCCTGCAAGGGGCCTGGCGGACGTTCATCTACGGCGACAAATACTATGACAGCAGCCTGTGGACCATGACGGTCGAGTTCTGGGGCAGCATGCTGACCTTCGCCCTCGCCCCGATCTTCTTTTTCCTCCGAGATCGCTGGGCATTGTTCTCATGGTTTTGCATCGCAACAGGCGTGTTCCTGGCACTGCAAGCCAGTTTCTTCTTTTGTGCCTTTCCGGCCAGCCTGCTGCTCTATCCGCTTCTCGCCCTGGGATTTCGCCCGAATTGGTGGGTGCGAGGTGCCATGGTGACGATCTCCCTGGCCTTGCTGGGTTATGCGGGGGATGCCGTCGGCATATACCGCCCCTTTGCCGTGCTCGAGACCACGGTCTCGGATGATGTCGGCCTGCGGCAAGCCTGCGTGGCCATCCCGGCGAGCATCATGTTGGTCTATGCGGTGCTGAGTGCGGATCAGCCGCCATCATGGCTCTCGGGCAAGACGGCACGTTTCCTCGGCGACCTCTCGTTCCCCCTCTACCTGGTGCATGTACCTGTTATCTGCTCACTGGCTTCATGGGTCCTGTTGGTCAGCGGTTCCGCCGCTCTCGGCGCCGCCGCAGCCATACTGGGTTCGCTCCTCGCGGCATTGCCGCTGATGGCCTTCAACAACTGGTGGGTCCGAGCGCTCGGCGCCCTGTTCAACAGGCTGAGGCGCGACGGCACGCTCGCCGCGACACCTGCCGCGGCGAGCGCCTGAGCATCCGGGGCTGTGACGATCGTTCGCCCTGCCGGAACTCAGGATCCGATCGAGTCCCGTATGCCCTTCAGCAGGGTTTTTGCCCCCAGCGAAATCAGCGCATGCTCGGATCCGGTGGCGAGCAGGCGATAGCCCATCGACACGACGCGGCCTGCAATCGCCGGCTCGACGACATAGATCGCGGCATGCTTGCCGGCCTTGCGGGTGCGCTCGGCGACCGATGCTATCGTCTCCATCATGCTTTCAAGCGTCGAATTGACGATCTCACCGTTGCTCCAGGCGATCGAGAAATCAGAGGGCCCGAGGAAAATGCCGTCAATGCCCGGCGTGTCGAGAATGCCGTCGAGCGCGTCAAGCGCGGCACGCGTCTCGACCATGGCGAAGGCCATGGTGCGCTGATTGGCGTCACGCAGCCATTCGGCATAGTCGCCCTTGCCGTGGCGCGGAAAAGCATAGGTCGGCCCCCACGAGCGCTCGCCAAGCGGCGGATATTTCATCGCCGCTGCGAACAGCTTTGCGTCGGCCACCGAGTTCACCATCGGCGCGATGACCGCCTCGGCCCCGAAATCGAGCGCCCGGCTCGCCATGTCGAAACGGCCAACCGGGATGCGCACCAACGCCGGCTTGTTGGCGGCAAGCACGGGCATCAGACCGCGCAGCACGCTGTCCTCGTGATGGCCGCCATGCTGCATGTCGAGCGTGACGGCATCGAAGCCCTGTTTGGCGAGGATTTCGACGGTCAGCGCGTCCGGCACGCCCGACCAGGCGGTGACCAGCGTTTCATCAGCGGCAAGGCGGGACTTCAGTGACATCTAATCTCTTTCCTCGTTAACGTCGCATCGGCCCGAGAACCGGATCGATCTTCGGAGATGCAAAAACGCGAATGGCGCTAGCGTCCTTTGTGCGCCCGAAAGGGCGCACGCCGCTCCAATGCAGTTTCAGCCGGAAACCAAGGCAAAGGCAAAGAAAAACCGCCCGGCTTGGCCGGGCGGTCGATTGGTCCAGTCATCCTTTTGCGGAACCTGCTTCTCTTTTGTTTGTCGCAGGTTCCGTCGTAAAACCGTGGGACGCTTTTGCGGAAGCTGCTCCGGCCGGGATCAGGTGTTCTTGATCTGCTCGATCGCCTGCGCCATCAGTTCGTCCATAGTGCGACGGATCTGATGGTCCGACTGCTCGATACCGGCGGCATCGAAATCCTTGCGGATCTTGCGGAACACGTCGTGATCGCCGGCTTCCTCGATATCGGAAACAACGACTTCCTTGGCATAGGCGTCGGCGTCGACGCCCGACTTTCCGAGCTTTTCGGCGGCCCACAGGCCGAGCGCCTTGTTGCGGCGCGCCGAAGCCTTGAACCGGAGCTCCTCGTCGAATGCAAATTTGCGCTCGAAGCCCTCTTCGCGGTCTTTCATGCTGCTCATGGCGTCCCTCCGGGTCAAATCCGATTCGTTGGCAAGGTGATATGTGTGTTGCCAAAGCACAAACCAAAAGGTCGCGAGCCGGTCAATACGCTTCGTCATATGCTGCGCTGCGGCATTTCAGTCCCGAAAGCGGTTGATTGGAAGGATTTGCCGATTGAGCAAACGATGTGATTGGGATAGACCCGGCATTGAACCCCGCCGTCGCCGCACTAATTTAGGCGGACGGACAGGAACTGGTCGCTTGCCGCCTGCCCGCAAATCCAGAGAAAAAATCAGATGAAAAATCGCCGCCGCATTTATGAAGGCAAGGCCAAGATCCTCTATGAGGGACCGGAACCCGGTACCCTGATCCAGTTCTTCAAGGACGACGCGACCGCGTTCAACAAGAAGAAGCACGAGGTCATCGACGGCAAGGGTGTGCTCAACAACCGCATTTCCGAGTACATTTTCAATCATTTGAACCGCATGGGCATTCCGACCCACTTCATCCGCCGGCTCAACATGCGCGAGCAGTTGATCAAGGAAGTCGAGATCATCCCGCTCGAAGTGGTGGTGCGCAATGTCGCCGCCGGCTCGCTGTCGAAGCGCCTCGGCATCGAGGAAGGCACTGTTCTGCCGCGCTCGATCATCGAATTCTATTACAAGGCCGATGCGCTCGACGATCCGATGGTGTCGGAAGAACATATCACCGCCTTCGGCTGGGCAAGCCCGCAGGAGATCGACGACGTCATGGCGCTGGCCATCCGCGTCAACGACTTCCTTTCCGGTCTGTTCATGGGCGTCGGCATCCAGCTCGTCGACTTCAAGATCGAGTGCGGCCGCCTGTTCGAGGGCGACATGATGCGCATTGTCGTCGCCGACGAGATTTCGCCGGATTCCTGCCGCCTGTGGGACGTGGCGACGCAGGATAAGCTCGACAAGGACCGTTTCCGCCGCGACATGGGCGGCCTGGTCGAAGCCTACCAGGAAGTCGCCCGCCGCCTCGGCATCATGAACGAGAACGAGCCGCCACGCCCGACCGGCCCGGTGCTTGTCGCCTCGACCGACGGCCTCAAGGGCAAACCGCACTAACCGAGAATTGGAACAGGAACCTGCCCAGCATGATCAAGGCCCGCATTACCGTCACCCTCAAGAACGGCGTCCTCGACCCGCAAGGCAAGGCGATCGAACACGCACTGTCCGGCCTGGGCTTCGACGGCGTCGGCGCGGTGCGGCAAGGCAAGGTGTTCGATGTCGAACTGGCGGAAAGCGACAAGGCCAAGGCCGAGGCCGACCTGAAAGCCATGTGCGACAAGCTGCTGGCGAATACGGTCATCGAGAATTACGCGGTGGAGATCGCCTGATATGAAATCAGCCGTCGTCCTCCTGCCTGGTCTCAACCGCGACCGCGACATGATCGCGGCGCTGACCAAGATTTCGGGCAAACCGCCGGTCACCGTCTGGCAGACCGATACCGAAATCCCCGATGTCGACCTCATCGCCATTCCTGGCGGCTTTTCCTTCGGTGATTATCTGCGCTGCGGCGCGATAGCCGCACGCATGCCGGTGATGCGGGCGGTCGCCGAAAAGGCCGCCAAGGGCGTTATGGTGATCGGCGTCTGCAACGGTTTTCAGATTCTGGTCGAGGCCGGCCTGCTGCCGGGCGCGCTTATGCGCAACACCTCGCTGAAGTTCGTCTGCCGGCAGGTCAAGCTCGAGATCACCAACGCCAACACGATGTTCACCCGCCGTTATCGGCCGGGCCAGATCATCCGCTCGCCAGTGGCGCACCATGACGGCAACTACTTCGCCGACGCCGAAACCCTTGCCCGCCTCGAAGGCGAAGGCCAAGTGGTGTTCCGCTATGCGGAAGGGACCAATCCCAACGGTTCAATCAACGACATTGCCGGCATCATCAACGAACAGGGCAATGTGCTTGGGCTGATGCCGCATCCCGAAAACCTGATCGAGGCTGCTCACGGCGGCAGCGACGGTCGTGCGCTCTTCGAAGGCGCTTTGGGCATTGCCGCTTGAAGTTTGCAGCCGCAACCTTAAGAATTGCGGTGATTCAAAATGATAATTTCAGGGAGAGACGGTCATGAAACTCTATTCGCGGCCGTTGTCGCCCTACTCATCGATCGTGCGGGCGCTGGCCTATATCAAGGACGTGCCGCTCAAGATCATGGCCCCGCCGCCGGGCTTTCCGATCCCCGAAGAATTTCGTGCCATCTCGCCGATGAACCGGATCCCGGTGCTGATCACCGGCTCGGGTGAAACCATCGTCGAATCGGTGGTCATCGCCGAATATCTCGAGGAGCGGTTTCCGGAGCCGGCGCTGCTGCCGCCCGATTCCAAGGATCGCGCGCTGGTGCGCATGTTTGCCCGCATCACCGATCTCGACGTGCTGACGCCGATGATGAAGCTTTTCGAGCTGCATTTCGTGCCGAAGCGCAACAATGCCGAGATCGACGCCCAGTTCGTCCGCCTGCACCACGGGCTGGCGGCGATCGAGGCGCGCATGGCGCAAGGCCCCTTCGCGCTCGGCAACGACATCAGCTTCGCCGATGCCTGGCTGACGCCAACGCGGTTCATCTTCAACAATTTCCGGGCCATGACTGGCCGCGCCGACCTGCTCGACGCCTATCCCAAATTCGATGCTTATGAACAGATCGCATCGCAGCATCCGGCTCTGTCGCGCGTATGGGGCGAGATGACCGACGGCCTGAAAATCTTCCTGTCCGAACTCGAGATGGGTGCCGCTTGATCAAGAGCAAGACAATTGTACTCGTCGCCGCGGCAGGCTTTGCCCTGGCGTCGTGCCAATCGAGCCCGAAGAGCACGCCGGTGCCCTCGGGCAAGAGTGCCGCGCTGCTGGCAATGGAACAGGTGGCGATTTCAGCCCACAAATGCTGGATCGCCAGCAAGGACCCGGCCTTCAAGCAGTATCAGATGGCAAACGAGCTGAATTCGTACAGCGGCACGCCGCGTTTCCTCTTGGTGCCGGCCAAGCACTATGGCGGCAAGCCGTTGCTGGTCGTCCAGGCGCAAGGCAATTCGAGCCGCGTCGATGTGTTCGGACCACTGATGAACGATGCGCTCGGTGCGCGCATCGGCTCCGACATTGCCCGCTGGCAAGCCGGCAATCCGGCCTGCGCCGCGACCGCCTGACCATGGGTCGCTTCCTGCAGGTGGTGGGCCTGGCCGTCGGTCTGGCCGGCCTCGTCCTGCAGTTTAGCATTACCATTCCGGCGTCGATGGAGGCTGGGCGCAGCCTGCTCGGCTCGGTCGTCTTCTACTTCAGCTTCTTCACCATCCTGACCAATATCGGCGCGGTGCTGGTGCACACCTCGCTGCTCTCGTCAACCGGCTATGCGTGGCTGCCGGCCTTCGCCGCCCCCCGGATGCGAGCGGGTCTCGCGGTTTCGATCACTGTGGTCTGCATCGTCTATGCCACGGTCCTGGCGCGCCTCTGGCAGCCGCAGGGCCTGTTCCTGCTCTGCGACGTCCTGCTGCATTATGTGGCGCCGGTGCTGTTCGTGCTATGGTGGCTGACGGCAGGCGCCGACGGCAGAACGAGATGGAGCGACATTTCCTGGTGGGTGCTCTATCCCATCGCCTATCTGGCCTATGCGCTGGCGCGGGCGCCGATCGCCGGCGAGGTGCCCTACCCCTTCCTTGACGTCGCCAAGAACGGCGCAGCCAGTGTCGCCATTGCGGCGCTGGCCATCATGACGCTGTTCCTGGTGATCTGCGTCGTCGCCGTTTTTATCGATCGCGGCATCGGGGCCAGACGCGTGCGTTAAGCTGGTCTCTAGTCCCACAAACGCCTAATGCCCTCGCGATGAGCATCGCAGCGGGAAATGCCGATATCCTTGAGCTGATCGTCGGTCATCTCCAGCAATGCCAGCCGGCTGCGCCGACGCTCCAGCAAATGGTCGAGCCATCGTGCCAGCGACCTGACCACGCGCACCAGGCGGCCGACAAAGCCGCGCTGGCCGGACGGGCGCAGGGCCTCGCCGGGAAACGCGGCCCTTGCATGATGGATTGTCGCGATTGTATCCATTTTCTTCCTACCAAATGTCGCAATTGCACCCTTTTGGCGCGCGACTGACATGTATTGACTCATCTTTCGGTGCAATATAGAAAATTGTCACCATGACAAATTGGCTTCCAGATCTGACAGCGGGCGCCGGGCCGCTTTATCAACGCCTTGCAGATTCGGTCGAAGCGGGCATCGACAAGGGCGTGATCGGCGCCGGAACGAAACTGCCGCCGCAGCGCGACCTCGCCTACGACATTGGCACCACCGTCGGGACGGTCGGCCGGGCCTATCAATTGCTGCGCGAGCGCGGCCTGGTGAGCGGCGAAGTCGGCCGTGGAACCTATGTGCTCGGCCAGCCCGCCGGCGGCGTGAAGCCGGAAGCGCCCGACGTCGGCATGGAAGGCACGCGCTACGTCGATGCGCCACAAGACAAGCTGCGTTTCGACAGCACAGCCGCGCCCGATGTCGGCCAGGGCGTCATTATCGCCGATGTGCTGTCGCGCACCGCGCAGGATCACCCCCATGAAATCTCGAGCTATACGCGCGATTTCCCTGGGCGCTGGTACGAAGCCGGCGCCCGCTGGCTGTCGCGCAACGCCTTCCGCCCGGCCGCCGACAGCATCGTTCCGACGCTCGGCACGCATGCCGCGGTAATGGCGGCGATCGCGGCACTGACCACGCCGGGCGATTATGTCGCCTTCGAACACCTGACCTATTCGCAGATCTCGCGCAGTGCCGGGTTGATCGGCCGGCGGACGACATTGGTGGCATCGGATGACGAAGGTCTCGACCCGGCCGACTTCGAGCGCGTCTGCGCGCAAAAACATCCCAGGATGATCTTCCTGATGCCGACGGCCAAAAATCCGACGCTGGTGACGCTGTCGGACGCGCGCCGCGAGGCGATTGCCGGCATAGCGCGCGAATACAATGTCGTCCTGGTCGAGGACGACCTTTACGGCAACCTTACCGACGACCCGACACCGTTGCTTGCCGAATTCGCGCCCGAACGCACCATCGTCGCCAGCGGCCTTTCGAAATCGGTGGCGGCCGGCGTGCGCGGCGGCTGGCTCTCCTGCCCTCCCGCCTATCGCCACCGCATCCGCGTCGCCCACAAGATGATGACCGGCGGCATGCCTTTCCTGCTCGCGGAGGTGAATGCCCGTCTGGTGCTGTCCGGCCAGGCCAGCGATATCCGCAAACGCAGCATCGCCGAAATCAGCGCCCGCATCGCGATCGTGCGCGACACTTTGGCCGGCTTCGCGTTCAAGTCACACGACAAGGTGCCCTTTGTCTGGCTGACTTTGCCCGACCCGTGGCTTTCCGGCACCTTCAAGAATGCCTGCCAGGAACACGGTGTGCTGATCGACGACGAGGACGAGTTCAAGGCCGGCCGCTCCGAGCAGGTCTTTCACGGCATCCGCTTCGGCGTTTCGCAGCCGAGGCATCGCGGGGATGTCGCCGACGGTGTTGCGGTCCTGCGGCGCCTTCTCGACGAGGGCCGTGCCGGCTACGACAGCTTCTCCTAGGGAGCCTAAGCTCGGCTCAGCCTTCGGCCTTGAAGTTGCGGGCTTCCTTCCTGGCCTTGTCCTTGCCGTGCTTTTTGGCCAGTTCCTTGGCCTGCCCAGGCGAAACGTCGGTGGTCTCCGCGATATGCATGGCCTCTTTATCCGAGAGGCGGTTGTCTTTCTTGCCTTGCTTGGTAGCCATGGTCCGTTCTCCTGAGTGATTGAAACCTAACGGCCGGCACATCGTGGCGTTCCATTGGGCCGTGCATTCCCCGTTGCGAAGGCCATCCCGGTCGTCACCTTGTGCTTTCTGTCTTTTTTCGTCGATCGACGGGTGTATCGGGTGCAAAGCTTGCGATAAGAGGGGACTCAAATCCCAACACTCCCATGGACACAAATCGCCGCCCATGACCATTTCCAATTCCGTGCCGATCACCCCCGAGCTCATTGCCGCCCATGGGCTGAAGCCGGACGAGTATCAGCGCATCCTCGATCTCGTCGGACGCGAACCTAGCTTTACCGAACTCGGCATCTTCTCGGCGATGTGGAACGAGCACTGTTCCTACAAATCCTCTAAGAAGTGGCTGCGCACGCTGCCCACCACGGGACCTCAGGTCATACAGGGGCCGGGCGAAAATGCCGGCGTGGTCGACATTGGTGACGGCGACTGCGTCGTCTTCAAGATGGAAAGCCACAACCACCCCTCCTTCATCGAACCCTACCAGGGCGCCGCGACCGGCGTCGGCGGCATTTTGCGCGACGTCTTCACGATGGGCGCCCGGCCCATCGCGGCAATGAACGCGCTGCGCTTCGGCGCGCCTGATCACCCCAAGACCCGGCATCTCGTCGCCGGCGTGGTTTCAGGCGTTGGCGGCTATGGCAATTCCTTCGGCGTGCCGACGGTCGGCGGCGAAGTCAATTTCGACGCCCGCTACAATGGCAACATCCTGGTCAACGCTTTTGCCGCGGGCCTCGCCAAAAGCAATGCCATCTTCCTGTCGGAAGCCAAGGGCGTCGGCCTGCCGGTCGTCTATCTGGGCGCCAAGACCGGCCGCGACGGCGTCGGCGGCGCCACCATGGCGTCCGCCGAATTCGACGACAAGATCGATGAGAAGCGCCCGACCGTGCAGGTCGGCGATCCCTTCACCGAAAAGTGCCTGCTGGAAGCCTGCCTCGAACTGATGGCCTCGGGCGCCGTCATCGCCATCCAGGACATGGGCGCGGCCGGCCTCACCTGTTCGGCGGTCGAGATGGGTGCCAAGGGCGACCTCGGCATCGAGCTAGACCTCGACAAGGTGCCGGTGCGCGAAGAGCGCATGAGCGCCTATGAAATGATGCTGTCGGAAAGCCAGGAGCGCATGCTGATGGTGCTGCGTCCCGAGAAGGAGAAGGAAGCCGAGGCGATCTTCCACAAGTGGGGCCTCGACTTCGCCATCGTCGGCAAAACCACCGACGATCTGCGTTTTCGCGTGCTGCATCAAGGCGATCAGGTCGCCGACCTGCCGATCAAGGACCTTGGCGACAAGGCGCCGGAATATGACCGGCCCTGGATCGAGCCGAAGAAGCCGGCGCCGCTGGCCGCAAATGACGTTCCGCAGGCCGATGTCGCCGATGCGCTGCTTAAACTGCTCGGCGGACCGGACCTGTCGTCGCGCCGCTGGGTGTGGGAGCAGTACGACACGCTGATCCAGGGCAATTCGCTGCAGCTTCCCGGCGGCGATGCCGGCGTGGTGCGGGTGGAAGGCCATGCGACCAAGGCGCTCGCCTTCTCGTCCGACGTGACGCCGCGCTATTGCGAGGCCGATCCCTATGAGGGCGGCAAGCAGGCGGTGGCCGAATGCTGGCGCAATCTCACCGCCACCGGCGCGCTGCCGCTGGCGGCGACCGACAACCTCAATTTCGGCAATCCCGAACGGCCCGAGATCATGGGCCAGCTGGTCGGCGCGGTAAAAGGCATTGGCGATGCCTGCCGCGCGCTCGGCTTCCCGATCGTGTCGGGCAATGTTTCGCTCTACAACGAAACCAATGGCCAGGGCATTCTGCCGACGCCGACGATCGGCGGCGTCGGGCTGATATCAGACTGGTCAAAGATGGCGCGGATCGGCTTTGCCGCAGAGGGTCAAATGATCCTGCTGGTCGGCGCACCGGCGACATGGGGCAGCCATCTCGGCCAGTCCGCCTATTTCAGAGACATCCATGGCCGTACCGACGGACCGCCGCCACCTGTCGACCTCGCGCATGAAAAGCGCGTTGGCGACCACGTGCGCGCGCTGATCGCGTCGGGCGTGGTGACAGCGGCGCATGATCTTTCCGACGGCGGTCTTGCCGTGGCGCTGGCCGAAATGGCGATGGCATCCGGCATTGGAGCCACCATTCCGGGTCTGGCCGGCACCGACCCGATCCCGGTCTGGTTCGGCGAGGACCAGGGCCGCTATCTCCTCACCCTGTCGCTCGACCCGCAGAGCAAGGAATGGGACGCCATCCGCGAGGACCAAAGCAAGCTGGGCATCTTCGCGCCGTGGATCGGCTCGACCGGCGGCGACGCTCTGAAGCTCGGCGACGCCAGGGCCATCCCGGTCGGCGACTTGACCGCGGCCCACGAAGGCTGGTTCCCCCGCTTCATGGATCAGGCCAGTTGACTGAAGCATGATCCCGAAAAGTGGAACCCGGTTTTCGGAAAAAGATCATGCTCAATCGCAGGAAACTGGCTGTCCGGGCGCTGCTTGCAGTCGTTTTCTGGCCGTCGCTGTTCTTCTTCTGGTTTCTCGGCCCATTCGTCTTTTTCCTGTTGTCGACGACGTCGAGCGAGGTTTGCCCGCTGTTGGAAAGGCGCGAGCAGTTCCTGGCTTCGGCCAATGGCACGCTGCCCATGTTGGTGCTGCAGAATCTTATCTATGCGGTTCCGATCGTCTGTCTCGTGCTTTGGAGCCGGCTCTTGCCGGACCCCGCAAGGACAGGCCGGGTCGTCATCTGCATCAAGCTTTTCGCCGTGGGCGCCATCCTGGGAGCCCTGTGGGAGTATGGCTCTTCGCTGCTCTGCGACGGCTACGGCCGGCCGTTCTTCTCACCCGCCTGGCAGATGACGAGCTATCTCCCCATCGCCAACCTGGCGGTCAACATCCCGCTCTACATACTGGTCTTCAGCCTTGGCCGCGCCTTCTCGATGCGCGATGACGACCCGGCCGCCGATGCAGTCCACCCGGATGAGACCACGTCGTAGGTGACAATCACGCCGGTGCGGGACGGAACGGCTTCAATCGCGGCCGGAAAGGCTTTAGGTTTGTCACGACTCTCGTCGCACGGGCGCCGCCGCCCGCCCGAAACAGGAATTCTGCCATGGCAATGGATGCCCACGACATTGAAAAACTGATCAAGGATGGCATACCGGACGCCCGCGTGACGATCCGCGACCTCGCCGGCGATGGCGACCATTACGCGGCCGAGGTCGTGGCCGAGAGCTTTCGGGGAAAGAGCCGCGTCCAGCAGCACCAGATGGTCTATGACGCGCTGAAGGGCAATATGGGCGGTGTGCTGCACGCACTCGCCCTCCAGACCAGCGTTCCCGACTGAGGCAGTTCCCGCCAACAACCGCTTGGCCCAAACCCGCCCATCCTTTGCGCCATTTCGGCCATGGCGCGGCTAATGTCTTGTTTCGGGCAATCTATGGGTTTATTTGAAGGACATGCTTCGAGCCTGACTCCCACGGGCGTGAAAGGATATTCCATGAGCGGTATCAACGACTACATCGACAATGAAGTGAAGGGCAACGACGTCGTGCTTTTCATGAAGGGCACGCCTGGTTTTCCGCAGTGCGGTTTTTCCGGCCAGGTCGTCCAGATCCTCGACTATATCGGCGCCGACTACAAGGGCGTGAACGTCCTGGACTCGGCCGAGCTGCGCCAGGGCATCAAGGAATACTCCAACTGGCCGACGATCCCGCAGCTCTACGTCAAAGGCGAATTCGTCGGCGGCTGCGATATCGTGCGCGAGATGTTCCAGGCCGGCGAATTGCAAACCTTCCTGGTCGAAAAGGGCGTCAGCGTCAAAGGCGCCGCCTGATTTCGGTTTTGGGCATGTCGTTACGACTGCACTGAACACCGGGGCAGCCCCACCTCGGCAATTTCTTTACGTCCCGATATCGGGACCAGACGAGCCAGTGCGCCGGCCCGCCGGCGCATTTTGCTTGAGAGATCGGATTTGCCGTGGACCAGCAATCGTCAACGCCGCAATCGGCAAGCAAACTGCCTATTCCGCGCTGGGAGTTCATTGCGCTCTGCGCCGCGCTGATGGCGCTGAATTCGCTGGCCATCGACATCATGCTGCCGGCGCTGCAGCAGATCGGCGCCTCGCTGGGCGTCGAGAATGAAAACCACAGGCAATATGTGGTCACCGCCTACATCCTTGGCTTTGGTGGCGGCCAATTGTTTTTCGGGCCTATCTCCGACCGTTTCGGCCGCCGCTCACCGCTCGTCGCCGGGCTGATCATCTATGTGGCGGCAGCCGCCGCCGCAGCCATCGCGCCAAGCTTTGAAACGCTGCTGATGTGTCGCGCCGTGCAAGGCATCGGCGCGGCCGCGACGCGCGTCATAGCGGTGTCGATCGTGCGCGACACGTTCGAAGGCCGGCGTATGGCCGAAGTGATGTCCCTGATCTTCATGGTGTTCATGGCGATACCGGTCATTGCGCCAGGGATCGGCCAGTTCATCATGCTGTTCGCGACCTGGCACTACATCTTCGTCACCATGGCCGTTGGCGCGCTGATCGTGTCGGCGTGGTCGCTGCTGCGCCTGCCTGAAACGCTGCGCCCCGAATATCGCCGGTCCCTGACGGTCGCCTCGGTCCTCGGTGGATTCCGCATCGTGCTCACCAACCGCATCGCGCTCTGCTACGCCTTTGCCAGCACCTTCATCTTTGCCGCCATGTTCGGCTTCATCGCCTCGGCACAGCAGATCTATGTCGACATCTTCGACGTCGGCGAGATGTTCCCGGTCATCTTCGCCGGCGTCGCCGGCGTACTCGCCTTCTCCAATTTTCTGAACTCACGCCTCGTCGGTCGTATCGGCATGCGTCGCCTGTCGCAGAGCGCGCTGCTTTTGTTCCTGGTGATCAGCCTGGCCTGGCTGGTGGTCTCGCTGGAAATCAAGATGCCGCTCTGGCTGTTCATCACCTTCTTTGCAGGCGCCATGCTTCCCTTCGGCGCGCTTGGCGCCAACTTCAACGCATTGGCCATGGAGCCGCTTGGTCAACTGGCCGGCACGGCGTCGTCCATCCTGGGTTTCATGCAGACGTTTCTCGGCGGCATCCTCGGCACGCTGATCGGCCAGGCTTTCAACGGCACGGTGACGCCGCTTGCCGCCGGCTTTTGCAGCGTTTCGGTCGCGGCGCTGCTGATGATCCTGATCGCCGAGCGCGGCAAGATGTTCCAGCCGCACAACCCACCGGTCTCAGGGCATGTCACCGACCTGCATTGATTTTTGCTTGCAGGCCGGATGCGCGGCTATTTGAACACCGGCGCTGGAATCAATCCTATTTGGCCCACAGTTCGCGGCGCAACTCCTGCCAGCTCTCCCGGTCGGGAGCGACCAGCAGGCCGCCGCCGACATGCGACGGCAGGTAGGCGCTGCCGTCGAAGCGCGCGGCATGACCGCCGGCCTCGGCATGGATCAGCACACCGGCCAGGTGGTCCCACGGCATCAGCTTGTTGTAGACGACGAAATGGCCATGGCCGCTCGCCAGCAAACGGTATTCGTGGGCGGCACAGCGGTAGTTGAACTGCGACAGCGTCTTGGTCTGGTTGCAGGCGAGCCGCGTGCGATCAGGCTCGGCCATGTATTGCCAGGAGACCGCGCCGGTCATCTCGGAGATCGGTGCGCTCGCCGCAACCCGCACCGTCTCCAGCGTGCCATGCGCATGGCGAATATGGCTGCCGGCGCCCTTGGCGCCGATCAGCCAGTCCTTGCCGACGGGATCATGGATAATGCCGGCGACCGTCTCACCCTTGACCACGACGCCAAGCATGACGCCGAACAGCGGCACGCCGGAGGCGAAATTGAAGGTGCCGTCGACCGGGTCGATGACGAAGGCCAGGTCGGCATCGCCCAGACCATCGAGCAGCGCCGGATCGTCGGACAGGCTTCCTCGCCGACGACCATGGCCGTGGGATAGCGCCGGCGCAGCCTGGCCGTGATCAGCCGCTCGGCGTTGACATCGGCTTCCGTAACCAGGTCGGCGGCGGAGGTCTTCTGTCTGATGTCGCCATCGCCCAGCCGGCGAAAGCGGGGCATGATCTCGGTGTCGGCGGCCTCGGCCAGCAGGCTGGCCAGCCAGTCAATCGCGGTATCGTCAAATGTCATCGGATGGGTCTTGTCCTGTGATGAGGGTCTGGTTCAGGGCGGCGAAATCGAACAGCTTCCTGTCGAGCAGATGCGACGGCCTGGTGTTGGACAACGCACGCAACATCGTGTCCTTGCGGCCGGGCATGCGCTTCTCGATGTCGTCCAGCATCGCCTTCATGGCGTTGCGCTGAAGGCCTTCCTGGCTGCCGCAGAGGTCGCAAGGGATGATCGGGAACCGCATCGCCACGGCGAATTTTTCGAGGTCGATCTCGGCGCAATAGCTCAGCGGCCGCAGCACCATGACGTCGCCTTCGTCGTTGAGCAGCTTTGGCGGCATGGCGGCGAGACGGCCGCCATGGAAGAGGTTCATGAAGAAGGTTTCGAGGATGTCTTCGCGGTGATGGCCGAGCACCAGCGCCGAACACCCCTCCTCGCGCGCGATGCGGTAGAGATGACCACGCCGCAGCCTCGAGCAGAGCGAGCAATAAGTGCTGCCCTGCGGCAGCTTGTCGGTGACCACCGAATAGGTGTCCTGGTACTCTATGCGGTGCGCAATGCCGTTGGCGTTGAGATAGTCGGGCAGGATGTGTTTTGGGAAATTCGGCTGGCCCTGGTCGAGATTGCAGGCCAAGAGTTCGACCGGCAGCAGCCCGCGCCATTTGAGGTCGAGCAGCAAGGCAAGCAGGCCGTAAGAATCCTTGCCGCCCGACAGGGCGACCAGCCAGCGCTGGCCCGGTTCCACCATCGAGAAGTCCTCGATCGCCTGACGCGTCAGGCGCAGCAGCCGCTTGCGCAATTTGTTGAACTCGACCGAGGAGGGCACATCGGCAAACAGCGGATGGGAGCCGCCTTCGGCGACCGGCTCGAGCGTCTCTATGTCTGGCTGCATGTTCATGGCGCGGCGGCCCCGGGAATGTAATGTCCGCCCGGATTAGCGCATCGGCCGGAGAATCGAAACGGCAAAGCGGAAGTACGAAACAAAAAGGCCGCCTCGAAGGGCGGCCTTTCGGTATCGCGGAAAAGCGTTCGCTTAGCGCGAATAGAATTCGACGACCAGGTTCGGTTCCATCTGGACGGCGAACGGAACGTCCGCCAGGCCAGGAATGCGCGAGAAGGTCGCGACCATCTTGTTGTGATCGGCTTCGATGTAGTCCGGCACGTCACGCTCGGCGAGGCCGACCGATTCGAGCACGATGACCAGCTGCTTCGACTTTTCACGCACTTCGACGACGTCGCCCGGCTTGCAGCGGTACGAGCCGATGTTGACGCGCTTGCCGTTGACGTTGACGTGGCCGTGGTTGACGAACTGACGCGCTGCGAAAATGGTCGGCACGAACTTGGCGCGGTAAACGACCGCATCAAGACGCGACTCGAGCAGGCCGATCAGGTTTTCCGAGGTGTCGCCCTTGCGGCGGTCGGCCTCTTCATAGACCTTGCGGAACTGCTTTTCCGAAACGTCGCCATAGTGACCCTTCAGCTTCTGCTTGGCACGCAGCTGCAGGCCGAAGTCGGAAAGCTTGCCCTTGCGGCGCTGGCCGTGCTGGCCGGGGCCGTATTCACGCTTGTTGACCGGGGACTTCGGGCGGCCCCAGATGTTTTCGCCGAGACGGCGGTCGATCTTGTATTTCGCGGATTCGCGCTTGCTCATCGCATTCCCTTTTCAAGACAATACACCCGGCACCTCATGGTCCGGGTGAAGGAAACGCGCCCTCCTCTGGCCTCCGTTTTCGAGACCTGACAGGGCTTTCCCACGCAACGCGGCGGAAAACCCACGGGACACGTCAGTTCAAACAAGACCAGGAACCAAGGCAACCGGTCTTGCGCATATAAAACAAACACCGGACATCGCTGCCCGGCGTTGGCGGCTGGTTAAACCGAGATTTAACCGGTGTCAAGCTTGTGAGTGGCGCAGCGCAACGCAACCCTATAGCGTCCACGACGTTGAGCGATGCCGGATGTAGCGGGAGGTTTTGCGCCAACGGCACCAGGAAGGGATCTGTCGCTAGAGGAGACCAATCAGCATGAAGAAGTTTTTCCTTACCTTGGCGGGCGCTGCGGTGCTTGCAGGTTCGATGGCGGTGGCGCCGGAACCGGCCATGGCGCGTCACTGGCACGGCCACAAACAAGTCTGCCGTATCATCGTGAAGAAGAGAGTGGTGTGGCGGCATGGCCACCGCAAGGTGATCGTCGAGAGGATACGGCGCTGCCACCGCTGGTGAAACCGGCTCTGGCCGGGACCATGCTTTGATATCTTGGAAGATACCAAGATCCCAGGAAGGGCCAGCGATCCGTCGCTGGCCCTTTCGCATTGAACGGCTGCCTACCACGAAGCGAACGACGCCTAATTTAGGCTCAGCCAGCACATCCACTGACGTTCCCGACTTCGTGATTGGGGAGGATCGCCGCAATTCGCTAGAAATCGAGCGTCCGCAATGGAGAAGCAGCCCTATGAAGACCGCAGCCTTGCTTTTGGTCGCGCTGCTTGCAGGCTCGACCGTACTTGTTTCGCCGGAATTGGCGGTCGCCGGCGCAAAAAAGGACTGTCACTGGCAGACGGTCACCAGGCGGGTCTGGCGCAACGGCCGCGTACACAATGTGACGACGAAGGTGAAGCGCTGTTTCCACCACCATCAATAATGGCCGCGCTACAGCGCGTCGCGTCTGAACGAATTCATGGGCCGCGCTTCAGCTCTTTGTTTTTACGCATGTCATTCTCCCAAAAGGGGCCACTTTTGGGCGACATGCCTTAGGACTTCTTCTCCGGCAGACCCTTGCGCTTGGTCTCGGCGAATTCTTCCAGTTGTTTCTCGCTCATCGATTCGTACATATCGCGTGATGCGCCCTTGAGTTCGCTCTTCTTCGTCTCGCCGCGCTTGGCGGAGAGAGCGGCGCCGGCGGCTTTCTGCTGGGCTTTCGAGGTGGCTGGCATGACGGTTTCTCCTTTGCTGTCACGAGAAACGCCGCGCTTCGGCGGCGGTTCCCTTCCCGTGTCCAGAGCGCCAGTGTAGGACGGCGGCATGAAGTCCCTGACAGACCCCTCACAAGCCCTCTCGACCGGCCTGGCGAAAATCCGCACCGAATTCCACGTGCCGGATGGGTTTCCGGCTGACGTAATGGCCGCGGCGGAGGCCGCGGCCAGACGAGTGCCGAACCAGCATGCCGACCGAAGGGCGATGTCGTTCGTGACGCTCGATCCAGCGGCCTCCACCGATCTCGACCAGGCGTTCTCGATCGAGGCGAGCAGCAGTGATCTTCTGCTGCATTACGCCATTGCCGACGTGGGCTGGTTCGTCGAGGACGGCGACGCCATCGATCGCGAAGCCTGGACGCGGGGCGAGACACTTTACTTGCCGGACGGCAAGGCCGGGCTCTACCCACCGACAATTGCCGAAGGTGCGGCAAGCCTGCTGCCGGATGGACCACGTCCGGCGGTCATCTTCACCGTCCGGGTCGCCGAGGACGGTGCGGTGAAACTGGATGGGGCGGAGCGGGCCATCATTCAAAGCCGCGCCAAGCTCGCCTATGACAGCGTAAAGGCCTCCGACGTCCCGCCCGGCTTCGCCGAACTGGCGCGGCGCATGGCGGCAAACGAAGAGCGCCGCGGCGCTTCGCGCGTAGACCCGCCCGAGCAAGAGGTGGAAAGGCTCGCCGATGGCACATTCCGGCTTTCGTTCAGGCCGGTGCTGCAAACCGAGCAGGACAACGCCGCGCTCTCGCTGGCTGCCAACATGGCGATTGCCGACGCCATGCTGGCGCACAAGACCGGGTTGTTCCGGGTGATGTCCGGGCCGGATGCGTCCAAAGTGCAAAGATTGCGCAACGCGGCACAGGCTCTCGGGCTGTCCTGGCCGGCCTCCATCGACTTGCGCGACTATCAGCGGACGCTTGATCCAACCGATCCGAAACAGGCCGCGCTGATGCTGGAAATCCGCCGCGCAGGCAACGGCGCCTCCTACCACCCCTATCAGGAAGGCGTCGTTCCCTGGCATGAGGCGATGGCGGCAACCTATGCCCACGCCACCGCGCCGCTCAGGCGGCTGGCCGATCGCTACGTCGTGCGCTGCGTTTTGGCTATCGCCAATGGCCTGCCGGTTCCGCAGGCTGTGACCGAGGCGTTCACCGGATTGCCGAAGGTGATGGGGCGCGCTGATGCCCGTGCCTCGCAGATCAACCATGCGGCCATCGACCTTGCCGAGGCGGTGATGCTCAGGGGACGCGAGGGGGAAACGTTCAAGGCCGTTGCCACCGACTTCGTCGAGAATGGCGTGCGCGTTCAGCTTGCCGATATGCCTGTCGTTGCCACCGTAAAGGCCTCCGGGCTCAGACAGGGCGACGGTCTCACGCTAAGGCTGGTCCTGGCCGACCCGGATCAACGCAGCATCGCCTTCGAGGCTGTTTGAGCGGGCGGATGTTTCCGCGACCAGTCCAAAGCCCTGCATCAGCCGGCTGACGGCGAAATCCGCCTTGCCTGAGGTGAAGACGGCGATGTCGGGTTCGCCTTGCGACAGCGGCTCGATCGGCGGCAACAGCGAAAGGGCGCGCCGGGCGATCGCCTCGGCCGGATCGATCCAGTCGACCGGCCAGGGCGCGGTCTTTCTCATGCGGTTGACCAGGAACGGATAATGCGTGCAGGCCAGCACGACGATGTCGGTCCTGCGCCCGTCATGTTCCATGAAACAGGGCGCGATCTCGGCGCGCACGGCTTCCTCGTCGACAAAGCCCTCGCGCATATAGACTTCGGCAAGTCCCGCCAGCCTGTCGCTGCCAACCAGGCGGACATGGCATTTCTGCGCCCATTTGCTGATCAGGTCGCGCGTGTATTGCCGCTTCACCGTGCCCGGTGTCGCCAGTACCGAAACCAGGCCAGAGCGCGTGCGCTCCGCCGCCGGCTTGACCGCCGGCACAGTGCCGACGAAGGGGTGGCCGGGAAATCTGTCGCGCAACGCATCGATCACCAGCGTCGAGGCGGTATTGCAGGCAATGACGGAAATCGCCGGTGCAAACCGGTCGAGCAGTCTGGCGAAGAGATCGAGTATGTGGGTGCGCAGCGCCGGTTCCTCCCAGGCGCCAAAGGGGAAAGCCGCATCGTCCGCGACATAGATGAAGCGCCGATCCGGCATCAGCACGCGCGCCTCGCGCAACACGGTCAGCCCGCCGACGCCGGAATCGAACATCAGGATCGGCTGGTCAGTCATTGTCGGTTCCCATGCCGCCCAGCGGCGGCGCGTCCTCATCGTCACCGGCAGGCCGATGCGTCTGGCGCTCGGCTTCGGCCTTGCCGGCGCGCGCGGCGGCGGCCGGAAGCCGCCTTGGATCGTCGCCCGGGGAACCGTCGCCGCGAGGCATGGCCGGCGAAAACCTGTCCAGTGACGAAATGATGCCGCGCAGCACCTTGAGCTCCGGCTCGGCAAAGCCGGCCCGCGTCAGCACGGCGCGCAGATTGTCGACCATTTTCGGCTTCTTCGGCGCCGGCCGGAAATAGCCACGCGCTTCCAACGCGCCTTCGAGATAGGCGAACAGGCCGTGCAGTTCTTCCTTGCTGGCCGGCTTCATCTCCGGGCCGGCAAAATTGGTCTTGGTCTCGTCCTCCAGACCCGACTTCATCCACTCATAGGACATCAGAAGGGCGGCCTGGGCGATGTTGAGCGAAGAGAAATCCGGATCCACGGGAAAGGTGACGATCTCGTCGGCAAGGCCGACTTCGTCATTGTAGAGGCCGAAGCGCTCGCGGCCGAACAGAATGCCGGTGCGCTGCCCCATTCCATGACGGGATCGCAGCACCCTGCCCGCCTCGACCGGCCCACGGACGGCCTTGAAGCCGTCGCGCTGCCTGGCGGTGGTGGCGAAAACGAAATTCAGGTCG
The DNA here is from genome assembly GCF_000472705.1 of Mesorhizobium erdmanii USDA 3471. Classification (GTDB taxonomy): domain Bacteria; phylum Pseudomonadota; class Alphaproteobacteria; order Rhizobiales; family Rhizobiaceae; genus Mesorhizobium; species Mesorhizobium erdmanii. The sequence goes on along the minus strand of NZ_AXAE01000008.1, from coordinate 254,068 downwards.
GCAAGCGCCGAGGCCAGATCGTCGAACACCTTCACGGCGTCGATGACATGGTCGGCACGACTAGCGGCGGCACGCGCCTTTTCGCTCGGCCAGCCGTCGCGCGGGTTGACGAGGCGCAGTTCGGCCAGGCCGAAATTGGCCATGGCGCGTGCAACCATGCCGATGTTCTCGCCGAGCTGCGGCTCGACGAGGATGATGGCCGGGCCGGCGGATGGGATGCGCTCAGGATCTTTGGTGACGGGCATGATTGTCAATGAACTGCTGTTTGCGGCATTTCAGCGTCCCCTGCCATATTCGGCCGCGAAAATGAAGCATTCGCAAATGATGGCGGCGACAGCCTCACATTCGTGACCGATCGCCGTTTGCGCGGCCAAAAGCGCTTTGATATACGGGCGGCATCCCCCGGCCGAACGCCACGCGGGCAAGGCCGTCCCATATCCCAGCAACGAGGCATTCTTTCCATGGCGAAGATCAAGGTGGCGAACCCGGTCGTTGAACTCGACGGCGACGAGATGACCCGCATCATCTGGCAGTTCATCAAGGACAAGCTGATCCACCCTTATCTCGACCTGAAGCTCGAATATTACGACCTCGGCATCGAGCATCGCGACGCCACCAACGATCAGGTGACGATCGATTCGGCCAACGCCATCAAGAAATACGGCGTCGGCGTGAAATGCGCGACGATCACCCCCGACGAACAGCGCGTCGAGGAGTTCAAGCTGAAGAAGATGTGGAAGTCGCCGAACGGCACCATCCGCAACATCCTCGGCGGCACCATCTTCCGCGAGCCGATCATCATGAAGAACGTGCCGCGCCTGGTGCCCGGCTGGACCAAGCCGATCATCGTCGGCCGCCATGCCTTCGGCGACCAGTACCGCGCCACCGATTTCCGCTTCCCCGGCAAGGGCAAGCTGACGATCAAGTTCGTCGGCGAGGACGGTCAGGTGATCGAGCACGACGTGTTCGACGCGCCCGGCTCGGGTGTCGCCATGGCCATGTACAATCTCGACGAATCGATCCGTGAATTCGCCCGCGCCTCGCTGAACTACGGCCTGCTGCGCAACTATCCGGTCTACCTGTCGACCAAGAACACCATCCTCAAGGCCTATGACGGCCGCTTCAAGGACATCTTCCAGGAAGTCTACGAAGCTGAATTCGAGGCCGAGTTCAAGGCAAAGAAAATCTGGTACGAGCACCGCCTGATCGACGACATGGTGGCCTCCGCCCTGAAATGGTCGGGTGGCTATGTCTGGGCCTGCAAGAATTATGACGGCGACGTGCAGTCCGACACGGTGGCGCAGGGTTTCGGCTCGCTCGGCCTGATGACTTCGGTGCTGATGACGCCGGATGGCAAGACGGTGGAAGCGGAAGCCGCGCACGGCACCGTCACCCGCCACTACCGCCAGCACCAGAAGGGCGAGGAAACCTCGACCAATTCGATCGCCTCGATCTTCGCCTGGACACGCGGCCTCGCGCACCGCGCCAAGCTCGACGACAATGCCGAATTGACGCGCTTTGCCAACACGCTGGAGAAGGTCTGTATCCAGACGGTCGAGAGCGGCTTCATGACCAAGGACCTTTCGCTGCTCATCGGCCCGGACCAGCCCTGGCTGTCGACCACCGGTTTCCTCGACAAGATCGACGAGAATTTGCAGAAAGCGATGGCGTAATCTGGATTTTCGACATACCGAAGGCTCCGCGAGGAGCCTTCTTCTTTTGGGAGAAGGCAAGGGGCCGTGACCGATGACCAAGCCAATCCTCTATGGCGCGGACCATAGCGTCTATGTGCGCATCGCGCGGATGACGCTGGAGGAAAAAGGCATCGACTACGAGCTCGTGCCGGTCGATGTCTTTGCCGCCGACGGCATCCCTGGCTGGTATCTCGAACATCACCCGTTCGGCCGCATCCCGGCCTTCGAGCATGACGGGTTTCGGCTGTTCGAGACCGGTGCAATCACACGCTATGCCGACGAGGCCTTCGACGGCCCTGCGTTGCAGCCGAAGGACCCGCGTGCCCGCGCGCGGATGAATCAGATTATCGGCATGCTTGATGCCTATGCCTACCGATCGATGGTCTGGGATGTCGCCGTCGAGCGGCTGGAGAAAGAGGCGCCCGACGAGGCGATGATCGCCAGCGGGCTTTCGCATGCGAGCACGGCGCTCCGGACGCTCTCTTCGCTGAAAGCCCCGGGACCATGGCTGCTCGGCGACCAGCTGACGCTGGCCGACCTGCACGCGGCGCCGATCATCGGCTATTTCGTCAAGGTCGCCGAGGGGCAAAGCCTGCTGGCGCGGTTTGCGGATATTGAGGATTGGTATGCGCGAATGGCCGAACGCGCGAGTTTCGCCAAGACCGAAAAGGCAGATTGAGCAGCCGGCCAGACGGGCCCGGCTGAAAGCGATCGGCTAAAGCCCTATCCCGGGCCGGGTGACCATCAGCCAGAGAATGGCAAGCACGGCGGCGAAAGCCGGGAAGCCGCTCGCAAACCAGATGCGGAACAGGCGCTTTTCCTCAGGCGGCAAGGATCGATTCTCGATGGCCGCCTGCCGCGCCATATTGCGAATCCGGATCTGAATCCAGACCACCGGCAGCCAGAACAGGCCGGTCACGACATAGAGCAGCAGGGACAGCACGATCCAGCCTTCGGAGAGCGGCCAACCCACGGCCTGCGCCAACAGCACACCGGTGCTCGGCTGGACGATGACGGCCATTGCCGTAAAAATGGTGTCGGCAATGACGACCGTGCCGGCAACATGGGCAACGATATCGGCGCGGCCGGTGCGCTGCGCCATCAGCATGAAGAAGGCTATGCCGGCGCCGGTGCCGAAGAGAACCGTGGCGCCGATGACATGCAGCCAGCGCAGAGTGTCGAGCCAAAGGTTCATCGCTCTTCCAGGATCGCCAACGCCACGAGGACAAGGCACAGCGCCGGCACGGCCTTGATGATGGCGCCCAAAGGATCGAGCCACAGATCGGGTGCAAACACGGTCGCCCCGACAAGATAAAGCAAGGTGATGGCAATCATGGCCACCAGCGCAAGGTGCGCGAAGGACCGCACGAGAACCGCGACCCCGACAGCGATGTCGGCGACACTTCCGGCAAGAACCATTGCGAGCGCAAGCGTTGGCGACAGGCCATGCGAGACCAGAATGTCGGCAGCCGCATCCAGCCTGGCCAGGCCGACAACGCCGGAAACCAGCCAGAACAGCGAAAGAACCGCGAACACGATCGGCTTCAGCAACCAAAGCCGGGCGAACCATCGCTCCTGAACGTGGGCCGGCATGGCGGCGAGCTATGGCGGAAACTGGGTGATGACGGTTTGAGGAGAGCGGCGTATCGAGGCGGGTGATGAAGCCTGCCAGAACCTCTCAAGGAGAGCGATACGCCATGAACGAGACTATCAACATTGTTCGCCTTCGTCAGCCCGACGAAATCGATGATCCCCTGACAGATGTGCTTCGCAGCGGCGCGCGCAAATTGCTTGCGCAGGCGATCGAGATGGAAGCCGAGGCGTTTCTTGCCGAGATGAAGGATCTCAAGCTTGCCGATGGTCGTGACCGGATTGTCCGGCATGGTCACGCCCCGGAGCGGAGCATCCAGACGGGGATCGGGCCGGTGCCTGTCAGCCGGGTGAAGGTCCGGGATCGCGGCGCGAACGGCGAAGCGGACCGGGTGCGGTTCTCCTCATCGATCCTGCCGAAATGGGCGCGTCGGACGCGAAGTCTGGATGCGCTGCTTCCCGTTCTCTACCTGCGCGGCGTTTCGACGGGCGATTTTCAGGAAGCGCTGAGCGCGCTTGTGGGCAAGGACGCGCCGAACCTGTCACCCTCGGTGATCACGCGGCTGACGGCAGAGTGGAACGCCGATTATGAGCGTTGGCAAAAGCGCGATCTTTCGGCGCGCCGCTATGTCTATGTGTGGGCGGACGGGGTCTACCTGCAGGCGCGGATGGAAGACCAAGCCGAATGCATGCTGGTCCTGATCGGCGCCACGCCCGAGGGCAGGAAAGAACTCGTCGGTTTCCAGACCGGCATTCGCGAAAGTGCGCAAAGCTGGCGCGAGTTGCTGGTCGACGTGAAGCGGCGTGGCCTGAAGATCGCGCCCGATATTGCCGTGGGCGACGGCGCACTCGGCTTCTGGAAGGCGCTCGACGAGCTCCTTCCCGGCACCAGGCACCAACGCTGCTGGGTGCACAAGACAGCCAACGTCCTGAACAAGGTGCCGCTCTCGGTGCAGGCCAACATGAAGACGGATTTGCGCGAGATTTACGGCGCGCCGACACGCTCAGCAGCCGAAATGGCGATCGATGTGTTCGCCGAGAAATACGGCACGAAGTACAACAAGGCGGTCGACTGCCTGACGAAGGATCGCGAGACGTTGCTGGCGTTCTACGACTTCCCCGCCGAACACTGGGATCATCTGCGAACGTCGAATCCGATAGAGAGCGTCTTTGCCACCGTTCGCCACCGAACGGTGCGCACGAAGGGATCCCTGTCGTCGAAGACCGCCAGGCTGATGGTCTTCAAGCTCGTCATGGCCGCCGCCAAATCCTGGCGTCGATTGAAGGGACAAAATCAGTTGCCGAAACTGCTCGCAGGTGCCAGGTTCCAGGACGGGATCGAGGTCATCGAAATGAAGCCGCAGAGCGCCGCTTGATCAGCCTCGTCACCCAAATTCCAGCATAGCTCATGGCGGCCAGCGTAGCCTCCAGCGGTTGCAGCGGCTGGCCGACGGCCTGGTTCCAGGGCTCTGCGTCGCCAGTGACGCCGCGTGCCAGCGCGGCAAGGGCCGCGCTGCGCAAGGGCGAGCGCCAGCCAAGCCGGCCAAGGCCGTCGGCAAGGACGGAGGCAAGCCTGCCGACAATGGCGAGCACCGGCACGACCCTCACCCGTGGCAGGCCAAGCCAGCCGCGAAAGGCCAGGAGAACATCGGCGAGCGAGCGCGCTTCGGTTTCGACGAGATCGAGAACGGAACGGAACGGCAGCGATCCGGTGACCGCGCGCGAGACGGCTTCGGCGACGTCAGCGACCGCCACGGTCTGAATCGGCTGTCGCGCCATGACGGCCGGAATGAAACCGGGAAATGCCGCAAGGGCACGCAGCAGTGCCGTCCCGCCATAGGCGGCGGGCGCGATCACCAGGCCAGGGCGCAGGATCGTCCACTCCAGCGAAGAACTTGCGACAGCCTTGTCGCCTTGCGCCTTGGTGCTGAAAAACACATCAGCCGAAGAGAGATCGGCGCCGACCGCCGAGATCTGCGCAAAGCGGGACACACCAGTCTGTTCGCAGGCCGCCACGAGTGCCACCACCGAGCCCCGGTGGACTGCGTCGAGGCGGTCGCGCGGACCGTCCTGCAGCGCGCCTGCCGCGTTGACCACCGCGTCCATGCCCGCGACCACCGGCAGCCAGTCCTCGGCGGCAAGCAGTTTCGACATGTCTACCGCGATCCAGCGAGCCGCCGGCCGGCGCCGTTGCGCATCCCTGATATCACGACCGAGACCGGTCACATGGTGACCGTCGCGAAGCAAACGGCCAACGACAGCGTCCCCGATCAAACCATAGCCGCCGAGGACGAGAATTTTCATGTCATGGCTTTCAGGCGGCTTCGAGCGCCGCCTTTACAGCCGCGATCGCATCATTGGCCTTCGATGCGTCGGGGCCACCGGCCTGCGCCATATCCGGGCGCCCGCCGCCGCCCTGCCCGCCCAAGGCGGCGGAGGCGACACGCACCAGGTCGACGGCGCTGAAGCGGCCGACGAGATCGTCGGTGACGGCGACCACAACGCTTGCCTTGTTGTCCTCGCCGGCGCCGACGAAGACGACGACGCCGGAGCCGAGCGAGGTCTTGCCGGCGTCCGCCAGCGGCTTCAGATCCTTCGGCGAGACGCCGGAGACCGACTTGCCGAGGAAGCCGACGCCCGCGACCGTCTCATTCTCCGAGGGCGCACCGGCCGCGGCACCGCCGCCCAGCGCCAGTTTCTTGCGTGCTTCGGTCAGTTCCTTCTCGAGCTTCTTGCGCTCGTCGAGCAGCGCCTCGACGCGCGCCGGCACGTCGGCCGGTGAAATCTTCAGCACGGCTGCCGCCGCCTTCAGACGCCTGTCCTGCTCGTCGAGATGCTTGCGAGCGGCTTCGCCGGTCAATGCCTCGATACGGCGCACGCCGGCGGCGACCGCGCTGTCCGATACGACGCGCACCAAGCCGATATCGCCGGTCGCCCTGACATGCGTACCGCCGCAGAGTTCGACGGAATAGGGCCGTTTGGCCTTGACGCCATGCAGGCCCGTGCCCATCGACACGACACGCACCTCGTCGCCGTATTTCTCGCCGAACAGCGCCATGGCGCCCTCGGCAATAGCGTCGTCGACCGACATCAGGCGCGTGGTCACCGGGCTGTTCTGCACGACGATCTCGTTGGCCATGCGCTCGACTTCCTCAAGCTCCTCGGCCGAGATCGGCTTGTTGTGCGAGATGTCGAAACGCAGGCGCTCGGGCGCCACCAGTGAGCCTTTTTGCGCGACATGGGTGCCCAGCACCTCGCGCAGCGCCTCGTGGATCAGATGCGTGGCGGAGTGATTGGCACGTAGCCTGGTGCGGCGTGCATGATCGACCTTCAGCTCGACGGCAGCGCCCGTCTTGACGGTGCCGCTCGCCACCTTGCCGAGATGCACGAACAGCCCATCGGCCTTCTTCTGCGTGTCGGAAATGTCTATCGAGAAGCCTTCGCCCGAGATAATGCCGGTGTCGCCCATCTGGCCGCCGGACTCGCCATAGAACGGCGTCTGGTTGACGACCACCGCGACGGCGTCGCCCTTGCCGGCGCTGTCGACCGCCTTGCCGTCCTTGACCAGCACCTGGATCAGGCCCTCCGCCTGTTCGGTCTCGTAGCCGAGGAATTCGGTGGCGCCGGCCTTTTCACGCACCGAGAACCAAACTGTCTCGGTGGCGGCCTCGCCTGACCCCGCCCAGTGCTTGCGCGCCTCTGCCTTCTGCTGCTCCATCGCATTGGTGAAGCCGGCAAGATCGACCGAGATGTTGCGCTGGCGCAGCGCATCCTGCGTGAGATCAAGCGGGAAGCCGTAGGTGTCGTAGAGCTTGAACGCCGTCTCGCCGTCCAGCATGTCGCCGGCGTGCAGTGTCTCCGTCGCCTCCGAGAGCAGGCCGAGGCCGCGCACCAGCGTCTTGCGGAACCTGGTTTCCTCGAGCTTCAGCGTCTCTGTGATCAGCTGTTCGCCGCGCAGCAGTTCCGGATAGGCCTGGCCCATCTCGCGCACCAGCGCCGGCACCAGCTTCCACATCAGCGGCTCGTTGGCGCCGAGCAACTGTGCATGGCGCATGGCGCGGCGCATGATGCGGCGCAGCACATAGCCGCGGCCTTCGTTCGACGGCAAGACGCCGTCGGCCACCAGGAAGGAGGACGAGCGCAGATGATCGGCGATGACGCGGTAGGACGCGACCGTTTCCGCATCCGGAGCGCGCCCGAGGGCGGAGGACGCCGCATCGATCAGGTGCCGGAACAGGTCGGTCTCAAAGACGCTTTCCACCCCTTGCAGGATGGAGGCCATGCGCTCCAGGCCCATGCCTGTGTCGATGGACGGGCGCGGCAGGTCGACGCGCTCTTCCTTCGTCACCTGTTCATACTGCATGAACACCAGATTCCAGAATTCGAGGAAGCGGTCGCCGTCCTCCTCGGGACTTCCGGGAGGGCCGCCCCAGATGTGCTCGCCACGGTCGATGAAGATTTCCGAGCACGGTCCGCAAGGTCCGGTGTCACCCATCGCCCAGAAATTGTCCGAGGTCGGGATGCGGATGATGCGATCGTCCGAGAAGCCGGCGATCTTCTTCCAGAAGCCGGCCGCCTCATCGTCCGTGTGATAGACGGTGACCAGCAGCTTGTCCTTCTTGAGCCCGAATTCCCTGGTGATCAAGTTCCAGGCAAGCTCGATGGCGCGCTCCTTGAAATAGTCTCCGAAGGAGAAATTGCCGAGCATCTCGAAGAAAGTCAGATGGCGCGCGGTGTAGCCGACATTGTCGAGGTCGTTGTGCTTGCCGCCGGCGCGAACGCTCTTCTGGGCGGTTGTGGCGCGCGAATAGGACCGCTTCTCCAGACCCGTGAAGACGTTCTTGAACTGCACCATGCCGGCATTGGTGAACATCAATGTCGGATCGTTGCGCGGCACGAGCGGGCTCGAGGCCACGACCTCGTGGCCTTCCTTGCGGAAATAGTCGAGAAATGTCGACCGGATCTCGTTCACGCCACTCATGACTGCTGCCTTTTCGCGAAAACCGCCGGCAAGGCCGGCGGAGACTGGTCCCTGCTTGTCCAGAGATAGACTTGGCCTTTTAGCGGGCACGCCCGAGCCTGTCCAGAAACACAAAATTGGGCCAACCGAGGCGCTGTCAGGCCGGCTTCACGGCGCCCAAAAACAAAAACCGCCGGCGCGAGGCCGGCGGTTTTGAACGCGGTACCAAAGAACTCAATTACTTAAGCTTCAGATCATAGACCGACTTTATGGCCGAACTCTGTCCGTTGCCTACATCGCGCCGGCTTCGTCCTCAAAACCGTCGTCGCCGTTCCCTTCAGAACCACCATTTTCGAGGAATTTTTCGGCTATCAGCCCGGCATTCTGTCTCAGCGCCAGTTCGATCTCGCGTGCGGTATCGGGATTGTCGCGCAGGAACAGCTTTGCATTTTCGCGGCCCTGGCCAAGACGCTGCGAATTGTAGGAGAACCAGGCACCCGACTTCTCGACCACGCCGGCCTTGACGCCGAGATCGACCAGTTCGCCGGTCTTGGACACGCCCTCGCCATACATGATGTCGAACTCGACCACCTTAAAGGGCGGCGCCAGCTTGTTCTTGACCACCTTGACGCGGGTCTGGTTGCCGACGACCTCGTCGCGATCCTTGACCGAGCCGATGCGGCGGATGTCGAGGCGCACCGACGCGTAGAACTTCAGCGCATTGCCGCCGGTCGTGGTCTCGGGCGAACCGAACATGACGCCAATCTTCATGCGGATCTGGTTGATGAAGATGACCATGGTGTTGGAGCGCGAGATCGAGGCGGTCAGCTTGCGCAGCGCCTGGCTCATCAAACGCGCTTGAAGACCGGGCAGCGAATCGCCCATCTCGCCCTCGATTTCGGCGCGTGGCGTCAGCGCCGCGACCGAATCGACCACCAGCACGTCGATGGCGCCCGAACGCACCAGCGTGTCGCAGATTTCCAGCGCCTGCTCGCCGGTGTCGGGCTGAGAGATCAGGAGGTTTTCAAGGTCAACGCCAAGCTTGCGGGCATAGACCGGATCGAGCGCGTGTTCGGCATCGACGAAGGCGCAGATGCCGCCCTTCTTCTGGGCTTCGGCCACCGTGTGCAGCGCCAGCGTCGTCTTGCCCGAGCTTTCCGGGCCGTAGATCTCGATGATGCGGCCGCGCGGCAGGCCGCCGACGCCGAGCGCGATATCGAGGCCGAGCGAACCGGTCGGCACCGTTTCGATCTCGACGACCTGCTCGTTCGCGCCGAGCCGCATGATCGAGCCCTTGCCGAAAGCCCGCTCGATTTGCGACAGCGCCGCATCCAGAGCCTTTGATTTGTCCACTGCCTTGTCCTCTACAAGCCGCAAAGAATTCTGAGCCATGATACATCACCCCTTGGTCGTCAATGAAGGCCGGACAATCCGTAATCCCTGTGAATTTGTACCTTTTTTGTTCTCGTTTGGCAAGAGGGCTCAAATAATTGAAAAACAAAAGATATCCCGATTTGTTCTTTTTTCGTACCAAATGATCGAACACGGATGTATCCCCTTGAAACATGTAGTGGGAAATGCTACATAATCAGACATGAGCAACAAACTCCCCACCCTTCGTCAGTTCCAAGAGCGATTCGTTTCTGAAGACGCCTGCCTCGAACACCTCATGGTGACGCGGTACGGCGAACGGCATGAATGCGCCAAGTGCCATCGCGTGGCCAAATTCCACCGCGTGAAGGCTCGCCGCTGCTACGAGTGCGACTTCTGCGGTGCGCAGGTCTATCCGACCGCTGGCACGCCGTTCGAAGCCACGCGCACGTCATTGCGCGACTGGTTTACCGTCATGTTCCTGTTCTGCTCATCCCGCAACGGCGTCTCGGCGAAGGAAGTTCAGCGCACCATTGGCGTGACCTACAAGACGGCTTGGCGCATGTGCAACCTGATCCGCCAGTACATGGGCTATGTCGATGGCGACAACCCACTTGGCGGCAAGGATGGCGGCATTGTGGAGGCCGACGAGATGTTTTTCGGCGGCGTCGATAAGCGCGGCGAAGACGATAAGGCGGTTATCTTTGGTGCCATCGAGCGCGGCGGCGATGTGGTTACGCAAGTTCTCCCCAGCCGCAAGGCTCGCCACATCATGCCTGCCATTTTCAAGTGGGTTAAACAGGGCTCGCGCATCGCTACCGACGAAATGCTCTCATACGGTGAATTGGCGGAAAACGGCTACATGCACGGCACCGTCAATCACAGTGCCGGCGAGTACGTGAACGGGCAGGTTCACACCAACAACATCGAAGCTTTCTGGTCGCACGTTAGGCGTTCGATGGCCGGGACTTACGTTTCGGTTTCGAAGAAGTGGTTGCAGACTTACCTTTGGGAGTTCGAATACCGGCAGAACCTTCGTCAGGAACCGCACCTGATGCTTGACCTCTTGCTGCAATCGTTCCCGCGCCCGGAACGGTGAGGGCTGGCTTGGTAGCCATCGCTCTTAGAAGCCGATCAAAGCGGCGGTCAATTTCAGTTTCATTCGACAACGTTAAACTCCTCAAGTGCATCCGGGTAGGGTGATAGGCCCTTCCTGACGCGCAAGGCTGGCAATGACACATCAAGCTTCTTCGCCAACTCGGGGTACGTTATCCCCGGGTGTCTCGCCTCTATGTGGCGGATAAGATCATGAGGCATGAGGATATTCGCCGCAAACTGATTTGCTTGAGTCTCGTGCCGGCGCTCAAGCGGCGTTGTTTCGTAAATCTTTTCGTCTGGCGATCTGTAGGCAGGACTGTCCGCTACGCCATCGCCGATAAGATCGCGATGATAAAGGAAGTGACCGATCTCATGGGCGATTGTGAACCGCTGACGTACGGGCGATTCATCGTCGTTCACGACGATGAGGTATTGGTCGGCGTCCACCTTCTGGATTTTTCCAGAAATCTTGTCGCCGAGAGCGCTGAAAACAATATCTAGGCCAAGCTCCGACGCAATTCTCTCGACATCGACTGGCGCTGTTAGCGTATATTTTTTGATGATGTCGGTTACCTTGCTCATGGCTTTTCTTTCGGCTTTTCCCTCTCGCTATATGCCTCCGCTACATCATCCCCAGAGGGGCCCTTATTCGGAGGAATTATAAGCTCAACGTAGGTCCGAATTATGGTCGGGGCTTCCTCATTGAGGTATTTGTCCATATGCGCCTTAGCCTCTGCTTTAGCCACATCGCTTGCCGCGTCCCTGGCTCCAGACCGTACTTCTATGAAGCCGAAGATGGCGGCAATGCCAATCAGTAGTCCAAACATCGCCAAGCAAAGCGACACCACATCAAGCCGCCCGAGTTGAGAGGCGATATGGATTGCATCGAGGCCAGCTTGGCTCTTGGCTTCAGCGTAGAGCGCCGGGTCAACGAGCTGCGCTCTGAAAACCAGCAGAGCGATGGCTATTATCGAGCCGATGTGGATCGCAGCCGACAACGGCCCCCATATCCGCATAGCCTCCCCCGACGACTCGTTCTTCATATGGTGTCACTTGTAGTCATTATCCACAGTTTGTGAACAGATGGGAATAGCATCTTGACAGGATTGTTTCGGGGGTGCGACGCAGGGGCCAGCAGCGCCATCCTGCGCAATAGCGCACTATCCGAATCGAACGGGGAGCGGGCTTCTTTTCCTAGCAATTTTTACATGTTCGAAGGGGAGACATCCCATCGAACAGGAATGCGTCCAGCATTGGTCCAGCGGGCTTCGCTGTTTCGGTTCGCCGAATCGCCGCCTTGCGTGCGAGAACACCATCCTGCAGCCTGGCGCTTGTGCGGCTGCAATAACAATGGGCGTATCGCCGGCATGTTGAAATCCATAGAGATACTCGCCGTGGGCGGCGCCCATATCGACCGGCGAGGCCAGGTGTCCGGCGCTTATGTGCCGGCCGCGTCCAATCCCGGCATGATGCGCGAGGATGTCGGCGGCGGCGTCTTCAACGCGCTGCGCAGCACGGTGCGGCGCGGCGTATCGGGCTCGCTGATGTCGATGCGCGGCGGCGACGCCGCGGCGGACAGCATTTCGAGAGCCATCGCGCAAGCCGGCATTACCGATCTGTCGGCGGTCTTTCTCGACCGTACGACGCCGAGCTACACGGCATTGATCGATCGCGAGGGCGAGCTGATCGTCGGCTTTGCCGACATGGCGCTGTACGATTTGGCGTTCCCCAAGCAGATGAGGCGCTCCAAGGTCCGCGAGGCGATCGCCGCCGCCGACGCCGTGTTGTGCGATGCCAATCTGCCTTCGGCGGCACTGGAACGCCTGGTGTCGCTTGCCGCCGGCAAACCCGTATTCGCCATCGCCATTTCGCCGGCCAAGGTGACGCGGCTGATACCGGTGCTCGGCGAATTGGCCCAGCTATTCATGAACCGGCGGGAAGCCCTGGCGCTGGCCGGAGCTCATGCAAATGTCACCGAGCGAGATCTCGTCGACGGGTTGCGATGCAGCGGCCTTACCAGTGGCGTCGTGACGGCGGGCGGCGCACCGGTGCTGGGTTTCGACGCGGCCGGCGTCTTCTCGATCCTGCCGCCGCCGCCGCGAAGAGTTGCCGATGTCACCGGCGCCGGCGATGCACTGGCGGGGGCAACGATCGCGGCCCTGCTGCGCGGCTTGCCCTTGCGGGCGGCGTTGCGGGAAGGCGTCGCGGCGGCGACGCTGGCCATCGAAAGCGCGGACGCCGTTGCCGATTTCACCGCGGCAAGCTTCGCGGAAGCGCTGGCCCTTGTGCCGGATGCCAGGGAAGTGGCATGAGACCGGCAAATTCATAGTGCCGGAGTGCCGCGTGCGCGTCCCGATGGATGCACGCACACCGGGTTGGAGATTAGAGATGACGCCAGAGACCGCCCGCCCCTTCATCGACGTTCACGCGCCGGTGGCGCAAGCCCTGGCAGCCGGACGCCCGGTTGTGGCGCTGGAAAGCACCATTATCACCCATGGCATGCCCTACCCCGACAATGGCGCCATGGCGGCCAATGTCGAGAAGATCATCAGTGACGGCGGCGCCGTGCCGGCGACGATCGCCGTGGTCGGAGGCCGCATCAAGATCGGCCTTTCCGACGGCGAACGCGAATCGCTGGCCATGACCGGCGACGCCATGAAGCTGTCGCGCGCCGACCTCGGCTTCGCCGTCGCGCAGGGGCGCACGGGCGGCACGACAGTCGCCGCGACGATGATCGCGGCCCACATGGTCGGGATAAAAGTGTTCGCCACCGGCGGCATCGGCGGCGTCCACAAGGGCGCGGAAAAGAGCTTTGATATCTCGGCCGACCTCGACGAGCTGGCGCGCACGCCGGTCATCGTCGTGTCGGCCGGCGCCAAGGCCATTCTCGACATCGAAAAGACGCTGGAAGTCCTGGAGACGCGCGGCGTGCCCGTCGTCGGCCACGGCTGCGAGACCATGCCGGCTTTCTGGTCACGGCAGTCGCCGTTTCGCGCGCCGCTGACCTTGTACAAACCGGAAGAGATCGCGCATTTCTACCAAACCAGGGTTGCGCTGGGTCTCGGCGGCGGCCTGCTGGTCGCCAATCCGGTGCCGGAAAATCACGAAATCCCGGCTGGCGAGATGGCCGGCTACATCGAGGCCGCGCAGAAAGCCGCCGAGGCGCTCAACGTGACGGGCAAGGCGGTGACACCGTATTTGCTGGGAAAAATCCTGGAGCTGACCGGTGGCCGGAGCCTGAAGACCAACATCGCGCTGGTCGAAAACAATGCAAGGCTGGCGGCCGTGATCGCCAAGGCGCTGTAGTTAGCGCGACTACTTCCCGGCTCGCCGCCCCGCCTCATAGGCGCGGCGTGCCCACACCGTCATCTCGTCCGGATCGTCGAAAGCGCTGTCGGGGATGCTCCAATAGGGCATGGCGACCAGTTTGCCGTGGCGCGACCCGGTATAGGTCCATTGCTGGCAACCGGCGGCTTCGAAATCGGGGATCGTCTCCTCGTCTGCCTTCAGCTTCAATTCGCCGCGCAGCACGATGGCGACGATGACGCTGTCGAAATAGATGCCCTTGCCGCCGAACAGTTTGCGGATGCTGACCGGGCCCAGGCCCTCGAAAAGTTCGGCGATGCGTTCATTGTCCATGCCGCGATCATGGCATCGGCATTTGACATTGTCATCGCGCGACCAAAATCATGCTGACAGATTGAGGTCATTCCGTCGGAGTGTTTGTCATGCCGCTTCTGCTCAAGGGATCCTGCCGCTGCAACGCCGTGCGTTTCGAGGTGGAAAGCCACACGCCGGTGCCGTTCATGCTCTGCTACTGCTCGATCTGCCGCAAGCAACAGGGCGGCGGCGGCTTCGCCATCAATCTCGGCGCCGACTACGAAACGCTGAACATCAGGGGCAAGAGGAGCCTCGGCGTCTACCGCGCCGAGATCGAGGATGACGAGCATCCTAACTGCGAGGTCTCGACCGGCGAGCGCAATTTCTGCAAGAAATGCGGGTCGGCGCTGTGGCTCTATGACCCGACCTGGCCGGAGCTAGTGCATCCCTTCGCGTCGGCGATCGACAGCGACCTGCCGAAGCCGCCTGAAAAGGTGCATCTGATGCTGAAATACAAGGCGAACTGGGTCGAACCCGTGATCGGCAAGCGCGACAAGGTGTTCGATGTCTACCCGGAAGAGTCGATCGCCGACTGGCACAAGCGGACCGGCATGTGGGTGGAGTGACAGGGGGCGGCGTCAGCTTCTCAGAACTTGGCGCTGCCCCTCATCCGGCCCTTCGGACCGTTCATCATTCGAAAAGCCAAGCAATTGGCTTTTCGTCCGCTACGCGGACCATTCCTCACCTCCCCGTAAACGGGGCGAAGGAAGATCAGGCAGAGGCGCGTGCTTCCGCCAGCGCCTTCAAGTCGGCCGGCTTCAGTTCGACGGATTCGCCGCAGCCACAGGCCGAACTCTGGTTCGGGTTGTGGAAGGTGAAACCGGTGCGCAATGTCGTCTGCTCGAAATCCATCTGCGTGCCGAACAGGAAAAGGGCGGCCTCCGGCGCGACATAGACATGCGCGCCGTCGCGCTCGATGTGGTCGTCCTTGGTGTTGGGCTCGGTCACCAGGTCGACCGTGTATTCCATGCCGGCGCAGCCGCCCTTCTTGATGCCAAGACGGATGCCATGCGCGTTGTCGCGTGTGGCGACGATCTCGCGCACCCGGTCGGCGGCCTTTTCTGTCATCGTGATGACGGCGAAGCGTCCCATTCTTTTTCCTTCTCCATTCCATGCAGGTTCAAGGCCTGCCGAATGATTCCTCACCTAAAATGGTGAAGTTTTACCACAGGCGCAAGTGCGCCAGCCTTTGCCTGCCTAGTACCAACCTACCGCCACCTGTGCCTCTTCCGACATGCGGTCCGGTGTCCACGGCGGGTCGAAGGTCATGTTGACCTCGACGCCAGACACGCCTTCGACGGCGCCGACGGCGTTTTCCACCCAGCCCGGCATTTCGCCGGCCACCGGGCAGCCGGGCGCGGTCAGCGTCATGTCGATCTTGACCGAGCGGTCGTCCTCGATGTCGATTTTGTAGACGAGGCCAAGCTCGTAGATGTCGGCCGGGATTTCCGGATCGTAGACGGTTTTCAGCGCCGAAACGATGTCGTCGGTCAGCCGCGCCAGTTCGTCGGCGGGAATGGCCGAGGCCGAAACAATGCCATTTGCAGCCGTTTCCGGCGCGGTCCCAGCGGTCGTGCTCACATCGTCCATGGTCGTCATCACCCGAAGAATTTACGCGCTTTTTCAAGCGCCTCGGCCAAAGCGTCGACTTCGGCCCTTGTATTATACATGCCGAACGATGCCCTGCATGTGGAGGTTACGCCAAAACGTTTCAACAGCGGCTGGGCGCAATGGGTGCCCGCGCGGACAGCCACGCCCTGCCTGTCGATCACCATCGACACGTCATGGGCATGGATACCTTGCAATTCGAACGAGATGATGGCGCCCTTGCCGGGTGCGTCGCCGAAGATGCGCAGCGAATTGACGGCGCGCAGCCGCTCGTGGGCATAAATCTTGAGGTCTTCCTCATGCGCGGCGATGCGTTCGCGGCCAATTTTTTCCATGTAATCGAGGGCCGCACCCAGCCCGATCGCCTGGACGATCGGCGGCGTGCCGGCTTCGAAGCGATGCGGCGGCTCGTTGTATGTGACGATGTCTTCCGTCACCTCCTCGATCATCTCGCCGCCGCCCATGAACGGGCGCATACCGGCGAGAATGTCCTTCTTGCCGTAGAGCACGCCGATGCCCGAAGGACCATAAACCTTGTGACCGGTGAAGACGAAGAAATCGCAATCGAGATCCTGCACGTCGATCGGCATGTGCACGGCGCTCTGGCTGCCGTCGACGAGGACCGGAATGCCGCGCGCATGCGCGATGCGCACGATCTCCTTGATCGGCGTCACCGTGCCCAGCGCATTCGACATCTGGGTAATGGCGACAAGCTTGGTGCGGTCGGTCAAACGCTTCTCGAATTCCTCGATGTGGAAGACGCCGAGATCGTCGACCGGCACCCAGACCAGTTTGGCGCCTTGCCGCCCGCGGATGAAATGCCAGGGCACGATGTTGGAGTGGTGCTCCATGATCGACAGCACGATCTCGTCGCCCTCGCCGATATTGGGCATGCCATAGCCATAGGCAACCGTGTTGATCGCCGAGGTCGTGTTCGAGGTGAAGACGATGTTGTCGGTGCTCGGTGCGTTGAGGAAGCGGCGTACCGTTTCGCGCGCCTTTTCGTAAGCGTCGGTCGCTGCGTTGGACAGGAAATGCAGGCCGCGATGGACGTTGGCGTATTCCTGGGAATAGGCATGCTGAATCGTATCCAGCACCACCTGCGGCTTCTGCGCAGAGGCACCGTTGTCGAGATAGACCAGCTTCTTGCCGTAGACTTCACGCGACAGGATCGGGAAGTCGCGACGGATCGCCTCGACGTCGTAGAAATCTCCGATCTTGCCTGGAGCGTTCATCATATCACCCGTGTGTCAAAAACCAATCGTCCAGCCGTGCTTCCAGCGCCTCGACAATCGTAACGTCGTCCAGTTCCTCGATCACCTCGGCGACGAAGGCTTTGACGAGCAATCCTCGCGCGGACTTTTCGTCGACACCGCGCGCCATCAGGTAGAACAGATGGTCGTGGTCGATCTCGGTGACGGTCGCGCCGTGGCCGCAGACGACGTCGTCGGCGAAGATTTCGAGCTCCGGCTTGGTCGAGAACTCGCCGTCGTCCGACAGAAGCAGCGTGTTGCAGGCCATCTTGGCGTTGGTCTTCTGCGCGTACTGATGGACGTTGATACGACCCTGGAAGACGCCGCGCGCCTTGCCCGTCACCACGTTGCGGATGATCTCAGTCGAGGTGGTGTGCGGCACGGCGTGGTCGAGCACCATGGTCACATCGGTATGGGCGTCGCCAGCCAGAAGATTGATGCCGCGCAGCTTGAAGTCGGCGCCTTCGCCCGTCGTCTTGACCATGATCTCCTGGCGCACGAGCTTGCCGCCTGCGTTCATGACGAAGAGCGTCAATTTCGCGTTCTTGCCGATATGGGCCTTGAATTGCGCCAGATGCGTCGCCGTGTCCGGCTGCTCCTGGACGATCAGCCACGTCACCTCGGCGCCTTCGCCGAGCACGAGCTGGCTGACGGAACTGACCAGGGCAGCCCCCTCACCCGCCTGACGCTCGACGATGACCGCTTTGGCGCCGGCGCCGACGCGGACGGGCAGGCGCACATGGGTCTGGCCGCCGGCCTGCAAATTCTGCAGCTCGATCGGCTTTTCCAACTCGACGCCATCGGCGATGTCGACAAAATACCCGTCAGCGACGAAAGCCGTGTTCAGTGCACCGATCGCATCATCGCTGCCATAGGGGTCGAGCCCGAGCACGATGCTGCCGTCGATCAGCTTTTCCGACAGGCGCTGCACGGCAACGCCCTCGATGGCAGGCGCCTTCGCATCGGATGTGCCGTTGAGCACCGGCAGGACGGCGGAGCCCTCGACGATAGGCGCGACGGCCTTGGCCAAGGCGGCCGGATCGAAGGCCGGCACGACGTTCAACAGCCGGCGCAGGTCCGTATAGTGCCAGGATTCAATACGCCGCGTCGGCAGGCCGTGCTTGATCGCTTCGATGGCGTCGTCGCGCTTCAGCATCACCGCCCCGTCGCCCGGCAACAGCGACAGCCGGTCGCCGAACGCGTCGATCAACGCGGTCTCGGCCGGTGTCCGCTGCGGTTGTGTGTGCATATTCATCAGTTTGACCTTGCCTTCTGGCATCTCACGCGGCTTCGCCGATCACGCCGGCATAGCCGTTGGCTTCGAGGTCGAGCGCCAGCGACTTGTCGCCGGACTTGATGACCTGGCCCTTGTAGAGCACGTGCACGCTGTCAGGCACGATGTGCTCGAGCAGGCGCTGGTAGTGGGTGATGACCAAAAATGCCCGGTCGGGCGCGCGCAGCGCGTTGACGCCGTCGGAAACGATCTTCAGCGCATCGATGTCGAGGCCGGAATCGGTCTCGTCGAGCACGCAGAGCTTTGGTTCCAAGAGCTTCATCTGCAGGATCTCGGCACGCTTCTTCTCGCCGCCGGAGAAGCCGACATTGAGCGGTCGCTTCAGCATTGCCATGTCCATGCTGAGCGACGCGGCGGCTTCCTTCACCCGCTTCAGGAATTCCGGGATCTTCAGCGGCTCCTCGCCACGCGCCTTGCGCTGCTCGTTCATCGCCACCTTCAGGAATTCCATGGTCGCCACGCCCGGTATTTCCATCGGATACTGGAAGGCGAGGAAGATGCCTGACGTGGCGCGCTCGGCCGGATCCATTTCGAGGATCGACTGGCCATTATAGAGGATGTCGCCTTCGGTGACTTCATAGTCCTCGCGGCCGGCGAGGATATAGGACAGCGTCGACTTGCCCGAACCGTTCGGTCCCATGATCGCGGCTACCTCGCCGGCTTTCACGGTCAGGTTGAGGCCGCGGATGATTTCGGTGCCGTCATCGACGATGCGGGCATGCAGGTTCTTGATCTCAAGCATTCTTTGGTTTCCTGAATATCTGTCCGGTCAGCCGACCGAGCCCTCAAGCGAGATGCCGATCAGCTTCTGCGCTTCGACGGCAAACTCCATCGGCAGTTGCTGGATGACGTCCTTGACGAAGCCGTTGACGATCAACGCGATCGCTTCCTCTTCGGGAATGCCGCGCTGCATGACGTAGAATTTCTGGTCCTCGGAAATCTTCGACGTCGTCGCTTCGTGCTCGAACTGCGCCGTCGAGTTCTTGGCTTCCATGTAGGGCACGGTGTGCGCGCCGCACTGGTCGCCGATCAACAGAGAGTCGCAATTGGTGAAGTTGCGGGCGTTGGTCGCCTTGCGGTGCGCCGAGACCTGCCCGCGATAGGTGTTCTGCGAGAAGCCGGCGGCGATGCCCTTGGAGATGATGCGGCTCGACGTGTTCTTGCCGAGATGGATCATCTTGGTGCCGCTATCGACCTGCTGGTAACCGTTCGACACGGCGATCGAGTAGAACTCGCCGGAAGAGTCGTCGCCGCGCAGGATGCAGCTCGGGTATTTCCAGGTGATCGCCGAACCGGTTTCGACCTGTGTCCACGAGATCTTCGAACGGTCGCCACGGCAGTCACCGCGCTTGGTGACGAAATTGTAGATGCCGCCCTTGCCGTCGGCGTCGCCGGGGTACCAGTTCTGCACCGTCGAGTATTTGATCTCGGCATCGTCGAGCGCCACCAGTTCGACGACCGCGGCATGCAGCTGGTTCTCATCGCGCTGCGGCGCCGTGCAGCCTTCGAGATAGGAGACGTACGCCCCCTCCTCGGCAATGATCAGCGTACGCTCGAACTGGCCGGTGTTCTTCTCGTTCATGCGGAAATAGGTCGACAGCTCCATCGGGCAACGCACGCCCTTGGGCACGAAGACGAACGAACCGTCGGTGAAGACGGCCGAATTCAGGGTGGCGTAGTAATTGTCCGATGTCGGCACGACCGAGCCGAGATATTTCTGCACCAGTTCGGGATGCTCGCGGATCGCTTCCGAGATCGAGCAAAAGATGACGCCGGCCTGCGCCAACTCCTTCTTGAAGGTGGTGACGACGGACACGGAATCGAACACCGCATCGACGGCGACGCGGCCCGACTTGTAGACGTTGTCGCTGGCTTCCTCGAGTTCCGAGACGTCGGTCTTCTGCACCCCTGCCAGGATCTCCTGCTCCTTGAGCGGAATGCCGAGCTTCTCGTAGACTTTCAGGATTTCAGGATCGACGTCGCTGAGCGAAGTCGGGCCGGGCGTGCTTTTCGGCGCGGCGTAGTAGTAGATGTCCTGGAAATCGATCTTCGGATAGTGAACGCGCGCCCAGGTCGGCTCTTCCAGCGTCAGCCAGCGCCGATAGGCTTCCAGACGCCATTCCAGCATCCAGGACGGCTCGTCCTTCTTGGCCGATATGAAACGGATGATGTCTTCGCTCAGGCCCTTGGGGGCCTTGTCGACAGCAATCTCGGTCTCAAATCCGTATTTGTATTGGTCGACGTCGATCTTTCGGACCCGATCGATCGTGTCCTGCACAGCAGGCATATGCGTTCTCCATCCACGCCGGGGTCAAGGCCCGACAGTTTTCAAACTATGGCACCGCCGAAATGAACACCGAAGAAGCGCTCGCGGCAGCGTAAGTTCCATATAGTGCGCTTCGACCGGAAATTCACCCGGCCAGCATGAAACGCACGGCTCTACCAGGCCGGAAGGCCCAAAATCGTTCAACCGCTAAGCGGCTTTTTCCCTATCCGCCTTTTCCCTGGCGGCCTGCCGCGCTGCTATACCCGCCAGTGCGGTGCGAAACAGTTCGATGTCCTCAGCGCCGGTCGCCATGCCGATCGACACGCGCAAGGCGCCCAGACTGTCGCCGTAACCCATGGCTTTCAGCACGTGGCTTGGCCCAACCTTGCCCGACGAGCAGGCGGACCCGGCCGACAGCGCGACACCGGCCAGATCAAAAGCGATCTGCGCGGTTTCGGCTTTGACGCCCGGAATAGCGAAGAATGTCGTGTTGGCAAGCCTCGGCGCGCCGGTTCCAAAGATTTCCGCTTCCGGCACCAGCATTTTTATGAAAGTTTCGATTTCGTCGCGGCGTTCGCGCACCGCTTCGATCTTATGCAGCCCGGCCAGCGCCTCGCGTGCCGCGACGCCAAAGCCTGACATGGCGGCGAGGTTTTCGGTGCCGCCGCGATGGCCCTTCTCCTGGCCGCCGCCATTAATCAGCGGCTTCGGCATCATCAGATCGGCGGCGGCGACGATGGCGCCAACACCCTTGGGGCCGCCGATCTTGTGCGAAGAAAGAATCAAATAATCGGCGTATCCAGCTGACATGTCGATCGAAACGCGACCCGCCGCCTGAACCGCGTCGACGACAAGAACGCCGCCCGCGGCCTTGACGATCGCCGCGATCCGATCGATCGGTTGGATGACGCCGGTCTCGTTGTTGGCGGCATGGATCGCCACCAGCGGCAGGCCATCGGCCTTGTCATGGTGGGTAAGCGCCCCCTCCAAGGCGGCAAGGTCGGCAATGCCATTGGCATCGACGCCGATGGGCGTCACCTGCGCCGCCGGGAAACGCCCGCCATTCAGCAGGCAGGGATGATCGGTCTCGCAGACGTAAAGCCGGCTCATGCGCACGCTGCCGCGCCCCATCCGCCAATCGGGGGCCAGCAGCGTCGAGGCGGCCTCCGTCGCGCCTGATGTGAACACGACATGTTCTGGCCTGGCATTCACCAGAGCCGCGACCTCGCGCCTTGCCGTCTCGATCGAGCGCCGCGCGGCACGGCCCTCGGCATGGACCGATGACGGGTTGGCGATCACCTCGAGCGCCGCGACCATGGCCTCGCGCGCCGCTGGGAGCAGCGGAGCACTGGCATTATAGTCGAGATAGGCGCGTTTTACCGCCATTTTCGTCCAGTTGATCCCGTCAGAAGCCATTCGGTTGTCGTATGGCGTTATTTCCTTGAAATTCCAAGGCGAGCCGTCCTATTTACGCGGCTTGCGGCGCGGGTGGCCGGGCTCGACGTGTGGCCACTCAGTTTTGAATAGTTCTAAACTAGCTTCTAAGAAGACGCTCGCCCTGCGTCAAGGCCAGAGGAAGGTTCGTTCCGGGCGCCGCGCATTCGTATACGTAAGTGGAGTATTTCATGCCTGAGGTCATTTTCACCGGTCCGGCCGGCCGCCTGGAGGGACGCTACCAGCCCTCCAAGGAAAAGAGCGCGCCGATCGCCATCGTCTTGCATCCGCATCCGCAGTTCGGCGGCACGATGAACAACAAGATCGTCTATGACCTCTTCTACATGTTCCAGAAGCGCGATTTCACCACGCTGCGCTTCAATTTCCGCGGCATCGGCCGCAGCCAGGGCGAATTCGACCACGGCACCGGCGAGTTGTCCGACGCCGCTGCCGCACTCGACTGGGTCCAGTCGCTGCATCCGGATTCGAAGAGCTGCTGGGTCGCCGGCTATTCGTTCGGCTCGTGGATCGGCATGCAGCTGTTGATGCGCCGGCCCGAGATCGAGGGCTTCATCTCGATCGCGCCGCAGCCCAACACCTATGATTTCTCGTTCCTGGCGCCCTGCCCGTCATCGGGCCTGATCATCCATGGCGATGCCGACAAGGTGGCGCCGCCGAAGGATGTACAAGGCCTGGTCGACAAGCTGCACACGCAGAAGGGCATCACCATCACGCAGAAGACCCTGCCTGGAGCCAACCACTTTTTCGCCAACGACGCCGATCTTCTGATCGAGGAATGCGCCGACTATCTCGATCGCCGGCTGGCGGGCGAATTGTCCGACCCGCGACCGAAGCGGCTGAGGTAAGCGAAGAAAGGCGCGAGCGCCGATGTACGAGCCTTCCCATTTCCAGGAAACGCGGCCCGATGTCCTGCACGGGCTGATAAGGGCGCATCCGCTCGGCATGCTGATCTCGAACGGGCCCGACGGGCCGGAGGCCAATGCCATCCCGTTCCTGCTCGATGCGGCCGCCATGCCGAACGGCAGGTTGCGCGCTCATATGGCCAAGGCCAATCCGCAATGGAAGCTTATCGCGGAAAACCCGTTATCGCCCGTGCTGGTGGTCTTCCAGGGCACCGATGCCTATGTGACGCCGTCCTGGTATGAGACCAAGCGCGAGACCGGCAAGGTGGTGCCAACCTGGAACTATGCCATCGTGCAGGTGCGCGGCAGCGCCAAAGTGATCGACGACCAGGAATGGCTGGCACAGCAGATCGGCGACCTGACTGCCTCGCAGGAAGGTCCTCGCGCGGCGCCCTGGGCGGTCACCGATGCGCCAGCGCCCTTTATCCAGTCGCAGATCAAGGGCATCATCGGACTGGAGATCGAGATCAGCGAGATCCACGGCAAGTGGAAGGTCAGCCAGAACCGGCCCGTCGCCGATCGCGCCGGCGTCGCGCAAGGGCTCGAAAGCGAAGTGGCCAACTCTTCCGACATGGTCAAGCTGGTGAGGTCCTACGGCGGACTGGACGGTAAGTAGCAGGGACCTATTTCTGCGGCGCAATCAGGCGGAACGATGCTTTGCGGACCGGCAATCCGGACGGCGTCGGGCGGAAGATGAAGCCGAGACGGGCAAAAACCAGCCCACAAGCGAGCGCGAAGGCGCAGCCAAGGCCGAAGCCGGCGACGGTGTCGCTTGGATAGTGCGCGCCGACGAAAACCCTGGTCGAGGCGAAACAGGCGGTGATCACCAGGGCAATAGTCCAGCGCCGTGGAAACAAAAGCAGAAGCACACCGAACACCGCCCCCATCGTCGTGGCATGGCCAGAAGGAAAACCGGCAAAGCGCGCGTCGAAGGCAAAAGGATGCAGCGCAAGGACACCGAAATCCTGGAAGTAGAGCGGGCGCGCCCGGCCGATCGCGTATTTCAGGACATTGACCAGCAGGCCGGACAGCCCAACCGAGCTCAGCACCAGGAAAGCGACACAGGTCCAGTTGTAGACCAGCATCAGCGATCGCCGGGAAAGGCTGCGCCAATCGGTCAGATTGGCAGCGACCAGCAGAAGCGCTGACGGGATCAGATACCAGCCGCCGAGCGCGAACTGGGTCAGGAATTCGGCCAGCCTGGCGCCCGACCATTGGCCGTGAACCATCCCTGCCGGCGCGTCGAGGAGAACAAATGCCGCCGCCGTCAGCAACAACCAGGCCAGACCCCATACCGGCCATGCGATGTTGGGGTAACGCGCGGGACGAACGGCAAAGCGCCTTCTCACGATCCGCATGGTGTCGCGAAAATTGTCAGGGGATCGGCGCCCCATCGCAAGGAGCCTGGCGGAAACGGAAGAGCGCGGTTTCACGAGCATTGGGAATTCATCGACGAGCCGTCATGGAGCCACACGATAGAGGCCGAGCGACATTTTGTCTCCCGACGAATAGTTGAAGCCGTCGATCTCGGCGACGCGGTTCACCGATTTGCCTTGCACCGAAAGCATGCCATTCAGTTTCTGCTCGTCTTCGATCGGCGCCAGGCCCAAAGCACAGGCGGGATCGGCAAGCAGATGTTCCGCCACGCCGCCGACATTGGTCAGAACAGTGTTGGTGCCGACCAGGAACACCAGACTTGGTTCCTGGTACCGCGACGAGGCCAGTACCGTCGTCTCGCAAGGCTGGTTGGCAATCACCGCCTGCTTGATTGCCGGGCTCAGCCAGATCGGCTTCAGCGACGGGGCGATGACCCCGAACAGCAAGGCATAGGTGATACCGGCACAGGCGGCGGTGGCTCCGATGCGGGGCAGCGGCACCTGCAACTGCCGCGAAAAAGCGAAATAGCCCGTGCCGAGCGCCGCGGCGGCGGCCGGGATGCTCCACCAAGAGAAAGTGTGGGTGAGATAGATCGGCGCTCCGATACAGACCGCCGCCAGGCCGAGGCTGACCATGACCAGCCCGAAGGCCGTCGACCACCACAGCCATTGCTGCCAGCGTTTCAGCGGGGTGTTGGCATCATCAGGCTGCAATGTCAGCAGCCATCCGATCAGCAGCGCCGCGCCGGGATAGACCGGCAGGACGTAGTGCGGCAACTTGGTTGGAATGAGCTCGAAGACTAGCCAGAACGGGATGTACCAAGCCAGGCAGAAGCGCAGCCTGACATCGTCGCGCAGACGGTTGATGGCCTGGAGGCCAGCGCCGACCGCGATCAGCCCGAACGGCCACATGAACAGCGAATAGGTCAGCATATAGAAGCCGGGCGGCAGGCCATGCGATTCTTCGCCCGACGCAACCTTGCCAAGCATATCCTTGCCGACGGCCTGCTGCAGGAAAGCGCCGTGGCTCTTCCAGGTAATCGCGGCAAGCCAGGGCAACGCGATGATCACGACCAGTAACAGACCGCGACCGATCCTGAGTTTCGACAGCCAGCGCCCGTCACGCTCGAAGGCAAACAACACCGCGATGGTCAGCGCTGACAGCAGCGGCGCAATCGGCCCCTTGATCAGGATCGCCGCCCCTTGCGCGATCCAGAAAATCCACCAGAGATGGCCGGCCACAGGTTGGTTGCGGCGCGCTGCCAGATAGATCTGCGCCAGCGCACCTTGCGCCGCCACGCAGCAGGCCAGCAGCATCGCATCGGTCTTGGCGTCCCGGCCCTCGAAAGCGGTGGCGAAGATCGCCGCCATTACCAGGCCGGCGGCGATGCCGGCATTGGCGCCGAAGAGATTGGTCCCCGTCCAGGCTATCGCCAGCACCGCAATGGCAATGCCCAGAGTCGAGATCGTGCGGTAGACCCAGATCGGCGCCTCGGCGCCTTTGCCGCTCAGAGTCACGGCGGCGGATTGCAGCCAGTAGATACCGACGGGTTTCTGGTAGCGCGAGGCGTCCTGGAAGCGGATGTCGACATAGTCGCCGCTCTCGGCCATCTGCTTGGTCGCCTGAACGAAGCGCGACTCGTCGCGGTCGATCGGCGGCAGCGATGCCAGCCCCGAAACCGTCATCACCAGGCTGAACAGGAAAAGAAGAATGTAGTTCCTGTTCAACGCCATGCTTGAGCCTCTCTGGTCATGTCTTGATGTCGCGGGCCGTTCAATCGACCTTGGTCATCGCCGCCTTGCGCTCATTGGCGATCAACCAGAGATTCCTGATGTAGATGAACATGCCCATGGCCTGGCCGGCGATGAACACCGGATCCTGGCGCTGGATGGCATAGATCAGAAGCAGGCCGCCGCCGAACAGCGAGAAGAACCAGAAGGCGACCGGCACCACGCTGCGCTTGGCCTTTTCCGAGGCCAGCCACTGCACGACAAAGCGCATGGTGAAGAAGAACTGCGCCACGAAGCCGAGCAGGATCCAGGCATCGAATTGCTTGATGAAAACCTGGTGGAGCCAGGTCCCCAGTTCCTGAAGCACGTTAAACACGCTTGATTTCCTCTACTTTTGGCATTCTGCGGCGCCTGCGGCGCAGCCACCAGACACCGCCAAGATCGAGCGCACCCTGCAGGCCACGGTCGAAAATGCCGTAATTCGATTTGCCATGCCGGCGCGACCTGTCGACGACGTCGCAATGCACGACGCGATAGCCCTCCTGGATGACCAGGGCCGGGACGAAGCGATGGGTGCCGTCGAAGAATGGCAGTTTGCGCAGGATATCGGTATGAACCGCCTTCAGGCCGCAGCCGGTGTCGCGCGTCTCGTCGTGCAGGATGGCATTTCTCAGCCAGTTGGCGAAGCGCGACGCCAGTTGCTTGACCTTGCTGTCGCGGCGCTTGAGGCGCTGCCCCTGGGCGGCGCCGAAATCGGGGCCGGCCTGCCGCAAGGCGTCGACCAGAACCGGAATGTATTGCGGATCGTTCTGCCCATCGCCATCGATCGTGGCGACGATACCGCCGCGTGCCGCCCAGGCGCCCGAGCGTACCGAAAGGCTCTGGCCAGCGGATTTCTGGTGCCGCAATTCCCGTACCGGGAAAGAACGAAGCGCTGCCTGCTCGGTGAGCACGGCGGCCGTCTCGTCGGTCGAGCCGTCATTGACGATGATCAGCTCGAAGTCGCGCCCAGCCATCGCCGCCTCGATCTCATCGATCAGCAGCGGCAGGTTTGCCGCCTCGTTCCTGCAAGGAATGACGATGGATATCAATGCGTCCGGCATGTCGCGTCGGGGCTCTGTCGTCGAATATGGCATTTGGTGGATGCCGTGCGGTGCCGCTCTAGGTCGTGGGCTGCAAGACCCTTTGGCGCGGCGCCTCATTACGCCAGCCGAAACGATGAAGCAAGCATTGGTGCCGGACGGCCCGTTGTGCCGTTTCAACAACCGGTGATCATCAAGACATCTTGTGGTCCTTCGCGCGCAGGCGAGCGGACGCAAAACCGGATTCCACTTTCGCTGATCGCGAACTCCTGGTTGACGTGCGATCAGGCGCAAAACCGGATTCCACTTTTGCTGATCGCGCTTGGATGCTAAACGCGCCCGTTCACATACGCCCGCGCCAGACCGGGCTGACGCTTTCGGGAAACAAACCATGCCTGCCTTCAAATCCGATTTCCTGCGCACGATGAGCGAGCGCGGCTTCATCCACCAGATTTCGGATGAGACCGGCCTCGACCAGCTTTTCGCCAAGGAGACGGTCACTGCCTATGTCGGCTATGACGCCACCGCTACCAGCCTGCATATCGGCAACCTGATCTCGGCGACCATGCTTTACTGGCTGCAGGAGACCGGGCACCGGCCGATCGCGCTGATGGGTGGCGGCACGTCGATGATCGGCGATCCGTCCTTCCGCGACGACCAGCGCAGCCTTTTGACGCCGGAGGCGATCGCCACCAACATCGAAGGCATCAAGCGCATCTTCGGCCGCATACTGCGTTTCGGCGACAGCCCGAACGACGCCGTCATGGTCAACAATGCCGACTGGCTGATGAAACTCAACTATGTCGAGTTCCTGCGCGATGTCGGCAGGCATTTTTCGGTCAATCGCATGCTGACATTCGACAGCGTCAAGCTGCGGCTCGACCGCGAGCAGTCGCTGTCGTTCCTCGAATTCAACTACATGATCCTGCAGGGCTACGATTTCGTCGAACTCGCCCGGCGCCAGAACTGCCGCCTGCAGATGGGCGGATCGGACCAGTGGGGCAACATCATCAACGGCGTCGATCTCGGCCATCGCATGGGCACGCCGCAGCTTTACGCGCTGACCACGCCGCTGCTCACGACATCCTCCGGCGCCAAGATGGGCAAATCGGCGAAAGGTGCGGTGTGGCTCAACGGCGACCTCTTCTCACCCTATGATTTCTGGCAATACTGGCGCAACACCGAGGATGCCGATGTCGAGCGCTTCCTGAAGATATTCACCCGCCTGCCTCTCGACGAAATCGCGCGGCTGGCCGCGCTCGGCGGCTCCGAGATCAATGAGGCCAAGAAGGTCCTGGCCACGGAGACGACGGCGATCGTCCACGGTCGAGACGCGGCAAACCAGGCCGAGGAAACCGCGCGAAAAACCTTCGAGGAAGGCGCGCTCGCCGACACCTTGCCGACCGTGGACGCGGACCGGTCGGCGCTGGAAGCCGGCATCGGTATCCTGTCGCTGCTGGTGACGGCCGGGCTGGCATCGTCCAACGGCGAGGCACGCCGGCACATCCAGGGCGGCGCGGTTCGTATCAACGATCAGCCGGTCAGCGACGACCGCCGCGCGGTCACGCTTCAGGATCTGAGTCCGGAAAACGTCGTAAAGCTTTCACTGGGCAAGAAAAAACACATCCTTGTGCGGCCCGCCTGAGGCCGCTCATCGATACTCGAAGATCGACCTGAATATGCCCGGTGCAATCACCGACAGCGGGTTGACGTCGAGCACCGGCTTGTTGGCGTTGCCCCTGAGCCGGTAGGTGACGCCGATCAGGCCGCGGTCGCGGCCGTTGCCCAGAAGCGCGCCTACGATGGGCAGTTCGCCGAAGATGCGGTTGAGACCATAGACCGGCATGAAGGTGCCGGTCATGTCCATATTGTTGTTCTGGTCGTAGAGAATGCCCTGGAAGGTCGTGCCGATGCGCGGGCCGCGCAGCACGCCGTTGGCTAGCTTCAGATAGCCGCTGCCTTTCTCGATCTCGGCATAACCGCGCTCGAACTTCACCCGCGAGGTGTCGAGATTGCCCTTGACCGCCTGGTTGAGGCTTCGGTTGTCACCGGCCGGCGTGGTGGAGACGATGGAGGCGAGTTTCGGTTCGTTGACGATGAAGAAGTTGCTGGTGTCGACCTTGCCCTTCATCGGCCCATCGCCGGCCCCAGTCAGCGCCAGCGCGATCGACCCGCCTTCCATATGCTCATAGATGTTGAGGAATCTCAGGATCGCGCCGGCGTCCGCCGACTGCACGTTGAGCGAGCGCCGGCCGTCGCCGGTCGTGTTGCTCACGGCGATTGCCGCGCCCGAGCTTGCCGTGGCGCTGACCTTCAGCCCATTCACCCTTGAGCCGGCCGCGCTGTAATCGAGCTTCAGGTTGGACAGTTGCTCGTCGTGGAAACCGGTGAGCTGCTCGACGTCGGCGCTGACGGAAATGTTGTCTGTCCCGGTCGTCTTAGTCGCGGCGTCGACATCAGAGGTGAACTGCTTGATCAGTGAACGGGCGTCGAGCGCATTGCCATTGATGTCGACCGCATAGCCCTTGCCCGACCGCTTCACCGAAATGGCGACATCGTCCCCCCGGTTCAGCGTGACCTTGCTGAATTTGGCCGATGACAGGGCGCCGTTGATCAAAACGATGCTACCGTCGACGGAGAATGTCTTGCCGTCGAGGTTGAAATCGGAGAGCGTCGTGGTATCGCCCGACTTGGTCATCACGAAAGTCACGTTGGCGGGGACCCCTGCCCCCTTGCTCCAGCCGGCCCATGGAATGTCCAGCCTGGCGTTGGTCAGATCGGCCGAGACGTTCTGATTGCCGGTGCCGCTCTTGTCGATAGCGACTTTCACCGTTCCGCCCAGCAGCGGCGTCAGGCCGGGCATGGCGGCGGCGCGGACCTTGTCGTCTAGCACCAGGGCCACCTTGCGGCTGCGCGCCGGCCCATCATCGGCCAGCGGTTCGACAAGGTCGAGTTCGGCCGGAATGCCGTTCAGCGACGCCTTGGCGGAGATCACCGCCTTCTGCGGATCGACCGTGATCGAGCCGCCGGCATCGGTCACGGTCTGGCCCTCCAACGGCTTGGCCAGCGACAGGCCGGTGTAGTCGAGCGACACCTGCCAGTCGAGCTTCGAGGTGTCGACGCCTGACTGCAACGGTATATCGGCCCTGACATGGCCAGTAACGGTGCCGGACAGGTCCTCCGGCAGGAAGCCGACATGGCGCATGGCATTGATCGGTTCGTAGGAGGCAAGTTCGGCGACCGCCGGCGCCTCCCCCGCGACATCGATGTCGAGCGCGCCGATGACCGGCGGATGGTTCGCCGCCTTGACGCTCAGCGTGCCGTTGCTGGCTGCCACGGTGCGGCCGCTGGGCATGAAGACGGTGCCCGAGGACAGTGAAATGTCGACATCATTGCCGTGGAAAGCGACGACGCCGACCGCGTCACGTATCGGCGGGATGCGGCCGGCGGTGTCGAAACGCGATCCTTCGATCTGGAAACGGCCGAACACCTCGTCTGCCGAAAGCGGCACGCCGTTGCCGAGGCGGTCCGGCACGACATGGAACTGAAGATTGGCATCGACGACGCGGCCGCCGAACAGATTGGCCAGCACCCAGAGCCGCGCATTGCGGGCTGAAAACCACGGCCACAGTTGCTTGACGTGCGAGACCGGCATGTCATGGACGTTGAGCGCCAGATTGATGCCCGGAGCCTTGCCGTCGACGAACTCCACGGCCGCGGTGCCGAGCACTTCGCTGGATGCGGCGGACCGGACCGCGATCTGCTCGGCCACCAGTTTGTGGCTTTTGGTCTGATAGACGCCGGCGATGCGGGCGAGGAAGGTCAGCGCGGGCTCGGGCGATTCCGATGGCGCCAGGGTCGAACCGTCGCTGGTCAAGTCGTAACGATAGGAAGGCTCCTCCCCCGCCGCCCCGGTCGCGGGTTTTGGCCCTATCGAGCCGCCAAAATCGAACGAAGACCGGCCGGTTTTCAGCAGCAGCCTGTCCACCTGGAGCTTGTTGCTGCCATCGACCAGCGTCGCATTCAAATCGACGTCGGCCGGCAGCAGCCCGCGGGCACCAAGATCGAGCACGGAACCCGTCGACGACAGGGCCGCCGTCAGCTGTGATGCAGTGGTGCCTGCTCCTTCCGATCCCGTCAGTTTCAACGCGACGGCGCCCAGCTTCCGGGCGCTTGCCGCGGTGTCGTCGGCAGCCGCCAGATCGATGTTCGCACTCAGCGCCGTCACGCGGTGCGCCCCGATATCTCGGGTGGCGGAAGCGGCGACGGTGACCTTTCGGCCATCGACATCCGCCTTGGAGGAAAACGTCATGCCGCCCGGCCCCGACTGGACCACGGAAGCGTCGGCGATCTTGACCCGTTTGATCGATCCGGTTTCAGGCAGCACGAATTCGACATTGCGGAGATCTATCCGCCGCATCGAATCTTCCCGCACGGCATCAAGCGCCCGATGGATGTTGCCGAACACCGCCTCGGAAAGTTTCTCCGGATCGATGAGGCCATCCTCATTGCGCAATTGCGCTGTCCAGTCGCCGCCGGACGGCATCGCCGCCGTGACGATGTGGGCATCGGAAATCCTGGCGCTGGTCAGCCGCACGTCACCCCAAAGCAGCGGTATCAGGCGGACACCAAAGCGCACACGACCGGCATCGGCCATCGGCTTGCCGTCGCCGGTCTCCAGGCTGACATCGCTCACCTGGAGGGCCACGAAGCTCGAACTGTCGAGGGTGATGCGGGCAGGCCCGACCGCGACATGGACATCGACGCCGGCGAGTTTCTCGATAGCGGTTTCTGCCTCGATACGCAGCCGGTCCGACCCGATGCCGGAAAGGCCGATGAGATAGACGGCCGTGGCGGCCAGCAGTATGAGCGCCACCATGCCGGCGAACACGCGCGAAAGGATGCGGAAGCCACGACCGATCGACGCCTGGCCGAGCGGTGGAACGCGGCACGCGGACGGCAAGGCCCCCAGGTCGGTGATCTCGTCACGCCTGAACCTGATCTTCTCGTGCTGCGGTTGCTCCTGATCCACGCAATCTTCCGTTGTACGAATTCGCTCGTGGACGAATCCCCGGTCGACACTATATCGGTGTGGCTTCGCGCGTAACCTCAAACAAGGGCATCGATATGGCTGACCTGGACGTGGGCGATCTTGCGCCGCAATTCGACCTGCCACGGGACGGCGGCGGCTCGCTCAGTCTCGCCGCGGCCGCCGGCAAGCCGGTGGTGCTCTATTTCTACCCGCAGGACGACACCACGAGTTGCACCCAGGAAGCGATCAGCTTTTCACAGCTGAAGCCGGAATTCGAGAAGGCCGGCGCCGTCGTGATCGGCCTGTCGCCCGATCCGGTCAAGAAGCACGACAAGTTCAAGTCGAAATACAACCTGACGATCGATCTCGCCGCCGACGAGGAGCGCAAGGTGATCGAGGCCTATCATCTATGGGTCGAGAAATCGATGTATGGCCGCAAATACATGGGCGTCGAACGGGCGACGTTCCTGATCGGCCGTGACGGACGTATCGCCAGGATTTGGCGCAAGGTCCGCGTCAAGGGCCATGCCGAGGAAGTGCTGGAAGCCGTTCGCGCCCTTTGAGCGCGGGGAAGGCCCACGAACTCAATCGACAATTCCGGTCGTGCCGGAAACAAGGCGTTCTGACTCGTCGGGTGTTTCGGCCTTCGGCTGCGGCTGCGCCCGCCAGGATTTCGAAACATGGCTCGCACGATCGGCCAGCGCGGCGAGATGACCGCGCAAGCCGCGCGCGCCGATCATCGACGACAGCGTGACTGATTGCGTGGCGAAACGCCGTTTGAAATCCTCGCCGCCGCAGAGAAAATCGACCTTGGCCAGGCCACGGTCGAGCGACCACTGGATATAGTCCATCATCAGGACCATACCCGGCGAGGCACGCTCATATTCAGGATCATAGGTGGTGATGAAAGCCATCATCGTTCCGTGCTGCTCGAAATTGATCGAGACCGCGATGATCTTCTCGTCAAGTTCCAGCACAAAAATGCGCAACAGCCCGAGTTCGGCCAGGACCGAAACAAGCGCGGCGAGAACCGGCGAGTCCTTGTCAAACAAGTCCGAAACGCGGCCATGCCGGACGAGCCAGACGCGCTTCAGCGCCGCGACCCGCGCAAGCAGCGGCTCGCGCGGCTCGTCCGCGTCGAGCAAGCGGAAACGCACTGTACCGCTTTCTTCCAAGAACTTGCGGCCACGACGGTAGTTCTGCCGGCCCTTCTTGGAGAGCGTCTCGAACCATTCCGCCCCGCGCTGCCAGGAACCCGCGACACGGTAGCTGACTTCACTGCGGTGGTTGGGCCGAAGCGCCGTGTCACGGCTCGAGGCCGGGTCCAGAAGGGCATGAACACCGGCATCCGGCAGCAGGCGGTTGAGATAGATGAGGTCGAAACCACCCTGGTCAAAAATATGTTGCCAGAGGCGGGAGATCACCTGCGGATCGCTGTCGGGCGCAACCAGGGCATCGCCATAGTCGCTGTGATCCTTTGCCGCCCATTCGAGCATGCGGATGCCGGAGCGCTTGAAGGTAGCGAGCGCAATCACGCCATCGAGCCGGTCGCCGTTCCAGGCAAGCCCGATCCTGAGCGTGCGCCGCTCCTGATGCGGGGTGGTGCGCCACCAAGTCGCGATCCAGTCCGGGTGCTGGAAGACAAGCCCGCCGGCACGCTGCCAGAGCGCATTCCAGGCCGGTGCGATCTCGGCCAGGCGTGTCGCCGATGTCACGATTTCGAAGGTGCGCGTGCGCGGGATCGCGAGCACAAAAGGCGCGTTCATGGCCGTGTCCCTTCCGTCGATCGCGAGGTGCGTGGCTTTCCGGACCGGATACGCCTGGCAATGTGCCCCCACATCCGCCTCAGCGGCATGAGATAGAGGCCGGCCAGCGACTGGTAGTCGCGCACATCGCGGTCAACCAGTCCGAACTTGAAATCCTCGTCGGGCTTCGGCACGCACAATGTTCCGAAGAGCCGGTCCCAGAACGAGAACAGCAGCCCGAAATTCTTGTCATAGTGGCGTGGATCGGTGCTGTGATGCAGCTGGTGCCAATGAGGACACAGGATCAGATTGTTGAGCGGGCCGAACGAGATCTTGAAATGCGTGTGCCTGACGAAATCCATCATCAGGATGTTGCGCATGACATAGACGTTGACGCCAAAGACGGTCAGTTCGACCAGATTCAGCGAAATCAGCGACCAGATGCCAAAGCAGACGCCGACGATGACGCCGTCCCAGGCTCGATTCATCAACTCGTCGAGCGGGTGGACCCGGTCCTTGGTGATCCCGACCATCACCTCGGCCGAGTGATGCACCTTGTGCAATTCCCAAAGCACGGGATAGCGATGCTGGGCAACATGATAGAGATAATAGGAAATGTCATAGGCGAGCAGCATTGTGATGGTGAAGATCAGCACCGTCACCGGCCCTGCCGGCCCCTCGATCAGAGGCGGCTGGAACTGGAAGAGTGTCGAAAACAGCCAGTTGGTGCCGTAGCCGACCGCAGTGACGAAAACAATTCCGGCGGGCAGCATCAGGAAAGGCATCAGCGCCTTCTTCGTCACCCAGAACATGAGATCGGCCTTTGCCGAGGGATGAGTGATGACTTCATGTGGAATGACGAACTCGAAGAACTCCTTCCAGCTCTTCTCCTCGACCGTGCGCCAATAAGCCACGAGCGCGCTGACCAGGGCAGTCAACAGCAAGAGCCCGGTCGCCAGCAGACTGGTGCCCGACAGCTTGTCGAGTATCTTGCCAATCAGATCGCTCAGCATCCCTTAGACCGCCCATCTCCAATAGAATCCCAAATCCCATCACGCTTTTAATCGAAAACCGTCAAGTAAATGCAATCGAAGACAGTTAAGGAACTCTGGATCTCTATCCTTGGACGAGGGATCGTTGCGCTGGCAGCAAATTGTTGCTCATGGCCAATGATTTAGCGGCGCGACGACCGCTCCTTGGCGGTTTTCATGCAACCTTTTGCCCGCGTCGCGTGCGTTCCGCGCCGCGCAATCGACCCAGAAAGCCTTTGTTAACCCTAATAATGTGTAATCAGGCAGTCGTGGTGTCGTAAACGAAAGCTTGGTCCTGTGAACGCAACCGGTCAGTCCGCAGTCTTCGGCAGACGCAAGGAACCGCACACGGTCATCATCGCCCGAGGCAACGAGATCAGGCATTTCACGATCCGGCCCTGGCTTGCGGCATTCATCGGTTCAGCGGTCGCCGCCATTGCCATCGGTTACCTCCTGGCGACGTCGTATCTCGTCCTGCGCGACGACCTGATCGGCGCCACCACCGCGCGCCAGGCGCGCATGCAACAGGCCTACGAAGACCGCATCTCGGCGCTTCGCGCCCAGGTCGACCGCATCACCAGCCGCCAGCTGCTCGACCAGCAATTGATGGAAACCAAGGTCAGCGAACTGCTTGAACGCCAGACACAGCTCAGCCAGCGTCACGGCCGTCTCGGGCCGCTGCTCGAACGCGCCGAGACTGACGTTGGAACAGTGCCCAGCGATAGCCCGGCAGCGGCTGCCAAGCCCGACAAGCACGCCGAGGTGACAGGCAGCATCAGCCAACCGCAGAACTACGCGGTCGCCAGCCTGAGCGCCAACCTTGGCGCCGCCGACACCAGGCCGTTCTCCTTGTGGTCGACCCGCACCGATCCGCTGCCCAGTGATTCAGCCGCCGATCGCGCGGACAGGCTGTTCGTCTCGATCAACCAGTCGCTGAAATCCATCGAAAACGAACAACTCACCCGTATCAACACGCTCGCGGACAACGCCTACAAGAGCGCCGATGCCATCCAGCAGGCGCTGCAGGCCGCCGGACTGCCCGTCGACAGCGATTTCGGCAAGAACGAAAGCGATGTCGGCGGCCCGCTGATCCCACTCGACAGTTCGATGATCTTCGACAGCAAGGTCAAGGAACTGGACGAGGCCCTGGACACGCTCGACCAGTTGAAGAAGGAAGCGCGCCAGCTGCCGCTTGCCAACCCCGCCCCCGGCCACTCCGTCACCAGCCCGTTCGGCGTGCGCACCGATCCCATCCTCGGCACCGCGGCGCTGCATTCGGGCATGGACTTCAGGGCGCCCGTCGGCATGGAAGCCAAAGTCACGGCGCCCGGCATCGTCACCAAGGCCGGCTGGAACGGTGGCTACGGCCGTATGGTCGAGGTCGATCACGGCAACGGCTTTGCGACACGCTACGGTCATCTCAGTGAAATCGACGTGACCGTCGGCGAGAAACTGGACGCCGGCGCCGTCATCGGCAAGACCGGCAGCAGCGGCCGCTCCACCGGCCCGCACCTGCATTATGAAGTGCGCCACAATGGCGAAGCGATCGACCCCCTGCGCTTCCTCAGTGTCGGCAAGAAGGTCGCGCAGTACCTCTGAGGCGCGTCGGTCCTGACCTGATCGGCACCAAACCAAATCTTCGCTCTGCCGATCCAGTTCCCGGCGACCCCGGTGATCGGCGCCATCGCCGGTGTGCAGGCCGTGCACGAGCCGATCCTTCAAACCGCATTGATCAGTCGGTACCGGCCGGCTGCGCCGACAGAAATCCGGTCGCCGCAGCGACCAGCGTGGCCGCGCCGACTTTCAAGGCGGCCTCGTCGACGCGAAACCTGGGATGGTGAAGCGGAAAGACCGATCCGAGCGCCTCGTTGCGGATGCCGAGACGAAAATAGACCGATGGGCGCTTCTCGCTGTAGTAGCCAAAATCGTCGGCGATGGTCCATCCGGGCGTGTCGAGGACATTGTCGGCACTGATACAGGCCTTGCCGCTGGCGGCAATCAGTTCGGCCATCTCGCCATCGTTGACGACGCCCGGCTCTCCCTTGTGGATGGCGAGCTCCACGCTGGCGCCGTGCCTTGCCGCCATGCCCTCCAGGATTTCGCGAAGGCGCTGCCAGGCCCGCTCGCGGGTCGCGTCGCTGCCGCTGCGAATGGTGCCTTTCAGGGCGACCTTGCCGGCGATCACATTGTAGGCGCTGCCGCCATTGATGCCGGTGACGGAAATGACCAGCGGATCGTAGGGGTCGATCTCGCGCGACACGATCTTCTGCAATTCGCCGACCATGGAGCAGGCCACGGCAATCGCATCGACGCCCTCATAGGGTTTTGCCGCGTGCGCCGCCTCGCCGATGACAATGGCATCGAAAGTGTCGCACGCCAGCGTGTAGGGACCCGGACGGACCGCGATCTTGCCGGATGGCGTATACGGATCGACGTGAAGGCAGATGGCGGCATCGATGTCGTCGAGCAACCCCTCTTCCACCACCCGCTTGCCGCCGGACGGCGAGTCTTCCTCAGCCGGCTGGAAGATCAGTCGGACGGTCCCGCCAAAATCGGCCCTCGATCTATGGAGATGCGCGGCGACCGCGAAGCCCATCGAGGCGTGGGCATCATGACCGCATGCATGCATCACACCTGGATTGGTCGAGGCATAGGCGACACCGGACTCCTCCTCGATCGGCAAGGCGTCGATGTCGGCGCGAATGGCGATCTTTCGGTTCGACGGCTTGCCGGTGCCGACAATGTCGACGGCCAGGCCAAAGCCCGCGACGTCGCGGATGTCGGTCATTCCCTCGCCGGCCAGCATTTGCCTGAGATAACGCTGGGTGTTGGCTTCGTGGTTCGAAAGCTCCGGATTGCGGTGCAGATGGCGGCGGATCTCGATCATCTGGTCGAGAATCCCGGCATCGATATCGACCGCGCCGGGGCTGGAACCAGCGCCTGCCATGGGCGGCCCCTCACGATTTGACATGGATCTCTCGCGGGAACCTGGTCAGCCTCTCATGGCCGGTTTCGGTGACCAGAATGGTCTCGCTGATCTCGATGCCCCAGCCATCCATCCACATGCCGAGAATGGAATGAACGACGTTGCCGGGCTGAAGCACCGTCTTGTCGCCCGGACGCAGGCTGATCGTGTGTTCGCCCCAATCCGGCGGATAGGCGACGCCGATGGAATAGCCGATGCGCGACTCCTTCTTCAGCCCGTAGCGCTGAATGACCTTGCGCCATGCGCCTTCTACCGCTTCGGCTGTCGTTCCCGGCCTGACCGCATCGAGCACTGCGTCCATGCCTTCGATCACCGCCTTTGCCGTATCGGCGACCCGCGTCGGCGTCTGGCCTAGCTGCATCGTTCTTGCGAGCCCGGCGGCATAGCGGCGGCAGACACCTGCGAGTTCCAGCGCAATCGTCTCGTTCTCTCCGAACCGCCTGTCGCTCCACATGATGTGCGGGGCCGAAGCATTCTCGCCGCCGAGGATGGTCGGCGGAAGAGCGGTGATGTCGCCGGCGAAATCCGGGCTGCCGGCGATCTGCGCCGCCTGGATGGCGGCAATCGCATCGCATTCGCGCACACCGGGCGCGATCACCTCATAGGCCCGCGCCACCGCCGCCTCGGCCAGGGTCGACGCCTTGCGCAGATAGGCGATCTCGGGCGCCGATTTGACCGCGCGAATCCAGTTCACCAGCAGATCGGCATCGTGCCATTTCGCGTTGGGAAGTCCGGCGACGAGGCGAGCATGCGCCTTCGGCGAGAAATAATAGGCTTCGAGCTCGATGCCGATGTGTCTGACGCCCCAGCCTTTGGCGGAGATCCAGTTCGCGATCCAGTCCATGGGGTGGCGATCGGTACGCTGAACGTGGTCTTCAGGGAAACCAACGACATTCTCGGGCTTCATCCAGGCTGTCAGAAGACCACCAGCCGCATCCATGGCGCGCCCGATCCAGACCGGCTCGACCTCCTCCAGGGGAACCAGCACCACCTGTGGCGTGTAGAACGACCAGCCATCATAGCCGGTGATGTAGTGCTGGTTGGCGACGTCGTTGACGATGAGGAGTTCAAGACCGCGCTTACCCATCTCGGCGCGGATCTTGGCAAGCCGCTGCTGGTACTCGTCGCGGGCAAACGGCAATTCGATCATCTTTGCTCCATGCTTGGTTCAACGGTTGCGAGGCTTGCTCACCATTGAAACGGTTTCGCCATGGCGGCAATCGGCCAAGGGCGACAGGTGGACAGGTCCTAAGCCGCTGCCATCCGCGGCCTATTGGGTCACGGCTCGGCCTCAATTTATTTTTGAATTCCATTTGACTGAATAAATCTTTGATGCGAACCTCGCGTCAACCGGGGGCGCAAGGCATGGCATTGCGGGGGACCAATCAGGAATTCGGGCGGCCGTACAACCGGCGCATCGTGCTTGAGTCCATCCGCCTGCATGGGCCGATCGCCCGCGGCGAGATCGCCAGCCGCGTCGGGCTCACCGTCCAGACCGTATCGACCATCGTTCGCGAACTGGAAGAGCAGGGCTACATTCTCTCCGTTCGCGAAGAACCGAAGGGGCGCGGCCTGCCGCCGGCGAGGCTGCGCATCAATCCCGAGGGCGGCTATGCCGTCGGCATCCACATCACCCCGCTCGGCATCAACGCTGCCCTGATCAATTTGAGCGGCGACGTGATCGAGAGCACCTACCGCGACGCACCAAACGCAACGCCAGACCATGCCTTCGAGTTGATCGGCGCGATGGTAATCGAACTGACCAGACTGCGAGCCGGAGGGCGGGTTCTCGGGGTCGGCCTGGCCCTGCCCGGACCTTTCGGCGTCGAATCCATGAGTTTTGTCGGCCCCACCACCATGGCCGGCTGGAAGGACGTGGCGCTGCGCGAGCGGCTGGCGGCCTCGACCGGACTGCCGGCCTTCTTCGAGACCGACATGGCCGCGGCAGCCATGGGCGAGCGGCTCTACGGCCTCGGCGCCCAATTCTCCGAATATTACTATCTCTATTTCGGCGTCGGCCTCGGCGGCGTCATGGTCCATGACGGCAGCGTGCAGCGTGGCGCCCGGGGCAATGCCGGCGAGGTCGGCCACATCCCTGTCGTTCCCGGCGGTGAGGCCTGTCCGTGCGGCAACCGGGGTTGTCTCGAACGATACCTCTCGCTCGAGGCGCTACGGCGCTGGAACGGCACGGAAGCCGACTGGGCGGCGGAAGTCGCGCCGATCTATCACAATGCCATCGCCGTCATCGAAAACCTGTTCGATCCCGAAACGGTCATTCTTGGCGGACTGGCCTCCATCGACCTGCTCGAACGTCTGGCGGGTTCGACCGACGGCCTGCACAACTCCGTCTCGGCGCGCAAGGATCGGACGACCCCGCGGGTCATGGTCGCGCGTGGCGGGCAACATTCCGTATTGCGCGGCGCCGCCGCACTTGCTGTTTCTGGCGTGCTGTCGCCGCGCTTCGGCCAGATGTTCGCCGCCGAACGCGAACGCGGCCGTGATCTTCTGACGACCAAGGAGATTGCGGCATGAGCGAACCGCTGCTGGTGCTCGACAATGTCACCAAGAACTATGGCGCGATCGAAGCGCTGAAAGGGATCAGTTTCTCCATCGGCAAGGGCGAAGTGGTGGCGTTGCTCGGTGACAACGGCGCTGGCAAATCGACACTGGTCAAGATCATCGCCGGCGGGCTGGAGCCGACTTCCGGCCGCATGCTGTTCGAGGGCAAGGAGTTTCTGGCGAGGTCGCCGGCCGAGGCCAAGGCGGCGGGCATCGAAACCGTCTACCAGGACCTGTCGCTTTGCACCAATGTCGATGTGGTGGCCAATTTCTTCATGGGCCGCGAGATCACCAGGAAGGTGCTCGGCATTCCCGTGCTCGACGAGCGCGCCATGGAAACGGTCGTTGAAAAGGCGCTGGCCAGCGCCGGCACCCGTATTCCGTCCTTGCGCACCAATGTCGAGCATCTCTCAGGCGGCCAGCGGCAAGCAATTGAACTCAACCGTTTCGTGCATTGGGGCGGCAAGCTGGTGCTCCTCGACGAGCCGTTTGCGGCGCTGGGCGTCGAGCAGACGCGGCGTGGTCTCGACATGATCCGCCAGGTGGCGAGCCAGGGCATCGGCGTCGTCATCATCACCCACATCATGCAGCAGGCCTTTCAGGTCGCCGACCGGATCGTGGTGATCCGGCAAGGCGTCGTGGCCGGCGATGTCGCCAGACACAAAACAAGTCCCGATGCGGTGATCAACATGATCACCGGGGAGACGCTTGCCGGTGCCGGACCGGCGGGCTGAGGGACAAAGAGGGGTCCGGCTTAACAGGGAGCCAACGACATGAAGCGAATACTTCTTGCTGTCTTCGGTATCCTGGCACTGGCCTTTGCCACG
Organism: Mesorhizobium erdmanii USDA 3471; assembly: GCF_000472705.1. Lineage (GTDB taxonomy): Bacteria > Pseudomonadota > Alphaproteobacteria > Rhizobiales > Rhizobiaceae > Mesorhizobium > Mesorhizobium erdmanii. The sequence goes on along the minus strand of NZ_AXAE01000008.1, from coordinate 212,548 downwards.
CTTACGCCGGCATTCGCCCAGTCCAAGGGAACCGTCTATTACATGGTGCCGACGCTGCTCGACGAGTTCCAGACCGGCTCGGTGACCGCGCTGGAGCTGTTCCTGAAGCAGGTCGGCTACGACATAAAGACGCTGAACGCCGACAACAAGACCGACGCGCAGCAGTCGCAGATGAACGACGTCATCGCACTGAAGCCGGCGGCGATCATCCTGGCGGCGGTCGACTTCAACGCGCTGAAGCCGTCCATCGAAGCCGCGCGCGCCGCCGGCATTCCGGTTGTCGAATTCGACCGGCAGATTACTTCGACGCCGTCCGATTTCACCTCGGTTGCGGGCACTGTCGAGATCGGCCACATCGCCGCCGACCAGGCGGAGAAGCTGTTGAAAGCCAAGAACGGTTCTGTAAAGGGCAAGGTGCTGCAGGTGCTCGGCGATCCCGGCGATCCCTACACGCTCGACATCCAGAAGGGTTTCGAGGAGAAGATGAAGGCGTTCCCGGACGTCAAGATCATCTCGCTGCCGGCGATGCAGTGGGAAGCCAGCAACGCCGGCACCATCGTCGCCGACCAGATGTTGGCCAACCCCGACATCGACCTGATCTTCAGCCATGCCGCTCACCTGTCGGTCGCCGCCGTCGCCTCGCTCGAGGCCGCCGGCAAGAAGCCGGGCGACGTCATGCTGATGAGTTCGAACGGCGCGCCGGTCGGCCTCGACCTGATCCGCAAGGGGTGGCTCAACGTCGAAGTCGAGCAGCCGCTCTACGCGCAGGCCGCCGCCGTCGCCATGTTCATGGACAAGATCGTCAAGAAGCAGGAGATCAAGCCCGGCGACTATGACGTGCTCGGCCTGAAATCGACCGTGACCAAGGAAGCCTGGGGTCCGAACATCAAGATCCCGGGCGCGGCCATCACCAAGGAAAACGTCGACAATCCGGCCTTCTGGGGCAACCAGAAAGCACCGACGGATACTGTCAAATCGGTCGAATAGGCCGGTTACGAGCCACTCCGGGCCATCCTGGCCCGGAGCCGCTTCTCCGCAACTTCAATCCGCGCAAGATCGTCACCGAAGATCGAGTTTCGGTTTATGCGCCAGCCGGATCAGCCCATGAACCCCCGCACCCGCCATGCCCTGGAGTTCGTTCTCGACAACCTCGTCTGGTTCATGCTGCTGTTCGTGCTGGTGGTCTTCTCCATCTTCATCCCGAACTATTTCCAGCTCGGCATCTTCGCCAACATCATCGAGGCATCGAGCGTGCTCGGCGTCATGTCGATCGGCCTGGCGCTGGTCATCATCGCTGGCCACATGGATCTGTCGGTCGAATCGGTCGCCGCGCTCAGCGCCATGGCGGTCGGCATCCTGTTCTGCTCATCGGGCATCGGCATGGGCGTACAATTGCACCCGGAATGGCTGATGGTTCCTGTGTCGCTGCTGCTGGCGCTGGCCGTCGGCGGCCTGATCGGCGCCTTCAATGGGTTTCTGGTCGTCAAGGTCAAGATGAGCGCCTTCATCATCACGCTCGCTTCCTATATCTGGGTGCGCGGCCTGGTGCTGGTCATTTCCGGCGGCCGCTCGGCGCAGGATCTGGCTCCGGCGATCCGCTGGTTCGGCATCCAGCGGCTGATCGGCCTGCCGCTCACCGCCTGGATCGCCATTGCCTGTTTCGTCGTTTTCTCCCTGATCATGGCCAAGACGCCGTTCGGCCGGCATCTGGTGATGATCGGCGGCAACGAGACCGCGACCTTCCGTGCCGGCATCCGGGTGAACCGCAACCTCGTGATCGCCTTCGTGCTTGCCGGCGCCATCGCCGGCCTTGCCGGCTGGCTGCTGGCGATCCGCACCTCGGGCGCCACCGCCAATCTCGGTGTCGGCCTTTTGTTCAACGCCTTCGCCGCGGTCGTGATCGGCGGCGTCAGCCTGAAGGGCGGCGTCGGCACCCTGCCCGGCGTCTATGCCGGCGTGCTTCTGCTCTCGGCTATCAACACGGCGATCAATCTGATGGGGCTGCCCGCCAACTTCACCCAGGTCATCCACGGCCTGCTGGTGCTGGCCGCCGTGCTGCTCGACGCCTTCAAGCAAACCATTCGACTTAGATTGGCATGAGAAGGGGGATTGGCATGAGAGGGGGACGCGCATGACAGGACGGCTGAAGGACAAGGTGGCGCTGATCATCGGCAGCGCGCGTGGCATCGGCAAGGGCATCGCGCTGCTCTTCGCAGAGGAAGGCGCGAGGCTGGTGCTGGCCGACAGCGAGGCCAAGGCCGGACAAGCGACCGCCGACGAACTTGGCGTCCCTTTCATCCACACCGACATTTCGCGGATGCGCGATGCCGAGGCCGCGGTGGCGCTGGCGCTGAAGCAGAACGGCCGGCTCGACATCATCGTGCAGAATGCAGGCGTCTATCCCTGGCAGTTGATCGAGAACACCAGCGCCGACGACTGGGACCGCGTCATGGCCGTCAATTTGCGCGGCACCTTCAACGCCAGCCGCGCGGCGCTGGTGCCGATGAAGGCGCAGCGCTTCGGCCGCATGCTCTACACCTCCTCCATCACCGGCCCGCACGTGACCAGCCCTGGCCATGGCCACTATTCAGCCAGCAAGGCCGGCATCAATGGCTTCATCCGGGCGGCGGCACTGGAATTCTCAGGCTACGGCATCACCGTCAACGGCGTCGAGCCCGGCAACATCCTGACCGAGGCCATCCAGCAGCACCGCGGCGCCGCTTATATCAAGAACATGGAGGATTCCATCCCGCTCGGCCGGCTCGGCAGCCCGCGCGACGTCGCCAACGCCTTCCTGTTCCTGGCCTCGGACGATGCCAGCTACATTACCGGCACGACCATCGTCGTCGATGGTGGGCAGTTGTTGCCTGAGGGCAAGGATTTCCGAATGGCGCCGCCGTGACGTCGCAAGCGTGTTCTGCGAGGGAAAGGCGCCGTTCTTCCGTCCCGGTTCTTCGGCGTCCTGCAAGGCTTTACCGGAACCAGTTGAACAGTTCTTCGAGCATTCCGGGCGGTTCGAGCGAGAACACCGCTCTAAATGTCGTCGGCTGATCGCTGGAAAGTACCGATGCGAGTGGTCGAGAATAGGATGCCGTGCGGCCGTCGTCCGATATCGTGCCACTTGTCTCGACGATGCGCGGAGCCGTCACCGTCCACGCAATATGCCTGCCTGACATCTTCGCCAAGATGAGGGTCTGCAACCCTTGCGCCATCGGATCGTCGGCATATTTGCCGGTTGGCTTGAGACTGGGGAAGCTGACGATGAATTCGTAATTCTCCCCAACGCGGTTGAGCTGGACGCCTTGCCTCTTGTCGCCTCCGATGTTGGCGTTTGAAATGGCCGCGAGAAGATCGTCTGTCTTGCCGGAGAAAGACACGGTGCAGACTTCGTCCCCTCCCTCGGTGGTCCGCTCGGCCGTTCCGGTAATCGCCTTCGAAGACAGCAGCTTTTCAGAACTGCACCAGTTGCTGTTCACATCCTTGGCCATTGCAAGCGCCGTGGCATCCACGGCTATCCGGACGTTGGCCGTAGCGGTGCCATCGCGTCGGAATGCCAGATCCTGCTTCAGGTCGAAGCAGCCGGCAACCAAAAGACATCCGATCAACGACGCCACAATGTCTCGACGAATGGGAAACATCGAAAAGCGCATCACACCTGTCTTCGAGATATCGGCTCGGCTCTTTGCGACAACGGCCAGCCGACGATGCGAAATAGTCTAAAAAAACCAAAGGCTACATGGTGGGCGATGACGGACTCGAACCGCCGACATCTTCGGTGTAAACGAAGCGCTCTACCAACTGAGCTAATCGCCCGCTCCGGCGCGGACCTTTAAGCGGTCGGGACCGGCTTCGCAAGGCCAAATGAACAGGCAACACCCTCTTCGCAAGCCGGATTTGCGAACAAAACGGCGGCTGTCAAAAAACCTTCTCCAGTTTGCTGTTATGATGGTTTGGTGCGCTTGACACCCGGTGGCGAACCCCTTATCCAGCGGCCCAACGACGAACACGGCTGACACGTGCTCGTCAATGCGCGGGTGTAGCTCAGTTGGTTAGAGTGCCGGCCTGTCACGCCGGAGGTCGCGGGTTCGAGCCCCGTCACTCGCGCCATTTCTCTCAAGGGTTTCAAACCCTTGGCTCAAAGAGAAATGTCGACGTTGGATGTCAGGATGTCCCCCTTGTCAAAGGCATGAATTGACCCGGGTCCCTTCGAACCGGGGCTCGATTGCTTGTGCATACGGCAAGGCGTCGATAGCCGGATCCCGAGGGCCAAAGGCGTCGAGCCAAGCTACCGCTTGGCCTTTCGGCCCCAATAGCCCGGCCCGGAATCAAGCCTTCGCCAGCAGCGCCTCGACCTCCTGCAGCGTCGGCATCGAAGGCGCCGTACCCGGACGTGTCACCGAAATGCCGGCGACGGCGCAGGCGAAGCGCACCGCCTCCAGCGGCTCCACGCCACGCGACAGCGCCGCGGCGAAGCCGCCGTTGAAGGCGTCGCCCGCACCAGTGGTTTCGACCACCGGCCCGGCACTGATGGCGGGGACATGCTGGGAGCGATCCTTCGTGTGCAGAAGCGCGCCCTTGTCGCCAAGCGTTACGATGACCGTGCCGACGCCCTTTTCCAGCAGCTTGCCGGCGGCGGCCCGCGCTTCATCGACCGTGGAGACTTTCAATCCGGTCAATTCCTCCGTCTCGGTCTCGTTCGGCGTGAGATAGTCGCAGAGCGTGTAAATGCGATCGGGAAGCTTTGCAGCGGGGGCGGGATTGAGGATGGTCGTCACCCCTGCCCCACGCGCGATCTCCAGCGCCCGCATCGCCGCGTCGATCGGCTGCTCGAGCTGGGTGACGAAGACGCCGGCGCCACGAATCAAGGCGGCATTGGCCTCGATATCCTGCGGCGAGATCAACATGGCGGCGCCGGGACTGACGATGATGGCGTTGTTGCCGCTTCCCTCCTCGACGAAGATGTAGGCGGCTCCGGTATAGCTGTCCGGCGTGTCGATGACGGCGCCTTTCACCCCGGCATCCTTCCAGGTCCGCTTCGCCATGTCGGCGAAGGCATCGACGCCGAGCCGGGTCAGGAAGGTGGTGTCGGCGCCGAGCTTGCCGGCGGCCACGGCCTGGTTCGACCCCTTGCCGCCCGGCCCCAGCTTGAACGAGTTGCCGAGGATCGTCTCGCCCATGCGCGGCTGGCGATCGGCGCGATAAGCGGTGTCGGCGACGAAGACGCCCAATATGACGACAGGCTTGCCGGAGGTCATGCTGCTACTCCGCATCCGGCGGGACGACGCCCTTGCGGAAGGCGAAGCAGCCGTAAAAACGGCGTTCGCCGGTCTGGATGACACAATAGGCCTGCTTGGCACGCTCGTAGAAGGCGTAGCGCTCGACCGGCAGCATCGGCCACGACTTGCCCTCCGCCGCGTCGATTTCCTTTTGCACTTCCTTCTGCACGGGCGGAATCTCGTCCGGTTTGCCGACGATCTCCATGCGCGCGGCGGAATCATCGACGAACGTATCAAGCGGATAGAGCGACAGCACCGCCTTCACCACCTCGGCCGCCGATGCATCGATGCGCAGCAGCCGGCCGAGCGCCGTCTGGCGCGCCACCGAATCGGACGGGAAGTTGGTGTCGGCAATGATCAGATCATCGCCGTGGCCCATCGCCCGCAATGCCTGCAGCACGTCGGCGTTGAGCAGCGGATTGATGCCTTTGAGCATGATAGTCCTCGTGAAGTGCGTTTGAGAGAGACGTTGCGGTCAGAGACGCTGGCCGGTCTCGGCGTCGAAAAGATGAATCTGGTCGAGCCTCGGCTTCAGCGTCAGCGTGTCGCCGGGCTTGAAGTCGTGGCGTTCACGGAACAACGCCACCATCTCGCCGTCGCCGAAGCGCAGGAACACCAGCGTTTCGGACCCTGTCGGCTCGACCACGGAAATCTTCGCCGCTACGCCGTCGGGATGGATCTCCAGATGCTCCGGGCGCACGCCGTAGACCACCGAACGCCCCTCTTCCACGGCACTGTTCGCTGGAATGGGGAACAGCGTTCCCGCCACGTCGACGCCGCCCTTGCGCACGATGCCCTTGAGCAGGTTCATCGACGGCGAGCCGATGAAGCCGGCCACGAACAAATTGGCCGGCCGGTCGAACAGTTCCAGCGGCGCGCCGACCTGTTCGATGCGGCCATCGCGCATGACGACGATCTTGTCGGCCATGGTCATGGCTTCGATCTGATCGTGGGTGACGTAGATCGTCGTGGTCTTCAGCCGCTGGTGCAGTTCCTTGATCTCGGTGCGCATCTGCACTCGCAGCTTGGCGTCGAGGTTCGAGAGCGGCTCATCGAACAGGAAAACCTGCGGATTGCGCACGATGGCGCGCCCCATCGCCACGCGTTGACGCTGGCCGCCGGAGAGCTGCCTTGGATAGCGCTTCAGATAGGGATTGAGATCGAGGATATCGGCTGCACGCTTGACCCGCTCGGCGACCACGGCCGGGTCGGTCTTGCGCAGTTTGAGGGCAAAAGCCATGTTCTGCTCGACCGTCTTGTGCGGATAAAGCGCGTAGTTCTGGAACACCATTGCGATGTCGCGTTTTGCCGGAGGCAGATGATTGACGACGCGGTCGCCGATGGCGATCGTGCCGCCAGAAACGGTCTCCAGCCCGGCCACCATCCTGAGCAGCGTGGACTTGCCGCAACCCGAGGGGCCGACCAGCACAACGAACTGTCCGTCAGCGATGTCGACGCTGACTTCGTGCAGAACCTTGACGGTTCCGAACGCCTTGGCCACCTTGCTGATTGCGACTTGAGCCATATCTCCCCCATCGGCTCCATCGGCCGTAGGCGCAGAAGCTAACCAACGCGACCTGTCAGGGCAAGTCGGTCTCTTATAGATAAAAACCCGTGCTCGTTGACACGGCGTTTGGTTGTGAGAATAGTGGCGGGCGCTGGTCCAAATGTCGGCACCGATCCGCAATCGGAACATCAATCGACGCAGGGTGGGGTCCTGCCTAATCCGTTTCCGAGCCGGGAGCACAATGGTGCTTCAGCGTCCGACAGGTGGCCACATCAATTCACACTGATGTTCTGGGAGGAACAGTCCATGAAAACAGATATTTACGAGAAACTGGTTCGCGCCGGTGCCACGAGGCGTGACGTCTTGAAGGGTGCGGCCAGCATGGCCGCGATCGCGGCGGCATCCGGCGTTGGGCTCGGCGCCTCGACGCGTCCTGCATCGGCGGCAAGCGAACTTCGTGCGAAAATCCTGCAGATTCCCGGCGTTGGCAAGGGCCAACCGACCGACGCCGATTTCCAGAAGGTCGGCGAACTCTGCCTCGAAGCGACCAAAGCCAACGTCAAGGAAGGCGAGTTCGCCGGTGTCGAGCTCAAGTTCATGGGCCTCAACAACCAAAACCTGCACAACGTGCTGTTCCGTGGCTTCCTGAAGCCATGGGAAGCCTATACCGGCGCCAAGATCAGCTGGATCGACCTGGCGCAGGCCGACTACAATGCCCGCCTGCAGCAGTCGATCGCCACCGGAACCGTCGATTTCGATATTGCCGAGATGGGCGCGCCTTTCGAAGGCGATGTCTGCGGCAAGGGGCTCACTTCGGTAATGCCGGACTGGGTCAAGAAGCAGATCGATATCGACGACCTGGTCAATTATCTGAAGCCGCCAGTCGGCACCTGGGATGGCAAGCAGTATCGCGTAACCATCGACGGCGACACGCACAATTTCAACTACCGGACCGACGTGTTCGCCGATGCCGACCTCGCCAAGCAGTGGAAGGACAGCGGCGGTGCCGGCGAATGGGGCGTGCCGAAGACCTGGCAGCAGGTGCAGGCCGTCACCAAGTTCCTCAAAGGCAAGAAATTCAAGGGCCAGGACGTCTATGGCTATCTCGACGCGCCCAAGCCATGGGGCGGGTTCGGCTTCTACTTTCTCGGCAGCCGCGCCACCGCTTACGCCAAGCATCCCGATGACAAGGCGTGGCTGTTCGACGCCGACACGATGAAGCCGCGCATCAACAATCCGGCCTGGGTGCGCGCCATCCAGGACGTCATTGACGCGCTGCCGTCCGAACCCGCGGACCAGATCAACGCCGACCCCAACACCACCGGCTTCCAGCAGTTCCTGGCTGGCACGGGCTCGATGATCCCCTGGTGGGGCGACATCGGCTCCAACGTCAAAACCAACGATTCGTCCGTGATTGGCGACCTTTGCGGTTTCGACATCCTGCCGGGCTCGGATGACGTCTACAATTCCAAGACCGGTAAATGGGACAAGCTGCCGAGCGGACCGAACTATGCGCCCAACCTCGCTTATCTCGGATGGGGCGTCTATGTCATGGCCCGCGTCGACAGCGATCCGAAGAAGCAAAAGGCCGCATGGAGCGCAGCGGCGCATCTCGGTGGCAAGGATCTGGCGATCTGGACAGCGATGTATCCGTCCGGCTTCCAGTGCTACCGCAACAGCCAGCACGACATCGACGAATGGGTGGCCGCCGGCTACGACAAGGCATTCATCACGAGTTACCTCGATTCCCAGTTCAACTCCTATAACCATCCGAACGGCGCGATCGAGCCGCGCATCCCCGGCATCTTCCAGTACTACAGCGCTGCCGAGGATATTTTGGCCAACACCTTCGCCGGCAAGATGAAGGCGCAGGAAGGCGCCGATGCCATCGCCGCCGCCTGGGAAAAGCTGACAGACCAGATCGGTCGCGAGAAGCAAGTGAAGCTCTACAAGGCCTCGCTCGGCATGTAGGCTGCCTATGAACCGTGGTCCGGCGGCAACGCCGGACCACAGCCTTCGGCTCCGGCTCCAAGAGGGGCCTTCCAAACGGGCGAGATTTGTGGCTGACCAGACTTCGACCGCGAACCAGTGGCCGGCAGATGCCGCCCCCTACGATCTGATCTCTCCTGCCCGCAAACGGCTTGGCTGGGCGCTTATGGCTGCGGCGACGATCGGCTTGTTGGCGACGATCCTGCTTCAGATCCTCTACAAGAGCGAGGTCGACACGATCGGCTTCGAGACTTGGCGGCCCGTTGTCTATGCCTACGTGCTGTGGGGCGTGGCAATCGGCATTGGCCAAGTGCTGACCCGCGGCGAGGACGGCCAGCGCGCGCTGTTCCTGCTGCCTGCGCTGCTCTTCACCATCGCCATGGTCATCTTCCCGACGCTGTTCGGGTTCTACATCGCGCTCACCGACTGGAACCTCAGTTCCTTCAATGGCCGCAGGTTCAACGGGCTAGATAATTTCTGGCAGATGCTGAGCGATCCCTACTACCGCAATGCGCTGTTCAACATGGTGCTCTATGTGCTGGCGGTGCTAGTCGAATATGTCATCGCCTTCGGTCTGGCGCTGCTACTCAACGCGCAGATTCGGGCGCGAAAGTTCTTCCGTGTCGTCTTCCTGATGCCGCTGATGCTGTCGCCGGTGGCGGTATCGTGGATGATCGGTAAATCGCTGATGGAGTACCGGTTCGGGCCGGCGGCGACGCTGGCGCGCCATCTCGGCTGGGAAAACCCGGCCTTCTTCTCCGATCCGATCACCGCGCGCATCTCGGTCATGCTGCTCGATGCGTGGACCTTCATTCCGTTCATGATGATTATGCTGCTTGCCGGCCTGCAGGCAATGTCGCGCGAGGTGCTGGAAGCGGCGCGCGTCGACGGCGCCAACGCATGGCAGACCTTTTGGCAGGTCACCTTCCCGCTGATGCTGCCGGTTTCGGTAACGGCGGTGATCCTGCGCATCATCTTCAAGCTGAAGCTCGCCGACATCATCATCACGGTGACGTCGGGCGGCCCGGGCGGAGCGACCGATTCCGTGTCGAGCTTCATCTACCGCGAATACCGCGACCGCTCGAATGTCGGCTACGGCACCATGCTGGCGATGGCCTATCTCGTCATCATCGTCGTGTTCGTGACCTGGCTGTTGAAGCTCGCCAACCGCTTCGTGCGCAACGTCAACTGAGTGGCCGGATCATGAGCGTTCAGACCACCGACTATACCGTTTCCGAAATCCGCTCTCCGGCGAGCTTCATCACCAGCCGCGTCTTCATCTACGGCGCGCTCGTCTTCTGGGCCTTCATCTGCCTGTTCCCGATCTACTGGACGATAACGACCTCGTTCAAATCGGCGGTGGACGTCACGCAAGGCCACCTGATCCCCTTCATCGATTTCCAGCCGGACTGGAAGGGCTGGCGTTCGCTCGGCCTGTCGCCGGATTCGATCTTCCAGACCTCCACGGTACGCGATGAGTTCTTCAAGCGATTCATGAACTCGGTCATCACCTCGGTAGGCGCATCGAGCCTTGCCATCGTCATCGGCAGCCTGGCCGCATACGGCCTCACCCGCTATCGCTACAAATTCGCCTGGTTCAAGAACGAGGACATCTCCTTCTTTTTCCTGTCGCAGCTGATCCTGCCGCCCGTGGTACTCGCTCTGCCCTTCCTGGTGCTCTACCGCGAAGTCGGCCTGCTCGACACGCGCCTCGGTTTGATCCTGCTCTACACGCTGATGGTGCTGCCGATCGTCATCTGGATCATGCGTGACCAGTTCAACTCGATCCCGGTCGAATTGGAAGAAGCCGCCCTTGTCGATGGCCTGTCGATCTGGGGCGCGTTCTTCCGCATCGTCATGCCGATCGCGCTGCCGGGCATGGTCGCCGCCTTCATCCTGGCGATGGTGCTATGCTGGAACGAGTATTTCTTCGCCGCGCTTCTGACCTCGACAGATGCCAAGACCATTCCCGTCATGGTCGCCAGCCAGACAGGCTCGCAAGGCATCAACTGGTGGTCGATGGCCGCGCTTGCCACCGCGGCGATCGCGCCACTGGCGGTCATCGGCATCGCACTCGAACGCTATCTCATCATGGGCATGACGGCGGGAGCCGTGAAGTGACATGGCCAACCAGTACTGGTTCGCGCGCACCTTGCGTGCCGGTTATGTCGGCCGGGACCGCTACGGCAAGGTCATGCCGATCGCCTGGCAAGGCCGCGCTGTCATTGCCGGCTTTGTGCTGGCGATGCTGTCCGGCGGGCTGATCATGCTGCTCACGGGCTTGTACACGCGGTTCTTTCCGCTCGGCATGGCGATCTTCGTCATCCTGGCCATTGGCGGCGCCGGTACCTTCCTCTGGGCGGTAGTCACCAGAAGCGATCCAAACAAATCGAGGGCCGAGTATCTGGCCGAGAAACAGCGCGCCCGCTCTTCCGGGATGTGACTGCTTATAGCGTCAAGGCTGCAGGATCGCCCTCAGATGATTCATGATCATGGCAACGCCCTTGCGCCCGAGTTCCGCGGACGCCTCCTTGGCGCTTGCCGTATACCAGCCGGTATTGTCGGCAAAGCGGGCGGCATCGACAGCCTCCGGGCATAGCGCCAGCATCAGCGAGGTCTCGCCAATGCCGGCATGATCGAATGGGTACTTGCCGTTCATGGCGGCCGGCATCAGCGGATGCACCTGCACCCAGTTGAAGAAGTTTTCGCCCGCGGCATGTCCGGCATAATAGTCGGCCATCGTCTCGGAGCCCCACCAGCCCTCGCCGCGCTGCTTCTCGAGAAACCGAAAGATCGCCTGGCGGCCAGCGGTCTTGAAGGCGAGATCGGTCGGCATGCCGGCGGCGAAATTCTCGGTCTGGTGGTGGATGATGGCGTGGATATTGCGGAAGCCGATGCGCAGCAGGCTGTAGAACAGTTCCTCGCCGAACGGCGCCAGCTGATTGCCGCCGACCTGCACCGAACCGCTGCCTTCCGGCGGCGCCACCGCGTAGCTCGCCGCGCCATAGTAGAAGGGCGGCAGGATAACGACGTCCCTCTCATTCTCGAACAGTTCCAGCGTCTTGATGACAGCCAGCGTGTCCATGCCGACGGCCATATGCTCGCCATGGTATTCGAGCACGCCGAGCGGTAGCGCGACCGGCCAATTCTCAGCGATCGCCTTGCGGATCTGGTGCGGCAGCATCAGCTCATAGCGCATGATCTATTCCATGTTGGTGTGGCGCGCGCGCATGGCTTCGGGCGACGCACCGGTCAGGGATCTGAGCTTCAGCACCATCACCTCGAACAGCAGGAACAGCGCGCCTTCGAACACCGAGCCCATCGGCAGCACCGACGTTTTCCGGGGCCCCTGGTCATTGGCCATGGTCTGGGCCGGGATGAGCAGCGTGGCGTCGGCCAGTTTCGCCGCACTGGCGCCGGCCTGGGCGGTCAGCAGCAGGACGGTCGCGCCGGCATCGCGCGCGACGCGCATCAAGGTCAGAACCGTCGAGGTCTCGCCCGGCCCGGAACTGGCCAGGAAGACGTCACCAGGCCCCAGCGGCGGCGTGGTCATGTCACCGACCACCGAGACCGGCAGGCCGAGATGATAGAGCCGCATGGCAAAACCCTTGACCTGCAAGGCCTCGCGGCCGCAGCCATAGACGACGATCTGCCTGGCTCCTGCCAGCAGCTCGCAGGCAGCGTCGATGCGGCTCTGGTCGACGCGCGCCAGCACGTCGCTGAGTTCGCCGAGTGCTGTCTCGAACAGGCTTCCGTCGTTTTCGCTCACCGCGAACCTGCCATCGAAATCCTCCCGCAAGCGTCGCTTTCGCAGCCTTTGAACAGCTTGATTTCATTCATGCTAGCAACCGCGAAAATGCGTGTCCAACGGTCCGCGACGCTTTTGCCTGGCCACAGGCATGATAGTGTCATGTCAGACAAATCAAACGAGGCGAACAACAGCATATGAAGACCCGGCATTTCGACCGCATCGGCAATGGCGGCATCACCTTCACTGAGCTTGGCTTCGGCACGGCGCCGCTCGGCAATCTCTACCGCGCCGTTTCGGACGAGGATGCCAGTGCCACGCTGGAGACCGCCTGGGCGACCGGCTGCCGCTACTTCGACACCGCGCCGCTCTACGGGCTCGGCCTGTCGGAAACACGGCTCAACCCGTTCCTGCGCGGCAAGAAACGTGACGACTATGTGCTGTCGAGCAAGGTCGGCCGCCTGATGCGCGCCTGCCCGCCGGAAGAGCGCACGGGCATCGGCAAGTTCTTCGACACGCCATCGCGGCGCGAGGTGTACGACTACAGCTATGATGGAGTGATGCGCTCGTTCGAGGCCTCGCTCGAGCGCCTTGGTGTCGACCGCATCGACATCCTGTTCGTGCACGATGTCGACATCTTCACGCATGGCAGCAAGGACGCATCCGACCAGCGCATCGAGGAGTTCATGCGCTCGGGTTACTATGGGCTGCTGTCGCTGCGCGACCAGGGTGTGATCAAGGCGTTCGGCGGCGGCATCAATGAATGGCAGGTTGCCCAGACCCTGGCCGAGCGTGGCGATTTCGACCTGTTCCTGCTCGCTGGGCGCTACACGCTGCTGGAACAGGAGGCGCTCACATCCTTCCTGCCGCTCTGCCAGAGGCGTGGCATCGGCATCGTGCTCGGCGGCCCCTACAATTCCGGCATCCTGGCGACAGGACCGAAGCCGGGCGCCTACTACAACTATTCCGAAGCGCCCAAGGACATTCTCGAGCGGGTCGCCGGCATCGAGGCTATCTGCAAACGCCATGGCATCAGGCTGATCGAGGCGGCGCTGCAATTCCCGCTGCTGCACCCTTGCGTCGTCTCGGTAATCCCTGGCGGCCAGCGGCCAAGCGAAGTCGAAAGCAACCGGTCACTGCTCGATGCGAAACTGCCCGCGGCGCTCTGGGCCGATCTCAAAAAGGAAGGCCTGATGCGCGCCGAGGCGCCGACCGCATGATTTGCGGGCTTCGGATGCGACCCACCGCATGCGCCATAAAAATGAAAAGCCGGGCAAGCCCGGCTTTTCTGGTCTCACAAAAATAAATGGTCTTAGTTGACGGCGTCCTTGAGGCCCTTGCCGGCCGAGAACTTCGGCACAGTGCGCGCCGGGATCTTCACTTCGGCGCCGGTCTGCGGGTTGCGGCCGGTCGAGGCCGCACGCTTTGACACGGTGAAATTGCCAAAGCCGACAAGCCGGACATCGCCGCCCTTCTTCAGTTCGCCGGTGATCACGGAAAATACCGCGTCGACCGCCGACTGCGCGTCACCCTTCGAAATGCTCGCGGCGTCGGCGACAGCGGACACCAGTTCGTTCTTGTTCATAAAAATTCCCTTCCATGAGAACACCGGAACTAACGACTCATCCGGCAGGAAACGGACTTTAGAAAGAAGCGTTCCCACAACCAAGTCGAAAAGGCAGGAAAAAAGCGGAAAAAGCCCGGAATTCCGGGGTTTTTCACATGAAAAAGCCGGGCGCGGGGCCCGGCTTTCCGTTTGTGCGTCGCAACTTTAGGAATTACTAATGCGCGAGCGATTTTCCAGCGTCGTCCGCGGAGTCGGTGGAGGCCGGCGGATTGACCGGTTCGACCCATTCGATCGGCTCCGGCATACGCACCAGCGCGTGGCGCAACACCTCACCGACGCGTGAGACCGGGATGATCTCCATGCCGTTCTTCACATTGTCCGGAATCTCCGCCAGATCCTTGGCGTTGTCTTCCGGGATCAGCACCTTCTTGATGCCGCCGCGCAGCGCGGCGAGCAGCTTCTCCTTGAGGCCGCCGATCGGCAAGATGCGGCCGCGAAGCGTTATCTCGCCAGTCATCGCCACATCGGCGCGGACCGGAATACCGGTCAGTACCGACACGATGGCTGTCGCCATGGCAGCACCCGCGGACGGGCCGTCCTTCGGCGTGGCGCCTTCCGGCAAGTGCACGTGGATGTCGCGCTTGTCGAAAAGCGGCGGCTCGATACCGAAATCAAGAGCTCTCGAGCGGACATAGGAGGCCGCCGCCGAGATCGATTCCTTCATCACGTCGCGCAGGTTACCGGTCACCGTCATGCGGCCCTTGCCCGGCATCATGACGCCTTCGATCGTCAGCAACTCGCCGCCAACTTCCGTCCAGGCAAGACCGGTGACGACACCGACCTGGTCGTCGGCCTCGACCTGGCCGAAGCGGTAGCGCTGAACACCGAGGTAGTCGGCGAGGTTCGCCGCCGTGATGCTCACCGTCTTCTTCTTCGTCTTGAGGATTTCGGTCACGGCCTTGCGCCCGAGCTTCATCAGCTCGCGCTCCAGACTGCGGACGCCCGCTTCACGGGTGTAGGTCTGGATGATGGCGCGGATCGCATCCTCACCGACGGAGAACTCCTTCGGCTGCAGCGCGTGATCGCGGATCACCTTCGGCATCAGGTGCCGCTTGGCGATTTCGATCTTCTCGTCCTCGGTGTAGCCGGCGATACGGATGATCTCCATGCGGTCCATCAACGGCGCAGGGATGTTCAGCGTATTGGCCGTCGTCACGAACATCACGCTCGACAGGTCGTACTCGACCTCGAGGTAATGATCCATGAACGTCGAGTTCTGCTCGGGATCGAGCACCTCGAGCAGCGCCGATGACGGATCGCCACGGAAGTCCTGGCCCATCTTGTCGATCTCGTCGAGCAGGAAGAGCGGATTGGACTTCTTTGCCTTCTTCATCGACTGGATGACCTTGCCGGGCATCGAACCGATATAGGTGCGCCGATGGCCACGGATCTCGGCTTCGTCACGCACGCCGCCCAGCGCCATGCGGATGAACTCGCGGCCGGTCGCCTTGGCGATCGACTTGCCGAGCGAGGTCTTGCCGACGCCGGGAGGGCCGACGAGGCACAGGATCGGCCCCTTCAGCTTCTTCTGGCGGCTCTGCACGGCCAAGTACTCGACGATGCGGTCCTTGACCTTGTCGAGGCCGAAGTGATCGGTGTCGAGCACGTTCTGGGCATAGGCCAGATCCTGCTTGACCTTGGAGTTCTTGCCCCACGGGATCGACAGCAGCCAATCGAGGTAGTTGCGCACGACGGTCGATTCCGCCGACATCGGCGACATCGTCCTGAGCTTTTTCAATTCGGCTTCCGCCTTCTCGCGGGCCTCCTTGGAGAGCTTGGTCTTCTTGATGCGTGCCTCGATCTCGGCGGCCTCGTCGCGGCCGTCCTCGCCTTCGCCGAGCTCCTTCTGGATCGCCTTCATTTGCTCGTTGAGGTAGTATTCGCGCTGCGTCTTCTCCATCTGGCGCTTGACGCGCGAGCGGATGCGCTTCTCCACCTGCAGGACGGAGATTTCGGCTTCCATGAAGCCCATCGCCTTTTCCAGCCGCTCCTTGACCGAGAGCGTGGCCAGCATCTCCTGCTTTTCAGGGATCTTGATGGCCAGGTGCGAGGCAACCGTATCGGCGAGCTTGGAATAGTCGTCGATCTGGCTGGCGGCACCCACCACTTCAGGCGAGATCTTCTTGTTCAGCTTGACGTAGTTTTCGAAGTCGGTGACGACCGAGCGGGCCAACGCCTCGACCTCGACCTCTTCCTCTTCCGGCTCGACCAGCGCCGCGGCGCGGGCTTCGTGGAAGTCGGGACGGTCGGTGAACGAGACGATTTTCGCACGCGAAGCGCCCTCGACCAGAACCTTGACGGTGCCGTCGGGCAGCTTCAGCAATTGCAGCACATTGGCGAGCGTGCCGATATCGAAGATCGCATCGGGCTCGGGATCGTCATCGGCGGCATTCATTTGGGTGGCGAGCAGGATCTGCTTTTCCTGACCCATCACCTCTTCCAGCGCCTTGATCGACTTTTCGCGCCCGACAAAGAGCGGAACGATCATGTGCGGAAACACCACGATGTCGCGCAGCGGGAGGACTGCGAAGACGCCGTCGCTGGGAGCCTTGGATATTTTGGCCATTGTCCAACCTTTCATGTCGCGGCCACCATCAGGCCAACCGCGAATCTTATATTAACGACCGGGGATCGTTCCGCCTACCACCGTTTGTGACGGGAGTTTTACAGCACGAAATCGGGCACCTCGGCCTTCTCGTGTTAGGTGGATGCAGGCGGGGCAAAGATCAAGAGTTAACATCGTCCGCAATCCACTCCATCGCCGAGGTCGTGTGCCCTTCACAGCAAAACGGCGCCGCAACGGCGCCGTTCCACAAAAATATCGGGTCAAGTGCCATGTCAGGCGCTGACATTGCCCTTCTTTTCCTTTTGTTCGGAATAGATGTAGAGCGGCCGGGCGCTGCCAGTCACCACTTCCTCCGAAATCACCACTTCGCGCACGCCTTCGAGCGCGGGCAGTTCGAACATGGTGTCGAGCAGGATCGCTTCCATGATCGAGCGCAGGCCGCGCGCGCCGGTCTTGCGCTCGATCGCGCGCTTGGCGATTGCCGAGAGCGCGTTCTCGTGGAAGGTCAGGTCGACATTTTCCATCTCGAACAGACGCTGATACTGCTTGACCAGGGCGTTCTTCGGCTCGGTCAGGATCTGGATCAGCGCCGGCTCGTCGAGGTCCTCCAGCGTCGCCAGGACCGGCAGGCGGCCGACGAACTCCGGAATGAGGCCGAACTTTAGGAGATCCTCCGGCTCGACCAGGCGGAAGACATCACCGGTGCGGCGATCCTCCGGCGAAGCGACGATGGCGCCGAAACCGATCGAGGTTTTTCTGCCGCGATCCGAGATGATCTTGTCCAGCCCGGCGAAGGCACCGCCACAGATGAACAGGATGTTGGCGGTGTCGACCTGCAGGAATTCCTGCTGCGGGTGCTTCCTGCCGCCCTGCGGCGGCACGGAGGCGACCGTGCCTTCCATGATCTTCAACAGCGCCTGCTGCACGCCCTCGCCCGACACGTCGCGGGTGATCGAGGGATTGTCCGACTTGCGCGAAATCTTGTCGATCTCGTCGATGTAGACGATGCCGCGCTGGGCGCGCTCGACATTGTAGTCGGCCGACTGCAGCAGCTTCAGGATGATGTTCTCGACGTCCTCGCCGACATAACCGGCTTCGGTCAGCGTCGTGGCATCAGCCATGGTGAAGGGCACGTCGATGATGCGGGCCAGCGTCTGCGCCAGCAGCGTCTTGCCGCAGCCGGTCGGGCCGATCAGCAGGATGTTGGACTTGGCCAGTTCGACGTCGTTGTTCTTGCCGGCATGCGCGAGGCGCTTGTAGTGGTTGTGCACGGCCACCGACAGCACGCGCTTGGCGTAGGGCTGGCCGATGACATAGTCATCGAGAACCTTGAGGATCTCCTGTGGTGTCGGCACGCCCTCGCGCGACTTCACCATCGAGGTCTTGTTCTCCTCGCGGATGATGTCCATGCAAAGCTCGACGCATTCGTCGCAGATGAAGACCGTCGGACCGGCGATCAGCTTGCGCACCTCATGCTGGCTTTTGCCGCAAAACGAGCAATAAAGCGTGTTCTTCGAGTCACCGCTGTTGTTGCCGACCTTGCTCATCTTCCTGTCCTTTCATCGCCGCCCGCCGATGGTCTGGCTGAAAGGGCGCATACTCTATTTATCGCGGGAATCCGCCGCCGCCAGTGTCCCGGCTCCCGCAACGTATTCCGTACGAAACACAAATCAGAAAACGTGGCAATGATTCGCAGCAACCCCACACAAAGCTAAGCCGTCGAAAATCAACATAGCCTTAACGTAGGCAATCCCGATCGTCGAGGGAACAGCCAATTGTGGCCGAAATGCCGCAAGACGCGCCAAAAGCGCGTGATGGTGTCATCCAACTGCCACCCAGCCCTTATGCCACGGCGCCTTCAACCGGCTCGCGCGATGAAATGACCTTGTCGATGAGGCCGAAATCCTTGGCTTCGTCGGCGGTCATGAAATGGTCGCGGTCGAGCGTGCGCTCGATCTCCTCGTAGGTCTTGCCGGTGTGCTTGACGTAGACCTCGTTGAGGCGGCGCTTCAGCTTGACGATATCCATGGCGTGGCGCTCGATGTCGGAGGCCTGGCCCTGGAAGCCGCCGGACGGCTGGTGAACCATGATGCGGGCGTTCGGCGTGGCGAAACGCATGTCCTTGTGGCCGGCGGTCAGCAGCAGCGAGCCCATCGAGGCGGCCTGGCCGATGCAGAGCGTCGATACCGCAGGCTTGATGAACTGCATGGTGTCGTAGATCGCCATGCCCGAGGTGACGACGCCGCCCGGCGAATTGATGTAAAGGTTGATTTCCTTCTTCGGGTTCTCGGCTTCGAGGAACAGGAGTTGCGCGCAGACCAGCGTCGCCATGCCGTCCTCGACCGGACCGGTGATGAAAATGATGCGCTCCTTCAGGAGGCGGGAGAAGATGTCGTAGGCCCGCTCGCCGCGATTGGTCTGTTCGACCACCATCGGAACGAGGTTCATGTAGGTTTCGACGGGGTTCTTCATCTGATATCTCTTATCTCGCGGTGGGATTCCGGCGCCGGGAATGCTGGCGGATCGGGCAGAATCGGTTCTGGATCGTTGTTCCGTAGATAGGATGCCGGCTCATCCTTGTGCAAGGCCGACCCGTCCTAGCCATCTGGGTAAGTCGAATCAAGCTTTACAGCCAAGGATTCGCACCTCCCGACGCCCGCTCCGGCCTGCAGCACACGGTATTGGGCGGCAGCGTAGCAATTTCTTAACCGCGTCACTTAACGAAATGCGGCGAAACCGCTTTTCTGCGGGACCGCTTCCCTTACAATTCAACGTTGAACTTGTGTCTAAGTTCAAACAGGGGGAGTGTCATGTCCAGGAGAAGCGCATCCTTCGCCATTGCCGGGCTGGCCATGCTCGGCGCGACTTCGCAGACTGCGGCCGGCGGCCGCGCCGTCGAATGCTACGAGCCGGTCCGCACGCCCGATGTCTACGACACGGTCTACGAAGACGTCATGGTCAGCCCGCCCGGCCAGCAGATCGACTATGACCCGCCTATCTACGGCACGCGCGAACGTGTGGTCATGACCGTTCCGGCGCAGGTTCAATATGAGGTGGTTCCGGCCATCACCCGGACCGTCTACCACACCGTCAGGGTCAATGGCGGCGGCTACTCCTGGGAATGGCGCGTCATCCATGGCCGCCGTGTGCTGTGCAAGATCTGGCACAATGCACGCTATGAACGTGTCGCCGAGACGGTGGTGATCCAGCCCGAACGGACGCGACGCGTCGTTATCCCGGCGCAATACGACCGGATCGCCGAGGAGGTGTTGGTGCGCCCCGAACGAAGGCGCGTCATCGATGTCCCCGCTTCCTACCAGACCGTCGCGCGGCGCGTGCTGATCCGCGAAGGATCGTCAGGCTGGCGGCGCGTGCATATTCCAAGGCATTGCCAGGACTAATCGGGGCCACGACCAATTCGGGCGGGCGCTCAGGCTGTTTCGGCCCGCAACCATTGCTTCAGGCCAGCGACATCACCGCCGCCGATGGCCGCGGCAACGCGCCTGCCGACAGCCGCGCCGAACTTATAGCCGTGGCCGGAGCAGGCCGAGACAATCAGGCACTTGCCCTTCTCGTGCGCCAGGAATTTTTCATCCGCCGTGAACGTGTAGGCGCATGTGACGACCTCCGTCACCTCATACTCCTCGATGCGAGCGATCGGCGGCGAAAACAGGTTGCGGATCGCCTCCCCCTCGCCCGCCACCGGATCACGGTTCCAGTCGGCGTCGCTGGTCGGCACCTTATGCAGGCCGGAGCCGAACTTCATGCCGGCGCCACGGGTGAGTGGGATCATGTAGCCGTCGGTCTTGCCGCCAACGTCGAGAATGACGGGCGCGATCTCCCATGCCGCCTTGAGGTCGGCGGGCGGTTCGACATAGGCTAGCGCCGTGCGATAGGTCTTCAGTTCAAGACCGAGTTCTGGAAAGAGCTTCAACACCCAGGCGCCGGCTGTAACGACAACGCGGTCGGCCTGCATCGTCTCGCCGCTTTCCAGCACGATTTGGCCGGCCTCGGCATCGACTTCCGCCACCTTGCTGTGCTCGTAGACATTGGCGCCGTTGGCGCGCAGCCAATTCGCCAGGCCGGAGGCGATCTTGCGGCAATGCAATGCGCCGCCTTCCGGCGAAAAGTATGCGTAGCGGAACGACCCAGCTTCCAGAAACGGCCAGCGCTCGACGGCCGCGTCCGGCTCGAGCAATTCGAACGGAAAGTTTCCTTGTTCCAGGCCTTCGCGATATTCCTCGGCTTCGTCGCCGGGCTCGCGCGAAATGCAGACAAATCCCCTGGGATCAAGATGGCTTTCACCGAGATCGGCCCACATCTCGTCCCAGGCCTCATAAGCTTCGGTGATCAACCTTCCATAGCCGGTTCCGGGCCGGTAGGCGCGGCGGATGATGCGATGGTGGTCGCCTGACGCCGCCAACGGATTGGGAATAGGCCCCTGCTCGACGATGGAAACGCTGTGGCCGGCCTTGACCAGCGACCATGCGGTGGAGAGACCGGCAATACCCGCGCCGACGACGATCACATTCATCCGTGGAGACCTTCCGCAACTGCGCTGGCTGGCCCAACTCATGCGCTGCCAAAACTTAGTTCATTGGCCGCCAACATATGGTCTGGAATGAGGCTGGCAAGCCGCGCTATGGGTCTGGCATGACCGAATTGACGCCCCCCTATCTGGCCTTTGATCCAGCCACCCGCCAGCTGCAGCTCGACCCGCACGAGCCGGCCTTCTTCCTGAACCCGTACGACGCCTATGGCTTTCTGCACGGCGTCTCAAATGCGTTTTACTGGGAGGAATTCGGCTTCTGGTGCTTTGGCGGCTTCGACGATGTCAACCGGCTGCTGCGCGACCGCCGCTTTGGCCGCCAAAACCCGGCCGGCATTCCTGACAGCCGTGGCATCGGCCAGGATCGAAGCCATCTCAGGGCATTTGATGGCATCGAAGCCAATTCGATGCTTGAGCTGGAACCGCCGGTGCATACGCGGCTGAGGACGCTGGTCAACCGCGCCTTCGTCTCGCGTCAGGTCGAGCGGCTGCGGCCACGTGTCGAAGCGCTGGCCCACGAGTTGATCGACCGGTTTGATCCGAGAGGTCCCGTCGACCTTTTGCCCGCCTTCGCTTCGCCCCTGCCGATCACCATCATTGCCGAAATGCTCGGCGTACCGGTCGAAATGGGGCCGCAACTGCTCGACTGGTCCCATCAAATGGTCGCCATGTATATCCATGGGCGTACGCGCGAGACCGAGGAGACAGCCAACCGCGCCGCAGGTGAATTTGCCGATTTCCTTCGCGGCTACGTTACCGAGCGGCGCAAGAACCCCGGTGACGACCTGCTGTCGCTGCTGATTTCGGCGCAGGAGGACGGGCAGAAACTGTCGGAGGACGAGATGGTGTCCTCCGCCATCCTGCTGCTCAATGCCGGCCACGAAGCGACGGTGCATCAAACCGGCAATGCGGTGCGCTCGATCCTGGCGCAAGGCGACGACCCCAGCCGCTTCTTCACGTCGGAGGAAGCAACGGCTGCAACCGTCGAGGAATGCCTGCGCTTCGACGCGCCTTTGCACATGTTCACGCGCTACGCCTATCAGGAGATCGAAGTGGCGCCCGGCATCGTCGTGCAGCCGGGACAGACGATCGGGCTTCTGCTCGGCATGGCCAATCATGATCCGCGCGCCTTTGCCGAACCGGAGGCCTTCCGGCCTGATAGGACAGACCAGAAGAACGTGTCCTTCGGCGCCGGCATCCATTTCTGCATCGGCGCGCCGCTGGCCCGGCTCGAATTGCAGGTGTCGCTAAAAACCTTGTTCGAACGGCACCCGCGACTGCATCTTGCCGAACAGCCCCGCTTCCGCGACACTTACCATTTCCATGGGCTGGAAACGCTCGCCGTCGGCTTCTGAACGATCGCGGGCCTGGGGTTGCGCGATGAGACTGTTGTGGAGACCGGCGACGATGTTCGCCCTGGCGTTGCTAAGCGCCTGGCTGGGACCGGCGGGCGCCCAGCAACAGCCCGAAAACATCCCCTGGGAGAACAGCATGGCCATCGCCCAGAAAATGGCGATAGGCCTGCTGGAGCGGCAGACCGGATCAAAAGGCCTGCCGCTGGCATCCTTCGCCATCGAGGTCGACCTCAATCTCGACGGCTTGCCTGAGATCTTCGCCTACCGCTACGCGCCCGGCTGCGATGGCAAAACATGCGGCAATTTCCTGTTTGTCCTGGAAGGCGACAGCTATCATGAGGTTCTTGGCGACATCCCCGGCGCGCGGCTGGTGCCGCAGGACAAGATCGCGCTCAGCGCTTTCAAGCGGAACGGCTTTCTGGAGATCCAGTCGGACAGGATGACGATCGCCTGGGATGGAACACGCTATGTCGATGCGTCCACCTTTCCAGCCTCGTCGCTCGACGGCGCCGCCTTTGTCGAGGCCTGCCAGAAGAACAGGTCCGGCCAGCAGGCGGACAGCGCGCCGGCGGCCTGCCAATGCCAGCTCAATCGGTTCCAGCAGATCGACCTCAAACAGGCCGATCTCGACAGCTATGCGGCCTCGCTGGGCGAAAATTTCGAATACCCCACCGGCGAAAAGGGCGAGGCCTGGGTCGTACTGTCGAAGATCGCAGAGGATGTCGTGACCGGCTGCGACGTCGCGATCGGCAAGAGCCAATGGCCGCCGGCCTACTTCAACCATGGCGACCAGCCACAGCAGAAGCTGGATTTCGGGGCCTTTCTCGATGCCTGCCCGGCACAGGATTTCATCCTGACCAACCACAAGACCGGATCGCCGGACCGCGCCCTCGCACTTTGCGGCTGCCTCGCCCGGGAGATCCCGACCTATGGCGTCGGCCAGGAGGGCCTCGACCTTCTGGCGCAATATTACCGCGACGAGGTGTCGGACGCCGAGATCGAAGCACAGGACGCCGATTTGCTGGCTGCGCACGACAAGGCGTCGGAAGCTTGTCTGAGCCAGTTCCCGGCGAAGTGATCACAGCTTGATCACATACTCCTTGCGAGTCGTTTCAAGCACTTCCCAGCTGCCCTTGAAGCCCGGCCGCAGCACGAAACTGTCGCCGGCGCTGACGGTGCGGGCTTCGCCGCCGTCCTCGGCGATCACCGAAACGCCCGTCAGTATGTGGCAGAATTCCCATTCGTCATAGACGATGCGCCACTTGCCGGGGGTCGATTCCCAGATACCGGCATAGAGGCCGCCGTCGCGCTCCTCGACATTCCAGGTGCGGAATTTCGGATCGCCCGAGATCAGTCGATCCGGCGCCGGCGCGCCGGATTCGGCGTCGACAGCGTCGACGCCGATGCTGAGAAACTTCGGTTCGGCCATCGAAATCAGACCTTCGCGAGCGCCTGTTCGAGGTCGGCGACGATGTCGGTGACATCCTCGATGCCGACGGAAAGCCGCACCGTGTCCGGGCCGGCTCCGGCCTTGACCTTCTGCTCGTCGGAAAGCTGGCGGTGGGTGGTCGAGGCCGGATGGATGACCAGCGACTTGGTGTCGCCGACATTGGCCAGGTGCGAGAACAGTTCGAGCGCCTCGACGAATTTGACGCCGGCCTCGTAGCCGCCCTTGAGGCCGAAGGTGAAGACGGCGCCGGCGCCCAGCGGCGAGTATTTCTTCTGCAGCGCGTTGTTCTTGTCGCTGGGCAAGCCGGGATAGTTCACCCAGGCCACCTTGGGGTGGTTGGACAGCCAGCCAGCGACCGTAACGGCGTTGTCGCAGTGGCGCTGCATGCGCAGCGGCAAGGTTTCGAGGCCGGTCAGGATGAGGAAAGCGTTGAAGGGCGAGATCGCCGGGCCGAGGTCGCGCAGGCCGAGCACGCGCGCGGCGATGGCGAAGGCGAAATTGCCGAAGGTCTCGTGCAGGACGAGACCGCCATATTCGGGGCGCGGTTCCGACAGCATCGGGTATTTGCCGGACTTCGACCAGTCGAACGTGCCGCCATCGACAATGACGCCGCCGATCGAATTGCCATGGCCGCCGATGAACTTGGTCAGAGAATGGACGACGATGTCGGCGCCGTGCTCGATCGGCCGGATCAGATAGGGCGAGGCCAGCGTGTTGTCGACGATCAGCGGCAGGCCGTGCTTGCGGGCGATCTCGCCGATCTTCTCGATATCGACGAAAGTGCCGCCCGGATTGGCCAGGCTCTCGATGAAGATCGCCTTGGTCCTGTCGTCGATCTGGCTCTCGAAGGTGGAGATGTCGTTGGTGTCGGCCCAACGCACCTCCCAGCCATAGTTCTTGAAAGCGTGGCCGAACTGATTGATCGAGCCGCCATAGAGCCTCGTCGCGGCGACGAAATTATCGCCAGGCTGCATCAGATTGTGGAACACGATGACCTGTGCAGCGTGGCCGGATGCGACCGCAAGGGCCGCCGTGCCACCCTCGAGTGCGGCCACGCGCTCTTCGAGCACCGCCTGCGTCGGGTTCATGATGCGGGTGTAGATATTGCCGAACGCCTTTAGGCCAAACAGCGAGGCGGCGTGGTCGGCATCGTCGAAGACGAAGGAGGTGGTCTGGTAGATCGGCGTGGCGCGTGCGCCGGTGGCCGGATCGGGTTTGGCGCCGGCATGGACGGCGAGCGTGTTGAAACCGGGCGAACGGGTCACTGAAACCTCCCTTTTTGAAACTCATGAAATCGCGGGGCATTCTTGGCGAAGCCCGTGTGCGAATGCAAAGAAGAAAATACCTTTTGGTGAGCGATCTGAGATGAACGCGCGGGAAACTCAATTGCTTCCAGGAATAATTTTGCGCGCTAGCGGGTGATTGGACTTCCGGTCCGAAAAGGGGTGCCGAAATCTCGGGATCGCGTCACTTCTGACGCACGCCAAAACTCTGGAAGCCCTGGCGCATCAACGGCTTCTTCGAAGACAGCACACCGGAATTGACGCCGGTCCAGCCGATCTCGCCGGAAAGCTTGCCATACTCGATCTTGGGGCAGCGGTTCATCACCACCTTGATGCCGGCGGCCTCGGCGCGGGCCGCCGCCTCGTCGTGGCGAACACCAAGTTGCATCCAGATGACTTTCGGAAGCGGATCGAGCCGCAACACCTCTTCGACGACGCCGGGCACCGCGGTTGCAGCGCGAAAGACGTCGACCATGTCGATCGGCTCCGGAATGTCGGCCAGCCGGGCATAGGTCATCCGGCCGAGGATCTCCTTGCCGGCCTGGCCGGGATTGACGGGGAACACCGAAAACCCCTTTGCCAACAGGTATTTCAGTACGAAATAGCTTGGCCTGACGTCATTGGCTGACGCACCGACCATGGCGATGGTCTTCACCGAATTGAGGATGCCGCCGATGTAGGCATTGTCGTAGCTATCGTGGTTCATGCCTTGTCCTCATACAGCGCCTCGGCGAGAAAGCCATCCGGGTCATTGCTGAAATCGCGCATCATGCGGAAGTGGTCCGTGTCACGAAAGTCGGAGGGCTCGAGCCCGAACCGGCTGATCCGGAACAGTTGGGCACCGGGACAGGCCATCAGCAGCGGCGAGTGCGTCGCCATGATGACTTGCGCGGTGCCCGACTGGTCCATGCGCCGCAGCATCTTGAGCAATTCGATCTGCCGCGATGGCGACAGCGCGCTTTCAGGCTCGTCGAGGATATAGATGCCTTGCCGGCGGCAGCGCTCCTCGAAGAAGCGGATAAACCCCTCGCCATGCGACCAGGACAGAAAATCCGGCGGCGGCGGCTTGAACGGGTCTTCCAGCGCCGCCTGATCGAGGTAGCGGGCCACCGAATAAAAAGATTCGGCGCGAAAGAACCAGCCAGCGGTGACTTTTGGCAGCCAGTGGCCGCGAAACGTATTCGCCAGCGCGGCACCGCTCTTGTCGATGGCACTGGAATGGTCGACCGGCCGGTAGCCCTTGCCGCCTCCAGCTTCGTCATAACCGGCGAGCGCGCCGATCGCCTCCAGCAGCGTCGATTTGCCGGTGCCGTTCTCGCCGACGATGATGGTGATCGGCGTTGTGAATTCGAGTTCAAACGCGTGGCCGCGAAACAGCGGCAGGTTCCAGGGGTATTTTTCCCCGTCCGTCACCCGCTCGGGGTCGAGAAGAATGCGCTTGAGGTATGGTGCCTTGAGCCGCGTCAGTTGCTTGCGGTAAGCCATCAATCAGGCAGCGAAATCGTGCCGTCTTCCGCGATCGGGAAGGCTGGATTGTGCGCCACTTCCCAGACATGGCCGTCGGCATCGGCGAAATAGCCGTACCAGCCGCCCCAGAAGGCGCGGCCTGCCGGCTTGACGATGCGGCCGCCGGCATTCTCGGCCATGGCGAGCACCTCATCGACTTCGGCGTCGGAGCGGGTGTTGTAGGCGAGATAGACGGCGGAAGGCGCGTTGGCGAAGGTGATGCCAGAATCCTCTTCGGCGCTGGCACGCGGAAACAGGCCGAGAATGGCACCGCCCATCTGGAAGAAAGCGACACCGTCGGTGATGCCGGCATGCCGTTTCAGCCCCATCGCTTGGTAGAAACGCACGGCGCGATCGAGGTCTTCGGTTGCGACCGTGATGATGGAGATGCGCGGTTCCATGGTCGAACAGCCTACTCGTCCGTCCATTCCGGTTTGCGCTTGCCGATGAAGGCGCCCATGCCTTCCTCCGCGTCGCGCGCCATCATGTTCTCGACCATGACACGACCGGTATGGGCGTAGGCGTCGGCCAGTCCCATCTCGGCCTGCGCGTAGAAAGCTTCCTTGCCGGTCTTGACCACCAAAGATGATTTGGAAGCAATGGTTTGCGCGTATTTGGTGACGATCTGATTCAGGTATTCGCGCGGTACGACGCGGTTGACGAGGCCGAAGTCCTTGGCGGTTGCCGCGTCGATCGTCTCACCGGTCAACAGCATCTCCATCGCGTGCTTGCGCGAGACGTTGCGCGACAGCGCCACCATCGGCGTCGAGCAGAACAGGCCGATATTGACCCCAGGCGTGCAGAATGTTGCCTCGTGCGAGGCGATCGCCAGATCGCAGCTGGCGACCAGTTGGAGCCCGGCGGCGGTTGCCAGGCCGTCGACTTCGGCGATGACAGGCAAGGGATGGCGCACAATCGCCTGCATCAGCGTCGCGCAAGCGGCAAACGTCTGTTCGAAGAAGGCTTTGCCGCGATCGGCGTCGGCGCGGCGCGCCGTCATTTCCTTGAGATCATGGCCGGCGCAGAACACTTTCCCGGCCGCCGACAGGACGATGACACGTACGGCTTTGTTATCCCTGGCGCGGTCGAGCTCCGCCGTCAGCGCCGCCATCACCGCCAGCGACAGCGCGTTGGCGGGGGGATTGGCGAGCGTCAGGCGCAGCACGCCCCTGTCCAGTTGCGCGACAACCGCACCTTCAACGGCAGCAGGCTTGATGGCAAGGATTTCAGCCATGGCTAGGGTCTCCACGATTCCGGTCGGGCTGGCAGAGTATCTAATATCGGATCGGGTTGCATCCAACATCCATCGCTTGCGCCAGCAAAAGCGGCCGTGTCGCCCGAGATGAAGGGTGTTGCCAGAAACGCCCGGCTGCGCCCATACAGGCTGGCGCAGAATGAGAGATCGACATGCCCGCCCAGACCAACCTCATGCCGGTGCTGACCGCAGCGCAAGTCAATGTGCTGATGGAAACCGTCTATCCCCAGCTCAACGAGCAGTTCAAATACTTCGAAGCGATCGACGTGTTTCCGGGAGGCTGCACGGTGCGGCTCAATGCCGCCGACCGGCATCTGCGTCCCGGCGGGACCGTATCCGGTCCGTCGCTCTTCACGCTGGCCGATATTGGCGGCTATGTCTGCGTGCTCAGCCATGCCGGGCCGGACGCGCTTTCCGTCACCACCAACCTCAACATCAACTTCATGCGCAAGGCCGAGGCCGGACCAATCGACGGCCATTGCCGCATCCTGAAGCTGGGAAAGAGCCTGATGGTGTTCGACATCGATATCGTCGCCGGCCCGGAGGGACACACGATCGCGCATGCCACGGGCACCTATTCGATCCCACCCAAGCGCAACAGCGATGTGGTAAAATAATACCTTTTATCTAAAGCATTGTTTTTGCTCTGTTTTATCAGTTACTGGACTTTTCCATCGCCTTGACGCGATCGCTCCCCTCGCCTATAAGCCCTCACGAAACAGCGGCCCCGCCAAGGCCGCCGTTTTGTTATTGGCAGCGGGCAAATGCTCATCGCCAATCCAAGCAACAAGAAACGCCTTCGCTTTGAAGGTCTAAATCGAGAGCAGAAAACATGACAACCTTTTCGCAGAAGCCTGCGGATGTGGTGAAGAAGTGGATCCTGATCGACGCGGAAGGTCTCGTCGTCGGTCGTCTGGCCACTGTCATCGCCAATCATCTTCGCGGCAAGCACAAGCCGACCTTCACCCCGCATGTCGACGACGGCGACAATGTCATCGTCATCAATGCCGACAAGGTGGTGTTCACCGGCAAGAAGTTCACCGACAAGGTCTATTACTGGCACACCGGCCACCCCGGTGGCATCAAGGAGCGCACCGCGCGCCAGCTGCTCGAGGGCCGTTTCCCCGAGCGTGTCGTCGAGAAGGCCGTTGAGCGCATGGTCCCGCGTGGCCCGCTCGGCCGTCGCCAGATGAAGAACCTGCGCGTTTATGCAGGTGCCGAGCATCCGCATGTCGCCCAGCAGCCAGAAGTCCTCGACGTGGCCAAGCTGAATTCCAAGAACAAGAAGGTCGCATAAGATGGCTGAGCTTTCCTCGCTCGCAGAACTGGGCGCCGCCACCGGCAACACCAACACCCAGGCCGCAGCCCCCGTCCACGTCCAGAAGCTCGACAAGTCGGGCCGCGCCTATGCCACCGGCAAGCGCAAGAACGCCATCGCACGCGTCTGGGTGAAGCCGGGTTCCGGCAAGATCGTCGTCAACGACAAGGAATTCGCGACCTATTTCGCGCGTCCGGTCCTGCAGATGATCCTCAACCAGCCGATCATCGCCTCCAACCGTGCCGGCCAGTACGATATCGTCGCCACGGTCGTCGGCGGCGGCCTCTCCGGCCAGGCGGGTGCCGTTCGTCACGGCATCTCCAAGGCGCTGACCTACTACGAGCCGGCGCTGCGCGCCGTACTCAAGAAGGGCGGCTTCCTGACCCGCGACAGCCGCGTCGTCGAGCGCAAGAAATACGGCAAGGCGAAGGCCCGCCGCAGCTTCCAGTTCTCGAAGCGCTAAGCGCTCCGCAGTTTTTGGACAATCGAAAGGGCCGCCTCCGGGCGGCCTTTTTGCATTGCGCATCCTTAAAGCGCGTCGCATCGGAAAATGGCTCCGCAAATTTGCTTCGGCCCGTCGCGCGCTGCGCGGCACCATGCTACGAAACAGGGATCTGCCTTGTCGGTCCAAAGGATATTTGGATAGGTGATTCTTAGGTGAGATCTCAGATGTCGTCACCCGAACCGATCAAATTCACCGACGGCGCGGCTTACGAGCGCTTCATGGCTCCCTGGAGCCGATCCGCCGGAGCTTTGTTCCTCGACTGGCTGGCGCCGGACTCCGGACGGGCCTGGGTTGATGTCGGTGCCGGCAACGGCGCCTTCACTGAGCTCATTCTAGCGAAGGCCGCCCCTTCGTCCGTTTGCGCGATCGATCCCTCCGATGCGCAGATTGCGACTGCTCGGCAAAAAATCTCGGCAAAGCAGGTCGAGCTGTCGATTGGCGATGCGATGGCCCTTCCCTACGACGCCAACCGCTTCGACGTCGCGGTGATGGCGCTGGTGCTGTTCTTCGTCCCCGACCCGCGCAAGGGCGCCTCGGAAATGCTCCGCGTCACCAAGCCCGGCGGCATTGTCGCGTCCTACACTTGGGACGTCATGCGCGGCGGCACCCCTACACAGCATCTGTGGGAGGAGATGGACGCGATGGGCAAACCGGCCGCACGTCCGCCGAGCGCGGAAGTCTCGCGTTTCGCGGCGCTGAAGGCGCTTTGGGCGGAGCTCGGCATCCGCGATATCGAGACGCGCGAGCTTGTCGTCGAACGCACCTTCGCTGACTTCGACGACTATTGGCTATCCATGGTCGTGAGCAGCCCGAGCGGAATCGTGGCGAAGCTGTCGGATGCGGAGAACGCGGAGCTGAAACGCCGACTAAAGGACAGACTGCCGGCAAGCGCCACGGGAGCGATCACGGTTCACGCCTGGTCGACGGCGATCAAGGGGCGAAAGGCCGCTTAATGCGTGCGGCGCCTTACGTCGCTGATTACGGCAAGGCGAAAGCCCGCCGTTCCTTCCAGTTTTCCAAGCGCTAAACGCTTCGCAGTTTCGAACAATCGAAAAGGCCGCCTCCGGGCAGCCTTTTTGCATGGCGAATTCCTATGCGGCGGAATGATCGGCGTCGCGGATGAACAGGAATGCGCAGAGGGCCGCGCCAGCCACGGCGAAAGCCGAGGCAAGGAAGGCAAGCTGCATGCCCTGGATGGTGCCCAGCGCCAAAGCCGAGCCGAAAAGCGCGACGCCAATTGCTCCGCCCGACTGGCGCACAGTGTTGAGCACGCCGGAGGCCGTTCCCGACATCCCCGTCGGCACCGACGACAACAGCGCCGTGGTCATGGCGGGTACGGCAAGGCCAATGCCGACCGGCAGGAACAGCAGCCGCCACAGCAACGACAGGTAGGACGTATCGGTCTGGATCAGCGCCATCAGGCCGAAACCAGCCGCACCGAGAAGCAGGCCGATCGCCATCGGCAAGCGCGGGCCATGGGTCGCGGCGATGCGCCCGGCGGCAACGTTCGACACGGTGACCGCCGCCATGAACGGCAGGAAGGCAAGCCCGGTTATTTCAGGCGTGAAATGCCTTTCCTGCTGGAAATACAGGCTGAGCATGAAGATCGTGCCATAAAGCGTCAAATTGACCGCCAGCCCGACGAGGCTCGTCACCGCCGGCACACGGGTGGCAAACAGTTTCAGTGGAAACATGGGCGCCTTGGTCCGGCTCTCGACCAGCAGGAACAGGCTTCCGGCGACCACCGCCAATAGCAGCCCGCCGATGACCGGCATCGAGATCCAGCCCGACGAGCCGGTTTCGATGAAGGCGCCGGTCAGCGAAAACAGCGTCAGCACGACAAGCC
Source organism: Mesorhizobium erdmanii USDA 3471 (assembly GCF_000472705.1). Lineage (GTDB taxonomy): Bacteria > Pseudomonadota > Alphaproteobacteria > Rhizobiales > Rhizobiaceae > Mesorhizobium > Mesorhizobium erdmanii. The sequence goes on along the minus strand of NZ_AXAE01000008.1, from coordinate 180,768 downwards.
CCTGCCCGGCCCAGTCGACCGGCGGCCGCTCGGCCTTGAGCGGTGTCTCCTGAAGAAACCGGTAGGCCATCCAGATGGCGAGAACGCCGATCGGCAAATTGACCAGGAAGATGCTGGCCCAGCCCAGCGACGCAATCATGAAGCCGCCAAGGACAGGCCCGGCCGACAGCGCGATGCCGCCCGCCGCCGTCCACAGACCGACGGCGCGGGCGCGGCGCGGTCTGTCGGAAGCATAAGCGCTATTGAGCAGCGCCAGCGAACACGGCATCAGCAAGGCGGCGCCCGCACCCTGCACGGCGCGCGCCGCGATCAGCACCCAGGGGCTCTGAGCCAGCCCGCAGGCCAGGGAAGCCAAGCTGAACAGCGCCATGCCGCCGACGAACACGCGGCGAGCGCCGATCCTGTCGCCGAGCGCGCCGCCGGCTAGCAGCAGCGAGGCGAAGGCAAGCGTATAGGCGTCGACGACCCATTGCAGGCCGCCTATGCCCATCGACAGCGCCGCGCCGATCCTGTTGAGAGCAACGTTGACGATGGAGACATCGAGTTGCACCACAACAAAGCCGAGACTGGTCGCGGCGATGGTGGCGGCATAGGCTGCGGGGCGGCTGGAAACCATGGTGTCGGGCATGCCCATGGATAACGGTTTTACCCTGACACCGTTGCGTCAGGAGACGACGGCCCGCGACAACTAGGCCGGGACGACAAATCAATTGATGCTGGCGGTCGCGGCGGGCTCGATGCGGTCGCTGGTCCCGGCATAGGGCACGCGGTAGCCGTTCGCGGCCAGCCAGTTGATGGCCGCCTTCGGTTCGTCGGTCTGGATGATGGTGGCGCCGCGATCGGCCCAAAAACCCCAGGCTTCGCGCGGCAGGCTGGCCTGGACCGCCAGCTCGTCGCCGCGGCCGCCGGCCAGGAAGCCGCCCGGCTTGTTGACGATCGCGTAGGTGTCGGCCCAGATGTGCCAGTTGCCCCGCACGGCGGCGGCGCGCATGCGCGTGCTGAACAGCGGTCCGCCGGTCTCGGTCAGCGTTGCGGCGCCCGCCCGCCAGTTGATCAGTTCGATCGCGCGCGGCGCAAAAGCGTGGTCGACGGTCTCCGCGAAACCGGCATCATGTACCGCGTCATCGGCAATGATCGGCATGAACTGGAAGCCACCGGGCATCGCCGCCATGGCTGATTTGACCGCAGCAATCCTGGTCTGGTTCCAGAGGTTCTCCTTGACGATGACCTGATCGGCCATGCCGAGATCAAGCGCCACCGCGATCATGCCTGCGAGGTCTTCGACTTCGAGCTTGTTGTCGAGGTTGATGAGGATCCTGCCCCTGGTCGCCAGCAGCATCTCGCGCAGCGTCGAGACCCTCTCGTCGGTAACGGCGCGAGTGCCCTCGATCACCAGCCGGCAGGCCTTGAGTTCGGTCAGCGTGTACTTGACCACTTCGCCCTTGCAGGTCGTGGTGCGATCGAGCCAGCTATCGTGCATGACGACGAACTCGCCGTCCTTCGAGCGCCTGATGTCGACCTCGACGATCTCGGCGCCGATGGCGATCGAGCCTTCGGCGGCCGCGAGCGAGTTTTCCGCATAAAGCGTCTTACCGGCCTGCATGCTGCCGGCCCGGTGCGCGGCCACCATGACGTGGTCGCGCCACTGGTTGGCATGTTCGAAGCGGTCGAGGATCTGCCTGGCGCGGGTTTCGCCAGCCAATGCCTGGCCGGAGACGGCCGCAAGGGCCGTGGAAAGCAAAAGGCTCAGCCAGATTGTCCGCATCGAGAATCGCTCCTTGCCGGATCGCGACCGGGATAGGCGATATCAGTGACAGGGAGGTGAACGAAGCCGGCTAGCGGCTTTCGCAAAAAGCCCGCGTCAGATGCGTTTCGACAGCCGGCGGAACCAGGCCATGGCCGGCATCTCGACCAGGCGCCAGGTGATCCACGACAGGGCGATGGTGGCGACGATCATGACGACGATAGCCACGGTTCCGGGCCAGCCGGCGCCGAAGCCGGTGGCCGGCGAGCCGCGCAGCACGATGTCGCCGACAAGGCCAAGGCCGAGCTTGCGCTCGACGAGCCCGGCTATGTTGATCAGCCGCGCCTGGACGAAGATGTGGACCATGTAGATCGAGTAGGACAGCGCGCCCAGCGTCAGCATGAACGGCGTTCGCAGCACGGCGGAAATCCAGCCGCCTTCGTGAGCGAACAGAAACAGGGCCAGCGCAAACACCAGCGGAGCGGCGATGCCGAAATCGTTGCCGCCCGCCAGCGAGACGAAAGCGACGATGACGGCCACCATGACGATTTCGGCAACGGTCCAGTTGAGCCGCGGGCCGCCCCTGGCGAGAACCTGTCGTGCTTCTGCAATGGAACCATGCTGAAACCAGGCAAGCAAGGCGCCGAGCGAGAAGCCGTAGAGGCAGCGGATGAAGCCGAAATCGTAGGACACGTCCATATGATGCGTGGAGAAGCCGAGCAGGAACAGCGGCGCGGTAACGGCGGCTGCGACGAACCATATCCAGGCACGCGCGCCGGCGACGAAGACAACGCCGGCGAACAACAGATAGGCGAAGAACTCCGCCGAAATGCTCCAGCTCGGCGCGTTCCAAGTCAATTGATCCTCGAAGCCCATCCCTTGCAGCAGCAGCAGATTGGCCGGCAGGCTCTTCAAATCGAACCCGCCGGTGAAGGGAGCAGCACCTGCGCCATGCGGTTGCGGCAGCATCAGCCGCAGCACTTCGAAGCCCGCGAAGGCGGCAAGCATGACGAGATGCAGCGGGTAGATGCGGCCGAAGCGCACCAGGGCAAATCGAGCGACCTGGTCAGGCTGGCTCAACCGGTTGGCATAGCTGCTGGCGATAACAAAACCGGACAGGACGAAGAAGAAGTCGACGAAAAGATAGGAAGAACCGATGAATCTGCTCTGCGAGATCACCGAAGCGGTGGGGAAATGAAACAGCGCCACAAGAAGCGCGCAGATGCCGCGCCACGAATCGAGAACCTGGAAGCGCTCGCCTGCTATCGTACCGGCATGGGTCGACACCATGGCACGGGACGGATTAAGAAACGCGGCCTGCGTCATGATGATACAAATCCTGTCTTGCCGTGGCACCCGGGCGGCGCCGTTTCGTCTCCCCAAGCTGTGACTGGCATCTTCCATGCCGGTTCTGTAGTTGTTGCACCCCGATGAAAACGAGGACCAGTAATGGCGACCAAGAACATCGACCATGCCTTCACCGCCCGCGCCAAAACCGGCGCCGCCCTTGAGCCGACCTATTCCGGCGCGCTGTCGTTCATGCGGCGCAAATACACCAAGGACGTGAAGGGCGCGGACGCTGTGGTGTGGGGCATTCCCTTCGACGCCGCTGTCACTAACCGGCCCGGCGCCCGTTTCGGGCCGCAGGCTATACGCCGCGCCTCGGCGATCCTCGACAACGATCCGCAATACCCGTTCTCGCGCGATCTGTTCGAGCACCTCGCCGTCGTCGACTATGGCGACTGCCTGCTCGATTCGGGCAACCACCAGAAGACGCCCGGCACGATCGAGCGCGAAGCGACCAAGATCCTGAAGTCGGGCGCTTTCCTTTTGACGCTGGGCGGCGACCATTTCGTCACCTGGCCGCTGCTCAAGGCGCATGCCGCGATCCACGGACCACTCGCTCTGGTCCAGTTCGACGCGCACCAGGACACCTGGCCTGATGACGGCAAGCGCATCGACCACGGATCCTTCGTCGGCCGTGCCGTCAACGAGGGCATCATCGATCCGGATCGGTCGATCCAGATCGGTATCCGGACGCACGCGCCGGACACGTTCGGCATCAAGATTCTTTACGGCCACGAAATCGAGGAGATGCGTGCGTCCGACATCGCCTACGCCATCGTCGACCGCACCGGCGGCAAGAAGACGTATCTGACCTTCGATATCGACTGCCTCGACCCGGCCTATGCACCGGGAACCGGCACGCCTGTAGCCGGCGGCCCGTCGTCGGCGAAGATCCTGTCGACGCTGCGCCAGCTCAACCAGGTCGATATTGTCGGCGCCGACGTCGTGGAGGTTGCGCCGGCCTACGATCACGCCGATATAACGGCGATCGCCGGATCGATGGTCGCCATGCAGTATCTCGGCCTGCTGGCGGAGCGGAAGGCACGGCAGGACGAGATGAACAACGGCAACCACAACGGCGCCGCGGTGAATCATGGTAACGGCATATAATCTCGGACTATCAGGGAATTCGATAAGGCAATGAAACCGAAAATCTTCATCGACGGCGAGCACGGCACCACCGGCCTGCAGATCCGGGCGCTGCTTGCCGAGCGTGGCGACCTGGACATCATTTCGATTCCCACCGAGCGCCGCAAGGAAACGGCGGCGCGCGCCGAGTTCCTCAATGCGGCCGATATCGCGATCCTGTGCCTGCCGGACGATGCGGCGAAGGAGAGCGTCTCGCTGATCGCCAACGACACAACCAAGGTCATCGATGCGTCGACGGCGCATCGCGTCGCCGAAGGCTGGGCCTATGGCTTCGCCGAGATGGACAAGGATCAGGCCAAGACCATTGCCACGGCCAAGCGTATCGCCAATCCCGGCTGCTGGCCGCAGGGACCGATCGCGACGCTGAGGCCCCTGGTCACCGCTGGACTGCTGCCGGCCGACTTTCCGATCGCCGTCAACGGCATTACGGGCTATTCGGGCGGCGGCCGGCCGATGATCGAGGATTATGTCGCCAAGGGCGAGGACGCCTCGGAGTTCCTGCCCTATGGCCTGACCCTGCAGCACAAGCACGTGCCGGAACTGCGGGCCTATGCCAAGCTGTCGCATGATCCGATCATGCAGCCGGCGGTCGGCAATTTCGCGCAAGGCATGATCACCGTGGTGCCGCTGCAGCTTGGCGGCCTCGACCATGTGCCGACAGGCGCGGAGCTTCATGCGGCAATCGCCGATCATTTCGCCGCGATCAAGGGCGGCGTGGTCGAGGTGGCGCCCTATGCCCATCTGGAGCGCATGCCTGAGATCGATCCCGAGATCTACAACGGCACCAACCGCATGAAGGTCTATGTCTTTGCCAACGACAAGCGCGCGCAGGCGCTGCTGCTCGCGGTCTACGACAATCTCGGCAAGGGTGCCTCGGGCGCAGCGGTCCAGAACATGGACCTCATGCTCGGGCTTTGACGGACGCACCAGCCTTCCCGGCGCGCTGGAAGGTCAGCGCGCCCGAACTCATTGCCGAAACCTTTTCGAGCCGCATCTGGAAAGTGCGCCGCGAAGACGGCTCGCCGGCCGTCGTCAAGGCGCTCAAGCCGTTCGACGATGTCGCCGACGAGTTGCGTGGCGAGCATTTCCTTGCCTGGCGGCGCGGCGAAGGCGCGGTGCGCCTGCTTGGCCGCGATGGCCACTCAATGCTGCTCGAATATGCCGGCGACACCTTGCTCTCGGACGTTCTCGACCGGCAGGGCGACAACGCCGCAACCGCGATCGCGGCTGAGGTGATGGAGAAACTGTTTTCGCCTGGGAAAGACCCCTTCCCGCCCGAACTTCAGCCGCTCAGGGAGCGGTTCGCCAGCCTGTTCAGGAAAGCCGCGACCGATCGCGCCACCGGCCATGACAGTCTCTATGTCGAGGCCGCGGCGATCGCCGAACGGCTGCTGTCCAACCCGCATGACATCAGGCCGCTGCATGGCGATCTCCACCACGAAAACATCCTGCACGGGCCGCGCGGTTGGCTGGTGATCGACCCGAAGGGCGTGCTCGGCGATCCCGGCTTCGATGCCGCCAACATGTTCTACAATCCGCTCGAGCGCGACGATCTCTGCCTCGATCCGCGACGCATCGCGCAGATGGCCGAAGTCTTTGCCAACACATTGGGGCAATCGCCTGTGGCGATACTGGACCATGCCATCGCCTATGGCTGCCTGTCGGCGGCCTGGCACCGCGAGGACGACAACGCGGTCGAGGAGAACCGCGAATTGTCGATCGCCGAGGCGATCCGGGCAGTGCGGGCGAACAACTGATCAAGCGAGGGTATTGGTAAACATTTATTAACCATGTTTGGACTACTGAGAAGTCCTGGCTCCACCCAAGGATTTGTCATGGTCAGCGCGATCTCGGGTTCGTCCTCCGCAATCCAGTATTCGTCGTCCAGTTCCTCGAGCTATGCAGCCCAGGAGGCCGCGCTCGAAAAGCAGATCCAGGACCTGGAAGACCAGGCCAAGGCGATCAAGGATCAGGTTCAGGCTGCCCAGGTGCGGCAAGATATAGCTGCGGCCCGGGCCAAGCTCGATGCGCTGAGAGCCGCGGACGCCGACAAGGCTGCCAAGGCCGTTCAGAGCCAGCCGACGCCATCCGCGGCCGCCGTGCGCCAGGCGGAATTCGACGGCGAGAAAACCACGCATGCCAACGAATTCTGGATGTGACCGGCCAGCAGGCCCAGGATCAGCTCCTGAGCGCGATCTGGTTCGGCAAGGGATAAGCCCCTTTGGTGCCGCGCCAATGAGCGGCGGCAAAACCCAGCACGATCAGCGCAAAACCCTGATGCGTCAGCGCCATGTGCAGCGGCACATGCATGAGCAGCGTGCCGATGCCGATCGAGGCCTGGACCAGGACCAGCGCAAACAGCAGCGTCGCGCGGCGGGCATGGGTTGAGCCGGGCAGCCGCCGATGCGTGGCGATCATATGCCAGAGCGCGACCGCGAAGACCGTATAGGCGCCGAGCCGATGAACGAACTGCACGGTCTTCGGACTTTCGAAGAAGTTACGCCATGCCGGCTCGAGGATCAGCAGATCACCGGGGATGATCTTGCCGTCCATCAGCGGCCAGGTGTTGTAGCTCAAGCCGGCATCGAGCCCGGCGACCAGGCCGCCGAGATAGATCTGGATCAGCGCCAGAAGCACGACGAAGCCGGCCAGGCGCTGCGTCGAACGATCGGCCGCGGGCTCGGAATGTGGCGCCAGTCCACGCGCGACCACCATGGTGGCGGTGAAGATCAGCGCCGCGAGCGTCAGGTGCGTCGCCAGCCGGTACTGGCTCACCGATACACGGTCGACAAGGCCGGAGGCCACCATCCACCAGCCGATGGCGCCCTGCAGGCCACCGAGAAGCAGAATGCCGACCAGCTTCGGCCCAAGGCCGCGCTCGATGCGGCGTGTCACCCAGAAGAAAAGCAGGGGCAAGGCAAAGACCAGGCCGACGCTGCGCGCCAGCAGACGGTGCGCCCACTCCCACCAGAAGATCGACTTGAACGCCTCGACACTCATGCCCTTGTTGAGCTCGCTGTATTGCGGAATCTGCTGGTAGCGCTGGAACTCCTCCTGCCACTCGGCATCGTTGAGCGGCGGGATGACGCCATGGATCGGCTGCCATTCGGTGATCGACAGGCCCGACTCCGTAAGCCGCGTGGCGCCGCCGACCAGCACCAGCGCGAACAACACCAGGAGCACGACGTAAAGCCAGCCGCGCACCACTGCGCGGTTGTTCAGGTCGCGGTCGCGCGCCTGGTGGGGCGCAGCAGCGGATATGGCGGCCATGGATCTATCCCGGCAGATTGAATTTCGCGGATTGGTGGACCATCGCATCCGTGCTGGCAAGGCCGCCCGACGCGGCACGCCGTCGCGCCTGATGTCGCGGGTTGCGCCACTCTTGCGTTCGGCCTAAGCGATAGCGATCAACGAGGCCAAGCCATGCCCATTCGCCTGAAGAAGCTGATCGGAATGTTCCTGCTGGTGGCACTGGTCATCATCTATGCGCTGATCGCATCGATCTTCGCCGTCGCCCGGCTGTCGGAATCGGGTGCGCTGGTGCAATTCCTGTTCTTCCTGTTCAGCGGTCTGCTCTGGGTGCTGCCAGCGATGGGGATCATCAAATGGCTGATGCTGGAGCCGCGGGCGAAGCGCTGAGCCCTGCCAATAGTTTGTCAGACGGTGACGACCATCTTGCCGGCATTGGCGAGCGGCGTCGTCACGCCCGACAGCATGGTGCGGATGTGGGCGAGGTTCTGGTAGCGGCCATTGACTGAAATGCGCGGCAAGGCGTGCAGGAAGCCGGCATGTTCGGCGCGCAGCACACCGTGGCGCGTGGTCACGGCGGAGACATAGCCGGCGTCACGGGCAAAGCCGACCTCGCGGCAGCCGACGGCGCTCGCATAGCCATAGGGGTAGGCGAAATGGCGCGGCTCCAGGCCAAGCTCGGCCCGCAACTTATCCTTTACGGCGCCAATCTCGTGCCGCGCATCGTCTTCGGAGAGCCGCTTCAGATTGCTGTGGTTGATCGTATGGGCGCCGATCGTCACCAGCGGATGCGCCGCGACGGTGCGGATCTCATCCCAGTTCATCAGGGCCCGTAAACGCGATGCATCCGCGTCGACGCCATTTGCACTGGCCAGATCGCGCAGCACGGTCCGCAAATCCTCCTCGCGGACCTCGGTGGCGAGGTAGGCATGCAGCCTGGCTATGGCTTGTTGTTTCCTGGCGGGGGTGGAGCAATCGATCACCGCCGGACCGTTCGAAGTCGCCAGGGTCAGGCGATTGGAGGCATTGACGATGTCCTCGGCCACATCCCACCACAGATCGGCGGTGCCGTCGATCAGCCCCGGCGCGACATAGATGGTGATCGGCGCGCCGTGCTTTTCCAGCACCGGCAAGGCCTCGGTCATGTTGTCGCGATAGGCATCATCGGCGGTGATGGTGGCGAACCGGCCGCCCTTGCCGCCTGCCTTGATGCGCTCCACTGCCTCGTCCATCGAGACGAAGGCATAGCCGTCCACCTTCATGCCGGCGATCACGGCGTCGAGGAAACTGGGCGCGATGTTGAGGTGACGGTTGACGCTGTCGGGCTTTTCCGGTGTCGCCGTCACCCGGTGCAGCATCAGGATGGCGCCGATGCCGCCGACAAACGGCCTGGCGAGCGGTGCGAGGCCGGTATAGCGGGCGACGTTGAGCGCCAGTTTCCGGATTGCCTCCCCACCGTCGATCATTCATTCACCTTTTGCGCCTAGGCTGATCCAAGCACGGAATACGCCTGAGCGCCCCCCAAATCGGGATCAATACGCCCCAAGGATTGAGGTATGGTTGACGCAATGGCGTCATTTGACGGCAATCGGCTGACGGCGACCGAGGCTTCGCCGCGCGCGCTGCCGAAGGACGCCGCGGGGCCGTCGATTTCCGTTACCGCCGCGGAGGGTCTCGCGGCCTATGCAAGGTTCTGCGGCTCGGCGCTTAGCGCGCCGGCGCAGGGCGCGACATGGATCCTGAACTGGGCTGCCGAGGTCAAGCCCGATCTCCTCGTGGCGACGCTGGCACTCGAAGGCAAACCGGTCTTCGCCCTGGCGCTGGAGGTTGTCAGCCGCGGTCCGTTCCGGGTCGCCCGCTTCATCGGCGGCCGCCACGCCAATGGCAATTTCGCCGCGGCCAATCCGCAATGGCTGGCCAAGGCCGACATCACGGCCATCCGCTCGATGCTTGCGGCGATCGCCAAGGCCCGCCCCGACGTCGATCTCATCGCGCTGGAACGGTTGCTGCCCGATCTCGACGGCATCGCCAATCCTCTCGCATCGATCGATCATTTCGCCAGCCCCAATCTTTCGCTGGCCGTCGACCTTGCGGGTGGCTTCGATGCATTGCTGCTGCGCGCCAGCGGCAAACGCAAACGCAAGAAACATCGTTCGCAGATGCGCAAGTTCGAGGCCGTCGGCAGCCACCGGCGCATCGAGGCGCGTAGCGCGGACGAGGTGGACAGATTGCTCGACGCGTTCTTCGAGATGAAGGAACAGCGCTTCCGCAAGATGGGCATTGCCAACGTCTTCGGCGACGACCAGACACGCGCCTTCTTCCGGGGACTGTTCACGCAAGCCCTGGCCGAGGACAAACCTTCTTTCGTGCTGCATGGACTGGAGGTTGCCGGCAAGCTGCGCGCCATCACCGGGTCGAGCCGTTCCGGCAAACGCCTGATCTGCGAGTTCGGAGCAATCGCCGAGGACGATCTCGCGCACAGCAGTCCCGGCGATTTCCTGTTCTTTGACAACATCCAGGAAGCCTGCGAGACGGGTTTCGCGGTCTATGATTTCTCTGTCGGTGACGAGCCCTACAAGCGGCAGTGGTGCGATATCGAAACCCGGCAGTTCGAGGTGCTGGTCCCGTTGACTCTGAAGGGCCGCGCGCTGGCGCAAACGCTTCGCCAGGGTGCGCGGCTTAAGGCCTTCGTCAAGAACAGCCCGACAATCTGGAAGCTGACCAAGATGCTGCGCCGCAAGGCAGCCGGACGGGCCGCGCCTGGTCCCACGGACGACGAAAACTAATTTAGCCTTCAGAAATTGAGAGCTTCCTTGAGCGCCGGGCCGGCCCTCACGCGCAGATCGAGATCGGCCTCGATATGGTCGATGTGGTGCAGCATCAAGCGGCTCGCCCGCTCGCAATCGCTGCCCTCCAGCGCGCCGACGATTTCCGTGTGCTCGCTGTGTCCGCAGGCCGACACGCCGGACCGCCCATAGAGCGCGATGACCAGCGACGAACGTGCCACCAGTTCTTCCATGAAGCGCAGCAGGATGGCGTTGCCGGCGACGGCGGCGAGCAGCAGATGGAAATCGCCTGATGCCTTGATCTCGGAACGCCGCGCGGTCGGACCGCGCTCGGCGATGAAGCGGCCCTCCTCGTCGAGTTGGGCCTTGAAAGCGACGATGTCGGCGGCGGTGACGCGCCCACAGGCGGCGATGGCGATGCCAGGCTCGATCAGCCGGCGCGAGGCAAAGACCTGGCGGGCTTCCTCGGGCGACGGGTTGGCTACGAACGCGCCACGGTTGCGCTCGGTGCGCACGAGGCCTTCGAAGGACAGCATCTGCAGAGCCGCGCGCGCCACGGTGCGCGATACGTCGAACAGCGTGCCCACCTCGCCTTCTGACAGCTTGGTGCCCGGCGCCAGCCGGCGGTCGACAATGGCGTCACGCAGATTGTCGCGGATCGCTTGAGCACGATCCTGATTGACGCTGTCGGCAGGGGAATAGATCTGGTCGGCAATGTTCATGGCATTGGTATCCTGTCCCCTTCTAGCGCGACTCGTCCTCCCCGCACGAGAGGCAAAGTGGACACGAAGTCAAAAAAGATTGCATACGATTCGAGTGCAGATCGGGCACAATCGCCCATAATTTGTGCAATGCACAAGACGGCCCTCCAGACAGGCAACGGCCGGAAACCTGATTCTCAAGACAATTCAGTAACTTGGCTAATCACCCCGATATTGGCACGCATGATGCATTGGTTAATGCGACCAAACGGGGAAGCCTGAATGTCCAAAGCCGCCGAGATCGACATCGTGTCCGTTTCGAAAGTCTATGGAACGACGACAGCCGTCGAGGACATCAGCCTGAAGATACCGGCGGGGACTTATTGCTGCCTGCTCGGCCCTTCCGGCTGCGGCAAGACTTCGACGCTGCGCATGATCGCCGGCCACGAAAGCATCTCGTCCGGCGATGTCCGGCTCGGCAACACCGTCGTCACCGACCTGCCGCCGGCCAAGCGCGGCACGGCGATGATGTTCCAGTCCTACGCGCTGTTTCCGCATCTCGACCTCATCGACAATGTCGCCTTCAGCCTGAAGATGAAGGGCGTCGACAAGGAGCAACGCCGCGCCAAGGCGCTCGACATGCTCAAGCTGATGCAGATGGAAGCCTATGCGACGCGCCGCCCGGCACAGCTTTCTGGCGGCCAGCAGCAGCGCGTCGCGCTCGCTCGCGCGCTGATAACCGATCCCGAGGCGCTGCTGCTCGACGAGCCGCTTTCGGCGCTCGACCCGTTCCTGAAGATCCGCATGCGGGCCGAGTTGAAGAAGCTGCAGACCTCGCTCGGCATCACCTTCGTCCATGTCACGCACAGCCAGGAGGAGGCCATGGCGCTCGCCGACCTGATCGTGGTGATGAATGATGGCCGCATCGAACAGGCGGCACCACCGCGCGACGTGTTCGAGCGGCCGGCCACGGCCTTTGTCGCGCGCTTCATGGGCGACCACAATGTCATCTCCGGCCGGGTCACCGGCAGCCAGGACGGCATGGTCGTCTTCGGCGTCAACGGTGGCGGCTCGCTCGCCGCCAGCGGTGCGGCGCAGGACGTGGGAGCACCGATCGATATCGCCATACGCACCGACCATGTGCGCATCGGCGACGCGCCCTCGCCCGGCCTCGGCTTCACCGGCATCGTCGCCAACATCGAGTATCGCGGCGCCACCGTGAAGCTTTCCGTCACCGGCGCCGGCATCGACGATTTCACCGTCATCGTCGACGATTCAGACTTCTTCGCCAGACCCGTCGCCATAGGCGACGCCGTACCGCTCGCCTGGGATTCCGAGGATGCCATCGTCCTCGGCCGCCTTCATTCATGAATTCAACCAAGCAAAACAAGACAGGGGAATAGACATGACAGACACCATAAAAACCCAGACTGGCATTTCGCGCCGCTCGCTGCTGAAGACGGGTGCCGCCGCCGTCGGCCTCGCCGCCGGCTCGGGCGTCATCACGGGCTTCCCGACCATCTGGGCACAGTCCAACATCACGCTGCGCCAATTCGGCACCGGCGTGTCGAACCTCAACGCCATCGCCGACAAGTGCAAGGCCGACCTCGGCATCACGCTGGAGATGACGGCGACCGATTCCGACGCGGCGGCCCAGCGGGCCGTGACCCAGCCCGACAGTTACGATATCGCCGATATCGAATACTGGATCTGCAAGAAGGTGTTCCCGACCGGCGTGCTGCAGCCGATGGATGTCAGCAAGCTGAAATATTACGACGAGCTGGTGCCGCTGTTCAAAACCGGCAAGCTCACCCCCGACAGCGTCATTGCCCAGGGAACCGCGCCGCATACTGTCGGCTTCGTCGCGGCGCAGGACTCCAAGACCTTCGCCAAGGCGCCGACCAACTGGTTCACCATGGTGCCGACCATCTACAATGCCGATACGCTGGGCATCCGCCCCGACCTCGTCGGACGCGACATCACCAGCTGGGCCGACATCATGGACCCGGCCTTCAAGGGCAAGACTGCCATCCTCAACATCCCATCCATCGGCATCATGGATGCCGCCATGATCATGGAAGCCAGCGGCAACATCAAATATGCCGACAAGGGCAACATGACCAAGGACGAGATCGACAAGACGATCGACTTTTTGATCAAGGCCAAGCAGGGCGGCCAGTTCCGCGCCTTCTGGAAATCGTTCGACGAGAGCGTCAATTTGATGGCGTCGGGCGAAGTTGTCATCCAGTCCATGTGGTCGCCGGCCGTCGCCGCCGTGCGCTCCAAGGGTATTCCCTGCCGCTTCCAGCCGCTCAAGGAAGGTTATCGCTCATGGGGCGGCGGCCTTGGCCTCGCCGCCCATCTCAAGGGCGCCGAACTCGACGCCGCCTACGAATACATCAACTGGTACACGTCGGGCTGGGTTGGCGGCTACCTCAACCGCCAGGGGTACTACTCGGCCAACATGGTCTCGGCCAAGAAGTTCATGACCGAGGACGAGTGGGGCTACTGGATCGAGGGCAAGCCGGCCAAGGGCGAGATCAAGGCGCCGGACGGCACCGTCATGGAAAAAGCCGGCGCCGTGCGCGATGGCGGCTCCTTCGAGGAGCGCATGGGCAAGGTCGCCTGCTGGAACTCGGTCATGGACGAGGACCGCTACATGGTGAAGCGCTGGAACGAGTTCATCGCGGCGTAAGGGAACAAGCGCTTCTCCTTCACCCCTTCTCTCGTTGCCGGGAGAAGGGGTAACGCGGCTGAGGCCGCATCGCCAAAACCGAGAGCTTTGATGACAGTCGCGCTCGAACGCCCCGCAATCGTCGCCACCAAGCCCGTCAGGCGCCGCCGCTTCTCGATCGGCGCCGTCACGCCCTATCTGCAGTCGGCTCCACTGGCGCTGATCCTCGGCGCGTTCCTGCTTTTGCCCATCATCATGATCGTCGTCGTCTCCTTCTGGGATTACGACTTCGCCGCCATGTATCCGGATTTCCTGACCACCAATTATTCCGATGTGCTGGGGTCGTGGGTCACCTGGAAGACCTATCTCAACACCATGAAGTTCGCCGCCATCGTCTGGGCGCTGACCTTGTTCATCGGCTTCTGGGTCGCCTATTTCCTCGCCTTCCACATCCGCACCACTGCCATGCAGATGGTGCTGTTCCTGGTCTGTACCGTGCCGTTCCTGACCTCCAACATCATCCGCATGATCTCGTGGATCCCGGTGCTCGGTCGCAACGGGCTGATCAATTCGACGCTGGTGCACCTGGGGCTGGTGCCAAAACCCATTGAATGGCTGCTCTATTCGGAATTCGCCGTCGTGCTGGCCATGGTGCACCTCTACACGCTGTTCATGGTGACGCCGATCTTCAACACGCTGATGCGCATCGACCGCTCGCTGGTCGAGGCGGCGCGCGATGCCGGCGCCTCCGGCTGGCAGGTGCTGTGGAACGTCATCATCCCGCTGGCCAAGCCCGGGATGGCGATCGGCACCATCTTCGTCGTCACGCTGGTGATGGCCGACTTCTCCACCGTGCAGGTGATGTCGGGCGGCCAGAGCGCATCCGTGGCGTTGATGATGAAGAACCAGATGTCGCTGCTGCAGTATCCGGCCGCCGCCGCCAATGCGGTGGTGCTGCTGGTGCTGGTGCTGCTGATAGTCGCCGGCATCCTGCGCATCGTCGATATCCGCCGGGAGCTCTGACATGAGCCATGAAAAACGCACGCTTGAATTCTACGTGCTGGCGGCCTTCTTCGCGCTGTTCGTGCTGTTCCTCTACGGCCCGCTGTCGGCGATCCTGATCCTCTCCTTCCAGGGCGAGACCGGCGGCCTCACCTTCCCGCTCAATGGCGTATCGCTGCACTGGTTCGCCAATCTGTTCGAACGCCAGGCGGTCGGCGATTTTGGCGGCAGCTTCAAGCGCTCGCTGGTACTCGGCATGATGGTGATGGTCGTCACCGTCACCGTGTCACTGCTGGCGGGCCTTGCCTTCCGGCAGAAATTTCGCGGTGCCACCGCTCTGTTCTACCTGGCGGTTGCCAGTCTCGTCGTGCCCTCCATCATCATCTCGCTCGGCATCGGCGTGGTCTTCCAGCAGACCGGTTTCCGCCCGGCCTGGTACACGTCGGCCTTCGGCGCGCATCTGACCTGGACCTTGCCGTTCGGCGTGCTCATCATGTTCGCTGTCTTCAACCGCTTCTCGCCGGCTTACGAGGAGGCCGCGCGCGATCTCGGCGCCACCTCCTGGCAGACCTTTGCCCATGTCGTGTTGCCGATGATCGCGCCAAGCCTGATCGGCGTCGGCCTTTTCGGCTTCACGCTCTCCTATGACGAGTTCGCCCGCACGCTGATGACGTCGGGCACCTTCAACACGCTGCCGCTCGAGATCTATGGCATGACCACCAATGTCACGACTCCGGTGCTCTATGCGCTAGGCACGGTGACGACCGTGTTCTCCTTCCTGGTGATCCTGGCGACGCTGGGCATCATCCTCTATGTCGGCCGCCGCCGGGCGAGAGCGTGACCGTGCAGATCCTGGTGGTGAACCCCAACACGACGGCGAGCATGACCGAGACGATCGCGGCGGCGGCGCGCGGCGCCGCCGGCGCCTGGACCGAGATCATCCCCGTCACCTCGTCCACAGGGCCCGCCTCGATCGAAGGCTATTATGACGAGGCGCTGGCCGTGCCTGGACTGCTGATGGAGATCGCCGCCGGCGAGCGCCGCGGCGCGCAGGCGGCGATCATCGCCTGTTTCGACGACACGGGCCTCGACGCCGCACGGGCCATGGCCACCATTCCCGTCATCGGTATCTGCGAGGCGGCACTGAGCATGGCCTCCTTCATCGCCCAGCGCTTCACCGTCGTCACCACCACCGAACGCTCGCGCGTGCCGGTGGAGGGATTGGTGCAACGCTACGGCATGTCGGGACGGGCGCGTGTGCGGGCCGCCGACATTCCGGTGCTGGCGCTCGAGGATCCGGCGTCGGGAGCGGTTGGCAAGCTGCGCGACGAGATCGCCCGGGCCGTGGAGGAGGATCGTGCCGAGGCCATCGTGCTTGGCTGCGCCGGCATGGCGGACCTTGCGCACCAGTTGCAGGCGGATTTCGGACTGCCTGTCATCGATGGTGTCGGCGCCGCGATCAAGCAGGCCGAAGCGCTCATTGCGCTCGGCCTTTCGACATCCAAGCGCGGTGCTTATGCGAGCCCGCTGGCCAAGCCCTATCGCGGTATGCTGAAATCGTTCTCGCCCAGAGCTGTCGCCGCGGAGTGAGCACCATGAATCGAACCATCCGCACGCTGTCGCTGGGGGAATTGGCCGGCCTCATCGACTGGGCGGCGGGCGAGGGCTGGAACCCCGGGCTTGACGATGCGGCGATGTTCCAGGCAGCGGATCCCGAAGGGTTCATCGGAGCCTTTGTCGGCAACGACATGGTCGCCGCGATCTCGGCGGTGGCCTATGGCCAGGACTTTGGTTTCATCGGTCTCTACATCTGCCGTCCGGATATGCGCGGCAAGGGTCATGGCAAGGCGGTCTGGGCCGCGGGCATGAACAGGCTGGCCGGGCGGACCATCGGACTCGATGGCGTCGAAGAGCAGCAAGCCAACTACCGGAGCAAGGGGTTCGAGCCGGTCTACGAGACCATCCGCTACAGCGGGCGCCCCGTGGCTCTGCACGTTGGCGCCGAGCAGTCTCGCTTGGTAACCGCGCAGGTGATGTCCGATATCATCAGCTATGACGCGCATTGCTTTCCCGCACCCCGGCGCTCTTTCCTGCAGCAATGGCTGCAGCCGCCTCACCGTGCCCTGGCAGCGCTCACGTCTCGGGGAATGGCCGGATATGCGGTGGCGCGCCCTTGCCGCAGCGGCTTCAAGGTCGGGCCGCTCTTCGCCGACGACGTCCAGACAGCTCTCGAATTACTCGGGGAGTTGGCGAGCGCCTGCGATGGTGGCGACCTTCACATCGATGTCCCCGCCACCCAGGTGGTTTTCATCGCGGCGCTCGAGGCGGCGGCTTTCGCACCGACCTTCAGCACCACCCGCATGTACAAAGGGCCGTCGCCAAAGCTCGATGGCAAGAGGACATTCGGCGTGACGACGCTGGAGCTGGGATAGGCCGAGCGCGCTGCCGGACAGCGACCCTGTCAGGCCGCCGAGCGCCGCCCCGGGGTGCCCGGCGGCTCGTGGCCAAGCGGCGTCACCAGTGTCAGGTCGGGATAGCCGCTCTCGATCAGCTTGACCGCGGCCCGCGTCACCTCATCGTCCGGCTCCAGCATGGACAGGAACACCTCGGTGGCATCGCCACCCAGGCGGCTGATGCCTTGCGCGTCGGCCGGCCCGCATTCAACCACGACAAGGTCATAGGCGGTGGTCAGCGACTGCATGATGATCGGCAGCCGGTCGGCGGCGCGCATGGCGCGAACCGGATCGGCGGTGCCGACGGGGATGACGTGGCAGTCGGAATAGAGATCGGCATGGATCACGTCGCTGAACTGCGCCTGGGAAGCGAGCAGATCGGTGATTCCGGGGAAAAGCCCGCTGTCCAGCATCGGCCGCGAAGCAGCACCCGAGGCCGTGAGGTCGAGCAGCAGCACACGCAGGCCGGCGTCGGACACCTCGCGCGCCACCAGGATCGCCGAGGCGGCGGCATCGTCGCCTTCGGGCGAAACGAATATGGCGCGGGCGGCCCCGCTGGCGATCAGCTTTTCCGCGGCCTTCTCAATGTCGATCTCGCCAAGCACCGAGCGCGGGCGCTGAACCTCTGCGGTGGGCTCCGGCTCGGGAATCGGGACGGCCTCCGCGACAGGCTCAGTCTTGGCCGCAGGCTCGGGCTCGGGCTCGGCAACCGACTCGGACGCGGCTACCGGCCGCGGCTGCACTGCCATGTCCGGCTCCGGCACAGTTTCAGGCCAGAGCTCTTCGGCAGGACGATTGGCGGATGTGCTGGCGACAGCCGGATCCAAGCGAGCGGATGGCACGAGGGCGGCAACCGGCTCCTGGCGGGCAGCTGGCGGCATTGCCACTTCGTCGATCGGCGCAAAACGGGCGCCCGGTGCCGGGCGCATGGCGCGGCCCGAGAACAGCTCCTTGAGCAGCGTGAAGATAGCCGCCAGCAGAAGCGAAGCCGCGGCTGCGGCGCCAACGATCGGCCCAACCTTGGGGAAGTATGGCTCGGAGGGCACCGAAGCCGGTGATGAGACACGGGCGTCGACCGGCACATAGTTACGGTCCTGACGCGAAGCTGCCTCGCGGTAGTTGGTCAGATAGAGTTCGAGCTGCTGGCGCTTGGCGGCGGCATCGCGCTGCAGCGCATCAAGACCGACCTGCTGTTCGCCGGCCTGCGCCGAAGCCGCCTTCAGTTGATTGACGTCGGCGACGAGCTGGCTTTCGCGCGCCTTGGCGGCATCGGCCTGCATCACCAGGCCCTTGATGACTTTCTGGGCTTCGCTGCGTATCTGCGCGTCGAGATCGGCCAACTGCGATTTCGCGGCGCGAACGCGCGGATGGTTGTCGAGCATCGTCGTCGACAGGTCGGCGATAGTGGCCCGCAACTCGACCTGCCGCTCCCGCAAACGCTGGATCAGATCGGACGACAGCACTTCCGGCAGCGAATCCAGAGAGCCGCCATTCTGCAGCGCCTTGCGCACGCTGTCGGCGGTGCCTTCGGCCGCGGCGCGGTTGGCCCGCACCCGCGACAATTCGGTCGACAGCTCGGCCAGTTGCTGGGTCGCCAGGGTGGAATTGTTGCCGCCGATCAGCAGGTCGGATTGGGCGCGGTAGGCCGCGACCTTGGCCTCGGCATCCCTGACCTGCTTTGACAGGTCGGCGATCTCGGGCGCCAGGAAGTCCGCGGCGGCGGTGTTCGATTCGCTCTTGGCCGCGCCCTGCCCGGCAATATAAGCGGCGGCGATGGCATCGGGTATGGCGGCGGCGAGCTTGGGATCCTCGGAAGAGAACTCGATGGCGATGATGCGGGTCTTTTCAACGCCAAAGACGTTGAGCTTCTCGCGCATCTTCTTCAACACCCGTTCGTCGGCCGGAACATCCATCGGGTCGTTCTTCAGCCCAAGCAGGATCAGCACGCGGCTCAGCGACGACATGTTGATCGTTTCGTCGAACTCGCGCAGCCGCGCCAGGCCGAGTTTCTGCGCAACCTGCTTGAGAATTTCGTTGGACGAAATGATCTGGACCTGGGTGGCGACGCCTTGCTCGTCGAGGATCGGCTTGTCACCGTCATTGTTGCTGCCGGCCGGACGGGTGTAGACGGATTCGCGCGGGGCGATTTCCACCTGCGTCTGGGCCTTGTAATGCTTGGTCGCGAACGAAGCGAACGTAAACGCCAGACCCGTCACCACCAGAACGAAGAGCACTATGCGCAGCCAATTCCTCGCCAGGCTGGCGAAGAGCTGCCTGAGGTCGACGTCGACATCTGCGGCCGCGGACTGAACGGACATGCATCCCTACTCCGAAACTGGGTCAGGACGCACCGTAAACAACTATGGTAACTCAGCCGTTAAGATCGCAGTAATACTCCGTTAGGGATTACTGCGGGCACCCAAGAAAAACGATAAAAACGGCAAAACCTCCATTGCGCGAGCCGTATCGGCCGACTCCTTTACCGGCCATTAACCCTAACAGGATGATAACGAACCCGATCCCAGATGTTTGCTGCGACGCCGCAGCGGCCAGTCGAAGGTACGTGTCCGGTCATGAAAAGCACTGCTTCCCTCTTTCGCGCTCTGCTTGCCGTATCGATGCTTGCCGGCTGCTCCAGCTACCGGCCGACGCCGGCGGCCTTCCACGAGGTCCTCGACCAGCCTTATCGTCTTGGCGCCGGCGACCGTGTCCGCGTCACCGTGTTCGAGCAGGATGGCCTGACCAACACCTATAGCGTCGACCAGTCCGGCTATCTCTCCTTCCCGCTTGTCGGCGCCATACCGGCGCGTGGCCACACCGCGCAGCAGATGGAAAAGGAAATCGCCGACAAATTGCGGCAAGGCTATCTGCGCGACCCCGACGTCTCCGTCGAGATCGATCGCTACCGCCCGATCTTCGTCATGGGCGAAGTGGGTGCCGCCGGCCAGTATTCCTACGTGCCCGGCCTGACCGTGCAGAAGGCCATCGCCATCGCCGGCGGCTTCTCGCCACGCGCCAACCAGGAAAGCGTCGACATCACCCGCGACATCAACGGCAAGGTAATGACCGGCCGCGTGGTCACCTCGGACCCGCTGCTGCCCGGAGATACCGTCTACGTCCGCGAACGCCTGTTCTGACAGACACCACGTGGCGGACACTCTGAGGATCGTCCACTGCTTTCGCTCACCCGTCGGAGGAGTTTTCCGGCATGTGCGCGACCTGACGGAAGCGCAGGTCGCTGCCGGTCATGCGGTCGGCATCGTTTGCGATTCGACCACCGGCGGCGAATTCGAGGAACGCCTGTTCGAGCAGATGAAGGACATGCTAGCGCTGGGTATCCATCGCACGCCAATGCAGCGCCATGTCGGCCCAGGCGATCTCGCCTCAGCCCGGCGCACCTACCGGATCATCAAGGAATTGCGGCCGGACGTGCTGCACGGGCACGGTGCCAAGGGTGGCGCCTATGCCCGTCTGTTCGGCTCATTGTTGCGGGTATCAAGGTCTCGCGTCGCCCGCCTTTATTCGCCGCATGGCGGCTCTCTCCACTATGACGAAACAACCGCCACGGGGAAGCTGTTCTTCGCGCTCGAGCGCTCCATGGCGCACTTCACCGACTGCCTGCTGTTCGTCTCGGACTACGAACGGCGCACCTATCGCAGGAAGGTGGGCGAGCCGCCGATCCCCAACACGCTGGTCTACAATGGACTGCGCGCCACCGAATTCAAGCCGGCCATCATCGGACCCGATGCGGCGGACATGCTCTACATCGGTATGATGCGGGACCTCAAAGGCCCCGACATCTTCATCGACGCCCTGGCCGTGGCCGGCCCTAAACTCGGCCGCGCGCTTACGGCGGTCATGGTTGGCGACGGCGATGACCTGCCGCGCTACCACGCGCAGGTGAAGCGCCTGGGGCTTCAAGCCCATGTCCGCTTCCTGCCGCCGATGCCGGCCAGGGAGGCCTTCGCGCTGGGTGATCTGGTGGTTGTCCCGTCCCGCGCGGAGGCCATGCCCTATATCGTGCTGGAGACACTTGCCGCGGCAAGGCCGATGATCGCCACCGCCGTCGGCGGCATACCGGAGATTTTCGCTGCCGGCTCCCCCGCCCTGATCCGCCCCGATCCGGCCGAACTCGCCGACAAGATGGGCGAGGCGCTGACCGACCTTGCCGCCTATGGCAAGCTGATGCCCGACGGCGCTGACCTCAGGGCGCGCTTCGGCGCCGACGTCATGGCCGCCGAAATCGAGAAGGCCTATTTCGCCGCGCTCGACCGGTAACGCCCTAAGCCTTTCCAAAGCCAAGCGTTGTTTCAAGGGTTTCTTAGCTCTCTTTTGCTAATCACCCTGGGGAAGCTTGCGGATTGCTCCATGAACGAGATCGACCCCGCGCGCCGCTTTTCTCCGGAAGCAGTGCGTAAATTCGACGGCCCGACGGATGGCGATGCGCCCGGCGGCATGAACGATGTCGCCCGGCAGGTCGCCACCCAGTACCGGCGCGATACGATGTCGCCGATCATGGTCAGCGGCGTGCTGCGCATGGTCGAATTCGGGCTGCTGCTTCTGTCGGGGCTCTGCGTCTATTTCTACTACGTCGGTTTCTTCAACTATCTCGCCTGGCAATATCCGGTGACGATCGCCGCAGCGTCGTTCCTCGCAGTGGTGCTGCTCGATGTCACCGACTGCTACCAGGTCGTCTCATTGATGCGGCCGATCGCCAATTTCGGCCGCATCCTGCTGGCCTGGGCCGGAGCCTTCGCGTTGATGGCGTTGACGGCCTTTGCCATGAAGATGTCGGAAGACTATTCGCGACTCCTGTTCGGCACCTGGTTCGTCGTCGGCTTCGTTCTACTCTTCGGCCTCAGGCTGGTGATGTCGAGACTGATCCGGCGCTGGGCGCGCGACGGACGCATGGAGCGGCGCGCCGTCATCGTCGGCGGCGGCAAGGCGGCTGAAATCCTGATCCGTTCGGTCGAAAAGCAGCCCTACAACGACATCCGCATCTGCGGCATCTTCGATGATCGCGGCGACAAGCGCTCGCCGCCGATCGTCGCCGGCTATCCCAAGCTCGGCACCATTTCTGAACTGATCGAATTTGCCCGCATCGCGCGCATCGACATGCTGATCGTGTCGCTGCCGCTGACCGCCGAAGCACGCGTGCTGCAACTGTTGAAGAAGCTGTGGGTATTGCCGGTCGATATCCGGCTTTCGGCGCATTCGAACGCCCTGCAATTCCGCCCGCGTGCCTATTCCTTCATCGGCTCGGTGCCGATGCTGGACATCTTCGACAAGCCGATCAACGACTGGGATTCGGTCGCCAAGCGCGCCTTCGATATCATCTTCTCGCTGATCGGCATCATCGTCTTCTCGCCGGTGATGCTGGCGACCGCGATCGCCATCAAGCTCGACAGCAAGGGACCGGTGCTGTTCAAGCAGAAGCGGCACGGCTTCAACAACGAGATCATCGAGGTCTACAAGTTCCGCTCGATGTACACCGACCGGTCGGATCCGACCGCCAAGCAGACGGTGACCAAGAACGATCCGCGCGTCACCCGCGTCGGTCGCTTCATCCGCAAGACCTCGATCGACGAACTGCCGCAGTTCGTGAATTCGCTGCTGGGCTCCCTCTCGCTGATCGGCCCGCGACCGCATGCGATTGCCGCGCAGTCGCACAACCTTCTCTACAATGAGGTGGTCGACGGCTATTTCGCACGCCACAAGGTCAAGCCCGGCGTTACCGGCTGGGCGCAGATCAACGGCTGGCGCGGCGAGATGGACACCAACGAGAAGATCCGTATGCGGACCGAATACGACCTCTACTACATCGAGAACTGGTCGCTGCTGTTCGATCTCAGAATCCTGTTTCTGACACCGATCCGGCTGCTCAACACGGAAAACGCCTATTGAGCGCGATTTCCCACGAGTTGCCACCGGGCGCGGTCAACGCCAAGTTGGTCGCGCTGATTTCCTCCGGCGCCTTGGTGGTCGGCATCCTTCTGTCGGGCTTCGTCATCAGCGAGCCGGCGCCCTACGAAATCTACATGGCCGGGCTGATCGCCATCTGGGCCCTCTTCGGCTTGCGGATTTCTCGCGCGGCCGCGCCGCTGCTGGTGCTGCTGGTGACGATGAACATCGGCGGCATGATCTCGATGACGCAGATGGCGGACCTCGCCTTCACCCCGCTCTATCTCTGCGTATCGCTGTTTCTCGCCTTCAGCGCGGTGTTCTTCGCCTCGGTGACAGCCACGCAGCCAAGCCTCTACCGGCTGATCTTCAATGCCTATGTCGTCTCGGCGGTGGCTACCTCGCTGCTCGGCATAGCAGGCTATTTCCACGCTTTCCCCGGCGCCGAAATGTTCACCAAATACGACCGCGCCGCCGGCGCCTTCCAGGACCCCAACGTGTTCGGGCCATTCCTCGTGCTGCCCGGCATCTATCTGCTCTATCTCATCCTGACTGGTCCGGTCTCGCGCATGCCGCTGCTGGCGGTGCCACTGCTGATCATCACATCGGGCATCTTCTTCTCCTTCTCGCGCGGCGCCTGGGGCATGTTCGCCGTCTCGGCGGTTCTGCTCACCGGCTGCCTGTTCCTGCAGAGCGCCAGCGGCATGTTCCGGCTGCGCGTGGTGATCATGACCATCGCCGCGCTGTCGCTGCTGGCAATCGCCATCATCGTCATACTGCAACTGCCCGGTGTGTCGGAGATGTTCTCCAACCGCGCCCATCTCGAACAGAGCTATGACACCGCCCGCCTCGGCCGCTTCGCCCGCTACACGATCGGCTTCCAGATGGCGATGGAGCACCCGTTCGGCATCGGCCCGCTGGTCTTCGGCAAGATGTTCGGCGAAGACACGCACGATATCTGGCTGAAGATGCTGATGGACTATGGCTGGCTCGGCTTCGTGTCGTTCCTGACGCTGGTCGTCTGGACCATCACAGCCGGCTTCCGCATCCTTTTGCGCGACCGGCCGTGGCAGCCCTATCTCTTGTGCGCCTACGTCGCCTTCATCGGCAATATCGGGCTCGGCACCTTCATCGACATCGATCACTGGCGCCACATGTATCTGCTGCTCGGCCTGGTCTGGGGCGCCATCGCGCTCGAATACCGCCATCAACGGCTGTTGCGGCCGACTTTGCCGGGCTCATTCACACCAGCCATCGCGGCACGATAATAGTCGCGGAAATCAGTTGACCCGCACCGGGTTATCAAGATACATCGCGACCGGTCCGGAGTGTAGCGCAGCCCGGTAGCGCACTTGACTGGGGGTCAAGGGGTCGTCGGTTCGAATCCGGCCACTCCGACCAATAATTCCTTGAAATCCCCAGCCTATTTGCCGAGGTGCCTTCTGGCGCCTTTTGCAATTTCGGAACGAAAGGCGTCCAAATCGCCCGCTCCGCAACGCAGAGTCCCGAAAAAGTCCCGAAGTATGCAGCGGATGTTCTCCGTTCGTGCGGGTGATTCTGCAGAAACCCCGGTCCGCGGGCGGGAGGCTTGGCCATGCCCGCCGAAATGTCCGTTTACAAGCGGCTCATGGAGGCGACCCATGCCGGTTAGACGACGCGCATTGAAGGCCAGGCCAGACGAGGCGAAAGCCTGTATGATGTTTATGCAAAGCGGGCACGACTTTTTGACGAGCTTGTCGGCGCTGGTGTTGTTGAGGATCGGCGTCACGTTCCGCTCGATCAGGCCGAAGCAGCATGGAGGCGGATCGGCAACGACGTTTTGGCCTACATGGAGGAGTTTTATAGAGGCTATCACCCGCCAGAGCGGCCGATTTGGGCCGAGCGTGAGTTTGGGCCGCCTGGCAAGGTCAAGCGTCGGGTCGGCCACACGGCATCTTGACTCTCGGCTAATATAGCGGGAGCGTATATAATACTTCGCTCCTGATGGGGTGCCGTGATGTCCGCCTCGGCGAAATCGGTCGTGCTAGCTTTTCTCGCGGCACGTGTGCAGAGCGAGCCGAAGCGGCGATCAAAATCTGCAACAACTTTTCCCAGACTGTTTACTTTGCGATGGCATACGCCCAGCCCGGCTATGATGAGTCATACATTTCGCGAGGTTGGCTTCGGTTGTCTCCAAATGGGGGCTGCGACCAATTCGATAGCGCACTCCATTTGACTGTGTTCTGGTACTACGCAGAAACTAACGAATACAAAGTAAGTAAGCATCTTAAGAATAAGAATACGTGGGGATCTGTTCGACCAGACAAGCAGTTTTGGATTGCCACGAACTCCTTTAATTTCATCAACAATCTCAATGATAATCCGTCGAATCCAGGAGACCCCGGCGCAAAACAGGTCGGCTTTACACGTTCCGTTGAATCGAAGGATTCCGAACTTGATGAGACTCTGACTATCGAGGCTAACGGAACCGACGTCACGCAGAGTTTCAGCAACAGCACCAACCCCGAAGCCAACACCAACACTAAATAGGCTCGGTCCGTGGCTTACCTGCGGATGTCAACCGCACAAAAAAAACCGCTCAAAGGCTAAACTCAGCTCAATCGTTGCGTAATCATAGTTGTGTGACACACCTAAATTTCGGGTGTGTTCACAACAGAGGATGTTTGCCCTTGGTTGCCAGACCCAGAATGTCTTCCAGAACACTTGCCTGCCATGCGGTTCCTAACTGAAAGCCGAACGCATCATCCCCCACGCGGCCGGAATAGATTGCGACGAATTTTTCCACGGTACCGATAATACTCGTATCAGTCAGCTTGCTCCCATCCATTCCGAAGATACCGCTATGTCTCGCTATCACTGGCGATCCGGACATACCTTGCGGGTTGCGGCATCGACGTGGTGGGGGCGATCCATGTAGGGTTCGGCAGCAATCGAGCCACGTTTCCAGATAGGCATGTTTGCTGCACCGATCAGGCCTTCAGCTGGCACACATCCACCCATTCAGCGCCGGTAAGCTCGACCATACGCTGCGGCGCAATCCGCACCGCCGCATTGGTGGCGCCGGCGGCTGGTACCGCCTCGTCGAACTCGCGCAGCGACACGTCGCAATAGACCGGCAGCGGTGCCGGCAGCCCGAACGGGCAGACGCCGCCGACAGGGTGGCTCGTGGCGGCGACAACTTCCTCCGCATCCAGCATGCGCGGCTTGCCAGCGAACTGGTCCTTGAACTTGCGGTTGTCCAGCCTGGCGATGCCGCTGGTCACCACCAGCATGGTGCGCTCGCCGACGCGCAGGCAGATGGTCTTGGCAATCTGCGCCGGCAGGACGCCGTGCGCCTCCGCCGCCAGCGTCACCGTCGCCGAACTCGCTTCGGTGACGATGACATCGATATCGGGTGCGTTTGCGGCGAAGAAGGCGCGAACGGATTCCAGGCTCATATTGAAAACCACCGTTAAAAGCCGATGCGCGGCAGGTGCGATCAGCGCGAATTCGGATGCCGCAGGTATAAACACGTGCGATTTGCAGATCGGCAAGCGCATCTTGCGTCAGAACGCTCTGGCTTCAACAAGAAACCCGCCAGGCGGGCCTTGGCGGGTTCTCTTGCATGGCTGTTGCTGGTCTATGACAGGGGTCGGCCTTGTGCGGTCGGCTTCGGCGCGGCGGAAGCGACGAGAGCCTCCTGGGGCATGCGAAGCGCGGACGCAATACGGCGCAGCTTCGACGGATCGGCCGCCCGGCCGCTCTCGATATCCTCGATCTCGCCGACCGAGAGGCCACAGGTCAGGGAAAGCTCTTCCACGCTGTATCCGCGGGTTTCCCGCATTGCTCTGAGGGTGGTGTAATCCGGCCCGATCTCATTGGCTAACGGTTCGGAGAGGGCATGATTTTTTGCATTGTTGGGCATTGGCAACTCCGGTGGCTGAAAGAGATTGATCAAAATGGAGTGTTGCCTGAGACGAGCACGAACATGCCCGCTCGCCGCCGATTTGCCAAGAGTCAAAGGCTGTCACGCTATCGTGAACCTCCGGCCTGCGACGCTGTTGCACGCATGTCGGCGCCATCAAGTTCTTTTGAACACCCCGGCACCTTTTTGCTCGAAGGTTTCAACCCACCTGTTCGTTGTTCCGATGTGCCGGCGTGAAACCATCCGGTTTCAGCCAGCCCGTTCCCAGAAGGATCCCTGCAATGAACTTCAAGACATTCATGGTCGTGCTTGGCACGGTCTCCAGCCTTTCCATCGCCGTTACCGGCAGCGCCCAGGCGGCGGACGCGCTGCGGGTGCGCGGCACGGTGGTCAGTTTCGAGCCGTCGCTGCTCACCGTCAAAACCCGCCAGGGTGATACCTCCGCGATCAAGCTCAATACCGGCTGGAAGATTTCCGGCGTTGCCAGCGCCTCCGAGAAAGACATCAAACAGGGCGATTTCCTCGGCATCGCCTCGGTCTCGAAAGCCGATGGCGGCAGCGGCGCCCTGGAAGTGGTGATTTTCCCAGCCGCCTTGAAAGGCACCGGCGAGGGCGACCGTCCCTGGGACCTGCAGCCGAACAGCCGCATGACCAACGGCACCGTGGCCGACGTCACCAACATTGACGGGCGAGCCGTGACGCTGACCTACGACAACGGCCAGACCAAGAAGATTTCGATCCCCGACAACACGCCCGTCGTAACCTTCGCCCCGGCCACGCCGACCGATCTCAAGCCGGGCGCGACAGTCTTTGTAAACGCCCAACGTGAGGCTGACGGGACGCTGAGTTCGGGCCGTGTCGTGGTGGGAAACAAGGGTGTGATCCCGCCAATGTAGCCAAAACAGGCGACAAGAGCCGGCTTTCTGGTCCTCGTGATAACGATGCCGGGAGGTCGGCTCCTCAGAAACAGTTCAGAAACAAAATTCTACAATCGGGAAATACTGACGAAAAAAATCGGGAGCGTAATTCCATTCGCGGCGGTCGGGCTATCGACCCGATTCATATATCCGCCGGCGAAACAAAAGGAAACGATCCATGAAGAAGTCAGTCCTCTCGGCTCTTGGGCTTGCAGTTGCACTCGCTTTCACGGCGCCGGTGATCGGTGCGACGAGCGCGGATGCGGCCATGATGGCAAAGCATCACCGCCACCATCATCGCCACCACCATCATCACTGGCATCACCACTGGCATCACCACCACCATCATCACCACCACATGAAGATGATGAAGAAGGCCTGAGACCAGACTGCCAAAGAGAAGACCGGCCTTGGCTTCCTTGTTCAAGGCTGGCCTTCTCCTGGTGACGCAATGCCCGACAGGAACCGGGCCCGTCGCATTTCAGCTGGCCATCCTTTTGGCCCAGGATTTTCAGCGTCGCTACCGTGACTAGGCAAGCCTTTCTCGCCGAGCGAAATCGCGATACGGCATGGAATGTTGCCGACCGGTAGGCTGCATCCGGATCAGGCTTCGCGAACAGGGCCATATACCCCGATGACGGCCAAGGCCGATATTTCCTGGACGGACCGCGCCATTCTGTCGGTCGCCCGATTGTGGCTTACACTTCGCCACCCTGCCCTTGTCGTGCGATTTTTCATGAAGCTTGGCTATCTGCCCAATCCGGCAGCGCCCGCGCGCTACCATGAGATGTTGCTCTGGCGGAAGCTTGTCGACCGCAACCCGCTGTTCGTGACGCTGACCGACAAGCTGGCGGCCAAGGCTTATATCCACGACGCCTGCCCCGAGATCGCCGTGCCCGAGACGCTTTGGCGTGGACAGGATGCCGCCGACATTCCCGCGGACTTGCTGGCCGGCGCCGTCGTGGTCAAGGCAAACCATGGCAGCGCGATGAACATATTCGTCCGCGACGGCGAACCGGATCACGCCGCCATCATGCGCAAGGCGAGCCGCTGGCTAAGGAAACGCTATGGGCGGCGCGATGGCGAATGGGCCTATTGGCCTGTCGTGCCGACTGTTTTCGTGGAAGAGCGGCTGACACTCAGCGGCGGCACGATCGCTACCGACATCAAGGTTCATGTCTGCAGCGGGGTGATATCCCATGTCTGGGTGGAGGATAAGCACGCCGAGCGTTCGCTGCTGTTCGACAGGCAAGCCACTCCATTGCCAGGCCGGGATCCGGACTATCCACGCGAGGATCAGGCCCTGCCGGTCAATGCGCGGCTCATCGACCATGTTCGCCAGGCGATCTCGATGGCGCCGGGCATCGCCGGCGACCTCGACTATATCCGCATCGACTTCCTGGTCACCGACGGCAGTCTTTATGCCGGCGAAATCACCGCCTACTCGGCCGCCGGCTACGGCACATGGACGAATCCGGTGATCGCGGAGGAAATCGAACGGCTTTGGCGGATCGATCAATCCGCCTTCCTGCGCCGGGAGCACAAGGGGGCTGTGCGCCTCTATGCCGACGCGCTTCGAGCCAGATGCCGGAGCCGCAACTGATATAGCTACATCGAGCAAACACCGCGCCAGTGGCGAGTTGCGCCACGCATTTTTTGTGCAAACATCGCATGAACCTTTCCTTCGAGGGCGGCACTAAGCCTGCATGGACGCCAGCAAGGCGATCCCCAACCAGACGGACGCCGGCAAGGCGATCCTCACTCGAAAAGTAGGAAACGCTCAATGACCAACATCTCGACCTTCAAGCGCCTCTCGTTCGCCGCCGCCCTCGCCATTTCGGCGCTCGGCTCGGTTTCGATGACGAATTCGGCTTTCGCTAACGGCACGCACCCCACCGGCGACGGCGGCCGCCATTTTCTTGTCCGAGTTCGCAGTCCGCTGAACCGACGTTTTGCTCTCAGCGCCGGCTGAACAGCAGGCTGGCGACCAGACCGAGTACCACGAGGCCAACGGTGGCGGCCGCCGCCGGGTGATCACGGGCGGATTTCTCGATCACCCTGCCCTGCTTGCGAATGGCCGGCATCGCATCCCGCAGACGTCCGGCAAGATCCGAATATGTGTCGAGCGCGGCATCGCGGCCATCTTCATAGTAAGCGCCACCGCGCTTCGACACCGCCTTGCGCAACGCCGCAAGTTCCCTCGAGAGGGCCGCGACCTGCTTTTCGAGGTCGATGTCCGAAAGGGTCGAAAATGATGCCATCATGCGTTTCCTTGTCTTGCAGAATGAAAGTCTTGCAGAAGGAAACGTAACGCCTCACCCCAAGGGCGGTTCCGGTCTCGGCTTCAAAGCGCCTCGCGCGGCGGTCAGCGCACCTGGTCAAGCAGGCGCTTGCATTCCAGGAGATCGAACAGCGCCTCCTGCAGCAAGGCGCGATTGTCGCGCGAGAGTCTCGAGGCGTCCGGCGGAACCGGACCTTCCTCGTCGCTCTTGCCGAGGCCGAAAAAGCGGCGGCTGGGCTTGACCCTTGGCTGGCCAACCAGTTCATCGTCGCCGCCGCGCGGCTGCGCCGCCGGCGTCAGCGGCACCTGGTCGGCCTGCTTTCGCTGCGAGATCGCCTCGACGGCGGCCATGTCGCCATTGCCGATTGCGACCAGGAAATGATTGCCGTTTTCGCGCAGCAGCTTCTGCACGCCCTTGATGGTGTAGCCCTGGTCGTAGAGCATGTGGCGGATGCCCTTGATCAGTTCGACATCCTGCGGCCGGTAATAGCGTCGGCCGCCGCCGCGCTTCATCGGCTTGATCTGGTTGAAGCGTGTCTCCCAGAAGCGCAGCACATGCTGCGGCAGGTCGAGATCTTCAGCGACCTCGCTTATGGTGCGGAAGGCGTCAGGGCTCTTGTCCATGGGCGAAATCCTCACGCTGGAGCGTGATCCGGAACGGTGTTCGGCGAGATCAGGCTTCTATTAAGAGAAGCTCATTCCTTTGCGCGGAATGGATCATGCGCGAAACACCAATCCGGCCATGCTGCCGAATCGGGCCCTATTTCAGCGGTTTGTGAAGCAATATTCAAGCCCGGCGTTATGGCTGGGCCGGTTTTCAACCGTACAATGGAGGCTATTTGCCGCCCTTGGCCTTGCTGTTCTGATGAGAACGCAGGATGCGGTTCTTCAGCACGTTCGATGACTTGAAGGTCATCACCCGGCGCGGCAGGATCGGGACCTCTTCGCCGGTCTTGGGATTGCGCCCGATGCGCTCATTCTTGGATCGGACATGGAATGTCGCGAAGGACGACAGCTTGACCGTTTCGCCGCGGACGATCGCTTCGCAGATTTCGTCCAGGACGGCTTCGACGAGCTCGGCGGATTCAGTGCGCGACAGGCCGACCTTCCGATAGACGGCCTCCGCAAGGTCGGCGCGCGTAAGTGTCTTTCCCCCCATGCGACCGTCCCATCAGTTCAAACATATAATCGGCACAACAACGGCTGAGCCTAAGTAATTGATCCGGCAAGGTCAAGGACCGAAACCGGACCGTTCGGCACTTACCAGCGAACCAGAACCGCGCCCCAAGTGAAGCCGCCGCCCATCGCTTCCAGAAGGACGAGGTCGCCCTTCTTGACGCGGCCGTCTGCGACGGCCACCGAAAGCGCCAGCGGCACGGAAGCAGCAGAGGTGTTACCGTGCAAATCGACCGTAACCACCACCTTTTGTTCGGCAATCCCGAGCTTCTTGGCGGAAGCGTCAATAATACGTTTATTGGCCTGGTGCGGCACGAACCAGTCGAGATCATCCGCCGATATGCCGGCGGCCGAGAAGGTCGCCTCGATGACATCGGTGATCATGCCGACCGCATGCTTGAAGACTTCGCGGCCTTCCATCCTGAGATGGCCGACCGTTCCCGTCGTCGACGGTCCGCCATCGACGAAAAGCTTGTCCTTGTGCGCGCCGTCCGACCGCAGGCTGGCTGCCAGGACGCCACGGTCGGCAATGGTGCCGGCCCCCTCGCCCGCTTCCAGGACGAGTGCCCCGGCGCCGTCGCCGAACAGGACGCAGGTCGAGCGGTCGTTCCAGTCGAGGATGCGCGAGAATGTTTCCGAGCCGATCACCAGCACGCGTTTGGCCAGGCCGCCCCTAATATAGAGGTCGGCCGTCGTCACCGCATAGACAAAGCCCGAGCACACCGCCTGCATATCGAAGGCAAAGCCATGATGCATGCCGAGCCTGTGCTGGATCTCGACCGCGGTGGCCGGGAACGTGTTGTTGGGCGTCGACGTCGCCAGCACGATCAGGTCGATATCGTCCGGCGTCAGCCCCGCATCGGCGAGGGCGGCGCGAGCTGCGGCCTCCCCCAGCGATGCCGTCGTCTCGTCGTCGGCCGCGATATGACGCTGGCGAATGCCGGTGCGCTGGGCGATCCACTCGTCCGAGGTTTCGACCATGCCCTCGAAATCGGCATTCTTCATGATGCGGCGGGGCAGCGCGGCGCCCGTGCCGCGCACGACTGATCTGATCAAAGCTCTTTCCTATTCCTTTGCGTCGCTGACGACGTCGGATTTCCTCGATGTCTGGGCATGCGGATTGCGCGCATGAAACAGGTCCAGATCGGCCTCGATACGGTCGAGCAGATTGTTGCGCACCATGTCGTAGCCCAATTCAATCGCTGCGGCGAAACCATCCGAATCAGCGCCGCCATGGCTTTTGACCACGATACCGCTCAGCCCCAGGAAGACGCCGCCGTTGGAGCGGCCGACATCCATCTTTTCGCGCAACCGATTAAAGGCCCCCTTGGCGAAGACATAGCCGATCCTGGCCATCAGGGTGCGGCTCATCGCGGCGCGCAGATAACCCGCGATCTGGCGGGCGGTGCCTTCCGCCGTCTTCAGCGCGATGTTGCCGGCGAAGCCTTCCGTCACCACCACATCGACCGTGCCTTTGCCGATATCGTCACCCTCGACGAAGCCGTGATAGTTCATCGAGGCCATGTTGGCTTCGCGCAGGATGCGCCCCGCTTCCTTGACCTCTTCCTGGCCCTTGATCTCTTCGACGCCGACGTTGAGCAGCCCGACACTGGGCCGTGAAATTCCAAAGACAGAACGCGCCATGCCAGTGCCCAGAATGGCGAAATCGATGAGCTGTTGGGCGTCTGCGCCTATGGTGGCGCCGACGTCGAGCACCACGCTCTCGCCGCGCGTCGTCGGCCAGAGGGCGGCGATCGCCGGGCGATCGATGGTGGCCATGGTGCGCAGGCAGAATTTCGACATCGCCATCAAGGCACCGGTGTTGCCGGCTGAGATGCAGGCGTCGGCCGCTCCCGACTTCACGGCTTCAATCGCCTTCCACATCGACGACTTCCAGCGGCCATGGCGCAACGCCTGGCTCGGCTTGTCGTCCATCCTGACCGCGACCTCGCAGTGGAAGAACTCGCTCACCTCGGCCAGTTTGGGAAACTTGGCCAGTTGGGGGCGCACCAGTTCCTCACGCCCGTAGATGACGAATCGAATGTCGGGACGGCGGGTGGCGACCGTCATGAGCGCCGGAATGACCACGGCTGGTCCGTGATCGCCGCCCATGGCATCGATGGAAATCCTGATCACGCGGTATTCATCTCACAGTTAGGCGGCAGGTCGCTTTAGTGATCGCGAAGGTTGGGCGAAAATAGCGGTTTTGGCTTTTCACACAACCGACTTTTCCGTCTCGGGCGAGGTTTTCAGGATTTTCCCAGCAAGGATCGCAGTTTTTTCTGAAATTCATTCTCAGCCGCTTCTGTTTCGCGGCCGGCGTCCAGCGACGCGCCCGACTTGCGTGGATAAGGGTCGATCGCCAATCCGAAGAACTGTTCGGCGAGGGCCCCGACATCGATGGTGTCGCCGGAGAATGTTTCGGGGCTGTCGGGACCGTCCGCATCGAGCAGGATCTCGCCGCCACCTTCGAATCCCTGCCGCCCAAGCTTGGAGTCCTCAGGCAACAGCAGCGCCTCGACCGGCTCGTCGATATGCGCCGGCACGGGCTCGAGCGTGACGATGCAGGCCTGCGTGATATCGGCCTCGACGCGGCCGCTGACCTTCACGCCATTGCGCTTCCAGGAGGCCACGAGGAGTTCGGCGCGATAGGCTTCGACCGACAGCAGGCCATGTTCCTGCGCGAGCGCGGCACGCTGGGCGGCGTCGGCCTCGATCACCACGGGCAGGCCCTTCTGCGGCAGCCGGGCGACATTCGCAAGAAAGGAAACCGGGCTGTGCGGATCAGCATGCTTCATCGATCAGCCTCCTCATCAATCGACCTCTTTGGCGAGCGGAAACGCCACAGTGCCGGCAACAATTGATTCGGACGGCTGCGCGGCCAGTTGCCGGCAGGCGTCGGCGACGTAATCGGCCAATTGCGGCGCCTCCGGCCAGGTGCCGGCATCCGGCCGGACATTGCGGGCAAGTGCCCCCGTCAGCCCATCGCGATCGTCTCTTTCCAGCGCGTCATCATAGGCGGCGGTGCGGCCGTAGAACATCTTCGCCAGCTTCTTCATGCGCTTGGGCACGCCGACATCACCAATGCCCAGCTCCCGCAGGGAATGGTCGACGTCGAGGAAGAACTCGTCGATCAGCACCTGGGCGATTTCCTGCGCCACGCCGTCTTCGCCGCGCAAGCGATGCTGAAACAGGAACATATGCAGCGAAAGCATCTCGAAACGGCCGAGCGGCGTGTCCGGAACATTCCAGTGGGAATAAAACACAGTCTGCCGCGCCGCCGCCACGATTTGTGCGTACAGCGCGTCGGTGATGGCGCGGTTGGCGTGGCGTTCGCGACCAAAAAGGCGCTGGAACATGGGGATGGTCTCCGGGGACCGTTTGTTGAATTGGCCTTGTTGCATCGGCAAGCAAGCTGGTTTACCGGTTTTGCGGCCCAGCGCAAGTTGCGGCGATATAATGGAGAATTGTTGTTGCGCGCGCTGAATTTCAAGTCTGCCTTCTCGTCCAGGCCCGCTGGCGCGGTCTCGCTGTTGCTCGTCGTGTCGGCGCTCTCGGCATGTCATTCCAACAAGATGTTCGGCGACCTCAGTCCGACTGAGACACTCACTCAAGGCTATGTCTACGACCAGCAAGCCGTCGATTCGGTGCCCGTCGGCTCCAGCCGCGAGCAGGTGCTGCTGGCGCTTGGCACGCCGTCGACCACGGCGACTTTCGACAACGAGGCGTTTTATTACATTTCGCAAACGCGCAAGCGCTATGTCGCCTTTGACAAGCCCAGGCTGGTCGACCAGAAGGTTCTCGCGGTCTATTTCGGCGCCGATGGCCGCGTCACCCAGATCGCCAATTACGGCTTGAAGGACGGCAAGATTTTCGACTTCATCTCGCGCACCACGCCGACCGGCGGCAAGGACCAGAACTTCCTCAGCCAGATCATCAACGGCGCCAGCAAGCTGGCGCCCGGCATTCCCGGCGGCGGCACTCCCTGATCATCAGACCCTGCTTCCCCTTCTGGAAAGCAGCAACATCTCAGGCGACCGAAAACCCGTGGGAGCAATCTCACGGGTTTTTGTTTGGCCAAGGCAAGCGCGGCTTGCCAGCAATTGGGCAAGTCCGTATCAAATCCCCGGGCTTTGGGGTTGAGAATGAGCACTGGCGAACGCGTGGCACCAGATGGCTGGATGGCAATGGGGATGCCTGACCGGCAGACCGTGACATCGGATTGGCTTGCTATCGATCCTCCGGCAATCGACGGTGTCAGGGTCAAGGAAATCAGGCCGGTCGCGACGTCCAACGGCTACCTCACCGAGGTTTTCCGGGATGAGTGGGATCTCGATCGACTGCCTGTCGGCCAGGTCTTCCAGCGAACGATGTATCCGGGTGCGGTGACCGGCTGGCATGCACACAAGGTGACGCATGATCGGCTTTTCTGTTGTGTCGGCAGTGTGCGCATATCACTCTATGACGGCCGAAAGGCTTCGCCCAGCTTCGGCACCGTATGGCACAAGATCGTCGGTGCCTTACGGCCGGCGATCATCGTCATCCCGCCCGGCGTGTGGCATGGCGTGACGGCGCTCGGGCCTGAGATCGCCCTGCTGCTCAATCTTGTCGACAAGGCCTATGCGTACGACGCGCCCGACCATTGGCGCCTGCC
This sequence comes from Mesorhizobium erdmanii USDA 3471, assembly GCF_000472705.1. Lineage (GTDB taxonomy): Bacteria > Pseudomonadota > Alphaproteobacteria > Rhizobiales > Rhizobiaceae > Mesorhizobium > Mesorhizobium erdmanii. The sequence goes on along the minus strand of NZ_AXAE01000008.1, from coordinate 144,830 downwards.
GCCGGACACGGATCACATTCCCTATAAACTGGTGTAGCGTGGAGCGACCCGGCCAGTCCGATGCAACTGGGCAGAACGTGCCGCTCGTCTCGGTGGTCATTGCAACCCACAACCGGCCTGCCACCTTGCGGCAAGCACTACGCAGCGTGCTGGACCAGACCCTGCAGGACTTTGAAATTCTGGTGATTGGCGATGCCTGTCGCCCCGACACGGCAGCAGTCATCGCCGAATTTGCCGAGCCGCGCATCGTCTACATCGACCTGCCGGTCAATTTCGGCGAGCAATCCGGCCCCAACAATATCGGCTTTGCCAGGGCACGCGGCCGGATCGTCGCCTTGCTCAACCACGACGACCTCTGGTTTCCAGACCATCTCGCGGCAATGACCGGCTGGATCGATGCGACACGTGCCGATGTCGTGATCGCTCGAGGCGCTATCGTCGAACCTCCGTCAGCCAAAGGCGCCCCCGTCAAGAGTCTGATCTACGGGGTCGGCAAGGACGGTCTCTATGATCCTGTCATCACGGCTGGATATGGATCAGCACAGATGGTCCGGCGCACATCGCTGGGCTGGCTCGGCCCTTGGCGGCCCGCCCGCGAGTGCTTCTGCGAAAGCTCGCAGGATTGGCTCTTTCGGGCGTGGCGAAAGGGAGCCGTGATCGCGACGATGCCTCACCTGACCGTGCTCAGCCTTTTTTCCGGCACGCGCGAGGGCAGCTACACCGAAGACACGGCGCGGGAACAAGAGGAACTCGTCAAAGGCATGAAGATGCCGGATGATCTGCGCGTGAAAATTCTCGCCTCGGCGGAGGCGCCGCGGCGTCTGAAAAAATCCAGCTATCTGAAACGAAGGCTTCTCGCCGCCTGCGGCGTCAATCCGCGAGCCAGGGAGTTTCGCCGTAAATACGGGCGGGGCACCTTTGTCGCCAAGCTGCGAGAGATACGCGGCTTGCCGCCCCTGCCCGCGCGAGAACCAGGCCTGGACGAAATGCTCACGCTCTATCGCAGGCGCGGCGACCAGCCTGACGCCGAAAGGAATTGAAGGGGCACCGCCCAACAAAAAACCCGCGGGATCGCTCCCGCGGGTTTTGTTTCGAGCAACCGCCCTCGCTCAGCCGTGCGCCAGTACGGCCAGCAGCAGGAGCGCGACGATGTTGGTGATCTTGATCGCCGGATTGACCGCCGGACCGGCGGTGTCCTTGTAGGGATCGCCGACCGTATCGCCGGTCACCGAGGCCTTGTGCGCCTCGGACCCCTTGAGGTGCTTGACGCCATCCTTGTCGGTGAAGCCGTCCTCGAACGATTTTTTCGCATTGTCCCAGGCGCCACCGCCTGAGGTCATCGAGATGGCGACGAACAGGCCGTTGACGATGACGCCGAGCAACGAGGCGCCGAGGGCGGCAAAGGCCGAGGCCTTCGAACCCGAGATCAACAGCACGCCGAAATAGACGACGAACGGCGCCAGCACCGGCAGCAGCGACGGGATGATCATCTCCCGGATCGCCGCCTTGGTCAGAAGGTCGACCGCGCGCGCATAGTTCGGCTTGGACGTCCCGGCCATGATGCCTGGATCTTCGCGGAACTGCTTGCGCACCTCCTCGACGATGGCGCCCGCCGCGCGGCCGACGGCCGTCATGGCGATGCCGCCGAACAGATACGGGATCAGGCCGCCGAAGATCAGGCCGGCGACGACGTAGGGGTTGGAGAGATCGAAGGAGATCTCGCCCATGCCCTGGAAGTAGGGATATTTGTCGCCATTGGCGGCAAAGAACTTCAGGTCGTTCGAATAGGCGGCAAACAGAACCAGGGCGCCGAGACCGGCCGAACCGATGGCATAGCCCTTGGTCACGGCTTTCGTGGTATTGCCGACCGCGTCGAGCGCGTCGGTGGAGTGGCGCACTTCCTTGGGCAGGCCCGCCATTTCGGCAATGCCGCCGGCATTGTCGGTGACCGGGCCGAAGGCGTCGAGCGCCACGATCATGCCGGCAAGGCCGAGCATGGTGGTGACGGCGATCGCCGTGCCGAACAGGCCGCCGAGCTGGTAGGTGGCGATGATGCCGCCGACGATGACGATGGCCGGCAACGCCGTCGATTCCAGCGACACAGCGAGGCCCTGGATGACATTGGTGCCGTGGCCGGTCACCGATGCCTGAGCGATCGAGTTGACCGGGCGCTTGTTGGTGCCGGTGTAGTATTCGGTGATCACCACGATCAACCCGGTCACCACGAGGCCGATCAGGCCGCAGATGAACAGGTTCTTGCCGGTGATGACCATGCCGGCGACAGTGCCAACCTCACCCCAGCCAAGCGTTGCCGAGGTGGCGACGCCGAGACCGACGATCGACAGGAGGCCGGTGACGATCAGGCCCTTGTAGAGCGCGCCCATGATCGAACCGTTGGAGCCGAGCTTGACGAAGAAGGTACCGACGATCGATGTCAGGATGCAGGCGCCACAAATAGCCAGCGGATAGAGCATGGCGGCGCCGAGAACGGCGGTGCCGCCGAAGAAGATGGCGGCAAGGACCATGGTGGCGACGACGGTAACGGCGTAGGTCTCGAACAGATCGGCGGCCATGCCGGCGCAGTCGCCGACATTGTCGCCGACATTGTCGGCGATGGTGGCCGGGTTGCGCGGATCATCCTCGGGGATGCCGGCTTCGACCTTGCCGACGAGATCGCCGCCGACGTCGGCGCCCTTGGTGAAGATGCCACCGCCGAGACGGGCAAAGATCGAGATCAGCGAGGCGCCGAAGCCGAGCGAGACCAGCGAGTCGATGACGATACGGTCATTGGGCTGCAGGCCCATCGGGCCGGTCAGGATGAGGTAGTAGATCGAGACGCCGAGCAGCGCCAGGCCGGCAACCAGCATGCCGGTGATGGCGCCCGACTTGAAGGCGATGTCGAGACCGGCGGCGAGGCTGTTGGAGGCTGCCTGTGCCGTGCGCACATTGGCCCGCACCGAAACATGCATTCCGATGAAACCGGCGGCGCCCGAAAGGACGGCGCCGATCAGGAAGCCGATCGCGGCGGTGATGGAAAGCAGCCACCAGGCGAGCACGAGCACGACCACGCCGACGATGGCGATGGTGGTGTACTGGCGCGCCAGATAGGCTTGTGCGCCTTCGCGGATGGCAGCGGAGATTTCCTGCATGCGTGCATTGCCCTGATCGGACGCAAGGACCGAACGTGTCGCCCAGATTGCGTAAAGGACAGAAAGCAGGCCGCAGGCGATGACGGCGTAAAGTATGGTCATTGCCGAATTTTCCTCGATTGCTGGCCCAAAAGAACCCCTCCCTGGGCCGTTGAGACAAAGACCGGAATCCGCGCGCGGAATCCACCTCTTCGCATCGGTGTATGCGAAACAGGGCCACGAACGTCAAGATATTGTTCGGTTTTTGCCCGGCTTTCGCCCAAAAGACAGAGGCCGTGATGGTACTGCCGGCGAAAGCCTTGGATTTAGATCGATTGAAATGACGTGGGGAATCGCCGTGTAGAAACCGCCGGGCTCTCCGAAAGCTACTCGGCCTCGCGTCCCATCCGCCGCGCCGCATAGCGCTCCACCGCCGACAATCCGTCATAGATCAGAACGGCAAGGGCCGCCACGATCAGGCCACCCTGCAGAATGAAGGCGAGATTGTTGGACAAGAGCCCGGCGATGATCACCTCGCCCAGCGTCTTGGCGGCAACGGTAGAGCCGATGGTGGCGGTGGCAAGTCCGATGACAACCGACAACCTGATACCGCCCAGGATGATCGGAGCGCTGAGCGGCAGTTCGACCTTCGTCAGCCTTTGCCAGCCGGTCATGCCGGCACCGCGCGCCGCCTCGACGACGTTGGCCGGCAGCGTCGTCAGCCCGGTCAGGGCATTCTCGAAAATCGGCAGCAGGCCATAGAGAAACAGGGCGATCAGCGTCGGCTTTTCGCCGAATCCGACAGCCGGGACGGCGAGCGCCAGCACCGCCACCGGCGGAAAGGTCTGGCCTATGTTGACCAGGCTGCGCGACAGGGGCAGGAATTCGGCACCGGCCGGCCTGGTGACGAGGATGGCGAGCGCGACAGCTACGATGGTAGCGGCCAAGGTGGCGAGCAGGACGGTGCGCAGATGCAGCAACGTCAGGGTCAGCAGGCTGCCCTGATTGTAGATCACCGGCGCGTTGTTCTCGGTCAGCGGCTTAAGCAGCGGTTCGAACCAACCGGGATTGGTGAGGAAAGCGACGAGCAGCACCACGAGGGCAAGCCGCAGCAGCGTCGGCAGCCAGGCTTTCATGCCGGCCTCGCCGCGCGCTTGACCAGCCCGTCCACCGTGACTCGGCCTAGCGGTCTGCCGTCGGCGCCTTTCACCGGCAGCGCCGGCCGGCCCGACCACAGGAGTTCGGCCAGTGCGTCACGCTGGCTGGCGTCGCCGGGGAGAGCGTCGCCCTCGGCGGTGCCGTTCTCCACCGCGTCACGCACCCGTCCGAGCGACAGCAGCCTGAACGGCCTTTCGCTGGCGCCGACCAAAGTCTCGACAAAGCTGCTGGCGGGGTTTGCCAGGATCTCGGCGGGTTCGGCATATTGCACGAGCTTGCCGGCATCCATGACGGCGATCTTGTCGCCCATATGCACGGCTTCCTCCATGTCATGGGTGACAAGGATGATGGTGGTGCCGAAGCGCTTCTGGATCGCCAGCAGATCCTCCTGCGCCTTGGTGCGAATGATCGGGTCGAGCGCGCCGAACGGCTCGTCCATCAACAGCACATTGGGTTCGGCAGCGAGCGCGCGGGCCACGCCGACGCGCTGCTGCTGGCCACCGGACAGTTCGTGCGGATAGCGCGGACCGTAGGCCTGCGGATCGAGCTGGTAGAGCGTCATCAGTTCATCGACGCGGGCGTTGATACGGTCCTTGTCCCAACCGAGCAGCACCGGCACGGTGGCGATGTTCTGCGCCACGGTGCGATGCGGGAACAGGCCATGGCCCTGGATGGCATAGCCGATGCTGCGGCGCAGTTCGTAACCCGGCACCGAGCGATTGTCGGCGCCGTCGAGCTTGATGATGCCTGATGTCGGCTCGACCAGCCGATTGATCATGCGCAGCAGCGTCGTCTTGCCGGAACCGGAGGTGCCGACAATGACGCAAACCGTGCGCGGCTCGATGACCATCGAGACGTTGTCGACGACAGCGGCCGCGTCGTAGCGCTTGGTAATACCTTCGATCTCGATCATGCCGTTTCAACCCTGCGCTTGGTGGCGGTCATTTCGATCACTGCGTCGAGGATGATGGCCGCGGCGAAGGCCAACGCCACGGTCGGAACCGCACCGAGCAGAACGAGGTCCATCGCCGTCTGGCCAACACCCTGGAAGACGAAAACGCCGAAGCCGCCGCCGCCGATCAGCGCGGCAATGGTGGCGAGCCCGATGTTCTGCACCAGGACGATGCGGATGCCGGTCAGGATCACCGGAAAGGCCAGCGGAAACTCGACGCCGAACAGGCGCTGGCGGTCGGTCATGCCCATGCCGCGCGCCGCGTCGTTGGCGGCACGCGGCACGCCGGCGAGACCGACAACCGTGTTGGCCACCACCGGCAGCAGCGAATAGAGGAACAAAGCGACAAACGCCGGCGCCGTGCCAATGCCGCGAATGCCGAGCGCCGCAGCACCCGGCACATGGGAGGCGACCCAGCCGAGCGGCGCTATCAGCAAGCCAAACAATGCGATCGAGGGTATAGTCTGGATGATGTTGAGCACGTTGAGCACGCCGGCCCGCAGCCTTTCGACCCGGTGACAGAGGATGCCGAGCGGCAGGCCGACGATCACCGCCGCGGCCAGCGAGCCTAGAGCCAGCGTCACGTGCTTGGAGCCCTCGGCCCAGAAACTGTCGGCGCGGTTGGCGTATTCCTTGAGGATGGAGAGGTCGTTCCAGGCCCCCGACACCAAAAGCAGGCCTATGGCCACGGCCGCGGCGACCAGCACGCCGACACGAGCAAATGGCGACAAACTCAGACGCGTCAGCACGTCCGCCAGCAAAAGCGTGAAGGCAAAGATGAGTATCCAGAAACCGGAAGCCGGCGATACCCTGGCAAAGGTGTTGCCGGTCGGCGTCAGGAATGTGCCGGCGGCGCCGACGAGCAGCGCGAGCGCGACCAGCGCCACGACGCTGGCGGCAAGGCGCAGCACGAGCGGTGTCCTGAACAGCGCTACCAGCGCGGCGACGACGATGATGGCAACCAGCAGTGTTCCTGTCGTTGCCGGCAACGCCTCGAGAATCGAGCGCGCCTGGCCCGGAACGATGCGGTTGGCGCGGAAGGTGGCGAAAGGCGCGAGGAACGCCGCATAGGCCGCGATCGCGGCAATGACCACGCCAAGCTTGTCGAAGCGGATATTCACGCCCTCCCCCGTCGGTCTTCCCGGCGCGCCACGTATGCGGCGCGCCGGAATCGCCCTACTTCAGAAAGCCGTTCTTCTTCAAGAAGTCTTCGGCGACGCCCTTGACCGGCTCGCCGCCGACCTGAACGCGGCCGTTCAGTTCCTGCAGGGTGACGAGATCGAGCTTGGCGAAGACCGGCTTCAGCAGCGTCTCGATCTCGGGGTGTTCCTTGAGCACGGATTCGCGGATTATCGGCGCCGGCTGGTAGACCGGCTGCACGCCCTTGTCGTCCTCGAGGACGACCAGGCCGGACGGCGCGATGCCGCCGTCGGTGCCGTAGACCATGGCGGCGTTGGCGCCGCTGGTCTGGTTGGCCGCCGCGGCGATGGTCGCCGCCGTATCGCCGCCCGAGAGCGTGATCAGCTGGTCCGGCTTCAGCGTGAAGCCATAAGTGGTCTGGAAGGCCGGAAGGGCTGCCGCCGAATTGACGAACTCGGCGGAAGCCGCGAGCACCACCTTGCCGCCGCCGGCGACGTATTTGCCGAAGTCCGACAGCGTGACGAGCTTGTTCTCGTCCGTCACTTCCTTGCGCAACGCGATCGCCCAGGTGTTGTCGGCCGGCGCCGGCGATAGCCAGACGATCTTGTTGGCGTCGTAGTCGAGCTTCTTGGCCGTCTCATAGGCCTTGGCGGCGTCCTTCCACACAGGGTCATCGGCCTTCTCGAAGAAGAACGCGGCGTTGCCGGTGTATTCGGGATAGATGTCGATCTCGCCAGCGGTGATCGCCTTGCGCACCACCGGCGTGCCGCCGAGCTGGATCCGGTCCGTGGTCTTGATGTTGTTGGCGTTTAGAACGAGCTGGATGATATTGCCGAGCACACCACCCTCGGTGTCGATCTTGGAGGAGACCACCACCTGAGCACTGGCGGAAGCCGCCGTGACGGCCAACGCCAATGCAGCGCTGGCCAAAACCCTGACTGAAAACATTGTGAAAATCCCTTGCTGTGAACCGGAATGCGGTGGCCGCATATGAGCATGGCTTCAACGGCCAGTCGGGGCACACGGTTTCATAAGAACGGGCATCGGCGCAATATTTTTGTTCCGACGCGGTGCCAAATAGCGGGCTGGCGATCAGGAGCCATTCGGCGGATAATGCCGCGAGGGTGCGGGCGGCTAACACGGAGACCGTATCATGGCCATACACAAGGTCGGTTATCTCATCGGCAGTCTTGCCCGGGGTTCCATCAACCGCAAGCTCGCGAAAGCGCTCGTTCAACTTGCTCCGCCGGAACTTGAAATGATGGAAATTTCCTTCAAGGATTTGCCGCTCTACAGCTACGACTATGACTCCGATTTCCCACCGGTGGCCCGCGCTTTCAAAAAGGCGATCGCCTCCGTTGAGGCCGTGCTGTTCGTCACCCCGGAGTATAACCGCTCAATCCCTGGCGGACTGAAGAACGCGATCGACTGGGCGAGTCGCCCCTATGGCAAAAATTCATTCGCACGCAAACCGTCCGCTGTCATCGGAACATCACCGGGCACTATCGGAACAGCTATTGCGCAGCAAAGCCTGCGAAGCGTTCTGAGTTTCTGCAATGCCCCCCAGATGAATGCGCCTGAGGCCTATATCCAGTTCACGCCGGGCCTGATCACGGACGACGGCGAGGTGACGGTCGAATCCACCGAGGACTTCCTGCGCAACTACATGGCTCAGTTTCACATGTTCATAGCACGGGTGCTTCAGGTTCTGCCGCCGGACGCATAGCTTTGGCAGTCTTCGGTTCGGATGGCGTCAGGCCTGACGCGGCCTCGCCATCCTCAGCGCGCCGAGTGCCACGAAGCACAGGACGGTGACCGGAAAGATCATCCAGTTCAGCATTTCCCAGCCCCAAGCGTTGTAGACCATGCCCGACAGAAGCGAGGCGCAGGCGACGGAGCCGAACAGGACGAAGTCGTGAAAACCCTGCACCTTGCCCTTTTCCGACGGCCGGTAGCTGGCCGCCACCATGGAGGTGGCGCCGATAAAGCCGAAATTCCAGCCAAGGCCGAGCAAGATCAGCGACGTCCAGAAGTGCCAAAGCGCGACGCCCGACAAGGCAACGGCGGCACAGCCGATCAGCAGCAGCAAGCCGATGGCGACAATGCGCTCGGCGCCGAAACGATGGATCAGCGAACCGGTGAAGAAGCTCGGCGCGAACATCGCCATGACGTGCCAGGAGATGCCCAGCGTCGCATCGTCCTCAGACAGGCCGCAGCCGACCATTGCCAGCGGCGCGCCGGTCATGACGAAGCTCATCAGCGCGTAGCTGCCGACAGCACAAAACAGCGCGGCGACGAAGCGCGGCCTGGTGACGATTTCGGACAGCGGTCTGGCATCGCCGTCGGCAATTTCGGCCTTGCCCACCGACTTAGCCGGCAGGCGTAGGAATGACAGGATGACGGCGCCGACCACGGCCAACGGCAAGATGGAGGCGAACGACCCGGCAAACATCACCGGCGCGAACAGTTCGCGGGTGAAGATAACGATCTGCGGCCCCAGTATGGCGGTGACAATGCCCCCAGCCAACACGAAGGAGATGGCGCGCGCCTTGAACTGTGGCGGCGCGTTATCGGCAGCGGCGAAGCGGAATTGCTGGACGAAGGCGCCACCGATGCCGATCACCAGCAGCGCGAAAGCGAACAGCCAGAAACTGCCGTGGAAAAGCGCCAGCGTGGCGACCAGCCCGCCAAGTGCGGTAACGACAGTGCCGGTCATGAAGCCGTCGCGCTGGCCCAGCCTGCGGACGATCGCCGCAGCCGGGAGCGCGCCGAGCGCCACGCCGAGATTGAAGCCGGTGATCGGCGCCGTCGCCAGCGATTTGTCGGCACCGAGCAGGTATTGGCCGGCCAGCGCGCCCATGGAGATGGCGATGGGTGCCGCCGAGCCGATAATCGCCTGCGAGGCGGCGAGGATCAGCGCGGTGCGCCGCGCTTCCCTGCCCGTCTCGATGGCGATGGCCGTCACGATGCGTCCTTGCCGCGCCCCTCGCCGCGCACCCGGCGTGACACGCGGTCGAGCACGGCATTGACCAGCTTTGGCTCGTCTTCCTCGTAAAAAGCCTTGGCGATGTCGACATATTCCGAAACGATCACCGCCACCGGCACATCCTCGCGCTTCATCAATTCATAGACGCCGGCGCGCATAATGGCGCGCAGTGTCGAATCGAGCCGAGACAGCGGCCAATCATCGGTCAGCGCCTGACGGATGACCGGATCGATGATCTTCTGGTTTTCGACGACACCGGTCAGGATGGCGCGAAACCATTGGGCATCAGCCTCGCGATAGAGCGCGCCGTCGACTTCCTTGCCAAGACGGAACGCCTCGTACTCCGCGGTGATCTCGAAGACGCCGCTGCCGGCCACATCCATCTGATAGAGCGCCTGCACGGCGGCCAGACGCGCGGCACCCCGCTTGTTGGCGTGGCGCACCGCCGGCTGGCCGGGCGAAGCGGGTTCGCTCACGATCGCGCTCCCAGCTGTTCCTTGAGCGCGATCATGGTCAGCGCCGCGCGCGCCGCAAAGCCACCCTTGTCGCCTTCCGAGCGCTTGGCCCGCGTCCATGCCTGCGCGTCGTTCTCGGTGGTCAGGATGCCATTGCCGATGCAGACCGAGTCCTGCACGGACAGGTCCATGAGCGCGCGGCTGGATTCGTTGGCGACGATGTCGAAATGATAGGTGTCGCCGCGAACGACGGTGCCGAGCGCGACGAAGCCGTCATAATGCGTGCCGCCTTCCGCCGCGCCGTCCAGCGCGAAGGTGATGACCGCGGGAATCTCGAGCGAACCTGGAACCGTAACGACGTCGTAGGTCGCGCCCGCTTCATCGAGCGCGTTGGTCGCGCCGTCGAGCAGCGCGTTGGCAAGGTCGTCGTGAAAGCGCGCCTCGACAATCAGCAGATGCGCCTTCGCCTTCGGACGAATGAAGGCTTTGCCGTGTTGGGATGTACCAGCCATAAAAGTCTCCGGGGGGTTGCCGGTGACTTATGCCGAAGCCGGATTGATCGCAAGCGGAAGATTGGCCATGCCGCACGAGACGGCTCGGACGAGCCCGCCCAGCAGACTTATTAGAGTCCCTCTTTGGCCGCCTCCGCCAGCCGCGCTGCGTAGCGGGCCATGGTGTCGATCTCGATATTGACACGGTCGCCCGCCTTGCGCTCGCCCCAGGTGGTCACGGTCAGCGAATGATGGATCAGCAGCACGTCGAAGCGTGTGCCCTCGACCTGGTTGACGGTGAGCGAGGTGCCGTCGAGCGCGACGGAACCCTTTGGTGCGATGAATTTCGCCAAATGGCGTGGCGCCTCCAGCGTGAAGCGCACGGCGTCGCCCTCGTCCTTGCGCTCGACGATTTCGGCGGTGCCGTCGACATGGCCCGACACGATGTGACCGCCAAGTTCGTCGCCGATCTTCAGCGCCCGTTCGAGATTGACCTTGCTGCCGGATTTCCAGCTCGAGGCCGTGGTCAGCCGCAAGGCTTCCTCCCAAGCCTCGACCTCGAACCAGCGTGCGTTCGAGCCATGGTCGGGCAAAGCCGTGACCGTCAGGCAGACGCCGCCGCAGGAGATCGAGGCGCCGATGGCGATGGTTTCGGGATCATAGGCGGTATCGATGCGCAAGCCGACGCCTTCGCTGAGCGGTTTAACGGCGGCGACGGTGCCGATATCGGTGACAATTCCGGTAAACATCGATGCTGATGCTCTCTTTGATTGAGAGCCGGATTCAGATTTCAAGTCGACTCGACCTGAAATCATCCGGCTCTAGAGGTCCCTTACCCATTCGGCGTAACTGTCTTCTCCGAAGCGCATCTCGCGCAGTTTGCGGAAGCCTGCCGGGATATGGTCGGCATCGACCGGCGATGCAATGCCGTCCTCGCCAATCGCCTCCGGCCCTTGGAACAGGACGATACGGTCGACCAGGTCCTCGTCCAGGAATGCCTTGGCGACCTGGGCGCCGCCCTCGACCAGAACACTTGCCATGCCAAGCGCCGCCAGGTCTTCGAGCAGTTCCGGCAAAGCGACGACGCCGTCATGGGTTTCAGTGCCGATGAAGCGTACGCCGGCGCGTTCGAGTGCGGCGCGACGATGCGGATCAGCTTCGAGACAGGCCGCGACATAGAGCGGCACGCGGTCGACACCGGAAACCAGCTTCGAGGCTTCCGGGAGCCGGATCTGGCGATCGAGGATGATGCGCGCCGGCGAACGGTTTTCCAGCCCCGGCAAACGCACGGTGAGCGCCGGGTCGTCTTCCAGTGCCGTGCCGATGCCGACCAGGATGGCGTCCGACTCCGCACGCATCAGGTAGACGTCGCGGCGTGCGATCTCGCCGGTGATCGCAACCTGACCGGCGCCTTTCCTGCCGATCTTGCCGTCGCTCGAAAGCGCAAGCTTCAGCGTCACTTCCGGACGTTTTCGCAGCGATCGAATCAAATAGCCCGCCATCTGTTCGGCGGCTTCCTTGGCCAGCACCTTCTCCACCACCTCGATGCCGGCGGCGCGCAGGATGGCGTAGCCCTTGCCGGAGACGCGCGTATCGGGATCGCTGGCGGCCCCGACGACGCGCGCTATGCCGGCATTGACCAGCGCGTTGGCGCAAGGCGGGGTGCGGCCGTGATGCGCGCAGGGCTCCAAAGTGACGTAGGCGGTAGCGCCACGCGCGAGTTCACCGGCCTCGCCCAGCGCTTCGGTTTCGGCATGCGGCCGGCCGCCAATCGCGGTGACGCCGGTGCCGACGATCATCGGCCCGGCGCCGTCGTCGCGCACGATGATCGTGCCGACGGATGGATTGGTCGAGGTGCGGCCGGCATTCCTGCGCGAAAGCCGCAGTGCGGCGGCCATGAAACGGCGATCAAGGGCCGCTTGTTCGGCCTCGCTCAATTGCGATGCTGCCATGCTCAGCCGGCTTCCTCTTCACTCTTGTCTTCGTCGCCCTTCAGTTCGCCCAGCAGCTCATGGAAATCCTTGGCCTCGCGGAAATTGCGGTAGACAGAGGCGAAACGGACATAGGCGACATCGTCGAGCGATTTCAGTGCTTCCATGACCAGCCGGCCGACCTCGCCGGAGGCCACTTCCGTCTCGCCGGAGCTCTCGAGCTGGCGCACGATCCCGGTCACCGCGCGGTCGATACGCTCGGGATCGACATTGCGCTTGCGCACCGCGATCTCCACCGAGCGCAACAGCTTGTCGCGGTCGAACGGCACTTTCCGGCCCGACTTCTTGACCACGACCAGATCACGCAATTGGACGCGCTCGAATGTGGTGAAACGGCCGCCGCAATCGGGGCAGACACGCCGCCTGCGGATCGCCGCGCCATCCTCGGCGGGGCGCGAATCCTTCACCTGCGTATCTTCGGACTGGCAATAGGGACAGCGCATGGAGAGCCTTGGGTTCGCGAATCTGATGAGGCGAAAGGCTTAGAGCCTTTCCGATGTGGATTGAAGCGGTTCCGTCCTCCGACGCCCTCAGAGATAGCGAGGCGCGAGGAAAATTGCGAGAGCGGCGACCAGCCAGACTGCGATGCCGCCAGCGACGGCCAGTCGATAGTCGGCCGTGTCGATAAACAACCAGCAGGCGCCGAGGAAAGCAAGATAGGCCGGAATTGTCTTGAACCCGGCAAGGCAGGCTTCGCGGAAGCCGGCATGATTGCCCTTGGCGCCAACTGCGAGCAGTGCAATGACCGCGAAAGTCGGCGCCAGCGGCAGAATTCCGGGCAGCACATTGCCGCGCTTGGACAGCCAGACGATCAGCGCCGTGACCAGCCCGCCGAGCATACCCTTCCAGACAATGTCCATTCGCAGCCCCCTACTCCGACCCGGCCGCCATCGTCACGGCGCGACGTCCTTTGTCGGGAAGCCGCAAAACGTTCCGAGGTTGCGGTAGGCCTTGGTGAAGCCGTCCATCGGAATGCTGGCGACGGCCTGCTTGCCGAAAGTCACATCGAGCGAGATGACCTGGCGCATGGCACGCAGGAGCGCGAGACTGGTTTTGGGCTGGTTGTCGACCGTCCAGCTCGGACGACCGATGACGGCATCGTTGGAATCGACCGTCGCCGAAACCTTGACGCCGGGATCACCGAACGTAGCCGCGATCTTCTTGCCGGTCGGCAGTTCCTTGTTGTCGACCGTAAACATGATGGCCGGGTAGGCATGGGGCGGCAGTGCGTCGCCGGTCGAGATCGACAAGGTCAGCGTGCCCGAATTGCCGCTCGCGTCAAAGAACGCAGTCGAAGCCGCACAGGTCTTGCTCGCGTCCTGGCCGGTGTCGAGCACATCGACGATGGTTGTCCATTTGCCGAAAGTGCTGGTGGCAGGCGTCTCCGGGCTGGGCTGCGTCTGCGCCAGGGCGGACCCGCCAAAGGCCAGCCAGCCGACAGCGCCGAGTGTGGCGAGACGAGATTCGCGCATCTTCAAGTCTCCGGTTCCATGCGTCACCCGATCAGGGGTGACGCACCGCCGGCGAATAAGAGATGACGCCTGGCGCCTGGTCAATCGAGATAAGGACGATCAACCGAGATAAGGATAGAGCGGAAAACGATCGGTCAGCGCCACGACCTTGGCCTTGACGGCGGCTTCGACCGCCGCATTGCCCTCGTCCGAATTGGCGACCTTGAGACCATCCAGCACTTCGGCGATCAGTTTGCCGATCTCGCGGAATTCGGCCTGGCCGAAGCCACGCGTGGTGCCAGCCGGGGTGCCGAGGCGCACGCCCGAGGTCACGAAAGGCTTTTCCGGGTCGAAGGGAATGCCGTTCTTGTTGCAGGTGATGTTGGCGCGGCCAAGGGCTGCCTCGGCGCGCTTGCCGGTGGCGTTCTTGGGTCTGAGATCGACCAGCATCAGGTGGTTGTCGGTGCCGCCGGAGACGATGTCGAGGCCCGTCTCTTTCAGGCTCGAAGCCAGCGCCTTGGCGTTGGCGGCCACGCTCTCGGCATAGACCTTGAAGCTCGGCTTCAGCGCCTCGCCGAAGGCGACCGCCTTGGCTGCGATGACATGCATCAGCGGACCACCCTGCAGGCCGGGGAACACCGCCGAGTTCATCTTCTTGGCAATGTCCTCGTCGTTGCACAGGATCATGCCGCCGCGCGGGCCGCGCAGCGATTTGTGCGTGGTCGTCGTCACCACATGGGCGTGCGGCAGCGGCGAAGGATGCACGCCGCCGGCGACGAGGCCGGCAATGTGGGCCATGTCGACCATCAGATAGGCGCCGACGGCGTCCGCGATCTCGCGAAAACGCTTCCAGTCCCAGATGCGTGAATAGGCGGTGCCGCCAGCCAGGATCAGCTTCGGCTTGGTCTCGTGCGCGGTCTTCTCGATGGCATCCATGTCGAGCAGGTGATCTTCCTTGCGCACGCCATAGGAGACGACCTTGAACCACTTGCCGCTCATGTTGACCGGCGAGCCATGAGTGAGATGGCCACCGGAATTGAGGTCGAGGCCCATGAAGGTGTCGCCGGGCTGCAGCAGCGCCAGGAACACCGCCTGGTTCATCTGGCTGCCCGAGTTCGGCTGGACATTGGCGAAGTTGCAGCCGAACAGTTTTTTCGCCCGCTCGATGGCGAGTTCCTCGGCTACGTCGACGAACTGGCAGCCGCCGTAGTAGCGCTTGCCCGGATAGCCCTCCGCGTATTTGTTGGTCATGATCGAGCCCTGCGCCTCCAGAACGGCGCGGGAAACGATGTTTTCGGATGCAATCAGTTCGATCTCGTGGCGCTGGCGACCGAGTTCGTTGCGGATGGCGCCGAAAATCTCCGGATCGGCGTCTTCCAGCGTTGTTTCGAAAAAGGATTCGAATTTGTTCGACGCTGCCGCTGCTGTTGCCATGGCCTGAAATCCTCCGGTTCGGGGGCAATCTGTTGATGCATATCGTCGCCCCAAAACCGCTGCACGCTTTTGGGCGACACGCATTGCCGCGCCATTAACACAGTTGTTTTCGACCCGCCACGTTTGCAGCGCGAAATTTGCTGGCCGGTTTGCGGCAGAGCCGGCAAATCCGCAGCCCCTGGGGCATCGCCAATCCTATTTCTGCGTCTGCCTGCCGTTCAAAAGGGCCTCCGTGAGGGTGATCTCGGTAAACAGCGTCCGCGCCGTGTGGTCGTTGATTTCGCCGCGCCGAAGCATGGTGCGCAAGGCGTCGCGCTCGGCGGCGATGCCGGCCAGCCTCAGGTCAATCTCCAGCCTGCCCGCCTCGCGAACCTCGGCGCGCGCCTCGTCGGCCTCGTCGGACGCCGCTATGCGCCGCTGATAGGCCGCGACAATGCCGTTGGCGGCGGCGAGCCTGACGCCCGGCACACCGCCCTCCTCCTCATCCGTCTGCGCGATGCTCTCGAGGTGGGCGATCGCCGCCTTTGCCGCGCCGACACGCGCCATGCGCTCCTCGGCACCGCCGGCGTCCTCGCCGGGCTCGACCAGGCCGCGCGCGATCACCGGCAACGCCAGGCTGGCGATCACCAGGGAGCAGATGATGACGCCGGCCGCGAGGAAGATGACGAGGTCGCGCGCGGGGAATGGCGAGCCGTCCTGCAAGGCCAGCGGCAACGACAATATGCCGGCCAGCGTTATGGCGCCGCGCACGCCCGCCACCGATCCGGCGAGCCGAACGCGCAGGCCGAACGGTTCGGCCTCCCGCTTGCCGAGCCGCGCCGCGATCCCCGCCGCGATGTCGCCGACCCAGATCCAGGCGAAGCGGAGCCCGATCAGGCAAAGGGTCAGCAGCAGAACCGTCAGGATCGGCTCGAAAAGCCAATGACGGCCGGACAGCTCGGGCGGCACCTTGCGGATGATCTCGGGAAGCTGCAGGCCGAGCACGATGAACAGCGCGCCGTTGAAGACGAACGAAAACGTCGTCCACAAGGACATGGTCTGCATGCGCGCCGAGACGCCGAGGAAGCGGAATATGCCTGTGCTCCCGGTCAACAGACCGGCGGTCACCGCCGCCAGGATGCCCGAGGCGCCGAAGTGCTCGGCGCCGAGATAGGCGACGAACGGAAGCAGAATGGTGATCAGCACCTGCGTCTCGGCCGGCACGCCACCGATGCGGTTCAAGAGTTGCAGCGCCTTGGCGGCGACGAACAAGGCCACCACGCCGGCCAGGATGCCGACCGCCACGGCATAAAGAAAACTCAGCGACGCCGCGGCAAAGGAAAAACTGCCGGTCAACGCCGCAGCGACGGCAAACCGGAACATGACCAGGCCAGACGCGTCGTTGAGCAGCGACTCGCCCTCCAGAATATGCATCAGCCGCGCCGGAACGACGGTCCTGTCGACGATCGAGGAGACGGCCACTGCATCCGTTGGCGACAGCACTGCGGCAAGGGCGAAGGCAACGACCAGCGGAATGCTCGGCACCAGCCAGTGCAAGGCATAGCCGAAGCCGACGATGGTGAAGAAGACGAGGCCTATGGCAAGGTCGAGGATCGGCCCTCGCAATGCCATCAGTTCGCGCTTCGGCGCGCCAAAAGCATCGCTGAACAGCAGCGGTGGAATGAACACCAGGAGGAACAATTCCGGATCGATCTCGACATGGATGCCGCCCACCGGCCAGGCAAGGGCGGCGCCTATGGCGATCTGCAGGACTGGCAGCGGCACCCGCACCAGCCGCACCAGCGCGCCGGAAACAGCGACGAATACGAGCACGACGAGGACGAAGATGGCGGCTTGCATGGCACGATTCCGGCTGTTTGGCGAACCATGCGCATTCATCGCTCCCGCGTCCAGACAGCGCTGGCGCGCTTCCATGTCGAACATGCCACGCGCAGGCGGCTGCACTGCTGGTGAATCAGCGGCTGATGAGCTGCTCCAACGTCTTCAAAAGCAAAAAGGCCGCCTTTCGGCGGCCTTTTTGTTATAATTATCAGCAGCTTAAAGCGAAGACGTGATCTGCAATTCGCTGGCGCCGTCGAGCGCGTAGACGTCGTCGCGGAACTGGACGACGCCAGGTCCGGTCGACCATGCCGACAGATAGAGAAAATGTACCGGCACCGGGTTGGTGACCTGGATCGGCGTGTTCTGGCCGGTCTTGATCGCCGCCTCGAAATGCTGGCGGTCCCAGCCGGGCGTGTCGCGCAGGATCCAGGTGACGAGATCGCGCACGTTCTGGACGCGCACGCATCCCGAGGAATCGAAGCGCATCATCTTGCCGAACAGGCTCTGCTGCGGCGTGTCGTGCATATAGACGCCGTCCGGGCTCGGGAAGTTGATCTTGACCGACGCCATGGCGTTTTCCGAACCGGGATCCTGGCGGAACCGGTACTTGGCGGCATCATCGGTCGACCAGTCGACATTCATCGGATCGACTTCGCTGCCATCCGGCGCGAACAGGCGGATGTGGCTGTTCTTCAGATAGTCGGGGTCTTTCCGCATCAGCGGAATGATGTCCTTGCGCACTATCGAGACCGGCGCATTCCAGTATGGGTTGACGATGATCTCGTTGATCTTGGAATTGACGATCGGTGTCTGGCGATCGATCTTGCCGACGATTGCCGTGTGGCGAAGCACGACGCGATCGTTCTCGACCGCTTCGACCTGCGCCGCCGGAATGTCGACCAGCACATAGCGGCTGCCCAGCGTGCCGGCCTTTTCCTTCAGCCGCTGCAGATTGGTCTGCAGCTGGCCGAGCCGAACCTGCGCCGAAACGTTCATCGCCGCATAAGTGTATTTGCCCATCGAGCCGTCGGCAGGCAGGCCGTGACGCAGCTGGAAGCGCTTGACCGCCGAGTCTACATAGGAATCGAAGGCCGTCGAAATGCCGGCGCTCTGCGACAGGTCACCGGCAACCATCAGGCGCTTGCGCAGCGGCACGACATCGGGATCATCGACGCCGAGCTGCAGCTTCTTGATCGCGGGAACCTCTACCCAGCCGCCCTGGCCGACGATGTTCTGATACTGCGCCACCGCCTGTTCCGTGAACGCAACGGTCTGCGGGCTGAAGATCGGCAGCGTCGAGGCCACCTTGCCGCCTTCGCTGGCGCGGGCGTCGAACTGGTCGTCCCAATTGCCACGCGCCGAGGATTTCAGGATATCCCCGATCACATCCTGCGCATTCGCACGGCCGGCCACGACGGCGGCAGCGAGGGCGGAGGCTCCGGAAAGGAAAAAACGGCGGCTGGTTCTCATGGACGTTCCAGACATAGGTAGCGGTTCGATCACTTGCTGCATTGATCTCGGGCGATCTCGCCCGCACTCTAAAATTGGCAATCTTAACAATTAGCCAACCATGGCCCGTATCACGCTGGCAAGAAACGCACGAGGCGCGATACGGTTGCGGATAGACGCATGGTCTTCACGACAGCATCACTGCCACCCTCGGTTCCATTGGAATATGGCGGCAACGTGGCCTTGCGCCCGATTCGGAGCGCCCGGCACTCCGAAAAGAAAAAGACCGGTGCTTTTCGGCACCGGCCCTGACTGGAGGTCGCTATGCGGCCGCGCTTCTGTGGCGCGGGCCATATCCGATGCGGATGGACTTACATCCGGTAGGCGATCGTGTCGTTCCAGAAGCGGTCGAGCCGCTGCAAGGCGCGGTTCATCTGCTTGAACTCGTCGGTGTTGATGCCGCCGACCTGTTCGATCGAGCCGACATGGCGCTCATAGAGACCGGCGACGACGTCCGCCACCTCGTTGCCCTTCGGCGTCAGCGAGACGCGGACCGAACGACGGTCGATGCGCGAGCGCTGGTGGTTGATGAAGCCGAGATCGACCAGCTTCTTCAGATTGTAGGACACGTTCGAGCCGAGATAGTAGCCACGCGAGCGCAGCTCGCCGGCGGTCAGCTCGGAATTGCCGATGTTGAAGAGCAGCAGCGCCTGGATGGCATTGATGTCGGAACGACCGTTGCGGTCGAATTCGTCCTTGATCACATCAAGCAGGCGGCGGTGCAGTCGCTCGACGAGCTGCAGCGATTCCATGTACAGCGAACGGATAGCCTCGCGGCGATCGTCGGAAACGTTGGCGGTCTTCGCCGCCGGACGCGAATTGATCATTGTCTTTGCCTCTCGTTTGTCGCCCTGGTGATTTTTTGTTTTTCACCTTGATCGCGACACTATCGAATACTCATAAAATTCGACTTAAACGCTAGGGCTAACAAGAGCTTACCGGTAAGTGGTTTCGAAAGAGGCTTAACGAACGGTCACCCGAGTAAGGATAATTAACCTAAAGGCTTAGGCAGATATAGCGGGGCTCGGATCCGGGGTTGGCCAAGTCGCCAATGCCCTCAAAGGCTTAGTGCCGCACGGGCCGTTTCTGCAGCCAGATGACGACGCGAAAGACGATGTAGAGCAGCGCCACCGCCGCGTGCGAGACGACGATGAGCGGCCGGTGGCCGAAAAGCTCGGGAAAGCCGGCATACATGACGGTCTCGGTGACCGCGCAAATGAACCAGATCACCGGCCCCCAGGAGGCCAGCATCCAGAGCCCCGCCGCGGCAAAGGGAAAGAACACGGCGAGCATCACCGCCGCCACCTGCCAGTGGACCGGCATCAGGTCGAAGCGCCACAGCGAGCCCGGGTAGAAGCCGATCAGCTTGATCCAGTAAAGGATGCCGAACAACAGGCAGTAGCCCGCGATGACGCGCTGGAACCAGGCGAAGATCACCTCGACCGTCGAGGGCTGCAGCACGACGCGTCTCGACGTCACCTCGCTCATGCCTCGAGTTCCCGTTCACCGAGCGGGGCGAAATAGGCCTCGACATCCGCCTCCGCGACCGCATCGAGGCTTGCCGGCCGCCATTGCGGCTTCGACCCCTTGTCGATGATGGCGGCGCGGATGCCTTCGTAGAAATCGTGGCCGGCAAGCATACGGTTGAGGATGCGGAACTCCATCTTCATGCAATCGTCCATCGACAGCGTCAGCCCGGCACTGATCTGCCGCCAGGCGACGCGAAGGCTGGTCGGCGAGCGCGTGCGCATCGTCGCCAGCGTCTTTGCCGCGAATTCGTCGGTGCCCGCCGCACGGTCCAGGCTGTCGACGACATCCTGCAGCGACGGCTGGTTAAAATGGCGGGAGATCGCCTCTAATGTCGGCCTGTCGGTCTCCCGCCTCGCCTGGACAAAGAAACCGCGCAGCACTGATTCCGGATCGCCGGTCAGCATCAGCCGGTCCAGGAAGCTCGCTTGATCTTCGGCCTTGATGGTGTGGGTGGCCAGTCCCGACCACAGCGCGTCGCCATAGCGGATGCGGTTGCCGGTCAGGGCCAGATACATGCCGAAACAACCGCCCAGGTCCGGCAGCAAATGGCTGGCGCCGACATCCGGGAAAAAGCCGATGCCGACCTCCGGCATGGCGAACTGGGCGTTCTCGGTCATCACCCGATGCGAACCGTGAAAGGAAATGCCGACGCCGCCACCCATGACGATGCCGTCGATGAGCGCCACATAGGGTTTCTTGAAGCTGTTGATGCGGGCGTTCAGCCGGTACTCGTCGGCGAAGAACTCGACCGGCGGCTTCCCGGCGCGGCCGGCCTCATAGATGTGCAGGATGTCGCCTCCGGCCGAAAACGCCCTGCCCTCGGCCTTGACGAGGACGACCTCGACGCCGTCGTCGCGCTCCCAGGCACGCAAGGCCTTGCCCAGCGCCATGACCATGCGATGGGTAACGGCATTGAGCGCCTGCGGCCGAGTCAGCGTGACGACACCGGCCTTGCCCAAGCGTTCGAAGCGAATTTCGTCGCCTCCACCAAAATCCATCGCCAGAGAATCCCTCCCCCGCGCCTGCGGGAGGAGAAGTGCTAAAGGCGGCGCATGGGTGCGTCAATGGCAGCAGCGTTTTCGCCATGGGCTTGGCGGCCGGCGGCGGCCGGTGCTAGACCTTGGCCGCCGATATGAGAGGCTGACAGCCGGACGGTGAGCCATGCCGCAGCTTTTGCGCTTTGCCTTTGTTCTGAGTTGCCTGTTGGCGTTTTACGCAAGCAATACCCAGGCTGAGGCAACGGACCTCGGCGACCTCTACCAGTCAAAGACCATCGTCACCGGCCAGGGCGAACAAAACCGCGAGCTCGGTTTCAGGACATGCCTGGACAAGGTGCTGGTCAGGGTTTCCGGCGATCAACGGCTGCTCGCGAAACGCGAGATGGGTGCGCTGCGCGACAAGGCCGGAAGTTTTGTCGACAGCTTTCGTTACCGCGACCGGCTCGAAGGCATTCCGATCCATGATGAGCAAGGCACGCACGACCGGCCGCATGATCTCACCTGCCTCTACAGGCCCGATGTACTCGACAAGGTGCTGGCTTCGCTCGGCAGCCGACCCTGGCTTGGCGACCGGCCGACGCTCGCCGTCTTTCTCGTGACCGAACAGGGCGCGCGGCATTTCGTGCTGAGCGCCGAGGAGGAGCGTGGCGAGACGATGCGCGAGTCTTTCGCCAATGCAGCCGATCCGTTGCTGATGCATGTCGTATTTCCGAAGGCCGCGCAGCTAGACGACCTGGGCGAAAAGGTATTGCGCACCGGCGACATGGCCAGGCTGGATCCGTTGGCCAAACAGGCCGGTGGCGCGCAAGCGCTCGCCGGCAAAATGGTGTGGAGCGACAAGGAGCTGGGCTGGATCGCCGATTGGCGGCTGGCCGATAACGGCAAGACCTATCGCTGGCAGGTACGTGGCGTCAGCTTCGACGAGGCGTTTCGGGTGGCGATAAGGGGTGCGGCGCAGATTTTGTCGGGAAACGGACAGCCTTGGGAGGAGCTGCGCTCAACCCCTGGCACAATCGTGTCGCATTGGTCTGTGGCAAAAGCTCGTGGTAAAAGCCGCCGAAAGAGAGTTTTGGCCCAGAGTTTTGGCAATGAACAAATTCACCGCGACAAAGCCGGCCGGCACGCGCAGCGTGGACGATATCACCAGCAGCCGTCGCCTGCGCCGAATGCGCAAGGCCGACTGGTCGCGCCGCCTGGTGCAGGAGAACCGGCTCACCGTCGACGACCTGATCTGGCCGATCTTCGTCGTCGAGGGCAAGGATGTGCGCGAGCCGATCGCCGCCATGCCCGGCGTCTTCCGCCTGTCGGTCGACCTTGCCGTGAAGGAGGCCGAACGCGCGGCCAGGCTCGGCATTCCAGCCCTCGCCACCTTCCCCAATGTCGACCTGGCCTTGCGCGACCAGACCGGCTCGCACATCCTCGATCCGGAAAACGTTGTCAACCGCGCCACCCGCGCCATCAAGCACGCGGTGCCCGGGATCGGCATCATCACCGACGCCGCGCTCGACCCGTTCACCAGCCACGGCCATGACGGCATCCTGCGTGACGGCATCATCGTCAACGATGAAACGGTGGAGCAGGTCGCGGCGGCGGCCGTCATCCAGGCGGCGGCGGGCGCCGACATCATCGCGCCGTCCGACATGATGGACGGCCGCGTCGGCGCGATCCGCGACGCACTCGACGCCAACGGCTTTCAGGACGTCGCGATCATGTCCTACGCGACGAAATTCGCTTCGGCCTTCTACGGCCCCTATCGCGAGGCGGTCGGCACCGCCGGCCTGCTCAAGGGCGACAAGAAGACCTACTACATCGACCACGCCAATTCGGACGAGGCGGTGCGCGAGGCCGAACAGGACATCGCCGAAGGCGCCGACATGCTGATGGTCAAGCCCGGCCTGCCCTATCTCGACATCATCCGCCGGCTGAAGGACGAATTCCAGATGCCGACCTTCGCCTACCAGGTGTCGGGCGAATATTCGATGATCAAGGCGGCGGGCGCCAATGGCTGGATCGACGGCGAGAAAGCGATGCTGGAATCGCTGCTCGCCTTCAAGCGCGCCGGCTGCGATGGTATCCTGACCTATTTCGCGCCTGAAGTGGCGCAGATGCTGAAGGGGTAGCCAGCGACGTCCCGGGCAATGCCTTTCAGGAGATGTCAGCACTCTTTCGACCGGCCGGCGGTTCTTTCGAATACGCGCTGACAAAATCCGCTGCCTCCGGCTATGATGCCGGCACGGCCGGAGGCGGCTGGCAGCCCGCGCCCCACCAAGGGGTATGGCGAACGCCTCCAAAGGATGCTTCCTGACCCGTTTCACCCGTCAGGCGAAGGCGTCGGCAATGCGGGCACTGACGAAGACCTCGCCGTGACCCGAGGAAACGGACATGCTTGCCTATCGTGATGCCAAGACCATGGCAAAAGCCATGCGGGAGGCGCTTGCCGCCCGCGACCTGACGATCAGCCATGGCGAGGCCCTGGAGATCGTCGCGCGCCAGTTCGGACTGGCGACCTGGAATATCCTGTCGGCGAAGATCGAAGGGCCGCCAGCCCGGCAGGAGACGATCGTCTTCGAACGGACGGCGCCGATCGTGCGCATCTTCGACATTGCCAAGGCGCACGAATTCTATCTCGGCTACCTCGGCTTCGGTGTGGACTGGGAGCACCGCTACGGCGACAACTTCCCGCTTTATACGCAAATCTCGCGCGGCAACCTTGTCCTGCACCTGTCCGAACATGCCGGCGACGCGACGCCGGGTAGCAACATGGTCATCTATATGAAAGGTATCCGCGACTTCCACAGGGAGCTTGCGGCCAAGGACTACCGCTACATGAAACCCGGACTGGAACAGGAGGACCGACGGCTGACGGTCGAAGTCATCGATCCGTTCAGCAACCACATCCGCTTCATGGAGCTTGCCGGCGAATGAGCTGACAGGCGGCCGTCCCGCCGGCCGCCATCATATTATTCGTCGCCGAAAATACCGCTTGCAACTTGCAATCACATTGCTAAAAGATAACCACTTGCAAAATACAATCGGTTATCGAGGAGGCCTTCATGTCCAAGCTGCGTGTCAACGCTTTCACCCTATCGCTCGACGGCTATGGCGCCGGTACCGATCAGGACCTGCAAAATCCGCTCGGTGTCGGTGGGGAATCCTTGCACAAGTGGTTTGTCGACACCCGGACCTTCCGCGAGATGGTGCTCAAAAAAGATGGCGGCACCAACGACATCAACGAGGCGTTCGCGGCGCGCAGTTTCGAAAATGTCGGCGCCTGGATCCTCGGCCGAAACATGTTCGGGCCGATCCGCGGGGAATGGCCCGACGACAGCTGGAAAGGCTGGTGGGGCGACAACCCGCCCTATCACGTGCCGGTCTTCGTGCTGACGCACCACGAGCGAGCGCCCATCGCGATGGAAGGTGGCACGACCTTCCATTTTGTGACCGACGGCATCCATTCGGCACTGGAGCAGGCGAAGGCGGCGGCTGATGGCAAGGATGTGAGGGTCGGCGGAGGTGTCGCCACCATCCGGCAATATCTTCAGGAGAAACTGATCGACGAGATGCATCTGGCAATCTCGCCGGTGTTGCTTGGCAAGGGCGAGAACCTTTTTGCCGGCCTGGATATGGTGAAGCTCGGCTATCGATGCACCGAGCAGGTGGCGACGGCGCTTGCCACGCATGTGGTGATCAAGCGGGCGTGACTACAGCTCTTCCTCCCCCGTCACGGGGAGAAATGCCCGGCAGGGCAATGAGGGGCGGCGCTGACATTTGGAGACTAGCGGCTCCGGCGACGCAAGCAATCGTGTACGGTTGAAGAATGGCGAGACTCAACTTTCGAAGTCAGCGCCGCCCCTCATCCGCCCTTCGGGCACCTTCTCCCCTATAGGGACGGGGAGAAGGAAGAACCCCTCAATACTTCTCCGGCACGTAGAGCTCGTGTGGCAGGACCTGGCGCTCGTATTCGGGATTGAAGACGCGCTCCGGCAGAGTGATCTCCTCGTGCGGCACCTCTTCATATGGCAGCTGCTTGAGCAGATGGTCGATGCAGTTCAGCCGTGCGCGCTTCTTGTCGTTGCCCTCGACGATGAACCAGGGCGCCTCGGGAATGTTGGTGCGGGCGAAGGTCTCTTCCTTGGCCTTGGTGTACTGTTCCCAGCGCACGCGCGACTGCAGGTCCATCGGCGACAGCTTCCACTGCTTCATCGGATCGTGGATGCGCATCAGGAAGCGCATCTGCTGTTCCTCGTCGGTGATCGAGAACCAGTATTTCACGACAGTGATGCCAGAACGCACCAGCATGCGCTCGAACTCCGGCACGTCATGGAAGAACTCCTCGACCTGGTCGTGCGACGCAAAGCCCATGACCCGTTCGACGCCGGAGCGGTTATACCAGGAGCGGTCGAACAGCACGATCTCGCCACCAGCCGGCAGATGCGGGACGTAGCGCTGGAAATACCATTGCGACTTCTCGCGCTCGGTCGGCGCCGGCAGCGCCACGACGCGGCAGATGCGCGGATTCAGCCGCTGGGTGATGCGCTTGATGACGCCGCCCTTGCCGGCGGAATCGCGGCCCTCGAAAATCACCACCAGCTTCTTCTTGTGATAGGCGACCCAGGATTGCAGCTTGATCAATTCGGACTGCAAGGTGATCAGGTCGCGAAAATACTGCATGCGATCGATCGAAGGCGGATGCGCGTTCTTGTAGATCTTGGCGATTTCCATCGACAGCGCAGGCTCCGATATTTCGAGCTCGTAATCTTCGTCGAGCGTGTCGGCGAGCTCGGCTTCGAGCCAGTCCTTGGCAGGGGAATTCTGTCTTGGCTCGGTCATATCAGTCGCTCCGCTAGCAAGCCCTGTCGGTTCATGTCGGCACCCCAAACTGCTGACCCGCGGCCCGGAATGGAAACACCTTAGCCGAATTCAATATAGGCCGGCGGTGACGGTTTTATTGCAGCCCGAGCACGATTGCCGCCATCGCGGATTTGGCGAGGTCCAATCGATCCTTCGTCATTGCATGGCGACAGCCCGGCCGAATTGTCCTACAAATGCCGGGTCGCATTCCGGGCTGTCCTTGGTGGCGCCCCAATTCAACACAATCGCGAGGACTGACATGGAATACCGCACCCTTGGCCGTTCCGGCCTTAAGGTTTCGACACTGACTTTGGGCACCATGACCTTCGGCGGGACAGGCCCGTTCGCCGCGGTCGGCAACAGCGGCCTTGCCGAAGCCAGGCGCATGATCGACATGTGCATCGACGCCGGCATCAACCTCATCGACACCGCCAATGTCTATTCGAATGGCCTGTCGGAGGAGATCATCGGCGAGGCACTCGGCGGCAAGCGCAAGAACGACGTGCTGATCGCTTCCAAGGCACGCATGCGGATCGGCAGCGGACCCAACGACGAAGGCCTGTCGCGCCATCACCTGATCCGCGAATGCGAGAAGAGCCTGAAGCGACTGAAGACCGATGTCATCGACATCTATTTCGTGCACCAGTGGGACGGCCTTACGCCGGTCGAGGAAACGATTGCCGCGCTCGACACCTTGGTCAGCCAGGGCAAGGTGCGCTACATCGGCTGCTCCAACTGGTCCGGCTGGCAGGTGATGAAGGGGCTCTCGATCAGCGACAGCCGGCACCAGCAGCGTTTCGTCACGCAGCAGATCCATTACACGCTGGAGGCCCGCGAGGCCGAGTATGAACTGCTGCCGATCTCGGTCGACCAGGGCCTGGGCGTGCTGGTCTGGAGCCCGCTCGCCGGCGGATTGCTGTCCGGCAAATACCATCGCGACAGCCCGACGGCACGGCAGCTCGCCGGCTGGTCCGAGCCGCCGATCCGCGACGCGGACCGGCTCTGGCGGATCGTCGACGTGCTGGTCGAGATCGGTGGGGCACGCGGCGTTTCGGCGGCGCAGGTTGCGCTTGCGTGGCTGCTCGGTCGCCCTGCCGTTTCCTCGCTGGTCATCGGCGCCCGCAACGACGCCCAACTCAAGGACAATCTCGCGGCAGCAAGCCTGGAACTCAGCCCTGAGGAGCGCCAGCGCCTCGACGCGGTTAGCCGGCCGCCCCTGCTCTACCCCTATTGGCACCAGCAATTGACGGCGAAGGCGCGCTTTGGTGCCGCCGATCTCGTGATCGACCGCAGCGGCGTATAAATACGGGTTCTGACGAGAAGCCCGGCGGGCCCGAGCCCTCCGGGTCCCGCGTTTTGACGCAGGAATTGCTCATCCCATAATATAGCGCCAGACCTCGGCATCCGGTTTGATCTGGCCGCTCAGCACGAAATATTTGTAGAGCACCAGCAGCGAGATCGCCTGTTCGGTCTGTTCGTTGGCGAATGTCCGGCAATAGGCGTTCGCGGCCGCAATGATGCGGTCTGCCTCTGCCGGGTGCCGTTCGAAATAGGCTACATGTTCGGCAACATCGGAGAAATCAGCTGAAAGCGGCACATAATGGACATTGGCCTCGAGCTGCCGTTCCGCGAACCATGTCTCGTAAGTCGGCGGCGGCATCAGGCAGAGCGACTTCGAGTTCAAGATCCATTTGAGGTTGGTCGCCACGTCATTGCCTTCGAGCGAGACGATGTAGCGGTAGCGCTGGTGCTGGCCGATGGTGAGAAAGGGCTTGGCGTATTCGGCCGGAGCGTTCGGCTTGTGCGAACCGACATCGCAGAACGGCAGGTCGCGCACCGCTTGCAGAAACCGTTTCCTGATCGGATTGTTGAGATCGCCGCGCCAGACCACGCCCGGCAGCTTGTCGGCGAACGAGATGGCATCGGCCGGCATCTGGAAGTGACGAAACTTGTCGAGCTTCATGATGATCGCGTTCTTGTCGTCATCACGGATCGGCCGGTCCTTCACGATCGTAGGCACTTTCGGCACGTTCCTGACGTCGCCGAATTCGATGTCGATGAGCAATCCGGGATCGAAGTAGCGGGCGAATTCCTTCAGGTCGTAGTAGTACATGGTCGGCGTGAAGGGCAGCTTGCTGATGCGCACGGCATTCGAGCTTGGCGCGAAACCATCCTGCAGCTTGTTGTAATAGTTCAAGCGGCGGCACGCCGCCTCATCGCAAAGCCGGGCCTTTTCAAGGCGAACGGCCAGCCTGCGGCGGAACAAGGCTTGGGGAATGATATCGCGCGCGACGTTTCGCGCATAATAGAAAACCTTTGCCGACGTTCGCGCAATGGAAGCCATGGTTCACTTGATCAAAACAAACGGGCAGCTCTCAATACGCTGGCGCCCCGCGTTTCCTACATCATTGTGGCGGCCATCTGGCAAGCCCCTGCGGATCTGCGAGACCTCAGTCCGCGCACTGTCGCTTCAGCTGTTGTGTTTGACGGCTAATGCTCCTAGGCAGGGTCAGAGCCGCAAGGCAGGGCAAAAGGAGCCGATATGGCGCGAGCACCAAACTACGACCAGGAACGCAAGGAACGCGACCGGCAGAAGGCGGCGAAGAAGGCTGAAAAGCTGGCGGCCAAGGTTGCCGCGCGCGAACGTTCAAAGCCCGAGGCCGAGACCGAGACCGACACAGCGGAATGACGGCTAAAGGCCCGCGAATGCGGGCCCTTGCCTCAACCCACATCGCCCTGCGTCAGGCGGGCGCCTTGTCGCTGACAAAAACGTCCACTTCGCGTGCCGCGGCGATGAAGGCGCGCCGGGCGTTCATCGCCGGCTTGTCGCCGGCCAGCGCGTCGTGGCAGGCCTGGAGCGCCGCGCGATGCTTGGGACTGCGCTTGCCGGGCCAGCTGTTGAGCAGGTAATCGGAAGCCTCGCGGGCCGTGCGCAAGAGCTGAGTGCTTCCCGCCGTGACGGACTTGACGGTCACGGGTGTATCAAATCGGTTGTTTTCCATTGCCGCTCTTACGCCATCGGCATCCGCGAAGCGAGGCCGAAAGTGCGCGGCGGAGCTGGACGCGCTTTTTTGCCCGGCGAGTGCCCAGCCCGGACCGGCAGCGCTAGGCAGCAACGACGGCAAAGCCCCTGGCGCGCAGGCCGCGTCGGTCGTTGGCAAGCGACGTCACCAGCCGGTGGCGGCTGCCGCTGATATGGTCCGAAAGCCGGCGCGCCGCTTCATCGGCATCGCCAAGACGTGCCGCCGCCAGAATGGCCCGATGTTCGGCCCAGGCGCGGCCAAGCGCCGCTTCGTCACGCACCTCCAGCCAGCGGGCGCGCGACAGGCGCGTCATGGCATCGCGCACCGCCCGGAACAGGAATTCGTTGCCCGACAGGCGCGCCAGTTCGATGTGAAAATCCATGCCGACGCGATGCCATTCCTCTCGCGCGGTGTTTTCGTCGCAGGAATCGAGCATCGCCTCGATGACGTCGATGGCGCTCCCGTCGACGTGCGCGCATGTCAGCCGCAGGGCCGCGACCTCGACTGCCTCGCGATAGACCGCGATCTGCTCGAGTTCGGCGAGGTTAATGGGCGACACGGTCCAGCCGCGGCCATCCCTGCCCACAAGGCCCTCGGTTTCCAGGCGCAACAGGGCTGCCCTGACCGGGGTGCGCGAAGCGCCGAAGCGGCCTTCGATCCAACGCTCGGTCAATTTCTCGCCGGGGCCGACCTCGAGGCCGAGGATCATCTCGCGTAACTGCCGTTCGACATTCTGCATCTGCGACATTGGGCTGCCCTTTCTTGAAGCCGCATTGACAGCAGCAGGCATGAAGTTCATGACGGATACCAATTTGGTATCCCAAGATGGTATCCGCAACAAGCGCTGATATCGGGCAGGCAGGAAATGGCACAAGAACACACTCAAAGCGGCTACAACATCCACTGGCGGCGCAATCTCGCCGTCTGTTTCGCGGGCTCGTTCAGCACGCTCATCGCCATGACCCTGCTGTTGCCTTTCCTGCCGCTCTATGTCGAACAGCTTGGCGCGCAGGGCCATGCGGCCATCGTGCAGTGGTCCGGCATAGCCTATGGCGCGACGTTCTTCGCAGCCGCCTTGGTCGCGCCACTGTGGGGACGGCTGGGCGACCGTTACGGCCGGAAAGTGATGCTGGTGCGCGCCAGCTTCGGCATGGCGATCTGCATGTCCTTGACGGGCATGGTCGAGACGGTCTGGCAATTGGTGTTGCTGCGCCTGCTGATAGGCTTTGCCGGCGGCTATTCCTCGGGTTCGACAATATTGGTGGCCATGCAGACGCCCAAGGAGCGCTCCGGCTGGGCGCTGGGCGTCCTCTCCGCCGGGATCACGGCCGGCTCACTGGTCGGCCCCCTGCTTGGCGGCGCGCTGCCGCCGCTGATCGGCATCCGCACCACTTTCCTGTTGTCGGGCGGCGTCATCTTCCTCGCCTTCCTGGCGACGACCTTCCTGATCAAGGAGACCCCGCGCCCGAAGCCAGCCAATGCCGCCTCGACGGCAAAGCCGAAGAGTGGCTGGTCACAAATCCCCGACAAGCGCCCGGTGGTGGCGATGCTGACAACCGGCATGCTGCTCGCCTTCGCCACCATGTCGATCGAGCCGATCATCACCGTCTATGTGCAGCAGCTCATCGAGAACCAGAGCCGGGTGACAATGGTTGCCGGCGTGGTTATGTCGGCGGCCGCGCTCGGAACGATCCTGTCGGCCTCATGGCTGGGCAAGCTTGCCGACCGTATCGGCCATTGGAACGTCGTTGTCGGCGCCTTGGCCGTCTCGGCCCTGTTGCTCATCCCACAGGCATTCGTCACCAATGGCTGGCAGTTGATCGGTCTGCGCTTCCTGATGGGCCTGGCGCTTGGCGGCTTGCTGCCTTGCATCACCAGCGTCATCCGTCACAACATTCCCGACGGCGTCGGCGGCAACGTGCTTGGCTTGGCGATTTCGGCGCAGTATGTCGGACAGGTCGCGGGGCCACTGGCCGGTGGCTTCGTCGGCGGCCATTTCGGCATGCCGGCGGTGTTTCTCGGCACGTCGGTGCTGATGGCGGGCGGCGCCGTCTACAATTGGATTGTCCAGTCGCGGCGGACCCGGCATATGGCGCTGGAAGCGAGTGAGTCCTGAGGCAGCCTACCCCGAGAGGAAGCCAGCCGACATGAATGCCACCGAACCAACCAGCCGTCTCCTCGTGCTTGCCGGCGGTCTTGTCGGCGCGGCGGGCGTGGCGCTGTCGGCGGCCGCCGCGCACCGCGGCGGCGCCTTCACCGGCACGGCCGCGTCGTTCCTGTTGATGCACGCGCCTGGCTTCCTGGCCGTCGGCCTCATCGGCGCGAATCGCTTTCTACGGATCGCGAGCTTTGTCCTGCTCGCCGGGTTGCTGCTTTTCGCGGGCGATCTCCTCGCCCGCGATTTCCTGGGATCGAGACTGTTTCCGATGTCGGCGCCGATCGGCGGCACCCTGCTCATCGCCGGCTGGCTGGGGATAGCCCTTTCCGCCCTGGTACGTCCGCGTCCCTGAGGCCAGACGCGCCGAGATCAATCCCGGGAACGTTCGATGCGGAACCAGAGATCGCGATTGCGCGCGGCCGATTTCCTGCGGCGCCGCGCTTCCGGCCGCTCGGCCGCCGGCGCGATGCCCCAGTAGTTGCGGTAGATGTCCTCAAACAGGTGCTTGATGGGATGCATGGTTTTTCTCCCTTTAAATATTGAATCGATCCAATCGACCAACCGAAAATGTCGTGCCGATCAGTTGCGCTTGCGCTCCACGAGGAAGCGGAGATTGCGAACCCGTGGGCCGGCTCCCTCCTGGCGCCTAGATCTGCTGGCGCCCGACCCGATATCGTTGCGATAGATGTCTTCGAACAGATAGTTGACGGGATGCATGGCGCACCTCTCTAAAGTCATTTCGCGGAACAAATCCGCCATATTGGATCGATTCAAAAGTAGACTCTCAGGCATCTCCGGTCAAGCAAAATTTGAATCGATCCAACGAAAGTGCTAGATGCAAATCCGGAACGTGCTAAATGCATGTCAGGAGGCACGCACAATGGCGTCACTCACCGCAGGCAATCGAAGACCCGTCCGTCTGGCTGATATCGCCAAGGCCGCCGGGGTTTCGCATGGCACCGCATCCAATGTCTTCAGCCGTCCCGAGATCGTGCGCGACGAGGTCCGCGAACGGGTCAAGGCCGCGGCCGAGGCGATGGGCTATGGCGGGCCGGACCCCAAGGGTCGCTTGTTGCGAGCCGGCAAGGTCAACGCCATCGGCGTCGCCACCGCCGAGCCCCTCTCCTACTTTTTCGACGATCCCTTCGCGCGGGTCATGATGGCGAGCATCTCGCAGGCCTGCGACGCCACGGGAGCCGGTATCTCCCTGGTCTCGGCCGCCAACAACGAACAGCTTGCCTGGAACATCCAGAGCGCCCTGGTCGACGGCTTCATCGTCTTCTGCATCGAAGGCGGTTCGCGCCTGGTGGAACTGGCGCGTGAGCGCAAGCTGCCCTTCGTGGCCCTAGACCTGGACTCCCAAGATGGAGCGGTCGCCGCGATCGGCGTCGATAACGTCGCCGGCGCCAGCCTGGCAGCCCGCCATCTCACGGGTCTCGGACATCGCCGCTTTGCCGTTCTGGCGCTGTCTTTTGCCGACGGCAGCACGGGCCTCGTTTCACCCGAGCAGGTTCGCACCGCGACCTATGCGGGTACACGCGACCGGCTCACCGGCTACTTCCAGGAGCTTTCGCGCGTCGGTGTCGACACGTCCAGAGTGCCCGTCTACGAGACCGCCAACGATGCGGCGAGCACGAAAGCGGGGCTCGAAACAATCTTCGCGGCCAAGGAGCCGCCCACGGCCATACTGGCGATGTCGGACAAAATAGCCCTGGTGACGCTCGAATGGCTGAGCGCGCGCAAGCTCAACGTCCCCAACGATGTTTCCGTTGTCGGGTTCGACGGCGTGCCGGAAGCAATCGTGTCCGAGCCGCCCTTGACCACGATCGCCCAGCCGATAGCCGAGATGGGCCGCCTTGCCGTCAAGGCGATCCTGGAGAGCGACGGCAAGGTCAGCCGGCAGTTGCTGCCGGTCGAATTGATCGTGCGCGCCTCGTCGGCCGCACCGCGCGGCTGAACCGCCTGTCAGCGATTGGCCCTTGCCACGGCGGAGATGCCGAGAGAGACCGGCATGATATCCTTTGGCGTCGTGCGGACCTTGCCCGAGCCGCCGATGGTCGACAGCCACTCGAGATAGAAGGCCAGCGCGAACTGCATGGCGATGCCGGCCGACAGCAGCAGGCCGTCATAGGCAAGCCCGCCCGGATTGATCAGCTTCATCACCTGCGCGACCATGGCGATCACCGTGCCCGCGATGAACACCGGCAGCGAGCGTTTGCCCAGTATCGCCAGCGGATGGTCGGGGCTGGTGCGAAACAGGTTCGACAGCGCCGGCAAGGCGACGAAGAGGTAGCTGACCGCCAGGATATGCAGCAGCCGCGGCAGCGACAGGAACGTCTTGTCGAAACCGCCGATCACCACCGGCAGCTTGAACCACGTGATCTGTCCCCAGAGCGGACTGTGCACCCAGACCGATGCCGTCACCACATAGGCGACCGCTGAGCCGACCAACCACCGGTTGACCGGAATGACGCCGCCGCGCCTGACATGCAGCATGGCGGCGACGCCGATATTGAACAGGAACTGCCAGGACAGAGGATTCAGGAACCAGAATCCTGGCTCGGGATAATTCGGCGGGGCGATCTGCCAGATGCCGGCGACAAGCCACAGCACAGCGGACGCGACAAGCGCCGCGACGGGACGGTAGCTGATCAACAGGACGAAGGCCGGCGCCATCAGCAGCAGCGCGGCATAGACCGGCAGGATGTTGTTGTAGCCGAGCTGATGGCCGAGCGTGACGATGCCGACCAGCACTTCCGGCGTGTTCCTCATCAACGGCTCGATGTTGATCAGTTTCAGCAGGTCCGGCCGCTTGGTAAACACCGCCACGGTGCAGAACAAGGCGATCACCACCATCGTCGTGACGATATGGGCAACGTAGAGCATCCCTGCCCGTCGCCACATCTTCAATGTGGCCAGCAGCCTGCCGCCCGGCCGGAACTTGGTGCCGTAGGCGAGCGCCACCGAGATACCCGAAATCAGCACGAATGCCTCGGCGGCGTCGGAGAAACCGAAATTCTTGTAGGTCAGGGTCTCGAAGGCGGTGCCCGGCACATGATCGATGAAAATGGTCAGCAGCGCCAATGCGCGCAATACATCGATACGCGTGTCGCGGTCCGGGATACGCACATTGCGATCCGGGACACGCACATCGCGGTCTGACAAAACAGGGGTAGTCATCGACAAAAGGCCTCAAAGCTGATTGTTCATGTCCGGCAATGCCACCCCCGGCGCACCGCTTCGATTCCTCCCATACGGGAGTATATCGGCGCAGAAACGGGCTGGAATGCGCCTGGTTCAATCAACTTTCGCGGAGCACGAAAATATTGCGTTTTGAAGCCGGCAAAGTGAGCAGAACCTCATATAATCAAGAGGATGCGAGATGACTGGCGATCGCTTCGAAAACAGCCCGCTGCTTACCGATCTGGCCTTTCCCTATCGCTTTATGAGCGCCGGCAAGGACAGCCATGAATGCCTGTTCCTGCTGCATGGATCGGGGGTCGACGAGAGCACTTTGGTGCCGCTGGCAAGACGGATCGCGCCTGGTGCCAAGTTGGTCGCGGCGCGTGGCCGTATTCCCCAGGAGGACGGTTTTCGCTGGTTCGAGCGGATAAGCCCGACGCGCTTCGAACAGCAGAGCATCCTCGTCGAAACCGCCGCTTTCGCGGCATTCGCTAGCGAAGCCGCCAAGCGCCATGGGCTCGATCTCGATCAGACAACATTCCTCGGCTATTCGAACGGCGCTAACCTGGTCTCCAGCCTGATGCTGCTTCATCCCGGCATCGTCCGCCGGGCGGTGCTGCTGAGGCCAATGCCCGTGCTCGACCAGGTGCCCGCGACCGACCTCGCGCGAACACGGACGCTGATCATCGCCGGCGCTACGGACGAGACCTACGGCCCCTTCGCGCCGGCGCTGGTGACGCTGCTCAGCCGGCACGGCGCCGAGATCGACGCCCGGATCATTGCATCGGGCCATGAAATTGGCGATCCCGACGCCGCTATCGTCAGGCAATGGCTGGCGGGGTCGGCTGACGTGGCCTAGGCGGACCGGCCTTCGAACCGACCGCTGTCTCGGTCTGAAACGGCTGCGGTCCGTGCCTCTGCACAGGCAAGGAGCGCGGATGCTGAGGCCCTATCGTCCCATCCTGTTCCAGGCGTCGAGGCCAGCGATCTTGTAGGCTTCCGCCAACGTCGGGTAGTTGAAGGTGTTGTTGACGAAGAAGTCGACGGTGCCGCCAAGGTTGATGACCGCCTGGCCGATGTGGATCAATTCGGTAGCGCCCTCGCCGACGATGTGCGCGCCGAGCAGGCGCCGAGTCTCGATCGAGAACAACAGCTTCAGGAATCCCGTGTTGACGCCCATGATGTGGCCGCGCGACGTCTCGCGGAAGCGCGCGACGCCGACCTCATAGGCTGCGCCGCTCTCGCGCACCTGCTCCTCGGACAGGCCCACGGTGGAGATTTCGGGCACCGCATAGATGCCATAAGGGAAGGTTTCCGGCGGCGGCGGCAGCGCCACGCCAAAGGCGTGGCAGGCTGCCACCCTGCCCTGCTCCATCGAGGTCGAGGCAAGGCTGGGAAAGCCGATGACGTCGCCGGCGGCGTAGATATTGGGC
The DNA here is from genome assembly GCF_000472705.1 of Mesorhizobium erdmanii USDA 3471. Taxonomy (GTDB): domain Bacteria; phylum Pseudomonadota; class Alphaproteobacteria; order Rhizobiales; family Rhizobiaceae; genus Mesorhizobium; species Mesorhizobium erdmanii. The sequence goes on along the minus strand of NZ_AXAE01000008.1, from coordinate 109,138 downwards.
GCGCTGGTCTGGAAGGTCTGCGGGTCGACCTTGATGCGGCCTCGGGAGTCCGCCTCAATGCCGACCACGTCGAGGCCGAGGCTACCGACATTGCCGGTGCGGCCGGCGGCGTAGAGCACGACCTCCGAGCGGATGGTGCGGCCATCGGCCAGCTCCACCTCGGCGGCCTCGGGCTTGGAGCGGATTTCCTTCACCGCGCTGCCCAGCCTTATCGTCATGCCGCGATCACGCATCTGGTGGATGAAGTCGTCGACGATCTCGCGGTCGACGAAATCGAGGATGGAATTGCGCGGCTCGACCAGCGTCACCGGCACGTCGAGCGCGGAAAAGATCGTGGCGTATTCGACGCCGATGACGCCGGCACCGATGACGGTGAGCGTGCGCGGCAGGCGGTCGAGCTCGAGCATCTCGTCGCTGTCGAAGACGCGGATCTTGTCGAAAGGCACGTCGCGCGGCCGGTGTGGCCTGGTACCGACCGCTATAAGCGCGTTGGCGAAGCCGACTTCGCTGTAATCGCCATTATCCGATGTCAGGCTGACCTTGTTGGGGCCGATGAATTTTACCGAGGCACGGGCATTCTTGACGGAATTGCGCATGAACTGGTGCTGCAGCACCTCGACCTCGTGATCGAGCGTCTTGTGCAGACGCTCGATCAGGTCGCCGACGGAGATGTCCTGCTTGACCCTGTAGCCGCGTCCATAAAAGCCGCGCTCGCGCCAGCCCGAAAGATTGAGTACGGTTTCACGCAGCGTCTTCGAAGGGATGGTGCCGGTGTGCACGGAAACGCCACCGAGGCGCCGACCACGATCGACCACCAGCACCGATTTGCCGAGCTTGGCCGACTGCACCGCGGCGCGGCGACCGGAAGGGCCGCTGCCGATGACCAGCATGTCGTAGTCCATATTGCCCCGTCCCTCTGCCCCTGAGCGCTTTGTTGCGCCGCAGCAAGCTAATGCCATCCGCACGGCAAATTCAACCGATTCGGATCGTGTCCCGTGTCGCTCGGTCGTTGCGCTTCGGAAAGCCCGACCTTGATCCGGACGACCTTGATTCCGACATGGGTCTTCACCATTTCATTGTCGAGCGGTCCGCACCCTATGTCGGGCCTTGTTACGAGGAAATGACATGAACGCGCGCGTTCTCGACGGTGAAATCATGAATACCCGGCTCGACGATGTCAGGGCCTATGAAGGCGTGCGCACGAGGCGCATCCTGGCCTTCGTGCTCGACTACATCATCGTCGCGCTGCTCACCATTCCCTTCGCCATACTGGTCTTCTTCCTCGGGCTCTTGACGCTCGGCGTGGGCTGGATGCTGTTTGGCGTCCTGGTGCCGGCCGTTGCCATCCTCTACATCTGGAATACGTTGGGCAGCGCCGACCAGGCCACCACGGGCATGAAGATGATGGGCATCCGCCTCGACCGCCTCGACGGCAGGCCGATCGACGGCCTGACCGCGGTCGTCCATTCCGTGCTGTTTTGGGCCGGCAATGTCATCCTGTCACCGCTGGTCCTGCTGGTGACCTTGTTCTCGGACCGCAAGCGGACGCTGCACGACCTTCTGCTTGGCACGGTGGTCAGCCGCACCGGCCGTTGACGGCGTTTCCACGAGGCGCCATAGCCGCATTGGTGCAAATGTGAAGGGGCTCGATCGCGTGCGCCTTCACAATCCTGTTGAATTTTTCGCCGGTCGGGCCAAAGGTAAGACGATTCGCAGGAGCGTTTCCCAGACTCGATGACGCAGCATCCAACCCAGTCGCCGCAATTCTTCCTGACCGCCCCGTCGCCGTGTCCCTATCTCGACGGCCAGTTCGAGCGCAAGGTGTTCACGCATCTGGTCGGCGACAAGGCGTCGGAGATGAACGACCTGTTGACGCAAGGCGGCTTCCGGCGGTCGCAGAACATCGCCTACAGGCCGGCCTGCGAGACCTGCCGCGCCTGCGTCTCGGTACGCATCCTCGCCCAGGAGTTCGCCCCCAGCCGCAACATGAAGCGCGTGCTGCAGCATAATTCCGACCTCGTCGGCGCCATGCACAATGCCGAGCCCTCGACCGAACAATATTCGCTGTTCCGCGGCTATCTCGATGCCCGCCACCGCCGCGGCGGCATGTCCGACATGACGGTGCTCGACTACGCCATGATGGTCGAGGACACCCATGTCGACACCAAGGTGATCGAATACCGGCGGCGCGGGCCTGATACCTTCATAACCGGCAAGGGTCAGGGTGAGCTCATCGCGGTTGCACTCACCGACAAGATGGCCGACGGCCTGTCGATGGTGTATTCCTACTTCAATCCCGATTTCGAGGAGCGTTCGCTCGGCACGTTCATGATCCTCGATCACATCGCCCGCGCCCGGGCGATGGGCCTGCCCCATGTCTACCTCGGCTACTGGGTCAACGGCTCGCGCAAGATGAATTATAAGATGCGCTTCATGCCGCAGGAGCATCTCGGCCCCAAGGGTTGGGAACGCTACACCAACGAAGCGGTTTCACGCTGAGTTTTTCCATCATCCACGCTTAAACTGTTTCAAGGCAGGAGATGCTGGTCTTTCAGCCGGTTGGCTGGAGAGAGTGCGCCATCGCACCGACCAGCCGTCGGCCTGCATTTCATTGCGAAAGCTCCTGCATGTCCTCTCACCATGATCACCAGAAGGGCCTTTTGATAACCGCTATCGGCGGACTGACGCTGACTGTCGACATACCTTTGATCCGACTTGCCGACGGCGGCGCATGGACGATCATGCTGCTGCGCACCGGCACCACATTCGTCGCGGCCATGGTCATCTGGTCGATCTGGCGGGCTCTGGACCGAAACGCTCCACAGCTTATTCCGGGCTGGTCCGGCCTGATCGTGGCGATCTGCTATGGGCTGACCGGGATCACCTTCGTCACCGCCGTCTATCACACCTCGACCGCCGATCTCGTGTTCATCCTGGCCTTCAACACGGTGTTCGCAGGGCTGTTGTCCTGGATATTCCTGCGCGAGAAGCCCCGGATGGTGACCATCGTGGCGATGCTGATCATGATTCTCGGCGTGCTGGTCATTGTCGGCGGGTCAGTCGGCACCGGCAAGCTGTTCGGCGACTTCATGGCGCTGTGCTCGGCCTTCTTCATCGCCGTGGCCATCACCATCTCGCGCGCCAGCGGCAAGGACATGGGATTCACCTCGCTGGTCGGCGTCCTCCTGCCGATGGCCCTGGCCGCCTTCATGGTGTCGGGCGAAGGCTTTCACGTGAATGCGCCCTGGTGGATCATCTTCAACGGCGCCGTCATCATGCCGATCTCGTTCTTCTGCCTTGCCGCCGGGCCGAAATACATTTCAGGGCCGGAAGTGGCGATGTTCTACCTGCTCGAAACCGTGCTGGCACCGGTCTGGGTATGGATGATCTTCGCCGAGACACCGACCCGCAACAGCCTGATCGGCGGCGCGATCCTGATCGTCACGCTGGTCGCCCATTCGCTCTGGCAGTTGCATGACGGGCGCAAGCGGCGGCCGGATCTTGCGGTGCACCATCCGGTTTAGGCGTGACGGCTTCGGGATCAGGCGCTGGCCTTCTTCGCCACGCCAGGTTCCGGGAGGACGTCGATCTGCGGACCGGCCTCGATCTCGGTCGCCGAGCCGGCGGCGGTCTCGTCGGACAGCTCCACCTCGCGCAGCCACTCGCGCCAGATGGCAACCAGCAGCGCCATCAGCACCGGGCCGATGAACAGACCAAGGAAACCCATGGTCTTGACGCCGCCGATCAGACCGAAAAAGGTCGGTAGGAAAGGCAATTTTATCGGTCCACCGACAAGCTTCGGGCGCAGCGTCTTGTCGACGATGAACAGCTCGACCGTGCCCCATATGAACAGCGCCAGACCGGCCATGGGTGAGCCGCTTGCAGCGAGGTAAATCGAGACAAGGGTGAACGACAATGGTGCGCCGCCGGGGATGAGCGCCATGACACCGGTCAGCGCGCCGAGCGTCACCGGCGACGGCACGCCGGCCAGCCAGTAGGCGATGCCCAGCACCAGCCCTTCGCCAATGGCGATGACCGTCATGCCGGTCACCGTCGAGGAAATCGTCGCCGGCACGACGCGCGAAATCCGCTCCCACCGCGTCGGCAGGATGCGTTCGCCGAGCCGGTCGATCTGGCCGGCGAAATGCTCGCCATCGCGATAGGCGAAGAACAGGGCGATCATCATGAACAGCAGCGTCAGGAACAGGCTGAAGGCACTGCCGCCGGCGGCGAGCGCGCCGCGATAGATGCTGCCGATATTGGCGCCGCTGACCAGCTGGATCAGTTCACCAATGCCGCCGGGATGCCCGAAATTGGTCGTCCATTGCTCATTCAGCCAATCGCCGATGACAGGCATGGTCGCTATCCAGTGCGGCGTCACCGCACCATGCCGGTTGGTCTCGATCGCCCACGCCACCCACTCGCGCACCTCGTTGATGGCGTAGGTGCCGGCAAGCGCGATCGGTATCACCAGAAAGGCGAGGATGAACAGGATGGCGAAAGTGGCGGCGACGGTTCGGTTGCCGCCGACGCCAGCCAGCAGCCGCGTGTAAAGCGGCCAGCTGGCGAAAGCGATGACCAGCGCGGCGAGCACCGGGAACAGAAAGCCGTGGAAGAAATAGACGCCGGCGGCGACGATCAGCACCAGGAGCCAGCGCGCCGCCGACAAGGGCGGAATTACAGCCGACTGCAGCGGCGTCGACAGGCCGAACAGGCGCTGCTGCCGTTCCGGTTTCTGGATCCTGGATTCCTTCAAACGCCCGTCTCTCCCAAACACCCTTCCCCTTTATGCACCGATATAGTGCAGCAATCGTGACGATACTCCAAATGATTGGGGCCGGCAGGCCAGAGGGGGGCGCCGGACATAAGGCGCCAGCCTGTTCTGCTCAAAGCAGGACGTCGCGTCCGGTCGACCCGGTCCCCCTGTCGCTTTGGCGACATCTCCCCAAAGGGGAGATCAGGCGCTACCCAAATTTGCCCGTCCTCGGGAAACCCTTCGGCACCATGCGCCCGGCAGACGCTCGGGCGCCTATCCATTCAGCGAGTTCCTCGCGCGACCTGGTGAAGGTGCGGTCTGCCGAATCCTGCCAGGACAGGCCCGTTTCCAGCGTGAACGGCTTGAGATCGAGCAGGCCGCCATCCTTGTATTTCTGCAGCCGCACGCCCTTGCCGCGGCTCATCTCCGGAATTTCGGAGAGCGCGAACACCAGCATTTTCCGGTTCTCACCGACGATGGCGAGGTGATCGCCACTGACCGGGATGCAGCGCTTGGCTTCGTCCGGCGCCTTGACGTTCATCACCTGCTTGCCCTTGCGGGTGTTGGCGACGACTTCCTCTTCCTGCACGATGAAGCCGTTGGCGTCATATGAGGCCAGCAGCAGCTTGCGCTTGGGATCGTGGACGAAGGCTGTGACGATGTCCTGATCGTTGTCCATGTCGACGATGATACGGATCGGCTCGCCGTGGCCGCGCCCGCCCGGTAACCGGTCGGCGCCGATTGTGTAGAACTTGCCGCCGGTGGTGAAGACCAGCACCTTGTCGGTGGTCTGGGCATGGAAGGCGAGCTTGAGGCTGTCGCCTTCCTTGAAGGTCAGCGTCGAGAGATCGGCCAGATGCCCCTTCATCGCCCGTAGCCAGCCTTTTTCCGAAACGACAACGGTGACCGGCTCGCGCTCGATCATGGCGTGGGCGATATCGGTCAGGTCGTGCTCGGGCGCATCGGCGAACTGGGTGCGGCGCTTGCCGAGTTCCGTCTCCCGACCGAATTTGTCGCGGATGCTGGTGACTTCCCACTTGATCGTCGCCCACTGCTTGGCATCGGATGCCAGCAGCGCCTCGATCTGCTTTTTCTCGGTGGTGAGGCCGTCGAATTCCTTGCGGATCTCGAATTCTTCCAGTTTGCGCAAAGCGCGCAGGCGCATGTTGAGGATGGCTTCGGCCTGGGTGTCGGTGAGCGACCAGCGGGCCATCATCACCTGCTTGGGCTCATCCTCCTCGCGGATGATCTTGATCACCTCGTCGATGTTGAGATAGGCGATCAGGTAGCCGGCAAGGATCTCCAGCCGTCTTTCGATCTCGCCGAGGCGATGTTTCGAGCGGCGGATCAGAACGTCGCGGCGATGGTCCAGCCATTCCTGCAGCACGCCCTTCAGCGACAGCACATTGGGCACCTTGCCGCGCGACAGCACGTTCATGTTGAGCGGAAAGCGGCTTTCGAGCTCGGTGAGCTTGAACAGCGATTCCATCAGGATGCCCGGGTCGACCGAACGGCTCTTCGGCACCAGCACGACGCGGATGTCCTCCGCGCTTTCGTCCCTGATGTCCTCGAGCAGCGGGAGCTTGCGCGCCATCAGGAGCTCGGCGATCTTCTCGATCAGCCGCGCCTTCTGCACGCCATAAGGGATTTCGGTGACGACGATGCTCCAGGTGCCCCTGCCCTGATCCTCCTGGATCCACTTCGAGCGGACACGGAAACCGCCACGCCCTGTCTCATAGGCTTCGAGGATGGAGGCGCGGCTGTCGACAATGATGCCGCCAGTGGGGAAATCCGGGCCCTGGACGAAATCCATCAGCTTGGCCACCGGCGCATCCCGATGCTCGATCAGGTGCAGCGCGGCATCGCAGAGTTCGGCCGCATTGTGCGGCGGGATCGATGTCGCCATGCCGACCGCAATGCCGGACGAGCCGTTGGCAAGCAAATTCGGGAAAGCGCCGGGGAGCACAACCGGCTCCTCGTCTTCTTCATTGTAGGTCGGCCGGTAGTCGACGGCGTCCTCGGTGATGCCGGCGAGCAGTTCGGTCGCCACGTCGGTCATGCGCGCTTCGGTGTAGCGCATGGCGGCGGCGTTATCGCCGTCGATGTTGCCGAAATTTCCCTGCCCGTCGACCAAGGGATAGCGCATCGAAAAATCCTGCGCCAGCCGCACCAGCGCGTCATAGATCGACTGGTCGCCATGCGGATGGAACTTGCCCATCACCTCGCCGACGATGCGGGCGCATTTGGCGAAGCCCTGGTCGGGATTGAGGCGCAGCAGGCGCATGGCATGCATGATGCGGCGGTGGACCGGCTTCAATCCGTCGCGAACGTCGGGCAGCGCGCGGTGCATGATGGTCGACAGCGCATAGGCGAGATAGCGCTCTTCCAGCGCCTTCTTCAGATCGACCGGTTCGATGTGATCGCCACCGCCATCGTCAGGCGGCAAAAGCCTTTTTCCCATGGGGCTGGGACTAGCCGAGCGGGTGATTCGCGGCAAGAGGCGCACACGGGAGCAGTCGATTTACGCCTATTCTGCAACAGAAAACAGCAAGGCCGAGCTTGCCGACCAACATCAATCTGTTACACGCCACATCTATTGCGAAGCACGACACCGCTCTACGGCCCGACCTTCATGCCAAATTCACTGCATTCTCCAATAGCGTTTGGATCGGGTTTGCCTTTCATCGCGATTTTCGACCATTGTGCCGGGACACGCCTTTTTCCCGTCCAGTTCGTCACGGAATGGTGATGGCGCAAAGAATTGAAAAATAATTTCAGGACACTCTCAGGGACCTCGCGATGACAATCAAACGCTCAACTCTCCGGAAATTCGCTCTTTCGACCTTCTTGTTCACCCTGCCGCTGAACGCGGCCCTTGCCCAGGACGCAGCTGTCGCCGACCGGCTAAAGGCGACGCTTGCCGCCCAGGGCGTCGACATCTCGTGGACCGGCGTCACCGGCGACAACACCAGCATGGTGCTGCAGGGCGTTGCCATCAAGCCGGCGGCGGAGAAGGAAGCCCTCACCATCGGCGACGTGAAACTCGAGAACGTCACCGAAGCCAATGGCGGCTACGACATCGGCACGGTGTCGACCTCGGCCTTCGAACACAGCAAGGACGGCGTCACGCTCAATCTCAGCCCCTTCGTCATTCATGACATGACGGTTCCGGCCGACGGCTCCACCGGCCCGCTGGGCTCACTGATGATGTACAAGTCGGCTGAACTTTCCAACATGACGGTCAAGGTCGCCGACAAGACCGCCTTCTCGATGGACGGGCTTGCCATCCAGATCACGCCGCCGGCGGACGGCAAGGCGATGGAATTCACCGGCAATACGGAGAAATTCTCGGCCGATCTGTCGCTGGTCGACGACCCGAAGTCCAAGGAAGTCATCGACGCGCTCGGCTACCAGAACATCTCAGGCAATTTCGCAGTGGCCGGCAACTGGCAGCCGGCGGACGGCAAGATGGAGCTGTCGAAATACGACATCTCCGTCGAGAATGCCGGCACGCTCGGCATGACCTTCGACCTCGGCGGCTACACGGTCGACTTCATCAAGTCGCTGCAGGAGATGCAGAAGAAGATGGCCGCTCAGCCTGCAGGCGCCGACAATTCAGCACAAGGCATGGCCATGCTCGGTCTGTTGCAGCAGCTGTCGTTCAACAGCGCCTCGATCCGCTTCGACGACGATTCGCTGACCGGCAAGGTGCTGGACTATGTCGGCAAGCAGCAAGGCATGTCGGCCAAGGACATTGCCAACCAGGCCAAGGCGATCGTGCCGTTCGGCATGGCGCAGCTCAACAATCCGGAATTGACAGCGCAGGTGACCGCGGCGGTCAGCAAGTATCTCGACGATCCGAAGAGCCTCGAAATCTCGGCCGAACCGCCGGCATCGGTGCCGTTCGCGCTGATCATGGCGGGCGCAATGTCGAACCCGCTCGACCTGCCAAAGACGCTCGGCGTCAGCGTCAAGGCCAACGAGGACTGATCGAAGCGATCTCAAGACACGAAAATAGCCCGGCATCGCTGCCGGGCTATTTTTTTGGATTATCGAATCGAAAGAATCGGTTCGGACGGCTCTTTAAAGTGCCACCTTCATCTCGCGATCAGGCGTCCTTCTTGGTCGGCGCGACACGCAGCGCCAGTTCGCGAAGCTGCTGCGGCGAGGCTTCCGAGGGCGCGTTCATCAACAAATCATAAGCCTGCTGGTTCATCGGGAACATGGTGATCTCGCGCAGGTTCTTGGCGCCGACCAGCAGCATCACAACGCGGTCGATGCCGAATGCCGCCCCGCCATGCGGCGGTGCGCCATACTGGAAAGCGCGATAGAGCCCTCCGAATCGTTCTTCGACTGTCTGACTGTCCAGGCCAACCATTTCGAAAGCCTTGACCATGGTCTCTGGCAGGTGGTTGCGGATACCGCCTGAGGCGATCTCGAAGCCATTGCAGACGGCGTCGTATTGAAACGCCTTGATGCCGAGTGGATTCTCGCCGTTCAGCGCGTCGATGCCACCTTGCGGCATCGAGAACGGGTTGTGGGCAAAGTCGATCTTCTTCTCCTCTTCGTTCCATTCGAAGAACGGGAAGTCGACAATCCAGCACATCTCGAAGCGTTCGCGGTCGACGAGGTTCAGCTCCTCGCCGGCACGCGTGCGCGCGGCACCGGCAAAGGAAACGAACTTCTTCGGATCGCCGGCGACAAAGAAGGCGGCGTCGCCATCGGCAAGGCCGAGTTGCTGGCGGATGGCCTCGGTGCGCTCCTCGCCAATGTTCTTGGCAAGCGGGCCGGCGCCCTCGAGCTTTTCACCTTCCTTGCGCCAGAAGATGTAGCCAAGCCCCGGTTGGCCCTCGCCCTGCGCCCAGGAATTCATGCGGTCGCAGAAGGCGCGGCTGCCGCCGGTCTTGGCCGGAATGCCCCACACCTCGGCCTTCGGGTCGTTGGCCAGGATGTTGGCGAAGACCTTGAAGCCGGAATCGCGGAAATGGTCGGAGACGGCCTGCATCTCGATCGGGTTGCGCAGGTCGGGCTTGTCGGAACCATACTTGCGCATGGCGACATCATAGGGGATCCGCGGCCAGTCCTTGGCGACGGGCTTGCCGTTGGCGAAAGCCTCGAAAACGGAGGTCATCACCGGTTCCATGGTCGACAGGACGTCATCCTGCTCGACGAAGCTCATTTCGAGGTCGAGCTGGTAGAACTCGCCGGGCAGACGGTCGGCGCGCGGGTCCTCGTCGCGGAAGCAGGGCGCGATCTGGAAATAGCGATCGAAGCCCGACACCATGATCAACTGCTTGTACTGCTGCGGCGCCTGCGGCAGCGCGTAGAAGGTGCCGGGATGAATGCGCGACGGCACCAGGAAGTCGCGTGCGCCTTCGGGTGACGAGGCGGTGAGGATCGGCGTCGAGAATTCGGTGAAGCCGACATCGGTCATGCGCTTGCGCATCTCGGCGATGATCTTGGTGCGCGCCACGATGTTTTTGTGCAGCGTGTCCCGGCGCAGGTCGAGGAACCGATACTTCAGCCTGATGTCTTCTGGATAGTCGGGCTCGCCGAACACCGGCAACGGCAGTTCCTTGGCCGCCGACAGCACCTCGATCTCACGGGCGAAGATTTCGATCTCGCCGGTCGGCAGGTTGGCGTTCGTGGTCTCGGGCAAGCGCGCCTTGACTTCGCCGTCGACGCGGATGACCCATTCGCCACGCACGGTCTCGGCGACCTTGAAGGCCGGCGAATCGGGGTCGGCGACGATCTGGGTCAGGCCGTAATGGTCGCGCAGGTCGATAAAGAGCAGGCCGCCATGGTCGCGCACGCGATGTACCCAGCCCGACAGGCGAACGGAATTGCCGACGTCGCTCTTGCGCAATTGGGCACAGGTATGGCTGCGGTAACGGTGCATGGTCATAGGTACAAGTCCGGGGTGCTGGGTTGCGGCCGAAGCATCAAAGCCCGGCCCAAAATTTGCGCGAAAAGCGCATGAGAGGCCGGATTTGTCAAGGCGAGCGCCCATGCCTGTCTCTCACCCCACCCGCGCCCCTGGCCTCATCGAGCCAATGCGGGTTCGCCAGTCACGCAACGTCCAGTCACCCAACCTCATGCGCCACCATCCTCTGACCAATTGGTCGGACTGATCGATGCGTTAGCTTCGGCAAAGGATTTTGCCGGCAACATTGCCGCTGGCGTTGATCGTGGCAATGGTTCAAGAAGGGATCACCGATACGTGATCGCCTCTTTTCATGTCCTCCATCCGCCCGCTGATCCCGCTTCTTCTCGCCGCAGGCATCCTGCTCGGCGGCAATGGGCTACAGAGCACGCTCATTGCGCTACGAGGCGCGCAGGAGGGGTTTGCCGCTTCCGACATCGGCCTGATGGGGACCTTCTATTTCGCCGGCTTCCTGCTCGGCTGCCTTGCCATCACCCGCATGATGAAAGCGGTCGGCCATATCAGGGCGTTTTCGGCGCTTGCCGCGATCGCCTCGGTCGGCACCTTGCTGCTGGTTCTGGTCCTCGATCCGTGGATGTGGTGCGCGGTGCGTTTTGCCGGCGGCTTCTGTTTCGCCGGGCTGTTCACCATCGTCGAGAGCTGGCTGAATTCCGGCGTCACCAACAAGGACCGCGCCCGCGTGCTGGCGATCTACCGGATGGTCGATACCGGCTCGGTCACCGGCGCGCAGTTCCTGATCCCGGTCTTCGGCGCCGGCGGCTTCACCATCTTCGCCATCATGTCGATCATGATTACGCTATCGCTGGTGCCGGTCTCGCTCGGCGACCGTTCCAACCCGACTCCACCGGAGGAGGTCAAACTCGACCTCGCGCGCGTCTGGCGTATCTCGCCGCTCGGCTGCTTCGGCTGCATTGCCGTGGGCGTCACGAACAGCGCCTTTCGCACGCTGTCGCCGGTCTATGCCGAGCAGATCGGCATGTCGGTTGCCGATGTCGTCACCTTTGTCAGCGTCGGAATCTTCGGCGGCGCCATCATCCAGTATCCGCTAGGCTACCTCTCCGACCGCTGGGATCGGCGCCGGGTGCTGTTGATGACGACGTGCTGCGCGATGCTCTCGGCCTTAGCGCTGGTGTTCATCGCCGGCAGCAACCCGCTGCTCAATTTCGTCATCATCTTCATCTTCGGCTGTTTCGCCATGCCGCTCTATTCGCTGTCGGCGGCACATTCCAACGACCGCGCCGACACCGGCGAGTTTGTGCTGATCAATGCGGCGCTGATGCTATTCTATTCCTTCGGCGCCATCGGCGGCCCTTTCGCCGCGTCAACGGTAATGCAGCATTTCGGGCCGAGCGCCCTCTTCGTGTTCAGCGCCATGGTCTATGCGATTTTCATCGCCGTCATCCTCTACCGCATGCAGGCGCGTTCGGGCGTGCCCGCGGGCAGGCGCAGCCGTTTCACCGCGCTGCTGCGCACTTCCACGGTTTTCGCGCGGCTGGCGAGGCGGAATGGTGATTCGGACGGCCCAGGAAGCTCATGATGGCGGGGCCAAAGCTTGACGAAAGCCTCCCCGGCTGAAATCTAGGAAGACCTTACTCCTGCCAAAAGCGATTTGATGCACGTCATCACCACCCAGAAAGAACTCGAGACCGTTCTCGCCGCTTTCGAAAAGTCGGATTTCGTTACCGTCGATACCGAGTTCATCCGCGAAACGACCTTCTGGCCGATCCTGTGCCTGATCCAGATGGCGGCCCCCGGCGTGACGGCGCTGATCGATCCGTTGTCGCCGGACATCGACCTGAAGCCCTTCTTCAGGCTGATGGCCAACGAGGCGGTGGTGAAAGTCTTCCATGCCGCCCGGCAGGACATCGAAATCATCGTCCATCTCGGCGATCTCGTTCCGCATCCGGTGTTCGACACGCAGGTCGCGGCGATGGTCTGCGGCTTCGGCGACAGCGTTTCCTACGACCAGCTGGTGCAGCGCATCACCGGTGCGCGGCTCGACAAGTCGTCGCGCTTCACCGACTGGCGCCACCGGCCGTTGTCCGACAAGCAGCTCGACTACGCCCTGGCCGACGTTACCCATCTGATCGAGGTCTATCGGCACCTCAATGCCGAATTGAAACGGGAGGATCGCGCCCACTGGCTGAACGAGGAGATGGACGTCCTGACCTCGCGCGAGACCTACGATCCGCACCCCGAAGATGCCTGGAAGCGGCTGAAGATGCGGCTGCGCAAGCCTCAGGAATTGGCCATCGTTCAGGCCGTGGCTGCATGGCGCGAGCGCGAAGCGCGCGAGCGCGACGTGCCGCGCGGACGCGTACTCAAGGACGACGCGATCTACGAGGTGGCGCAGCAGGCTCCGCGCGACGCGGCGGCCCTTGCCAAGCTGCGCACCACGCCCAAGGGCTGGGAGCGCTCCTCGACGGCGACGGCCCTGCTTGCGGCGGTCAACACGGCGCTGGCGCTGCCCAAGGAGCAGATGCCGAAGCTGCCGAAGAATTTCCAGCCGCCCGAGGGCTCGAGCGCCGCGGCGGAACTGTTGAAAGTGCTGCTCAGGATCGTCGCCGAAAAGCAGGGGGTGGCGTCGAAAGTGCTCGCCTCCAGCGACGATATCGACCGCATCGCGGCCGAGGGGGAGGAAGCCGATGTGCCGGCGCTGCAAGGCTGGCGGCGCGCGGTGTTCGGCGAACAGGCGCTGAAACTGGTGCGCGGCGAGATCGGGATAAAATTCGACAAGCGCAAGATCGCGGTGTTCGATCTGTAGCGACATGCCCGCCCCGCCTTGCGGAGCGGGCAATGACCGCTCAAACCACCCCGAGCAGATGCAGCGCGAACCAGATCCAGGCCAGCGCCAGCACCACCGCGCCCGCGAAGAAAAAGCGGCTGCGCAGCCGCAGATTGTTGCCGGTCAGGTGAGCCCAGGCGTGGAAATAGCGAGTGGCGACAAAGATCCACATCAGCGCCAGGGTCAGATAGTTGACGCCGTTGGTGACGTGCAGTGTCAAGCACAGCACATAGAAAAGCACCGGCAGTTCGAACTGGTTGCTGAGATTGCTGGCGACGGTGACGCAGGACGCCGGTTCGGTCGAACGTACCTTGTATTGACCGACCTTGGCTTCGCCCGACTTGACGGCGACATATCTGCGCCGGCCCAGCACGCCATAAACGATGTAAATCAGCAGGACATGGGCCAGAACAGGCCAGAAGATCGTCGTCTGGTTCATGAAGTTCCCTCTTCCCTGCCTGACATCAAGCCTGGCGTCTCAGGCCCATCAGCCAGAAAGTGGCGATGACGACCACAGGAATGGCGAGAAGCGCGAATTTGGTGACGGTCAGAGCCGAGGCGAAAGACAGCGAATCCGGGTTGGCCGACAGGAAATCGGACAGAAGGCGCGCCACGGCGATGTTCTGGGCATAGTCGGCAAGCATGTAGGGCAGCACCAGCACCAGCGCGAAGATCGACTGCACCTGCCCGGGAAGCACGCGGAAATTCTCCAGACGCCGGCCGGTTGCCAGGATCAGGCTCACCAAGGTCAGCGACAGCAGCGCCGGGAACAGGAGATCGAAGGTCAGATAATGCCAGACCAGAATGATCTCGCCGCCACGTCTGCCAAGTGCCGTCAGCCACGCCATGCCTTCGTCGGGCGTGAAGCCGAAATAGCGCATGTCGAGCGACGGCAGACCGCCGCTCAACTGACGGAAATAAAAGAATTCCAGCAGCGTCATGGCGATGAAGACCGCCGCCGACAGGAAACACAATGCACCCGCGTGTCGCGACAGCCGCAGGATCATCGCCGTCAGGCTCCGCCCGAGCCCGTATTGTTCAGGCTCCGCCGGGATAGTTCGGGCTTTCGCGGGTAATCGTGACGTCATGGGCGTGGCTTTCACGAAGTCCGGCGTTGGATATGCGCACAAAGGTGGCGCGTTCACGGAAATCGGCAAGGTCGCGGCCACCGACATAACCCATAGCGGCTTTTAGCCCGCCCGCAAGCTGGTGCAGCACGCCAGACACAGGTCCTTTGTAGGGAACCTGGCCTTCAATGCCTTCCGGCACCAGTTTCAGGGTGTCGCGCACCTCGGCCTGGAAGTAGCGATCGGCCGAGCCGCGCGCCATGGCGCCGACGGAGCCCATGCCGCGATAGGCCTTGAAGGAGCGGCCCTGGTGCAGATAGACCTCGCCCGGGCTCTCGTCGGTACCGGCCAGCAGCGAGCCGATCATGGCGGCGCTGGCGCCGGCGGCGAGCGCCTTGGCGAGATCGCCGGAATATTTGATGCCGCCATCGGCAATCACCGACACACCCGATTTGTGCGCCGTCTCGACCGCCGACATGATGGCCGAAAGCTGCGGCACGCCGACGCCGGCAACGATGCGGGTGGTGCAGATCGAGCCCGGGCCGATGCCGACCTTGACGGCGTCGGCGCCGGCGTCGATCAGCGCCTGCGTGCCTTCGGCGGTCGCGACATTGCCGGCCAGGATGCGAACCGAGTTGGAAAGCTTTTTCGCGCGCGTGACCGCGTCGAGAACGCGCTGCGAGTGGCCGTGCGCGGTGTCGATGACCAGAAGGTCGACACCGGCATCGATCAGGCGCTCGGCGCGCTCGAAACCGTCGTCGCCGACGCTGGTGGCGGCTGCCGCGCGCAGACGTCCCTGCGCATCCTTGGTGGCGTGCGGGTTGAGTTGCGACTTCTCGATATCCTTGACGGTGATCAGGCCGACGCAATTGCCCTTCTTGTCGACGACGACAAGCTTCTCGATCCGGTGCTGGTGCAGAAGCCGCTTGGCCTCGTCCTGGTCGACATTCTCCTTGACCGTGATCAGGTTCTCACGGGTCATCAATTCGTAGACCTTTTGCGCCGGGTCGGAGGCAAAGCGTACGTCGCGATTGGTCAGGATGCCGACCAAACGACCGACCGTGTGGCCGCCGGTGCCGCCATTCTCGACCACGGGAATGCCGGAAATACCATTGCCGCGCATCAGCGCAAGCGCATCGGCGAGCGTCGCGTCGGGACCGATGGTGACGGGGTTGACCACCATGCCGGATTCGAATTTCTTCACCTGCCGCACCTGCTCGGCCTGTTCGGCGGGTGAGAAATTGCGATGAATGACGCCGATGCCGCCGGCCTGGGCCATGGCGATGGCAAGACGCGCCTCGGTGACGGTGTCCATGGCGGCGGAGAGGATCGGCACGTTGAGGTCGATGTCGCCGGCGATGCGGGTGCGGACATCGGTTTCGCCAGGCATGACCTCGGAATGACCCGGCTGCAAAAGCACGTCGTCAAAGGTCAGCGCCAGCGCGCCGGTGGACGTTTCGATGATTTTTGCCATGGCCAGTCCTTTGAATGCGGAAAAGCGCTGGACCAGGATGGGCAGCGCCGACTCTCTTCTTCCCTTTCAGGATTGGCGCTGGCTGGTAACACGTCGCGATGAGATTGAAAAGACGATGATTGCGTGTCACCGCAAAGTGTTGGGGTTGCCCTAAGCGCCGCCACCAAGGGTTGCGGTCGCACAAACGTGACAGCAAATTAATGCGACATCCGGCCTAAGGCGTGATAACCGCCCCTTTGTGTCGGCTCGCCCCCGGTCGTCATGCAATTTTTTGACCAATTCGGACGCGTTCGTTGAACCGCATTATTCCGCTGATCCTGGCGGTCGCGCTTTTCATGGAAAACATGGATTCGACCGTCATCGCGACATCGCTGCCGGCGATCGCCGTCGATATCCAGACCAGCCCGATCGCGCTGAAACTCGCGCTGACCGCCTATCTGGTGTCGCTGGCCATCTTCATTCCGATCAGCGGCTGGATGGCTGACCGTTTTGGCGCCAAGAACGTCTTTCGCGCCGCGATCGCGGTGTTCATCGCCGGTTCGGTCGCCTGCGCGCTCTCCGGTTCGCTGCCGGCTTTCGTGGTATCGCGCTTCCTGCAAGGTATCGGCGGCGCCATGATGACGCCGGTCGGACGGCTGGTGCTGGTGCGCGCAACCCCAAAGAGCGACCTGGTCGCCGCCATGTCGTGGCTGACCGTTCCCGCGCTGGTCGGCCCGCTGGTCGGCCCGCCGATCGGCGGCTTCATCACCACCTACTTCACCTGGCACTGGATCTTCCTGATCAATGTGCCGATCGGCCTGATCGGCATCTGGCTGGCCACCCGCTTCCTGCCGGAAACCGAATCGATGGAGACGCCGCCGCTCGATTTCATCGGCTTCGTGCTGAGCGGCGTGGCGGCGTCGGGCGTGGTGTTTGGCCTGTCGGTCGTCAGCCTGCCCTATCTGCCGCCGGCGACTGGTTTGATCACAATCGCCGGCGGGCTAATTTCGGGCGCGCTCTACCTGATGCATGCGCGCCGCGCCAAAAACCCATTGCTGGCGCTCGAGCTGTTCCGCAACCAGGTGTTTCGCTCGTCGGTGCTTGGCGGCAGCCTGTTCCGCATCGGTATCGGCGCGGTACCGTTCCTTTTGCCGCTGATGTTCCAGATCGGTTTCGGGCTAACGCCGTTCCAGTCCGGCATGATCACCTTCGTCTCGGCGATCGGCGCCATCGGCGTGAAATTTATCACCGCGCTGATCTTCCGGCTCGTTGGTTTCCGCCGGGTGCTGGTCTGGGGCTCGCTAATCGCGGCTGCATCTATCGCCATCTACGGCCTGTTCACGCCAGAGACGCCTTACGCACTGATGCTGGCCATATTACTGGTCGGCGGCTTCATCCGCTCGATGTTCTTCACCGGCGTCAACGCGCTCTCCTATGCCGAGGTGTCGGCCGAGGACACCAGCAAGGCAACGCCGATCACGGCGGTGTTCCAGCAATTATCGATCGCGCTCGGCGTAGCGCTTGCCGGCGGCATTCTGGAAGTCTCGACCTCGATCCATGGCGGGCCGCTGCGGCTCGCCGACTTCCATATCGCCTTCTTCATCGTGGCCGCGGTCTCGGCTGCGGCATCGCTTTCGTTCATGCGGCTGGCGCCCGACGCCGGCAACGCCGTCTCCGGCCATGGAAGGCTGACGACGCCCAAGGCGCTGGAACCGGTAAGATCTCCGGGAGAATGAGGGCAGCTTCTCCCACGGGGGGAGAAGGGAAAACGCTACTCTCCGACCGATTCTCGCCCTTTGAAGTCTTTCGCCAATAGATAAAGCTCCACCGATTCATCCCGCGAGGCCGGCGGCTTGACGTGGTGCACCGAGCGGAAATTCTTCTTGAGCATCGAGAGCAGCTCGTTTTCGGCGCCGCCCTGGAAGGTCTTGGCGAGGAAATGCCCGCCCGGCTTAAGGACGGACAGCGCGAAATCGGCCGCCACCTCGCAAAGGTGCATGGTGCGGATATGGTCTGTCCGCTTGTGGCCGGTGGTCGGCGCGGCCATGTCGGACAGCACGACATCCGGGTTCCCGCCCAGCGCCTCGGCCAGCTTGCGAGGCGCATCCGCGTCCAGGAAATCCATCAACAGCACCGGCGCGCCAGGCACGGCATCCATTTCCAGATAGTCGATGCCGACGACATGCGGATTTTCCGCCGTCGATTTCGTGCGCGCCGCCGCGACCTGGCACCAGCCGCCGGGAGCGGCACCGAGATCGATCACCTTCATGCCGGGTTTCAGCAGATGGTGCTTGTCGTCGATCTCGATCAGCTTGTAGGCGGCGCGCGAGCGGTAGCCGTCGGCCTTGGAGCGCTGGACATAGGGATCGTTGATGTGGCGCTGCAGCCAACGGCGCGACGATTCCTTCAGGCCGCTCTTCTTCTTGATCCGCGTCTTCAGCACGCGAATGCCGGCGGAGCCTGGGTTTTCCGGTTTCTTGGTCATTGACGGCCACGTCCATCGTTGCGCCAGACGCCGTCATCGGCCATCAGCTCGCTCAATATGCCTTCGCGCAGGCCCCGGTCGGCGACGCGCAGCCGCTCCGACGGCCAGACCGCGCGGATCGCTTCGAGGATAGCACAGCCGGCCAGTACCAGATCGGCGCGGTCGGCACCAATGCAGGGATTTGCGCAGCGCTGCTGGAAATCCCAGCCGACCAGCCGCTCGACCATGCGGTCGACGCTGTCGCGATCCATCCACAGCCCGTCGACCCGACGGCGATCGTAGCGCTCTAGATCGAGGTGAACGCCGGCGAGCGTCGTCACCGTGCCGGAGGTGCCGAGCAGGTGAAAATTCGGGCTGGCCTTGAGGTGGCTCAGCCGGTCGCGGCCGTCGAAGCTTGCCAGCCGGCCAGCGACGTCGTCGACCATGGCGGCGAAGGTGTCGCGCGTCACCGTGCGTCCGCCAAAGCGCTCGGCCAACGAGACGACGCCGACCGGCAGCGACGTCCACGAGACGATGTGGTTGGCGAGCCGAGGCGAACGGCGGCCGGTGAGATCGATCAGAGCGATCTCCGAGGAGCCGCCGCCGATATCGAACAGGACGACGCCTTGCGTGTCGCGCTCGACCAGCGAGCCGCAGCCGGACACCGCCAGCCGCGCTTCGGTCTGGCGGTCGATGATCTCGAGCTTCAGGCCGGCCTCGCGCTCGACGCGTTCGAGGAATTCGACGCCGTTTTCGGCCGAGCGGCAGGCTTCGGTGGCGATCAGCCTGGCCTTCCTGATCTTGCGGCTGCGCAATTTGTCGCCGCAGATCTTCAGCGCCTCGACGGCGCGGTCCATGGCCGGCTGGCCGAGTCGGCCATTAGCGGTGAGCCCCTCGCCCAGCCTGACGATGCGCGAGAAGGCGTCGATGACGCGGAACTGGCCATGCCGCGTCGGCACCGCCACCAGCAGCCGACAATTGTTGGTACCGAGGTCGAGGGCGGCGAACACCGGAAGCTCGTGCACTGGCGGTCGGCGCGTGCCCTGCTCCGGGCGCGGCGCTGGAACGACGGGAGAGATCGCCGGCGCAGCCGGCTGCCTCGCCTCCAAAGCCGGGACAGTCGCCTTGCCTGGCGATCGATTGCCCTGGGGGGCCTCGTCGCGCGCGAAAACCTTGCGCCCGCGCCGTCGCTTGCGCCGCTTCTTGGGCTTGCCCTTCTGGTGATGGGTCGCGTCGCCCGCCTGGCCATCGGCGGAGCGCGGCTCCGTCGGGCGGCGTTGCTGCCAACCGGCTGTCCCCGGGCCCGATGGGCCTGGGGAAGCGCTGGACGCGCCCACCTCCGACGCGCCTGCGCCGGTGTCGCGGTCTTCCACTGTCGTTCCTTCCGGCGCCGCGCGAACCGGTGACGGACGCAGCAGGCGCTTTGGCATGTTTCAAGTTGCCGCCAGATTAACAGTGCCGCGCCCGATCACCAAGAGCCGCATGCCGAATTTTGCCGGCTGGGCGCGAACCGCTTCTTGGGGCGGCGTAATGTCCCCGCAAGGCTGGATTGGTAACGCCGTATGTGCGTGGACAGTCCCGCGTCGAAGCCGATGCCTTTGCCGTTGCAACTGCCCTTGCGCTGCATTCGGTGTGGGCGGACCTTGCCGGCGGCCGGGCGCGACAAGTGTTCGCGGTTGAATAGCCGGCTTCGATGAGGCATTTCTGAAATGAACGGAGGAATCCGGAAAACCGGAGCCTCCCCCATCAAGAGAAAAGGACGCGGACAGGCAGCGCATGGCAATCAGGCAATGAACTGGAGACGCTATTTCTGGCCGGTGGTCGGTATCGCCGCGGTGATTTTCTCGCTGCTGCTGCTCTGGCACGAACTGCGCGGCATTTCACTCGACGATGTCTGGGCAGGGCTCACCGCCATTCCAACCCGCGGCTGGGTGCTGGCGGGTCTCAGCTCTGTCATCGCCTATGCGGCACTCGCCGGCTACGACCACATCGCGCTGCTCCACATCGGCAAACGCGTGTCGTGGCTGTTCGTGACGCTGTGCTCCTTCACCACCTACGCGCTGTCGCACAATATCGGCGGCTCGGTGTTTTCCGGCGCCGTCATCCGCTACCGCGCCTACGGCACCAGGGGGCTGACCGGCCAGGATGTCGGCGTGCTGGTGGCGATCTGCTGGATCACCTTCGTGCTGTCGACGATCCTCGCCTCCGGCCTGGTGCTGGTGTTTGAGCCTGAGATCATCGACCGCTTTTCGGGCATCGCCCATCACGGCTTGTCGGAAGCAGCGGGCATTGCGATGCTGATCCTCGTCGGCGCCTACATATTCGGCAGCTGGTTGCACCTGCGCCCGCTGAAGATCGCCAGCTTTCAAGTGCATTATCCGGCGCTGCCCATCGTCGCCAGGCAATTGCTGATCGGCCCGATCGAATTGCTGGCGGCGGCGGCGATCATCTTCTTCGCCCTGCCCGAGATCCACAATCCCGGCTATTTCGTCGTGCTCGGCGTCTTCCTCGTTTCCTTCTCGGTCGCCCAGATCTCGCACGCGCCGGGGGGACTCGGCGTGTTCGAGGTGGTGTTCCTGGCCGGGCTGTCCGACATGGACCCGGTCGGCGTGCTGGCAGCGCTGCTGGTGTTCCGGCTGTTTTATCTCATCATCCCGCTGATTCTGGGCCTGGGCGTGGTGCTGTTCTTCGAGCGTTCGCAGTTCAGCCGGACAGAGAGTTGAGGCACGCCCAGCGGCCCTCCTCGCCGTTCACGGGGAAGGTGCCGGCAGGCGGGACGAAAGGCTACGCAAACTTGTGCGATTGGCCAATTTGAACAGCAGAGCAGGCTTGACTATTTTCCGCTGGCGGCTACAAGGCAGCGCTCAAGCGGCTCAGCCGTTCGGCCCGCGCGGTTCATGACCGCGCCTGCTGGGGAATAGGTTAACGGTAGACCCACGGACTCTGACTCCGTTAGTCCTGGTTCGAATCCAGGTTCCCCAGCCAAGTCTTTTCAATAGCTTAGCGAGTACAGGCCAGACAGCGAAGCGGCCGTGTTGCATTTCTGTCGAGTTCGCGCCTGCAGTCCCTACTTAGGTCGCGAGATTCCACCAGGAGTCCTTGGCGATCAAGCACCAACGGATTCAGGGTCCGGTGTCACTAAGGCAAAAAACGTTCCAGAACACATGCTTATCTGGATTCACCGCTTCGCCGACGGCCTTGGCGAGGTCAATATCTCCTGGAGCGAAATACGGTATTAGAGGTAACGTGCCGACGCGCATGACATAATAAGCGGTCGACGGCGGCAGCAGGTTGCGTGGTCAATTCATCAAATCAGGCGGTTGCTTTCCGCAAGTTGACGCGCACGCCGTACCGTGCCGTCGGTGTCGGCGATCTTTCGACTAGCGGCTTCGTCGCTTCTGATCGTCAGCCGCTTCGACAGGATTTTTGCGGCCTCGACGATTGGCTCGATCGTTACGACCGGAGCGTCCGGGGTCTTCATGTATCTCATGCTCATTATCCTTTCAGGCAAAAAATGAAAGCGAGCGCGGAGCAGGTGTCCGCTCCGGCAGGTTATGCACGGCGACAAAATTACTTTCGTACGATCCAGGCCAGCAGTGCCGAACCAAGATCGGAGCTGCCGGTGTAGTCGCGGATCAAAAGCGACGCGTAGGCCTGCCACTGATCCTCGGGGATCTGCTTTTCAATGACCGATGTTCTGAAAGCGTCGCGCAGAATATTGCAGTCAAAAGTCGAAATCGCATCGGCCAAATGATCGTTGTCCATAGTGCGGCTCCCATCCAGAGGCTGGAGGACGATGGACGCTCTCAAGCGCCGGTGCCCATGTTCTGGCCGGCGACAATACGACTGTACGCCCCCGATAGATGGTTAGCGAATCATTCCGGCAGATTGCCGGTTTGTCAGCACAGCGGTCGACCTCGTCCCGCCGCTTGGCGTCCTGATCGTTCAGCCGTCTGACCGTCTCGTCCGCTTCGCCAGCATTGATTCCGACCATGACCTTATGGTCGGACTCGGCGGGCTGGCCGGTGAAGACGTCGAAAACGGTCCAGCTGTCCGGATGGTCCATGCGAAGCGCATAGCGGTTTGCCATATCCCGCGTCCTTTTCGTTTTCGGCCACCACCGCGATGTCGACCGGTTCAGCCCGGCGGAATGAAAAACACTGTCCCCGGACAGTGACTGTCCACAGCACCACGCCCAGCTTCAAAGCCAGGCCCCGGTGCGAGGGGAAACCCTCCCGCATGCGGGTCACCAGATTCGTCATGCTCCCGGATATGGCCGGCGTCGCCGCAACGGCGACTAGGGGCTCGACGCCAAGCCAGCCGAATACCGGAACCAGCGTCGGTTCACGCACGGCCTTCTCCGAGCGACAAGGTTTCAGTATCCCATTCCGCCCATGCCGCCGCCGCCAGGTGAAGGCGCGGCATCCTTGGCCGGAATGTCGGTGATCATGGCTTCGGCCGTGATCAAAAGCGCGGCGATCGAGCCTGCATCCTGCAGTGCCGTGCGCACCACCTTTGCCGGGTCGACGATGCCGGCCTTGATCATGTCGACATAGACCTCGTTCTGGGCGTCAAACCCCTGATTGTTATCCTTGCTGTCGGAGAGCTTGCCGACGACGATCGACCCCTCGACGCCGGAATTCTCGGCGATCTGGCGGATCGGCGCCTCAAGCGCCCTGAGCACGATCGAAATGCCGGCCGTCACATCGGCATTGGCGCCGGTCAGGCCCTTGAGCGCCGACCTGGCGCGCAGCAGCGCCACGCCGCCGCCCGGAACGATGCCTTCTTCGACAGCTGCACGCGTGGCGTTCAGCGCGTCGTCGATGCGGTCCTTCTTTTCCTTGACTTCCGACTCGGTGGCGCCGCCGACGCGGATCACTGCAACGCCGCCGGCGAGCTTCGCGAGCCGTTCCTGCAGCTTTTCCTTGTCATAGTCGGAGGTGGTTTCCTCGATCTGTCCTCTGATCTGGGCGATGCGCGCCTGGATCGTCGCCTTGGTGCCGGCGCCATCAACGATCGTGGTGGTGTCCTTCTCGATCAGCACGCGCTTGGCGCGGCCGAGCATTTCTAGCGTGACATTTTCGAGCTTGATGCCGAGATCCTCCGAGATCATCTGGCCGGCGGTGAGCACGGCGATGTCTTCCAGCATCGCCTTGCGGCGATCGCCGAAGCCCGGCGCCTTGACGGCCGCGACCTTGAGGCCACCGCGCAGCTTGTTGACGACCAGCGTGGCGAGCGCCTCGCCTTCGACGTCCTCGGAGATGATCAGCAGCGGCCTGCCGCCCTGCACCACCGCTTCGAGGATCGGCAACATCGCCTGCAGATTGCCGAGCTTCTTCTCGTGGATAAGCACATAGGGCTCTTCCAGTTCGACGCGCATCTTGTCGGCATTGGTGACGAAATACGGGCTGAGATAGCCGCGGTCGAACTGCATGCCCTCGACGACGTCGAGTTCGGTGTCGGCGGTCTTGGCTTCCTCGACGGTGATGACGCCGTCATTGCCGACCTTGTCCATCGCCTTGGCAATCATGGCGCCGACGCTGGCATCACCATTGGCGGCGATGGTGCCGACCTGCGCGATCTCGGCCGAGGACTTGACCTTCTTGGCCCGCGCCTGGACTTCCTTCACCACGGCGGCAACGGCCTGGTCGATGCCGCGCTTGAGGTCCATCGGGTTCATGCCGGCGGCAACGAGCTTGGCGCCTTCACGCAGGATCGAAGCGGCCAGCACCGTAGCGGTGGTCGTGCCGTCACCAGCAAGGTCGTTGGTCTTCGAGGCCACTTCGCGCACCATCTGCGCGCCCATGTTCTCGAACTTGTCGGTAAGCTCGATTTCCTTGGCCACGGTCACACCGTCCTTGGTGATGCGCGGCGCGCCATAAGCCTTGTCGATGATGACGTTGCGGCCCTTGGGGCCGAGTGTCACCTTGACGGCGTTGTTGAGGAGCTCGACGCCGCGCAGCATGCGGTCGCGGGCATCGGTGGAGAATTTGATTTCCTTGGCAGACATTATTGTTCATCCCGTTCGAAAATTGGAGTGGGCGATTTGCCGTGAGGCCAGTCCTGTCAGGCGGCGTTCTTGACGGCCACTGTCTTGTCGATGATGCCGACCTCGCTCTTGTCGATGATCCCCATGATGTCGGCTTCCTTCATGATCAGAAGGTCTTCGCCGTCAATCTTGACCTCGGTGCCCGACCATTTGCCGAACAGGATGAAGTCGCCGGCTTTCACATCGGGCACGATCAAGGCGCCGCTTTCGTCGCGTGCGCCCGAGCCGACGGCGATCACTTCGCCTTCCTGAGGTTTCTCCCTGGCATTGTCGGGAATGATGATGCCGCCCTTGGATTTGGTGTCGCCTTCGGCGCGGCGAATGACGGCGCGGTCGTGAAGTGGCCGGAATTTCATGGGAACTTCTTTCTGGGGCCGGCATGGGCGGCCGCTGCTCCAGTATAGGCGCCTTGGCACTCGATAGATAGGAGTGCCAGAATTATTTCTCGCCAAAGTCCAAGAATTCGAATGGAATAATTCGAGACGCGAACAAATTCGTTCGCATGGGAGGAAAATTTTCTGCTGGCTTGAATTTAGCGGATTCGCGTTATTATTTTAATGATCAAATTAAAAAGCGCCGCGACCTTGTTTGGAACTCAATTGAGGCGCATAGGTAAAGCTCGTTGATTTGGTCGAGTTGGCTTTGTGTCAGAGCCCCGCCATTCACCACCGAATTCTCGAAAACGAGTGCATGCGCCGGTCCGGCGCACATTTCGTTCCGTTCGAACCCTGGAATTAAACCGACGCTGACCACGGATGTACTGGCAGCGTCGGGCATCGTTCCGGCGGTTCGAGTGGGAATGATACGGAAAGGCGCTGTGCGTTTCCGCGGAAAGCCGCAATCGATGACCAGCCGCACCACTCCTTCAATCGTTCGCTTCAGGGCGGCGTTTTCGCTGCCCGGCTTCGATACGCCGCAACCACCTGGAGAGTATCGCGTCGATCAAGACGAGGAAGCCCTCGAAGGGGCTTCGCTGATCGCATGGCGCCGCGTGGCCACCTTCATTTACCTGCCGGCGATCTCCGCCGGTGGGGCCACGCAGCAGATGGTGCCGGTCGATCCGGCATCGCTTGAAGCCGCACTCGAGCAGGACCAGAGACAATGATGAGAACCACCACCCTGATGCAACGCAACGCACGCCCGATCCGCCGTGAAGCCGCAACGCATCTGTTTGCCGTAGAACAGGCTGTCCGGCTGAAGGGCGGCTTTGGCACGTTTTCAAAGACCGCGGAAATCTACCGCATCACTGCCAGGCTTCCGCCGAGGGGAGATTCGCTGCAATACCGCATCCGAAGCGACGGCGAACGTCATGAACGGGTGGCGACGCAGGACAGTCTCGAACCGGTCGACACGTCGCCCGGTGACACCATGACGCTCATCGAAAGGACGTTCGCACATGTCAAAGGGACAGAAACGCTCGAGCCGGGAAATCAGGAAGTCGAAGCAGGAAAAGGTCCTGCCCAAGCCTGAAAGCATGTTCGGCGCCCAGACCAGATTTGCCGCCAACATCAGTTCCCTGCGCGGCAAGGGCAAGAACTGACGCGGCGACCGATGAAGATGAAGATCCTGATCGAATTCTATTGCACCCGGGAAACGGACGATGCGCATGCCGTGCTCGGCCGCGAGACGGCGGAAGCCGCCGACCTCGACGATGCGATCGAAATCGCCAGGGTTCTGGCTGGGACCCTGAACATGCCGCAGCGGCCGGACGCCATGACGATCGCCGACGCGAATGGCGCAACGCTTTATTCGGGCGCTCTCGCCACGCAAGCGGTCAATGAGGGAAGGCCAGCATCATGAATGCCCCTAACGCCGAAACCGATCGGCAGTGCAATGTCGCCGCGCTTCGGATCTGGGAAAACGAGGGTGGCGCGCCAGGACTCGACTTCACAAATCGCCAATACGGACGCCGCGTCGAAGCGGATCGTTCCTGGACCGTCTATCACGTCTTCT
The DNA here is from genome assembly GCF_000472705.1 of Mesorhizobium erdmanii USDA 3471. Classification (GTDB taxonomy): domain Bacteria; phylum Pseudomonadota; class Alphaproteobacteria; order Rhizobiales; family Rhizobiaceae; genus Mesorhizobium; species Mesorhizobium erdmanii. The sequence goes on along the minus strand of NZ_AXAE01000008.1, from coordinate 82,667 downwards.
TCGGAATTCCGGCACACAGGGACGGCGTTGCCATGACCGGCCTCAGCCGCCCCGATGCGACACGCCGCATGTTGTCCCTCAACCAGCGCAATGCCGAGCGCCGCACGGCGTGGATTGCTGCGCCGCCAATTGTCCTGCACGAGAGAGCGGCGGGCCAGTCATGACGCTCTCCTTTCCCAATCCCAGCCGCAGTTTCGATGAAGCCCGCAACGCCGTCCGCTTCACCGGCCATGACGGCATGTTCGAGGTGCGCTTCTTCGTCGAGATCGCGGCGCTGGCAAAATCGGACATCGCCTTGGTGGGGACAACGGCGTCGGAAACAAAATACCTTTCAGCATTCGACACCTTGCGATCATCCATCCACAAGATTGCCAGCAAAGCCTATTCTCGCGACCGCCGCAGCTCTTACACTTTGACGGCAGCCGATTTCCGGTAGGCATGGGGCGCCCTATCAGGAACGTTCTGTTGCGACCCGAAAGTCACCTCCTGGCGCAAAAAAGCGGCCTAGGCGGCGCCGCGAGTGTCAGCTTTCGGATTACGGCCAGCAACGTCGTTGTGTCCTATTGGGGTTGCCAACGGAATGGCACTTTTCTGGCCAGTTCGTTTCACAACCGGACCTTCTGCTTCCGGCCCCAAACGAGATGCGTCGCGCAAGCGCTTGGATTGCGCTCACGCCGTTTGAAGCGCTGCTGAACAAAGCCCTAGAGACACGCAGCCATAAGTGTGTCGGTATCGATGTCGGGCGCCATGAATTCTTGGATAAGGCGCCCATCCTTCAACACCAGCACGCGGTCGCAGACTTTTGGCAGTTCCTCGATCTCGCTGGATACGAAGATGATGCTTTTGCCCTCCGCGGCGAGCTGGCGGATAATGGCGTATATCTGCGACTTCGCCTCGACATCGACACCGCGGGTTGGCTCATCGAGCAGCAGTATTCGGCTGCCGGCGTATACCCAGCGGCCGATCACCACCTTCTGCTGGTTGCCGCCAGACAGCGTGCCCACCGGTGTGTCGGAACGCGCCGTCTTGATGCCGATACGGCGAATGATATCCCTTGCCGCTTCTGCCATCCTTGACGCCGAGATCACACCTTTCACGGCTACTTTCGAGAAGTCCGTGGCGACAGTGTTTTCGTCGACGCCGAGCAACGGCAAGATACCGTCCTCCTTGCGGCTTTCCGGGGTCATGCCGATTCCGTTTTTGACCCGCTCACCATAGGAGACACGCGTGATGTCCTTTCCGTCGAGAAGGACCGTCCCGGAACGGACTGGATCCAAACCTGAGATCGCCTTGAGCAATTCGGTGCGCCCCGAGCCGAGCAAACCAGCGAGTCCGAGCACTTCGCCTCGTTTCAGGTCGAACGAGAGGCCCGAAAGCTTCGAAGCAACAGTCAGGTCGCGGACCGACAGCACTGCAGGACCTCCAGTCGCGACCTCGACGAGACGGTCCCGCTGCTCATTGTGACCGAGCATCAGCCGGACGATCTCGGCGGTGTCGGCGCCAGCAACCTCGACGGTTCCCGCGATCTTGCCGTCGCGCATCACCGTGGCGGCCTGCGCGATCTGCCGGATCTCGCTCATCCGATGGCTGACATAAATCACAGCAATGCCGGCGGCGGCGAGGCTGCGCACGGCCCTGAACAGAAGTTCGACCTCCGCGGCTTTAAGCGAGCTGGTCGGCTCGTCGAGGATGACGAGCTTCGGTTCGCCGATCATGACGCGGGCGATCTCGACGAGCTGTCGTTCGGCGGGGCTCAGCGTCACGACACCTCGGCGCGGATCGAGCTTCAGGCCAAGCCTGGCCAGCGTCTCGCGCGCCTGATGCTCCATTTCGCCATGGGAAAGCACGGCCATGGTGGACGGCCAGCGGCCGAGGAACAGGTTCTCGGCGATGCTCATGCCGACGATCAGGCTGAGTTCCTGATAGACGGCGCGCACGCCGAGCCGGGCAGCTTCGATCGTGCGCTGGGTGCCGGAGCCGGTCAGCGCCGCGCCGTCGATCGTGACCTCGCCACCGTCGGGCACGGTGGCCCCTGTCAGTAGCCGGATCAGCGTCGATTTGCCCGCGCCGTTCTTGCCGAGCAGGGCACGGACTTCACCGCGGCGAATTTCAAAATCGACATCGTCCAGCGCAAGCACGCCGGGATAGTGCTTGATGGCGCCACGCACGGCGGCGACCAGGGACTGGGGATCCTGCTGGCGGGCGGTCTGCATAGCTGATCCTCCCGTTTTTCGTTACGCGCCGAAAATGCGGCGTTCGCGATAGCGCGTGACCAGGATGTTGGCGAGCACGGCGGCGACGATGATGACGCCGCGCACCACTTCCTGGAAGAATGGGTTGATGCCGCGCAGCACCAGCCCGTTGCCGATCAGCGTGATGACAAAGACGCCGAGCAGCGTGCCGAGCATCGAGCCGCGCCCACCCGACAGCGCCGTGCCACCGATGACGACGGCGGCGATGACGTCGAATTCGAGGCCGGAGGCGGTACCCGCATTGCCGGAGCCGAGCCGCGCGGTCAACAGCACGCCGGCAAGTGCCGCCATCACGCCCGACGTGGTGAAGATCAGCACGCGGATGCGCGCGACATTGATGCCGCACAGTTCCGCGGCATTGGCGTTGCCGCCGACGGCGAAGATCGACCGGCCGTAGGCGGTCTTCTGGCTGACGAAGGAAAAGATGGCAAACAGCACCAGCATGACGACGGCCGAAGTGGGGATGCCGAACATGTTGTCGGCAAGGATGTCGAGGAATGCGTTGTCCGGAAAGGTTACGGGCAGCGCGTTGGTGGTGAAGAACGACATGCCGCGCAGCGCGCTCCATAGCCCGAGCGTGGCGACGAAGGACGGCACCCCGAAATAGGCGCGCAACGATCCGGCGAAGGTGCCGAGCGCGCCGCCTATGGCAAGCGCCGCCAGGATGGCGAGTACGACGTTGACATCGGCCTTCAGCATGAAGGCTAGGCAGACGGAGGTGAAGGCGACCATCGGCCCGACGCTGACGTCGATTTCGCCGGCGATGATGATCAGCGTCACCGCCCAGGCGGCAATGGCGATGGAAGCCGCGTCGCGCAGCAGCGAAAGGTGGTTGTTGGCCGAGAGAAATCCATTGGTGGTCGCGCCGAAGCCGAAATAGAGGACGAGCAGGATGACGATAAGGCCGATCTCGTTCATGTCGAGCGCGAACAGGCGAAAGCCGCGCCGACGGCTGGTTGTGGTTGCACTCATCGCAATCTTCCTCGTCAGGGCCGGTGGCATGTGTAGCGGATGCAACCAATGAGGCTTTCACCTGGGGCCAGCCTTACCAGCCCGCCGCCGGAGGCCATGTTATGCCCATCGGCGCTGTGGCTCATTGGTTCGAAACAGAAGAAATCATAGTCGTAGCCGGGATCGAAGGCCGGATCGGAGACGAAGACCAGATAGCGGGAAAAGATGGGATCGGCATCGATCGCCAGGGAAATCCCGCTCTCCGGCCAGTCAATTTCAGCCCCGCCGTTCCAACCCTCGAAAACCGTGTTGAGCCAGCGGCGCGGCAGGCCGCGCGGTCGGGCGAAGTCGATATCGGCGGCAACCGGATGCTCGACGGTCGGCAGCCAGGAAGAATCCTCATCCCAACAGGAGCGAGCGGCCGCCTTGAGCGTGGTGCCATGTGTCAGCGGGAAATACGGATGCCAGCCGAGGCCGAACGGTAACGCGAACTCTCCGCGATTGGTGACGGACAATGTCGTCGTCAATGTGGGGCCGCTGATCGAAAAGCGTTGCTCAGCATCGTATGCGTAAGGCGTTCTGTCGCAGTGACTGAACGCTAGTGCGATCTCGGTGCTTGTGTGGCTGACGATCTGCCATTCGCCGGTCCAGCCGTCGCCATGCAGATAGTGCCTGTCCCAGTCCATGTTGGGTTCGAGCGAATACTCCAGGCCCTCGAAGGAAAAGCGGTTGCTGCGCACCCGGTTGCCGAAAGGCACCAGTGGAAAGCAACCGGATTTCAACGCTTCACGTCCCGGCCCTGGCGGAGGCTCACGAAACAGCGGCGTCTCCACCCCGCTCGAACGCGAAAAGAACCGCCAGATCGCTCCGCCGGTCGTGGTGACGGTGAGACCGAGCGCTTCATTTGCGATTTCGATATCCGCCATCGCTCAGTCGCGAAATTCGACGATGACTTTTCCGGAGCGCCCGCCGGCCATCAGTGCATAGGCCTCGGGCGCCTTTTCCAGCGGGAAGGCATCGGTGATGATGTCGTGCGGATGCAGGCCCCAGGCGTCGAGGTCTTCGCAGCACTGGTCCATATTGTGGACGCTGGTCACCCACGAGCCATAAATGGTCCGCTGTCGGTGCAGAAGGTCGTCGCTGACGTCGAACTCGACCTTGCCGGTTTCGCCGATATAGACGCAGCGCCCCCAGGTGCGCGTCGTTTGCAGCGCCAGCACCCGGCCGTGCGGATTGCCTGAGCAGTCGATGGCGACCCCGGCGCCGCCCTTGGTCAATTCGTTGATGGCGCCGAGCGCGTCCGGTCCGGCGACCAGACCGTGATCGAGCAGGCCGAGCTTCTTCGCCGTCTCGACTCGATCGGGCTGAGTATCGACGCCGATCGCCAGGCGTGCGCCACGACCCTTGGCCAGCATCAGCGCCGCCATGCCGACCGGCCCGAGGCCGACGACGAGCACCGCGTCACTGCCAGAAACATTGCCGCGCAGCACGGCCTCGTAAGCGGTGCCGACGCCGCACGAGATGAAGCAGCCGTCGCGATAGGACAGTGTGTCGGGCAGATGCACGAGATCGCGCTCGTCGGCGACGAGATATTCGGCATGGCCGCCGTCGCGTTGCCAGCCATAGGCGGCACGCTGCGGGTCGGTGCAGGAGATCTGGAACCCCTTCCGGCAGTTGCGGCAGAAGCCGCAGCCGGAAATGTGATAGACGGCGACACGGTCGCCCGGCTTGAAATGCCGGCAACCGGCGCCAAGCTCGACAACCTGCCCAGCCGGCTCATGCCCCGCCACGACGCCCTGGTAGGACGTGCGCGGATCGTCGCCGAGATGCTTGTGGTAGATGTAGTGGATGTCGCTGCCGCAGATGCCGGACGCCTTCATCTTCAGGAGCACCTGGCCGATGCCAGGCTTTGGACGGTCGATTTCGCGCAGGTCGACGGTGGAATTGCCTGGGAGGTAGGCGGCAAGCATCTTTGGCATGGTCAGGCTCCGAACCCCGGCCCTTTCGGCCGTGGGCAGTATCCGAGATTGGCGGTTTGCCGAAAAGTTGTTTCCCGAAAGGACTGGCCGCCGGGGTGCGGCGGCCAGCATCGCATGGCTGGGAGGATGCGATCAGGAAAGGCCGTCCTTGTGGGTTTCGAGCCACTTCTTGGCATCGTCGGCCGATTTGAAGATCGATATGCCCATGGGCACGATGATATCGGCGGCCTTCTTGCCCTCGGCGCCGTTCAGCGCCTGTTCGAGCGCCAGCTTGCCGATGCCCTGGCCGGACACGTCGGCGATTGCCTTCATCACCGAGAAGTCAGCGAGTTCGGTTGCGGCCGAGGATGTCATGTCGGCAGCGAAGACGACGACCTTTCCGGTCAGGCCGCGCTGCTTGATGGTGCGCACCGCGCCGGTGCCGGCATCGCCGCCCTCGCCGAAGAACGCGTTGATGTCCGGATTGGCCGACAGCATCTGGTCGCTCACCGAAACGGCGTCATCGAGCACCGTGCCGCGCTGGTTCGCCGAAATGACGTAGCCCGGAACCTTGGCCTTGAGCGCAGCCTCGAAGCCTTCGCGACGCTTGACGCAGACTTCGACGAATTCGCAGTTCAGCACGCCGATCTTCGGTTCCTTGATGCCTTGGGCAACGAAATAGTCGGCCGCGACGTCGCCGAGCTGACGGCCGAACTCCGTGGGATCAGCGACCGCGTAGGCATAGACATACTTCTTCATGTCGGCATCGTTGATGCAGGTGTTGTAGCAGACGACCGGAATACCGGCCTCATGCGCCCGCTTGATGGCGCGGACCGAACCGTCGGCGGAGACGGCGGAGAGAACGATCGCCTTGACGTTGGCCGAGATCAAGCGGTCGATGAATGAGGCTTCGGCGCCCGGATCGGCGCGCGCATTCGTCTCGAGCAGGTCGACCTTCTTGCCCATCGAGGTGGCGCCGTCCTGGATGCCCTTGCGCACGGCGGCATAGAAACCCACGTCGTCGAGATAGATGGCGCCGATGCCGGTCGAATCTGCCAGAGCCGGAGCGGCCGCCGAGGCAAAAGTGGCCGCCGCAAGCGCGGCGATTGCAAACTGCTTCATGGATTTCATGTCGTCCTCCCAACGAATGGTGAATTGCGCCCGTCGCGGCGCCGCAGCCATGTCGGACTGCAAGCAAACCTCTCCCTACGGGACTTGCCCGATCCGAGATCGATGTCGTCATCTAGATCGGATCAAACTGACTTATAGATACTATGTTTAATACGACTGTCAACGCCTTTCTCAAACGCTTATAACATCAAAACGGCCCGTATTGGTGCATCGCAGCATCAGAATTGGCGTTGAACAAGCCGCCAAAGTCGACTAACGTGCCATATAGATATGATCTATTAAGCGATTGCGCGGGAGTTTCCAGGTGAGGATCACAAGCATCGAGACCCGCGTCGTCAATGCGGAAATGCGAAACTGGGTGTTCGTCAAGGTGCTGACCGATGAGCCTGGGCTGCACGGCTGGGGCGAAGCGACACTGGAATGGAAGACAAGGGCCGTGGTCGGCGCGGTCGAGGATCTGGCGCCGCTGATCGTCGGGCGTGACCCTCGCGACATCGAACAGGCCGTGCGCGCCATGCGCAAGCAGTCGTTCTGGCGGCTGGGCGCCATCGGCATGAGCGCGATCTCCGGCATCGAGATGGCACTGTGGGACATCATGGGCAAGCATTTCGGCGCGCCAGTGTGGCGCTTGCTTGGCGGCAAGGTGCGCGACAAGGTCGGCGTCTACACCCATCTCGGACTTGGCGACATGCGCGCCGTCTACGAGACGATGGAGACCGATCCGCTGGTCGATCGGGCGCTTGCCGTGGTCGAGAAAGGCTATCGTGCCTTCAAGGCGGTGTTCATCCCCTATACCCACTACCACGCGCCGCTTCCCGATGTGGACAAGGTGGCGCGGCTGATGGAAGCGCTTCGCAAGGCAGTCGGGCCGGGCATCGAGATCATGATCGATTTTCATGGCCGCCCGGCCTCGGTTTCCGCCGCACTTGCCTATATCGAGGCCCTCGCGCCCGCCCGGCCGATGTTCGTCGAGGAGCCATTGCCACCCGGTGATACGGCCGGACTGAAGGCGCTCGCCGCCCGCACCCCGGTGCCGCTGGCAACCGGCGAACGGCTCGTCGAACGCGCGGAGTTCATCGAACTGCTGTCAGCCAGTGCGGTCAGCATCATCCAGCCCGACATCTGCCATTGCGGCGGTCTCTCCGAGGCCAAGAAGATCGCGGCCCATGCCGAGGCCGTCGGCGTCGGCATCGCTCCCCATAATCCGCTCGGGCCGATCGCCGGCGTCGCCGCCCTGCACTTCGCCGTCTCGACGCCGAACCATATCATCCAGGAGGAAATGGTCGGCGCGGTGCCGTGGTATTTCGACGTGGTCAAGGGTCCGATCCGCATGGTCGACGGGTTCTGGCAGGTGCCGGACGCGCCCGGCCTCGGCATCGAGGTCGACGAGGCGGTTTGCGCGCGTTATCCCTTCGCGCCCGAGGAGCTGCACACGCAGAACGCCGTGATGCCGGACGGCACCATCGTCGACTGGTGAGGATGGCCCATTGTTTGAGCATGGACCATGATGAGGATCAAATGACCGGACGCCTGCAGGACAAGGTCGCGATCATAACCGGCGCCGGGCGCGGCATCGGCGAGGCGATCGCCCGGGCCTTCTATCGCGAAGGCGCCAAGGTCGTCATCGCCGAGATCGACGAGGTGACCGGCGAAGCGGTCGCAAAGGATCTTTCGCCAAACAGGGCAAGCGCCCTGTTTGTACCATGCGACGTGCGCCTGACTACTTCCGTCGAAGCCGTCACCCGGCTAACGAAGGAAACCTTCGGCAGGGTTGATATCCTCGTCAACAATGCCGGCGTCAACGTCTTCCACGATCCGCTAGAGACAAGCGAAGCCGAATGGCGACGCTGCTTCGACATCGATCTCGACGGCGTCTGGCGCATGAGCAAGGCGGTGCTGCCGGCCATGCTCGACCAGGGCGCCGGCTCGATCGTCAACATTGCCTCCACGCACAGTTTCTCGATCATCCCCGGTTGCTTCCCCTACCCTGTCGCCAAGCACGGACTCCTGGGCCTGACCCGGGCGCTCGGCATCGACTACGCCGCCAGGGGTGTGCGGGTGAACGCCATCGCGCCCGGCTATATCGAGACGCAGATCGCCGTCGATTACTGGAACACGTTTCCGGACCCCGAGGCGGAGCGGCGGCGTACCTATGAGTTGCATCCGCAAAAACGCATCGGCAAACCCGAGGAGGTGGCGATGACGGCGCTGTTCCTCGCCTCCGACGAGGCGCCCTTCCTCAACGCCGCCTGCATCGTCATCGATGGCGGCCGCTCGGTGCTCTATCATGACTGACGGCCGCGTTGCGCGGCGCGCCGGTCGCGCCTATGAGTCGCAGTCTGGAGAAGGGTTGAGAAACGATGGCATCTGACCTTGGCGTGGCTGAGGACGGTTCGTTGCGCCGCGTCGAAACAGAGGGCGGCGGCGGCAGCCGCATCCACGATTCCGTGGTCAATGTGCTGGGCAGCCGCATCCTTGGCGGCGCCTACCGGCCAGGCGACGTGCTGCCGCGCGAGGAAGAGCTCTGCGCCATGCTCGGCGTCAGCCGCACCTCGGTGCGCGAAGCGGTCAAAGTGCTGTCGGCAAAGGGGCTGGTGGAGGCGCGGCGCCGGGTCGGCGTGCGCGTGCTCTCGCGCGATGACTGGCGCTTGCTTGATCCCGTGGTGTTGAGTTGGCATCCCGATATCCAGAACGACAGCGAGCTGATTTCCGGCTTGATCGAGGCACGCCGCATCTTTGAACCGGCCGCCGCCGAGCTTGCCGCCAGGCGCGGCACCGGCTCCGATCTCGCGGCGATTGAGACCGCTTTCAACGCCATGCGCGATTCAATCCCGCACGACCTCGACAGTGTCTGCCGGGCCGACCTGGCCTTCCACCGCAGCGTCATCGCCGCCAGCCACAACGTCGTGCTGAAAGGGTTGATCGGGATGCTGGAAGCGGCGCTGAGCGCGTCCTTCCTCGTCACCAACAGGCTGATGGAAGCGCAGTCGCGGGCGCTTGCCGCGCATCAGGCGGTGCTCGAGGCGATCCGTATGCGCGACACGGCTGGGGCAAGGGCCGCGATGAACCGGCTGTTGGACATCGCCGCTGAGGACCTGCGCGCGAGCTTGTAGCGGGATGTTTGGCTGTGGCGGAATGATCCGGGAAGAGGCGCAAGCAGCGTGGGGTTTGCGTTGGCTGACATTCAGTCTGGACACCGGCTTGGATCCTGATGGTGCTTGGAGGACGCCAGCTTTGCGCCTCAAAGGAGCCATCTGACACCGCCCGTTTAGCGCCACTGAGCAGACATTGCGATCCGCCGGTTCGAACGGTCAAACTCCGCGTAACGTCCAACAAGCGCGTCCAACTCATCTCTTGCATGCTGAGCAAGGTCCCAAGAGTCTCGTGCCTGATGAAATCTCTGAATCGCTCGGGATGGTGATTATCGATGACACGAAGCCTATCCATGCAGGCGCTATGCGTGCAACTCGGTCACCTTGCGACGGAGATCGTCAATGTAATCGTCGGTCCCTAGCACCTTGCCGGTTGCGGCCTTCAGGATTTCGGCTGGCGTCAGCGAGCGGCCGTGACGATGCACCTTATCCGTCAGCCACGTCCTCAGCGGCGCACAGTCGCCGGTCTCCAGGCCGCGCTCAACCTCAGGCATCTTGGTCGCCGCCTTGAACAGTTGTGAGGACATGATGTTGCCCATCGTGTAGGTCGGGAAGGATCCGATCATGCCTGCTGACCAATGCACATCCTGCAACACGCCCAGCGTGTCCGTCGGTACATCGAGGCCAAGATAGCTGCGGACCTTATCCGCCCAGATCGCCGGAAGGTCGGGGACACGCAGGCTGCCGTCCATCAATCCGGCCTCGATCTCCGAACGTAAGATGATGTGCAGGTCGTAGGTGAGTTCGTCGGCCTCTACCCGGATCAGGCTAGGACGTGGCGCATTCACCGCGCGCCAGAAGTCGGCGACCGAGACGTCGGCGAGTTGGTCGGGGAACTCGGCGCGCAATGTCCCGAAATTCTGCTCCCAGAAGCGCCGAGAGCGGCCGACGCGGTTCTCCCACAGGCGTGATTGCGATTCATGCATGCCAAAGCTGGTGCCGCCGACCGCGTAGAGATTGACGAGATCAGTGGTGAAGACCGAGCGCGTGAACTCGGGAGAAATGCCCTGCTCATAGATGCCGTGGCCGGCCTCGTGCCAGACGGCGAAAAGGCCGCCAGGCAGCCAATTCTCACGGAAGCGGCCGGTGATGCGCGCGTCGGCACGCGTGAAGGAAATCTCGAACGGATGAACTGTGTCGTCGAGCCGGCCGCGCTCGAAGTCGTACCCCATGGTGGTGGCCACTGTCTTCGAGAACGCTTTCTGCTTTTCGATCGGATACGTGCGTTCCAGAATATCGACGCGTGCCGGCCGTGCTTGCAGCGCGGCCTGGAGCAATGGCCCGATCGTGGATTTCAGTTCTGCGTAAATATCCTTGAGCCGCGCCCAGGTTACATCGGGCTCGAACGTGCCGCACGCCGCATCGTAGGGATGGTCGACATAACCAACATGCTCGCTGATCTCGCGCTGCAGTTCCACGGTTCGCTCGAGCACCGGCGCGAAGGCAGCGAAATCGTTCCCGGCACGCGCCTTGATCCAGACTGCCTGACCCTCGGTTCGCCGCTGCGCGGCCTCCTGCACCAGTCGTGCCGGGATGCGGCTGAGCGTGGCGATGGCACTTGCCGCGTCATCGAGCGCGTGCCTTCGAAGATGCTCTCCGGGCATTCCCATGAGTTCCATGCGCGCAGCATCGAGCGCCTTGCGCATAGTATCGCCAGTAGCGATTTCGCGTGCGACCGTCGCCAGCGTGCCCAATTGCTTGCCGCGCGCCTCGGCCGCAGCCGAGGGCATCATGGTACGCGAATCCCAGACAAGCACGTTCACCGCGCACAATATGTCGTTGACCTTGGCGACCTCGGCTTCGAATGCGGCGTAGCTCATCGGCGTCTCTTAGCCATCTGGGAAATTCGGTTCTTCAGCAGGTCATTGTGCAGCGATTGTTGCGGGCGGCGGTTTGCCGAAGTCAGTCAGGTGACAGGCAGCCAAGTGGGCCGGCCCCCGGTTGGACAGGTGCGGCCGCTCGGCAAGGCAACGCTCGAACGCGAACGGGCATCGCGTGTTGAACAGGCAGCCGGCGGGCAGGTCAAGGGGATTGGGGAGCTCGCCTCGTGCCGCCGCCACGCACGTTCGCCGCGCCGGATCGAGTTCGGGCGCGGCATCGAGCAGCGCCTTCGAATAGGGGTGGCGAGGTGCTGCAAACAGCGCTTCCGTTGGGCTGATCTCGACCACTTTGCCCAGATACATCACCGCGACGCGGTGCGAGATGTGGCGCACCAGCCTGAGGTCATGCGCGACGAAGACGACCGTAAGCTTCAGCCGTTCCTGCAGGTCCAGTAGAAGGTTGATGACCTGCGCCTGCACCGAGACGTCGAGCGCGGAGACCAGTTCGTCGGCGATCAGCACCTCCGGCTCGACGGCAAGAGCGCGCGCGATGCCGATGCGCTGGCGCTGGCCGCCGGAGAACTCGTGCGGATAGCGGCCGGCGGCGTCCGCCGGAAGGCGGACAAGGCCCAGCAGCTCGGTGATGCGCGCCGGGATATCGGCCTTTTGCCGCATCGCATGCACGCTCAGCGCTTCGGACAGAACCTGTCGCACCGACATGCGCGGGTTGAGCGAGGAGTAGGGATCCTGAAAGATCATCTGGACGCGGCGGTTGAAGGCGCGCCGTTCCGCCGGGCGCAGCAGACTGATGTCCTGGCCGTCGAAGCGCACCAGTCCTTCGTCGGGCTCCAGGAGCCGCACGAGACAACGCGCCAGTGTGGATTTTCCGCAGCCGGATTCGCCAACGACCCCCAGCGTCTCGCCGCGATGCACTTCCAGATCGACATTGTTCAACGCATGGACAGCGGCGGGTGATCTGCCGGTGAGTATGTCGGGCGCGGTGCGGGGAAAGCGAAACCGCTTGGAGACGCCTTCAACGGAGATCAGCGGCATTTCCCGCATCAGGCCGCCTCCGCCATCGCGGCCACTGTCCGATGATGGAAGCAGGCGACCTCCCTGCCGGCGGCGAAGCTTTCGAGCGGCGGACGCTCGGCGCGGCAGCGGTCAGTGGCGAAGGAACAGCGTGGATGAAAAGCGCAGCCGTCCGGCAAGTCGGTCAGGCCCGGTGGCGTGCCCTCGATCGATAAAAGCATGCTGCGCTCGGCGCCGATGCGCGGCACGGAACCGAGCAGCCCACGCGTATAGGGATGGTGCGGCTCGGCGAACACCCGCGTCACCGTGCCGGTCTCGACGATGCGCCCGGCATACATCACCGCCATGCGATCGCAGGTCGCCGCGACGACGCCGAGATCATGGGTGACGAACACCACGCTCATGCCGAAACGGTCGCGCAGGTCGAGGATAAGCTTCAGGATCTGATCCTGGATGGTCACGTCGAGCGCCGTTGTCGGCTCGTCGGCGAGCAGCAGCTTCGGCGAACTGGCCAGCGCGATCGCAATCATCACCCGCTGGCGCATGCCGCCGGAGAACTGGTGCGGGTATTCGTCGAGCCGCCGTTCGGCGGCTGGAATGCCGACGATGTTCATCAGTTCCAGCGCGCGTTGACGGCGGGCTCGGCGATCGAGCGTGCTGTGGGCGCTGAGATTTTCCTCGATCTGCAGGCGGACCGGCAGCACGGGGTTGAGCGCCGTCATCGGCTCTTGAAAAATCATCGCGATCTCGGCCCCGCGCACCTTTCGAAGATCCGCCTCGCTCATCGCCATCAGGTCGCGGCCCTGCCATTCGACCTGACCGCTCACCTTGCCTGGTTCGCGCACCAGCCGCACGATCGAGCGCAGTGTGATGCTCTTGCCCGATCCCGACTCGCCGACCAGGCCGACGATCTCGCCCGGCGCGACATCGAGATTGATGCCGTCGACGACGGCGGCCGGACCTCGTGGCGTCGCGAAGGTGGTGGTGAGGCCGCGCACCTTGAGCCCACCGCCGGCTGTCTTTCGATCTGGAGACGGCGCTGTCATCGGTTGACCCTCAGCAAATCGGCCAGCGCGTCGCCGGCGAGGCTGAAGCCCAGGCCAGTAATGACGATGGCGATGCCGGGGAAGACGGACACCCACCATGCGGTGGTCATGAAATTCTTGCCGTCGGCGATCAGCACGCCCCATTCCGCGGCCGGCGGCTGCGCGCCGAGGCCGAGATAGCCGAGACTGGAGCCAAGCAGGATGGCGAGCGCCATGTCGGTCATCAAATAGACCACCGCCGGCGTTATCGCGTTGGGCAGCAGATGCCGGAAGATGATGCGCGTATGGCCGTAACCCATGCCACGTGCCGCGTCGGCATAGTCGAGCCGGCGCTGGATCCTGACCTCGGCGGAGACCAGCCTTGCGTAGAACACCCAGTCGACGACACCGACGGCGATGTACATGTTGCGCAGACCGGGGCCGAGCACCGAGACGATGGCGATGACCAGCACGAGGAACGGGAAGGTGATGACCGCGTCGACGACGCGGCCGAACACCGCCTCCACCCAGCCGCCCACATAGCCGACCAGGGCGCCGACGATGCTGCCGAAGACAAACGGACCCGTCGTGGCGAACACCGCGATCTGCATGTCGATGCGATAGGCGTGGATGACACGCGAGAGCATGTTGCGGCCGAAATTGTCGGTGCCGAAAGGGTGCACCCAACTCGGGCCCTGCATGATGGCGTTGTAGTCGAAGGCTGTCGGATCGTAGGGCGCGAAGAGACTGGGAAAGAACGCCAGGGCAAGGCTGGCGCCAAGCACTATGACCGCGCCAACCAGCGTGCCTGGCAATGCCCGGCGCCGTTTCGCCGACGGGGCGATTGGGACGGCGCCCGCGCTCATCGGGCGACCCGTGGGTCGAGCCAGGCCTGGACGATGTCGGTCAGGAGAAAGGTGAATGACACGAGCAGCGCCAACGCGATCGTCAGTCCCTGGATGACGGGATAGTCGCGGCCGTAGATGGCCTCGATCATCAGCCGTCCGGCGCCGGGGATCGCGAACACCGTTTCGGTGATGACCGCGCCACCGAGCAGCGTGCCGATCGACAGGCCGAACAGCGTCACCGTCGAAATCAGCGCATTGCGCAGGACATGGCGCGTCATGATCACCCTGGCGCGAAGACCCTTGGCGCGGGCAAAGTCGACATAGTCGGCGCCGACCACCCCAATGATGGCGGCGCGCAGATTGCGCATGAGCACGGCGGAAAGGCTGAGCGCCAGCGTCGTGGCGGGAAGGAAGAGATGATAGAGATCGTCGAGGAAGTTCTGGCCATAGCCGCCGACCGGAAACCAGCGCAATTTAGCGGCAAATACGGTCAGCAGCACCAACCCGACATAGAAGACGGGCATCGACAGGCCGATCTGGAAGGTGCCGCGGATGATGGCGTCCGGCGCGCCGCCACGGTTGAGCGCTGCGACGAAGGACAGCGGCACCGCCACCAGCAGCGCGATCAGGGCGGCCATTCCGGTAAGCATCAATGTGACGGGGAGACGGTGCGCGATCAGTTCGATCACCGGCAGCTTCAGGCCGATCGAGTTGCCGAGATCGCCGGTAAAGACCGCCTTGGTGAAGTAGAGGAACTGCACAGGAATCGGCTGGTCGAGCCCGAGCTTGGCATTGATGCGCTGGACGTCGGCATCGATGGCGCGGTCGCCGAGCATGGCGCTGGCCGGGTCGCCCGGCAAAAGCCGGACGAGGATGAAGGTGACCACCAGGATGAAGGCGATGGTCGGGATCGTTTGCAGAACTCGTCGGAAAATGAAGCCCAACAGCGGCAAAGGGTGATCCAGACCTTGTTGAATTGGAGCGAAATGGCGGCGAACGACATACCGTTCGCCGTCTCAGGCGGTTAGCCTACTTCTCCAGCCACGCGGCGCCAAAGATATTGTTGCCGAGCGGGATCTGCACGAAGCCTTGCACCTTCTTGCTCAACGCGACCGGATAGGGGGTCTCGTAGAGCGGGACGATCGGTCCGCTGCTGTTGTAGATGTCCTGCATCTTGGCATATTGGTCTGTACGCTTGGCGACGTCGGTTTCTTTTTGCGAGGCTTCGAAAAGCTTGTCGGCCTCGTCGCTCTTCCAGCCGCTATGCAGCGCCCCGATGGTCGGCGAATAGACGAAGTACGAAGCGATCTCGTTCGGGTCGGCGATGTCGTCGGTCCACGCCGCCTCGCGCATCGTGAACGTGCCGTCGCGGTATTGCTGGGTGCGGCTCGGATTGTCGACCTGTTGCAAGTCTAGCTTGATGCCGATCTGGCCCCACATCTGCTGCAGCGCCGTGGCGATGCCGATCTCGTCCTGGTTGCCGGCAAGCACGAGCAGACTGGTTTGGAAGCCGCTCTCGAAACCGGCGTCCTTCATCAACTGCTTGGCCTTGTCGAGATCATAGGCATAGAGCGGCTTGTCACCCTTGTGCAGCGGCGTCGCCGAGGACATGAACGAGGTCATCTGCGACCCCACGCCATGGGTCACCACCTGGATGATCGCTTCCTTGTTTGTCGCGTAGTTCATCGCTTGGCGTACTTTTTCGTTCGACAGCGGATTGTCCTTGTCGCCGATCTTCGGGCGCACGTTCATGGTGATGTATTCGACGCGGGTCGACGGGTAGAGTTTCATGTCGATGCCGTCGGCCTGCTTCAATTCGTCGACGCGCGCATAGGGGATGAATTCCGCGCCATCGATCTCGCCCGACTGCAATTTCAGGATGCGTGTGGCATCATCGGGGATCACCTCGAAATCGATGCCGTCGAGATAGGGCAGCGGCTTGCCGTCCTCGCCCTTGGCCCAGTAATTTTCGTTGCGGGTGAGCTTCATCGACTGGCCGTGGTCCCATGATTGCAGGACGAACGGACCTGAGCTGATCGGATGCGCCGAGAAGCTCTTCGCCTTTTCCTCGTCGGTCGTCCCTTGCGAGGCTTCGAACGCCTTCATCGGCAGGATCGCGGTGTTGAACACGGTGAGCGCGGCGAGGATCGCCGGATCGGTGTTCTTGAGCTTGATGATGACGGTGTGATCGCCTGCGGTGGTCACGTCCTGGATCGAGCCAACCAGGAAATTCCAGATGCCTTTCTTCGGATCGGCGGCGCGCTTCAGCGACCATTGTACATCGGCTGGGGTGATCGGCGATCCATCGGAGAATTTGATGCCGTCGCGCAATGTCAGCGTGACGGAAAGCCCATCGTCGGCGACCTTCCATTCCGTCGCCAGGCCCGGCTTCAGGCCCTTGCCGTCGTCGGTGGGCTGGATCAGCGTATCGTAGAGATTGGACAGGACCCAGATGTCGACATTGGCATCATTGAGCACCGGATCGAGAAAGAGGCTGTCCGCATAGCGGCCGTATTTCAGCGTGCCGCCGCGTTCGACAGCAAGCGCACTGTAGCTGGTTCCAACGAGAAGTGCCGCGCTCAGCGCAGCCTTGACGAGCATGTTCATGACGGCTCCCGTACCTCCAGAGGAATTTTAAGTGTTCTTGTTGGCCATAACGTTTTCATGCGTGGCCTATCCTGTCAACGGGATTGTCCCATCAAATCCGTTGCTCTGGCGCAAGAACGTGCTTGTCACCCAAGATCGACCGGACTAAGCGTTATAGGTGGATGATACACTTGATTGGACTGACCTGAATGGAGTTCTCGGTTGACCGCGATCTGCCAGTGCCTCTGCGCACGCAGTTGCAGGGATTGATCGAATACGGCATCGCCTGCGGCCAATTGCTGCCGGGAGAACTGCTCCCGTCGGTCAGGGAACTGGCCGAGCGCATCGGCGTGGCCCCAATGACGGTCAGCCAGGTCTATGGCGACCTCAAGGCTTCCGGCATGATCGAAACGCGTCCCGGTTCCGGCTCCTTCGTCACCAGCAGCGGGCATGCACGGCTCGCCGCCCGTCCGGAGGCGATGGAACTGCACAGGCGGATCGACGCGCTGATTGACGCCGGAACCGCCGCGGGGATCCGGCCGGCCGAACTCGTCTCACTGGTCAGCGCGCGCGCCTTCTATCGCGACAGCATAGGTGCCCGGACCAAGATCGTCATGATCGGATTGTTCACCGACGCCACCGCCAGCTATTCGCGCTTCATCGCCGCGCGCCTCGGAAATAGCGTGGCCGTCGAGCCGCTGACGATCTCGGCGATTGAACGTGACCCCGCCGCCCGTGCACGCGCCAATTCGGCCGATCTCGCCGTCACCTTCGTCAATCGCCAGCGCGAGGTGATGTCGCTAGTCCCCAACACCAAGGTGGTGTCGATCAGCTTCATCCCTTCGGAAGAAACCCGAAAGGCGCTGGCCGCGCTGGATTCGCTGGCGCGCGTCGCTGTTATCTCCAGGTTCCCGGATTTCTTGCCGATCATGAAGGCCGGCGTCCAGCGCTTCGCCCCCCATGTCGAGCATCTGACAGGCGCTACGCTCGAAACGCCGGATCTGGAGGGTCTGCTCGGCGCGTCCGATGTCGTCGTGTTCGCCAGCGGCGCCGAGGATGTCCTGGCGAAATTGCAGGGGCGTGTCACCGCATTCGAATACCGGCATGCCCCCGACACCGCCGAAATCGAGCGTGTGCTGGTGCCGCTGATCAATGCAACGCACGAGGAAAGGAAGGCGTCGTGAGAATTTCCGAATGCAACTGGCGGCAGGTCGAGCAATTTCTCGGCCAGGATGACCGCGCGATCCTTCCGCTCGGCAGCACGGAGCAACACGCGCATCTCTCGTTGTCGGTCGATTCGATCCTCTCTGAGCGCGTGGCGGCGGAAGCGGCCGAGCCGCTTGGCATTCCGGTGTTCCCGGTCGTCGCCTATGGATTGACGCCCTATTTCATGGCCTATCCTGGTTCGATCAGCCTGCGCATCGAGACCTACATACGCCTCGTCAGGGATATCCTCGACGGCATGCGCGCGCATGGGTTCCGGCGAATCCTGATCGTCAACGGCCATGGCGGCAACCAGCCGGCCGGCGCCCTGGCAATCGAATGGATGGCCGACAATCCGGATACCGCGATAAAATTCCACAATTGGTGGGCCGCCCCCGCGACGATGGGCAAGGTGCTCGAGATCGATCCGGTCGCCTCCCACGCCTCCTGGATGGAGAATTTCCCCTGGACCCGGCTTGCCGGCGCGAAACCGCCGACGCAGCAGAAGCCGATGATCGACCTTGCCCGCATGCGGTTGATGTCGCCCGAGGCGGTTCGCGACTATCTCGGCGACGGCAATTTCGGTGGTTATTACGAGCGCCCGGACGAGGACATGCAGGCGATCTGGGACATCGCGGTCAACGAGACGCGTGATCTGCTCGAAGGTCCATGGTCATGAATGAGACCGGACCGATCCTGATTTGGGGCGCCGGAGCGATCGGCGGCACGCTCGGCGCTGCCTTCATCCGCGCCGGCCATGCCGTCACTTTCGTCGACAGTGATGTCGGCCACGTCAAGGCGATAAACGCCGATGGCTTGCGCATCGCCGGGCCGATCCTTCAGGATGTAGTGAAGGCACCGGCCTTCCTTCCTGCCGCCGTAAATGGCCGTTTCGAGCGGATTTTCCTGTGCGTCAAGGCGCACCATACGCGCATTGCCGCGACTGCGCTGTTGCCTCATCTGGCCGATGGCGGCTGCGTGATCTCGGCGCAGAACGGGTTGAACGAACTCACCATCGCCGAAATCGTCGGCAACCAGCGCACGATCGGCTGTTTCGTCAATTTCGGCGCGGATTACCTGGAGCCGGGCGTGGTCCATTACAGCGGCCATGGCGCGGTGGTGATCGGCGAACTCGACGGCAAGCGAACCCCGCGCATCGAAGAGCTGCACCGCCTGATGCAGGATTTCGAGCCGAAAGCGGTGCTCACCGACAACATCTGGGGCTATCTCTGGGGCAAGATGATCTATGGCGCGCTGCTCTTCGCCACGGCGCTGACGGACGATTCGATAGCCGATGTGTTTGCCGACACGCGCTATCGCGCGGTCCTCTCGGCGGTGGGACTGGAAGTTGGAGCCGTCGCCAAGGCGAATGGGGTCAAGGTCGAAGCGTTCGACGGCTTTGACCCGAGCGCGTTCGCGCCAGGATCACCCAAGGCCGCCACCGATCGTTCCTTCAACGATATGGTGATTCACAACCGTCGGTCGGCGAAATCGCATACCGGCATCTGGCGCGACCTCGCCATCCGCAAGCGCAAGACGGAGGTCGATGCGCAGATTCTCCCGATCGTCGAGATCGGGCGAGAACTCGGTATCGCGACGCCGTTGACG
Source organism: Mesorhizobium erdmanii USDA 3471 (assembly GCF_000472705.1). Lineage (GTDB taxonomy): Bacteria > Pseudomonadota > Alphaproteobacteria > Rhizobiales > Rhizobiaceae > Mesorhizobium > Mesorhizobium erdmanii. The sequence continues at coordinate 63,101 of NZ_AXAE01000008.1, read as the reverse complement.
TCGCGCACCGTCGAGATGATCCACGAGATCGAGGACGGTAAGCGGCGGCTCGTTATGAGCAATCTCGATGAACTGGCCAAAGTCATGCCGAGCACTCCGGCAAGCGCCCAATGAACATAAGTTTCGACAAGCGAACCGTCATCGTCACCGGCGCGGCGCATGGATTTGGCCGTGCGATCGCCAAAGCATTCGCCGAACGCGGCGCGGCGGTTCATATCCTGGACGTCAACGAAGCCGGCCTTGCGGAAACCCATCAACTCTGCGGCGAAAATTGCCGCCCGCATGTCGTGGATGTCGGCAATCGCGGCGGTGTACAACTGGTCGTCGGCGCGATCGAGGCTGATGCGGGCGCGGTGGATATCCTCATCAACAATGCCGGCGGCGTGCGCGGGCAGGTTGGCCGACCGCTGGAGGACATCTCGCAGACCGACTGGCAGACGATTTTCGACGTCAATCTCTCCGGCGCCTTCTTCATGACGCAGGCCGTGGCGCCCGGCATGAAAATGCGCCGCTATGGGCGCGTCATCAACATCTCCAGCGGCGCCGGGCTCGGCATCAGCCTCACCGGCATCCAGGCCTACGCCAGCGCCAAGGCCGGCCAGATCGGGCTGACACGCCAGCTCGCGCATGAACTCGGACCGTGGAACATCACAGTCAACAACGTCGCGCCCGGTTTCGTGCGCTCCAATCCCAGCACCGAGCGGCAATGGGAGGCGATGGGCGAGGACGGCCAGCAGAAACTGCTCCAGAATATCGCGATGAAGCGGCTCGGCTCGCCCGACGACATCGCGGCGATGGTGATGTTCTTCGCCTCCGATTTCGCCGGCTGGGTCAGCGGCCAGGTGATCAGCGTGGACGGCGGCAAGTGAGCGCCGTCGAGGCCTATCTCGTCGCCCACGCCGACGAAGCCTTGGAAGACCTGAAGGCGTTCTGCCGGATCCCGAGCGTCAGCACCGATCCGGCCTATCGCGACGGTATCCGTTCGGCCGCAAACTTCGTCGCTCAACGGCTGACGCGTGCCGGGTTCCCGACCGTCGAGATCATCGAGACGGATGGCCATCCGGCCGTGTTCGGTGAAATCATCGGCGCCGCCGATGCGCAAACCATTCTCGTCTACGGCCACTACGATGTGCAGCCGCCGGATCCGGTCGAAAAATGGGCGACGCCGCCCTTCGAGCCGACGGTCCGTGACAATCGGCTCTATGCGCGCGGCGTTTCGGACGACAAGGGACCGGTGCTGATCCCGATCCTTGTTGTCGAGGCATTCCTGAAGGCCACCGGGCGCCTGCCGCTCAGCATCAAGATTCTGGTCGAGGGCGAGGAGGAATCGGGCAGCCCGCATTTCTCGCCGCTCGTCGACACAATGCGCCATCGACTGGCCTGCGATCTCGTCGTTTCCGCCGATGGCGCCATGTGGCGCGCCGACAGGCCGTCGATGACGGTGGCCAGCCGCGGCATGGTCGCGCTCGACGTGGTGGTGACGGGCGCGGCGAAGGATCTTCATTCCGGCCGACACGGCGGCAGTGCGCCAAGTCCCATTCGCGCACTCGCCGCCATGCTGGCCAGCCTGCACGACAGGGACGGCGCTGTAACAGTGCCGGGCTTCACGGACGGCGTCATACCGCCTGATCCGGCCATTCTCGACGCGATCGATGCCGCAGGCTTCGATAGCGCCGCCTATTTCGCCGGGATCGGCGCACCGGCGCCCGATCCGCTGCCTAGCGGCCACGACCTCCTGGTTCGTCAGTGGCTGGTGCCAACGCTTGAATTCAACGGCATATTCGGCGGCTATTCGGGACCTGGGACCAAGACGGTCATTCCTTCGTCGGCGGGCGCCAAGATCACATGCCGCCTCGTCGCCGGGCAAGAGCCCGGCAAGGTTGCCGAGGCCATCCGGCGCCACCTCGAAACACACTTGCCGACGGGCTATTCGCTTGACATCACACGCCACGGCCCCGGCACGAAGGCCTTCTCGATCGATCCCGGTCTGCCCGCGCTTGCCATCGCCGAAACGCTGCTCGGCGAAATGATGGGCGCGACATCGCTGCGTGTCGCCATGGGCGCGACGATCCCGATCGGCAGCGTCTTTAAGGAGCATCTGGGCGTCGGCACGATCTTCTTCTCGTTCTCGACATCCGACGAGGACTACCATGCGCCGAACGAATTCTTCCGGCTGGATAATTTCAGCATCGGCCAGATCGCCTGGGCCCGGCTGTTCCAGCGCCTGGGCTTGTCGATGGGCGGAAAGTAGCCGGGCTCCGTGCATGGCACCGCCTTTCGTGGAGGCACGCCGGGCAGTCATGATTTCATCAGAGCGGCCGAACGCGCCTGCGCCCCCGCGGCTCGAAGTCACTGATGAGCAAGCTGTGCAATCGGCCGGGAGTATCGACGGCGGAACTCATGGAGGCACGATCTCGTCGTGAAGATCATCGCGCGCAGCGAGTCATGCTGGCGCTTGATGGCCTCCTTAGCGCGGCCAGAAGGATCGATCTTGTCGAGCCCAGGATGCGGCCGGCTGCGGGAACCGTATCAGGGCGAATGTCACTCCAGCGCCTGCTCTTCGAGGTCCGATGCCCAAAGCGGATGGTCCGCTTGCGGCCCCAACCCGGTCATTCCTTAGGCTTAGATGACCGCTCCTGGCGCGACTACGACCTGCAGCAGAGCCGTCCCTGCCTTTGACTATTTCGGACCGGTAAGCGGCCGGACACGCCCTACCGAGGCACGCTTCGGTACTGAGTTTTTAGAAAGGCGCTGAGGCCAAACGATCATACCAAACCCAACTCAATCTCCGCAGCCGTCGCAGTATTTGACAGACCACATGCGCGGTGTCATTTTGGTGGCTCAGCCAACATTGTCGCGAAGTCCTCGTGTAGCCTCAGTCGCGCCCGCATGTCGCATTCTTGTCGCGTGGAGCGGCGGGAGCTCGGTGGGAACACGCGGGAATCCATGGAAAATGCTGGAACCTTGAGCATTGGCTCCGCCTCCCCAATTGTATCTTCGGCTAGGCGCTAACTAGCTGTAACTCCTATCATAATTTTCTTAAAGGATTCGATCGCAGTGCGGACTCTGACTTCGTTAGTCCTGGTTCGAATCCAGGTTCCCCAGCCAACATTCATCTGAAGCTTTTCCTGCCTTATGACGCGCCGCATCGGCAACGCAGATGATGTCGGCCAACTCGAAGCCGACCTCGAAGTGGGTTGGGCCTACCGACTGCTCCAGCTCTACGGCAATCGCAAGCCTCTTGCTTTCGACCGGGATTGCCCCGGCCGCGCGCTTCTTCTGCGCAACGGCATTCCCGAGCCGCATGTCAACAGCATCGCCTCCACCTTCGTCTCCCGAGCAACGCGGCATGCAAAGCGGTGTCTTCGAGAACCAGGATGTGCCTTCCGAGTTGCTGTCGGCCCTGCCCTATCTGGCGACAATCATCGTGCTGGTCCTGATCTCGCGAAACCGCCAGATGCTGGCGCTGCATTTCCCGGCGTCGTTGGCCAAACCCTTCCGCCCGGACACCTGAAACGGACTATTCCCTGTTGCCTCAGCCCGTCTGCGTCGCGGTCGCACAGCCTGAAGCTTCCTCAGTCGCCGCCCAAAAGCTTGCCGCTGGCAAGCCAGAAGGGCGGCAAGCAGAGCGGGATGGCTGACAACAGCAGGATATCCTCCTTCACCGTGATGCCGATGCTCTCGGCGACAAACCGGCGGCGCGCCTCGAACCGCTGCGACAGCGCCGGGTGACGCTGGGCGATTTCGGCACGCAGGCCGGCATCGGCGAAGGTTACCGGATCCTCGCTGTTGAGCGTCCATCCATCGGGCATTGGCACGGGTATGATGTCGACCTGGAACGGCATGCCCGAAACGATGCGCTCGGAGGAGCCGGGACGGATCGGCGAGTTCATCCACTCGTCGAGCCCGACGAGATGGCCGGGATTGAGGGCTGGGCGCAGCTTGCCACGCACCAACGTCGAAATCACGGCCTCATGGATCGCGCCGCCCTCGGCGCCGATGCCGGCCGCCTCGTACCAGGCGATCAGGCCGCGGAAATAGGCCTTCGCCACGTCCAGAAATGCATCGTCATGCTCGGCAATCAGGCCGCCGCGGGCGGTCAGCCCGCCCCAGTAGCCGACCGCCGTGGTGGCGCCATCATTACGCTTCGCGACACGGGCCGTAGGACTGCGCAGGCCTATCACCTGGCCGGACGCGTCATTGGTTGCCAACATCGGATGGCAGTTCATCGGCTCGCCCGCATAACCCATGCGCGAGGCTGCCATGAGCTCGGTATCGCCGAGCGTGAAGCCGCTCAGGATACGCCACACGGCCGTGGAAGACCGGGCCGCGCCCCATTCGGCCTCGGCAATTTGATCGGCATCGACGACGGCGCGCAGCCCGTTCGTCTGGTGCATGAGCACCGGCGTCGCATCGGTGATCGACGATGCGGACACGATCGAAGCGATTGCATCGACGATAAAGGCCGGCACGAAGAAGGTCGGACGCTGCGCGGACCATTCTTCCTTCTCGAGATATTTCCAGCCGACCAGGCCGACACTGTCGCCTGGATCGACGCCGGCCTCTCGCAATACGGCCACGAGGTCCGGCTTCTGCGTGCGGTCCTGCGCCATCAGGCTCAGGGACTGCGCCAGCATGGTGATGAGGGCTGGCAGTCCGGCGACGGGCGTATAACCGAGATTCTCGTTGCCGGTGACGACGATGCGCTGACCCGATTTGCCGAGCAGCAGGATCGCCTCCTCGAAACGTGGCTCGAAGCCGGTCAGGAAGGCGATGTTGGCGGCATGCTCGCGATCGGCGTAGACGGCGAGCCAGTCCGTGCCGGCGCGCTTGAGCGCGTTGGCGCAACGTGCCTCGTAGGTCGCGGCCGGAATGGCGGGACGCTCGACGGGAATGCCGAAATCGGGGATGTCGATGGTGCGAAGGCTGATGGTCATCATGTCTCTCAATCTGTCAAGGGATGCGGATTTCGGCCGGATTTGATCGTCAATTGAAGGCGCCGCGGACGGATGCCGTCCTATTCATCGGCCATGAAGCCGATGCTCGAGGGCAGCACGCTGCAGGTGACCTTGCCACCGGCAGCGACATCGCGAGCCGTTGCCAAGGATGCCAGGACCAGGAGTTCCTGGCCGTCCGGGGTTGATACGGTTACACGCTCGGACGAGCCAACGAAGGAAACGTCGGCGACGACAGCGGGAAAGGCGATGGCCCCAGGCCGCGGCTCGCCGATGGCGATGTCTTCCGGCCGCATCCAGACCGTGAGCGCCGACCGGCCATGCCGTGACGCATCGTAGCCCTCGGGCATCGGCGCCCTGGTCCCAAACAGCTCGATCCCGCCATCGATGGCGCGCGCCGAAACGATGTTGTTGCCGCCAAGGAAGCCCGCGACAAAGCGCGAGGCGGGCGCGCGGTAGATGTCGCGGGGAGTGCCGACCTGGACGATGCCGCCATTGTGGAAGACGGCAATGCGGTCCGACATGGCATAGGCTTCCTCCTGGTCGTGGGTAACATAGACGAAGGTGACGCCGGTTTGCCGATGCAGCCGCTTGAGTTCACGTTGCATGATGTCGCGCAGCGTACGGTCGAGCGCCGACAGCGGTTCGTCGAGCAGCAGTATCTTCGGCCCGAAGGCCAGCGCGCGACCGATCGCCACGCGCTGCTGCTGACCGCCCGACAATTCGCGCGGCTTGCGCGAGGCCAGCTTGTCGAGACCAACGAGGTTCAGGACTTCTTCGACCCTTGCCGCAATCCTGGCCTTGTCCCATTTGCGGACCCTCAAGGGGAAGGCGATGTTGTCCGCGACGTTCAAATGGGGAAACAGCGCATAACCCTGAAAGACCAGTCCGAAATTTCTGTCCTCCGGGTCGACGCGCGTGATGTCGACGCCATCCAGCCGGATGGCGCCTTCGTCCGGTTTGGCGAACCCAGCGACCGACATCAAAAGCGTCGTCTTGCCCGATCCCGAAGGGCCGAGCAAGGTCACGAACTCCCCCGCCTCGATCGACAGGTCGACCCCGTCGAGGGCGACGGCGGACCCGTAGGTCTTGCGGAGGTTTCTGACGTCGAGGAAGGACATTCAGATCGGATCCCGGGCGAGCGGACCCGTCGAGCAATGGATGCCGCCTCCGTTCAGTTCGATGCATTCATAGTCCAGCGTCAAGATCTCGATGCCGGCGGCGTCGAGCCGGTCGGCCAGGCGCGGTGTGCGGGTGGCGTGCATGACGACGCGACCGGGCGCGATCGCCAGGCAGTTCAGCGAGAACGCGTTATCCTCCGGCGGCAGCTCGATCAGCTTCATGCCGCGCTTGTTCAGATACTCCATGAAGACATAGGGCAATTCGTTGATGTTGATGATCGCCGTCTCCTTGTCGATCATCATGAAGCTGCCGTCGATGTGGATGCGATAACCCGGCATCGGCACCTTGATCAGCTCGACGCCGAGGCTGTTGAGGATCATCTCGACCTGCCGCACGCCCTCGGCGTTGCAGGCGACGGAGACGGAGCAGACAGCCGTCTTGTCGTCGAGCAACGCGAACCCGCCGCCTTCGAACACGGCCTCGCCGTGCAGCGTGCCGAGAATCGGGCAACCGGCCCTGGCGAGCGCCTGGGTAACCATCAGTTCCTCGCCGCGGCGTGCGCGGCGGGCAAGGCGGGTGACGATCGCACCGCCCTTCACGCCGATGACGCTGTCGCGGCAGAAGGTCGACTTGAGCGCGCCGGGCGCGGCCTTCTCCGTGAGGATGACGTCGACGCCCTCCGACCGCAACAGCTTGGTGAAGCCATCATGGGCGGCCTGCATGGCGGCGAGATCCGGCGGCGTCTTGCCCATGAAGTACCAGCCCTTCTCCGGATCGCCGAAGCCGCCGATCTCGGGCATCGGCTTGTTCTTGTCGACGACGTTGATCTCCTCGCCCGGCCGGTGCATCAGCACGGCGCGCAGCTTGCCGACATCATTGCTGCAACCCCAGGGCCGACCCCAGACGCGGGTCTGTTCTTCCGGGTCGTGGAAAGCCGGCGTTGGAACGGAGCCGAAGGTCTGGAAGAACTTGGCCTCGCGGTATTCGTGCTCGCTCATTGCGGCGCTGTGGGCAGTCATGTCTTCGATTTCCTTTCTGAAACAAGCGAAGCTGTTGAAGGTCGTGTCATGGCCGGCGCTGGGCGATACGGTCCCAGACGGTCATGCGCAGGATGAGGCCGACGATGGTGACCGCCAGCATGACGGTTGTGCACGCGGCCAGCGCGGGGTCGACGGCATCGGCGATGCTCGTCCAGATCTTGCGCGGCAAGGTGACGATGCCCCGGCTGGTGATGAACAACGTTACGGTGATCTCGTCCCAGGAGACGATGAAGGCGAGGATCGCTCCGGCAACCGTGCCCGGCACGATGTTGGGCAGGATGACGCGGCCAAAGATCGTCTCTGGGCGCGCGCCGAGCGAGCGGGCCGCCTGCACCAGCCTTGGATCGAGGTTCGACAGCGAAGCGCCGACCGCCAGCACCGCGAGCGGCATCGCCAGGATCACATGGACAATGGTGACGCCAAGCCATGTGTCGAGAAGCCCCAGCTTCGACCACAGCCGCACCATGCCGACCGCATATATTATCGGCGGCACGATCAACGGCGACAGCAGCACGACACGCAGGATCGACGGCCAGCGACCGACATAGACCCAGGCGCCGATGGCGAAGGCCACTGAAACCGCCGTCGCCACGACACTTGAAGCCACCGCGATGCCGAGGCTGGTGAGGATGCTCGGCATCCAGCCCGCGCGCCAATTGGCCAGGGCGGCGAAATGGTCGAATGAAATGCCGTTGTTGGGCAGTGACAGGTAGTCCCGGTCGGTCAACGCCACCGGAATGACCACGAGCACCGGAACGAACAGGAAGGCGAGCAGCAGCCAGGCGAAGACCTTCGGCAGCGCGCGTTCGAGCAGACGGCGGGTGCTCGGCGTCATTTTCGGCCACCTTCGAAGGCCGCACGCAACGCCGGGCTGCGCATGGCCAGCGCGACAAGGATGCCGACGACGAGCAGGAGCATCGTCGACAGCGCCGTCGCCACGCCCCAGCGCAGGGTCGAGGATATCTGAACGGAAATGTATTCGGCGACCATCAGCACCCTGCCGGCGCCGAGGATCGCCGGCGTGACGAGGAAGCCGAGCGAGAAAATGACGATGAACAGGCCGGCGATTGCCAGGCCGGGCACGCTGAGCGGCAACCAGACGCGAAAGAAGATGGTGACCGGGCGCGCGCCAAGCGACCGCGCCGCCTGGATGATCCTGAGGTCGATCTCCGACAGGTTCGCATAGAGCAGCATGATGGCGAAGGGCATCATGTAATGCACCATGCCGACGATGACCCCAAACTGGTTGTAGACCAGTTCAAGAGGCTCGCTGACGGCTCCGCTGCCCACGAGGGCCGAGTTGAGCACGCCATTGCGGCGCAGGATGGTGATCCAGGCAAAGGCGCGCACCAGCACCGATATCCAGAACGGCACCATGACCATGAACAGCGCGACGCGGCGCGGCGCTGGCGGCATATGAACCAGCGCGAAGGCGACGGCATAGCTCATGACGATCGTAAGAACGGTCGTCACCGCCGAGACGATGACGGTCGTACGCACGACGCGTCCGATCGCGGCGTTGTGAAACAGAGCCACATAATTGCCGAAGCCGAGGGTCGGCTCGGTGAAACTGAGCGCCAGCACCTGAAGGATGGGCAGCACGTAGAGACACAGAGTCAAAAGCGCCGCCGGCACCGTCAGGCAGAAGGCCCAACGCTGGAATGACGTCATGGTGTTTCGAACCACCACCGGCTGTTGGCCGGTGGTAGGTCTCCGATGTTAGCGTGAGATGAAGTCGAGGAACTTGTTCTGCAGTTCGGCCTCGTTGTCGGCATAGTATTGCGCCGAGATGGGCAGACCCGTCTTGGCGTTCTCGGGGGCCAGCGAATAGACAGCCTTGTCCTCGGCGGTCATCAGCGCCAGCGCCTTCGGGTTGGACGGGCCGTTGCCCATGATGCGCAGCAGCGTCACCTGGCCTTCAGGGTCCATCGACGAATTGATGAAGTCGAAGACCTTCTTGCCGGCCGGATTGCCCTTCGGCACCGACCAAGCGCTGGCGAACATCAGGTTCTGGTTCCAGGTCCAGGTGTAGTCCGGGTTTTCCTTGCGCAACAGGTTGGCGCGCGTATGCCAGATATTGCCCATGACCACCTCTCCGTCACGGAAGAGTTGCTGGCTCTGCGCGCCCGACTCCCAGAAAATCAGGTGAGGCAGCAGCGGCTCGAGCTTCTTGAAGGCACGATCGACGTCGAGCGGGTAGATCTCTTCCGGCTTGACGCCATCGGCCAGCAGCACGGCTTCGAGCTGCCCCTGGATCCACTTGCACATGGTGCGCTTGCCGGGAAACTTCTCGAGATCGAAGAAGTCGTTCCAGCTTGAAGGCGCCGTGGCGCCGACCTTCTTGGCGTCATAGGCCAGCACGTTGGAGTAGGTGTAGTTGCAGATGCCGAATTCGGCCGCGAGGCCTTCGCCGACAAGCGACTTGTCGACGATCGAATAGTCGATCGGTTCGACATAGCCGCCCTTGCCGAGCACCACGGCGTCCGTCATGCCGCCATCCGTGGCATCCCAGGTGACGTTCTTGGAATCGACCATGGCGCGGATCGCACCGGTCGCCGGGCCGGTGCCGTCGACGACGACCTCGATGCCGGACTTGGCCTTGAACGGCGCGCCATAGGCCTTCTGAAAGGCTTCGAGCGCAGCACCGCCCCAGTTGCAGACGACGATTTCCGACACCGCGGCGGAAGCCCGCCCCGGCCTGAAGGCGACCGCGAGACCAAGCCCGGCCATGGCGGTCATGAAGCCTCGGCGATCGATCTTCCCTGTTCTGAACTTATCAAGCGCAATCAACGCTGCGTCTTGACCAAAGCGATTGTTGGACATGTCTGTTCCCCTTTCACGTCCGCGGAAGTTGCTATTTTTTTGGTTCTTCCTCCCTGGCCGACACCGGGAGCCCATCAGGGCTTCCGGAACCGGTGTGCCTTGTCGAACGTCCTGATGGACGGCTGTGTGGCGGTGCGACCGAGCCGCGTATGACGAGTTCGACGCCGACCCGTTCGATCACCGTTTCGATTTTCCCGCCGCTGATGAAATCGATCAGCATGTTGACGCCACGCGTGCCGAACTCAGCCGCCGACTGACGTACCGTAGTCAGCGCCGGCGCGAGCAGGTCCGCATTGTGGATATCGTCGAAGGAGACGAGCGAAATGTCGTCTGGAATGCGGATGCCGGCCTGCCGTGCGGCCCGCATGGCGCCGGTGGCCAGCATGTCGCCGAAGGTGAAGATCGCGGTCGGCGGCTCGTCCTGCTGCAGAAGGTCGAGAAACGCGATCGAGGCGGGCGCCTCCTCGTATTCACAGAACCTCAGCAGTGCGGGATCTGCATGAAGACCGACCTCGCCAAGCGCCCGCGTAAAGCCGTCGAGGCGTTCGGTGGTGCTGAGAAGCCCCCTCGGCCCGCCGATGGCGGCGATGCGGGTATGGCCGCGCGCTATCAGATGACGTGTCGCCAGGAGGCCGCCATTGACGTTGTCGGCGAACAGTCGTGGCGCCTTCGCACCCGGCACGTCCTCGTCGAGGAGCACGACGTTTCCGGTCTCGTTGATCCGCCGCAGGAGCCGCCCGTCATCGTGGTGGTTGGTGAGAAGCAGGATGCCGTCGACCTGCCGGTCCTCGATGCGCGACAGGAAGGAGACTTCCTTCTCCACCAAGTTGCGGCTGTTGAACATCAGGAGATTGTAGCCGTGCCTCGCGGCCTCGGCCTCCGACGCGCTGGCGATCTCGGCGAACAGCGGATAGGCAATGTCGGCGGTGATGAGACCGAGCGTCTCGCTCTTGCCGCTGTTGAGCCTGCGGGCAATGGCGTTGGGCCGATAGCCGAGGCGTTCCGCCGCCTGCCCGATGCGGCTGGCCGTCGGCTCCGGCAGGCTGATCTGCCCATTGAGATGACGCGAAACGGACGTGACGGACACCCCGGCTGCCCGCGCGACGTCGCGAATGGTGACTTTCAACCTTCCCGACAAGCGGCCCCACTCCCGCGAGACATGCGCGGATATCCATTTCAGTAAACCGGTTTCATAACCGGCCAAAAAAAGTCTCGGAACGCCTCCGCGTCGAAACGCGAGCGGGCGACGGCGGCGTTCACGAAAGGTCTCCGGTCCGGAAGAATTCCTGATGCTCTCGCTTCAGGGCAACCTGATCCAGGTCCGTATTGCGGATGTGCGCCGCGATGAGCCGTGCGCCCTCGCCCATATCGCCGGCCCGGACCGCGTCGAAAATCGCGCGGTGCTCGGCGATGATCGAGCGGATATGATCCGGCTTCATACCGATCAGGAACTGGACGCGCATCATGTCGGCCGAAACGTGCTGGCATGCCGTCCACGCCCGCGGATGCGCGAAAGCGCCGAGCAGGCCTGCATGGAAGGCCATGTCGGCGCGGTGCAAGGCGCCCATGTCATCGCCGTGGACAAGACGCTCCTGCGCCCGAAGCGACAGTTCGATCTCGTCCAGCATGGCCGGATCGGGCCTGATGCCGGCGTTGGCGATGACAGCGCTTTCAAGCGTGGAGCGGATGAACACCGCCTCGCGGACGCGCGCCATGTCGATCAGCGAGACGCGGGTGCCGGTCTGGGGTGAAATCTCGATCAGGCCCTCGTCGAAGAGCCGCGTGAATGCCTCGCGCACTGGGGTGCGGCTGATGCCGAGCGACTGGGCGACATCCGTTTCCGAGATATTGGCACCGGGCGGAACGCGGGCGGTGATGATCGCCTCGCGCAGCTCGACATAGGCCTTCGCCGAGATCGTGTTTCGACGCTCGTTCTGATCCGGCAGGAGTGTGGCGCTCAATTTCAGCATGGCTGTATGCTGGCATTCAGGCTCATTTCGAGTCAAGCACATTTTCTGTGCAGCTGCGAGATCGGCTCAATTTCCGATCATTCTCCCAGGTCTAACCAATCCCGGAAGCGGGCGCCCACTTTCCAGCGCCGCAACGACGGCGGTGATGGACGCCGCGGCACCCCGTGGCGTCGGCAGGCCGGCGCGATGAGGCGTCAGCCGGACGCGTTCGTGCCCCCAGAACCAGTGTTCGGCCGGGAGTGGCTCGACGGGAAAGACGTCCAGCCACGCCGCGCCGACCCAATCTCGATCGAGGCCGGCGCGCAACGCCTCCTCGTCGAGGTGATCGCCCCGGCCGAGATTGACGACATAGGCGCCGGGCGCCAGGCGGGAAAACAAGCGGTCCGACAATATGCCCTTCGTCTCCGGCCTGGAGGGCAGCAGATTGACCACCACGTCGGCGCCGTCGACACAGGCGCCGAGCCCGTCGGCGCCATGCAGACAGGCGACGCCTTCGATGCTGCGGGCGCTTCGCGACCAGGCGGATACCGGGAAGCCGGCAGCCGAAAGCCCTTGCGCGACATGCATGCCGAGCGGACCCAGCCCAAGGACAGCCGTCCGCAGCGACCCACGTGTCCGGTTCTGACGATCGGGCTGGCGCCACAGGCGGGCATGCTGGTCCGCTCTGATGACGATGTCGTCATGCAGGCGCGTGAAGACCGCATGCATCGCATAGTCCAGCAGTTGCTCGGCCTGGCCTTGATCCTGCAGGCGCGCGATCGGGAGATCGGCCGGGATACGGGGATCACCGAGAAGCTGATCCGTTCCCGCGCCGAAGCAGAAGACGGCGCGCAGCGAGCGCGGCAGCGCGATCATCTCCTTGGGCAGATGCCAGGCAACCAAAAGATCGTATTCCGCGCCATCCGCCAGATCAGGCCATCGGACGAAGTCCGCCGATGGAAGCGCTGCACGCAATGCGCGCTCGAATGAATCACTGTAGGCAAGCGGATCGGCGACGACGATCCGCATGGATCAATGCCCGTCGACGGGCATTCCGGCAAGCCGGCGCAGCGCCAGCCATTCCAGCTCCGCGGCGCCGTCCGGATCCGCTTCATACTGCCTGGCGGTGCGCTCGCACACTTCCTTGCTGGGCAGATGGATGGGGCGCCCGCTGCCCAATACGGAAAGTTGGATCCGGCACGCCTGCTCGAGGTTGTACATCAGGGCAAAAGCCTCTCCAACAGATCGTCCGACGGTCAACAGCCCATGGTTTCTCAGGATCATGGCGCGATTGGCACCGAGATCGGCGACCAGGCGCTCCTGCTCGCCGGGATCGAGCGCGATGCCCTCGAATTCATGATAACCGACCTGCCCGTAGAAGAGCAGCGACGTCTGGTTGAGCGGCAGAAGCCCCTCCTCGAGGCAACTGACCGCAACGCCGGCCGCGGTATGCGTATGCATGACGCAGATCGCATCAGGGCGCGCGGCGTGGACCGCCGTGTGGATGACGATACCCGCGGTGTTGATCGGCACCTGCTGGCCACGCATCTGCTGACCATGGTGGTCGATCACCGCCAGCGATTCCGGCGTGACTTCTCGAAAAAGATCACCGTAACGATTGATCAGCAGGAGTTCCGGCGCTTCGGGCAGACGCGCGGAAATGTGCGTGTGGATGATATCGTCCATTCCGAACCGGGCGATCAGCCGATAAGCCGCCGCCAGATCCTCACGCATGGCCATTTCAGCAGTTGACATCGTTCCGGTCTGGCCTTCCTGTTTGACAGCCTCCGGATACTTGAATTCCTGTATGCAGTCAAATGACCGCACGAAACCCGGTTGAAAGCGGCCACCCGAACTTGCCGCACCGAACGCCAACGGAAAATCAGTAAAAAACAGAAGCTGGGAGTCGAGCCTAATCCAAATGGTGGACGCCGCGATGGCTCATTTGTGGTTGGGTGCATCGGCTTGAGGTTGGACTGAGTCAAGGGCACGTGACGCGCATCAGGGGAATTGCAGATTTCTCCGCCGCCAGTAGTGCGTCGGCACATTAGTCAGGTCTTAAACTCACCGAACTGAGCGGCGCCTATACGCGCGGAAACATTACATCTAGCTAATACTTGGAGAGAAGCTTCAAGACGACGTGCTTGTCAGCCCCGCCAACAGCCGTCTTGCCGGAAGAATGTCGAAGCAGCTCACGAAAGCGGGGCGACCGTTGCCGGCCTTGGCCAGCATCTGGCCCAGGCTGGTGCCTGGCTCTGAACCCCGACGACGTGCGGCCAACGGAATATCTGTTCGCATGTCGGGTACAGCAGACCTTTTCCTCAGTGCGATGCGTGGGGCCTTGCTGGGGTTCGCGGTCGCGGCTCCCATCGGTCCCACCGGCCTCCTATGCGTGCAGCGCACGATCGCGGGCGGCATCGCGCCGGGTCTGGCCACCGGCTACGGGGCGGCGACCACCCACTCGGTCTACGCCTCCATCGCCGCCGCCGGGCTTGGGGCGGTGGCGCATTTGCTGATCGGCTGGCACATGCTGCTGCAGCTCTGCGCCGGCCTGTTCCTGCTCTACATGGCGGTGACGGCGGCGCGGCTGACGCCGTCGCTGGACAGCGCCCTGCAGCGGCGCATGCCATCGGGCCGGGCCTATGTGACGGGGCTGATCTGGACGCTGGGCAATCCGATGACGCTGCTCGGCTTCTTCACCCTCACACCGGGGATACTGGGGGCCGGCATGCCGTCCTGGCAAACCCTGGCGCTTGTCTCGGCCGGCGTGCTGCTCGGCTCGGCGGCCTGGTGGACAACACTGACGCTGGCCACCAACCATCTGCGCAAGCGGCTGAGCGCGCGCGGGCTGCGCACCGTCAATCTTGTCTTCAGTTCGGGCCTGTTCGTCTTCGCGCTGTCACTGCTGGCCAGCGCCCTGCGCATCGGGTTGCTGTCGTAGTGGCGGCTGAATGCGCATGCCGCTTCAAGGTTTTGCTGTCTTCTTCGGTTGGACGGCCATCGAGGGTGCATCCGGTGGCAGGCCGGCATCGTCCGGTTTCTGCTGCTCGGCGACGGGCGTGTCGGGCGCCTGCGGCGCTCCCGAGGTGAGGTTGACCGACACGCCGTAGATTTTCCACTGCCGGTTCGTCGGCTCGAACAGAAGCTCGAAATTGACCTGCATTGGCACCGACGGGAAAAACCCGGCCATGTGCAGCATGCCGTTCGGCTCGATCTGGGGCAGCAAGGTCAGTTGCGGATCGAGCACCGCTACAGCGCCGAAGTCGAGCGCTTGCTTGCGCTGGTTGGCGAAGATGTCGCCGAGCCCGGCTGCGCTGTTGGCCTGGAAATTGGGCGAGCCGAGATCGCGCAGCACGGTGTAGTTGCCGGTCTTGTTGGCCTGGTCGAGCGCCAGCAGCGTGCCGCGGATCAGGATCAGCACGCCGTTGCGGTCGATGTTGGCCGGGCGAGCGGCATGGACCTTGTCGCCCTTCTCGGTCTTTTTGGTTTGGGCGTCCGCAACGTCCAAGGGTGCCGTCATCAAGCCGGCCGACAGCAAGCCTGTCACCATGGCCTGCGTCATCCGCGCTGTTGAGAAAAATCGCCGGCGCTTCATGTCACCTCTGGAACTGACGCGGAACCCGAGCCTTGGGCGGGGAAGACAGGCGGTCGCGTCCGCAGGTCCTGGACGCGACCGCCGCCGGCTCTTTCAAGCCTGCCCCCTCGCACTCGATAAGCCCTGAAGATCGGAGACGCCTCTGTTGCGCCAGCAAGGCATGCCGCGCCGAAACCGAAGACCCCGCATCACGCCGACCGCCTCAGTTCAGCGTCCACGATGCGCCGACGCTGACGCCGACATCGCCTTGCCTGGTGGTGGCCGACAAGGCGGCGTTGAGGCGGAAATCCTCGCTGGTGTTGTAACCAAGACCGAGCGCCAGCCCCGATTGTCCCTTGAAATAGCCAAAGCCGCCGGCCAGCGACAGTTTTTCAGGCCTGTCGTCGTAACGCAGCCCCGCCGTCGCCAGCGCCAGCGCGGTGCCGGCACGGGCTTCGGTGCGGGTTTCGCTGATCTGGTCGCCGAGATTCTGGATACCAGCCTCGAGCGCGCCGACACGTCCGTCGAGTTGGGTGATGTTGCTGGAGTTGGTGGTCACCCTGGTGTCAAGGTCCGCGATCTCGGTGGTGTGCACCGCAATGGCGTTGGTGTTGTTGGTGATGCGCGTCTCATGGTCTGCAAGTTCGGTGGCGTGGCTGCTCACCGTGCTGTTCAAAGTGCCGATATCGCTGCTGTTCTGGGCGACCTGTGCCGGCAGGTTGGCAAGCGTCGCGACATCGAATGTCGACGCGGCCAGATTGCCGCTACTGTCCGTCGTCAACAGATAGGTGGGACCGGCTTGCGCGGCCTTGCCCGCCTGCGAAGCGACGCCGGTCAGCGTATAGGTGCTGTTGCCCGTGCCAATCATGACCTGGTTGTCGCGCGTTGTCGTCGCGCCAACGCCGATGGCGATGGAGGCCTCGTAGTTGGCCGTTGCATCGGCGCCGAGGGCAACGGCGTTCACGGCATTTGCCTTGGCCGCGTTGCCAAGAGCCGTGGCGTTGCCGCCGTTCGCCTGCGCCGAGCTGCCAAGGGCCGTCGCGTCCCCGGCATTCGCCTGGGCCGAAGTACCAAGCGCCGTGGCGTTGGCCTGGCCAATCGCGCTGGCGCCGGCCTGGGCTCCGGTGCCGATGGCCGTTGTATTCGCATTGTTGTAGTCGGTGGTCAGGCCGCCCGCGTTCACGTCGAAAACGAGTCCACCGGCGCTCGCGTTGAGGCCGAGCGCTACGCTGTTGTCCCCGAAAGCACCCGCGCCATTGCCGATCGCAGTCGAGAGAGCACCATCGCTATTGGCGGATCTTCCGCATGCCGTGCCGCCGCCTGACGTCTGCGCGAAAGCTGCTCCACCATCCGCACCATTGAAATCCTGGCAGATGACGCCTGCCGCCCGCGCCGGCGCGACGGCGACACAGCCGGCGGCCGCGACCGCCACGAATACCGCTGTCCCGACAGCCGGCACTTGGGAGGATGCCAGCCCACCGAAAACCGCCGTCGCGGCCGACACGAGTCCATTGCCTTTTCGCCCTTGGCGCCTTGTCGCGACTGTTTCGCTTTTTGCCTGGGCAGCGGCGTCTTCCGATACGTTCACGCATCCAATCGTTTCCGCAATCACGTTTCAAAGCCCTCGCTTCATTGCCAATTGATCGACCCCTGCCGGCGGCTGCCGGTCCCACGCGAATTGGCCGAGCCGGGCGGGAGGTGCTCCGGCCATGGCTGGGCTGACAATCAAGCAGTTGCGCACTCGGCGGTTGTGCCGCCGTCCCCGAACAGCACTCGCCTTGCAAACACCGATGCCCCCGAATTCCGCGCAGGACCGCAGCACCCGACGGGCGCAAACGAACACAAAGAAAATGCCGCGTCTTCCACCATTCGGTGGATAGCGACTGCCAGAGTTCGATGGTACCGCCCAATGCTGATCTCCATCTTCGGGAGATGATGGGGCTTGCCCAATCCGGGTCATGTGTTCATTTTGTTGCGATGCAACAAAGATTTTGTTGCCGTGCGGCAAGGGAATGGTGCGATGCGCTCTGCTTTCTCGATGGCCCAGTTGTCCGAACTGATCGGGCTGATCTACGACGCCGCGATCGATCCCGCGCGCTGGCCCGTCGCGATCGAGGAGATGCGCATCGCCCTTGGCTTCGGGACAGCCGCCATCCGGCTGCAAGCGTTGCCGTCGGGCGAGGTGCTGCTCAACGTAACCAGCAACATCCCGCACCCCTATGTCGACCAGATGGTCAGCTACGGCGCTGAAATCGTCGAGCTATGGGGTGGCATGGCGGTGGTAGGCTCGCTGCCGATGGATCGGCCGGCGGTGTTGAGCCAGCTCAATCCCAACCTCGACACCACGACGAACCGTTATTTTGTGGAGGTCGGCAAACCGCAAGGCATGATCGACTCCCTGGCACTGCCGCTCGCGCGGGATGGGCGTGGTCTCGGCTCGCTGTCCTTCAGCCGCCATGCCGATGCCCCTCCCATCAACGATCAGCAGATAGAGGCCGCCCGATTGCTGATCCCGCATCTCCAGCGCGCCGCGACGATCAATCGGCTGCTGGACATGGCGGCGATAGCCCGGTCGACCTTCCAGACGGTGCTCGACACGCTGACGGCGCCGATCTTTCTCACCACCGCCGATCTGCATGTCGTGCATGCCAATCCAGCTGCCCAGAACATCGTCGCCACGGGCGAGCTGCTGAACATCCGCAACGGGGTTCTCAGCACCAGCGTCGCCGCCGTGTCCAGCGCGTTGGCCGTCGCGGTGTCTCAGGCAGCGCAGGACGAGAGCGCCATCGGTCGCAAAGGGTTGGGGGTTCCGATACGCTGGCGCGACGGCTCAGCTGGAGCCTTGCACGTCCTGCCGCTGCGACCGGGGCGCGGGGCGTTCGATGCCAGCGTGGTCGCGGCGGTGTTTGTCGCACGGGCGGACACTCCGTTCGTCGCGCCGACCGCGCTGGTCGCGGCATTGTTCGGCCTGACGCCGGCCGAGGCGCGTGTCTTCGAGCAGATCGCAGCCGGCCGCACGGTCGAGGAGACGTCCGATGCTCTCGACATCGGCCGCAGCACGGTCAGGACGCATCTGCTGCGGCTGTTCGAGAAAACCGGCGTGCGGCGACAGGCCGAACTGGTCCAGCTCGCGGCGTCCCTGGCGTCGCCCGTGGCTGGCGCGGGTTAGCTCCATGGGCACGCCAACGCGCCTCCCGGGCGATTCCCATCGCTGACAAGACCGGTGGCCAGTTGCGCGGGCCTGTTTCAGCCCGGCAGGCCGACCCACAAGCCGACTTTGTCGATCACGCTGGAGAGCGATGCCTTCTTGGACAATAAGTTCTGCCTGCGGCAAGCAATGGCGCCAGGCCTTCGGCGAGATTCGATCCGGGCCATTGTGTGACGAGCGGGCATTCAATAGTCTTTCCGCTCGGTCGAGGAACGCACGCATGACGCCGAGAATGAACCGCTGGAAGCGCTTCGCCGACTGGGACGAGCGGCCGTTGCGGCTGGACAAGTTCGCGGCGGAAGACCCTGCCAACGGCTTCTCCGCTTTCTCCAGCCCAGCCGATCCCAAACCTGGCATCGGCATCAAGGGCGGGCGCGTCGTGTCCCTTGATGGAGTGCTCGAGCACGACTACGACATGATCGACCGCTTCATAGCCCGCCATCACATCGACCAGGAGGTGGCGTCCGAAGCGATGGCGCTGGACTCGGCCACCGTCGCACGCTGGCTGGTCGACATGAACGTGCCGCGCGAAACACTGGTGCGGCTCGCGCATGGCATGACACCCGCCAAACTCGCCGAGGTCGTGTCGCAGCTTAATGCGTTGGAGATCGCCTTCGCCTACTCGAAGATGCGGGCACGCAAGACGCCGGGTAACCAGGCGCATGTCACCAACGCCAAGGACGACCCGCTGCAGCTCGCCGCGGATGCCGCGACCGCCGTCGCCTTCGGCTTCGACGAGATCGAGACGACGATGCGCGTGTCGCGCAACGCCTGGTCCAACGCGGTGGCGTGTGCAGTGGGCGGCGCCGTCGGTCGCTGGGGAACGCTGTTCCAATGCTCCAGCGAGGAGGCGGAGGAACTGCGCATCGCCATGGCCGGCTTCACGTCCTATGCCGAAACCGTTTCCGTCTACGGCACCGAAAAATCGTTCACCGATGGCGACGACACACCATGGTCCAAGGCATTTCTCGCCGCCGCCTACGCATCGCGCGGCGTCAAGATGCGCTGTACGTCGGGTGCCGGCTCCGAATTGCTGATGGGCTTCCATGAGGCAAAATCGCTGCTTTACCTGGAGGCACGCTGTCTCTGCCTGCAGCGCGGCATGGGGGTGCAGGGTACGCAAAATGGCGGCATCGACGGGGCGCCTTTGACCGCCACCATACCTGGCGGCGTCCGGGAGCTGATGGCTGAGAACCTCATCGCTGTCTGGCTCGATCTCGAATGCGCATCAGGCAATGACGCGCGCTCCACCGAATCGGAGATTCGCGTCGGTGCCAAGATCCTTCCCTACCTGATTGCCGGCTCGGACCTGATCTGCTCGGGAATGGGATCGATCCTGAAATACGATAACTCATTCAACCCGTCGCTGATCAACGGCGAGGAGTTGGAAGACTATCTGGTGCTGCAGCGCGACTTCGAGGCCGATGGCGGGTTGACGCCACTGCCCGAGTCACGCGCGATCGAGTTGCGCGAGCGGGCGGTGGAGGCAATCGCCGCCGTGTTCGAGGAACTCGGCCTGTCGACGCCGACCGAGGATATGAAGACCAGTGTGGTCTACGCCTCCGGCTCGGATGATACGCGCAGCCTGATGCCGCGCGACGTGAGCTTCATAAGCGAGGCCATCAAGGAGCGCGGCATCAGCGTGATCGATGTGGTCAAGGCGTTGGCCAAGCGCGGGTTCCGCGAAGAGGCCGAGAACCTGCTGAACGTGGTGAAGCTGCGCCTGTCCGGCGACTATCTCCAGACCTCGGCCATGATCCGCAACGGGCGGATCGTCAGCGCGGTCAACGACCCGAACGACTATCTCGGTCCCGGCTCCGGATATCGCGTGTCCGAGGAACGGCGCTTGCAGCTCAACGACATCCGCGACGTGCTGGATCAGAAAGAAGTGCTGCGCTCGGAAGCCCTGCACGAGAAGGACGAGGCAAGGCACATCCGCTATCGCAACCTTGGGCCGGCAGCCGACGGGTCGGCGACCGACGATGTGGTCATCGGCATCAGCCCGGCCTTCGGCCTGAAGCTCTACCGGACGACGGCCGGACATCGGCTTTCCGAAGTGCTTGGCGCCATGCTGGATGCGATCCGCGCGCGCGGGCTCAAGGCGCGCGTCGTTCGCTTCCGCCATACGGCCGATACCTCCTTCCTCGGCCTGTCCGCCGCCCGGCTTGCCGGCAGCGGCATTGGCATCGGCATCCAGGCCAAGGGCACCGCCGTCATCCATCAGCGTGACCGCCAGCCGCACAACAACCTGGAACTGTTTTCCAATGCACCGATCACCAGGCTCGAGCATTATCGTGCGCTCGGTGCCAACGCGGCGGCCTATGCGTTGGGCGAAATGCCGGAGCCCATCGTGGTGCCGCAGCGCGGCGAGGCCATGGGGTCGCGCTACCATGCGCGCGTCGCCCTCATCTACGCCATAGAAACCGGGCTGACCGAGGCCGGCGCGGCTCCCGAAGAGGTCGAAATCATCCTGACGGGAGCGAAATCGTGAGCCATACGCGTGCCGACTATCCGCTCGCCGAAACTCAGCCTGGCGCCGTGACCGGCAAGCACGGCAAGGCGCTTCCGGAGATAACGCTGGATGCGGTGCTAGCCGGCGAGGTGACGATGGAAGACCTTCGCATCACACCGCAAGCGCTGCAGGCCCAGGCCGATGTGGCGCGCGATGTTGGACGGCCGACACTGGCGCTCAACTTCGAGCGGGGGGCGGAGCTTGTCGAGGTGCCGCAGGATTTCATCATGCAGGTCTACGAATTGCTGCGCCCAGGCCGCGCCAAGTCCAAGGAAGAATTGATCGAGGCAGCCGCCACGATGCGCGAGACCTACCAGGCCGAACGCATCGCCCGTTTCATCGAGGAAGCCGCCGAGACCTATGCGGCGCGCGGCCTTTTCACGTTCCGCTTCTGAAAGGACCGCATGAGCTGGAAAACCGGATTCCGTTCGCTCTATTATCTCGGCGCGCCCGAGCCGGGTGATCCGGTGCTGGTGCCGGCGCAAACGGCCATCCTGGTCATCGACGTTCAGAACACCTACCTGGAACGGCCGGATCGCGCCTCGCTTTCACCGCAGGAACAGCACCGCTACGATCTGTGGACGCCGTTCCACGAGCGCATGCATGGCACGGTCATACCGAACACGGCAAGATTGCTGGAGTTGGCTCGGCAAAATGGCATCGAATGCCTTTTTGCCCGCATCGCCTGCCACACAAGGGACGGGCGCGACCGCTCGCTATCCCAGAAAATGCCGGGCTGGAACAATCTGCTGCTGCCCAAGAACGACGCGTCGTCGCAGCTCGTTGCCGAGCTTCAGCCAGCCGGCGACGAAATCGTCGTGACCAAGACCACCGATTCCGCGCTGACTGGGACGAATCTGCGCCTTATCCTTCACAATCTCGGCATCAGGAACGTCATCTGCTGCGGCATCTTCACGGACCAGTGCGTGTCCTCGACGGTGCGCAGCCTGGCGGACGAGAGCTACGCCGTCATCGTGCTTGAGGATTGCTGCGCGGCGGCGACCGAGGAACTCCACCGCAAGGAGCTCGAAATCATCAACATGATCTACTGCCACGTGATGTCGAGCGCCGAGCTATGCAAAATCATGGCCTTGGCAAAGTGACGCGGCGTCCGTAGTGTCATGGCTGCACTCGCAGGCCGGGACACATCGGCCGCCACGTGCGGGGAACAATACAGCTGTCACGAATGGAGAGGGCTTCATGGCCATAGAAACTGCACGCGGGACGATCGACGTCTCGAAGAGTAACAGCATCAATCTTTTGCACTCGAAGGCCGTGGGGCTCGCGGGAGTGCTCTTCCTGGCCGTCACCGGCGCGGCGCCAATGTCGGCAATGCTGGGCAATGTTCCGTTCGCGGCCGGCTACGGCATCGGCAAATACACGCCCGCCGCCTTCCTGATGGCGACGATCGTGCTGACCATCTTCTCGGTCGGCTATGCGGCGATGGCATCGCGCGTGTCGTCCGTCGGCGGCTTCTACTCCTTCATCAGCCAGGGGCTCGGCCGTGAGGTCGGCATGTCGGCCGGCATAGGCTCCCTCGCCTGCTACTCACTGTTCGAAGCATCCCTCACCGGGTTGTTCGCATTTTTCGGTAATCTGTGGATTTCCCAGCACTTCGGCATCAACGTGCCTTGGATCGTGCTCGCGCTCGCCATGATCGTGGTCATTGCCGCACTTGCCTATCGCGACGTGAAGGTGTCGGCACGGCTGCTCGGGATCGCCCTCATTCTGGAAGTGATCATGCTGGTGATCTTCTCGCTGGGTGTGCTATTCGCCCATGGTGGGACGAATTTTTCCGGCGATTCGCTCAATGTGTTCAAGGTGTTCACGCCTGTCGCCGAGCAGACAGTCGGAACCGTGGCCATACCCGCCGGCGCGGCGGCCGTCGGCATCTTCATGGCGTTCTGGTCGTGGGTCGGTTTCGAGATGGCGCCGAACTATGCCGAGGAATCCCGTGATCCCAAGCGCATCATTCCGCAGTCACTGCTGATTTCGGTGATTGGCCTTGGCCTGTTCTACACCTTCGTCAGCTGGTGCGCGGTGGCGGCCTATCCTACCGAGGCCGACATGGTGGCCAAGGCCTTCTCCGACGGGGTGAACTTCTTCCTGACACCCGTGCAGACTTTTGTCGGCGGCTGGGGCTACCAGCTGATGTCGCTTCTCATCCTGACCAGTTCCTTCGCCTGCGGCATGGCCTTCCACAACACCGCTTCCCGCTATTTGTACTCGCTGGCACGCGAAGGCGTCCTGCCCCAGGTGATCGCGGAGACGCATGACCACCACAAGAGCCCCCACAAGGCCTCGGCGCTGCAGTCGGTGCTGGCGGCGGTATGGGTGCTGCTCTACGGTCTGGCCTACGGCTTCGACGATCCGTCGGGACAGGCCTGGCTTGGCGTCTATACGCTGTTTGCGGTGCTTGGCACGGGACTGCTGCTGGTGCTGCAGGCCGTTGTCTCGCTGGCGATCTATATGTGGTTCAAGAAGAACGGCGGCGGCAGCATGCTGACGACGGTCATCGCGCCGTTGATCTCGCTCGTTGTCCAGCTGGTCCTCGTCTACACGCTGGTGGCCAATCTCGCGACCCTGGGCGGCACCAATGGTTTCGCCAGGAGCATCCCCTATGTCGGGCTCGCGATCCTTATTGTCGGTTTGATCTGGGGCTTCGTGCTGAAGTCCGCCAACCCCCAAGCGTACCAGAACATCGGTCACATGGTGAACGAAGGCTAGGGCGTCCATCGCCCTGGAATCCTTTTCGGCAACGGGGACAGAATATCACTCTGTCCCCGTCTCATTTTGGAGCTTCAAATCATGACCCAGTCCTTGAAGGGTCGGTCCGTCGTTGTTACCGGCGGATCGAAAGGCATAGGCAAGGGCATAGCGCGGGTGTTCGCGCTCTCGGGCGCCAAGGTCGCCATCTTGGCGCGCCATCTCGACCAGGCCGAAGCCGCTGCCGCCGAGATCGGCCACGGCGCCTTTGGCGTGGTGGGCGACGTCACCTCACTCGCCAGCATCGAGAGCGCGTTTGCGACAGTGGCCGCGAGAAACGGTGGCATCGACGTGTTGTGCGCCAATGCCGGAATCTTTCCGCAGGCGCGGCTCGAGGACATGACTTCGGAACAATGGGATGAGGTTGTCGACACCAACCTCAAGGGCACCTTCCACGCAGTCAAGGCGGCGGTGCCGTATTTGAAGACATCCGACCAGGGCCGCATCGTGCTGACGTCATCGATCACCGGCCCGGTCACCGGCTTTCCCGGCTGGTCGCACTACGGCGCCACCAAGGCGGGGCAGCTCGGCTTCATGCGCACGGCCTGCATCGAGCTGGCGAAATACGGCATCACCGTCAACGCCGTCATGCCGGGCAACATCATCTCCGAGGGCCTTGCCGGCCTGGGCGAGGACTACCAGAAGACCATGGCCGCCTCGATCCCGCTCAAGCGGCTCGGGACAGTGGAGGACATTGGCCACGCCGCGCTCTACTTTGCGTCGAAGGAAGCAGGCTACGTGACCGGACAGACGATCATCGTCGATGGCGGCCAGATCCTGCCGGAGAGCCTGGAAGCATTGGCTTGATGATGGCGGCCGTCCTAGGAAAACTTGCTGAGATACGCCTCGCATAGCCCGACCGTTCCCTCGGTGTAGGGCAGGCCCATCGACTTGGCGAGGTCCGTCTCCGCGTGCGAGCCGATCCATGCAACGAGCAGCAGGCGGCGCAGCATCACGAAGCTCGGGATCTCATCCTCGTCCGCCTTGGGCAGGTCAAGCACGCGGCGATAGCCGGTCGTCCACGATTGGATAAGATCGGCTGCCTGCGGCTCGTGCTCATAGAAAGAGATTGGCGTCGCCGCGTCGTACATATACCAACCGAAGCCGCAATCGTCGAAGTCGATGACCTTCACCGTCTTGCCGTCGATCAAAAGGTTGGCGAGCCGCAGGTCGCAATGGATGAGGCCAAAGCGGTCATGGCCCTTGCCGAAGGCGGCGAGCCGGCGGCTGATCAGCTCCACGGTGCGACCAAAGAGTTTGGCTTTCGCGGCGTCGACGCCCATGCCGTCACGCCAGCGCCCCCAATGGGGGTTATCCTCGCCAAGACTTGTCTCGAAATCCCACACATGGCGGCTGAACCAGGACGGGCGCTTCCATTGCCGGGCGTGGATGTGCATGCGGGCCGTCACCTCGCCAAGCAGCTCGAAAGGTTCGGCGAGCGCTTCGCCGATGCCCGGCTCCGAACCGGTCTCCCATTGCGACAGCACGACATTGCGGGGTTGCGCCAGCCTGGCATGTCCGACACGCTGGATCTGCTCGCCATTCCTGCCCGCCACCGGCACGGGGGTGGGTACGATCCCGGTCTGGCGCAAATCGGTCAGCCACGCCAGCTCGGACTGGATGGCCGTCCTTGAATGGTAGCCGTCGCGATGGATGCGGAGCGCCCAGCGCCGGCCGTCGCGAGCCGCAACCTTATAGGTCGCATTCTCCGACAGGTTGATCATCGCGACGGAGACGTCCGCCGGCAGATCGTAGTTGGCGGTGGCCGCCTCCGCAGTCTCCTGCAGTATGCCGAGTTGCTGGTCATGGGTGAGCGCGTCGAAATCCGTCACTGTCCGTCCTGCCCTGTCCTTGCACTCTTTTCCCCTGCCCGAACCCTGCGATCCCGGCAAGTCCAACCGCCAGCCCGCACCTGGACGCCTGGCAGTTTCAACCGGGTTTGAACCATGTCAACTCGCCTTGCCGGCCTCATGCAGCAACTCGCGGGCGCGCGGCATTGCGGCATCGAAACGATCCATGATGTCCCTGCAGGTTTCGTCATCCAGAAGAACGCCGGGCTTCCATTGTAGCACCCGCTTGTCGAGCGACGAGAAAATCGCCCAGACGCCGTGCTCGTAGAGTGCACGCGAGACGAAGACGGCACCTTCCGGATGATTGCTGAACTCCAGCCCGAGGATCACGCCTTTCTGGCGCACTCCGGTGAAGATATCGCCGTGACGAGCCTGCATCTCACGCATGGCCTGCGCCATGAACTCGGTCACGATGCCGACATTGGCCACCAGTTCGGGACGCTGCAGCATCTCGATGACCTTGTGGGCGACGACGCAGCCGAGTTCGGCCCCGCCGGTGGTCGAGATGTGGGCGGCCCCGTCCTCGTTGAGCCAGCCGCCGGCCCTGTCGTTCACCAGCGTCGCGCTGATCGGATAGAGGCCGCCGGACAGGCCCTTTGCCGTCACCATGATATCCGGCTGGACGCCGTAGGCCTGCCAGCCCCACATGCTGCCGGTCCGCATCAGGCCGGTCTGGACCTCGTCGGCGATGTACATCACGCCATGCTTTTCGCACAGCGCCTTGCAGGCGCCGAGATAGCCGTCCTTCGGCATCGGGAAGCCATACGTCGCGGGGATCGTCTCCATGATCAGCGCCGCGACGTCTTCGCCCTTCAGCGCCTGCTCCATGGCGTCGATATCGTTGAAGGGAACCTGGATGAAGGTCTCCGGCTGGTCGGAAAGAAAGATCTTGGTGAAGCGATCGTCGCCGGTCGCCACCGCGAGCCCCGAATGCCCGTGGTAACCCTTGACGATCGACACGATCTTGCGCCGCTTGGTGGCATAGCGAGCGCTCTTGATGGCGATGTCCACCGCCTCGGCGCCACCCGGCGCGAAGATCGCATACTTCATTCCCGGCGAGACATTGACGAGGGATTCGGCCAGCGCCGTACGCGCCACGGAGGGAAACCAGTGGTTGCCGATGTCGAAATAGTCGAGCGCGCTCTTCAGCGTCTCGACCAGCTCCGGATTGCGGTGACCGAGATTGTAGGTGCCGCCATTGAGGTGCAGGTCGATCAGGCGGCGGCCCGACATGTCATAGAGGAAATAGCCTTCCCGCCTGCCGATCACCAGATCGATCCCAGCTTTCTGCCAGAACCTGGTCTTGTCGGGATTCCAGAAACGGATTGCCTTGTCGAAAAAATCCTGCTTCGACTCGAACTTGAAGGGGCCGAAGTCGTACATGCCTGTTTTTTCCCCAGAAGTTGATCGTCGCGCACCCAAGCTGGCGAGGCTCGTCCGCCGGATGATGCAGGATTACGGGCCGGTGAGAAAGGGGGGCTGACAGATGATCCTGAAGGACAGGACCGCGATCGTGACCGGGGCAGGATCGGGCATCGGCAGGGCGGCAGCGCTGATCATCGCGCGCGAGGGTGCGGTGGTCGGCGTGGCGGACCGCAGCGCCGACGGCGCGAACGCGACCGTCGACCAGATTGTTGCTGCTGGTGGTCGGGCGAAAGCGCTCGTGTTCGACCTGACCGACGATCAGGCGCTTGAAGCCGGTTTCCGCGATTTCATCGACACACAAGGCAGGATCGACATCCTGCACAATCATGCCGGCGTACAGGTAGAGGGTGACGTGCTCGGTGTGAGCGTCAAAGGCTTCGACACGTCCTGGACGCTCAACGTGCGGGCTCACTTCCTCGGTGCCCGCATCGTCATGCCGTTCATGAAAAAGGCCGGGCGCGGGGTCATCCTCAACACGTCGTCGAGCTCCGGCGTGCTCTATGACCGCGAGATGATCGCCTATACGACGACCAAGCACGCGGTGATCGCGATGACCAGGCAGATGGCGGGCGACTACGGCCGCTTCGGCATTCGCGTCAACGCGCTTTGCCCCGGTTGGGTCGACACGCCCTTCAATGGCCCTTTCATCGCCCAGATGGGAGGCCGGGAAGCCATCGAAGCCTACATCCGCGAAAAAGTGCCGCTTGGTCGCTGGGCAAGTGTCGACGAAATCGCGGAGGCAGTGCTGTTTCTTGTGTCCGACCGGTCTTCGTACATGACGGGCCAGATTCTGGTTGTCGATGGCGGAGAGACGGTGATCTAGGCGTAGGCTTCGGGAGTCTGTCCATTCGGACCGGACCGAGGGCTGGACTGACCAGGCATCAGCACTCGTCGCGGGGTCCGAATGCAATCACGGAAGCTGCATCACCCGCGTATCCGGTTCCGTGCCTTCAAAAGCCTGTATCAGCAATTTTCGCAGAGGCCCTTCTTCCAGCTTGCGCGGGTTCCAGTAAGGGTTGGACAACATCTGGGCAAGGGCCGGCTCAATCCCGTCAGCTTTCATTCCCAATTCCCGCAGCGACATTTTCGCGCCGAGCTCGAGCGCCAGCTTGTAAAGCGCCGCGGCCGGATCCGTCCAACCGAGCGAAGCCTTGATCCTGGCCATGGCCTCTAGCGCCGAGTTCTGATTGTAGGCCACGGCGTGCGGGAGAACGGCGGTGTGGAGTTGCGCATGCGGCAGATCGAACATGCCACCAAGCGTGTGGCAGATCTTGTGATGGAGAGCCATGCCGACGGAGCCGAGACAAATACCGCATAGCCACGCCCCATAGAGCGCATCACGCCTGCCCATTATATTGTGCGGATCATCCTTCAGAAGAGGAAGAGCGCCGACAATGGCGCCAATCCCTTCAGTCGCCATCAGGGAAATGACAGGGTTGGCCTCGCGGGCGTAAAGAGCCTCGACGGCATGCGCGATGGCGTTCATGCCGCTCGTCACCGACATTGCGAGGGGAAGTGTCAACGTAAGGTCGACATCGTAGACGATGACTTCGGGCAGGATTTTCGCTGAGGATTTCGTAACCTTTCGGCCGTTCTCGGTCTCGCCCAGTATCGGGGTAGCCTCCGACCCGGCATATGTGGTGGGCACGACGACCTGCGGGATATCCGTTCGAAAGGCAATGGCCTTGCCCAGGCCGATTGTCGACCCGCCGCCAATCGCCAGGACGGCGTCGGCTCGCAGCGACTGTATCAATTCCATTGCTTCGGCAGTGGTATCGGTCGGTGTGTGCATTCTGGCCTTCGCGTACAGGCCAATGTAGCGATTACCCAGATTCCGGGCGATCCCGGCCGCCTGATTCGCCTGCCCGGGTGTGGAGAGGACCAGGATGCGCTGGACACCGAGCCTGTCTGCCTCTTCCCCAAGTCGGGAAATCGTGCCCCGTCCGAAGATGACCCGTCCGGGATTGCCGTTGTAGACGAAGCTGTCCAATTGCCCCTCCTATGGCTTCTACTCGAACCGGGCGAGGACGAAATCAAAATCAGATCGCCAGAGGATGTCGCCGTCCGCTGCCGGCTCGAAGGGCGCGACAAGCGTTTTCTTGACCCCAAACACGGTGTCTGAGTCCAAATAGGGATCGTCCCCCACGAACGTGTGCGTCACAAGTTTCTGATAGCCTTGAGCCTGTACGATGTAGTGCATATGCGCCGGCCGGTAGGGGTGGCGGCCAAGCTGATCGAGCATCTTGCCCACGGGACCGTCATCGGGGATCGGATATGATACAGGCTTGATCCCGATGAAACTGTAGTGACCGTCCGGCCCGGTGACGAACACGCCGCGATTGTTCCATTTCGGTTGGATATTGGGCTGCTGAACATCGTAATAGCCGTCGGCGTTGTCTGACCAGACGTCAATGCGGGCGCCCTCGACCGGATTGCCGTCGAGATCCAGCACACGCCCGAGGAAAAGGCAGCTGTCGCCCTTGCCATCCAGCGTGATCCGCTCGCCCATTGCACGCACGGGTGCACCTTCGACATGAAATGGACCTAGAACCGTATTTTCGGTCGCACCGTTCGGCCTGCGGTTGTTGATGGCGTCAACAAGCATGGATAGGCCCAGCGTATCGGACAGGAGGATGAATTCTTGCCGCTCCCGCGTACAGATCTGGCCGGTCCGTGTCAGAAACCCGATCCCCAACTCCCATTCTTCCTGGGTCAGTTCGATTTCCTGTGCAAACGTGTGCAGATGTTTGACAAGGCACGCCAGAACCGTTGCCAGGCGCGCGTCGACATTGCCGCCGATCCGAGCATTCACCACCTCGACCGAATTGTCTTCGGTGAAATAGCCTGTGGCCGGCGCTTTACCGGAAGTATCACTCGTCATCAAAATCTCCTCGTATCAGGGAAGATGCGATACTCCCGAGGCCAATCGAATACGAGAGTAGCGGTTTCGCCCGCCCGAATGCGATATTATCATGTCTGCAAGCGGGCAGACCGACAACTGATCGTCATGCGCGGCTGCCGCACGTCGCGAACAAGTGACTTCATTGTTGCTCGCCTCATAATTTTTCGACTTGGCTGGAGCTAGCCGATCGAACGATGGCTTCCAGCAAGGCAATGTTGTCGATCATTTCCTCGCCGGTAATCGGGTAGGCTTCGCCGCGGACGGCGCGCGCGAAAGCACGCAGATTGTCTCGTACCGGCTCTGCCGGGGGGATTTCCCTGATGGTGATCGGCCCATCCTGGCAGGCCTCGGTCACCACCCAGCCAGCCGGGGTTTCAACATGCGCCTTGTCTCGAACTTCGACCCAGCCCTTCGTGCCAAAGACCGCAAATCGCGAGATGAATGGCGTGGCGAGCGTCGCTGAAACATGGGCCGAGCCCCCACCAACGAGGCGGATATGGGCGCTCATCTTGAAATGGCTTTGCGGAGTTCGTTTCGACCGGGCTCGATTTGAGACGTTGTCCGCACCGAGCAAGCTTGCCAATTCGTTAAGTTCGGGAGCGTTTAAAATCCCCTGCCGCTGAACCAGGTCATCAGTAGATCTTCGGACTTCATTCATGCGGCTCGGCCGTCGGTCCGTGGGGCCTTCAGATGAGTCCAGAGCCAAAAAAAGATTGGTGGCCGCTTAGGCGTTCCAATGGCTAAGCTCCTTAAGAATTCCTGCACGAGGCCGCCTGATGGTCACTGACACCGAATACATTGTCGCATGCATCAGCCAAGGCTGCGTCATGCTCTCCGATGGCGAATTCCTCATCGACAGGCTGGTGAAGTATGTCGGCAACGGCAGGATCCGCTGGCATGTCGAGTTTCGCGGGCATCGCGTCGAGTTCACGACCGGCCAGTTGAAGAAGCAGCCTGCGTTCCGCAGAAAGATGCTCGAACAGGCCGGTGTGCTGCCGCTCCAGCGCGCTGGGGCCGACTACAGGCGATGGGCGATCGATCTCAGGAAGACTGCCATCGAGCTCCCCTGGCGGGACAGGCCGGTCGATGCCGGCTTCGCCATCGACAGGCTTGTCAGTCTCGGCGACGACCGCTGGACGGTCGACTACCAAGGCAAGGTGATCAAGTTCACGACGACTAAACTCCGCAGGCAAACCAGTTTCCGCAAGCGGATGCTGCTCAAAGCCAAGGTGCTGCCGCCGCAACTGGACGCGGTTGCCTATCGGAAGTGGATGGACTGGCTGATTGAGAACGCCACTAAAGCTGTACCGCTGGCTGCCGAGGCCTCGATGAACGAGAAGAGTTGGCTCGACGACCTGCCAGAGCTGGCCGGCTGGCAAAACGAAGTGACCGACTAAGGGTGGCTCCGGCGAATAAGCGCCTCATGACGGCGACGGCACTCATGGCGTTTGCCATGCCTGGAGATTTCGGCACACATTGATGGTCAGGGAATCTTGCCATAGCCTGGCTCGCGGCTGGCAAGACTTGAATGGAAGACATGGACCGCTTCGACCTCGGCACCTACCGCCGCCCCATCTCCACTCGCTCGACCGAGACCCAGCGCTGGTTCGATATCGGGCTCAACTGGTGCTATGGCTTCAACCATGAGGAAGGCATCAAGTGCTTTCAGAAGGCGCTTGAGACCGATCTCGATTGTCCCATGGTGCATTGGGGCATCGCCTATGCCGCCGGGCCTTTTTATAACCTGACCTGGAAGGAACATGGCGAGGCCGAGGCCAACAGCGCGACGAAGCTCTGTTTCGAGCATGTCCAGATGGCGCGCGCCAATGCGGCTGGCGCCAGCGACGTGGAGAAGGAGCTGATCGAGGCATTGGCCTCTCGCTTCCAGAAGCCGCACCGCGTAAGCCCGCAGGAATTCGAACGGTGGGACGACGCCTACGCCGCCGCGATGCGGCGGATCTACGAATACTCTCCCGACGACCATGATGTGATGGCGCTTTTCGTCGAGGCGCTGATGATGCGGACGGTGCGGCGGCTGTGGAACCTCAAGACCGGCGCGCCGGCGCCGAATTCGGACGTGCTCGAGGCGTTGGAAGTTTGCGAGCGGTCGACCCGGCTGGCCGACGAGGCCGGCATCGCCCAGCATCCGGCGATCGTCCACCTGCATATCCATCTCCTGGAAATGTCGACCCAGCCTGAGCGCGGCATGCGCTCGGCCGATCTTTTGGGCGACATGTGTCCCGATGCCGGGCACATGAACCACATGCCGGGGCATATCTATGTGCTGTGCGGCGCGTATGAGAAGGCGAAGCTTGCCAGCGAGAGGGCGGTCCGCGCCAATGATCTCTATCTCGCCTATGCGGATGAACCGACCTACTATCTGCTCGGCTGCTGCCACGACCTGCATCTGATGATGTTCACCTGCATGTTCCTTGGCCAGTACCGGCCGGCGCTATGGGCCGCCGACAAGGTGCGCGACCTAGTCACGCGCGACGTGGTCGCCATCCCGGACCGGCCAAAGCTGACGCAAACAGTGGAAGGCTATCATGCAATGAAATCGCATGTGCTGGTGCGCTTCGGCCGCTGGCAGGAGATTATCGACGAGCCAGCGGTTGACGAGCCCGGCCTCTACGTGCTGACGGCGGCCATGCAGCACTACGCCAAGGGCGTCGCCCATGCGACGCTGAAGCAATTCACGGAGGCCGAGCGCGAGCGCGACCGGTTCCACCGGCATGTGGCGGGCATAGCGCCCGAACGACGTTTTCTCAGCAACCCGACCAGCGCCTCGCTGGCCGTCGGTGCCGCTTTGCTCGATGGCGAGCTTGCCTATCATCAGGGCCGGCATGACGAGGCCTATCGTCATTTACGGCAGGCGGTCGAACTGGACGACAATCTCTCCTACACCGAGCCATGGGCGTGGATGCACCCTCCCCGCCATGCGCTTGCGGCACTGCTTCTCGACCAGGGCCATGCGCAGGAGGCCGAGGAGGTCTATCGCGACGATCTCGGCCTCAGCGGCAAGGTGCAGCGCTGCGCCCAGCATCCGGACAATGTCTGGGCGCTGCACGGGCTGGCCGAATGCCTGAGGCGGCGTGGTGAGAGCGAAGAGCTGCCGTCACTGCAGGCAAAGCTCGCAACGGCGCTGGCCAAGGCGGACGTAGCGATCAGCTCGTCATGCCTGTGCCGGACGATCGTGCAGTCAGCACCGAGCTGTTGCCATTGATATCCTGGATCGTGCGCCGTCTCACGCCGCACGGCGTTGACCACCGAGCTACGAGAAGATCTCCGCCAGGTCGCTGACGCTGGTGCCATCCTTGGCCTGGCGCAACTCGACATAGCTCACTGCCGTTGCGACCGAGATCACCATCGACACCACGGTCTGCACCAGGGCTGCCAAAAAGGCGGCGATAATTCCGTGGAAGAGGTAGACGACCACCGCGCTCATCGACTGGATGATCATCGCAAGGATGATCAGGATCACGAAAAGTCCGAACAGAGACCAGCGGCTGCCCTTGGTCAAAGCGCGGCTGCGCGACATAGAGCCGAAGACACCAAGCCGCTCCTGGATGAGCACTGGTATCGCCACCGACCAGCCGAGCCAGAGGATGATGCCGGGCACCAGCAAGGCAATCGAGGCAAAACCCACGCCAAGGCCGACAAGCAGGCCAATTCCGAGAGTGGGCAGCAGATAGCGGATCGCTATGCGGATGCAGTCCCCGAAAGTCGGCCTTTTGCCGTTCAGGTCCTCGATTGCAGCTCGAACAAGGCTGGACTGCAGCAGAACCGCAAAGACGATATAGACTATCCCCACGAGCGCGAAGCCAACAAAGAAGCCAAGTTTGTAGTTTGTGGTCGCCAAGGCAAGGTTGGCCGGATCCCCAGCGGTATGGGTCGCTGTGGTCAAAAGCTGAGTGACCAGTTTTGGCAGACCGGCAAACAGCGCCGCAAGGCCAAGGCAAAGCCCGATGTTGCGGCCGATGACGGCAAATGTGTTGTTGAACACCCTGCCGATCTCGAATCGACCGGGTTGTCCCAGTGTCGCAGTGGTCATGATATCCCCCTAAGTCACCGCCACATCCAAACGGCCGACCTCGACAGTAAATCTGCCAACATTAAAAGGCTTCGTCCAGTGGACTTGCAATTGTGCAGGCGTATTGCCAGTGTCGGCAACGAACCGCGGATGCAGAGGGGCGAGCGGGTGACAGTCGCACAGCCTGTAAATGCCGAATGGCTGGCAAAGCTGCACAAGCAACTGCTTGCGGACGATTCGATACAGTTTGGCCTGCCGACGCTGGTGCAACCCGTGCCGCCGGAATGGCTGAAGCCTTTTCTCGACGCTTTGGCGAAAATTGGCCCCTATATGATCTACCTGTTCTGGGGCGCGGTGATCATCGGCGTCACGGTCATCGCGCTTCTGGTCGCCCTCGAAGCGAAGGGGGTGGCATGGCGCCTGCCATGGCGGCGCGCGCGCAAGGAGACGGATGCGGAGGAGGTCTGGCGACCCGATGCGAGTGCCGCGCAGATCCTGCTTTCCGAGGCCGATGCACTGGCTGCGCGCGGCGACTATGACGAGGCGGTGCACCTCCTGCTTCGCCGCAGCGTCGCTGACATTGCCGGACGGCTGCCCGACTTCCTGCGCCCGTCGCTGACGTCGCGCGACATAGCCACGGCCCCGTCGCTGCCCGCGCGGGCACGTAGCGCCTTCAGCGAGATCACGCGCATCGTCGAGGCAGCGCTGTTTGCTCGTCGACCCGTCGGGGCTGAGGGCTGGCAGCAGGCGCGCGGCGCCTACGAGCGCTTCGCCTTCAGGGATGCCTGGACATGAGCGCCCCGGCCGCCGAGGCGATGCAGGAGCCGTTCAGCCGAAAGACCTTGTTCTGGGGCATTTTTGCCAGCTTGCTGGCCGCGGCGGGATTTTTCCTGCTGTCTACCTACGCACCGGACTTTCGTCAGCCGGAAGGCGGCGCAACGCCGCTCTCCAAGGGCGGCACCGGCTATGCCGGGCTGGTCGAATGGCTGAAACTTGCCAATGGGCAGCCACCCCCCATGGTCAGCAGCGTGGAGGCTCTGCGTTCCGGCCTGGCGTCCGAATTCCTGCTGATCGTCACGATCGCGCCAAACAGCGACCCGGCCGCGCTGGCTAGAATCGTCAAGCTTCGTTCGGGCAAGGCCACGCTGTTCGTGCTGCCCAAATGGCTCACCATTCCGCAACCAGACCACGAAGGCTGGGAGATGAAGGTCGAACGGCTGCCCGATACGATCGTCAACGACTGGTTGGGCCGCATTGCCAAGGCCAAGCTCGGCGAAGGCAAGGGCTCGGTCGGAGAGATCGACGTCGCAGGCCACACGATTACCGCGCCGGAGGACTTGCAATGGGTGGCGGATGACCACCCTTTGATCGCGGCGGGTACGGGCCGGGCGGTTCTCACCGAGCTCGACAAAGAGCCGTTCTACATCCTGACCGACCCCGATCTGATCAACAATGCGGCGCTGAAGGATCCACGGAAGGCGGCGGCCGCGCTCGACATCATCGCCATGGTGGAGCCAACCAGGGGCGCGGTGATGTTCGACCTGACGCTGCACGGCGTCGGGCAGAAATACGATCTTGCGAAGCTTTTGGTCGAGCCGCCCTTCCTGGCGCTGACGCTGTCGGTGCTGGCGGCCGCCGTACTTGCCTTCCTGCACGGGCTCGGCCGGTTCGGACCGCCGCGCACCGAGGCCCGGGCGATTGCCTTCGGCAAACGGGCGCTGGTCGACACCACGGCGATGCTTTTGAAGCGCGCCGGGCGGATCGAGGAGCTCGGCGACCGCTATGCCACGCTGATGCGCGCGCGCGCCGGCGCATTGCTCGGCGCACCGCAAGGCTTGCCGGGTGAAGCGCTCGACCGTTGGCTCGATTCCCGCGACCGAGGCGAAACGCAGGGCTTCAGCCGTCGCTTCAAGGCCGCGAACGAAGCCAGGACCCTGGCTCAAATGCATGAAGCAGCGCACGAGCTGCATGACTGGACGACAAGGAGGCTCGGTGAACGTCGATGATGTGAAGGCCCTGGCGATGGCGATCAGGGAAGAGGTGGCGAAAGCGATCACCGGGCAGCGCGACACGGTCGATCTGATGCTGACGGCCTTGTTTGCCGGTGGCCACATATTGCTGGAAGGCCCGCCGGGAACAGCCAAGACCATGACCGCGCGATGCTTCGCGCAAGCACTTGGCGTCGCCTACGGCCGTATCCAGTTCACGCCCGACCTGATGCCTGGCGACATCGTCGGCTCCAACATCTACAATTTCCAGAGCGGGCAGTTCACGCTGACGCGCGGGCCAATCTTCTGCGACCTTTTGCTTGCCGACGAGATCAACCGCACGCCGCCCAAGACGCAGGCCGCCCTTCTGGAAGCCATGCAGGAACACGCCGTCACCTTCGACGGCACCACGCATGCGCTCAGCCGGACCTTCATGGTGGTGGCGACGCAGAATCCTATCGAGCATCAAGGTGTCTATCCCCTGCCCGAAGCCCAGCTCGACCGCTTCCTGTTCAAACACCGGGTGAGCTATCCCGATGCTCAGGAGGAACGTGCCATCATCGTGCATCACGGCGGTGGCTCCGCCTCGCACGATATCAAGCAATACGGCATCAAGGCACGGACCGACCGCAAGACGCTGGAGGCGGCCCTCGCCACTGTCGGGGGCGTGACGCTGGTCGACGATGTCGTCGGCTATATCGCGGCTCTGGTGCGTCGCACACGCGAAAGCCCGGACCTCGAGGTTGGCGCCAGCCCACGCGCCGGCGCCATGCTGGCCCGGGCCGCCCGCGCCAGGGCAGCGCTCGACGGCCGCGCCTATGTCATTCCCGACGACGTCAAGGCGCTGGCGGTGCCGGCGCTGCGCCACCGCGTCATCCTGTCGCCGGCGGCGCAGATCGACGGGCGACTGGTCGAGCAGATCGTTTCCGACCTTGTCGACCAGACGGAGGCGCCGCGTTGATCTACCCGACCGGCAAGGCAGTGTGGGCTGCGGCGGCCGGGGCGATCCCGGCCTTCCTGATCGCGCTCGCGCTGCCGCATGTCTGGTATGTTGGCCTGTTGTGGATCTGCGTGCTGCTTGCATTTCTCGCGGTCGACGCGGCGGCTGGGCGTGGGCGTGCCTCGCTCAGCGCCAGTCTCTCGGCACCGCCGCAGGTCGGTGTCGGCGGGCGTTTTACCGTGCATGTCGCGGCCAGCCTCGGCCAGCGGGCGCACATGGTGCAAGCGCGTGTCGGTCACGATCAGCGTGTGGAACCGGTTACCCGCACAGGCGGCACATTGCCGGCAAATGGTGGCACGCTCGACCTCGAATTCACCGCGCTGAGGCGCGGCACCGCCAGTTTCGACCGGCTGTGGCTACGCTGGCCCGGCCCATTCGGGCTGATCTGGAACCAGGTCGTCCTGCCGATGGAACGGAATGTGGCGGTACTGCCTGACGTCAGCAGCGCGCGCGACGAGGCGATCACGTTGCTGCAGCGCTCCGCGCTCGCCGACGGCCACGCGCAAAGGCGGGCCGGCCAGGGCCGGGAGTTCGAGGCGCTGAAGGACTATCAACCAGGCATGGGCCGGCGAATGATCGACTGGAAACGCAGCGCCCGCCACGGCAAGCTTGTGGCGCGCGAGTTCAGGGTCGAGGAGAACAACAACATCGTGCTGGCGATCGACAGCGGGCGTCTGATGTGCGAGCCGGTCGACGGCGTGCCGAAAGTCGACCGCGCGGTGACGGCAGCGCTTCTGTCGGCCTTCATCGCGCTCAAGGGCGGTGATCTCGTCAGCCTGTTCTCCTTCGACGCCAGGCCGCGCGTCTCGAGCGGGGCGGTGCGCGGTTCGCCGAGTTTCATGATGATCCAGAAGCGGGCGGCCGAGATCGACTACTCCAGCGAGGAGACCAATTTCACCCTGGCCCTGACGACATTGGCGGCAAAGCTCGACAGGCGCTCGCTGGTCATCGTCTTCACCGATTTCGTCGACCCGATCAGCGCCGAGCTGATGCTGCGAACCGTCGGCCGGCTGACCGAGCGGCATCTTGTGCTGTTCATGCTGATGAAGGATGTCGAATTGGAGTCGTTGGCCGACATGCAACCCACGAAACCCGAGGATGTGGCCCGCGCGGTCACCGCGGGCGGCCTGCTTCGGGAGCGGCAAGTGGTGATCGGCCGACTGCGGCTGCTTGGCGCGCATGTGATAGAGGCCGATCATCAGCGCCTCGGTCCCGCACTGGTCGAGCGTTATATCCAGCTCAAGGAGGAGAACCTCTTATGACGCTGCCCGCCGGCACCGATGCGGTACGTCAGTCGCTGGCGAGCTTCCGCCAGGAGCGTGAAGCCGACTGGAAGGCGTTCGAGGCGCTGCTCGCGCGCGTCGAGAAACGGGCGCCGCGCACGCTTTCGGAAGACGAGCTGTTGTCGCTGCCGCTGCTCTACCGTTCGGCGTTGTCGTCGCTTTCGGTGGCCAGGGCGACATCGCTCGACAGCGCGCTGATCGCCTATCTGGAGGCGCTCAGCCTGCGCGGTTATTTCTATCTCTATGGCGCACGGCGCGGCCTGAGGCAGCGTGTCGGCGATTTCTTCCTGCGCGACTGGCCGGCGGCGATCCGCGATCTGTGGCGAGAGACCTGGGTGTCGGTCGGGCTGACGGTGATCGGCGCTATCGCCGCCTACTGGCTCGTCGCCTCCGACAGCCGCTGGTACGACGCCATCATTGCGCCCAGCCTCGCCGGTGGGCGCAACCCGAACTCGTCGGCCGAGACGCTGCGCAGCGTGCTCTATGACAGCGGCGGCGGCCATTTCCTGTCCGGCTTTGCCGCTTATCTCTTCACCCACAATACGCAGGTGGCGATTCTGGCTTTTGCGCTGGGCTTCGCTTTC
This sequence comes from Mesorhizobium erdmanii USDA 3471, assembly GCF_000472705.1. Lineage (GTDB taxonomy): Bacteria > Pseudomonadota > Alphaproteobacteria > Rhizobiales > Rhizobiaceae > Mesorhizobium > Mesorhizobium erdmanii. The sequence goes on along the minus strand of NZ_AXAE01000008.1, from coordinate 24,090 downwards.
GCGGTGCCGAGCGTACTGATCATCCTGATGAACGGATGCATGCTGGGCGCGCTGTTCCAGGTCTATGCGGCCAAGGGGCTGGGCTTCGAGCTCGGCGGCTGGCTGTCGATCCACGGCACGACGGAATTGTTCGCCATCGCACTGGCTGGCGCGGCGGGAATGCGGATCGGCACGCGCATAGCCTTCCCCGGAGACCTGACCAGGATGGCGGCCGCGGCGCAGGCCGGACGGGTGGCGGCGACCGCCATGGTCGGCGTCATGGTGATGCTTCTGTTTGCCGGCCTGCTCGAAGGCATCGGCCGTCAGACGGTCACCAGCGATGCGGTGCGCTACGCCATAGGCGGTGGCATGCTTACGCTATGGATCGCCTATTTCTACCTGTTCCGCATGGTGCGGCATGGCAACGGCTAGAGCCCCCCTCACGCTGATACGGCCCCTGATCACGCCGGAAGGTGTCGATCTCAGGGTCAAGCTGGCCGACGCCGGCACACGGGCCGCGGCCTTCCTGCTCGATGTGGTGATCATCGTCGCTGCCGCCATTGCCGTTACCCTCGTCGTCATCTTCGGCCTCGGCGGCCTTGGCGTGAAGGAGGCGGAGCCGCTCTTCATCGTCTGGATCATCTTCATCTTTCTGCTGCGCAACGTCTATTTCATCGCCTTCGAGGCGGGGCGGCGGGCCGCGACGCCCGGCAAGCGGATCGTCGGCGTGCGGGTCGCCTCGCGCAGCGGTGCGGGCCTCACCATCGATCAGGTCATCGCCCGCAACCTGATGCGCGAGATCGAGGTTTTCCTGCCGCTGTCGATCATCGCAGCGCGCGGCGGCGCCGGCGTGGCCGACACGCTGTCGACGATTTTCGGCCTGGTGTGGGCGTTGCTGTTTTCGCTGTTTCTGCTGTTCAACCGCGACCGGCTGCGCATTGGTGATTTGCTTGCCGGAACTTGGGTGGTCGAGGCACCGAAAGTCAAGTTGGTCGAGGACCTTGCGCAGCGACAAGACCCGGTCGCCAAGCGCTTCCATTTCAGCCCGGCGCAGCTCGACGCCTATGGTATCGCCGAGTTGCACAAGCTGGAAGAAGTGCTGCGCCGTGACGACTATTTCGCGATGAAAGCAGTGGCCGAGACCATCGGCGGCAAGATCGGCGCCAAGGTCGAGCCGATCGATTCAAAGGCCTTCCTTACGGCCTATTACGGTGAGCTCAGGTCGCATCTGGAGCGCAAGCTGCTGCTCGGAAATCGGAAGGCCGACAAGTTCGCCCGGTAGCAAATCCCGCCAACGAGGCAATCATGAATACATCGCTGTCGGAACTCGAACTACAGGAAATGGAAGCCCGGGCCGCCGCAGCCCATCCGGGCCCTTGGAAATCATGGGGCGAGGGCCGCGATTTCCTGAGTGGATCGAGTTTTATCCAAACTGGCGAGGGCTCGGATCGAGGTGACGACATCGAAATCACCGGCGCCACAGTCGCGGACCAAGATTTCATGGCTGCGGCGCGTCAGGATATTCCTCGCCTGATCGTCGAAGTGCGCAGACTGCGCAGGCTTCTCAATCGGCCGGGATAGAAAGATGACCTACCCCAGCCACTTCTCATAGTCGGCTACCAGCAGGTGCAGCGGGGCGACGTCCTCGTCGATGTTGGAGAAGCGGCCGATCGGCTCGCGAAACACATTATCGGTAAGATCGTCGTTGACGGTCGACACCTCGCCGATCAGCACATCCTTGCCCTCGGCCCAGAAGGCATGCCAGACGCCGGGCAGCAGTGTGACGCTCTGGCCCGGATCGAGTTTCAACAGCCCACCCGCGGGCAGCCGGTGGATGGTTCCATCGACCGGCACCGAGACCTCCGCCTTGGGATCGATACCGCCGTCGCGATCGTGCATGAACAGTTCCAGCACCAGCTTCCCGCCGCCGCGGTTGATGATGTCCTCGGCCTTGATGTTGTGGCGATGCATCGGCGACAGCTGGTCCTTACGCGAGATCATGATCTTCTCGGCATACAGCATGCCCATGCCCTTCTTCATGTCGGCATAGATGCCGTTGCGCACGGTGAACAGGAACAGGCCGAGTTCCCTGAATTTTTCCTGGCCGTAATCGGTGATGTCCCAGCCGAGACGCGAGGTGTAGATGGCCGAGGAATCGACCTGGCGCGCCTTCATCTCTTCCGGCGACCAGTAAGCGAAAGGCGGCATGATGTAGCCGAACGAACGGATGAAAGCGTCGGCGTCGCGGATGATCTCGTTGATGGCGGAGCGTTTCATGGTCGTGACCCTTCGTGTCGATTTTTCCGACCATTCGCATAGCCGAACGCCAATGCGGTGTCGATCCGTCTTGCTTGTCCAAGCCTTGCGCGCGTTCTCGCATGGACCACAGGTCCGCGCCGCTGGCCGCGTGACATCACGCGCTTTCGAGGTCATAAACCCTGCACATTTCCCAGTGGTGACAAACGATGCCGACCATCCATGATCTCGATACACCGTCGATCCTGATCGACGCGGCGCGCGCCGAAGCCAACATTGCCCGTGCGCAGGCCCATGCCGACAGGAATGGACTGAAGCTCAGGCCGCACATCAAGACGCACAAGCTGCCCTATTGGGCGAAGAAGCAAATGGCGGCAGGGGCCGTCGGCATCACCTGCCAGAAGATCGGCGAGGCTGAAGTAATGGCCGACGCCGGCCTCGCCGACATTTTTCTCCCCTACAACATTCTGGGCCGCGCCAAGCTGGCCAGGCTGAAGGCGCTGCACGATCGCGTGACGCTGTCGGTGACCGCGGACAGCAGGGACACGCTGGAAGGACTTGCCGCGACCTTCACAGATGCCGGCCATCCTCTCCAGGTGCTGGTCGAGTGCGACACCGGCATGGGCCGCTGCGGCGTGCAGACGAGTGATGAGGCGGTTGCGCTGGCAAGGCTGATCGACAAGGCCGGCGGCCTCGCCTTCGGTGGACTGATGACCTATCCGGCGGCCGGCCGCGCGGCGGAGGCCGAGGCCTGGCTTGCCAGCGCCAAGCAGGCGCTGGCCGCTTCGGCTCTCGCCTGCGAACGCATCTCCAGCGGCGGCACGCCGGATATGTGGCGCTCCGCCGATGCATCCATCGTCACCGAATACCGCCCCGGCACCTACATCTATCTCGACCGCTATCAGGTCGCCAAAGGCGTCGGCACCCTGGACGATTGCGCGCTGACCGTACTGGCGACGGTGGTCAGCCACCCGACGCCGACCCGCGCCATCCTGGACAGCGGCAGCAAAGCGCTGTCCAGCGACACGCTCGGTCTGAAGGATTTTGGCGAGTTGCTCAGCGCTCCCGACGCAAGGGTCACCGGGCTCAGCGAAGAACATGGCACCGTCACGCTTTCCGGTAACGCGAAGCTGCGCATTGGGGAGCGCGTGCGCGTGTTGCCCGACCATTGCTGCGTCGTCACCAATCTGTTCAACGAGGTCAACCTGATCGACGGCGAGACGGTACTGGAAACGCTGCCGGTTGCAGCGCGCGGACTGATGGGATGAGGCTTTAGACCGGCCTCTCGGCCTGCCGCGCCGCTACCCTGCGCATCGCAATCACCCGGCGACGGCGGATTTCGGTGCGCATTGCCATCAGGTGCAGAGCGAAGAACAGCACGGTGAAGCCGACAGCCATGACCAGCAGCGGCCATAGCAGGCTGGGATCGATGGTCGGGCCGCCGAGCCGGAACACCGAGGCCGGCTGGTGCAGCGTGTTCCACCAGTCGACCGAGAATTTGATGATCGGGATGTTGATGAAGCCGACCAGCGTGATGATGGCGGCGGCCCAGGCGGCGCGGCTGGCATCGTCGAGCGCACGGGTCAGCGCGATAATGCCGAGATACATCAGGAACAGCACGAAGACCGAGGTCAGGCGCGCATCCCATACCCACCAGGTGCCCCACATCGGCTTGCCCCAGATCGAACCGGTGATCAGCGCCAGTGCCGTGAAGGCAGCGCCTATGGGGGCTGCTGATTTCAGCGCGACATCGGCCAGCGGATGGCGCCAGACCAGCGTGCCAAGGGCGGAAACCGCCATCAGCGTATAGCACATCATGGCAAGCCAGGCGAAAGGCACGTGGATATACATGATGCGGACGGTGATGCCTTGCTGGAAATCCTCAGGCGCGGCGAAGCTCATATAGAGGCCGACGCCAAGGACGAGCACGGCGATTGCTGCCAGCCACGGCACGACCTTGTCCACCAGCGCGACGAAGCGCGTCGGGTTGGCAAGCTCCATCCAGCCGCTCAGGCGTGAAGTCGTATCGCTCATACGGCTTTACATAGACCGCCAGCGCGTTTGGAGCAATCGAGCGGTGGTGTCGCAGGCCGTCTTCCCTCCCCTTGTGGGAGAAGGGAAAAGATGGTCAGGCGGCCTCACCTTGCACAGAACGGGCGAGGCGGCGGACTTCCTCGTCGTTGAGCAGGCCGCCCGCGCGAAGCAGGCTGGCGAAGCGGCCGTTGCGCAGCGACAGTTCCGCGAAACCACCCATTTCGACCACCCTGCCCTTGTCCATGAACACGACCAGATCGGCATCGCGAACAGTGGTCAGGCGGTGGGCGATGATGAAGGTGGTGCGGTCGCGCCGCAATTCGTCGATCGCTTCCTTGACGCGGTCCTCGGTCTCGACGTCGAGCGCGCTGGTCGCCTCGTCGAGCACGAGGATCGGGGCATCTTTCAGCACGGCGCGAGCAATGGCGATGCGCTGGCGCTCGCCGCCCGAGAGCTGGCCGCCACGCTCGCCGACCACCGTGTCATAACCATTGCTCTTGGCCAGGATGAAATCCTGCGCCGCAGCCGCAATGGCGGCGGCATGGATCTCGTCGTTGGTTGCATCGTCACGGCCGACACGGATGTTGTCCTCGATCGAGCGATTCAAAAGCCCTGCATCCTGGAACACGGTGGCGATCGAATGGCGCAGCGACTTGCGGGTCACGGTGCGAGTGTCGATGCCATCGATCAGGATGCGGCCGCTCGACGGCGAGAAGACGCGCTGCAGCAGGTTGATCAGCGTGGTCTTGCCGGCGCCCGTCGGTCCGACGATGGCAACGGTCTGGCCAGCCTGAACCTCGAAGGAAACGTCGCTGACGCCCTGCCCCGAATTGGCGAATTCGAAGCTGACGTCCTCGAAACGGACATGGCCGGTGACGTTGGTGAGCTCGCGCAGGCCATCCGGCTCGGCGGTATCGGCGGCCGAGTCCTCGAGCTTGTAGAAGTCCTCGAGCTTGGCGCGGGCCTCCGAGATCTGGTTGGCGAAAGCCGACATCTGGTCAAGCCGCGAGATCAGCAGCGTCGCGAAGCCGGTAAAGGCGATGACATCGCCGATGCGCAGCTGGCCATGGGTGACCAGATAGGCACCGATCAACAGCACCACCATCATCGAGATCGTCGACGACAGGCGATTGAGCGCGTTGGCGATGGCCCACCAGTCGAGCACCGGGTTCTGTGCGTCGAGCAGGTTCTTGACATAGCGGCGCAGCGTCTCGGCCTCGTGGCCAAGGCGGTTGTAGCTCTGCAGAACGGCGACGTTGCTGACCGAGTCCGTCACATGGGCGAACACCTTGTGGTAGTGGCGCTCGACGGCGGCCTGGCCCGCCTTGGTGCGCTTCATCACCAGCCGGCCGATGCCGACATAGAGCACGCCAAGCGCGAGCAGCACCATCGACATGCGCACATCCATGCTGAGCGCCGTCGGAACCAGCAGGACGAGTGCAACGGCCGTGGACAAATGCTGGCGCATGAATTCGAGCCACAGGCTGAACAACGTCTCGACGGCACGCAGCAACGTGTGCAGGGCGTTGGAAGTGCCGCGCTGATGGTGCCAGGCGAGCGGCATGGTGATAACGCGCTCGAACGACTGGCACAGCACTTCGCTGCGCCGGGCATGGGCAAAGCGGTCGGCGCCGCGCGCCACCAACACAAAAGCGATAACGTTGAAGGCGCCCAGCCCAGCCCAGACGGCAAGCGTCGAGAACACCGAGCCATGCGCGGAAATTGCGTCGATCACCCGGCCGAACATGATCGGCTCCAGGATGGCGATGGCGGCAAGGGCGACGTTGGCCGAACAGATCAGCGCGACGCGCTTCTTGTCGGCGGCCAGGTAACCCAGCGCTCTCCAATAGATCTGCAGAAGTGACACTTCAGCTACTCCGCCAACTCTCTATTGTGCCCAATACCACAATTGTGCACTGCACCATTGCATCAGACGTAACGGTTGATGCGTCGCAAAACAATGCCCGTCTATCGCTTCCGTTCCCATTTAGCGAACAAAAGATGACGACGATACGAAATCTGACGTGATCACCTAACGGTTTGAGATAAAAGGTGAAATGTCAGCCTTGCGGCAAAATCATGGCAGCAGCCAACCAGTGCCACATTTTTAATCACAACAGGCTGAGACAGATTGATCCAGGGCATCAGGCGGCTGCTGCCGCGGCGGGCTCACAAGTAAACAAGACGCGGCGTCGCACGTCCCGAAGGACGTGCGACCTGCCAACCTAACCCTTTGATTTCATCCAGGTATCTTGACCACGACCTCGGTCCGGGCACCAGCTTTGGGTTCGAAAGACGCGGACTTTGTTTTCGAACCATCGACTTCAAGCGAGATGGTCTTGGTCTTTTTGTCGCGAATGACATGAACCTTGATCTCGGCGCCCAGCATCTTGAGCGTGGCGTGGTACCCTTCCCAGTGGCTCGGCAGCTTCGGGCGGAACGTGATCTGCTTGCCGCGCCGTTCGATGCCGAGGATGCCTTCCACGGCCGCACGATAGAGCCAGCCCGCCGAGCCTGTATACCAGGTCCAGCCGCCGCGGCCGCCCTTGTTACCGACCGCACTGCCGTCGCCGGCATAGATGTCGGCCGCGACCACATAGGGTTCGACGCGGTAATGCTCGGCCGAGGCCTCGTCGGATGCGTGGTTGATCGGGTTCAGCATCGAGAAGCAGCGATAGGCTTCGTCGGTCTGCCCCATCTCGGCCAGCGCGATGACGAACCACGTGGCGGCATGGGTGTACTGGCCGCCATTCTCGCGCACGCCCGGCGGATAGCTCTTGATGTAGCCGGGATCCTTCTGCGTCTTCGAGAAGGGTGGCGTGAACAATTTGACGATCTTGAGCTTGTCATCGACGAGCAGGCTGGTTGCCTGCTGCATGGCCGTCGTCGACCGCGCCGGGTCGCCCTCGCCCGAAAGCACGCTCCAGGACTGGGCGATGGAGTCGATCCTGCACTCTTGCGATGTACGCGATCCCAAAGGCGTGCCGTCGTCGAAACTGCCGCGCCGGTACCATTCGCCATCCCATGCCGTGCTCTCGAGCGCCCGCTTCAGCGCTTCGGCATGCTTTGCCCAGGCCTGCGCGCGCTTGCTGTCGCCTTCACTCTTGGCGACAGCGGCGAAGTCGCCAAGCGTCTTCAGCAGGAACCAGCCCAGCCATACGCTCTCGCCCTTGCCGTGCTCGCCGACGCGGTTCATGCCGTCGTTCCAGTCACCGCCAAGGATCAGCGGGAGGCCGGCCGGACTGCTGCGCTTGATGGCAAGGTCGAGCGCACGCGCACAATGGTCGTAGAGCGACACCGTCTTCTTCGAGATTTCAGGAGTGAAGAAGGCATCATGCTCACCCTCGCCCAGCGCCTGCCCGTCGATGAAGGGCAGTTGCTCCTTCAGGATCGCGGCGTCGCCGGTCACCGTCAGATAGCGCGCAGTGGCGTGGGCCAGCCAGACCACGTCGTCGGAGATCATGGTGCGCACGCCGGCTCCGGTGCGCGGCAGCCACCAATGCTGGACGTCGCCCTCTGGAAACTGCCGCCGCGCGGCGTTGAGGATCTGGTCGCGCGCAAGCGTCGGGTCATGCGCCAAGAGCGCCAGCGTGTCCTGCAACTGGTCGCGGAAGCCGAAGGCGCCGCTGGCCTGATAGAAGGCCGAGCGGGCGCGGATGCGGCAGGCAAGGCTCTGATAGGGCAGCCAGTGATTGACCATGGCGTCGAGCGCCTTGTCCGGCGTCTCGACCTGGATGGTGTCGAGGAAGCCGCGCCACTCGCGCTCGTTGTCGGCCAACCGCCGATCGAAATCCTGGCCCCGGTGCTTCTGCACCAGCGCGCTCGCCTGCGCGGAGGACTCGGCATCGCCAAGCAGCCAGAGCAGCGTGACGTCGCCGCCGGCCGGGATCTCGATGTCGCGGGCGATCGCCGCGCAGGGATCGTCCCCGGCCTCGACACGGCCCGACAGCGCCGCGCCGCTCAGCACCGCCTGAGGCAGTTCGCTCGACCCATGCCGGCCGAGGAACTCCGAGCGATCCGTCGTGACCGAATGGACAGCGGCATCGGCGGCGAGGAAGGCCACGCGCTCGCTGAAATCGAGCCCATAGGGGTTCTGTGCCAGCAACGCACCGGTCGCCCCATCGCGGGACGGGACGATGGTTGCGGCCGTGCGCGATCGATGCCCGCCAAGCACCCATTCGGCATAGGCATAGACGCGAAGCCGAGCCGGCACCGAGCCAGAATTCTGGATGCGCAGCCGCGTGATCTTCACCGGATCGACGGGGTCGACCACATGAGTCAGGTCCATCGACAACGGCCCACGCTTCGAACGGAAGGTGGAGAAGCCTTGGCCGTGCCAGGCCTCGTAGGTCATCGAGGGATCGCGCACCACCGCGGCGATCGGCGAGAACGCCTTGCCGCTGGCCTGATCGTAGATATAGACGCCCTCGCCCGGCCGGTTGGAGACCGGGTCGTTCGACCATGGCGTCAACTGGTAGTCGCGGCTGTTGCGGCTCCAGGTGAAGGCAGCACCCTCGGCCGAGGTGTGGAAGCCGAACGAAGCGTTGGAGACGACGTTGATCCAGGGCTGAGGTGTGGAGCGCCGGCCCGCCAGGCGCACCACATAGTGCCGTCCGTCGCCGTCGAAACCGCCAAAGCCATTCCATTGGCTGAGGCCAGAGCCATCGGCGCTGGCATCCACCACGGCCTGCGGAGCGAGTGCATACGCCGCCGGCGCCAAAATTTCGCGTGGAGCCGGCAGTCCAGTGGGCACAAGCGCATCGCGTGCCTGCAACGCAGCCGCCTCGGCCCGCTCGATCTGATCGAAGATGGTGCCGTTGCGGGTATGCAGCACCACGCGGGCCACGGCGAGGAGCGTCTTGTAGGTGGTCTCTTCCATCAGGTCGCGGCGCACCGCGAAAATGTGCTGACGGGGACCCAGTTCCTTGCCGCGCAAACGGCTGTTTTCGCACAGCGTCTCGACCGAACGCTGCAGGTCCTGGACGTAGGACGAAGCCTGCTCGTTGACGACGACGAAGTCGATCATCATGCCGCGGGTGCGCATATACTCCTGGAAGCGTAGCGCCTGGGCAACGATTTCCAGATCGGCGACGTCGCCGATCCTGACCAGGAAGATTGGGAAATCGCCCGAAATGCTGGTCGGCCACAGGCTCGACTGCTTGCCCAGGCCCGAGGCCAGGGATTCGGCCGGCAGACGCAGGAACGCATCGGGGTAGATGAGATAGCGCGCCAGTTTCTGCACATTGGCGGCATCGGTCAGGCTGAGACCCATATGGCGGGTCTGCACTTGGCTGCGCGTCCAGGCAAGCATCGCCTGGCGGGCAAAGCTCTCCTGATGGTCGAGGCGGTTGATGGCATCTTCCAGCTCGGTGCGGTTGGCCCCAACCACGGTCCAGAAGGTCAGCGATATCTTCTTGTTGGCGGGCACGCGGATCTGGCGGCGCAGCGAGGCGATCGGATCGAGTGTGAAGCCGGAATGGCCACGGAGCCTGGCTCCCGGATCAAACGCAGCGGCATCGGCGATGGAGCGGCCACGACCGATGAAGGCGCGCCTGTCGGTCTCGGCCTCGGCATCGCGTGCCGGCCCGGACGGATCGGTGACGAAATGCGCCAGGGTGATATCGGGCTCGCTGGTCTCCCGCTTGCGGCGCGTGGCGAAGATCGCGCCGTTGTTAGCGGCGATTTCAGTTTCCACGAACATCTTCGAGAAGGCCGGATGGGCGTTGTCAGAAGCTTCCGAACCCAGCACCAGTTCGGCGAAGGACGTCACCTCGATATGACGATCGGATGTGCTTTCATTGTAGAGCGTGATGCGACGGCCTTCGCCATTGCCTTCGGAAACGACGATGCATTCGACTTCGGAGCGCAGCGTGCCGACCGATTTGACGAAGCTCGCCTTGTCGTCGGAGAATAGGGTTTGAACCTTCTCCTCGACCGCTCGCTTTGGCTCCGCCGTTGCCGACCACCAGTCCCCGGTGCTGACGTCACGCAGGAAGATGTAGGAGCCCAGCCGGTCCTCGACCGGATCCGGCTGCCAGCGTGTCACCGACAGATCGCCCCAGCGGCTGTAGCCCGAGCCTGTCGCGGTCACCATCACCGAATAACGGCCGTTCGACATCACATTGGTCGAACGCAATGCCCGCAGGGGATCGAGCACGATGCGGGTGTCGGGGCTCTCGGTCTCGGTCTCGTCCTTGGCCCGCTCGTCGGCTTCGGTCCTGACGGTCGCGGTGGGGATGTCGCGCGGCGCCCTTTCCTGCAGCAGGAGTTCAGCCGATTCAATGACCGGATCGCTGTGGAAACGGTCACGCAGGCGACCCTCGAAGATCGCGTCGGCGACCGCCGCGATCGACATGCCCGAATGGTGCGCATAGTAGTTCAGTACGACCGCATGGTTAGTGCCTTCTGGCACGCGCTGCGGCGTGAAATCGACCGCATCGTAGTAGCCGTGAGGGCCAAGCGCACCAATCTCGCGCAGACGCGCAAGATTATGCACGGCTTCCCGCGGGTTGAACTGCGCCGCCAGGATGGTGGCGTAGGGCGCGATCACCGTGTTCTGGCCAAGACCGCGCTTCAGCCCGAGCCCGGGCACGCCGAAATTGGTGTACTGATAGGTCAGTTCCCGGTCGCGGGCGTTGTAGGCTGCTTCCGAAATGCCCCACGGCACGTTTTTCTGACGGCCGTACTGCATCTGGCGCTTGATGATCAGCTTGCTGGTCTGGTTGAGGATCGAGCCTTGCGGCTCCTTCATCACCAGCGGCGGCATCAGGTACTCGAACATCGAGCCCGACCAGGACATCAGCGCTCCCTGGAAACCGATCTCGACGATCGGGCGGCCGAGCCGGAACCAGTGCTCGGTCGGCAAATCGCCCTTGGCGATGGCGAACAGGCTGGTCAGCCGCGCCTCTGAGGCGAGAAGGTCGTAGCAGCTTTCGTCGAGTTGGTGTTCCTCGACGCGGTAGCCGATTGACAGAAGTTTGCGTTCCGGCCGCAGCAGGAAGGCAAATTCCATCTCGAAAGCGAAACGCCGCGTGCGCTCGCGCAAGGTCAGGAGCTTGGCGCGCAGCGCCTCGACGGCATTGTCGTCACTGTGGGCGTCGTGGACATGCGCCTCGCAAGTGGCTTCCAGCCTCGCCGCCCAATCGACGATAATGTCGCTCTGGGCCGAAGCCGCCTCGGTGCGGATGGCGGTCGCCAGCTTGCGGATCTCGCCCGCCAGCACCGCGAGATTGATGGTGCGGATCGAGGCCATTTCAGGCTGCGCCTTGATCGTCTCGACGGCGCGCCGCATGCCGTCGAGGCGATCGACGAGACGCTGGCGAAGAGGCCTGAGCTGACGGCGGTCGTCCGGCAACTCATCCAGGCTTTCGCTCAGGATGGTGACCGTGTCGAGAATGCCTTCGAAATCGCCCTGGAGGTGAACGGAAGGCGCCTCCGCCCACTCGGCACAGGCAGCCGCCACCGCCACTAGGTGACCGGCGAGATTGCCGCTGTCGACAGCCGAGATATAGAGCGGATAGAGCGGCTTCAGCGTCGTGGTGTCGTACCAGTTGAAGAGATGGCCGCGATGGCGCGGCATGCTCTCGATGGTCGTCATGGTGGCATCGATGCGGGTGATGGCATCGGACAGGCTGATCCAGCCGAAATCACGCGCCGAGACGACCGACAGCAGGTAGACACCAACGTTGGTGGGCGACGTGCGTGGCGCCACGACCGGTGCCGGGCTTTCCTGGAAATTGTCCGGCGGCAGATTGTGATGCTCCGCCGTGACGAAGCTCTCGAAATAGTGCCACGTGCGCCGCGCCACGGTGCGCAGCGCATGAATGTCGGCCTGCGATATGCGCAGGCGATCCTCGGTCTCGGCCGAGCGGCTGATCCAGCTGGCGATCGCGGGCGAGCCGATCCAGAACAGCGCGAAGAAGAAGGCGACGAAGGCGCCGGTGGAATCGGCCAGCACCGGGATGGCGAGGCCGACGAAGCCGATGATCACGGCGCCGTACATCATGCCGTAATAGGAGCCGACATCGTTGTCGCCAGCCTTGTGCGCTTGGGAAGCGGTTCGCCATTCCAGCAGGTTCTGGCGGCTGACGAAGAGCCGGTAGAGCGTGCGCACGATGGCATCGCCCATCATCCAGGCGTTGTGCGCCATCAGCACGATCTTCAGCGCCACCATGGCGGTGCCGAAGGCGACATCGCGGGCCAAGGCAGAGAAATGACCACGCGGCGTCTGGTCGCCGCTCTTAGGCAGGATGGCGTTGACGACGTCGAAGGTCGGCGCCATGAACAGGCTGAGGATCAGCAGGGCCTGCCATTGCGCGGCTTGGGTGAAGGGCAGCAAGGTCCAGCCGGCGATCGCCGCCATCACCCAGAAGATCGGCGTCAGCGAGCGACGCAGATTGTCGACCATCTTCCAGCGCGACAGGGCCGGAACGCCGGAGCGCGGACTGAAGATGTAGCCCAGCAGCTGCCAGTCGCCGCGTGCCCAGCGATGGTGCCGCGAGGCGTCGACCGAGTAGCGGGTCGGATAATCCTCGACCAGTTCGACGTCGGTGACGAGTGCTGCGCGCGCCAGCGCGCCTTCGAGCAGGTCGTGGCTGAGGATGGTGTTTTCCTCGATGCGGCCTTGCAAGGCGGCCTCGAAGGCGTCGACATGATAGAGGCCCTTGCCGGTGAAAGACCCGTCGCTGAACACGTCCTGATAGAGGTCCGAGACGGCGAAGACATAGGGGTCGAGGCCGCGATTGGCCGAGAATACACGCTGGAAGAAGGAGGCCTCGTCGCCGCTGGTCAGCGAAGCGGTGATACGCGGCTGCAGGATCGTGTAGCCTGCTGTGACGATATGCTTGACCGGGTCGAAATGCGGGCGGTTGAGCGGATGGCAGAGCTTGCCGACGAGGCTCGCCACCGCATCGCGGGTGGTGCGCGTATCGGCGTCGAGCGTCATCACATGGACGACTTTTTCCGGCAGCGGCACATCGAGCGGGAGGAAGGTGGTGTCGCTGTCGCCGCGCAGCAAAAGGTCAAGCTCATGCAGCTTGCCGCGCTTGCGCTCCCAGCCCATCCACGACCCTTGAGCCGCGTTGAAGAGCCGGCGGCGGTGCAGGATGTAAAAGCGCGGGGCGCCTTCCGAGGGATAGCGGGCGTTGAGACGGGCGATCTCGGCGCGGGCGTATTCGAGGATCTCGGTATCGGCGGCATCGATCTCGATTTTGCTGTCGGGCCAATCCGACAGCAGCGCGAAATGGATCTCGTCGACGAGATTGGCGAGGTAATGGACTTCGATGTTGCGGATGTTTTCCTCGACATCGTCACGCGAGCCGATGAGCGACGGTACCACCACCAGGGTGCGCGCCTCGGGCGGCACCCCATGCCTGTAGTCATAGCCGATCAGGCGTGTCGGCTTGAGAAACAGCGAGACCACGGTGTTGAAGAAAGCGAGCGCGCCCTCGCTCGCCGGCACGGCGAACAGCGCCAGCATCACGACGATCGAGGTCACCGACAGGCCGAGATTGGCCAGCGCATTGCCGGTCAGCACAAGAAGCAGGGCGGTCAGCGCGAAGACCGGCAGAACGATACCAAGCCATCCGGTCTTGGCGAAGGTCCGCTTGACCGTCTGGCTGACCGTCGGCCGATAGCCGATCGCCTTTTCCAGTTCCAGACGGCGTGGGCCGACGAGATAGAAACCGACGTCGGTGTGAGCGGATGCCGTTGGCGCATCGTCCCCTTCGCTGCTGCCTGTCTCCGCAGCGGCATGACCGGCCAGTTCGATCGCCTTTTCGGCGACACGGTATTCCGACAGGTTCGAACGACGCGCCAGTTCCTCGATCGCTGTCCGGTACTGGTCGCGCGAGAAGAAGTCGAGCGCAGCGAAATCCGTGCGCTCGCGCAGCACGGTATCGATGCGGCTGACGCCTTCGAACCATACGGTCCAATCGACATCGTTGATGAGGCGCAGTCCGCGCACGATATTGCCGGTCGTCACATTGCCGCTGGAGAGCGTCTGATGCTCGGAAATGATGATTTCCTCGGCATCCGAACCGGTCTTCTCGAGCTCGCCCTCAAGCCACTCCAACGCCTTGCCGGCGTTCTGCGATCCGTCGCGCAGACGATAGAGCAGTTGCGTGGCAAAGGTGGTGTCCTGCGCATGCGCGCCGAAACCGGCGAGGATAGCTTGCCGGTCCGGATTGCCGTCCGTTGCCAGCACCTTGTCGGCCACATCGTTGGCGATCTGGCGCATCTGGCGGGTGCGGTTGACCCTGACGGCCAAGCGGCGAAGGTTCTCGATCAGCACGAAGCGCAGCAGCGAGGGCAGCGCCCAGAGCTCGCCGATCTTCAACGGCTCGACCGACTGGAATCCCTGGACGATCGACTTGAACATGGTCGCCGAGACCGAACTGTCGGAATGGGCGACATAGGTCCAGGCCAACGCCAGGGCGCGCGGCACGGTGCCGCCATCTGGCAGTTTGAACGTCGGCAGCTGCTTGTAGAAGCGGCGCGGCAGGTCGCGCTTGACCTGGAAAATGGTTTCCTCGATCAGATAGTTGTTGTCGAGCAGCCACTGGGCGGCTGGCGTAATGGTCTCGCCCCTCGCCTGCGCGGCATTGGTCGATCGGTAGACTTCGAGGATCTTCTTGGCGCTGTCGCGGATGCGGGCCTGAAAATCGAACGGGATCAGGCCGAACAGATCGGTGAGATCGCCTTTGGCCAGGCTTTCACCAAGCAGCCGAAGCCGGTCCTCGGGCAAGAAAACGGATCGTATCGGCTGTTCCGTGATAGCCGGGAAGCTCGCGCTTGTCTTCTCGATCTGGGCTGGATTCGTCTGAATATTCATTGAAAATTCCGTATGCGGGCGGGTCGCGGCGTCACCGCCACGGCAATGGCCCTAAAACCGGTTCAAATGCAATTGGTTGCATCAACCCCTATGCCGAAAGTTTGTTTCCGCACCACGACAGGGCGTCATCTTTCGACCAAACTCAAAGACGAGCGCCCCTCGCTCCCGTCAGGATCGATCGACGGAGAGGATTCGGGCTTTTTCGTGATGCCGGCAAGAGCTTACGCTATATTTCGCCGGCATTGCGATCATGTTTGGAAACAGGCGGTAACCGTTGACGCGAAAGTGTCAGGCGGCGGTGGTTATCCGGACCACTAACAGTGTCGTATCCCGAGCCGGTTTAACGTTCAGGACAGGTGCATCCGGCCCGAGCAGCAGCGTGTCGAGCGGCCCGAGGCGAACTAAACCAGCCCCGGTGAGAGCGGCTTCGCCCTTGTGACAGAGGATGAGGGTCGAGCCCGACTCGGTCGCGATGTCCATCGGCCGCGAAATCGTCATGCGCTCGAGCGAGTGCGCCGTGCGGCCGCGGCGGGTCATGACGTTGAGATCGGTGATTGGACCGGCGATCAGCGTGGCACTGGTCGGCAGGTCCGCCGGAAAGGCAAAGGGCTGGGAAGCCGGTGTCAGCCGCGCCGCCGGACGGCCGGCGACATCGAGCACGATCCCCTCGCCTTCCAGTACCGACAGCGTGCGGTCTATGCCGGCAAAGCTGGAAAACGGCCCGCTGCCCTCGACGCGGGCCATCGAGACGCGCCAGTCGAACGCGTCGAGGCCGGCGCCGTCGGGCGATACGGCGATCTCGGTCGTCGTGCCACCGCCGTTCTTCCACGGCATGACGCGGTAGTCGGCGGCACGAAGGATGCGCATGATTTCAGCCTGTCACCCGAGAATGCCGGGCAGGTTGAGCTGGTGCTCCTTGGCGCATGCGATGGCGATGTCGTAGCCGGCATCGGCGTGGCGCATGACGCCGGTCGCCGGGTCATTCCACAGCACGCGCTCCAAACGCCTTGCGGCATCCGCCGTGCCATCGGCGACGATGACCATGCCGGCATGCTGCGAAAAACCCATGCCGACGCCGCCGCCATGGTGCAGCGACACCCAGGTGGCGCCCGACGCGGTGTTGAGCAGCGCGTTGAGCAGCGGCCAGTCCGAAACGGCGTCGGAACCATCCTTCATCGCTTCGGTCTCGCGATTCGGCGAAGCGACCGAGCCGGAATCGAGGTGGTCGCGGCCGATGACGACCGGCGCCTTGAGTTCGCCCTTGGCCACCATCTCGTTGAAGGCCAGGCCAAGCCGGTGGCGATCACCGAGACCGACCCAGCAGATGCGCGCCGGCAGACCCTGGAACGAGATGCGCTCGCGCGCCATGTCCAGCCAATTGTGCAGATGGGTGTTGCCGGGGGTGAGTTCGCGCACCTTGGCGTCGGTCTTGTAAATGTCCTCGGGATCGCCGGACAGCGCCGCCCAGCGGAACGGGCCGATTCCGCGGCAGAACAGCGGACGGATATAGGCCGGCACGAAACCGGGGAAGGCGAAGGCGTTCTCGAACCCTTCGTCCTTGGCGACCTGGCGGATGTTGTTGCCATAGTCCAGCGTCGGCACGCCGGCGTTCCAGAACGCCACCATCGCCTCGACATGCTCGCGCATGGAAGCACGGGCCGCCTTTTCGACCGCCTTGGGGTCGCTGACGCGCTTCTCGCGCCACTCGGCCATGCTCCAGCCCTTGGGCAGATAACCGTTGATCGGGTCGTGCGCCGAGGTCTGGTCGGTGACCATGTCGGGGCGGATGCCGCGCCTGAACATTTCCGGCACGATCTCGGCGGCGTTGCCGAGCAGGCCCACCGACTTCGCCTCGCCGGCCTTGGTCCAGCGTTCGATCATTTCCATCGCTTCGTCTAGCGTCTCGGCCTTTTCGTCGACATAGCGGGTGCGCAGGCGGAAATCGATGGAATCCGGGTTGCATTCGATTGCCAGGCAGCAGGCGCCGGCCATGACGGCGGCCAGTGGCTGGGCGCCACCCATGCCGCCGAGGCCGCCGGTCAGGATCCATTTGCCCTTGAGGTTGCCGCCATAATGCTGGCGGCCGGCTTCCACGAAGGTTTCATACGTGCCCTGCACGATACCTTGCGTACCGATGTAGATCCACGAACCGGCCGTCATCTGGCCGTACATCATCAGGCCCTTCTTATCGAGCTCATTGAATTTATCCCAGGTCGCCCAGTGCGGCACGAGGTTGGAGTTGGCGATCAGCACGCGCGGCGCATCGGTGTGCGTCCGGAACACGCCAACCGGCTTGCCGGACTGCACCAGCAGCGTCTCGTCTTCACCAAGCGTCTTCAGCGAGGCGACGATGCTGTCAAAATCATTCCAGGTGCGCGCCGCGCGGCCAATGCCGCCATAGACGACCAACTCGTTGGGGTTTTCGGCAACCTCGGGGTCGAGATTGTTCATCAGCATGCGCAGCGGCGCTTCGGTCGTCCAGTATCTGGCGTTGAGCTTGTCACCGCGGGGCGCGCGCACTTCGCGGATGTTGTGGCGAGGATCGTTCATCATTGTCCCTTTCGAATGAGATGCGCGGTGTTGCGGGAGCCGTCGGCGCTGATCCAGGTCACCTGTTCATGCGCGGGGTCCAAGGAATCCATGGTCATGTCGTAGCAGGCCCAGGCGTCGGAGGGCGGCCATAGAGAGCAGTATTGGTCGCCGCGCACGTCCCAGCGGCCTTCCTGGTGGCGACCGTCTCTGGTGTAGGTCGTGGCGCCACCATCATCGAATTCCTGCGACCAGTTATCGCCCTGGACATGCGCGCCCTTGAGGGAAGCGAGGATCTCGGGACCTTTCATGGCGACCTCGGCGGCAACGGCCGATGAGACAGAGGCAGCGACGAGCAGCGCAAGAAGAGCAGTCCTGGCAAATCCGGTCATTGTACCCTCCCAGTCGGACTGTCAGCTTTTCGCCCAGTCGATCGCGGTTTCGAGGATGGTCTTCAGCGTCGCGCGGATCGGCGCGGCATAGGTCGCGTCGTAAGGAACCGGCCAATTTTCAGGCGATCCCTTCTCCGACGGCTCGCGCATGTAGCCGCGGTTGGACAACTCCATCTGCAGGGCATGAACACCCTCCTGCGGCTGACCGAAGCCGCGGGTAATCGAGCCGCCCTTGAAGCGGCCGTTGACCACCCAGCTCTCGCCGGTGGCGGCGAGGATGGCGGCCACCTTGTCCCGAAGAACGGGATCGGCGCTCTTGCCGTCATTGGTGCCGAGATTGAAGACCGGGAGCGTGCCTTCGAACAGGCGCGGCAGCACCGAGCGGATCGAGTGGCAGTCGTAAAGTACGATCTCTTCATGCATGCCGCGCAGCCGGCCGATCTCGGCCCGCAAGGCGGCATGATAGGGCTTGAAATAGGTTTCGCGGCGCTGATCGATCTCGGATGGGGTCGGCTCCTCGCCCATGCGATAAAGCGGATCGCCGTCAAACGTGTCGGTCGGGCAAAGTGTGGTCGTGGCCTGTCCGGGATAAAGCGAAGCACCTGAGGGATCGCGGTTGACGTCGATCACGGTGCGCGAAATGGCGGTGTGCACAACGGTCGCGCCGAGATCGTTCGCGAAATCATAGAGCTTGTCGATCCACCAGTCGCAGTCGCGGCGGCCGAGCCAGGGCGACACCAGCCGGGGCTCAAGACCGGCGAGGTCGATGCCAGTGTGCGGAATCGACACTAGCAGGGGTGCCGTGCCTTGGCTGACGGTGAGCCAGGAAGGATTGGCCATCATGCTGGTCCCGAAATCGACGGCAGCGCCACCGCGCTCGCCGCCTTGACGGTCGCACCGCTGCGTACCATGGCGATCGCCTTTTCCATGTCGGGGTGGAAATGGCGGTCGTTGTCGAGATGCGGGACCTCGGCCCGGACCAGCTTTCGCACAGCTTCCAGGGCGGCGCTCGACGCTAGAGGAGCATGGAAATCGCAGCCTTGCGCGGCGGCCAGCAATTCGATGCCGATCACCGCCGTGGCATTCTCGATCATGCCGATCAAGCGGCGCGCGCCGTGCGCGGCCATGGAGACGTGATCTTCCTGGTTGGCCGAGGTCGGGATGGAATCGACGCTCGCCGGATAGGCCTTCTGCTTGTTCTCGGAGACGAGGGCAGCCGCCGTCACCTGCGGGATCATGAAGCCGGAGTTGAGGCCGGGCTTGGGCGTCAGGAAGGCCGGCATGCCCGACAGCGCGGGGTCGACTAGCATGGCGACGCGGCGCTCCGACAGCGAGCCGATCTCGCAGACGGCAAGCGCGATCATGTCGGCGGCGAAGGCCACCGGCTCGGCGTGGAAGTTGCCGCCGGAAAGAGCCGTGTCGTCCTCGGCAAAGATCAGCGGATTGTCAGTGACGCCATTGGCTTCGGTGCCGAGCGTATCGGCCGCCTTGCGCAGCACGTCGAGCGCGGCGCCCATCACCTGCGGCTGGCAACGCAGGCAATAAGGATCCTGCACGCGTTCGTCGCCGACACGGTGCGACTCGCGGATGGCACTGCCGGCCATCAGATTGCGCAGCGCGTCCGCGGTCTCGATCTGGCCACGGTGCTTTCTCAAGAGATGAATGCGCGGATCGAACGGCGCGTCGGAACCCTTGGCGGCGTCGGTCGACAGCGCGCCGGCGACCAGCGCCGACTGGTAGAGCACTTCGGCCTCGAACAAAGCGGCGAGCGCATAGGCGGTCGAGAACTGCGTGCCGTTGAGCAGCGCGAGACCTTCCTTGGCGCCCAGCGTCACCGGTTCCAGCCCATGCGAGACGAAGGCAACCTTGGCCGGGAACCGGCCATGCGGGGTAAAGCATTCCCCGACGCCGATCATCACCGCCGTCATGTGCGACAGCGGGGCGAGATCGCCGGAAGCGCCGACCGAGCCTTGCGCCGGCACCACCGGGATGACGTCGTTGGCGAGCATCGCTTCCAGCAACTCGATGGTTTCGGAGCGCACGCCCGACGCGCCTTGCGCCAGGCTGGCAAGTTTCAGCGCCATCATCAGCCGGGCAATAGCGACCGGCATCGGCTCGCCGACGCCAGCGGCATGCGACAGCACGATATTACGCTGCAAGGTCTCGAGATCGCTCGCCGGGATGCGCACGCTGGCCAGTTTGCCAAAGCCGGTGTTGATGCCGTAGACCGGCTCGCCCTTGGCAACGATCCTGGCGACGGCCTCGGCGCTCGCCTTGATCTTTGGGCGGCAGGCATCATCCAGCTTCGGCACGGCGCCGCGGTAGATGGCGCGCCAGTCGGCCAGCGTCGCATTGCCGGGCTTCAAGGTCAGTTCGGTCATTGTCCTCTCCAGATGCGGGCATGGAGCGGATTGAAGCCCATGCGGTAAACGAGTTCGGCGGGACGCTCGATGTCCCAGATCGCCAGGTCGGCGGATTTGCCGGCTTCGAGCGTGCCGGCCTTGTCGAGAAGGCCAAGCGCACGCGCGGCCTCGCGGGTGACGCCGGCTAGGCATTCGTCGACGGTCAGGCCAAACAGCGTCGCGGCCATGTTCATGGTGAGCAACAGCGAAGTGAGCGGCGAGGTGCCAGGATTGCTGTCCGTCGCCACCGCCATCTTCACGCCGTGGCGGCGGAAGAGATCGATCGGCGGCTTCTTCGTCTCGCGAATGAAGTAATAGGCGCCGGGCAAGATGCCCGCCACGGTGCCGGCCTTCGCCATCGCTGCAGCCCCTGCCTCATCCGTATATTCGAGATGGTCGGCGGACAGTGCGCCATAACTGGCGGCAAGCGCGGCGCCGTGCAGGTTGGACAGTTGGTCGGCGTGAAGCTTGACCGGCAGGCCCAAGGCCTTGGCGGCATCGAAAACGCGTGCCATCTGTTCCGGCGAGAAGGCTATGCCTTCGCAAAAACCGTCGACCGCATCGGCCAGTCCCTCGTCGGCAACCGCCGGAACGATCTGCTTGGCGACCAGATCGACAAAAGCGTCCTTGTCCCCCTTGGCTTCGGGCGGCAGGGCATGGGCAGCGAGACAGGTCGTACGGATCGTCACCGCCCGTTCGGCGCCCAGCCGGCGGGCGGCGCGCAGCGACTTCTTCTCATTGTCGAGGTCGAGGCCGTAGCCCGACTTGACCTCGACAGTGGTGACGCCTTCGGCGATCAGCGCATCGAGCCGCGGCAGCGTCTGTGCGACGAGCTCGTCTTCGCTGGCAGCTCGCAACGACTTGACCGAGGAGACGATACCGCCTCCAGCGCGGGCGACTTCCTCATAGGTTGCCCCGGCCAGCCGCATTTCGAATTCGTTGGCGCGGTTGCCGGCATAGACGAGATGGGTATGGCAATCGATCAAGCCCGGCGTGATCCAGCGGCCGTCGCAATCAACCGTTTCGGCGCCCTGCCCGGCAAAGGCCGGCATGTCTGCCTCGGGGCCGGCATATGTGATGAGCCCATCGCGTACGACAATCGCGCCTTTCTCGACAATGCCGAGTCCGGCCGCTCCATCAGCCAATGTCGCCAGACGCGCATTGCGCCACAGACGAAGGCCGCTCTTCCCGTTTGCTCCAACCATCATCTTTTCCATTTGAAAGGACGGCGATTATGTATATACATATTGAAACGCGACGCAAGCGGTATCGTCGCTCGGGCATGCGGATTTGGAGACGGACGTGACGGCGATCTTCGCGGAACAGGCGCTGCTGCCCGAGGGCTGGCATGGCAATGTCAGGATCGCGTTCGATGGAGGCCGCATCGCCTCTGTCGAACCGGGCGCAACTCCGCTGGCCGGCGACGAGCGCCACGCCATCCTGCTGCCAGGCATGCCCAATCTGCACAGCCACGCCTTCCAGCGCGGCATGGCCGGATTGGCCGAACTTCGCGGCCCGTCCGCCGACAGTTTCTGGAGCTGGCGCGAGGTGATGTACCGCTTTGCGCTGTCGATGACGCCAGATCAGGTCGAGGCGGTCGCGGCGCAGCTTTATGTCGAGATGCTGGAGGCGGGCTTTTCCCGTGTCGGCGAATTCCACTATCTGCATCACGACCATGACGGAAAACCCTACGCTAATCTCGCAGAGATGGCCGAGCGCATCGCGGCCGCCGCCGGCGAAACCGGTATCGGCCTGACGCTGCTGCCGGTGTTTTACGCGCACTCATCATTCGGCGGCGCGGCTCCGAACGAAGGTCAAAGGCGATTCGTCAACGATGTGAATCGGTTCTCCCGGCTTGTTGAGAAGTCCAGGCAAGCGGTTCGCGCTTTGAATCAAGCCGTCGTCGGTGTCGCGCCGCACAGTTTGCGCGCTGCAACGCCGGAGGAATTGACCCAAGTTGCAGCCTTAGCGTCGAAGGAGCCAATCCACATCCACGTCGCCGAACAGGTAAAGGAAGTCGAGGATTGCCTTGCCTGGTCCGGTGCGCGTCCGGTTGAGTTCTTGCTGGCCAACACCGAGGTCGACCAGCGCTGGTGCCTGATCCATGCCACCCATATGACGGACGCCGAGACCATCGGCATGGCCAGGAGCGGCGCCGTTGCCGGCCTTTGCCCGATCACCGAAGCCAATCTTGGCGACGGCACGTTTGCCGCACCGCTATTCACCGAGCATGGCGGCCGCTTCGGCGTCGGCTCCGATTCCAACGTGCTGATCGGCCTGCCGGACGAATTGCGCCAGCTCGAATATTCGCAACGCCTCGCGCTCCGCGCCCGCAATGTGCTGGCGGTGGCCGGCGGCTCGACCGGACGGGCACTGTTCGACGCAGCAGTCGACGGCGGTAGCGTCGCGCTCGGTGCCGGCGCCTCGCGGATCGCCGTTGGCGCTGCCGCCGATCTCGTCTCGCTCGACGCCAAGATCCCTTCGCTTGCCGGCAAGACCGGCAACGCGATCCTCGACGCCTGGATTTTCGCCAATGGCAGCAAGGTCGACTGCGTCTGGGTGCATGGGCAAAAGCAGGTCAGCGGCGGCCGGCATGCCAGGCGGGAAGCCATCGCCGAGCGGTTTCGCAATGTGATGACGGCACTGTCGGCATGAGCACGGTCGAGACAGTCGATGCTGACGGCGGCGGCTCGCTGCACCAGCGTATCCTGTCCGACATCAGCGAGAAGATCCTGTCCGGCGCCTGGGCGCCCGGCCATCGCATTCCGTTCGAGCACGAACTGACGACCGAATACAATTGCTCGCGCATGACAGTGAACAAGGCCCTGTCGCAGCTGGCGAAGGCCGGGCTGATCGAACGCCGCCGCCGCTCGGGCAGCTTCGTGCGCCAGCCGCGGTCGCAAGCAGCGGTGCTGGAACTTCACGACATCAGGATCGAGGTCGAAGCGCTCGGCCTGGCCTATCATTACGAGCGGCTGAAGCGCTTGAAGCGGCGCAGCAACGCGGAAGACAGAGCGCTGCTCGGCCTATCCGCCGCGGGGTCATTGCTATGGATCGAAGGCCTGCATTTTGCCGGCGAACGGCCATTCGCGCTTGAGCAGCGCCTGATCAATCTTTCGGCGGTTCCGGAAGCCCGAGACGAAGAATTCAGTGAAATCGCCGCCGGACCTTGGCTGATTGGCCGCGTCCCGTGGAGCGAGGCCGAACACCGCATCCGCGCCATGGCCGCCGATGAGAGTGTTGCCGATGCCCTCGACATCGATCCTGGCGCGCCTTGCCTTGTGGTCGAGCGGCGCACCTGGAGCGCGGAACACCCGGTGACGCATGTGCGGTTTGTCTATCCAGCGGAAAGCCACACGCTGGTGGCGAGGTTCACGCCGTCTCAGGGCTGAGTAATCTCCCCACGAGGGGCAGGGCTATCGCATATGAACGATGGCCTGGATGAGATAGTCATCATTCCAGGCGCATTTTTTGATGCGGTGGCTGATGGGGACTTTGTCGATGTCGGCGGCCTGAAGGATATTTCTGGCGATGCGGTTTAGGAGCGCGATGTTGGCAGGGGCGTTGTCCTTGCGGGCACGGCTGAGGTCCTCGCGCAGGTGAACGTCAAGCATCCAGTGCAGTGCGTTTTCGATCTGCCAATGCGCTCTGGTGAGGTCGATCGCCT
>NZ_AXAE01000035.1 GCF_000472705.1 Mesorhizobium erdmanii USDA 3471 | reverse complement strand
CATACAGTGCGATTCTCGATCGTCAATGATCGCATCGTTGCCGAGGGTGAGGCTCCCGACACCTGGATCGATAAGGCGCGCGCAGCGGCCCGACAGCTTTCGGCAGGCGGACCGGAATTCGACATCTCCAAGGTTCGTGACGTGAGCCCCGAAGCACGCGCGGCGGAGCNTTGGCAGTATTATGTGTCGCGACTTGAGGCCCAACCGGGAATCATCGTCGCACAGCAGACGGAGAGGGGCGGACAGTTCTACATTTCCGGCCTGAGAGACCCGCTTGCCACCGACCCGCAAGCTCTGCTGCACGGAACGGAGATTGATCCTGCCATCGTTCATTCGCAGTGGCAATTCTATCAGAGCCTTGACCCGAAGTTCGTGGTGAAGCGGCTGACGGCATCTCTGACGCCGCCGAAATCGGTTCTGCTTTCGATCATCCAGGGTCGTATCGTTGCCGAGGGCGAGGCTCCTGCCAACTGGATCAACCGCGCGCGGGCCGCCGCCGAACAACTTTCGGCGGACGGCGTGGTGCTGGATGTCTCGCAGCTGCGTGAGCTGGACCTTGCAGAACTTAATGATTTGAGAGACGCCATCCAGACGACCGATATTTTCTTCTATTCCGGTAAAGTCGTGCCGGGACCAGAGCAAACGCCGGTTCTCGACAGATTGGCGGAACAACTAAAGGAATTTGCCGAAAATGCTCGCAAGTCAGGCGTCACGGCGCGGTTCATGTTGACCGGCCATTCAGACGCCACGGGCCGTGAGACGGCCAACGCGTCGATCAGCGCCGCCCGCGCCGAGACGGTTCGTGCGCTTCTCAACAAGCGCGGCGTTGCTCCGGAACTCCTGCAGGTCCGGGGCGCGGGCACCTTTGAGCCGCTGGTGCCTGAAAATAGTCAAACCGGGAGTTCCACCAATCGCCGGGTTTCGATTACGGTAAACCTGGACTAGTGGGGCTCGAGATGCTGCAAAAGAAAATCTGCATGTTGGGTGGGTTCGGTGTCGGAAAAACGAGTCTGGTTCGCAGGTTCGTGCAAAGCATCTTTTCAGAGACTTACTTGACCACGGTGGGCGTGAAAATCGACAAGAAGAGTGTCGCATTCCAGGACAAAACCGTGGATCTGATTTTGTGGGATTTGGCCGGCGAAGACGATATCGGCTCGTTCCGCGTCAGCCATGTGCGAGGCGCGACTGGGCTCGTGCTTGTTGTCGATGGAACCCGGGCCGCTACTCTTGCCGCGGCGCTCACGCTGCGCGAACGGGTCGAGGCCGAGTTCGGCACTATGCCGTTTGTATTGCTGTTCAACAAATCCGATCTTGTCGATCGGTGGGCAATCTCGGACGGTGAAATCAACGGCCTGAGGCAACTTGGATGGCAAATCTACCTTACAAGTGCGCTTTCGGGTGAACATGTTGACGATGCGTTTCGCCAACTTGCTTCGATGGTTACCAAATAGACCATGCGCAGATTGCCAAAAGAAGTCGGAAGCTGGATTTATAATTTTTTTTACAACGAGCACTCTATCGCATACCTGCAAATTGACGCCCAGCTTTGCGTAGCCGCGAAGGGCGGTAACGTTAAACATTACGGGCTCTCATCGCTTCGCATCGGTCAGCCTGTTACCGATCAGCTTGAATTCATGGAAGGTTTGCTGCCTTGCCCGGAGCTTCCATATCATATGGCCATGGTCGAACTGCCCAGCGGGCGTGTTGCGGACCTTCATCTTTTTGCTGACAATGCCTGCGTGTGGCTGCTCTTTCTCGACGCCACTGCCGAACGCGACAATAGGCAGCGGCTTCAGCAGAAGGCTTATGAAATGACGCTCCTGCAAGAGAGGGAGCGTCAACTCAACGAGAAATTACAAGCGATGAACGAGGCGTTGAGGGAGAGCCAAGAGGGACTTCAGCGTGAATACCACCGCGCCGAAACCCTGCTCCTCAATATTCTTCCGGCGTCGATCGCGGAGCGGTTGAAGTCAGATGAGCAAATTGCCGACAACCACGCAGAGGTGAGTGTGCTTTTTGCCGACATCGTCGGTTTTACGGAAAGAGCGCGAAGCGTCGGAGCCGTGATGACGCTCGCAATCTTAAATTACTTCTTCAAGGCGGCGGATCGGCTGTCGGACCAATACGGCTGCGAAAAGATCAAGACAATTGGCGACTGTGTGATGGTGGTCGCTGGCCTGCCCGCCGCGCGATCCGATCATGCGGAAGCCCTCGCGCATTATGCACTTGAACTGCGGAATGCGGTTCAGCACGAACGCTTCGCAGGAGAACGGCTAAGGCTCAGAATTGGAATTCACTCAGGGCCGATCGTCGCCGGCGTCATAGGCAAAAAGCGGTTTGCCTATGACCTGTGGGGCGAGACAGTTAATCTCGCCGCACGGATTCAAACGTCCGCGGAGCCCGATGAAATCCGTATTTCGGATACAACCCGCAAACTGCTTGGGCCAGATTTTGCTTGTGACCCACTCGCGGAAACGGAATTGCGTGGTACAGGTCGAGTGCAAATGTGGCGCCTCCCGGCTTGATTTGCAGCTTGGCAGGGCCGAGCCGGATTACATCTCAAACTGGTCAAACATCATAGCTTCGATTGTCCGCGAAGCAGTCGTCCACCGAGCGATCGCCAAAGGCCTGTCCTGGGTCGTTCTCGTCGGTTGACTGTCCGTTCACGTCCCGCCACGAAGCAATCCCGGACATCTTGGCTCACCGTGGTTGTGCACATCGTAGCGACAGAAAGCACCTTTGCGCTTGGCTTGAAGGCATCCTATTCTGGACGATAGTAGCCGGCCGTGGGCATAGAATGTCAGTACTGCCTTTCTTAAGAATATACGCGCCGCTCAACGCAGTGCTGGCTGCGCCTGGGTTGCTGGCGGTGGCTGCGCTGACGATACCGGACATGTCCGGACGAAGCAGGCTGGCGGTGGCTGCCCTGCTCGCGGTCATCTGGGGCGCCTATCTCCTGCAACTGGCCGGGACGCTGCTCAAACGCCGGGCGGGAGACGTAGGGAACAGGGCGCCGGCAATCGCCATCGACGTTCTCGCGGTCTTGGTTCCACTCGCCGCATTTCTGTTCGTCGGCACGACCGACTGGAGCCTCTATTGTGCCGTCTGGCTGCTGAAACCGCTGCGCGACTCGACTTTCTTCCCGGTGCTGGGCAGGGTCCTGGCCAACGAAGCGCGCAATCTGATCGGCGTCACTACGCTCTTCGGCGTCGTTCTGTTCGCCGTAGCGCTCGCGGCCTATGTCCTAGAGCGATACATCCAACCGGAAAAGTTCGGCAGTATCCCCCAAGCAATGTGGTGGGCGGTAGTCACGCTTTCCACCACCGGCTATGGGGACACCATCCCGCAAAGCTTCTTCGGCCGCGTCCTTGCCGGTGCGGTCATGATGTGTGGCATCGGCATCTTCGGGCTCTGGGCAGGCATTCTTGCCACTGGCTTCTATCAAGAAGTCCGTCGCGGGGATTTCGTCCGCAATTGGCAATTGGTCGCAGCCGTGCCGCTGTTTCAGCAGCTCGGCCCGGCTGTCCTGGTCGAGATTGTGCGCGCGTTAAGAGCTCGTACGGTGCCGGCGGGCGCCGTGATCTGCCGCATTGGTGAGCCCGGTGATCGGATGTTCTTCGTCGTGGAGGGGCGCGTCAGCGTCGCGACGCCGAATCCGGTGGAGCTTGGCCCCGGCGCCTTCTTCGGCGAGATGGCGCTGATCAGCGGCGAACCACGTTCGGCGACCGTCAGTGCCGCAACGGTGGTTTCACTCCTGTCACTGCACTCGGCGGATTTCCAGATGCTGTGCAGCAGCAGCCCGGAGATCGCGGAAATCATCCGCAAGACCGCGCTCGAGCGGCGCGGCGCGGCGGGGAGCGCTTGACCGTTTCCTCGGCGAGATCGGGGCTGCCCTGGCAGGCGGGATGACGAAAACCTTGACGGTCTCAGTGTGCTGCGGGCCGGTACGCCGACCACGGCCGTGTCTATATGTCATCGTGTCGGTCACTCGAAATAATGACTATACCTTCACTTTCCTGAGAACGGCCGCTCAAGCTTATGGGAGCTGCTTCGACGTCGGCTTGGATCGCGGAGAGAGCGTGACATGATGGATTCTGCGCGGATCGACAGACTGATCGCTGCGGTGCCCTCGAGCCTTAGCGCTTCGAGGCGGACTGGACCTTGGCATCTTCACCCGGCTCGGTGGGGATGCTGCGACTGCCGGCAGCCTTGGGGCCACGCAGAATCGAGACCTCTGTCGCGCCTCCTCTACGCGCTCGCCAGCATCAGTGTCCTCGAAGTCAAGGATGGTCAATTTCGGAACGGAGCCGACCGATTTATTCAACGCCATTATCGCTGAAGAAGCCGGCTGAAGGAGTTGTATGCGCCGCTGATGGTCAGGCTAGCTGATCAGGGTGGCACTTTGGCCAAATTGTCCTTGACGGGCTCGCGCGTAGCCGACTTTAGGGCATGGGCTCAAAAAACCGAGAAAGAGCTTTTTGACCTCGCTAGCGGCCCATTCCGTAGAACCGGAAAACTTTTGGAATTTGCCAACGCGGAACTCAAACAAGCGTGGGAGACCGGTGACGTCGAGACGATGGATGCTTTCCTCAAAAAACATCCAGAACAGTTGGTCGAACCTAGTCCTGATCGCAGCAAGACCGCATGTCGCTTTCGAAAGTGGCCAAAGCGGTTTGCTCAATGGCTTTATAGCTCTGACCAAATCAATGTGTCCGAAATGACGGGCAGGGGCCTGCCAGGGATCGCCTATGATCTGGCGGCCTGGACTTGGCTGATATTCGCTAGAGCGTCTCCGAGATGATCGAAGGCGGAGAGGCAGCGTTTAGTGACCGCCCGTAGATATCAAATTCTAGCACCTATCAGCGGCTCCGGCAGGACGATGGTTGCGGGTCACGCAACGCTCTGAGTTCTCCAGCGCAACTATCGTGCAGCCTGCCTGCTTATCCCGGCCTTGATGTTGATCAAGGAGCCACGCGGCCTTCTGCGCTATCAAACCGCGATGATCAATAACTCAGCCTCACCAACTTGGCGCGGCCTTGGCAAGCCCTACTGGTGGCGACCGGCGATCGAGGTAATGCAGGAATGCCGTACTCGGCCCACCGGGCTGACCTCGGCCGAGGTGCGCAACGGGCTTTCGCGCCACCGTTCAAACACGTTCGCGGATCACCGGCGAGAACATGCGTTGGCGGTCCTGTTGCTGCGGTTCTGCAATTCGCTTGTTTTGATCCGGATCGTCGCGGCGATCGTTTCCTGTGTTGTCCGTGAAGGCTGCGAGGCGGGCATCGCAGCAATCATCCCCGGGAGTTGCGGTCTCGGCTTCAATCAGGAGTGCAGCGCGTCTCACACAGTCGACGCTTTGAGGCAGCGCATCACGATCGCCTATGCCCTTGTCTCGGAATGGTCGGAGAGGCTCTTCTTTGAGCACGACCGGCACCAGCCGGGACAACGCCAGCGCGAAAGGCATGGCCGAGCGACAGTACGGGCCCTGCTTGCGGATGCCCGTTCAGCTGGTCACCGACCGGCTGCGTTGCTCTTATCGGCTGGATCGGAATTGGAGGCGACTGGAGCGTACCGAAGGTGAGCGGCATTTTCGCGACAATTGCAAGGCGCCTCGCCCCGTTTAAGCCGATGGCCGACGCGATCCGTCCGGGCGAGAAGTTTCCCAGTTTTGTCCGGCGAGCCAGCGGCACGCATCAGGTCTACACCAGCGTGATCGCAATTTCGGTTGCCTTGGCCAACTTCATCCCCATCGACCTGCAGAGACGGATCGTCGATGTGGCGATTGCCGACAAGGACGTACGAGCGCTTCTGATGCTCGGCGGCCTGTATCTTGCGGCTATACTGCTGCATGCGGGGCTGAAATACGCAATGATCGTCTATCAGGGTTGGGTCGGAGAGAGCGTGGTGAAGACGGCCCGCGACCAACTCGCTCTCGTCGCCACGCAAAGGTCCGCGCGCGACCACGCAAGGAGTGGTCAGACCGCAAGCATCATTGGCAACGAGATCGACTATGTTGGCGGATTTGTCGGCACCAGCATTTCCGAATGCGTAGTCAACGTCACGATGATGATCTCCGTCGTATCTTACATGATCTACATGCAGCCGGTGATCGCTCTGGTCAGCGGCGTGTCACTCCTGCCGCAGATCCTGCTTGCGCTTCACATGCAGAAGGACCTGAACTCACTGGTGGAACGGCAGGTCGCGCTGGTTCGAAGGCTTGGCAACCAAGCAGTCAATTCCTTCGCCAGCCACTCGCCGAAGCGCCGGGCGGCCTTTCGCACCATACGCACCATCTTCAGCAATCGCATTGAATTCTATTTCTTGAAATTCGGGCTGAAGACGTTGCTGAATATAGCCAACGCGCTGGGGTCCCTGATGGTGCTGATCGTTGGCGGCTATCTTGTGATCCGCGGGCAGACGACGATCGGCACGGTCGTCGCCTTCATTTCGGGCTTCCAACGCTTGTCGGAACCCACAGGAGAACTTCTCGACTTCTATCGCACGTATTCGGAAGCGAAAGTGCAATTCCGGATGATCGTCCAGTGGGTTGATGGCGATCATCCCGCGCAAACAGGACATTCCGCGCACAGCCAGCGTTGATCGATGTCTTGCCCGCCAGCTTGTTCCGGGAACTGGTGCTCCTCTTAGGTCATCGTCTCCGCCTACATGAGAGATTTTCGTCCGCCTTACGGCACCCAGAACACTTCAGCATCTCGCCCCTGGCGATGTGCTGGCCCCTGCTTGAAAACAAACGCGGCTAGCGACAGGGCTGGACGTCTTGATTGCGCCAGCTCTAGCGCTATGCCGACCTGCTCGAACGACTCCGGGTATATCCTATTCGGACCCTCCGACCCTTGGCTCGGAGCTATCTTCCCTATGCTCAACGGCTCTATGGTGAGGGGGACGGAACTATTCTGGCTGCAGTCGGCTGGATAGAGGAGCGCGAGGTGAGTGAGAACCGGCAAATGGCAGCAATTCTAGTCTCGGATGTGGTCGGCTACAGCCGGCTCGCCGGCATGGACGAGGGATCGCATCCTGGCTCGGCTGCGGGCGCTGCGCAGCGATCTTATCGATCCGACGATCGCCGTGCATAGTGGTCGCGTGGTCAAGCGCACAGGGACGAAGCCCTAGTCGAGTTTCGCGGCGTCGTGGACGCCGTGCGCTGCGCCATCGAGGTGCAGACGGCATGGTTGAGCGCAATGCCGGGCTGCCGCCCGACCGCCGCATTGACTTTCGCATCGGCATCCATCTGGGCGATGTCGTGGAGGAGGGCGACGGCGATCTGATGGGCGACGGCGTCAATATCGCCGCGCGGCTCGAAGGCATCTGCGAGCCGGGCAGCGCCTGTCTCTCCGAGCAACCGTGCTGGCAGGTCGAGGCAAGGCTCGATCTCGCAATCAAAGATCGCGGCGCGGTGCAACTCAAGAACATCGCCGATCCGGTCCGAGCCTTTTCCCTGCTGGTCGGGTCCTGCTCAGGCGAAGCCCGCGGCACCCTGCGGAGCCCGCTGTGCGGGACAAGCCTTCGCCACAGCTCGCGCTGCCCGACAAGCCTTCGATCGCCGTGCTGGCGTTCCAGAAGATGAGCGGCGATCCTGAGCAGGAATATTTCGCCGCCGGGATAACCGAGGATGTGATCACCGATCTCTCTAAGGTCGAGGGCCTGCCGTGATCGCGCGCAATTCGAGCTTCGCCTATAAGGGCAAGGCTCTCGACCTGCGGCGGGTGGCCAGTGATCTCGGTGTCCGCTCGGTGTTCGAAGGGAGCATCCGCCGCGCAGGCAACCGCGGTAGGATTACGCTCAGTTGATCGATCCGGAAACCGGCGGACACCTTTGGGCCGACCGCTTCGATCGCCGCTGGGAGCTTTTCGACAAGACGCCTCGCATTGCATCGCACAGCCATGACGGCGTCATGGAACTTATGCCGACGAACGACTGGCGGCTCTATGGCTTCAAATATGTCAACGGCCATCCAAAGAACATGCGCCGGGGCTTGCAAACGGTCCCCACTTTGGGCGTGCTTGCCGTCGGTAGCGGCTACCCGATGCTGCCTACCGAAATGATCATCCCGACCGCTGCGCACCATCAATATGTCCGCTATGGCATGATTATCACCTGATCTTTGCTACCAAGGTGATCAAGTTTTCACCAAAACGAGGCCATGCGATATTCGACTACGAGCCCAAAGTCCCGCCGCCTCCACCACCAAATCGACCTTACCCGATGCCAGCAAGTCGAGCGGCGCGTCGCCAGCAAAGTCTGGATTTGGCGAAATCAACCATTTCCACGCCTCACGTTGGCTACCCGCGATTGAAATTGTCGAGGCAATGCCAGGCAGCGGCCGGCCATCGACAAATTGCCTCAACGGAAATACAGGCTTGCTGCTGGTCCGGGTATTGATAGCCACCGCCTCGTTGTGTTTCTGCCACCTATATAACGTCGAGCGCGGGATTCCGTAAAACCGCTCGATCTCTGTAGGGCCCGCGACGGGGCCAGCCCAATCATCAGCTAGCGGTAGAGTCGCTTCCGGCTCAGGGAGGCTTGCCTTGAACCGCACCAGCCGTCGTGAAACTTGCCCGGTCGCGATTTGCACCAGATCGGCCGCAAATTCGGTGGCATAACTGGCGATGTCGTCCTCAACCGTCTTGAATGCTCGCTGCACAGCGTCTGTCTGGCAAACTATTTGAGACACAATAATCGCTGCCAACTCGGATGCCACCCTCATGGCAGGCAAGCGCATCTTCGGCCCATCTGTTTGCAGGACACTCTCTATCGCTAGAAAGAGTGTTTCCTGCAAAGCCTCTCGGTTGGCTAGCTTCTCTTTGTGACGCTCTTTCGACAGACGCCTTCGGGTAACCATTTTCTCTCCGATTCCAGTTTCGGCTGCGGCCCGATTCTCGCCATGCAAAGAACATGGTGCCGGGCCCAGGCAAGGCCAATTCGTTACCAAATTGTTTATCAAGAGGCGAAAACGTGACGTTTCTGCAACAGGCAATTCGGATAGCAGTCGGTCAGGGACACTCCTGCGACGATCTCGGTTGATCACGATGCTCCGATGGGTAATGTCGATTTCGAAGGAGCGGCGCGGTGCGCATCTTTTTCGGTAGTGGGGATGGGGCAGGGAACGCTGTCCTTCAGCAAAGAATACCCAGACCCGTTTTTTAACTTTTGACTGGAGGTCAGAAAATGAACATTAAGAGCCTTCTCCTCGGCTCCGCTGCGGCCCTGATCGCAGTTTCCGGTGCGCGCGCCGCCGACGCCGTCGTCGTTGCCGAGCCGGAACCCGCTGAATACGTCAAGATCTGCGACGTCTACGGCGCTGGCTACTTCTACATCCCCGGCACCGAAACCTGCCTGCGCATTGGCGGCTACATCCGTTACGACATCGGCGTCGGTGACATCGGATCGTTCGATGGTGCTCGCAGCCACGACGTCGTCGACGGCAAGGACCAGGGTACTTTTCAAAAGCATGCTCGCTTCTCGCTGAAGACCTGGACCGGCCAGGAAACCGAGCTCGGCACCTTGAAGACCTACACCGAGACCCGCATCAACTTCCAAAACCACAATGGCGATTACGATCCGAACGCCGCTGGGAACACTGGGATCTCACTGAACTTCGCTTGGATCCAGCTCGGCGGTCTCCGCGTTGGTAAGGACGAATCGGCCTTCGATACGTTCATCGGCTACGCCGGCAACGTCATCAACGACACGCTCGTCCCCTACGGCGGCTTCGACACCAACCTGATCAGCTACACCTTCGACGCCGGCAACGGTTTCTCGGCCATAGTCTCGCTTGAAGAAGGCTCGGGCGGCGGCAACCAGAAGTACGGGCACTTTTATGGCGTCGGCACGATCGACAGCTATGTTCCGCACGTCGTCGGCGGTGTGAAGTGGACGCAGGGCTGGGGTGCGATCACCGGCGTCGCTGCTTACGACAGCAACTACGAATCGGTGTCCGGCAAGGTCCGCTTGGATGTGAACGTTTCCAGCGCACTGTCGCTGTTCATCATGGGCGGCTACGGCAGCCACGGGAAGCTCGACGATAACACCATTCATGATCCGGCTGGCGATCGCGGCTTCTATAAGCCGTGGGGCGGCAACTGGGCGGTGTGGGGCGGCGGCACCTACAAGTTCAACGAGAAGACCTCGTTCAACCTCCAGGCTTCGTACGACCAGTGGAAGAACCTCGGCATTGCGGCGAATGTCGCTTATGACGTCGTTCCCGGCCTCACTGTCACAGCCGAAGTCGACTACGTGCATGCAGGTAAGTTTGACGACGCTTTTGATGGGACCGGAAACAACTACAACTGGACCGGTGGTACCAAGAAGAACAGCGTCGGCGGCGTGCTCCGCTTCCAGCGCTCGTTCTAAGACCAGATATTTCTGGGACAGGGAAACCCGGCGGGCAACCGCCGGGTTTTTCATTTTGTACGCGCAAATCTTGCGCTAGTTCGCCGCCGCGCCTTTGTGACCTATCGCCTTTCCGCAAACCGCCTGGCGATCCTGTCTGAGTGTCTTGAAGCAGTTCCGGCCGAAACCGCCGGGAATCGCGGACTTACCCGCACAGCACCGCGCACATTCGGACGCAAGCCAGCTGCGGCGTTCGGCTGGAGTGCGATCTTTTTCGAAGATGGGGTACCGGTTTAGGTCAGGCGCGGCTGATAGCTGCCGAAACCGGCTTCATGCGATGGCCACATTCAACCGGTTCACTAAGAATAGAACCACCGACGCGCTTTCAACGCATCGCCTCCCGGCGCACCGCCGCGCCCTTACGGCGGCTTTACCGAAGATCAGGTGTCGGCCAGGTCACCCAAGGCTTCGATCAGGGGGGCGATCTCACCTTGGAAATTCTTCCAGCGCTTAACGGAGGATTTGTAGATCGGCTGACGGACCTGCCATCGGCTAGGCGTGGTGACCGCCCCTTCCCTATCGAAAAAGCGGAGGCATGCGTCATTCCAAGGCAGCCCTAAATAGTCTATGAGCCGGCGTGACTGTGCCTCCTGGTCGTCCACAAGCATCTCGTAGCGATTTTCAAAGATGCGACCTGGCAAAACCTCGTCCCAGTGACGCATCAGGCGGTCATATTCGCGATAGTAGAGGCCAAGCGCTTGCAGATCTGTATTGTAGCTGTGCGCCGAGCTGAAGGGCAGGACAAAACATGACACACAATTGTCGATGGCATCGCGACGGCAATGAATGATGCGGGCATTGGGAAAAAGGAGGGTGAGGAGGCCGATCAGTTCGAAATTGTGCGGCATCTTGTCCACGATGCGCTGTGCGGTTGGAGCGCGCTCCCTCAAATAAGATAGGTGCTCCTCGGCCAACGTCCTGGACAAGCCTTCAGTGACCATCATGACCGGCTTTTTCAAATCGGAAGCCGAGAATTGCAGACCCATCGCGTTGGCTACCCGACTCAGTTTGCTGAGCTCTCCGGCGCCATGGACCTCCGGATGACTGGCGCATATCTGTTCGGTAAGCGTTGTGCCGGAACGCGGCATCCCGACCACGAACACAGGGGCTTCCGAAGGATTGCCGTAGCCGGACCTTTCGGCAAAGAAGTCCGCCGTGAAGGTCTCGATCGATGCGTCAATGAAGCGGCGGTACTGGTCTATGTCGAATCTATAGCCCTCGACCTGCTTCGCCTTTTTGAAATGGTCGAAGGCTTCCGCATAGCGCTTGAGGTCGTTTTCCACCTTACCGGCGGCGTAGTAGAGACTCGCTTTCGTCTCCGGCTTAAGTCCCGGGCTCTCCAACTCGCGCAGGATCGGCTGGAGTTCGGCCGGCTCCTCGGTGAATTTTCGGGTCTGCACAAGGTCGTAGTACGCCGCCCCTACGTCGACGCGGCGTTTGATCGCCTCCTTAAGAAAGACGCCGGCCTCCTCCATGCGCCCAAGACCAGTGAGCGCAGCAGCCATACCGATCCGCGCCTTGGGGTGATCACGGTTAATCTTCAGCGCCTTCTCATAAAGCGGCAAGGCTAGGTCGGGTTTGCCGTACTGGGTATATACGCGCCCCAAGGCACACAGTGCTTCTATAAGATCGGGCCGCACTTCCAAGGCATACTGGATATGTTTTACGGCAACTGAAAATTCACTCAGCTTCTCATAGGCCTCGCCGAGGCTAAGATGGTAGTAGGGATTTCTAGGCTCCTCGGCGATCGCACGTCCGAAATAGCGCAAAGCCGCTTCGTCGTCGTAGCCCAGGCAAACGGTACCCATGATGTAGAGAGCCAGCGGATGATTCGGCGTGCGCGACAGCACCTCGAGGCATATGTCCTGAGCTTCTGCCAGCCGCTTGGCCTGTTGATGTTCATACGCCTGCATCAGCAATTGGTCATCAGCCCGCGCACGCGCGTCATTGGCGGCGCGCACGAGTTGTTTTGCCACTGTCGGATTTGCTTGAGGCAAGCGTGGCTTCGAAGCGGGACCAGGCTTGAGGTGCTTTGCCCAGGCGGGCGGCAGACGATTGTTCATTGAACCTTGCTAACAAAATGCACAGGAAGAATCCAGTCGAGCTATGCTGTCAATGTCGGAGTTTGGCGGCGGCTGGCGACCGTCCAAATAGCGCCGAAAGCCACCCGGAAAAAAGATTGGAAAGCTTAATCAGAAAGAGCAATCCGGGTGGTTCAAGGAAGCCGCTCGGGGGCTAGAGGAAAGCGGCAAGGATTTGAACGGGCAATAGGGCGAAATTTGCCGAGGAAGGCACTTGCTCCGGCTACTTCAGACGGAAGCGATGCTTAAGCCAACCATAATCGGTCTTTTCGTAGGGCTTCGGTTACGGCGCCAGACTGTATTCGATAGCCGCCTTCTCCGTGCAGATGGATTTCAGCTTACGAGCAAATAGCGAAACATCTCCGAAGTAATTCGGATACATTTCAACTAGCTTTTCGACCTTATCTACCTCCACCAAGACAGCCTTTACATCAATACCCCTTAGTTCTATTTTTTTCTCTATCTCTTCCAATGTCCGAGCACCTAACATAAGCGTCCGATATGGTTCGATGGTTACGCTATGATCTCCGCCATACTGGATCAAATAGTATCGAGATTTTTCCGTTGATCGTACGAAGTTCTCTGGGTAGTGGGTGAGATTCTGAATGTCTTCTAGTATCCTGGTCGCACCTATTCGCTTATTGATATCCCGCAATTCCCGCACCCGGTCATTGTGATCCGGAACACCGATATGAACGGGGCACTGCTCAACGAGCGCGAATTCCGCCGACATAAGCTGGAACAGACGTAGCCAGTCCTGCTCGCCCTTTCCGTGCTGCAAATCCTGGCCCCGGAATAGCCCGACAGCCTCAACTGCGGTTGCCCACGAGTGCTGAAGTCTGGTCCGAACTTGCAATTCGATGCGTCGTCCCTCGAAAGCCTCAGTGTCGGCATTTTTGGGCCGGTACTTGAAAACAATATGGTGACTTCGATAGCCGTCCGGCTTCGGTTCATCGATATAGTTAAATTCCCGAGTGTGGATCTCGTGGGGGAAATTCTCTCGCATCGATGCGAGAAGCGAGCGAACACCTTTGATGTCGGCCATGATCGCTCGGCAGCCGCCGATGTCGTCCATGGTGTCCAAATTCGTGGTGGACTCGCGGAGCTTCCGACGAATGGATGCCATACGCTTCGGGCGGGATGCCATATCGCCCTTCAGTCGAAGGGTTCTCATGTGGTGACCGACAGAGAACCGAACGCTCCGCATCGGCAGAAAGTGCGAGTCGCGCCAGCTATTGGCGATTGAGAAGATCTCGAGCGTGTCCACGTAGTGGCCGACAGTGATGTCTCGTCCGAACTGAATAGGTTTTGCCAGCTGGTCGCCTACCTTGCGAACGGCTTTCATGCTGTAGGCAAGGCGCGGGTACTCAGTCATTGGACCCATGAAGTCAAGGTAGTCCGCCTCATTCTGGACTGGCGGGACTACCGCGAAGGAATCAGATGTCATGGACCATACCCGTTTGGGGTACGCTGCGGCGACCCCCTTTCAACGGAGATGGCCGTGCCCGTAAAGACCCTGGCCGACACCTTGTCGCGCGCGACCAACTGGCACCCGAAGTGCTGCAAATCGACAAAGCTCGGCATCGGTGCACTGGTAGAATGGCTGGGCCGGACCACGGCTCGACACGTCAGGATCTCGTCGGGCAGTTTGGCTGCTCGAATTGCCAGGCGGCCGGCCGCGACCGCCGGCCTGGGTTACGAAGGACAGCAGCAGGCACGGAAGCGCGAATGGAGCCGACTTTCGAGAAGCGCCAGGTTCGCGTCCTGCGAAATGACGCTGGGCGCCTCCTGGCGGTCGGGGGATGGCCTAGAGGCACCGACCTAAACTGCTACGTGCGACGGACGCATTCTGCCCTCGGGGAAGGGGTTGTGGGCAACATCGCTCCTGTTCCGAGGACGAGGAGGCGTAAGTCTTTGGGGACGTTCGCTTCTTCACTATCGCCCATCGCAGTTCTGGCGATGCTTGGGGTGACCTCAGTCGCGACTCTAATACGTGAGATCGAGCGGCACGACGAGGCGCGAGAATCCTAAGACAGCCTGCCGCTCCTGGAACCTGCCCGTTATGCCAGCCGCCTGTTTGCTCAAAAGGCTCCAACGAGAGGAACGCCTTTTGAATCTGGTGCTGCGGCTGCGGCATCAAACGAGGCCGCCGGGCGAAATTGTCCGCAGGGCAGCCAGTTTGGCTGGGCAATCTAAGGTTTTTTGGTAATACAAATTGAAAATTTCGTCCTCATGTTTCACAACAGGTCGGTAGAGCCCGGGCGGGTTCGAAGCCTGCGGGTTTGTCACGGTCCTCAAGGCGAGAATTCGAAAAGACGTTCAACAATGACCCAACACTCAGAAAATGCTCGAATTCTTATGTACAGCCACGACACGTTCGGGCTCGGGCACTTGCAGCGCTGCCGGACGATCGCGCATTCGCTGGTCGAGGATTTTCGCGGACTTCAGGTGCTTATCATTTCGGGTGCGCCTATCGCTGGCGCCTTCGACTACCGCGCCCGTGTCGACTTCGTGAAGATTCCCAGCGTCATCAAGCTGCGCAACGGCGAATACACCTCGCTGGAAAAGGATATCGATCTGCACGAGACGCTAAGGATGCGCCAGTCAATCATCCGCCACACAGCCGAGACCTTCCGACCGGATATCCTCATCGTCGACAAGGAACCGCTCGGCCTGCGAGGTGAGATTGAAGACACGCTGTCCTACCTCAAGACACGGGGCACCACGCTCGTGCTGGGCCTGCGCGAGGTGATGGACGCGCCGCATCTGCTCGAAGCAGAGTGGGCACGCAGGGATGTGATGCGCAAGATAGGTCTGTTCTACGACAAGGTCTGGGTCTACGGTCCGCCGGATTTCTACGATCCATTGACCGGCCTGGATGTACCGCCGGCTGTCAGAGCAAAGATGAAGTTCGTGGGTTTCCTGCAACGGAGCCTGCAGAAGAACGAGTTGCCGGGCCACCGCCCCGAGGGCGACTATATCCTCGTTACCACCGGTGGCGGCGGTGACGGCGGTGAGTTGGTTCACGACGTCATCGATGCCTATCAGCAGGATCCGCAATTGCAGCATAGGGCTCTAGTCGTGCTTGGGCCTTACATGCCAGCGCGCAAGCGCAACAAGCTGCTCAAAAAGGGGTCCAAGATCCCCTATATCAACATCATCGAGTTCGACAACCGCATGGAAGAGCTGATTGCCGGCGCCAAGGCGGTGGTGGCGATGGGTGGTTACAACACCTATTGCGAGATACTGTCTTTCGACAAACCGGCGCTGATCGTGCCGCGCGTCAAGCCTCGCGAGGAACAACTGATTCGTGCACGGCGCGCCGCCGAACTTGGGCTCATCGAGATGCTTCTGCCGGAAGAAGCAGAGGATTCTCAGCGGTTTGCCAATGCACTGGAAATGCTGCCAAACCGGCCCCGCCCATCGCAGAGCAATCCGCATCTGACGCTGGAAGGGCTGCCTCATATTTCCGAAATCGTCGCGGAACTGCTCGACCGGCGGGCCGGCCATCACCTTTCGGTCATTGAAGGCATGAACTGAGTTGCAACATCGCAAGATCGTCGTGGTCCTGAAGGGCTATCCGCGGCTGTCGGAAACCTTCATCGCGCAGGAATTGCTCGGTCTGGAGCGTTCGGGGTTCGAACTGATACTCGTCGCGCTCAGGCGGCCGACCGACGCAAGACGCCACCCCGTGCATGACGAGATCAAAGCGCCCGTCCATTATCTGCCGGAATATCTGCATGACGAGCCGTTGCGCGTGGTTCGCTCGCTGTTTGCTTGTCTGCTGCGGCCGGGCTTCTGGCGCGCTCTCGGATCGCTGGCGGCCGATATCCCCCGCGACTTTACGCGCAATCGCGCGCGCCGCTTCGGGCAAGCGCTCGTGCTGGCCGCCGAATGGCCGGAAGACGCGGGTTGGCTGCATGCACATTTCGCGCACACGCCGGCATCGGTGACGCGCTATGCCAGCCAGCTTCGTGGTCTGCCCTGGAGCTGCTCGGCCCATGCCAAGGATATCTGGACTTCGGCGGACTGGGATCTGGTTGGCAAGCTTGCATCGGCGCGCTGGACGGTCACTTGCACGAAAACCGGGTTCGACCGTCTGAAAAAACTCGCTAACGGCAACGCGCGTGTGCATCTGAGCTATCATGGGCTCGACCTTGATCGCTTCGGCAGTTTCGGCGAGACGCGGAAACAGCATGACGGCTCGGCGCAGGACGAACCGGTTGTCGTTCTGAGTGTCGGGCGCGCCGTTGAAAAGAAAGGTTACGATACCTTGCTGGAGGCCCTTGCCCTCTTGCCTGGTGATTTGGCGTGGCGTTTCGAGCATATCGGCGGCGGCGAGGAACTGGAAGGGCTCAAGGCGCTGGCGCGAAAGCTCGGACTGGATGGTCGCGTCTCTTGGAAAGGCGCGCTTGCGCAGGAGGAGGTGCTTGAGCACTACCGCTGCGCCGACATCTTCGCCCTGGCCTGCAGGATTACCGCAAATGGCGACCGGGACGGTCTGCCGAATGTTCTGGTGGAGGCGGCTAGCCAGCGGCTTGCCTGCTTGTCGACCGATATTTCCGGCGTGCCGGAGCTTCTATCGCCGGATGAAACCGGGCTGCTGGTTCCCACGGAAAACCCGATTGCCCTGGCACAAGCGCTGGAGCGCCTGATCCGTGATCCCGTGCTGCGCGCCCGACTCGGCGATGCCGCAGAGCGGCGCGTCCGCGGCAATTTCGATCATTTGGCAAGCATTGGACAGCTCAAGGACCTGTTCGAGCGGGAGTGGCGGGCCGCCGAATGAAGCGGCTGCGCGCTTTCTTCTATGTCCAGCACCTGCTCGGCATCGGCCATCTCGCGCGCGCCAGCCGCATTGCGGCTGCTCTGACCGATGACGGGTTTGACGTAACCGTCGTGACCGGCGGAGCGCCGATCCCGGGCTTTCCGGGACCGGGTGTAAAATCTGTAAATTTGCCGCCTGTCACCTCCGGAGATGAAGGATTTTCCGGGCTTGTCGACCTGCAGGGCAAACCCATCAACGATGATTTCAAGAAATCGCGCTCCGAGATGTTGCTGCAAGCATTTCGGGATTGCAGGCCCCATATCGTCATTGTCGAGGCGTTTCCCTTTGGGCGCCGGCAGATGCGTTTCGAACTCTTGCCGCTGATCGAGGCCATCGAAGCGACGTCGCCCA
Source organism: Mesorhizobium erdmanii USDA 3471 (assembly GCF_000472705.1). Lineage (GTDB taxonomy): Bacteria > Pseudomonadota > Alphaproteobacteria > Rhizobiales > Rhizobiaceae > Mesorhizobium > Mesorhizobium erdmanii. The sequence goes on along the minus strand of NZ_AXAE01000035.1, from coordinate 43,176 downwards.
GATCGTTTTTGGCGACGTCCGTGCGCGACATCCTTCAGGAGCGCGTCAAGCCGGGCCGAAACGAGGAAACGGTCGATCTCGTCAACAGGTATTTCGACCTTGTCATGGTCCATGGCGATCCGGCTTTCGCAGCCATCGGCAAGACATTTCCACCGGCCGGGGCGATCAGGGCCGAGGTCGCCTACACAGGGCTCGTTGCCGCACCGCGGGCGCCCGCGGCCTCCGAGCGCTTCGACGTCCTGGTGTCGGTTGGCGGCGGGGCCGCGGGAAAGAGCATTGTCCGGTCCACCATCGCGGCGGCGCGCAATGCAGACAACGCCTGGAAATGGTGTCTGATCACCGGCCCGAACCTGCCGAAAGACGAGTTTGACGCGATTGCAGGCGATGCCACGCCGGGCCTATCCATCTTCCGGTTTCGCGAGGATTTTGCCAGCCTGCTGACCGGTGCCCGCGTGTCGGTGTCGCAGGCGGGTTACAACACGGTCTGCGATGTCCTGCGCGCGGGTTGTCGCTCCCTGCTCGTTCCATTTGCGGTCGGAGGGGAAACCGAGCAGACGGTTCGCGCCCTGATGCTCGAAGAACTGGGCCTAGCAACGGTCCTGATGGAAAAGGACCTGACCCCTGAAGGTTTGTCGCAAGCGATTGAACAGGCGCTTGTGGGACCGACGCCAGCCGCGCATCGTCTTGATCTGGAAGGCGCCAGTCGCTCGGCGCAAATCCTGCGCGAGAGGTATCGAACATGGTCGCCAAAAGTGGGACCCGGCTTCGGAAAAGTTCATGAGTAAACAGACGATGGATGCATGCAAGCGCCATGCACTTTTGGACGAATACATTAAACAGTTCCAATCAGCATGAAGCGCATATAATTTTTTGTAGGCAGTTCCCCGGAGAACCGCACCTCACGCAGCGCCGCCATCGCTTCGAAGGCTGCAAGTGAAGCCACGCAGTTGATATGTGTCGGCTCGCTGAAATAATCGTTCGATTGCAGCAGTACGGTCGTGCCACGCGGAAGCAGAGCAAGCCAGGCGCGCAGATCGGCTATGTGTTCGCAGCTCGTATTGACCACCAGGTCGGGTCGCCCGGCCGCATAGTCGAGTGCGTACATGTCTGCCGTCACCGCCCGGAACCGGTCGCCGTCTTCCCGGTTGAGGGTCAGCGCGACCGGGGCGACTTCCGGATCGATGTCGATGCTATCGACCGCTGCGATGTCGAAGCGGGCGTCGTTAAAGAGCATTGCCGGCAATACGCCGTACCAGCCACCCAGGACCCATATGCGCTCGAATCGGCCGCCGCAGCTTTCGAACAGCCTATCGAGCGCCCACATCTTGCAGGCGACCTGCTTGTGGTTGAAGGCGTTGGCGATATCGGCCTTCGGATGCTTGGTGAGGACGCGCGCCAGCCCCGCCACGAGAGGCCGGTTGACATAGGCAGCAATTCCCCGCGTGAGGTCCAGGGCTTGTTCGTGCCAGTCCATGTCGGCATTGCGTGGTTGCGTGACATCCATCATATTCGTCTTGTATGTTGGGATTTCGGGCGACACAACGCAATCTTGCCTCCCGCAAGGTAGTTCGATCCGCGGACGTGATCATGCTGCAAGCCGCTTCGCCACGGGCCGATGCCGGAGAGAGCCCGCTGCGTCTGTCTGGGTCATCGGCGTCCCAAGTGCGCTGCGCCAGCAGGTACGTCTATATCCCGCATCCTTCCAATTGAAGAGCCCCAAAGTCGCAAATGGAACCCAGTCTAGCCCGCTATATCTGGACGCACACCAAGAAGCAGCAGCTCTGGATATTGATGATTGTCCTGCTTTCGATGATCCCGTATTTCATGTCCTTCGACCTGCCGAAGCTGATCGTCAACGGCCCGATTCAAGGTAGGGGCTTCGAGCAACCGGGCGCGACCCAGGCATTCATGCGGCTGCACTATAACCTGCCGTTTATTGGAGAGGTCCAGTTCTTCTCCGGTTTTCAACTCGACCGCAAGGAGACGCTGCTTGCCCTAAGCCTTGTGTTCCTCTTGCTGGTCGTCATCAACGGCTTGTTCAAGTTCTACATCAACACCTACAAGGGCCGCCTCGGCGAACGTATGCTGCGGCGCATCCGCTTCGATCTCGTCGATCGTGTGCTACGGTTTCCGCCGATTTACTTCAAGCGGGTGAAATCCGCCGAAGTGGCGACCATGGTGAAGGACGAGGTGGAGCCGCTGGGCGGCTTCATCGGCGATGCCTTCCTGCAGCCAGTGCTGCTCGGTGGCCAGGCCCTGACGGCCATGCTGTTCATCATGGTCCAGAACGTCTGGCTCGGAATGATAGCGCTCGTGATCGTGGCAATCCAGATCGTGCTCATCCCGCGAATGCGGCGGCGCCTGATCGTGCTCGGGCGCGAACGCCAATTGACGGCGCGCGCGCTTTCGGGCCGGGTTGGCGAAATAGTCGACGGCATCGGCGCCGTTCACGTCCACGATACCTCAAACTACGAGCGCGCCGACATAGCAGCCCGGCTCGGGCTCATCTTCAAGATCCGCTTCGATCTTTACCAATGGAAATTCATGGTGAAGTTCCTCAACAATTTTCTAGCGCAGATCACGCCCTTTCTCTTCTACATGATCGGCGGGTACCTGGTCATCGGGGGCCGGCTGGACGTTGGCCAACTCGTGGCCGTGATCGGCGCGTACAAGGATCTGCCCGGACCGATGAAGGAACTGATCGACTGGGATCAGGATCGGCAGGATGTCCAGGTGAAATATCACCAGGTCGTTGAACAGTTCACGGCCGATGATCTCATTGCGCCGAGAATTGGGGCATTGACGATCGACGATCCGGAGCCGATGACCGGCCCCCTTTCGGCGATCGGCCTGTCCATAGCTGACGATGGCGGTGCAATGCTCCTCGATCACATCTCCCTCCAGGTCAAGCCGGGTGAGACGGTGGCGCTGGTCAGTACCGCAACAGGTGGAGCGGAAGCGCTTGCGGAAGCCTTCGCACGCCTGAACTGGCCAGACAGCGGAAGGGTCGCTTCGGGTGCCGATGACCTGCTTGAACTCCCCGAAGCCGTGACCGGTCGGCGCATGTCCTATGCCTCGTCGGAAGTTTTCCTGTTCCAGGCAAGCCTCCGCGATAACCTTCTGTATGGGCTGAAGCATGCGCCGCTGACATCGGTGTCTTATGACGATGCCTCGGCAGACCAGCACCTCTGGAACATCCACGAGGCGCGCCGATCGGGTAATTCGGAATTGGACATCCACAGCGACTGGATCAACTACGCTTCCGCCGGCGCTACCGGCCCGCACGACCTCTTTGAGGCGGTGCGACGGGTGCTCGATGCGGTTGTTCTGTCGCGCGATATTCTGGATCTTGGCTTGCGCTCTTCGGCCGACCTCACCCGGCACACGGAGCTTGCCAAGCGGATCGTCGAACTGCGTGCGGCGCTTCGAACTCGGCTGGAAGAAGAAGGGCTTAGCGGACTGGTGGTTCCTTTCGAACCCGGCGCCTACAACAAGGAAGCAACGATCGGCCAAAACCTGCTCTTTGGCGCAGCCACCGGCTTCGAACTGGCCGACAGGGCCTTGGCGGCCAATCCCTATTTTGCTTCTGTGCTGAGGCAAGCCGGCCTCGACCGCAGGCTCTACGAAATGGGCATGGAGATCGCCGAGCAGGCGATCGAGCTGTTTGCCGACCTGCCGCCAGATCACCAGTTCTTCCAGCAGCTCGCCTTCATGAGCGCCGAGGAGATACCCACCTACGAGACCTTGCTGCAACGGCTCAAGAACCGTCCCTACGATGCGGTTTCGGAGCCCGACCGCGCCATGATCGTCACTTTGAGCTTTGCCTATATCGAGCCCCGGCACCGGTTCGGCCTGCTGAGCGACGATCTGATGAGCAAGATCGTCTCTGCACGCAATCGGTTCTACGAAAACCTGCCGCCCGAACTGCAAAACGCGATCGAACGCTATGATCCTGCCAAATACATCGCTGCGGGCACCGTCATGGACAACGTCCTGTTCGGGCGTTTAGGCAACAACCATCCCGACGCGCCGGAGCGCATACGCTCCATCGTCTATGATATTCTCGACGAGTTAGGGCTTTATGCCGAGCTTCTGGATGTCGGCCTGGACTTCAACGTCGGCGCCAGCGGCAGGCGGCTGACAGGCGGACAGCGACAGAAGCTCGACGTTGCCCGAGCCCTGCTCAAGCGTCCTGATTTTCTCATTCTCAATCGGCCGCTGTCGGCCCTCGACCAGCGGATGCAGGACAAGGTGCTGCGAAACGTGCTCGAGGAAGCCAAGCGCGATGGCCATTCGCCGGCGATCGTGTGGGTCGTGACAAATCCGGCAATGGCGATGATGTTCGATCGCGTCGTCGTCTTCGACTCGGGACAATTGGTGGAAGACGGAACACACGAGACACTTTTGGCAGGAAACGGTATCTTTAAGGAACTTTTGTCGTAGTCTGGCAAGCGCGAATTTGGGAAGGTTTGCGACAATGCTGCTCAAGGATGAAGTTGGAATGCTGCAACGCGTTCCCTTGTTCTCTGGCATCGAGCTGACAAAGCTCAAGTTGCTGGCGTTCACTTCCGATCGCGTGAACTACAGCGCCGGTCAGACCCTTTTCCGGCAGGGTGACGAGGGAGACGCCGCCTATGTCATCCTTTCAGGCCGGGCGGATATTCTGGTCGATTCCGACACCGGACCGATAAAAGTTGCCGAATTGGTGCCAAATTCGATTGTTGGCGAGATCGCCATATTGTGCAACAGCTCCCGCACCGCCACCGTCAGAGCGGCCAGTCCGCTGGAGGCCTTGAGAATCCCCAAGGATCATTTCGTGAGGCTTATGAAAGAGTTCCCGGAAATGACCATCGAAATATTAAGGGTTCTTGCCAATCGCCTAAGCCTTACGACCGCGGATCTCATCGACGCACGAAGCGCAAATAACGAATGACATGCGCTCGATCCTCGCGGCCATCGTGACGGGACTGGCCTCTTGCTGAGAAGTCACTCGGAGAAAACCTGTCTCGCCTAACGCATTTCGCCGTTTTACGAAGACGGCGAACGCACTATCTCTTTGTTAGACGCGATTCCGGACGGAAAACGGCTTCACACTTTCCTGCAATTGCCCTGGCGCCAATTGTTTGGCTACGATGGGCGACAGGGACTGCAAAGGGCTAGCATGGACGACGACGTTTTCGTGGTCAGGTTTTGGGGTGTGCGCGGCAGCGTTCCCGTTTCAGGGCCGGAGTTCTCTCGCTATGGCGGCAACACTATCTGCATTGAGATGCAATGCGGCAAGCATACGCTTCTGTTCGACGCGGGCTCTGGCCTACGGCCTGCCGGCAGGGCTCTTCGGACGTCGGGGGTGACCGATTTCGACCTTCTTTTCACCCATTGCCATTACGATCACATCATCGGGCTGCCGTTTTTTTCGCCGATCTATGACCGGAGCGTCAAGGTCACGCTTTGGTCCGGGCATCTTGCAGGACATGTGACGACCCGGCAGATGGTCGACGAATTCATGCGGCCGCCGTGGTTTCCGGTGAAAATGGATATCTGCAAGGCAAGTCTCGACTGCCGGGATTTCGTGTCCGGAGACGTGCTTCGGCCGCGCGAAGGAGTGGTGGTCCGAACCGGCAGTCTTATCCATCCGGGCGGCTCCATAGGCTACCGGGTCGAATGGGGCGGCCGCGTCGTGGCGGTGATCACAGATACAGAGCACGAGCCGGACAAACTCGATCAGGCGGTGCTCGGCCTTATCAAAGATGCCGACCTCGTTATTTACGACTGCACCTACACCGAGGAAGAAATGGAACGCAGTCGCGGGAACGGGCACTCGACATGGCAACAGGGCGTCAAGCTCTGCGAGGCGGCCGGTGCCCGCGGGCTTGCGCTGTTTCACCATGATCCCACACGCACCGACGAGGAACTGGACGAGATCGAGAAACTGGCCCAGGACAGGTTTCCCGGCGCTTTTGCCGCGCGGGATGGCCAGACGCTCAAATTTCCAGTTGCATTGCACGAAAAGCGTTGAGCTATTTTCCTCTTTCGATGCCGCGCCCGATCAAGGTCTTGATCGGAAGCCATGCGCAGGCTTCAGTCCTTGCTGTGACCGCGAACAGCCGTTCGAGGAAAAGCCAGGCCGATTCATCATGTACGAGATGGTGAGTGAGTAGGCCGACCGGTTCGCCGCCGTCAAAAGCATGCCGCATTTGCGCGATGATAGCGTGAACCAACAAGCCATGGTCGCGGCAGCCGCGCGTGCCATGCCAATCCATGATATCGACATTGGTGTTGATGACGGCCAGCGAAGCCGGCTTCGGCGGCCCATAGACCGACAATGCCGCAAATCCTGTCGATCCAAGGTCGGATACCAGGCTGGCGTCGATCCTGTTCCAGGGTGGCACCAGCATCGGAACGGCGCGTGTGCCATGCAAACCGGTTATGCGTGACAATCCGCGAGCCAGATCGTGGAGCACGGCCTCGCGGGGACGATGCGCGCCGAGTTCCTGCGTTTTCTGGTCCTCGGGGGCATGATTTCGGTGTGCCCAGCCATGGATGGCGACGGCTGCATGCGGCGCCGCGTCAAGCCGCGCGACAAGCTTGCCGTCGGTTCGGGCCGGAATGACGGCCAGAGTAACCGGAACCGCGAATGCACCGGTGAGCTTGAGCAGCCGATCAAGTGCCGGCGTCGGATCCACGGCGTCGTCGTCCCGCAGCCAGAACTCCAACTTGCGGCCCGCCCGTTTCCGGCGCGCCAGTTCTTCCACCAAGGGCTGCCAAATCGGATCGGATGTCATGAGACCAGGATCTTCTTGAGAAGTTCGGCCAGTCGCGCTGCCGCAGCGCCAAGGGAACGTTCTTCGAGGACGAAACGTCTAGCCTCCGCGGCCATGATGGTTCTCTCGTCGTTACGGGCCAGCAGCCTTTCAATGGCGGAAGCGAACGCCGCCACATCGCCCGGCGGGGTGAGAATCCCAGTCTGGCCATCCCGCACCACCTCCGGCACGCCGGCAATGTCCTGAGCCACCACCGGAAGGCCGGCGGCCTGTCCTTCAAGATAGGCAACGCCATAGGCCTCGCCATAACCCGGCCAGACGTAGATTCCCCCGGTGTAAAGGACATCCGGCACTGTGGCCGGCTCGATCGCGCCTAGCCATTCGATACGGTCGGCGGGCAAGCCGGAGAATTGCGCTTTGACCTCGTCGCGGGCAGGTCCGTCGCCGACCACCGACATGGTCCAGGGCAGGTGGCCGATCGAACCGAGCGCTTGCGCCAGCATGCGATAGCTTTGGACTTTGTCGCCGGGGCGCATCATGGCGATGGTAACGAGGCGCGCCGGACAACCCCGTGACGGCATTTCGCGGAATGCCGATGTGTCGATGAAGGGCGAAAGCATGCCGAAAGCGGCGTCGGGAATCGCATCTGTCAGCCCCTGGTGATCCCTTTGGGTGAAGCAGATATTCAGCGCCGCCTGTTCGATGGCTCGCGCCACCAACGCCTGGCTATCGGCCCAAAAGCCGGCGTTGCGTCGCCTGGAATAGGAGGCTTCCGCTGTCACATAGGGGACAGCAAAGGTCGACGCCAGCTCGGGCCCGATCAAGTCGGGCGCCTTGTAATAGGGATGGTAGGTGAACCAGAGATCGGGCTTGCCGTCACGATGCCAAAGCTTGGTCAGCCGCGCGGCTTCGTCTGCGGCCACGATCTTGAGCGCATCGAAACTTTTCGGCTCCGGCTGCCGTAGATAGAAGCGCAACTCAGATGCCAGTTCGACGCTATGCCCTCCGTGCTCCAGCGCCTTGACCAGCATCCGTGCCATCTGGCGGTCGCCGGAGACGACGGGATGGTTGGGTGACTTCAGCGGCGCGTAGAAGGCAATTCGCATCGCGCGACCCTATCATCGGAAAGCCTGCGCAAGTCAATTTCGAAGCACGATGGACTTCACCTTCAAGCGTTGGAATGTGCTATCTAATGCTCATGGAAACAGCTGTCGCGTCCGACCCGTTTGTCGGTTCCTTGCCAGTCTTCGCAAAGTTCGAAAGCGTTGCCGATATCGACAATTATCGGCCTCTGCCCGATGGCTGGGCGCTGGCGACCGCCGACATTGTCGGCTCGACCAAGGCGATCGAGGCGGGGCGCTATAAAATCGTCAATATGGCCGGCGCCAGCGTCATTTCGGCGCTGCTCAATGCGCTGGGCCGGCAAGACCTTCCCTATGTCTTCGGCGGCGACGGCGCACTCGTGGCGTTTCCCGGCTCGGCGCTTGAGATCGCCCGCAACGCGCTGGCTTCTGTCCAGAGATGGGTGGCGGACGAACTGGACCTGACCTTGCGTGCGGCAATCGTGCCGATAAAGGACATAAGAGCGCAAGGTTTCGATGTTCGCGTGGCGAGGTTCCAGGCCTCCGAAGCGGCCTTCTATGCCATGTTCGCCGGCGGCGGCGGCAGTTGGGCGGAAGCCGAGATGAAAGCCGGGCGCTACCGCATCGACCCTGCGCCGGCCGGCGCGCGGCCGGATCTGACCGGCCTCTCCTGCCGCTGGAACCCGATCGAAGCCCGGCACGGCGAAATCGTCTCGATCATAGCGATACCGGGGGTTTCGCGAGACTTGCGCGGTTTTCAGTTTCTGGCGTCCGACATTATCGCCCTTGCCGGCAGGCAGGAGCGTGATGGCCACCCGGTGCCGGTGGACGGGCCGGCCTACAGTCTGTTGCCCGCCGGCCTCGATGTTGAGGCGCGGGCCACGGCGCCGCCAGGGTGGCGGTGGCGGGTGAAGCTGTGGGTGATGTTCCTGATGACGCTTACGGCTGTCACCGATAGATTTGGCTGGACGATCGGCCGTTTCGATCCGAAGGTCTACAAACGCGAGGTGGCCAGCAATTCGGATTTCCGCAAGTTCGACGACGGCTTGAAGATGACCATCGATGTTGACGCGGATGTCTTGCACCGGATCGAGAACCGGCTGAAACAGGCGGAAGAGGCCGGCATTTGCAGCTATGGCCTGCACCGCCAGAAGTCGGCCTTGATGACCTGCCTCGTCATCTCGCCGCTGCAGCCCGATCATGTTCATTTCATCGATGGCGCCGACGGCGGCTATGCGATGGCTGCCGCAAGCCTGAAGGCGAAGGCGCCGGTCCAATGACGGCTTGCGGAAATCGATTTTCGGCAATATGCCTCGGCCATGGTTCTTTGGGACCCGGTGAGCCTCGCCGTGGGCGCGGGTAGTCTGTCCGAATTGATGGGAAAGCAGTTTTTTGGACGCCTCACGATCGACATATGACCGTCTTTTGAACCGGATTTCGACGCGCGCAGCGCAAGTCGGCGTGATCGGACTGGGCTATGTCGGGTTGCCGCTGTCGGTTGCGATCGCGCGCGCCGGCTTTCCGGTTTCGGGCTTCGACATCGAAACCCAGAAGGTCGAGAGCCTGAACAAGGGCCAATCCTACATCGAGGCGGTGACGTCGATGGCCCTTGCCGGCCATGTGGCGAGCGGACGGTTCCGCGCCACCGCCGATTTTTCCGAGCTGGCCGTCTGCGATGTCATCATCATCTGCGTTCCGACACCGCTGACCAAACACCGTGAGCCGGACCTCTCCTTTGTCAGGAACACGGCAACCACCATCGCCAAGCATCTGCGTCTCGGCCAGCTGATCGTGCTGGAATCGACCACCTATCCCGGCACCACCGACGACGTGATCAAGCCCATACTGGAAGAAACCGGCTTGCCGTCGAAGACGGACTTCTTCCTCGGCTTCTCGCCCGAACGCGAGGATCCCGGCAATCGCAGCTTCGAAGTCGCGACGATCCCCAAGGTCGTGGCAGGCGACGGCGTTGAAGCAGCCACGCTCGTGCAGGCTTTCTACCAAAGCGTGGTCAAGACCGTCGTTCCGGTTTCCAGCACGGCGACCGCCGAGGCGGTCAAGCTGACGGAAAACATCTTCCGCTCGGTCAACATAGCCCTCGTCAACGAGTTGAAGGTCGTGCTCGGTGCGATGGGCATCGACATCTGGGAGGTGATCGAGGCGGCAAAGACCAAGCCCTTCGGCTATATGCCTTTCTATCCTGGCCCGGGACTTGGCGGGCACTGCGTCCCGATCGATCCCTTCTACCTGACGTGGAAGGCGCGCGAATACGAACTGCCGACCCGCTTCATCGAGCTGGCGGCGGAGATCAATACGGCCATGCCGCGTCATGTGGTCGATGAACTTGCGAAGGCACTGGACCGGCGCTGCGGCAAAGCGCTCAGCCGCTCTCGCATCCTCATCATCGGGCTAGCCTATAAGAAGAATGTGCCCGACATCCGCGAAAGCCCCTCACTGCGGCTCATAGAGCTCATCGAGGAATGGGGCGGCAAGGCGGAATTCCACGATCCGCATGTTACCGAGATACCGACCACACGGGAGCACATGGCGATCAAAGGGCGCCGCTCGGTCGAATTGACCGAGGCGGCCTTGAAGGATTTCGATGCCGTGGTCGTTGCAACCGACCACGACGCGATCAACTATCAGACGATCGCGGATCACGCCCTTCTGATCGTCGATACACGCAATGTTTTCGGCCGCCTCGGGCTGGCCCGAGAGACGGTGGTGAAGGCCTGACAGCGTCTGAGCCGGCGAATTTTTTTGCCCGATGTCAGGATCGTGATTGCACTCCGCTGGCAGCTTCGCCACATAAGGCCTCACAGGACATAGAAGCAGTTACGCCCGCTCCTTGGTTGCAAGGATAGTCATCCGGGAAATTCCTTGCCGCATGCCGCCGAAGCCGGCCTCGTTGACTTCGGGGCCTTATCTTTGGGTCGTTGGCGGGGACGGTGTTATGGCGGATCAAAGGACAATGGCTCCGTCTTCAATGGGTTTCGAGATAGAATGAGCACAGCGCAAGCAGAAATTTCCACCATTCTCATGGATAAGGTTGCCGATTGGCTGAACCAATCGGCGCTGGCGGGCAGCGACCTGGAAACATTGGTAAAAGGCTTTTGCGAACGGCTGGCTGCTGCCGGCCTGCCGCTGAAGCGGGTGCATTTGAGCTTTTCGATGCTCCATCCGCTTTATGACGCGCTTGGCTTCACCTGGTTTCGCGGCCAGGGCATAGAAGTGGAAGGCTTCCGAACCGAGCCCAGCGGGCCGTCCGACAGATTCCTCACCAGCCCATACTACCATCTGCTCAACAACAAGCTCGATCATCTGCGACGCCGGATCGATCCGTCATTGCCGCCGGAGTTTCCTATTTTCGAGGAACTCAGGCTTATCGGCGTCACCGACTACATGGCTTTCGTCCATCCCTTCAGCGGCAACACCAGTCAGGGCATGATTGGGTCCTGGTCCACCGACAGTGCCGCAGGCTTCAGCGACAGCATGATTTCGGCGCTGCTGCGCATCCAGAGCCATCTCGCTATTGCAACCAAGATGGCGGTGCTCACCAAGCTCGCCGACAACATGATGACCACTTATCTCGGCGGCGACGCTGGTAGGCGCGTGCTGGACGGCCAGATCAAGCGCGGCGAGGGCGATACAATCCGGGCCGCGCTGGTCATGGGCGATATGCGTGGATCGTCGAGGCTTGCCGAAACCTCCGGCCGCGAAATCTATATCGATACGCTGAACCAGTTTTTCGACGCCGTTGCCGCACCTTTCAATCGCAAAGGCGGGCAGATCATGAGTTTCATCGGGGATGGCTTCATTGCCGTCTACCCTTGCGAAAGACACCGCTCGCAGTCCGAGGTCGCCTGCCAGGCTGCTCTCGCGGCCGCGCACAAAGCCACCGCGCGCATGATGGATCTCAATCTGCGCAGGAAGGAGCAAGGGTTGGGCGGCATAAAATTTGGTATCGGCCTGCATGTCGGTAATGTGATGTTCGGCAATGTCGGGCTTACCGACCGGCTCACATTCTCTGCCTTCGGCTCGGCTGTAAACGAGGTCCAGCGCCTCCAGACCCTGACCAAGAAATATCCGCACAGCGTACTCGCCAGCAAAGAGTTCGCCAGTTATTGCGGCGCCAACAGCTGGCTGACGCTGGGCAATGAGGAACTGGCGGGCATCAAGCAGAAGCTGACGGTGCTTACGCCCGATCCGTCGGGTGCTCTCTCACTCGATGAAGACGCTGCGCCGGAGCCGATTCACGACCGAAGATCGGAAGCCGAGCAGGTCATGCTGCTTCATCGCGATACGGCGCGGATATCGGCGGGCGACCCGAGCAAGCTCCAGTAACCGCCACAATCCGGCCCGAACGTCGTTGGTAGACGTCCAGTCGTCGGTTCCACGACGGGCGACCGTTTCGAATCCAAGTTGCTCTGGGCTGGCAATGCGCTAGTCTCGCTTTCTGGACTGCCAGAGTGGGGCTGGTGCGAGAATGAATTCAGGTGTTGATCTGCTGCGGATCGAAGATGTTGGCATCTCGTTTGCCATTATCGGTGGACCGTTGCATGCCGTCAGGCGCGCAAGTCTTCGCGTCCTGCCCGGCAAGGTTACCGCGCTTGTGGGCGAGTCAGGTTCCGGAAAATCAGTTCTGAGCCAGGCCGTGATGGGCATTTTGCCGAACACAGCCCGTGTTCGCGGCCGTATTCTGTTTTCCGATCCTGAAAAGCCCGGCACGACGCAGGATATCCTGCAGATGCCGCGTGACGGACCCGGAATCCGGGCGTTGAGAGGCAGCCGCATCGGCAAGATCTTTCAGGAGCCGATGACATCACTGTCGCCGCTGCACACGATCGGCAACCAGGTCAGCGAATCCCTGCAGATTCATACACCGATGGGGCGGGCGGAGCGCAAGGCGCGGACAGAGGAAATGCTCAGCCTTGTCGGCTTTCCCAATCCCAAGCGCGCCTACGACATGTATCCCTTTGAACTTTCAGGAGGATTGCGTCAACGCGCCATGATCGCCATGGCTCTTATCTGTCGGCCCGCTTTGTTGATCGCCGATGAGCCGACGACGGCGTTGGACGTCACCATCCAGGCGCAAATCCTGCAGTTGCTGCGCGAGCTTCAGACCAAGCTGAACATGGCGATGCTGCTGATCACGCACGACCTCGGCGTTGTCGCCAATGTCGCCGACGAAGTGGTGGTGATGTACCATGGCGAGATCATGGAAGCGGGACCTGTGGAGGCGATATTCCGCCGGCCGGGTCACCCTTACCTGAAGGGCCTGATGGCAGCTGTTCCCCATTTCGACCTGAAGCCTGGCGAAAGACTAAAGGCGCTTCGCGAGGTGCCGGTGAATGTCGGGAACCTGCTCGGCAAGCAGACGGCGCCGGCATCGAAAGGGGCCGACGACATCCTGCTCTCGGTGAGGGATCTGGAAAAGGTCTACACCACCCGCAAGTCCGGATGGTTCGGCGGGAATCAGCAAACCTCTATTCGCGCCGTGGACGGCGTGAGCTTCGATATCAGGCGGGGCGAGTGCCTGGGTCTGGTCGGCGAAAGCGGTTGCGGCAAAACCACTGTCAGCAAGATCCTCATGCGGGCTGTCACCCCCAGCGGCGGCTCCGTGGTCTTCAACGGCCGCGACAGATCAATCGACGTCTTGGAGGCCGAGGGAAACACCCTGCGCATGCTGCGCGCGAAAATCCAGATGGTCTTCCAGGATCCGGTTTCGTCGCTTTCACCTCGCATGACGGTGGAGAACATCTTGAGCGAGCCGCTGGAAATCCATCGACGCGGCAATGCCGCGTCCCGACTCGCCACGGTCAAGAGCCTGATGCAGGCAATCGGACTCGATCCGCGCTTCATCAAGCGTTATCCGCACAGTTTCTCAGGCGGGCAGCGTCAGCGTATCGGCATCGCGCGCGCGTTGGCGCTGGGGCCTGAACTCCTGATCTGCGACGAGCCGGTTTCGGCGCTCGATGTCTCTGTCCAGGCGCAGATCCTGAACCTTCTGAAGGACCTGCAGAAGGAACTAGGCCTGACCTACCTGTTCATATCCCACAATCTGGCGGTGGTGGACTACATGGCAGACCGCATCGCGGTAATGTGCGGCGGGCGTATCGTCGAGCTTGCGCCGCGCGAAGTTCTGCTTAGGAAACCGGTCCACCCCTACACGCGCTCACTGGTCGCCGCGGTACCTTTCCCGGATCTCGACAGGCCGATGGATTTTAAGACGCTGAAGCTCGGGGGCGCTTCCGATACCAGCGCATGGGGACCGCAATTCCGCGACGAGGGCGACGAGGATATCCTGTCGCCGCTCGATCTTGGCGGCGGCCATCTCGTGCTGGCCCGACGTTCGTCCGACGTCAGCGAGTTACGCCATTGATCCGCCGGCGCACCCTCCTTGGCTTCATGGCTTCGGCATTTCTGCCTGGCACGGCGCGCGCCGTCGATCTGGAGCCGGAATTTCTTCAGCCGCAGTTGAAGGCCAGGGCGCTGCCGGCACTCGCCGACCGCCTGCCCAAGAGCCCGCGTTCTTTGAATCTCGCTTTGATGGGCCGGCAGCCCGGCCAGTATGGCGGCACGCTGCGCACGATCATCGGCAGCCAGAAAGATATCCGGATGATGACGATCTACGGGTATGCTCGGCTGGTCGGCTATGACGAAAAGCTGAAGATGCAAGCCGACATTCTGGAAAGTTTCGATGTAGCGAATAATCGCGTCTTCACGTTCAAGATACGGGAAGGACATAAATGGTCCGACGGTAGCCTGCTGACGCCGGAGGATTTTCGCTATTGTTGGGAAGATGTCTGGCTGAACGACGAGCTTTCGGAGGGCGGGCTCGCCCCGGCACTGCTGGCGGACGGCAAGCCGCCTCGTTTCGAGATCGTCGATCCGTTGACGGTCCGCTATAGTTGGGAAGCGCCCAATCCCGACTTCCTGCCAAAGCTTGCCGCTGCTTCGCCTCTACCGCTTGTTCTGCCGTCCGCCTATCTCAAGCAGTTCCACAAGAAATACCAGGATCCATTCCGGCTAGCCGGGCTGATGAAGGAGTACCGGGCCAAGAAATGGACGCTCTTGCACATCCGCATGTCGCGGCAGTATCGCCCGGAGAACCCGGAGCTGCCGACGCTGGATCCCTGGCAGAACCGGACCAAGCCGCCGGCTGAGCAGTTCGTCTTCGAGCGCAACCCATTCTTTCATCGAATTGACGAAAATGGCCGGCAACTGCCCTATGTTGACCGGATTGTCATGAATGTCAGCTCGTCGGCGATCATTTCCGCCAAGACGGGTGCTGGTGAGAGCGACCTGCAATGCATGGGAATTGACTTCGCCGATTACTCTTTCCTGAAGGACGCGGAGAAGCGCTACCCGGTGAAGATGCATCTGTGGAAACGCACACAGGGCTCGCGGCTGGCGCTGCTGCCAAATCTGAATTGCTCCGACCAGGTGTGGCGTAGCCTCTTCCGAGACGTGCGCGTGCGCCGGGCACTTTCGCTCGCTGTGGACAGGCGCGAGATCAATTTGGCCGTGTTCTACGGATTGGCGCAGGAAAGTGCCGACACGGTCCTGCCGGAGAGCCCGCTCTATCGGCCGGAATTCGCGAAAGCCTGGGTCGCCCATGATCCCGACCAGGCCAATGGCCTGCTCGACGAGGTCGGGCTTCAGAAGCGTGACAATGACGGGCTGCGGATACTTCCCGACGGACGCTTGGCGCAGGTCATCGTGGAAACGGCCGGCGAAAGCACCCTGGAAACCGACGCTCTCGAACTCATTACCGATCACTGGCGCAAGATCGGCATTGCCCTGTTCATCCGGACTTCGCAGCGAGACATCTTCCGCAGCCGCGCACTTGGCGGCGAGATCATGATGTCGATGTGGTCGGGCATCGACAACGGCGTGCCGACCGCCGACATGAACCCGTACCAGTTGGCCCCCACCATCGACGACCAGCTGCAATGGCCGCTCTGGGGTGCTCACTATTTGTCTCATGGCACGATGGGTGAGGCGCCCGATCTTCCTGAAGTGGTCGAGCTGATGGCTTTGCTCAAGCGCTGGAACGCATCAACTGAAGCCGCGGAGCGCGCCGAAATCTGGAATTCAATGCTATCGATCTACACCGATCAGGTGTTTTCGATCGGCACCGTGAACGCAACTTATCAGCCGGTTCTGGTGTCCTCGCGGCTGCGCAACCTGCCTGACAAGGCGCTCTACGGCTACGACCCGACTGCCTATTTCGGTGTCTATATGCCCGATACATTCTGGCTTGGAGAGACCTGAGCGTGCTTCGATATATTGTCTGGCGCATTGCCGTGATGGTTCCAACGCTTCTGGTCATATCGGCGCTGGTGTTCACGATCATCGAACTTCCGCCAGGCGACTATTTCGACAGCTATGTTGCCGAGCTTCGAGCCCAGGGCGAAGCGGTGGATTCCGATCGCATCCAGATGATGCGCAAGGAATATGGTTTCGACCAGCCGCCGGTCATTCGCTACTTCTACTGGGTCGGCGGGATGCTGCACGGCGATTTCGGCTATTCCTTCGAATATGAGCTGCCGGTTCGCGACGTCGTCGGGGACCGAATGTGGCTGACCGTGCTGGTTTCCTTCGTCACGATCATCGTCACCTGGCTCATCGCCTTTCCGATCGGCATGTACTCCGCCACGCACCAGTACAGCTGGGGCGACTACGGCCTGACGTTCTTGGGCCTTCTCGGCCTTGCCATTCCGAACTTCATGCTAGCGCTGATCTTGATGTATTTCGCCAACATCTGGTTCGGCACGTCCATCGGCCATCTCATGGACCAGCAATATCTCGGCGAGCCTATGAGCTGGGCCAAGGCGAAGTCGATCCTCGCCCATCTCTGGATCCCGGTCTTGATCATCGGCACTGGGGGCACGGCAAGCATGATCCGGCGGCTGCGCGCCAATCTGCTCGACGAGTTGCACAAGCAGTATGTCGTGACCGCGCGCGCCAAAGGCCTTCATCCATTCAAGGCGCTGGTCAAATATCCGCTGCGTATGGCGCTCAATTTCTTCATTTCCGACATCGGCTCTATCCTGCCGGCCATCATCTCCGGCGCCGAAATCACCGCGATCGTCCTGTCCTTGGAAACGACCGGGCCGATGCTGATCAGGGCGCTGCAGAGCCAGGACATGTATCTGGCGGGGTCGTTCCTGATGTTCCTTGCCTTCCTGACGGTCATCGGTGTCCTGATTTCCGACCTGGCGCTGGCGCTGCTTGATCCACGAATTCGCTTGCAGGGCGGCAGCACCAAATGAGCACGTCTTCGCCGCTGCCCGCTCCAGGTGCTCCGCTGGAACACTACGTTTCCACCGCGCCCTTTGACCTGCAGTCGGTCGAGGCGATGACGCCGGAGCAATCGAAGGTCTATCAGGCGTCGCAGTTGCGGCTGATGTGGTGGAAATTCCGAAGGCACCGGCTTGCCGTTGTATCGGGCATATTCCTGGCGGCGCTTTATTTCGGGATACTGATCTGCGAGTTCCTTGCGCCCTACAATCTACACACGCGCAACATGGATTACATCTATTCGCCGCCGCAGCAGGTGCACCTGTTCCATAACGGCCAGCTCGTCGGGCCATTCGTCTATGGCCGCCACATGACGCTGGACATGGACACGCTCAAGCGAAACTACATCGAGGAGCAGGATGACGTTCAGCGGATCCGTTTCTTCTGCAAGGGCGACAGTTACCGCTTCTGGGGCCTGATCGAAGGTGACAGGCATTTTGTCTGCCCTGCCAAAAACGGCCAGCTCTTTCTCGCCGGCACCGACAGGCTGGGGCGGGATGTGCTCTCTCGCATCATCTATGGCGCACGGATCTCACTGACAATCGGCCTCGTCGGCATTAGTTTCAGCTTTGTGCTCGGCATTGTCATCGGCGGACTGGCCGGCTATCACGGCGGTCTCTTCGACCTGATCGTTCAACGGATAATCGAAGTTCTGCAATCGATCCCCAGCATTCCGCTATGGCTGGCTCTGGCGGCGATCATGCCGATAACCTGGAGCCCGATCCTGATCTACTTCGGCATCACCGTCATCCTCGGGCTGATTCACTGGACCGGACTGGCGCGGGCCGTTCGTTCAAAGCTTCTAGCCCTGCGCGAGGAGGATTACGTTCTGGCCGCGCAATTGATGGGCGCCAACAGCAGCCGCATCATCGGGCGTCACCTCATTCCCGGCTTCATGTCGCATTTGATCGCGACGGCGACGATCTCCATACCTGGCATGATCCTGGGCGAGACGGCGCTGAGCTTTCTCGGGCTCGGCCTGAGGGCGCCGACAACCAGCTGGGGCATCCTGCTGACCGAGGCACGCAGCGTCAGCGTGATAGCATTCTATCCATGGCTGCTTTTGCCGATGCTGCCCGTCATTCTCGTCATCATGGCGTTCAACTTCCTCGGCGACGGCTTGCGGGACGCCGCGGACCCCTACAAGTGAGATCGTCATTGCGCCGCGCGCCCTGCGGCGGACTCCGCCCGGTATGATCCCAGTCGGCAGCCGTGTTCGATTGTTGCAGTGTTCATGGTTCGCCTCTATATGGGGCGACACGCGAGCGGGGTTAAACACGTCGCGCCCTGGGGTTCCGTGAACAGCTCTGGCCATGGGGTATTGCCGATCTCTTGAGCTGGTTCGGGACACACAAACGCATATGACTCGCCTCGATAATTTCATCAGCAGGATGACCTCACAGCGCGACATTCTCAATCAAATCTGCCCCGAGGTGGCGAAGATGGAGGGGCCAGTCCTAGAGCTCGGCCTCGGCAATGGCCGGACGTTCCACCATCTGCGCGAACGCCTGCCCGGACGCCGGATCGTGGTGTTTGACCGCGAAGTTGGCGCACACGCCAGCTCAATTCCCGAAGCTGAAAACATGGTGCTCGGTGACATACGCGAGACGGCAATCAGGTTCATCGGGATCGACGCCGCTCTGGTCCATGCCGACATTGGCACCGGCTACGAAGATCGCGATGCTGTGATCTCCACCTGGCTTCCGGATCTGATTGCGCGTTTGCTTCGCATCGACGGCTTTGCGGTCAGCGGCACGCCGCTCGATCACCCGCTGTTGCAACGCCTCCCGCCGCCGCCTTCGGTGCCTCTCGGTCGTTATTTCATCAGCAGGCGCGTTTGAGAGTGGGGACGAGTCTTCAGGGACCAAGTCTTCAAGGAATCGTATATACCGCTATTTCCCGCTCGATGCCGCGTAGCGAGACTTCGTGGGGCACGGGCGTCAGCGCTTTCCTGCGCAGCAGATCGGCTGTGAGATTGTCGTCGACCACCGCACGAGTGGCGAAGATCGCCTGTGCGTTGGCAAGGTTCTGGACCCGCGACGCAATGTTGACCGTCTGGCCGAAATAGTCCTGGCGCTCGTTCATGGACACCGCGATGCAGGGGCCGGCATGGACGCCGATCTTGAGCAGCAGATCCTCGCGCCCACTCTTGTCGTTGAGCGCACGCATGGCATCGCGCATCCTGAGGGCCGCGGCAATCGCGCGATCAGGCGTCGCGAAGGTCGCCATCACCGCATCACCGATCGTCTTCACCACCGCACCTGCCTCCGCCGAGACGATCTCGTGCAGAACCTGGAAATGCGCGCGCACGAGATCGAATGCCGAAAGGTCGCCCACCCGCTCGTAAAGCGCGGTCGATCCGCGCAGGTCGGTGAACAGGAAGGTCAGGCTAGTGATCTTCAGGCGCTGGTTGATATCGAGCGTATCCGTGCGATAGAGATCGCGGAACGTCTGGTTGGTGAGAAGGCGATTGGCGGTCAGGAAGGGCTGGCGTTTGCCCAGGAAATCATGCAATGCATGGCCGGCGATGAAGACCGTCGGCAGCACGCGTGTGTCAGTCCTGTTTTCCAGCGAAATGCGCAACGGGCCGGGTTGCATCACCAGCGTCTGGTTCTGGACATGGTCGCGGTCGAATACCAAGGAGAGGCTTCGGCGCTCTTTTGTTGGTTCGCCCTTCACGTCGATGAACTGCGCTGAATGGGTGACCGGCTCGAAGACAATGACGAATTCGGACGGAAGCTGAATGGGCAGGACCGCCTTTTCACCAGGCGCAAGCTCGATATCCTCCAGCGAGAATGCTTCCAACCTTGTCGCGAAATCCTCATCAGGGATATCGACGCCGGACGCCCAGTAGATCTGACGGAAATATTCCACTATCGGCAGTTCGTGGGGATTGTGGGCGGCAATCCTGCGCACGCGGGGACTGACGGTGAATGTCACCTCGACCATCTCGTCGAGGGTCGGCGAATAGCCCTCGGAGCATAAAGCGCAGGTGTATTCGTCCTTCTGCAGGGTCTTCAGCGTGGCGTTGGTATCGAGCACGCCGCCACAGCCGGGGCATAGAACATTCCAGGAAATGTCGAAGATGCCCACCCGCGCCGCATGGAGAAAGGCACCTATGGCGCGTTCCTCGTCCAGGCCATGCTTGCGGGCGAAGGCTAGGACATTGATGCGGCAAAGTTCGCGGTCCTTGCCCTCCGCGATGGTTCGCTTGATCGCGTCGATTGCCTGTGGATCGACATCGGTCGATTGTCGCAGCAGCGAGAACAGATCCTGAGCTTCGTTCATCATGCAGGCTCCGGAAAAAGCGCCCCGAGGCGTGTTGACCGGACCGGTCTTTGGTCCAAGTGCACCACCTTACTTCGAAACGGACCCTACGGCCATTTCGAATATGCCTGGCGACGGTTCAAGTTCCATTCGGCGGCAAGCGGCACTATGATGGTCTGCAGAGCAGACATCTTTGGGGCTCTCTCCCATGCCAATACCCAACAACCCGCCATTCCCGGCGGCCCTGCGCCTTTTCTCCGTGGTGGTCATTATCGTCCTGGTTGTCGGCGCCGGCCTGTTTTTTGCGCCCGCACTGGTCAGGCCGCGCTGGCCCTGGCCCGTCACGCCATTCAGTGCCCGCTTCCTCGGTGGCTTCTACACCGCCGAAATGGCGGTGATGGCGGCGCTCTTGTTCTGGAATCGCTGGTCGCCCGGCAGGCTGGTGCTCGTCATGGCCTTCATATTCACCGTCATCGTGTCGGCGGTTTCGTTGATCAATCTCGGCTATTTCAACTTCGAGCGAAAAGCGACCTGGCTCTGGTTCCTGGTCTATCTTGCCTCGGCCGCGGTATCCGGGCTGTTCCTGTGGCGGGCCAGGGCCTGTCCTTCAGCAAAAGGCGTGACCCTGAATCCCGCCTGGCGCGGCTACATGTTGGCGGAAACGGCGATTCTTGGGCTCTATGGCGTCGGCATGCTGCTGTTTCCCCGGATAGTCAGCAGCACCTGGCCATGGCTGGTCGATCCCTTCCACGCCCAGGTCTACAGCGCCATCTTCCTCGCTGGCGCTGGCGGTACATATCTCGTGTGGAGAAGCGCGCCGCGCGAGGAACTGCTGGTGCTCGGCCTGGCGCAGTTTCTGGTTGGGCTGCTTGCCATACTTGGCCTCGTCATCACCGACGCCGAGGTACATCGGATAGGCTGGACGGCGACCGGGACATTGTGCTGGCTCGCCCTTTTCGGCTGGATCGGCGTCAGCGGCGCCTTTAAACTCTACGCCGCCTCCCGATATTTCAGCTCGCAATCGGCGTCATAGCTTGCTGAGACGGCTGGATTTTCGGGTGAAGTCCGGTGCATCGTGCCGGGCCGATTGCCTTCGCCGGGAACGCCATGACCAGCACGACCTCCTCCGAGAAAATTCCGCCGCGGCTACGCGCCGTCCGACCAAGTGATGCGGAGGCGCTTTGCGCCATCTTCAACATGCCGGGCTTCCGCTGGGGCACGCTCAGGATGCCCTTCGAGATGGTGGAGCAAGTGGAGCGGCGCATCGCCAAGTCCGGCCAGGAAACCACCTGGATCGTTGCCGAGCTGGACGGCAAGGTCGTCGGCCATGGCAGCCTCGTCGTGCAGGGTTCGCCGCGCCGTTCGCATATCGGCGAGATCAATATTGGCCTTGACGATGCCTTTGTCGGCAAGGGGATCGGTTCCGCCATCCTTGGCGCGCTGCTTGACGTAGCCGACAATTGGCGCGCCTTGAAGCGGGTCGAATTGACCGTCTATGCCGACAACGAACCAGCCATCCGTCTCTACACCAGCCACGGCTTCGAGGTCGAAGGCCGGCATGTGAAGGCCGGTTTTACCGACGGGCAGTACCACGACCTCCTCAGCATGGCCCGGCTGCGCTTCTGATGACCGCCGTAGTTGATCCAACCCCTGCGCCTCCGATGGAAATCCTGGCTGTGCTGTCGCTGCTCTGCCCAGAAGTCGTGCGTGACATCGAGCAGAACTGGAATGCACCGGTTTCCGAATACGCCCGCCATCTGTGGCGGCCCGTGGCAAGGCCTGTATCGAGCCCGGCGATCGCTGCCCGCTCGATCCTGCGCGACGTCCTGCATCAGCGCCTCGGCGTGATCATGCAACCTGAAGAGATCGGCAAGGCCCTCGACGAATTCGAGCACAGACCGGTAATTCAGTCTGGCCTGCACTGCCTGCTTCTGATGGACCGGATCACCTTCGATGCCCTCCTGCTTGCCTGGCTCGGCGCTGTCGAAAACGGGCTGTCAGCCTTCTTCAGTTTCATGGGAACGACGATGACCATGGAGACAGTTGGCCGGGAGGGGCCGGGATGGCTCGATATGGGCGACGACAAGGTCAACCTGTTTGGCATGGGGCGCCACAAATTGTGCCGCAAAAGCACCTGTGTGGCCGGTCCCGTCTCCCTCAACAAGCGCGCACTCGAAGCGGTGGGCGACGAAACAGATGCCAGCCGATGGCTGGGCACACTGCTTGCCAGCCAGGACACGGTGTTTGGGACCGCCGCCGATGCGCTGACGGCTCTCAACGAGGATCTGGTCGCCAATTGGGATCGTTCGGGCATGACCCTGCCGGTTTTCATCGATGATCGGTTCGCCGCGGTTGCCATGGCCCGGCATCTGGAACATGACGGCAGCCTTCTTTCCAGACTGCTCATTGAGCCCGCAAGGCGCCAGCGTCTCGACCATGCCCTGCAAGAGGCCGCGTCAGGCCCATTTGGCCGATTCCTGCCCAATGCCACGGCCTATTTCTGGGGCATCCGCGCGGAGCGTGTGCGCAAGCTCGTCCTCGAGAACGGGCACTTGGTCGAGCCCGACAGGCCGCATGGTCTTTCCATCCCGTTCGAGCGGCCGCATCTCAAGCAAGCGCTGCTCGATGGCGTGTTGCTGCCGAACTTGTTCCTGATGTTCCTCGTCCTTGCCATTTTGCCGCGCGTGCGGGTTGTCGGAGGTCTGAGGCAGATTGGCTATGTAGCGCTTTTCCACTCGATCCTGCTGGCTGCGCTGGACGAAAACGCGCCGGAAGAGCGCGATCTGGCTGCGGAGCTGCAGGTTCGGGAAAATGCCTGGGGCATGCGGGTCATCGATGAACAGATCTCGGTCCGCGAGCAGCTTGCCGGCCTGCCGGAAGGGGCGCTCTTCCCGGAACTGCTCCGGCAATATCGTTTGCGGACATTTGCCGAGACGACCGACAACCTGAAACTGGTTCGCGAAAACGCCCGATGGCGCAGGATCGGCCAAGCGGAGATCAAAGCGACCTGAGCCTAACCGGTCACTGTACGACACCGGCCTTGCGGAGCCCGTCCACCACGCGTTCGAAATCGGCAGGGTTCTTGTAGGGCAAGACTTTGCGACGGTATTCCAGCGAATAGTCGGGATTGACGCGAAGCACTTCCTGCCATGCCGCGCGGGCTTCGGCGAAACGGCCCAGATGGCCATAGCTCGCCGCCAGAAGTACACGTGAGACGTCGGTGCCAGGGTTACGAACGAGTCGCCGCTTGAGAGAAGCGACGGCATCCTCGTACCGGCCCAACTGGAACATCGCTTGCGCCTGGAAGTGCAGTAACATGTCGGGATAGTACGGGTTCAGGGCCATTGCCCGATCGAAACACACAAGCGCCTCTTCGGACCTCCCCGAATAGTGCAGTGTATTGCCGAGGGCTTCGTGCCCCTCCGATAGGTTTGGAGCGAGGGCGATCGAACGCTCGGCCTCGCGGATGGCCACGTCGTGCCGTCCTAAATGCAGATTGATGATGGCGAGCGCCCAATGCGCGTAAGGATATCGGTCATCGAGCGCCACTGCCCGCGTCGCAAACTCTTGCGCCTGTTCCATTGATGTCGACGGGGACGTGCTCCATCGGTTTATGTAGTCCAGACCGTGCGCGATAGCGAGGAACGCATAGGCGGGTGCGAATTTCGGGTCGAGTTCGATGGCGCGCTGCAACAGGTCCCGAGCCTGGTTGTTTTGCTCTCTCGTGACCCGCCGCAGGTGCTCTCGACCACGAAGAAAGCAGTCATATGCTTCCAGGTTGTCGGTTTGTTCGGTTACAAGCCGCTGTTGATCGACCTCCGTCAGGTTGAGCGCGAGCGCGCCGACAATGTGCTGTGTCACGTCGTCCTGAACGGCAAAGATGTCGGTCAGGTCCCGATCGAAACGCTCGGCCCACAGATGCCCGCCCGTGGTTGCGTCGATGAGCTGTGCGGTGATCCGTACCCTGTTGCCGGACTTGCGGACGCTGCCTTCCAGCACGTAGCGCACGCCGAGGTTCCGACCCACCTCCTGTACGTTCACGTTCTTACCCTTGAACGTGAAGGACGAATTGCGAGCGATGACGAACAGCTGCGACAGCTTTGAGAGAGCCGTGATCGTGTCCTCGGAGATCCCGTCGGCGAAATACTCCTGCTCGGCATCGCCGCTCATATTGGCGAAGGGCAAGACGGCGATCGACAGCTTCGGCGGCGCTGCTTCCGAGGTCGCGGCCGCCTTGGTCCCGGCGGCGCCGACCTGCAGCGAATAGACCCGGATCGGCTCGGCGATGTTCTTGAGCTGCGTGCTGCCGAGATCGCTGACCGAGAGGTCGAGCCTCGCCTTGACCTGGCGATAGGCATCCTCGGACAGGCAGATGGCGCCGGGCGCCGCGACGCCCTCCAGGCGCGAGGCGATGTTGACACCGTCGCCCATCAGGTCGCCGTCGCTTTCTTCGACCACATCCCCCAGATGGATGCCGATCCTGAACTCGATGCGGCGGTCCTGCGGCACGCCGGCATTGCGCTCTACCATGCCATTCTGAACCTCAACGGCGCAGCGCACGGCATCCACCACACTGCGGAACTCAACCAGCGCTCCGTCCCCAGTGCGCTTGATCACCCGCCCGTGGTGCACTTCAATGGTCGGATCGATCAGGTCGCTGCGCAGCGCCCGCAACCTCGCCAAAGTACGATCTTCGTCCGCGCTCGCGAGCCGGCTGTATCCGACCACATCCGCAGCCAGGATTGCGGCTAGCTTGCGATTCTCGCTCAAGGGTCCGTCTCCTCATCTCCACGATAGCAGGAAGAGGGAGGGTAAGAGAGAATTTTCGCAAACGACGAGGGCCACGCAACGCCCAAGCCGGTAGCGCCCTGCCACCGGACCCACACGGATCGCTCGATGCCCATTTTGCGCTGCCGCTTGCCGGTCGACGGCTATCGGTTCATCCTTGTGGATACCCTGGCCGTGAACTGCGTGGCGAGATCACGCCGTCGCGGCCCCAAGTGAGGTCTTGCTCGATGGACTGCTCGGGCTGCGGTTTCGAGGTTGAGGGCGGTTACGCTTTCTGTCCCAGGTGTGGCAGGCGCCAGCCCATGCCATGCGCCAGTTGCGGCTACCTCTGCGCACCTGATTTCGAGTTCTGTCCGAAATGTGGGGCAAGCGTCGGTGCGCCCGCAAGAGCCGTCGAACGGCCTGCTCCGACACCAAGCCGGACCATTGTGCCGCCTTCTCGAACTCCGTCGCTGCTTGCGAACATCGAAGGCGATGGGCTGCATCCCGTCTCAGACGCCGATCGCCGGACGGTAACGGTCCTGTTCGCCGACCTTTGCGGCTTCACGACACTCAGCGAACAGCTTGACCCCGAGGTGATGCAAGCGCTGCAGAACGAACTGTTCAAGGAATTGACGGCGGCCGTGCGAAACTTTGGTGGTTTCGTCGACAAATTCATCGGCGATGCACTGCTCGCCTTGTTCGGTGCGCCGGTCGCGCATGAGGACGATCCGGAACGCGCGCTTCGCGCCGCACTCGACATGATCGCCCGGACGGCGCGGCTCGGCGAAAGCGCGCCACACTCCGGCTCGCCTCTGTTGCTCCACATCGGCATAAACACTGGTCCGGTCGTCACTGGCGGATTGGGCATCGGCACCGCCAAATCCTACTCGGTGACCGGCGATACAGTGAATACCGCGCAACGCCTGCAATCGCTGGCCGCACCGGGTGAGGTGCTGGTAGGCGAGCTCACTCACAGGCTGACCCGGCATGCCTTCTCTTACGAGCCGCTGGGTGATGTCGTGCTTCGCGGCAAGGCTGGCAGTGTACTCGTCCATCGACTGGATGCACCGCTTGCGGCGCCGCGTGCGGCGCGTGGGCTCGAGGCGCTCGGCCTCAGCGCGCCGATGATAGGTCGTGGCGCGGAGCTCCATAGAATGCTGGCGAGCCTTGACCAGGCGTGCGGCGGCTCGGCCCAGCTTGTCCGCCTCGTCGGAGAAGCCGGCATCGGGAAATCGCGGCTGGTGAAGGAGTTCGTCGCCCGCGTCGGCGACGAGGATCGTTTTCGCAACGTCGCCGTGCGGCAGGCCACGTGCTCACCACTGGGCGAACAATCATTCGGCGCCTTGGGCGCGGTGGTGCGCAGCGCTGCCGGGATGATGCAAAACGACAATGGCGACGAAATGCGGGGGAAGCTCGCCGCCCTGCTTACCGATCTCGGCCTGCAGGGCGAGGAGGCGAAGCGGCTGATGCCTTTGCTCTACCATGTGCTTGGCCTTGGCGACCCCGATGCAACCTTGCAGCATGTCGAGCCCGAGCAACTGCGGCGGCAAATTTTCTACGCGGTCCGCACAATCGTCGAACGGCGGCTTGCGTTGTCGCCACTGTTGATTGTCGTCGAAGACCTGCACTGGGCCGACGCCATGTCGCTCGAGGCCCTGCGTTTCGTGATGGACAGGTTGGAACGCACGCGGTTGATGTTGCTGGTCACGCATCGTCCGGCGCCGGACAACGACCAGCTCGACTCAAGTCGGGTCAGTCACACAGCGCTCAGGCTTTCGCCGCTCAACAATGACGACGGACGCAGCCTGCTGGCGGCGCTTTTCGGCGAGAGCTGGGTAAATTCCGCAGGCGGACTTGTCGAGCAGATCCTCGATCGCGCGGGCGGCAACCCCCTTTTTATAGAGGAGATCGTTCGCGGTCTTATCGATCGCGGCGTCCTGGTGCGCGAGGGCCAGCGATGGCGGACCGTGGCAGGCGAAGTCGCCACCGACATCCCCGCCACTATCCAGGCAATGTTGCTTGCTCGCGTCGACCGGCTGCCCCAAGAGGTGCGCCGGCTGGCCCAGGAAGCCGCGGTAATCGGCCCGCGCTTCGATGCCACACTTCTGAAAACCGTGACAGCCGACCCCGGCCGGCTGGAAGCCGGCTGCGAACTGCTTTGCGATGCGGAAATCATCGAGGAAGTTGCCGGATCAGGCTCGGTCTCGTCGCAAAGCTACCGCTTTACGCAAACATTGCTGCAGGACGTGATCTACCAGAATCTGCTGGTGCAACGCCGGACCGAAATCCACGGACGGATCGGTGCTGCCCTGGAGCAACTGTGCGGCGACAAGCCGGAGCGGCTGGAGGATTTGACCGTGCTCGGTCATCATTTCGCACTGAGCGCCGAGCGGGAGAGGGGCGCGCATTACCTGCAGGCGGCGGGCGATCGCGCTCGCATGATATACGCCAATGACGACGCACTTCGTTTCTACGAGCGAGCACTGACCGCATTGAGCGCGATCGGGCAAACACCGCTCAAACTGGCAATCGCGGAGCGCATTGCCGATTTGAGCGGCCCGGTGGGCCACCGCGAGATCGCGCACCACCACTACGAGACGGTGTTGCAGGCATACCGCGATTCAGCCGATCATGTCGCGTCGGCGCGCATCTTGCGTAAGATCGGTCGGCTGCTCTGGGACGTCGGCAAGCGGGACAAGGCAGAATCCCGCTATGCTGAAGCCGCGTCGCTCCTCGATGGAGCGGATGCCCCGATCGAGCAGGCGCATCTCTGGCAAGAACGTGGCCGACAGGCGTTCCGCAGCGGAGATCACGCTCTCGCGGCAAAATGGGCGGACGCGGCGCTGGATTGCGTAGGCTCTCTGACAACGGAGCATGTCTCCGAGGCAGGGAGTGATGCCACTCTTGTGACCGCTGAGGCACTTAATACCAAGGCTGTCGCGCTGGCTCGCCTTGGGCGAAACCGTGAAGCCGTGGGTCAGGTCGAGCGCAGCATTGAATTGGCCGAAGCCGCCGGTCTACTGGGCGCGGCCTGCCGCGGCTACACCAATCTCGGCGTGCTTTACACGACCATCGATCCGGCAAAGGCGATGGAGGTCTGTCGGCGCGGTCTTGAAGTGGCGCGCCGTATTGGTGATTTGGGTTTCCAGGCGCGCCTCCTCGCCAATCTGGCGGTCGCTTGTTGTACTTTCACGGATCGCTGCCCAACGGAGGGCGTGCCTGCCGCCGAGAAGGCCATCGAGATCGACCGGGCACTCGACCAGCGCGAGCACCTGCCGGTGCCGTTGATCGTGCTTGGGCAGATCCACCAGTGCAACGGGCGTCCGGAGCTGGCGGTTGGCTTGTTCCACGAAGCACTGGACGTCGCCCGTGAAACGGGCGAGCCCCAACTGCTGTTTCCGTGCTATGATGGTCTCGCAACGCTTAACCTCGACCTGGACAATCTGGCCGAGGCCGAACGCTACTTTTCCCTGGCGCAGGGTATATGCGCCCAGCACGGGCTCGACCCGGAAGCGCTTGTGGTGCTGCCTTTTCTCGACTAGCCGGGGATTGGGGGTTGGAAATGTCCGCGCCTCGTGACTTGGTACCGCTTCAACCGGGCGACCGTGCGCCAAACCTGATACTCGACGCCATTACCCAGGAAGGCAAGATCGCGCTCGACGACTTCCGGGGACAAAAACCGGTATTGGTCGGCCTGTTTCGAGGTCTGCATTGTGCGTTTTGCCGGCGCCATATCGCCGCCCAGGCGCGGCTTGATCCGGAGCTGCGTGAAAAGGGCGTGCAGAGCCTGACGGTGGTCAACACGCCGATCGAACGGGCGCGTCTCTATTTCCGCTACCACCCGATGCCGAATCTGCTTGCGGCCTCCGACCCTGAACGCGCTTCACATCGCGCTTTTGGACTGCCCAATCTCGAATTCACCGAAAACGAGACGAACTGGCCGTACAAGGTTTCGATGGCCGCGGCGAGGGATATGCGGGTCGACATGCCAGGCGAGTTGCCCGGTCCAATGGATCCCATGGCGGCCGGCGAAATCCTCGACAAGAAGGACCATTACGAACTGACCGAAGTCGACAAGCAGATGATGGCAACGGGATACGGACAATTGGTCGGTCAGTTCCTGCTGGACCGGCAGGGGATCGTCCGCTGGAGCTTCACGGAGGTTCCGGAGGGTGGGCGCTACATGTTTGGGGCGCCAAACCCCCGGGAGCTTATGTCGGCCGTGTCGCAAGTCGCCCAATAGACAAATTCACCGCTCCTTGAGCACGGCCTCGACAGTGGCAACAAAGTCATCGAGCGAGCGATCCCCGCGAATCTCGATGCGCGGAAGGTCGATGAGATCGCAATCGAGGTCCGCCGGCCCGTGTCTGGCGCCGAAGCCGATCCGATAGCCGCACTCCCTGGCCAGCCGGCCAAGCCGTCGGTCGGTGACGGAGAAGGGTGCCGTGAACGCCGTGGTTGGCCGACCGGTCCACCGTTCGATGAACATACGAGAGCGCAGGAGCTCGGCGGCCAGGTCAGAACTCGACAGACCATCGATCGCGCGATGCGTCGCCATGTGGCTTCCGAAGAAAGCACCCTCGCCGGCGAGGCGTCGCACCGTCCCGGCGTCCATAAGCTGCGTCGGCGGACCGCTGTGGGCGTCCCATTGTGCACTTTTCCCAACAAGATCCGTCACCAGGAACACTTCCGCAGTCAGGTCGTTCGCGCGCAAGGTCGGCCAGGCATGGTCGGCAAAGTTCTGGAAGCCGTCATCGAAGGTGATGAGCACTGGGCGGCCAACGAAAGGTTGGCGGTTGGCGATGCATCCTTCCAGCTGCTCTGAATTAATTGCGTGAAAGCCATTGGCGCGCAGCCATGCCATCTGGCTGGCGAATGCGACGGGCGTGAGCCGAAAACGGGCGAGCGCGGCCGGACCATCATCGGAGACGCTGTGATACATGAGGACAGGGACACGCTGCCGCCGCTCGTTACGCGCGACGTCGCGGCGCAGGGCTCGTGCCCCACCCCAGATAATATTTCGCGCGACCCCGATGTCGATAGGCGCGCGGATCGGCACATGGTCGATCGCCGGTTCCGTCACCAAATCGGCCCGCGACAGGCGAAGGAAGCGGTCTATGCGGTAGAGCTCGGTCTGGATCGATTGCTCGAGCACGAGGCCTTCTGTCGCCGCCAGCGTCTCCGAGATCGCTTGGGCACCGAATGTGTTCCAGTCGAAGCCCGTCCTTTCAACATTGTCACTAAGCACGAATGCGTGTGCGCTGATGAAACTGCCGCCAGGCGCCAACGCCTCTGCGAATTTTTTGGTGATGCGCCGCAACTCGGCGAGATCATCCAGATAGTAGAGCACTTCCGAACAAAAGATCAGATCCATCTCACCCGGCAACGTGTCCGCGGCGAAATTCAGTACGCCGAACTCAATGTTAGGCTGATCGCTGCATCTCTTGCGGGCCCGCTCGATGGCTATGGCGGAGATGTCGGTTGCGGTCAAATGGCCAACACGCGGCGCCAGCTGTCGCGTGAAGTGGCCCTCCGCGCAGGCCAGCTCAAGCGCCCGCCCGATGCGGCCGACGGGCAGGATTTCGAGCTGCCGCTGATATTTTTCCTGCTCATAAAGCGAGCCGTAGTTCCAAGGATCCTCGGTCGCGAAATAACTGTTCCAGAACGCGGTGCGATCATTCCTGTCCGCGGCTCGTGCTCGGCGCGGCGCTGCAGGAGGTTGTGCTGGTTCGGCTCTCGACCGAACCAGCTCCCGCGCTTCAGCGGCCAATAGGGCGAGTTTGCCGAAGTGACTGTCCGGATCGGACCGGCGTTCGGCCGTGGACAACAATGCCTTGCCTGCAAGCGTGTTTGACGAGTGGGCACCAGCGCCCTCTTGCGGCACAGTTGATTGTATTGCAAACCTTGCCGGATTGTCTGCAAGCAGCTCAGCGGGCACGACATTTTGAATCAACTCAACCCAATGATCCCTTGTCACTGTCCCGAGCACGCCAAACTGCACGACGGCCTCGATCTTGCCGTCCAGCATCAGATAGGCATAAATTCGATCGATGCCTACTGGGAGTTCGATCGCGGTCGGATTGCGTGCGTCGACGCGAATTCCAAGTGTCCGCGTCAGCCTGCGCGACGCGGCAAGATCGTCAGCGTCGAGAAGCATTTGCTCAAGCTGATACTGGACGCGGCGAGCCGCTGCGGGATTGTCCCAGACCTTGCCGAGTTCGATGATCAACTCGGTGAGGGGGCCGCCGAACCTGCCCCACCTGGCAGCCAATTGGGCAGGCACCGTAAGGCTCCCGACCATAAGGCCTTCGATGGCGACCTCAGCGATCTGACGCGCCCACTTCCGTCCTGCCGGGAGGGCGCGCAAGGACTGCAGGTCGATCGAGCGCGAGCGGCGGCCGCAATCGGACGCAGCGTTCCACAACGCGAACCACGCGAGTGCTTCGGAAGCGGTGCCGCCCTTCGCCGAAATCGCTCCATTGGCATGTGCCGACGCTGGGTGGTTGACCCTGGGATCAGCAGAAAAGCCGCGCGCGATCACGATCTCCGCATCGGCCAACATCTGCGTCGAATTGCGGGAGAGCGCGGGGGGGCTGGCCCGATAAAAAGCGAGCGGCTCGTCGACCATCACCCAATTTTTGCCCAGACGTGCAAGGCGCTGCCACAAATCCCAATCCTCGCAGGTGCGCAGCGACACATCGAAACCGCCCAACTCGACAATTGTCTCCCGGTCGGCCAGCAGCGCGTGAGTGCAAATGGCACACTGGCGGGCGAATGTTTCGAAGGGCTGGATCGCAACCTGCGTTGCGATGCTCGACGGGGCGAGTTCGCCATCCGGCATCACGCGCCGAAAACCGCAATAGGCGGCCACTGCATCGGGAGCGGTTTTCAGTGCGGCCAGCATTTTTGCAAGGAAGCTGGCGTCCACCCAATCGTCCGCATCCAGAAGCATGAGCCAGCGGCCGCGCGCTGTCGAAATCCCGCTGTTGCGCGCGCCAGCGGGGCTGTAGGCGCAGGAACCCAACGTTCGAAATCGGGAATCTTGCTCCACATAACCGGCGGTAATCACGGGGGTGCGGTCCGTGGAGGCATCGTCGACAATGATCGCCTCCCAATCCACTATGTCCTGGGCGAGAAGGCAATCGAGTGCGCGCGCCAGCGTTACCTCCGCGTTGTGCGCGGGAACCACAATAGAAACCAAGGGATTATGCGCCACGCCGTCTTACCCGCGCCCGGTTCGAAGGTAGAACAAGGGTCCCCAAAAAGAACCGGCGATTCCCCGCCAAAAGAGATGGTCCTGCCGGCAAATGCTGGCAAGCGTTGCGCCGGTGGTCTGCTCGGCATCGAAAATCGGTACCACGCCGCCTGCCGTAGCATTGTCCTGGGCCATCGAGCTTTCGTTTCTTCGTCAAGAGTCGGCGAATGTCAAAACCGGATAATGGCATCGGACGGCAGCAACGTCCTGTCAATATCGAAATGGCAAGCGCTCATGCCCGCGTAGCACAAGCCTGGGGTGGTGGTGCCGGGCGTCCTTCCCCGGCACCACCGATCCCCAGTTCACAGAACGGCCTGAGCCTCGGCCGAGATCGGAATGCCTTGCCATCGAGGGCCAATACCGCCAAGTGCCCAGAGCGACTGTTAGCCTCGGGCCGATGAAGTCTTGTACCGCGACATTGGCTTGTTGAAGTTAGGAGCAACGACGGACATAGATGTCGTTGCTTGCCGATTTGAGCGGGAGGTTACAGCACGATGAGACGCATGATTCGACGATTGGGAGCCAGCAATCTGGCGCGCCGGGCACGACGACTCGGATATCTGACTGCGATGCTTGTCCTGATTGCCGGGTCGCTCGTCTTTGGTATCGCCCTCTTGCTGGCTGATCCGGCACAGGCACAGGCGGCGACCATCCCTCCTGAAAAGGTCAAACAGCTGTTCGAGCTTCTCGATGATCCGTCAGTAAAGGCTTGGGTGGCCGAACAGCGAAACCAGGACGCCGGGTCGACAGCAGCGCCTGCCGCGGCAGGAGCTTCGCCGACCGACGCATCGTCCGACGCCGTGGCCGCACCCGGCCAGATGAATACGATGGCATCCTCGACGCTCGATCGGATCAAGCATCATATCGAACGGATCGTGCGAACCTTGCCCTCGCTGCCTGGCCAGTTCGCGCACGTCCGGGAAGCGACCATGGAGGATATGTCCAGCAGGGGGCCAGCCGGCGTATTTTTGCTGATTGCGATTTTCATCGCGGCCGGCCTGGCGCTCACCTGGGCCACGTACAAACTCACCCGTCCATTTCGTCTTTGGATTATCGCCCAACCGAAAGATACTCCCCTCGGGCGGGCCAAGAAGATTGGTGGTCGGCTGCTTTATTCCAGCCTTCTGATTCTCTCGTTCGCGGTTGGCAGCGCCGGCGCATTCATGTTGTTCGACTGGCCAATGCTGATCCGTGAGATTGTGCTGACATTTCTGATGGCGGCCGTCGTTACATGGGGTGTGCGCACGTACGTCATAGCTCTGCTCGTCCCCTCCTTCATGCATGTCGAGAACGCCGCCGAGGTTCGTGCCTTGCCGATCACCAACGAGACGGCCGACCATTGGTCCTACTGGCTATCGCGGATCGTCGGCGTCTTCGCCTTCTTCGCAGCCGCTTTCATCCTCCTGCCCGGTCTCGGCATCGACCGCGACGGGATGATGGTCCTGTCGGTGGGCGCCGATTTTGGGCTGCTGGTGCTCTTGCTGCTTGCCGTATGGCGCCGGCCAAGGATGCGGCCGCACGATGGGCACGGTCACACGGCAGCGACGTGGTGGTTGACTGCTTATTTCGTAGCTCTGTTCATGGAGCGTATCGCCGGCGAGTACACATTGTTCTGGTTTACCTTGGCCGCATTCGTCCTGCCTTTGGCAATCGTGCTGACGCAGCGCGGGGTCAATTTCGTCCTGCGGCCGGGTTCGGAAGATGTCGGCCGGCCTACCGTCCCGGCGGTGACTATCGCGGTCATCGATCGTGCCATCCGTATGATGTTGATCCTGGCGGCGGCTTACCTCCTCGCGCGTGTCTGGGGCCTGAACATGCAGTCGATGCGCGACAGCGATACGACGACGACGTTCATATTGCGCGGCTTGATCAACATCGTGGTCATTGCCCTCGCAGCCGATTTCGGCTGGTCGATCATCAGGGCTTTGATCGAACGAAAGCTGGGCATCGAAATGCCGCACCCTGTGATCAGCGAGGAGGACGTTCCGATCCTAGATGCGCAGCAGGCGCGGCTGCACACGCTCTTGCCGATCCTTCAGAACATGCTGCTCGCATTGATCATCGTGATGGCGGTGCTGATGATGCTCGCCTCTTTGGGTATCCAGATCGGCCCGCTGATCGCCGGCGCTGGCGTCGTCGGCGTTGCTGTGGGCTTTGGCGCACAGACCGTCGTCAAGGACGTCATTTCTGGCGTGTTTTTTCTCCTCGATGATGCGTTTCGTGTCGGCGAGTATATCTCCTCGGGCAACTACAAGGGTACGGTGGAAAGCTTCTCGCTGCGCTCGGTGAAGCTGCGCCACCATCGTGGCCCGCTGTTCACCATACCTTTCGGTGAGCTCGGGGCAGTCCAGAACCAAAGCCGTGATTGGGTTATCGACAAGTTCAACATCACTGTCGGCTATGACACCGATATCGACTTCGCTCGTAGGCTGATCAAGCGGATCGGCCTCGAGCTGGCGGAAGATCCGGAGTTCAAAAACTGGGTGCTCGACCCGATCAAGATGCAGGGCGTCCAGGAATTCGGCGAGTACGGCATCGTGTTGAGGGTCAAGGCCATGACCAGACCCGGAGGCGCCTTCGGTATGAAACGCAAATTCTATGTACGCATCCGCCAAGCTTTCAAGGAGCAGGGCATCGAACTGCCATTTCCGACCGTCCACATCCAGGGGCTGCAGAACCCAGATGACGCAGAGAATGCGCAGTTGGAGATCACACCCGTGTTGCAAATGGCCGTCGCGCAGTCGCACACCAATCGGCGCAGAAAGAAAGCTGGCACAACGGAGTAGGAAGCCTATGACACCTGCCGGTCACAACGCCGCTTTTCTCACTTCGGTCGTGACGGGGGATACTCTTATGTTCGCCCGATTGAGACGAAGAAAGTGCCGTCACGAACCTCACTGTCCCTGACGGTACTTTGACATATTCGGCCGGCAGTATGCCTGAAGTCCGACGTGGCGTTGGCGTCACACTCTATGTGCCGAGAAATGCCGAACGCGAGCGAACGGATTTATCAAATACTTTGTGGCCCACATATTGAAACTCAGGTTGAGTGGCCTTGATCACGTGCTGCGATGCGGTCGATTTCGTCGCAGCCGCGGCAAGTGCCGTTTGATTAGTA
The DNA here is from genome assembly GCF_000472705.1 of Mesorhizobium erdmanii USDA 3471. GTDB lineage: Bacteria > Pseudomonadota > Alphaproteobacteria > Rhizobiales > Rhizobiaceae > Mesorhizobium > Mesorhizobium erdmanii. The sequence continues at coordinate 7,617 of NZ_AXAE01000035.1, read as the reverse complement.
AAATGCGCCATCTTCGTGGATTGCGGCTAGCTCGCGATTCTCCTCGAGGGTCCATCTCCTCATCTTCAGCGAACACGCAGTTTAAGAGCGAACTTTCGCAAACGACGGCGATACAGCCGCCCGAACCGGCGACTCCGCCACAGGATCCACATGCACAAGATCGCGCAATGCCGCGCAATCTGACCAATTTCCGTGACCCGCAGTACGGCATCCGCCGCTCGCTGAGGTCATTCGGCCTTCGCCTGGGCAAGGTCGGACGCGGAGCTTTCGAGCAGGCGGTACGCCGGGCGGCGGGGGACGATCCGCTGCCGGTCGAACTAATACACGCCATGCAGTCGGCGCGCTCCTCACGAGCTCGTCTTGAAGATCGTTGGGCGCGGTGCCTGATGCGCAACGGCATCGGTGGTCAGGAATATAATAGCCGACGTCCGCGACGCTTCCGTTTGCGCTTCGGCTTTTTTCCTTCAGATGCAGGGAACCGAAAACCCAGCTTCAACACTTCGTCGACGCTTGTGAGCCTCGGGGCGGGTGCAAGCGGACCGAAACCATTGTCAGAATTCGAGAGGACCGTTGATCCTCCCCGATAGTCGCCTTCGCCCTGATGCTTCGGCACCCCACTCCCCCAAGCCTACAAGATTGCAACATTAGCGCAGGCTTGAGGAAGGCGCCAGACGCGCCAGGCTCTTCCCATCGCGGAGGACATCATTAAGTTGGCGACAAGGTCGCGGGCCCGCCGCGAACACGTTGTGCTTGGTGCAAAACCCACGTGACATGGCCCGCACCACGCGGGGAATGCGGTTCGGTTGCAGATTGCGGACCTCAGCTGGCGGGCCGCTGACACATTTGAATGCTTCGGAATATCAGGTTCCGCTTATGCAGCAAAAATGCGCGCCAGCTTTCGGCAAACAGAACAAGAAACATCGCACTGAAGGGAAAAGTGCAGCGCCGGAAACGATTGGGCGCGCAGATGTCCACTGACACCTACATGCCGACATCCTGGTCTGAATCCGTAAATTATCTTGAAGGGGCAGGCTTTAAGGCACATAATCCTTAGGGCCGGTCACCCCTTCCCTGGACTGGTCCGGTGCATGGCCCGGCCTGCGAAATGCTGTGATGTTCATTGCGCAGGCCGAGGTCCACTCATACGTGCCCGCACCTAGTGAGGCCAGAGCGTCTCCTGGGGCTTGCTGTGGCCTCGATGCAGCTATTTTGTACCCGCTTCCGGAGAATATCGAGCTCGCCCCAGCCTGTAGACCTCTGGCAGGGGTTGCCAGTCGGCCGGCTTGAGCTTCATGCACCATCATCCTCATCGTCCTGGCGTTGCTGCTCGGATCGCGGCTGGAATGGCTTAGGCTGAATTCGGCTTCCGGCCGGCGTCTTCCACCATCGCCCGGCTCCAAGGCCCTCGCGACATGAGAGGCATCATCGTGATAGCTTACGGCGAGCTGCGACGCATCCTTGGCATGCCGCCGGTGTTTGCTACAATGGTCATGGCGATCCTGCTTTACTCGGTCTTCTATCCGCAGCCCTATCTCAATGAAGCGCTGCGCGACGTTCCAATCGTGCTGGTCGACCTCGACCAGACGTCCAGCAGTCGTGAACTGGCCCGCCGCGTGGACGCCGCGGAGTTTGTTGCCCTATCCGACAGTGCACCCGACATCGTCAGCGCCGAGCGGGCAATCTTCGCGCGCGAAGCGTCAGGCATTATCGTTATCCCGCAGCATTTCGAGCGTGACCTGCTGCATGGGCGACCCTCGCCTGTCGCACTGTATGCGGATGCGAGCCATTTCCTAATGTATTCGCGGATCGCCAATGGCGTCGCGGCGGTCGCCAAGTCACTTGGCGCGCAGGTCGAAGCATCGCGGCTGGTTGCCGCCGGCGCGGATCCCACCGTTGCAGCGGCTGCAACGAACCCAATGCCGCTTACCGCCATCCCTCTGTTCAATCCCGAGGGCGGCTACGCCACCTATCTGTTGCCTGCTGCCTTCGTGCTGATCCTTCAACAGACGCTGCTGATCGGTGTCGGGCTGCTTGGAACGCTGCCGGGCCACCGTCATGGCGCCGAACACGGAGCGGCCTCGTTCGTGTTAGGACGGCTGTTCGCCTACCTTGTGATCGAGACCCTCAGCTTTTCGCTCTATCTGGTTGCGTTGCCCTATCTCTACGGCATTCCGCGCCTCGGTACACTTTCTGCGATCGCCGGCCTGTCACTGCCATTTATCCTGGCAACCGCCGCGCTCGGTATTTGCGTATCGTTCGTCGTCAAGTCGCCGGCGGCGGTGCAGCTCATCTTGGGTGGGGTAGGCCTTCCCTTCATGTTCATGACCGGCTTTTCCTGGCCGCTGGAAGTCGTACCGGAGCCCGTCCGGCTGCTTTCGCTACTCGTTCCGACGAGCTTCGCGATCGATGGCATGACGCGCATCGCCCAAATGGGCGCGACTCTCGCCGAGGTTCAGCGGCAGTATCTTGGATTGTGGCTCCAGGCCGGCGCATACACCGCGCTTGCCGTGGCTTTGGCCCGGCGGCGGCACGGTGCACCGAATACCGCCCTCAGCCGCGCATGACGACGCCCTGTCTGGCGGGGGTTCGGCACGTTGTCGACAGCATCCGGATGTTGCTCATGCCGGCCATCGCCGGTGTGGCGCTCGCCGGCTGCGCGAGTGGACATCACCATTTTGACGTAACCCCCCTGTCGGCGCAGGCGCCGGAGACGACAACCGTTGACATGCTCGCCGTGACCATGCGCGCGCCAACTGGCGAGCGGACATGCGCCTTTTCCGGTGAACGTGGAAAGGAGCAAAGCATTTGCCGCCTCGTCGTGTCGATCCCTTCCGACAGCCATCGCAGGGCTGGAGAAGTGCAGTGGCCCCGCGACCCAAAAAAGCCTGACCCTCAACGCGATTTCGTGACGCTCAGCGCCACGAATATAGAGCCGCAGGCTCTCGACTTATGGTTTCGCAAAGCAGCGGGGAAAAAGCGGCGCCTGCTGGTCTTCGTTCACGGCTTTAACACCAACTTCGATGAAGGCGTGTACCGGTTGGCGCAAATCGTGCACGATTCCGGCGCGAATGCAGCCCCCGTCCTGTTCAGCTGGCCCTCACGCGGCCATGCATTGAGCTATATCTACGATAATGCTAGCGCAACCTATTCGCGTGACTCCCTGGCTTTCTTGCTTGAGCGGGCAGCCCAGGATCCAAATGTCGATGACATCGTGATCATGGCTCATTCTCTCGGCAATTGGATTATGATGGAGGCACTTCGCCAGTTGGCCATCAGGCACGGCTCCGTCCCGGCAAAGATTGGCAACGTTATCATGGCCGCGCCGGATTTGGACGTTGACGTCTACAGGGCCCAACTCCTGCAGCTTGGTCCGAAACTGCCGAGAACGACCATCTTTGTCTCGAAGGACGATGCCGCGCTTGCATTTTCGCAGCGACTGGCCGGTGGAGTCGACCGGCTCGGTGCAGCGGACCCTGACTTACCTCGGTACGCTTCGCAGCTGAGCCGTTTCAACATTGAGGTTATCGACCTCACAAAAGTCAAATCTGACGACCCACTAAACCACGGGAAGTTCGCCGCCAGCCCGGAGGTCGTTCGACTGATCGGACAGAGGCTTATCGAAGGGCAGCAGGTGGAGGGGCGTGGTCCCGATATCTCAAATTCTCTAAGGTCGTTGCCCATTAAAGTTGTTGGCGCCGAGTGATGCGGGTGGTCCCGCTGGCGATCATTTCTGGAGTGCCGATACGCGTCGACGTTTGATTTTCATCGGAGGCGAAGGGAGCGGCGCCGGAACGTCGGAGAGCAGAGCCTGGGCGGCAGAGCCGATATGGAAGGAGTTCCTCCGCAACCTCACCGCCTGTGCGGTGTGAAGCTGGACGTTTTCCGATGCAAACCAAGGTTTTGAGGCGGCCGTCACAGCGCTTCTCTCGGCCACAGTGCAGCGCTGCCGCGTCCACTTCAAGGGGAACGTGTCGGTTGCAAGGCTTCCTATAGGTGGAAAAGCTGGCGAATATGCAACGTCAGTCTCGCAACCGTATTGTCACCTTCGTGTCCGTCGCCAGTCGCTTGCAAATGCCTCTCGGATCTGGCGTGACGGGCCAGAATTTCGCCCAGTTCGTCGGCAAGGCGGGGCCGGTCCCGCATAAGCGGTGCAAGGTGGGTTTTCTCGATTTCATAGACAACCACAAAGGTAAGCGCCCGGATTGTCCCGATCTCCCCCGTCCCGGTCAAAAGCCCTTCCTCGCCGAAACAGTCTCCTGGAGCCAGGCGTGCAATTTCAATCTCACGCTCGGATTCATGTCGGCTCAACCCAAGGACGCCAGTGCGGACTATCATCAGGGAACCGAGAACCTCGTCCTGTTTGGCCACGACTTCACCCTTGCGGTAGGTCCGTCTTGTCATAGTCGATGCAAGCGCTTTGCGTTCATCGTCGGTCAGTGAGGTAAACAAGGGCAGGGCGTTGAGAAGTCGAAGCGAGGTTGGCTGAAGTGCCGATGCGGTGACTTCGAGCGGCGGCGAAGCATATCCCGCTTCGCCCGCTGGCGAGTGGGATAAAACAAGACCGGATGCCAGGACGTGCCGATAGATCAGGTCGAAAATCTCGTTTTGAGCGGGTCCGGCCGCAGCAAAGCTAGCAACCCTGAATGAAATCTCCACTTCGATCGAGAGTGCATCCAATGATATGACCGTGACGCCGGGGGCGGGCTTTGTCAGGATCGAGACAGCACTCATAAGTACATTGCGCATGACATCGACGACCGCTGCCGGCGAGGTTGTTGGCAGCAGACGAACGTTGATCTTGACGCCGTGGACGGGATCGGGACTGCTTTGATTGATCACAGTGGCCTTTGCCAGATTGCTATTAGGCAGGACCACCAGATCGTCGGTCCCGTTGAGCAGATGAGTTGCACGCCAGTTCGTTTCCAAAACCCGGCCTTCGATGCCACCATCAAGGACGATCCAGTCACCTACCGCATAGGGCCGACCTATGTTGAGGGCTATGCCGGAGAAGACGTCGTTCAAAGTGCTCTGGAGCGCAAGGCCGAAGACGATGGCAAAAACGCCGGAGGTTGCTATCAGCGTGCCGACAGGAAAATCGAAGACATAGGCAACGACGGAAAGCGCAACGCCGACATAAATAACGCCTATTGCGAGATCCTGGATCAGGCGGCCTTCGCGCGGCTGCCGCTCGAACACCAGAAACACTCGCACTGAACCGACCAGCGACAAAGCGGCATTCGTCCACCAGACGATCTTGGCCAAGCCTATGAAGAGGCGCTGGATTAGCTGGGCTTCGGACGGTCCTCGTTCATAAGGTACGATGCCATGGTATAAAAGCAGAAGGGTCAGCGCCACAAAAAGCGCAAGGTGCCCGATCAGGCGCAGGGCGGGATGGCGACTGAGGACGACGTGGGCAAGCAAGGCCCCGACCAGCGAAAGCAACCCGGCTTGGACGATAGGGTCGTAGAGGATGTCGCCCAATTGGGTCTGGTTCATCGATCGGCCGTCAGCCAGATGCTCATGCAAGGTTGCCGGCCCTGTTGCGACGCTGTTGCGTCGAGCTTGAGGCCGAAGCTGTTGATGTCACGGTCACCCACGGCGCGGGCCGGCCGCCATGTCGCGACCGTCGCGAGGGCGCCGATTGCAACAGGAGCGCAGGCGGGTGCCTCGACCACGGGCTCATCACTCATGAATCATCGTCCTGACAAGATACGACCCGACCAGGTCGGCCTCCGTGTGGCCCAAGCTAGAAGGCACGCTTTATCAGCCGGAATCGTCAAGCGCTGCCTTGCTGACATAGAAGGGACTGCGTAGGCAGTTAGCGACCGTTAGGAAACGCCCGACACCGGCAAGCGCCAAGTTGATGTGGATTGCTACATTGCGCGCTGTCCGTTCGGTTCAAACCAAGCTTACGCGGCATAAGCGGTGGGTGGCCTGCTGCCGGTTTTTCGGATGGTCGCGGCCCGCCGCGATACTCTGGATGGTTTAAAGTCGTACGAACTTCACCTCGCGCCGCAACGCGGCCGCAACAACTGCGTGTTGATTTTCGGCAATTATGCACTTGAGTTAGCAGATGTCAGATGATACTTACAAAACCGTCGATTCTGATTTGGGATCGTCTGGCGCGCCCGAAATTGAAATCACCCCAGCGATGATCGAGGCGGGGACTGCCGCTCTTCGGTTGTGTAACAATGGGGATGAAAGAGACCTAATCGTTTTCATGGTTTATTCTGAGATGGTCAAAGCCAAGCTTATGGAAGCTCGTTAAGGTCCCTATCGGTTTCGCCTCCACGTATTAGGTGAATGCGTTTCGAGATTTCGACGCATGTCGTGAAATATCGGGTTCGAGGATGGTCGCGGTTAGATGCGTCCGGTAATTTGCGTTTTGGCGTTATGACCTGAGACCCATCTTTGCTCCAGCTCAGTGGAGAGTCCGGGGTTTCATTTCTGGCCTCATGCGGCCTGTTTTTCCAGTGCCATTTTCATGGCGAATTCGCTCGGCGTGATGTTGCCCAGTGCTGAGTGTGGTCTGTGCCGGTTGTAGTCCTCCTTCCAGAGCTGGATCGCCGCCCGTGCTTCCGCGAGGGTGGAAAACAGCGTTTCGTTCAGGCATTCGTCGCGGAACCGGCCGTTGAAGCTTTCCACGAAGCCGTTCTGCATCGGCTTGCCGGGCGCGATGTAATGCCATTCGACGCCGCTCTCCTGGCACCATTTGAGGATGGCCATCGAGGTCAGTTCGGTGCCGTTGTCGGAGACGATCGTGCAGGGCTTGCCGCGATGGGCGATGATGGCGTCCAGTTCCCGGGCCACGCGGGCGCCTGACAGCGACGTGTCCGCGACCAGCGCCAGGCATTCCCGCGTGAAGTCGTCGACGACGGCCAGAACCCGGAACCGCCGGCTGTCCGTGAAGGCATCGCTGACAAAGTCGAGCGACCAGCGCTCGTTCATCCGGCCCGGCACGATCATCGGCCTTCTCGTTCCCAGGGCCCGCTTGCGGCCGCCACGCCTGCGAACCTGCAGCTTCTCCTCCCGGTAAAGCCGCCGTAGCTTCTTCTGGTTCATCACCATCCCTTGCCGTTCAAGCATGATGTGGATGCGCCGGTAGCCGAAGCGCCGCCGCTGCGCGGCAACCGTCTTCATCGCGGCTCGAAAGACAGCATCATCGGGCCGGATGCTTTTGTAGCGAACGCTCGAGCGATCGACGAAAAGAGCCTTGCACGCCCGACGCTGGCTCACCCCATGCTGATCGCAGGCGTGGACCACAGCGCTTCGCTTGGCATCGGGCGTCACCATTTTTTTGCAGCGACATCCTTGAGGATGGCGTTGTCCAGCATCTGCTCGGCCAGCAGCTTCTTCAGTTTGGCATTCTCTTCCTCCAGCGCCTTCAGCTTGCGCGCATCGGAAACGTCCATGCCGCCAAACTTGGCCTTGTATTTGTAGAACGTCGCTTCCGAGATCCCGTGCTTGCGGCAGACATCGGCGGTCTTCATCCCCGCCTCCTGCTCCTTCAAAATCGCGATGACCTGTTGTTCCGTGAACCGTGAACGCTTCATTCGTCCGTCTCCTCGATCAGACGGACTCTACCAAAAACTGGAGGAGATTCAGGGTCTCAGGTCA
>NZ_AXAE01000034.1 GCF_000472705.1 Mesorhizobium erdmanii USDA 3471 | reverse complement strand
GCAAAAGCGCTTGTCGCCGACAAAGGCTACGACAGCTGGCGGTTGGTTGATCTCATCGCCAGAACCGGGGGCTGCGCCAACATTCCAACCCGCCGGCACGTTAAGAATAAACGCGTGGTCCCGCCAGAACTCTATCGGGAGCGCAATCGCATCGAACGCTTCTTCTGCAGGCTCAAGCAATTCCGCCGCGCCGCAACCCGCTTCGACAAACTCGCGCGAAATTACATGGCCACCCTCAACCTTGCCTCGCTCCGAATATGGCTACGGCATGTTGAGTCCACGCCCTAGGGTCTGCGCTCCGCTTCGCGTCGCTCCGCCCTAGAATGACGAAGTCGCGGGGGGCCGGCGCTAATGGTGAGCGCTGACGCGCTGGCCCTCATGCCATCGGCAACACCGGCCAGCGATCGACGATCCTGCCGCCGGAAAGCACCGCTATCGGCCCGAACTGCTGCAGCATGGCCTCGCTCTGCGTCGGTCGCAGAAACGCATAATCACCGGGCTTTGCGACGCAATCGGCAGGCAAGCCCATGAATTGCTGATTGGAGGAGAGGCCGAGCAGGCCGTTCGCCCTCATACCCTCCGGAAAGGCGGGGTCGGCCATCCATTTGCCGCCATAGAGATAGCAGCCCTTGCGGGGAAACCGGCCGAGCGCCTGCAGCATACGGGTAACGGCCGGTGGACCCGGCAGCATCGGTTCGACCACTTTCAGGATCGGCGTCGCGATGAAGGCCGCCGGCTGGAAACCTTCGAGACCAGCTGTGTCGAAATCACCGGGCAGCACGAAGGCCGACCCCATCGACACTTCATTGGCCATGCCGCCGTGATGAAGCAGCGCGGTCTTGCTGCCGCCAATGTTGAGAATGCCTCGCTGGTGCGCACTCAGGCACGCGACGAAAGCGGCGGCCCGTTCCGAGGCTTGCGCCAACGCCTTGACCGGCCCACCAAACAGGCCGGGAATGTGCGGCGCGTGCGCCTCATAGGCCATGACGCCTGCGCAGCGCAGCCTCTTATAGGCCGGCATCATCTTCAACGCCTGCGACAAATCCTCCGGTTGGGCAAAACCGCCGCGATGCAGCCCAACGTCGATCTCGAAGGCGATGCGCAGCTTGATATCGAGTCCGGCGGCCAGAGCGCCATATTCCGCCAGTCTTTCATCGCTGTCGATCAGCCAGCAGACGCGCGACCAATGGGCTTCGCCCTTCATGAGCACCGCCCTCGCCGCGCTGACCGGCATCGGTTTGCCGTAAAGCAGATCCGCGTCCGGAAACGCTTTCAGCACCGCCTCACTGATCGGCGGATGGAAGGTCATGAAACGGTTAGTTCCAAGCGCCTTGCCGATATGCGAAAGCAGCGGCAGACAGGCGAGCGACTTGTCGACCAGCCGCACCGCGAGGCCGGGATCAAGCCTCGCTCTGACCAAGGCCATGTTGCCGTCAAGCCGATCCAGGTCGAGCAGCAGGCAAGGTTGGAAGATGCCGGCTTGCCTCAGCGCATCCGACAGCATGGCGAAATAGGCGCTCATCGTTCGGTGCCGGAGGGATTGGGTTCGATGCCGAACAGGCCGGCCATGTAGGGCGAGATGAAGCGGTTCCGCGGGTCGATGTCGCGGCGCACGGCCATGGCGTCATCCCAGCGCGGATAGAGCTTCTTCAAATCCGCCGCCTTCAGGCTGTGCATTTTGCCCCAATGCGGCCTGCCGCCATATCTGCGGAAGATCGGCTCGGCCGCCTGCATGAACGGCAGCGGATCGCTCGCCGCATCATGGTGGATGGCGATCGAACAGGTCGGCCTTTTGTAGAAGGGCGACAGCCAGAACCGGTCGGGCGCGACGCTGCGCACCTCCATCGGGAAATAGACTTCGGGAAAGCGCTTTTCGGTCAGCTCGATGATCTCGGCCAGCGCCTTCGGTCCTTCCTCGAAAGGAAGGTGATATTCCATCTCGTTGAATTTGGTCTGGCGGTCGCTGGCATAGACGTTGAGCCAGTCCTGCACATAATCCTCGGCGGGCACCTTCGCGACCGCACCGAGGATCAGCCGGCGGCGCAGCGATGGCAGCCAGGCAAGCCCGGTGCGCAACCGGCGCAGCGTGCGCAAGGAGCCCTCGTCATCCTCGGTCGGGCGCGGAGTGGTCGCCTCGGTGCTGAAGTCGCTGGCGATGAACTGCGCATAGCCGGAAAACGGGATGTAGTAGAACTCGGCCGAGCGGTGCGCGGTCATCATCTTTTCGAAGTCACGCAGCATGTCGGCGATCGGCAGCACCCATTTGCGGCGGCGCAGCCGGTAGGTCGCGATGTTGTTCAGTGTCACTTCGCTCAAGATACCGAAGGCACCGAGCGCGACGCCGATGGCGTGGATCGTGTCCTGGTCTCCCGCCTTGGTGAATTCGCGAACCTTGCCTAGCCCGTCGACGATCTGCACCGTCTCCAATTGCGTGTGATAGGCGCCCAGCGTCGGCCCAGAGCCATGGGTGGCGGTTCCCAGTGCGCCGCCTATCGCCTGGCGGTCGATGTCGCCCATATTGGGCAGGCCCTGGCCGATGCCCTGCAGGATATGCATGAGCGAACCAAGCCGCGTGCCTGCCAGCACGCGGGCCTGATGCTTTTGCGCGTCATGCGAGACCAGCCCCTCCAGTCGCTCAAGGGACAGGATGGTGCCTTGCGATTTCACCAGCGGGGTGAAGGAGTGACCGGCGCCGGCGACGCGCACCGGGCCTGGCGCGGTGCGAATGAGTTCACCGAGCTCGCCGGCATCGGCGGGGCGGGCGATCAGCCGCGGCTGGGCCGTGACATAGCCGGACCAGTTGCTCCAGTTGGACATGTTACCTCCGCTCAGGCTCTACACAGGACCATGATTCTTCCGAAAGCCGGGCTCCACTTTTCGGAATCACGGTCTGGCGCGGCGGCGCCGCGCGACGAGAGCGAACAGACCGAGCAGCAGCACGCTGGCGGTAGCGCTGGCGGCAGCGAATTCCGGCACCGGGCGAAAATCCTTGCCGTCGATGAGCAGCGATGCAGCGACCGGTCCAATCGCCAGGCCAAAGAGTTGCGCGGCCGGCACGAGGAGTACGGCAGTGCGGGTGTCGTCCGCCGTGATCGCCAGCCGGATCTGGTAGGGCACGATGAACAGGAGAATAAACCCCATGATCAGCGCGGTGACAGAGAACGTCGAGAGCCCAGGTCCGCTGGCGAGCACCAGCGAGGCGACAAGAGCGACGGTGCCAATGACCGCGATGGCAAGGCGGTAGTCGATGCGTGCCTCGAACGCGGTCGCCGTCATCGCGCCCATGACCTGCACCGCGAGGCTGGCCGAGACAATAAGCCCGACAGTGCGGCCGTCGATGCCGAACTGGGCGCCAAGCGGCTCCAGAAACGCCCAGACCGAGCCGAAGAACATGAAGTAGCAGAAGACGCACAACAGCGCAGTAACCGAAGGAACCGTCAGCACATTGGCCAGGTTTTCTTCCTTGGGCAGGTTGGCGTAATCGGCGGGAACGATGAAGGCGACCACGAGCGAAAGGACGCAGACGACCGCAAGAATGAGGAAGCCGCCAGCCGATCCGGCCGCAGGGATGACATAGAGCGCCAGCAGCAGCGCAAGCGCGCATTGCGCCAGCGTCTGCATGGTGACGAAAAAACCGCCGATGCGTTCGGCGCGCCGCGAACGGGCGATCAGTTCGGTGGCGACCGCGACAAGGCCGCCTGCGGCAAGCCCAGCCAGAGCGCGAGCCGCCATCAATGCGTTGGCGCCTGCGGCATAGGTCGTCCAGACATTTGCCAGCGCCAGCAGGACCAGGAGGATCGCGCTTTTCCAGCGCATGTTGCGGGCCGACAGCAGCATGGCAACGATCGCCGAGCCGATGGCAATCGCGATCATCTCGGCGGTGGCGACCAGGGCCAGTTCATCACCGCTGACATGGCCCTCGGTGTAAAGCGCGCCGAGCAGGACGGGCTGGAGCCCCAGAATGAGCAGGCCGACCGATCCGATCCACAAGGCGGAGGCAAGCTGTCCGCCGGTCGGATTGCCGACCAGCCAATCGCCGCTTCCGGCATGCGCGTCACCAGATGCCAAAGCCGCCTCCCAACGTCCCTTGCCGTGCGCCAAAAAAGCTGACAACCTGTCAGCATTTCAGAAACTGATACTTGATCATATTTTTTGTCAACGACAATTTGGCGGCTCGTGCGAAAGACCGGTGCATGACGGAAGCAAGGCGGACAGCGACTGAGCCGAGGCGCAGGCCCAAGCAGGAGCGCAGCCGTGAGCGCATCGACGCGATCTTGTCGACGACCATGCGGCTGATCGGCGAGAAAGGCATCGATGCCGTCACCATGAAGGAGGTCGGCATGCTGGCCGGCGGGCCGATCGCCACCGTCTATCATTACTTCCCCAACAAGTCGGCGATCCTGGCGATGCTCTATGAGCGGTTTTCGGAAGTCAGCCGTGCGCGATTGACCGCTATCATTGCCGATGTCCGCGAAGCCAAGGACGTCATCGCCGCTGCCGACCGGCTGCTCGACGACTACCACAGCCGCGTCGCCGGCGATCCGGCCATCCAGGATCTGCAGAACGCCATCCAGGCCGACAAGGCGCTCAAGAATCTCGACATCGCGGAAACCCGGCATCAGGCCAGGATGTTCTGCGACCATGTCATCGCCTTGCTGGAACCGCACAAGCACGAGCAATTCGAACGCATGGTTCTGCTGATCTTCCAGCTCGCCGGCGGCGTCGTGCGCCTGGCGCTTGCCGAGGGTGAGGCCGAAAGCCGCAAGACCATCGAGGACTACCGGTCGATCATCCACACCCAGTTGCGGCTGTTTTTGTAGCGCTGGCTATCGTGAGCAAGCGGCGCCGAATGAGAGATGTCGGGCGGCGAGAGTATCAGAACGCCCGCTATGCGACCTGTCGGATAAGGCCTTCGAAGCCGTCGGCAAGATTGGCATTGCCGGCAGCGAGAAACGCAGAAAGATTGCGAGCGCCACCGGGGGTCTTGTTGGCATCCAGCAGCACAGCCCTGCCCTCATGCATGACGAAATCGAACTTTCCGTAGTCAAAGCCGAGCTGGCGCCTCAGCACGCGAAGCTCCTCGGGAACCGGTACTGGCTCACGGCGGATCGTGTCGTCGCCCTTGACGAGGCTCTGCGGCGAGACATGGCGAGTGCAACGCTCGCGCTCGCCGCAGAATATCCAGAAGCGGGCGCCGAAGCCGTCCGACTCCGGCTCCGGCTCCGGAATGAATTTTTCGACGACGAGATCGCTGCGATCGAAGATCGCCGGCGCAACATCCAAAAGAGATGCATGGACGCTATAACCTTCCATAGTCTCGACGTCGGGAAACGGCTTCGGCTTTCCGGCACGTAGCGATCGCCGGTTGAGCGCCTGCTCACGCATCCCGAGATTGTTGAGATTGCTCTTGACGATGACTGGCCCTTGCCAGTCGTCATCCTTGCCGATCACAGCGCCACTGACGCGTCGCTTGGAGATGTCGGCAGCCCCGATGTTCAGGCAGAAGGGAAAAGCGCGGGCGTATTCGACATATTCGGGTGGCGTCACGGTCGCATCGACATGCAGCACCGCGATATCGGCCTCCGGCTTTGCCGACGTGCCGGGAATAATGCGGACGGAATGACCGCGTCGCTTCAATTCCTCCAGCAAACCGAAGAGCATATAGGAACTGCCGCGGCGAAATAGCGGGCCGCGCCAGCGTTCGAACCTGTCGAACTCATGAGTAATAACCGCGATGCGTGTCATGCAGCCCCCGCTTGGTCTCATTAGCGTCCTCGATTATAGCTTCTAATACAATGCCGGCTTGGGGGCTGTGGATGACCGACCATTGGAATGCCATTCGAGGGCACTGGCAGTTGCTCGGACCACCGTTGAGGCCGCCGGCGGAAGCGGTTGACACCTATGAGCGTGAGCTCAACCTTTCGAACGCGCACGTCGTTCTGCTTGGCGTGACGCCGGAACTCGCAGGTCTCGGGGCCACGATGACGGCCGTCGACGAATCGTCCGACATGATCGCCGGTATCTGGCCAGGCGACACTGCGTTGCGAAAGGCAGTCAACGGCCACTGGCTCGACTTGCCGATACCAAACACAAGCGTCGATGCGGTGATCGGCGACGGCTGCCTGTCGGCGCTCGGCCTTTCAACCGAGCGTAAAGCACTGTTTGCGGCAATCGCCGGCGTACTGCGCACCGACGGCCGCGCGGGGCTGCGTCTCTTTGCCGGTCCGGAAACACCGGACGATCCGGCGGAGGTGCGGGCGTTTGCGCTATCGGGCGGTGTCTCGACCCTCCACGAACTCAAATGGCGCGTCGCCATGACCACGACGGGCGATGCGCCCGACCATGCCATTCCGGTCAGGACGATCGCGGAACGTTTCGATGCCCTGTTTCCTGACCGCGAAGAGCTTTCGGTTCGCACGGGCTGGGACCTGCCCGTCATCGGCACGATCGATGTCTATCGGAACTCGCCGGCCATCTACAGCTTCGCGCCGGCGACTACACTGGTGAGAGAGGCGGAAGCCTTCTTTGGTGATGTCCGCATCGCTTCAACCGGGAGCTATGGACTTGCCGAGCGATGCCCGCTGTTGGTGCTGAGGGCGCCAAGACGCTGAGATAGCAGGACGGTGTTCAAGCCGAGGCTGGCGCAACCCACGTTTTCTGAAATCGTGGTGCAGGAGAAAAAATTCGCGCGCATCGCAGTCTTCTCGCACCTTGACTCTCTGAGGCCGGCGGCCTATCTCAGCGCCACGTTAGCACTCGTCCTTGGTGAGTGCTAACCACAGCTCCGGCGCCGCCGGACGTTGTAGGTTGTCCGGCTTCGCCGGACGGAGGAACTGTTTCTCACCGTTCTCATTCGAGGAAGAAAAAATGGCAAAGTCGAAGTTCCGCCCGCTTCATGACCGCGTGGTCGTTCGCCGGGTCGAATCCGAATCCAAGACCGCCGGCGGGATCATCATCCCNGANACGGCNAAGGAAAAGCCGCAGGAAGGCGANATCATCGCCGTNGGNTCCGGCGCCCGCGACGAAGCNGGCAAGCTNGTNCCNCTGGACGTCAAGGCTGGCGACCGCATCCTGTTCGGCAANTGGTCGGGCACCGAAGTCAAGCTCAATGGCGAAGACCTTCTGATCATGAAGGAATCCGACATCATGGGCATCATCGGCTGATTATCGGCCTCACCGTCAACTGAATTCCGGGCTTACCCCAAGCCCCTGCCAGGAGCTAAAACATGGCTGCCAAAGACGTAAAATTCTCCCGTGATGCCCGCGAGCGCATGCTGCGCGGCGTCAACATCCTCGCCGACGCGGTGAAGGTGACCCTCGGCCCTAAGGGCCGCAACGTCGTCATCGACAAGTCGTTCGGCGCCCCGCGCATCACCAAGGACGGCGTCACCGTCGCCAAGGAAATCGAGCTTGAAGACAAGTTCGAGAACATGGGCGCGCAGATGGTCCGCGAAGTTGCTTCGAAGACCAACGACATCGCCGGCGACGGCACCACGACCGCGACCGTNCTGGCGCAGTCGATCGTCCAGGAAGGCCACAAGGCGGTTGCCGCCGGCATGAACCCGATGGACCTGAAGCGCGGCATCGATCTGGCCGTGACCGACGTCGTCGCGACGCTGATCAAGAACGCCAAGAAGATCAAGACCTCCGAGGAAGTTGCCCAGGTCGGCACGATCTCGGCCAATGGCGATGAGTCGGTCGGCAAGATGATCGCGGAAGCGATGCAGAAGGTCGGCAACGAAGGCGTCATCACCGTCGAGGAAGCCAAGACCGCCGAGACCGAACTCGAAGTCGTCGAAGGCATGCAGTTCGACCGCGGCTACCTCTCGCCCTACTTCGTCACCAACGCCGACAAGATGGTTGCCGATCTCGAGGACGCCTACATCCTGCTCCACGAGAAGAAGCTCTCCAACCTCCAGGCCATGCTGCCGGTTCTCGAAGCCGTCGTGCAGACCTCGAAGCCGCTGCTCATCATCTCGGAAGACGTCGAAGGCGAGGCTCTGGCCACGCTGGTCGTCAACAAGCTGCGTGGTGGCCTGAAGATCGCCGCCGTCAAGGCGCCGGGCTTCGGTGATCGCCGCAAGGCCATGCTGGAAGACATCGCCATCCTGACCGGTGGCCAGGTCATCTCGGAAGACCTCGGCATCAAGCTCGAAAACGTCGGCCTCAACATGCTCGGCCGCGCCAAGAAGGTGTCGATCTCCAAGGAGAACACCACCATCGTCGACGGCGCCGGCAAGAAGGCCGAGATCCAGGGCCGCGTTGCCCAGATCAAGCAGCAGATCGAAGAGACCACGTCGGACTACGACAAGGAAAAGCTGCAGGAACGTCTCGCCAAGCTGGCAGGCGGCGTTGCGGTGATCCGCGTCGGCGGTGCGACGGAAATAGAAGTCAAGGAAAAGAAGGATCGCGTCGATGACGCCCTCAACGCGACCCGCGCGGCCGTGGAAGAAGGCATCGTTGCAGGCGGTGGCGTGGCCCTGCTGCGCGCTTCGGCCAACATCAAGGCCACCGGCGCCAATGCCGACCAGGCTGCCGGCATCAACATCGTTCGTCGCGCGCTGCAGGCTCCGGCCCGCCAGATCGCGGCAAACGCCGGTGCGGAAGCTTCGATCGTTGCCGGCAAGATCCTTGAGAACAAGGGCGCGACCTTCGGCTACAACGCCCAGTCGGGCGAATATGGCGACATGATCGCCATGGGCATCGTCGACCCGGTCAAGGTCGTGCGCACGGCTCTCCAGGACGCGGCTTCGGTCGCAGGCCTGCTCGTCACCACCGAAGCCATGATCGCCGAGGCTCCGAAGAAGGAGTCGGCTGGCGGCGGCATGCCTGGCGGCATGGGCGGCGGCGGCATGGGCGGCATGGGCGGCATGGATTTCTAAGAAATCCATAAAGCACGCCCATGGGCTAAAAGTTGCTCAAGCCCGCAAACGGGCTTGAGTGGCGGCATGGATTTCTAATCCAGCTTCCAGCAGCCTTCAGGTACGAAAAGGGCGGCAGCGATGCCGCCCTTTTTCGTTGGCCATTGCAGAGAGAGAGCGATGGTGGAGACCCCCGGCGTTCCTGAAATGACGGCGCCCCTTTCACGATCCGCGTCATCAAATCGCATTGAGATCTCGCCTTCGTAGGACTGCTCCTTTCCTGTGCAATTTCCCTGCAAAATCAGTAGCTTCGGTTGCACCTTGGCGACGCTGCGAAATTTGTCGGACAATATTTTTTAACACATTCATGATTACTAAAGGATGGGAGCGAGGCGATGTTGCTCCTGCGTGCGGAGTGTCAGGTAACCATCGATGCAGTTTTTCCGGCGATTTTTTCGGAGCCGCGACGGCAACGTGCTGATCATCTCGGCTTTAGTGATGCCGGTCCTGATCGGCATGGCCGCCCTGGTGACCGAATATGGCGCGGGGCTGGTCGAGCGGGCCGACAATCAGCGCGTTGCCGACCTCTCGGCCTATGCGGGCGCCCTCGCCTACAATGTGAACAAATCCACCGACCAGATGACCGCCACCGCCGTCAGCGTCGCGGTGCTGAACGGCGTCCCAGCAGCCAATGTCCAGGTCGGCCTGGTCGCCTCCCCCAAGACGACCGGCGTCAACGCGGTTTCGGTGTCGATCAACACTTATCGGACCCTGTTCCTGGCGCGCGTCCTCAACGACCGCCAGCAATTGCAGATCTATGCCAATTCGGTGGCCGAGGTCGGCGCGCAAGCCCAGACGCCGGGATGCATGCTAGCCCTCGACGGCACCCAGACCGGTGTGACGCTGAGCGGCGGCGCCTCGATCTCGGCGCCGAAGTGCACTGTCTCTTCCAACAACACGGTAACCGTCCCATGCGGCACCAGCATTTCAGCGATCGGCGTCAACTATAATTCCGCCGCGGCCCCGAGCCAGCCGTGCAACGGCATCACCGGGCCAGGCGGAGCGGCCGCGGTGATCACCAAGAAATCGACGCCCGACCCACTGGCCGGCAATGCCGCAGTCGCGGCGGCCGTGGCTCGCTTTGCCGCCGTGGCCGCGCTTTCGACACCAGTCGCACCAACAGCCCCAAGCACTCCCAACGGCAACAACATCGACTTCGGCTGGAACACGGGCCCCACCCAAGGCCAGGCGAACGCGCTCGGCTGCACCGCCAGTTGGGCATCGTCGTCATCGACCTGGACGCTGGACTGCGGCAACAAAACCACGGTTAACCTGGGCACCGTCACCATCGGCGGCGGAATCAATCTCAACTTTGCCACCAGCGGCGCGGCAACAACCGTCTACAATTTCGCCGGCGACCTCACGACCAGTGCCACCACCAATTTTGGGCCAGGCACCTACAATTTCGCCAAGACCCTCACCACGGCTGGAACCACCACTTTCGGGGCCGGCACATACAATTTCGGCAAGCAGGTAACCACCACAGGAACAACTACCTTTGGCGCCGGCACGTTCAAGTTCGCCAAGGGGCTGACCACCGGCTATGGCACCACGACCTTCGGAGCGGGAACCTTCAAGATCGGAATGAGCGACACTGCCTGCAGCGGCTCGGGACAGGTCAGCATCTGCAACAACTCCACCTTGACCTTTGGCGGACCGAGCACTTTCGAACTTCCCGGCGGCTATACCAACACCGGCGGCGCGACACTGATCTTCGGCTCGGGTACAACCAATTCCTACAAGATCGGCCCCGGCAGCAATGGCGACGCCATCACGCTCGGCGGCGGCTCGCAGACGATCATGGCCGATGCGACCGGTGCTAGCAGCGTTTTCCAGGTGGTCGGCAATGTGAATGGCGGCGGCGGTGGCAGTTGCTTTGTCGTGCCGGCCGCGGCCCAGCACGACATCGAAGGCAACTTCATCGGCTCGGGCGCCATCCTGCTCGGCGCCGGCGTCTATACCGTGGATGGCTATTTCGCGCTTGGCGGCAATGGCGGCGGCAGTGCCAACTGCAATGGCAGCACGATCAGCGTTAGCGGCGCCAATGTGACGCTGGTGCTGTCAGGCAAGGCCAAATCCAGTTCGGGAAGTTGCAATGGCTATGTCTTTTGCGTCGCCGCCGGCTACAGCAATATCGTCCTCACCGCACCGCAGTCGGGAGCAACGGCGAAGCTGGCGGTAATCGGCCCCACCGGCAGCTCCAACACCGGCGGCGCGACCTTCGCCGAAGGCGGCGCCAACGCGCAGATATCGGGCGCATTCTACTTTCCCTACGGCCCGATCATCATGAATGGCGGCTCGAGCGTGCTGGGATCGAAGACCGACACGACCAAGTGCCTGCAGATGATCGGCTCACGCATCACGCTGTCGGGCGGCACCGCGGCCGGGTCGGAGTGCATCGCCGCCTCGAGCACCAGTGCCAGCAGCAAGGTGAGTCTCGTGCAATGAGAAAGCCGTTCCGTCTCGGTCGCAGCCTGCCCAACAGCGTGCATTCTCGGTTCACGGACTTCCTGCGGCACCAGAAAGCCGGCGTGTCGGCGGTCGAGTTCGCCCTGGTCAGCCCCGTGCTGCTGCTCATCCTGGCCGGAACCGCCGACATAGGCGGCTCGCTGAAGGCCAAATTCGAACTGAGCTCGGCGGTCTCGGCCGGTTCGAACTATGCGCTTCTCAATGGCGACAAGGTCAATTCCTCCGGCGGCAGCGCGCTGGCCAGCAACATAGCGACCGTGGTCACCAGCGGCCTGGGCAGCAATGGCGGCAACATCCAGGTCACCATCAACAACGGTGCGTCGCTTTCGTACAACGCCACCACATCCACGGCCACGCAAAGCGGCACGGCCGCCAATGCCGACCTCTGCTACTGCCCAGGCAGTTCCGGGGCCGTGGCCTGGAGCACCCCGGTGACATGCGGCAGCATCTGCAGCGCCGGCGGCATAGCTGGAAAATTCGTGACTATCATCGCCAGCAAGCCCTATACGCCGATATTTGGCGGTTTCGGCATCGTCAGCAACGGCAACATCACCGTCCAGGCGGTGGTGCAGCCGCAATGAGCCGTTGCCGATCCTTCCTGCGCGACAGGTCCGGCGCCAACGCGGTCGAGTTCGCGCTGCTGTCGGTGCCGTTGCTGTTGGTGCTGATGGGCACGTTCGAGTTCGGCCGCATGTACTGGGCCCAGCATGTGCTGAATGAAATCGCCGATGCGGGAGCGCGTTGCGCCGGCGTGCTGCAGACCGGATGCACGCAGAACGGCGTCTACAGCGCCGCCGCCACGATCAGCTACATCAGCAACAGGGCGGCAACCGACGGCATTGTGCTGAGCAACGCCAACATCACCGTCAGCAACAACACCACATGCTCGGGCCTATCCGGCTTTTCCAGCGTCCAGGTTTCCTACACCTTCACGACGGTGCTGCCTGCGTTCCTGACGTCGCTGGCGAATGGCCCGAACCTCAGCGCCAAGGCTTGCTTCCCGAACCAGGGCGCCTGACTTCAAATAGCGGCATCCGCACGTTGCCGCACCTCGCCGGCAAGCACCGCGGCTTCGATCAGCGCAGCGACCTCGTCGGCCACCGCCTTTAGTGGGGCGCGGTCGCGGGTGGCACGGGCGATCACCATCAATCCTTCCAATGACGATTCGACGAGAAGCGCCAGCGCCTGGGCGCGGCGCTCGGGCACCCCCGCCCGTATAAAGGCCTCGCGCAAAAGGCCGATCCATTGCTCGAAAGCCGAGCGGCACAAATCCGCCAGTTCCGGCACGTCGTTCGGCGCATCGAGCACGACAGGCGCGATCGGGCAGCCGAGCGAGAACTCGTTCTCCTCAAGCATGTGGGCCACCGACTGGTAAATGTGATGGACGGCGACCGCTGGATCGTGTTCCGCCGCCAGCGCCGCGCCAAGACGCTCCGTCACGCCGGCCACGCTGTCGCGCGTCACCTCGATGACCAGTTGGTCCTTGCCGCCCGGAAAATGGAAGTAGAGCGACCCGCGCGGCGCGCCGCTGGCGCTCAATATGTCGTTGAGCGAAGTGCCGTGATAGCCACGTCGCCTGAGCAGCAGCCCAGTCGCCTCGAGTATGCGGGTGCGGGTGTCGTTCGCCATGTCAACCTCTGTCAGCAGCCAACATTATACGCCTTGCGTCGAATATAACAATCGGTCTACATAATATGTAGATCAGTCTATATATTTGAGGATGGCATGCGGATTTATCGTCTTGAAGGGACCGTCGGGACCAAGTCCCTGGTGATGCGCGAGGAGCCGGAGCCGCTGCCAAACCCGCATGAGATCTTGATGCGCGTCCGCGCCACGTCGCTCAACCGGCGCGACGCGATGATCCTCAACGGCACTTATCCGCTGACGCCGCGCGAAGGCGTCGCCCCCCTGAGCGACGGGGCCGGTGAAGTCGTTGCCGTAGGCGATGCCGTTACCCGCTTTGCCGTCGGCGATCGTGTGACCGGCAGCTATTTCGCGCGCTGGATCGATGGCCGCGTCAATGCCGGTCTCATCGACCAGCTCGGCTGCACGCTGGACGGCTTGCTGACCGAATACGCCGTTCTCGACGAACAATGGGCGGTGCGCCTGCCCGATCACCTCAACTGGCACCAGGCAGCGACCCTGAGCTGTGCAGGCCTGACCGCCTGGAACGCGGTGACAGGCAGCGGAATTGCAAAGCCTGGCCAATGGGTTCTGGTCATCGGCTCGGGCGGCGTCTCGCTTTTTTCACTGCAGTTCGCAAAACTGCTCGGCTGCCGCGTCGTCGCTGTCACCTCGCGCGCGGAGAAAACCGACAAGCTACGGGCGCTGGGCGCCGACCTCGTGATCTCGACATCGGATATGCCCGAATGGGGCGCCGCCGTCCGGGACCAGACCGGCGGCGTCGACCTCGTCGTCGAGACCGGTGGCCCGGCGACCTTCGCACAGTCGCTGATCGCCAGCACGCTTTACGGGCACATCGTGCTGCTTACGCTACAAGATGCGAAAGGCGGATCGATCCAGATGCCGGCAGCGCTTTACCAACGCAGCCTCGCCACCATCAGCCGCCTCTTCGTCGGCAGCCGAACCAATCTCGAAGCCATGCTGCGCGCTGTTTCGCAGCACCGCTTGCGGCCCGTCATCGACAAGGTCTTCGCCTTCACCGAGGCCGGCGATGCCTACCGTTATTTCCGACAGGGCGACGTCTTCGGGAAGGTGATCGTCGACGGCGCCTGAACCGCAAAACCAAGGGAGAACGACCATGACAATTCGCGAAGCCTCGGCCAAATGGCAAGGGACGTTGAAAGAGGGTTCGGGCCGGCTGAGGCTCGGCAGTGGTGTCTTCGAAGGCGCCTATTCCTTCCCGTCGCGTTTCGAGAATGGCCCAGGCACCAACCCTGAAGAGCTGATTGCGGCCGCGCATGCCGGCTGCTTCTCGATGGCGCTGAGCGCTATCCTCGGCGGCGAAGGCCACACGCCCGGCAGCATCCAAACGATCGCCAAGGTCCATCTCGGCGCCACGGCGGCCGGCCCGACCATAAGCCGCATCGAACTGGAGACGGAAGCAAGCGTTGCAGGCATTGCCGCCGAAGATTTCGAGCGACTGGCGCAGTCGGCCAAGGCAGGCTGCCTTGTCACGCGGGCGTTGGCGGGTGTCGCCACCATCACGCTGAAGGCGAGCCTCGTCGGCGCCGCCATCGAGTGAAGGAGCCCTTTCAATGACCCGAGAACTCATCATCGACATCGCCGCGGCAAATCGCTCCGGTGAGACAGCCGAAATCATGCGGCGCTATAATGACGTGTTCCAACATCACGACCCGTCGGCGCTGGACGGGCTGGTGGCGCAGGACTGCGTGATCGAGAACACCACGCCGGCGCCGGATGGCGCCCGCCGCGTCGGCAGGGCGGCCTGTGTCGAATTGTGGTCGGCGATCGCCACTGGCCCCGGCACGCGTTTTGACCTCGAAGAAACATATGTGGCCGGCGACCGGGCGACGATCCGCTGGCGCTACTGGATGGCCGACGGCAATTCGCTGCGCGGCGTCAATTTGATGCGTGTCGAGAACGGGCTGATCGTCGAGGCGATGGGCTATGTGAAGCGATAGCCGGCGATCGTCCCTACCGATCCGCCAGTGCCAGCTTGGCGCCGAGCATGACGAAGGCGGCGGCGAAGCTGCGCCGCATCCAGGTCAGCACCTTCGGCCGCGACACGATATGGCTGCGCACCGAGGCCGCGAAGACGCCGTACACGGCAAAGACGACGAAGGTCATCAGCATGAAGACCCCGGAAAGCTCCAGCATCCTGGCAAAGGCGTTCGGCTCGGTGGTGCTGACGAATTGCGGCAGGAAGGCAAAGAAGAAGATCGACAGTTTCGGGTTGAGGATGTTGATCAGGACGCCGGAAGTGATGGTCTTGGCGGTCGAGCGCGGCGCGGCATTTTCATCGATGCTGAGGCCGCCTTTTTCCTTCAGCGTGTTCCAGGCCATGTAGATGAGATAGGCAACGCCGAGATATTTCAGCGTCTCGAAGGCGACGGCGCTTGTGTGCAGCACCGCGGCAAGGCCGGTGATGGCGGCCGCCATATGCGGGATAATGCCCAGCGTGCAGGCGAAGGCGGCGATGACCGAGGCGCGCACGCCGCGCGAAAGACCGGCGCTCAGCGTGTAGAGGACACCGGTGCCGGGCGAAGCGACGATTATCAGTGACGTCAACAGGAATTCGATGCTCACGGATGGTTCCTCCAGCGCCCTGCCCTGACACAATCTAGAGCGGTTCAGCGTTTGATGGAACCGCCGAACCGCTCTAACTTTTTTACGCAATTCCGGACGGAAAACCGCTACACACTTTTCCTGGAATTGCTCCAGCCAGCAAGCAGGATGCGCACAAGCCGCGGTCAGTCGTTGCTTTTCCCGGCTTGCGCTAAGAGGTGGAAAATCCGTGCGCGGCCCTTGCCATCAGGCACTCCTCGTCGCCAGGCATGCAGGCCCGACAGACGTCCGGGCGCAATTCGTAGATGCCGCATGCCGTAGACTTGCCGACTTCACCCGACAGGGCCGAACAGCGCACGCCCTCACAGCGCATGCCCGACAGGTCGGCCGCCACGTATTTTTCAGGGATGCGGTCGAGCTGCGCGTCGTCCTCGGTGGAGAAGCGTGGCCATTCGGCCGAATAGGAACAGCATGCGCCGCAGCTCTGGCAGTCGAAGAGCGGGGCTGCGTCGCGCTGCGACGACGAAAGGCCCGCGGCAGCGACCAGGGCGAGCAGCCCCGGCACGACCGGACTGCGGTCGGCATCCCGGGGCAAGGCGCTACTTCTTCTTGCCTGTCTTGCCCTTCGGGGCGTCCGCCGGCGACTTGAACAGATCGGTCGCGGCTTCCGCAGGATCGCTGGCCTTCGCGGCGACCGGCTTGGCAGGCTTTGCAGCGGGAGCCGGTGCCGCCGGCTGGTCCTTGGCGGAGAATTTTATGGCCATGTCAGTCCTCGTCGGCGAAACGCGATGATGGTGCGCGCGGATTGCGCAAGCGGCCGATGAGTGCCGAAACCGCCGTGATGTTCATTTCCTCTGGCGACCAGTTCCTGGCTTCCGCGATGTGGTGCGGCGCCAGCTCGCGATGAGTGCTGCCGCTGTAGGCGGCGTCCTGGTGGGTCACCCGCTCCTGGGTCTTTTTGTCCTCGCGGACATATTCGACCAGGTAGTTCGGGGCTTCGGCGCGGCCGCGCACGCCGATCCGCACCTGCGCATCGCCATGGGCGCGCTTGCAGCGTTCGAGCTTTTCCAGCACGCGCCGGACATATTCAACCGGCTTGTCCAGGGTTTCGACCATATCGGCAATGGTCGCATCGGCCGCGATCGGCGTTGGCGGTACGCGCTTGGTGGCCATCAGCGTTTTCCGGCTCGTTTCGGCAGCGCCGCGAGCGCGGCAGCGGCCGCGATCTCGTCGGCTTCCTTTTCCAGGCGCAGTTCGCGCAAGCGGGCGGTCTTTGCTTCCCGCGCCTGGCTGACGGCATCGCGTTCGGATAGGATGCGGTTGAGCGACATCGACTGGGTCTGCGTCTTGCTGAACAGCGACACGGCCGGCTCGGCTGTCTTCGAATGGGCGGTCAAAATCTTTCTCCTGTCAGGAGCCTGGTGCCGATAGGACGAGACCGGCTCTTCGGTCAGGACCACGTACGAAGCAACACGGCATTGGGGCAATACGGCAGCGGATTCAAGTTGCTGGAGCGTTCCTTAGCACGTTCAGCCCGATGCGCAGCGCATTTTCGGCGGCAACAAGCGCAAAATGAAAAAGGCCAGGCACCGCCTGACCTCCCTAGGAGTACCGCACATCCAGATGGATGCACAGGAACACTCCTTTCATGCGCATGATATGCCTTGGAAACTCAGGTTTCCGAGGCAATGCGCCCGAATTCGCCATTCACCAGTGCCAGTACATCCGTGGTCACCGGGAAGGCTGAATTCGTTCTTTAAGCCGCCTTCAACTGGTCGGCGGACATCTTGCCTGACTTGTTGTCGCGGACCATCTCATAGCCGAGCTTCTGGCCCTCGACGATGTCGCGCATGCCGGCGCGCTCGACGGCCGAGATGTGGACGAAAACGTCGGTCGAGCCGTCGTCAGGCTGAATAAAACCAAAACCCTTGGTGGCGTTGAACCATTTAACTGTGCCGGTGCTCATAAACGAACCCTTTCCATGGCAAATATTCGCTAACCGCGGTGCGAATGCACAACGATTTTTGTCTCGATTTTTGATGGGGAAGTTCGTCAATGGCGCGCTTGAAAGCGCGGATAACAAAAGTCAATCAAACAAATATCGACAAATTTCTTGTAGGCTTCTTTTGCCGCCGAGTCAATTTCTGGTTTTCAATCAACCTAAATTCAACCCATGATTGCTTAAACATGAGACCTCAACTGGCGAAGCAGCCGAAAGACAAGGCCCCCAAAAACACACAAAGCCCGGAGTCAATTCCATGCCGACGCATTGCGACGGTGTCGGGCAATTTAAGAGAGCGATCTCTGGGAAGCTGACAAAAAGGACGCCTCTCGCGCGAAAATCGGTGCGAGAGGCGTTCTTGTATGTGCCATGAGGCCGAAACCAGGCCGCGAGCTTGGCTATACGATGGCGCTGATCAGCGGCAGGATCTCGTAGTGGAAACCGCGGCCAGAACGCGATACCGGATCGCCAGCGATCACGGCTCTCGCCTCGGCTTCGCTCCCTACACGCAGGATCAATAGCCCCCACGGGCCGGCCGGGTCGGCGACCGGGCCAGCCACGATCATGATACCCTCCCGCAGCTTGTCGCGCAGGTAGTCGGCATGCCGCCCCATCAGTTTCTTTTCTTCCTCGGTCATGGTGAAGGCGAAATCCGGTCGAGGCGGGATCAGCCGGCAATGAAAGATCAACGGCGCTGTGAGCGATCCGTCGTTGCTGGCCATGGGTCCTCCTCCAAAACGCCGTCAATCTACCATCGATGCTCAGCGCATCGATTGACCTATTCGTCCGGCCCCGGCTCCGGCCAGGGCTCCTTCGCCGCTTCCTGATACCAGTGCCGCATCGCCGGCGTCGCCAGCACGGCGTCTACATAGGCGCGCGTATCCGGGGCCAGTTCGCCGCCATAAGTGTCGAAGCGGGTGACGACCGGCGCGTACATGGCATCGGCGGCGGTGAAATGGCCGAACAGGAAGGGGCCGCCCTTGCCGTATTTTTCGCGACACTGGCGCCACAGCGCTTCGATGCGCGCCCGCTGCACTTCCCCCTCGGTGTCGAGCGGCTTGTGACCCTTCGGCCTGCGAAGATTCATCGGCCAGCCATAGCGGACCTCGCGAAAGCCGGAATGCATCTCGGTCGCCGCCGCGCGCGCCAAGGCACGAGCACCGATGTCATCGGGCCAGAGTTTTTTCTCGGGAAACAGATCGGCAAGATACTCAAGGATGGCAAGGGTTTCCCAGACGATCCTGCCATTATGATTCAGCACGGGCACCTGGCCGGTCGGCGACACTTTCGCCAGGTTGGCAAAGGTCTCGGGCGTGCGCAGCCGCACGAAGCCCTCCTCGAACGGGATCTCCAGATGCTTCATCGCCACCCATGGCCTGAGCGACCAGGAGGAGAAGCATTTGTTGCCGATGTAGAGCAGGAATTCAGCCATTTTTCTCCCCATGCGCATGGTGCGCAGACACACACTAGCCCGCCGGCCCTGCCGCAGGAAGCGGCCGCGCGCATGCATCTAGCTTCGCAACAACTCTCGGAACATAACCGCCACTGGCTCGTTTGCTCCCGGCGTACGAATTCCTCCGAATTCAAACTCCCAGGAGATGCGAAATGGTAAACAAGGATCAGGTCGCGGGCGTAGCCAAGCAGATCAAGGGCTCGGTCAAGCAGGCCACCGGCAAGGCGACCGGCAACAGGCAGACGCAAGCCGAAGGCATGGCCGACAAGGTCGCCGGCAAGGTGCAGAAGGCCTATGGCGACGTGAAGGACAAGGTCAAGAAGGCACTCTAATCCCGCATTGGGAGATGCCGTAGCCTACCGTGAAGGGCGACCGTCAAGGCCGCCTTTTTCATGTGCTCCAGCCCTTGCTGAAAGCGTCGGTGAAGGTGACCTCGCCGTGATCATCGGCCGCCTCGCCTAGCACCACATCCATGCCGTCGCTGGTCACCCTGGCCACGGCGAACCCTCCCATATAGGCGGCCTTCGGCTTGAACAGGTCGAGCCCCTCGCGACGGTAGATCAGCGATTGTTCATGCTGGTGGCCGTGGAAGATGGCGACGACATTGTAGCCCTTCAGCGCCGCCAGCAGTGCCTGCCTGTCGGCCTCGCCCCACCAATGCGGTGGGCCGGCGCCGTCGTCGTCGTAAGTGCGCTTGGCGGGATCCCACCGCTCCGTCGAGAATGTATCCCAGCCGTAGTGCTGAAAAAGGATGACCGGGCGGCCATCCGCCGCATAGGTCGCCAGATCCTGCTTGAGCCATGGCAGGCTGCTGTCGGCGCCATGGCCGGTGTCGCCGGCGAAACGATGCGTCTGGACGAGATGCAAGCCGCCCCAGTCCCATGAATAGCAGTCGGTGTCGACATCGTAGCCGGTGGCCGGCACGGGCGGCTTGAAGAAGACACCAGCGCGGTGATTGACCTCGACATAATCGCGCATTTCGCGGCGATACCAGTCGACGTGGTGCGGCGGGCCGTTCTGGTCGAGATCATGGTTACCAAGCCCGACATAGACCGGCATGTGGACGCGATCCGGGCCGACACCCTGGCTGTAGCGCTGGCTGAATTGCAGCAGTTGCGTGCCCTCGCTCGGCTGCGTGATCTGGCCGCCGCCATCGTCGGTGATGTCGCCGCCGACGACAAGGCCGAGCGGCATGCCGATCCGGTTGCCGGCCGAACGCAAGCCGGTGGCGACGCCCTTGATCTCGGCCGGCCAGTCCCTGTCGCCGATGGCGTTCAGTGCCGCGACGCTGCGCAACAATGCGGCGTCGGTTTTGCCCTCCAGCTGGCAGTTGGGGCTCAGGCCGCTGGCCATGCGGCAGGCATGGACATCGGCGATGAAGAGGAAGGTCGCGTCAATCGGCTGGATGCGCTGCCCGGTCTGGCCGAACGCTTGATGTGACAGTGCACCAGTTGCGGCAAGACCGGCAGCCTGCACCAGAAAGCTGCGTCTTGAAAGCAATACAGGGGAACGGTGATTCATCATACCCGGAATTTCAGCATGGAGAGCGGCCTGGCGTAAAGTTCAGTCCGCGATATTGAACGTGAAATGGCGGTCCGATCATCGACATGGCGACCGGTGTCTGCCATTTTCACGGGCCCCCAGGGTGGGGATTCCATGGCAAGGGAGAGTGTCCTGAAGACTGTATCCGCCGGCACGATGTTGACGATCCTGCTCACCATCGGTGCGGCTCATGGCGGCCCCTGCGTCGATGCGAAATCGGCCAAGAATGGGTTTGTTTTGGCGAGGCCCGGCATCCAAAGCGAATTTCGGCCCGTCGCGGGCGGGATGGTCTCCGTCGCCAACACTTACGAATCGCAATCACCGCAGAAGCAATTCCTGTTTGCCGGCCTGATCGAGGTTTTTCGCGACAGCGACACCGGCCGAATGGCAATGATCCCGTTCTCCGATCTCAGAACACTGTTTCCACTGAAGACGGGAGCCAAGAGCACGATCGAGTTCGTCGAATTGTCGCCGGGCAAGCAGCCGAAGAGCACCAAGACGCTGACCTTGGACGTCAAGGGCAAGGAAACCTTCAGCCTGGGCGACTGCAAGTACAATGTGCTCGCCGTCAAGGAGACCTTCAAGAATGGAGCCGGCGAGACGATCGATGCCTTCACCGCGCTCTACGCGCCCGATCTGCAAGCCGCCCTCGCCCGGCGCTATGATGAAGGCACCAGCGCGGAAGCGGTCAATGGCTACGAGACGATCAAGCCGCTGGCCGAGTAAAAGCCGCCAGACCTGATCGACTCCAAACCTGATCGACCAATGAAGTCCGGCAGGGTACCAGCGGATCTATCCGTTCCCGAACCTCCCGCCGATCACCTCAGCGACAAATGCCGGATCCTCCCAATGCGGGTTGTGGCCGCACGCTTCGGCACGCACGAAGCTTGCTCCTGCCAGGCAACGCAACAGCGCCTGCTGATGCGCCTCGCCAAACAGCGGATCGTAGGCGCCGGCGATGATGAGCGTTGGGGTCCGCACGTTTTGCGCCGCACCGGTCAGGTCAGCCTGCCGAATCTCCTCCAGGATGGCACGCCAGCGCGCCGCGGGCATGGCCGATGCGTCTTTCGCCAGGCCGGCGAGGAACGGCTCGGGGACACCGGACCGACAGGCGTGCCACCAGCAATAGAACGGATCGGCCGGCGATATCGGGTCGCGCAGGGCCTGGACACCGGCGACCAGCGGATGATCGCTTGCGAAATCGGGCTTCAACGTACCGGCCAGGACCACCAGTCCGCCGATGAGGTCGTCATGCCGCGCAACCAGGGCGATGGCCACCATGGCGCCCAGCGAATGGCCAACGACGACAGGCCGGTCGAGCTGCAAATGCCGGATCAGGTCCGCAATGTCGTCGGCGAAGTCGGCGATGCCGAAGCCGTGGCCGGCTTGCGATGCGCCGTGGCCGCGCAGGTCGGGCATGATCAGCCGGCGGCCCGCCAGATACGGCGCCAGGAGCGAAAAACTGCGGCTGGTATCGGTGAAGCCATGCACCAGAACCAGCGCGGGTTCGACGCCTGGTATCTCGACATAGGCGGTCTCGAGGCCGCCGGCGTTGATGAATTGCTTGCGCCCGGCCCAGGCGTCCGCTTGCGGCAAGGCGCCCTGCCCCGGCAGGCCATCCGATGCCGGTGCTCTCACAGGCCGAGCTTTTCCTTGACCGCGGCAAGGCCGGGCTTGCCATCGAAGGTGGTGACGCCAGCGAGCCAGGCGTCGAGGCGGTTCTTGTTCAGCGTGATCGCCTTCAGCGCCCCGTCCTCCGGCTTCATGCCGTCATTGATCAGATAGCCCATGCCGACATTCTCAAAATCGATGTCGAAGGCGAGATTCTTGAGAAATTGCGCGACATTGGGGCATTGCTGCAGATAGCCCTTGCGCACCTGCGTCGTCACCGTCGCGGCGCCGAAGTTCGGACCGAAGAATTTGTCGCCGCCTGTCAGATACTTGAAATCATACATGGTGTTCATCGGATGCGGGGCCCAGCCCTGGAAGACGATGAACTGCTTCTCCTTGATCTCGTAGCCGACCTCGGAAAGCATGCCAGCCTCGCTCGACTCGACCACTTGCCAGCCGTCGAGACCAAGCGACGGGTCAGCGATGGCGTCCATCATCAGCTGGTTCGAACCGGGCTCGATGCCGTACATCTTCTTGCCGAACCTGTCGGCGAATTTGTGCAGGTCGGCGAAGTCCTTGACGCCGGCATCCCAGACATAGGTCGGCACGGCGAAGGTGTATTTGGCGCCTTCGAGATTGACGCGCACATTCTCGACCGTGCCATCCTTCTTGTAGGGTTCGTAATAGGTGACCATGGCCGGATCCCAATAGCCGAGGAACAGGTCCAAATCGTTGTTCTTCATGCCTTCGTAGATGACGTTGATGCCCAGCACAGAACTTTGCGGCTGGTAGCCGAGCGCACCGAGCAAGACATTGGCGACGCCGGTGGTGAAGGCGAGATCGTTCCAGCCCGGTTCGGCCATGCGCACCGCCCGGCACTGCTCGGCCTCGGCCGCCTGGGCCGCATGAGCGCCCAGCATCAGGGCTGCAAGACAGACGCCATTTGCAAGCATGCGGACCATTTCGATTCTCCTCGTCATCACTAAATTGACCAATTGGTCTTTTTATTGTCCCACTGGTCAATTGTTGATCTAGACGGACGAAAATGTCAACTTGGATTCGCAATGCGTGGATGGAAGCCGTGAAATTAAAGCGTCTGAGCGACATACGCCGCAAAGAGTTACGGCAGGCCGCTTTCGCGGTGCTGGAGCGCGAAGGTATCGCGGGTGCGACTCTCGAAAAGGTGGCCGCCCATGCCGGCGCCTCCAAGGGCATCGTGCTGCACTATTTCCGCAACAAGCAGGAGTTGTTCGAGCATGCGATGCGGGAAGCCAACGCCGTGCTGCGCGACGCGGTGGTCGCGCGGCTTCGCCTGGCACGGACGCCGATGGAGCGGCTCGATGCGGTGATCGAGGGCAATTTCGAGGCGCATCTGTTCCTGCCGCCTCTTTGTCACGCCTGGCTTTCGCTCTGCGCCGAGGTGCCGCGCGACGAGAAGCTGGCGCGCATCCAGAAGGTGCTGCACGCGCGCATGCGCTCGAACCTGTTGTCCGCCCTGCACGGTCTTGCCTCACCGAGGGACGCCGACGACATCGCGCTCGGCGTCACCGCGCTGATCGACGGGCTCTGGCTGCGGCTAGGCCTGGAGCCGGGCAGCGTCTCGCGCGAACAGGCGATCCGCCAGGTCATGGATTTTGTCGCCGCGCGACTGGCCATGTGCGGAGCTGAAACGGTCAGCGCGTAAATCGGCCCGGCTTGCGAACCACATGCCGAGCAACAAACGCGCTTATGTGGCCGGCCAACCGATAGGGCGTTTGCGCCGCTGCCGACCGGATTTTAGATTGCCACTAGCGGCAGCATGATCCGCCAGGAGCTTCGCCCAGGCCGCCACGGCCGCCGAGCGCGTCAGGCGGGTCCGTGCGAAATGCTGTGCCTCCGCGGCCATTTCGGCTTCCAGCTTCGGATTGGTGCGCAGCCACTCGATGCGTTCGACCAGGTCCGACATGTCGCGCGCCACCGGAACATAGTGGCGAAACGCCTCGATATCGTCGAAGAACCACTCGCGCCACGGCCGATCCTGCAGGAACACCACGCGCTTGGTGTGGAGCAGCATCTTGAAGCGGCCACTGTAGCCCGCCCCTTCGATGTCAATCATGTACCTGTAGCTGGCAACCTGGTCTTCCATCGTCATGAATTTGGCGGAATACCGATTGGTAGCGACATCATAGTTCGGCTCGGTGTCATAGGCCTCGATGAGGTCCGGACGGGCAGAAGCGATCTCGACGACGCGTCGGCGGGCACCGTTCATGCAGCGGCCCGCCCAGAACAATCTGTCATCGCGCGGCGGCTCTTCCGATGCGACCGCCATCGCCCGCGTCTTCTGGTCATAGTCGTCGAATTTCGCATCCGGCCAGCCATCGAAGACGAAGTCCGGCGCTGCTACCTCGCTATAGCCATCGGCTGAAGAGAAAGCGAAACGCGTGCGGAAACGGCGATATCTGCGGCGCGACGGCGTATCGCCAAGAAGTACATAGAAGGGCGGCAGACTGCGGACGCCAAGGGATGCCAACGCCTCGGCTATCAAGGTCAGCACCTGCACATGCCTTTCAAGCCAGGCGGCACGGGAGCGCACCTTGAGCTTGCCGCCTTCGAAACGGCAGTGGATCTCGCCGCGATTGAGGCCGGACAGGAAGGGCCTGCCAATCTCGACCACGTCGACATCGATGGGGAGCGCTTTAAGTCCCATCTTGAGCGGTGCCATTTTTAAAGACGCTCTCCCCCCGACCCATTTCGATCAACGCGGCTATCCCGTCGGCGCCGCGGATGCAAGGGCTAGACAATCCCGGTGTCAACGGCATCGCGCCCGGCACGGTCGATACAGCCATGCGGCGCAAAACCGTTGACAATCTGCCGGCCGAGGCACAGGCGGAGCTGAAGGCCCATGTCGAGCACAGCTATCCGCTGGGCCGCATCGGCCGTCCCGACGACGACCTCGCCGGGATGGCTCCTTATTTAGCCAGCGATGAGGCCGCGGGACCTGCGGCGCGATCTTTGCGGTGGATGGTGGATATATATAGCGGGGTGAGCACCGGCTGCCGGCCTCCGCGAGACCGGGCAGGCCGCGCGCATTGTAAAATACCAAACTATCTAAAAATAGAATTTTATATCAATTAACCATTCAAATAATCGACCAATCGCGCCCCTTGTTGAATCAGAGTACATTTAGCGACCTTTTACATAGACGATAAATATTGCCCTTATTACCGGTTGGGGTTGCAAATGAATCTTTTGTTTGGATTTTCCGGGCGCATTGGACGTGGGCGATGGTGGCTGGCTCAGTTTGCGGTGCTGATCCTGTTGGTTGTGACCGTTGCCGCCCTGGTCCATGTCAAAGGTGCATCGACCGGACACAGGCTAAGAGCGTTTCCCTCAGACAATCCAAGTGCCAATCTGGTGCTGCTCATCGGCGCTGCACTTTCACTCTGGGTCAATTTCGCCGCGACGATCAAGCGGTACCATGATCTCGACAAATCCGGCCGATGGTCCTTGCTGTTGTTCCTCCCCTATATCGGCGGACTATGGGTGCTCGTCGAATGCGGCTTCTTCTCCGGCTCAGACGGCAACAACGACTATGGTCCCCCACCCGGTGCGGAGGAATCGAGGAGCGACCTCGGCGCCCACATCTCCCGTATGGCGGCCGAACGCTCTATGCGGCAGCAATCGCTATCCGCCAGGCCGGAACAGCGAGCCAGCGCGAAGGATCCCGCAAATCCAGCGCCACAGGCGAGGCGCCCCACAGGTCCAACCGGATTTGGCCGCCGCGGCCTTTAGGTCAAGGAAGAAGAAAGTTCCGCGAACATGCAGCGGGACCCTTCATAGGAAGCGTATTCTTCAACCGATTTGCATCCTTGCCGTCCGCAATCTCTGCTTGAAGCCATTTGTGCAACGCGATACGCCGTTGCCGACTTCGACAAGGAGAGACCCTGTGAGCACGCCAAAGACCAGAACCGAAACCGATACGTTCGGCCCCATCGAGGTCGCCGCCGACCGCTATTGGGGCGCGCAGGCGCAGCGCTCGCTGGGCAATTTCAAGATCGGTTGGGAAAAGCAGCCGGCTTCGATCGTGCGCGCGCTCGGCATCGTCAAGCGGGCGGCGGCGGAAGCCAACATGGACCTGAAGCGGCTCGATCCGGCGATCGGCAAGACGATTGTCGAGGCGGCGCAAGAGGTCATCGACGGCAAGCTCAATGACCATTTCCCGCTGGTGGTGTGGCAGACCGGCTCCGGTACCCAGTCCAACATGAACGCCAACGAGGTGATCTCCAACCGGGCAATCGAGATGCTTGGCGGCGTGATGGGGTCGAAGAAGCCGGTGCATCCCAACGACCACGTCAATATGAGCCAGTCGTCGAACGACACCTATCCGACGGCCATGCACATCGCCTGCGCCGAGCGCATCGTGCACGATCTGTTGCCGGCGCTGAAACACCTGCACAAGGCGCTGGACGCCAAGGCCAGGGCCTTCAACCACATCATCAAGATCGGCCGCACGCATACGCAGGATGCCACTCCCCTCACCCTCGGCCAGGAATTTTCCGGCTATGCGGCGCAGGTCGCCTCCTCGATCAGGCGCATCGAAATGACGCTGCCCGGCCTGCAGGAGTTGGCGCAGGGCGGCACCGCTGTCGGCACCGGCCTCAATGCGCCGGTCGGCTTTGCCGAGCGGGTGGCTGATCGCATCGCCGCCATCACCGGCATCGCCTTCGTCACCGCGCCGAACAAGTTCGAGGCGCTGGCGGCGCACGATTCCATGGTGTTCTCGCACGGCGCAATCAACGCCGCGGCCGCCGCACTCTTCAAGGTCGCCAACGACATCCGATTCCTCGGTTCGGGGCCCCGCTCGGGCCTCGGTGAATTGGCGCTGCCGGAAAACGAACCCGGCTCGTCGATCATGCCGGGCAAGGTCAACCCGACGCAGTGCGAAGCGATGACCCAGGTCTGCGTGCAGGTGTTCGGCAACAATGCCGCGCTGACGTTCGCCGGCAGCCAGGGGCATTTCGAGCTCAACGTCTACAATCCGCTGATGGCCTACAATTTCCTGCAGTCGGTGCAATTGCTCGCCGACGCGTCGGTCTCCTTCACCGACAATTGCGTGGTCGGCATCGAGGCGCGGGAAGACAACATCAAGGCCGCGCTCGACCGCTCGCTGATGCTGGTGACGGCGCTCGCGCCAACCATCGGCTACGACAACGCCGCCAAGATCGCCAAGACGGCGCACAAGAACGGTACGACGCTGCGCGAGGAGGCGCTGGCCACCGGACTGGTCAGCGAGGCCGACTATGACCGACTGGTGCGGCCGGAGGATATGACGCATCCGGGGTAAGGTGTTTCGCGGCGGGAGAATTTACTCCCGTCACCGCATCATCCGACACGAATTTCGCGCTTCTTGGCCGATCATGGGAACATACGGCCTGTGAACGATGTGTCGCCGGATAGACGGCTTTGGTGAACAGTCGGCATTGTCTATCTGTGGGTCATTCAACCCATTCGGAGAGCCACCATGTCCATCAACACTTCCACCGTCGCCGCCGGCACCGCGTCGAACAGCTCTGTCACCATCCTGCTCGGCCGCATCCTGCTCGCGGTCATTTTCCTGCTTTCCGGTTTCGGCAAGCTGACCGCCATTTCCGGCACCGCCGCCTATTTCGGCGGCATCGGCCTGCCCCTGCCGACGGTAACGGCCGTCGTCGTAGGCCTGATCGAACTCCTCGGCGGCCTTGCCATTCTCTTCGGCTTCCAGACCAGGATCGCCGCCTGGGTGCTCGCCATATTCACGGTCGCCACCGGGCTGGTCGCCCACACCGGCTGGGCCGACCAGATGCAGATGATCCAGTTCCTCAAGAACCTCGCCATCACCGGCGGCTTCCTGCTGCTGGCTTCGTCTGGCGCCGGCGCCTATTCGATCGACGCCAAGCGCGGCTGAGCTTTTCCTCCAAAGCCTTGACAGAAGCGGCGCGGAATTTTTCGCGCCGCTTTTTCGTTGTCTGGAAATAGAAGGCGCGCCGGTTTCGGCCGCCGCCGCGCAGGCGTAGACTGCATGGCGGCCGGCTAGGCCCGATCGGGCGCCGGCAAGGGAGGTGGCCATGGCCCGCAACGCATTGCTTCTGATTTCGCGGCTGCTGTTTGCCGTGCTGTTCGTACCGTCCGGCTTCCAGGCGCTCGCCAATATCGCCGGCACGACGGGCTATCTTGCCGGCCTCGGCCTGCCGCTGCCCGCGCTTGCCGCCTGGGGCACGGGCCTGTTCGAGCTGATCGCCGGACTGCTGATCCTCATCGGTTTCCAGACCCGGATCGTGGCGCTGCTCTTGGCGGCCTTCTGCGTCGTTGCCGGCTTCATCGGCCACTACGGCCAGGGTGCCGACGATGCGACGCTCGCTTTTCTGCACCAGCAGATGCTGATGAAGGACATTGCGATATCAGGCGGCTTCCTGGCGCTGGCTATGGCCGGCGCCGGAGCCTGGTCGGCCGACGGACGTGATCCCGTCTAAGGCCCAGCCTACTTCACAGTCATGCTCGGCCCACCCTCTACCGCCAGCACGAGCCTGCGGTTGGTGATCCGCGCAAGTTGCGCCAGCCGGCCGGCAGGCCGCTCGCCGTAGAGATCGGCCAACGACGCCGGCAACACCAGCGCCAGCACGCCATTGCCGCGCTGCTCCCATTTCAGCCTGGGCATGATGCCGGGCATAGAGGCCGTGAGCAGATAGACCACGCGCATCATTGCCGCCAGCACGCGAGCGCGATCGAGGTAGCGCGGCGTCGCCAGCGCCTTGATTTCCGGGGCGATCGATTCGTTGAAGATGCCGTCGTGACGATAGGCGCTGGCCAAAGCCAGGAAGGCACGGCCGGGATGGTCGACGCCGAAGAAGGAGGCGTGGGCGATGATGTTGAGGGACTGCCTGCCGCGATATTCCGGGTGCGCGCGCCAACCGATGTCGGCCAGCAATGCGGCGGCGTGGCGGTAGCGCGCCTCGTCCTCGGTCTCATCGATGCCGAAGGCTGCAAAGGATTTGGCTGTCCAATCGACCAGCTCGTGCGCGTGGGTGACCGAGCGAGAGCGAAGCCGGGCGAGTTCCTCGGATGCCGAAATCAAAGGATCGGCCTTCTGCTCGGCTTCGTCGAGCAGCGAATAGAGGAAGCCT
This sequence comes from Mesorhizobium erdmanii USDA 3471, assembly GCF_000472705.1. GTDB lineage: Bacteria > Pseudomonadota > Alphaproteobacteria > Rhizobiales > Rhizobiaceae > Mesorhizobium > Mesorhizobium erdmanii. The sequence goes on along the minus strand of NZ_AXAE01000034.1, from coordinate 43,182 downwards.
TCGCGCACACCGAGTGCCGAAACAATGATCTTCGACGGCTGCATCGCCGCCATGATCTCCTGCAGCACGACAGCGCCGTAGGGCAGCAGCGAGCGCCGGTTCTTCGAGACGCCTTCGATCCCCTTGACCTTCTCGATCTCGGCCTTGGCTACCTGCTTGAGAAAGTTCGTCGCGCTGTCGGCGGACATTTCGTAGTGGTGCATGACGCCAAGCGGGTAGTTGGTCATCTCCATATGCAGCCGGGCGAGGTTTCGCCAGGTGCCGCCGACGGCGTAGAAAGGCCGGCCCTGCCCGCCTTTCAACAGCTTGGCCCTCGCCAGCTCGTCACGCGCGATCTTCTGTGCCTGGGTGAGCGAGTTCTTTGCCATGTCCTGCAGGCGCAGGCCGCCCAGCGGCAGCGTTATGCCGTCGCCAATCACTTCGCCGGCCACGTCGACCAGTTCGAGACTACCGCCGCCCAGATCGCCGGCGATGCCATTGGCCGGGTGGAAACCCGAAATGACGCCGAGCGCCGAATAATGGGCTTCCTGGCGCCCGCTGATCACGCGGATTTCGGTTTTCAGCACCTCCTCGGCGCGGTGGATGAAGTCGGGACCGTTGATCGCCTCGCGGGCGGCGGCGGTGGCCAACACATACATGTGCTCGGCGCCGGCCTGGTCGGACAGCGCGCGAAAGCGGCGGAACTCCTCCATCGAGCGCGTCACCGCCTCGGGGTCGAGTTTACCGGTCGAAACGATGCCCCGGCCGAGACCAGCCAGCATCTTTTCGTTGAACAGCATGGTCGGCGAGCGCGCCAGCCCTTCATAGACAACGAGGCGGATCGAATTCGACCCGATGTCGATGATGGACAGCGGTCGGCGGTCGTGCAGCCGGCCCTGGGAATCAGACAGCATCAGGTGGACGCTGCTGCGTTCTTCTTGCGGCGCTTGAACTGCGCTATGCGCTTGGGCGCATGCGACTTCAGCGCGTCACCCCGTCCGGACAGGCTCGGATTGGTCATGAAATATTCCTGCGCGTTGAACGGTTCCTCGCCCTCCTCCAGCACGACGCGCCGGGAGGTTCCATCAGCCAATACGTCGAAACTTTGCTGATTGTCCATGATGTTGCCCAGCATGATCTGGCCGAGCACCTGTTCATGCACAGTTGGATTGGTGATCGGCACCATGGTCTCGACGCGGCGGTCGAGATTGCGCGGCATGAGATCAGCCGAGGAGATATAGACGATCGCTTCGTCCGACGGCAGGCCGTGGCCATTGCCGAAGCAATAGATGCGACTGTGCTCCAGGAACCGGCCGACGATCGATTTGACCCTGATGTTCTCCGACAGCCCTGGCACTTGCGGCCTGAGGCAGCATATGCCGCGCACCACGAGGTCGATCTCGACACCGGCGCGGCTGGCATCATAGAGCGCATCGATGATGATCGGATCGACAAGCGCGTTCATTTTCATCCAGATGCGCGCCGGCTTTCCTTCGAGCGCATGGGCGACTTCGTCGGAAATGTGCTGCAGGATGCGGTTGCGCAGCGTGAACGGCGAGATCGCCAGCCGCATTTCGGCGGTCGGCTCGGCATAGCCGGTGATGAAATTGAACAGCTGGGCGACGTCGCGGGCGATCGTCGGGTCGGTGGTGAAGAAGGACAGGTCGGTGTAGATGCGCGCGGTGACCGGATGGTAATTGCCGGTGCCCAGATGCACGTAATTGCGCAGCTTGCCGTCCTCGCGCCGCACCACCAGCGACATTTTCGCGTGGGTCTTCAACTCGAGGAAGCCGAACACGACCTGGACGCCGGCGCGCTCGAGGTCACGCGCCCAGCGGATGTTGGCTTCCTCGTCGAAGCGCGCCTTGAGCTCGACAAGCGCGGTCACCGACTTGCCGGCCTCGGCCGCGTCTACCAGCGCGCGCACGATCGGGCTGTCGTTGGAGGTGCGGTAAAGCGTCTGCTTGATCGCCACCACTTCGGGATCGGCCATCGCCTGGCGCAGGAACTGCACCACCACGTCGAAGGATTCGTAGGGGTGATGGACGATGATGTCCTTCTCGCGGATGGCGGCAAAGCAGTCGCCGCCATGTTCGCGGATGCGTTCGGGAAAGCGCGGATTGTAGGGCGTGAACTTCAGGTCGTCGCGCGGAACGGAGACGATCTCGGATATCTGGCTGAGCGCCAGCGGACCGGTCAGCACGCTGATGCGGCTGGACGAAACGCCAAGCTCGCCGGCGACGAAGTCCCGCAATTCGCTTGGCATCAGCTTGTCGAATTCGATGCGAATGACCGAACCGCGGCGGCGGCGCTTCAGCGCCGTCTCGAACAGGCGCACGAGATCTTCCGACTCTTCCTCGACCTCGATATCGCTGTCGCGGATGATGCGGAACGTGCCTGAGCCCTTGACTTCATAGCCGGGGAACAGCTTGCCGATATAGAGGCCAACCGCCTCCTCAAGTGGGATGAAGCGGACATGGCGCTTGCGATCCGGCAGACGGATGAACCGTTTCAGCGCCACTGGCAGGCGCAGAAGCGCGCTCATCTCCTCGCCATTCTTGCGGTGGCGAAGCTGCAGCGCCATCGAGAAGCCGAGATTGGGAATGAACGGAAACGGATGCGCCGGGTCGATCGACAGCGGGGTGAGCACCGGGAACACCTGGTCCTGGAAATGCTCTTCCAGCCAGACCTTCTCGTCCTTGGTCAGCGCATCTCGCGTGATGCTCTCGATGCCTTCCTTGTTGAGCAGCACGGTGAGCGTCGAAAGGCTCTTTTGCTGATCTTCCTGAAGCCGCTCGACCTCGCGCAGCAGTTGTTCGAGCTGCTGTTCGGGGGTGCGGCCATCAGGGCTCTTCAGCACGATGCCCTCACGCACCTGGCCGGCGAGGCCGGCGACTCGCACCATGAAGAATTCGTCGAGATTGGCGGCCGAGATCGACAGGAAGCGGACACGCTCCAGCAGCGGATGATGGGTGTTCAGCGATTCTTCGAGCACGCGGCGGTTGAATTGCAGCCAGGAAAACTCGCGATTGACGAAACGGTCCGGATTGCCGCCTTCCGGACTTGCCGCCTCGATGTTGATGAATTCGCTCTGTACCGGCTTCAGTTCGTTCATGGTCCCTGCTCTTGCCCCGCCTCAGCCGGTTAACCGGCTTAACTTACCCTGTGGCAGGCTTTTGCGACAGTTGTCTGACAGGCTTTTGCGACAGTTTGATTTCATCGAACTTGCAAAGAGGCCTGATATGATCCAGATGCAGACGAGGCTGCGCTAAGGAGACGACGATGGCAGGCGGTTCCATTCCCCATTTCCAGAACGATGCCGGCCATCCGGCGATCGACATCGGGGTCAAGGAATTCATGTGCACGGGCGCAAACCCGCCTTTCGACCACCCGCATGTGTTTCTCGACATGGGTGACGACAATGAGAAAGTCTGTCCCTACTGCTCGACGCTCTACCGCTATTCGCCAAAGCTGAGGGCGACGGAAACGCTGCCGTCCGGCTGCCTCTACATCGACCAGGCCGCCTGATCTCCAGCGACCGGCAGCAAATGGACGACGTACGCTCCCGGCAAGTCATTATCGCCGGGGCGGGCATCGCCGGTTTGACCGCGGCGCTGGCCTTCTCCGCACACGGCTACCCCGTGCAAGTGTTCGAACAGGCGCAGCGCATGGACGCGGTAGGCGCCGGCCTCCAGCTTTCTCCCAATGCAACGCGCATCCTTCGCCAGTTCGGCGTGCTCGACCGGCTGCTGCCAACAGCGGTGCGGCCCGAAGCGGTGGTGCTGAAGGATGCAGCGACGTTGCGGGAACTGGCGCGCGTGCCACTTGGACAGTCCGCTGAAGCGCGCTGGCGGGCGCCCTACCTCGTGGCTCACCGCGCCGACCTGCAGGCGGTGCTGATGGCGCGCGTTGCCGAGCTGCCGGACATTCATCTCACCACCGGCGCGCGCGTCCGCGGCATTACCATGGGGACCCATGGCGTCACGGCAAGTGTCGAGATCAACGGCAAGACACTCGAGGTGGAAGGCGCCCTGCTGGTCGGCGCCGATGGCGTCTGGTCGTCGGTGCGCGCGTTTGTCGATTCGACCAGGGGGACAACATCGCCAAGAAGCCGTTTTTCCGGTGAGCTGGCCTGGCGCACCACCGTCGCGGTTGACAGCGCCGCCGGGCAAGCCTTTGCCGCGATCGGCGCGGCCGACTGTGTGACGACCTTTCTGCATCCTGGCTTCCATATGGTCGCCTATCCCGTCAGCAGGGGCGACGCCTTCAACCTCGTCGTCTTCACCAGGGGCGAGCGTATGGCCGAGGGCTGGTCCGGCCATGCCGATCCCGGCATCCTCGCCGCCGCAACGCGCGGCACCGCGCCGGACCTTGCAAGACTACTGGAAATGGCCGGCCCGTGGCTGACCTGGCCGCTCCATACGGTCGAGCAGAAGCAGCCCTGGACAACGCCGGACGGCATCGCGCTGATCGGCGACGCGGCGCATGCGATGACACCCTTCGCGGCACAAGGCGCGGCGATGGCGATCGAGGATGCGGCGACGCTTGCCGGCTCCTTTGCCGCCTTTCCCGCCGATCCGGCGCGAGGCCTCCTCGTCTGGGAAAATCTGCGGCGGCCGCGCGTCGCCAAAGTCGCCCGGCGCGGCGCCCTCAACCACCTTGCCTGGCATGCCGCGGGACCGGTGGCAATCGTCCGCAACCTGTTCCTCAATATGCGCTCCCCCGAAAAGCTCGCGACGGATCTCGACTGGCTTTATGGCTGGCAAGCAAACTAGTTATACAGTCGCGTCGACAGCCCGAGCGACACCGGCAGCGGGTTCCACCAGCCGGTCCGCATGCCGGCGGTACGTAGCGCGGCGGCGGTCCAGGTATTGCAGCCGACCAGCGCGTTGAAATGGCCTTTCGCTTCATAGAAGCGGTCGAAGCTGGAATAGTGCGCATTCTCGATCACGACCGGACCGTTCGGCCCCTGCTGGAAGCTCGCCGCGATGAAATCGAGCAATGCCGCGAACCGGTCCTCACCAATGTCGAAGCCGGCGACATCGGGATGCGGTTCGACGATATCGCCGGCGACATCGACATGCATGACCGACGTGTCAAGCGTCAGCGCCTTCATCACCGGTACGGCTTTCAGCTGCGACCAGGTCGGTGTTTCCAGATAGAAGGCGCGGCCGCCCCAGCCAAAGACCAGATAGCGAACCTCGGGCGCGTCGGCCGGAAGGCCAGCGTCAGCCAGGAAGTGGAAGCGCTGGCGCACGGTGTCGTTCACCGGAATGGCGATGTCGGTATGGATGGGGTTCTTCAGCACCAATATGTGGCGCGTGCCCTCGCCCGTGGATGCCGCCGGCCAGAGCGGGCGCGGCACCAGTGTGCCGAGGGCCGCTGCAAGCACGATCGCCGCCAGCAACATGGAAAGGAAACGGAAGACTTTTCTCATCGATGACGCCCCCACCGCTCCGCCGACAATCGCATCAGCCGATCGATAAGAAAAAAGCCCGGCCGCATTGCGGCCGGGCTTTTGCTCGGTGTGAGCCGCTCAGTGCAGTATCTGCGACAGGAACAGCTTCGTGCGCTCGTGGCGCGGGTGGTCGAAGAACTCGGCCGGCGTGTTCTGCTCGACGATCTGGCCCTGGTCCATGAAGATCACGCGGTTGGCGACCTTGCGGGCAAAGCCCATCTCATGGGTGACGCACAGCATGGTCATGCCTTCCTCGGCGAGGCCGACCATCGTCTCCAGCACTTCCTTGATCATTTCGGGGTCGAGTGCCGAGGTCGGCTCATCGAACAGCATGATGCGCGGGTTCATGCACAGCGAACGGGCGATCGCCACGCGCTGCTGCTGGCCGCCGGACAACTGGCCAGGATATTTGTTGGCCTGTTCCGGGATCTTCACTCGCTTGAGGAAGTGCATGGCGATTTCCTCGGCCTGCTTCTTCGGCGTCTTGCGCACCCAGATCGGCGCCAGCGTGCAATTCTCCAGGATGGTGAGATGCGGGAACAGGTTGAAGTGCTGGAACACCATGCCGACCTCGCGGCGCACCTCGTCGATCTTCTTGAGATCGTTGGTCAGTTCCTTGCCGTCGACGATGATCTTGCCCTTCTGGTGCTCTTCCAGCCGGTTGATGCAGCGGATCATGGTCGATTTGCCCGAGCCCGACGGGCCGCAGATGACGATGCGCTCACCGCGCATCACCTTCAAATTGATGTCCTTCAGCACGTGGAACTCGCCGTACCATTTGTGCATGGCGATGATGTCGATGGCGACATCGGTGTCGGAGATGTGCATCTTTGCGGCGTTGACCTTGATCTCTTCCGCGCTGACGGCATTTTCGGTGGCCATGACAGGATCCCCTTGTTCTTTTGTTTAGCGTTTGTGGCCGGTGTCGAGCCGGCGTTCAGTGTACATTGAATAGCGCGACATGCCGAAGCAGAACAGCCAGAAGACAAAGGCGGCGAAGACGAGACCGGATTTCGCGGTCTGCGCCGTCGCCCAGTTGGCGTCGGAGAAGTTCTGCTTGACGATACCGAGCAGGTCGAACATCGAGATGATGAGGACCAGGCTGGTGTCCTTGAACATGCCGATGAAGGTGTTGACGATACCTGGGATGACCAGCTTCAGCGCCTGCGGCAACACGATCAGCCCCATCTTCTGCCAGTAGCCGAGGCCGAGCGAGTCGGCGCCTTCATACTGGCCCTTGGGGATCGCCTGCAGGCCGCCACGCACCACTTCGGCCATATAGGCGGCGGCAAACAGCGACACGCCGATCAGCGCCCGCAGATACTTGTCGAAGCTGACACCAGCCGGCAGGAACAGCGGCAGCATGACGCTGACGAAGAACAGAACGGTGATCAGCGGGATGCCGCGCACGGCTTCGATGAAGATAACGCACAGCATCTTGACGATCGGCATCTTCGAGCGCCTGCCGAGCGCCAGGACGGTTCCGAGCGGCAGCGACACGGCGATGCCGACGAAGGAAAGGCTAAGAGTGATCAGCAGCCCACCCCAGCGCGAGGTCTCGACATGTGGCAGGCCGAACATGCCGCCGACCAGCAGGACGAAGGAAACGATCGGCAGCGCCAGGAAAAGCAGGATGGCGTTCAACCCCTTGCGCGGCACTCGCGGCATGAGCATCGGCACCAGCAGCGCCACGAACAGGATGGCGACCAGGATCGGCCGCCAGCGTTCCTCGACCGGATAGGTGCCGAACATGAACTGGCCGAACTTGGCATTGACGAAAGCCCAGCAGGCGCCGCTCCAGCCGTCGGGCTGGATGCCCCCTTGTGCCACGGTCGCGCAGACCGTGCGGTCCGGCCCGGTCCACTGGGCATTGATGAACGCCCAGCTGATGACCTGCGGCAGAACCCAGGCAACGATTATGATGCCAAGGATGGTGAGGATGGTGTCGCCAACCGAACCGACGAGGTTCTTGCGCACCCAGGCCAGCGGACCGCGGACGCTGCCGGGCGCGGGCTGCGCCAGGGCCATTTCGGTGCGCACCCAGGACATGTCGTGTTCCTGCATGGCCTTACCTTTCCACCAGCGCCATCCTGGCGTTGACCACGTTCATGACGGCCGAGGTCACCAGGCTGAGGACGAGATAGGCGATCATCATGATCAGCACGCCCTCAACCGCCTGTCCGGTCTGGTTCAGAACCGTGCCGGCTGTCGCCGTGAGGTCCGGATAGCCGATGGCGATCGCCAGCGACGAGTTCTTGGTCAGGTTGAGATACTGGCTGGTCAGCGGCGGAATGACGATGCGCATGGCTTGCGGCACGACAACCAGCCGCAGGATCGACCCGGATCGCAGCCCAAGTGCGGCGGCCGCCTCGGTCTGGCCCTTGCTGACGCCCCTGATGCCCGCGCGGACGATTTCGGCGATGAAGGCCGCGGTGTAGCAGGACAACGCCAGATAGAGCGACAGGAACTCCGGCTTGATCTGAAAGCCACCAGTCAGGTTGAAGGTCGATTGTTTGGGAAGGTCGAAGCTCAGCGGAAAGCCGCTCAGCACATAGGCGAGCAGCGGCAGGCCGACGATCAGCGCAATGGAAGTCCAGAGCACCGGAAATTGCTGACCCGTCGCCATCTGCCGCTGACGCGCCGTGCGGGCGACGAACCACGCCATGGCGAGCGCCACGACAAGGGCAACCAGGATCAGCCAGGAGCCGTCGCCCCAGACGGCGCGCGGGAAATAGAAGCCACGCTGGTTGAGGAAGGAGCCGAAGGGCAGATGATAGCTGTCACGCGGCGCCGGCAGCACCGCCAGCACGCCGGAATACCAGAAGAAGATGACCAGCAGCGGCGGGATGTTGCGGAAGATCTCGACATAGACAGTGCAGATCTTCTGGATCAGCCAGTTCTGCGACATGCGGCCGATGCCGATGACGAAGCCGATGATGGTGGCGGTGATGATGCCGGCGACGGCGACGATGATCGTGTTGATCAGGCCGACGACGATGGCGCGGCCATAGGTCGAGTCCGACGTGTAGGCGATCGGCGTATCCGAGATGTCGAACCCGGCGCGGCCCCTGAGAAAGCCGAAGCCGGAGGCGATGTGCAGGCGCTGCAGATTGTCGATGACGTTCTGCACGATCCACCAGACGGAGCCGAACAGAACAATGACGACCAGCGTCTGGAAGAAGAGACTGCGGACTTTCGGATCATTGATGAGGGAAGCCCGGCTGGGCTCCTGGCGGAGAACTTCCTGCGATGCCATTCGACCGTCCCCTGGAAAGAGAAACCGGGAGGCAGGTAGCCTGCCTCCCGGATCACATTTCAATCAGCGGATCGGCGGAGCGTATTGCAGGCCGCCCTTGGTCCACAGCGCATTGATGCCGCGCGCGATCTTGAGCGGGCTGCCCGAGCCGACATTGTGGTCGAACATCTCGCCATAGTTGCCGACGGCCTTGACGATGTTCACCACCCAGTCGTTGGAGACGCCGAGATCGGTGCCGATCTTGGTATCGGCTTCCTGGCCGAGCACGCGCTTGATCTCCGGGCTGGGGGAGTTCTTCATCTCATCGACATTGGCCTTGGTGATGCCAAGCTCCTCGGCGTCGAGCAGCGCGAAATAGGTCCACTTGACGATGTGATACCACTGATCGTCACCCTGGCGCACGGCCGGGCCGAGCGGCTCTTTCGAGATGATCTCGGGCAACACCACGTGATCGGCCGGCGAGCCCAGCGTCAGCCGAATGCCGTAGAGGCCCGATTGGTCGGTGGTGTAGACGTCACAGCGGCCGGCATCATAGGCGGCGTTGACCTCTTCGAGCTTTTCGAAGACGACGGGATTGTACTCCATCTTGTTCGCCTTGAAGTAGTCGGCGAGGTTGAGCTCGGTGGTGGTGCCGCTCTGCACGCAGACGGCGGCGCCCGAGAGCTGGAGCGCCGAATTCACGCCCGGCAGCTTCTTGGCGTTGATCATGAAGCCCTGGCCGTCATAGTAGGTTGTGCCGACGAAATTCAGGCCAAGCGCGGTGTCGCGGTTGATGGTCCAGGTGGTGTTGCGCGACAGGATGTCGACCTCGCCGGACTGCAGCGCGGTGAAGCGCTCCTTGGCGCTGAGCGGCGTGAACTTGACCTTGGTGCCGTCACCGAAGACGGCGGCTGCAACGGCGCGGCAGAAATCCGCATCGATGCCCTGCCAGTCACCCTTGTCGTCCGGCGCCGAGAAGCCGGCCAGACCGGTCGAGACGCCGCACTGGACGAAGCCCTTGGCCTTGACGGTATCGAGTGTCGTCGCCGACGCGGCCGACGCCATAAACCCGAACGTGGCTGCGCCAAGAATGCCGATAGCAATATGTTTCATGACCCACAGACCCTTTTCTCTGTTTTCAGGCAAACCCTGATTCTTTTTCCCGCGTGAACGCAGCTCCCATTCCAGCCCATTTCCTGGAATTCCGCATCGTAACCGACGCGCCGCCTCCCATTCACGAACGGCATCGAAGGCGATAATTCCGGTGAGGTCAAGGAAAATGACCGAAACCGAACGCGTTTGAAAATCCATTGCCTGAAATGCCTGAATTGCAGACAAACGCGCCCGCAATTTAGTCACGGCGCGAATAAAGTCGGCAAAGCGCATTCAAACCAAATGCGGGCCAGCGGCGAAATCCATCCCCGGCACCAGCCTGGCGCCTTGCTCATCTGGATACGGGATGAATTGCACGTCCGAAGACTGTCATCGGAACCTGCTTTGTCAAAGCGCGCGAAAGACGAGCCAAGCGCCGGCGGCCACCATCAACACGCCGGAAATGCGCGGGATCAACGGCCCGCTCGTGACCGTCTTTTCCAGAAGAACGAGGAGGGCGATCCCGGCGATCCACAGGATGTTCATGACGCCGCCGACGAACAGCAGGGCCATCAGCGCCCAGCAGCAGCCCAGGCAATAAAGGCCGTGATCGATGCCCAGCCGAAGCGCGCCGAGCGGCGCGGAGCGAAACCCGCCACGGCTCGCCAGGAACGAGATCGGCCCCTGACATTGGCGCAAGCAGGCGGCCTTGATCGGTGTCCATTGATAGAGGCCGGCGGCAATCAGGACGAGGCCGCCGAGGATCGTGCTGTCTGTCGCCATCAAGGGGTCAAGCAAGGCGACGCGGCCGAGCAGCCATTGCGCGCCGGTTGCCGCGACGCTGAAGGCGGTCCAGACGGTGAGATAGCCGGTAAAGAACCATCCGGTCGAAGCGATGGGCCGGCCATCCGCTTGCGCCTTTCGGCCGACGCCGGCATAGAGCAGCAGCATCGGCGCCACCGAAGGCGTCATCATGCCGACCATCATCACCGCCCACATCGTACAGATGAAAGCAAAATCCGCGGGTGCCCAGGCCCGGAAGCCGGGCGCCACGGCGGCGCCCATATCCATGCCGCCCATGTCCGTATTCGACATGTCCATTCCGGCCATGTCGGTGGCGAGCCACAAGACATAGACCCAGGCGAGCACGGCAATCCCCACGAGCGCAGCCATCACGACCACGCGGTCGCGCCGCAGCACCGCCTCGAGGGTCGTGTCGCTCATTGGATCAGGTCAATGCACGATGCCGCTCTGCGTAAGGTGCAGATTGGCGAAATGGCTGTGCGTGTCCGCAAACTCGAACTTGATCGGGCCTGTCGTCTTGGTCCAGCCGCGGCCGACTTCGGCCATCGCGTATTCGAAGCCATGCGGCAGGTCGATGCGTGCCCTGTGCTCGGCGCCGGTGACCGGATTCCTGATCGGCTCGCCATGTCCGTCGGTCACGCCCTTGACGTGCAGCCGTCCGGTTCGCGCGCCGACGTCGACCTCGAAGTCGATCGGGGCAAATATCGGGTCATGAAATTTCTCCAGAGTGGTCGAAAAGACCTGGAATATCGTCGCGCCCGGTTCGGTGTCCTGACCGCCCAGTATGCGAAGCAGTGCGTCGCGCTGGGCCTCGCTCGCCCTCTCGTCGATAACCACCGCTGCTTCGCCCTTGCCCTGGTGTATGGCGCCGGGCCAGCGGAAAATCCCGACGAACCTCAATCCATCGAGTTTCGTGCTCCCGTGATGGCCGCTCTCGATTTCCATGCCGGCAACCGCTTGACAGAAGCCGTATGTGGGCAAAGCGTTGAACTGGCATGGGCAGCCATAGGCGCAATTGCAGTTGATGAATTCGCGCGCCTTCATTGTCCATTTGACGTCGGCCATGGCATTCCTCCCCTTGCCGCGCTTGGTGAGCGCGATACCCGGATCGTGGGATCAGGAGGTAACCGGCAAAAACCATCCGGCAGCATCTGATCGAGGCAATCCGGCGATTAATATTAGAAGTCTATTATATATCTTTCGAAGCTGCCCACAATAGGTCGACAGCGCAACGATCGACGCCGCCGGCAGGCACTGCCGCAGGTGCCCGGCCCAATGCGGGATCGGCCCTGGCTCGGTCCTTCAGCCCGAGAATTGGCATATTCGAAGTCCATTCCTGGCGGACGGTGGGCTGTTGCACGGTCCATGGTGCCGCACTATGGCTAGCGCCTTGTCAAACAAGGCGAAGATGAAGAATGGCTAAGGACGGCAACGAGCAGGGTTCCGGCAAAATAGGCATCAACACGCGGCTTGCCCATTCGGGCAACAACCCGCACGACTATTTCGGTTTCGTCAATCCGCCTGTCGTGCACGCCTCGACGGTGCTGTTCCGCAATGCCGCCGCCATGGCGGATCGCAACCAGAAATACACCTACGGCACGCGCGGCACGCCAACGACGGACGCCCTTGCCCACGCCATTGACGCACTGGAAGGCTCGGCCGGCACGATCGTGGTGCCGTCGGGCCTCGCGGCGGTGACCATTCCGCTGCTCGCCTTCGTGTCGGCCGGCGATCACCTGCTGATCGTCGATACCGTCTATCACCCGACGCGCAATTTCGCCGACACGATGCTGAAGCGGCTGGGCGTCGAGGTCGAATACTACGCTCCCGAAATCGGCGCCGGCATCGCCGCGCTGATCAAGCCCAACACCAAGGTGGTGTTCACGGAGTCGCCGGCCTCCAACACGTTCGAGGTGCAGGATATCCCTGCGATCGCCAAGGCGGCGCATGCGGCCGGCGCCATCGTGATGATGGACAACACCTGGGCGACGCCGCTCTACTTCCGGCCGCTCGACCACGGCGTCGACATCTCCATCCACGCGGCAACGAAGTATCCGGCCGGCCATTCTGACGTGCTGCTTGGCACGGTTTCTGCCAATGAGAGCCACTGGAAGCAGCTCTACGAGAGCTTCTGCACGCTCGGTTGCTGTGCGGGGCCCGACGATGTCTACCAGGTGCTGCGCGGCCTGCGCACGATGGGGGTGCGCCTGGAACATCACCAGCGCGGCGCGCTCGCCATCGCGTCGTGGCTGGAAGGCCAGAAGGGCGTGGCGCGCGTGCTTCACCCTGCCCTCCCCAGCCACCCGGACCACGGCCTTTGGAAGCGCGACTTTTGCGGCTCGAGCGGCATCTTTTCCATCGTGCTTGCCGGCGGCGGCCAGAAGGAGCAGCACGCCTTCCTCGACGCCTTGCAAATCTTTGGGCTCGGCTATTCCTGGGGCGGCTATGAGAGCCTTGCGGTGCCGGTCTGGCTTGGCGACCGCGTCGTTGCAAAAGCCCCCTATGAAGGTCCGCTGATCCGCCTGCAGATCGGCCTCGAGGATGTCGACGACCTGAAAGCCGACATTTTGCGTGGTCTTGCGGCGGCGACTGCCTAACCGACCCGTGCGGGATTGGCTGCCGGACAGAATCAGCAACCGGCCGCAAGGCCTTGGCGCTGATGACAAAGCGCGAGCCGCTCGCGACATCCCGTTGCAATGCGTCGCGCAATATTATTCTGCGTGGCCGCGACTTGGCGGATTTGTTTGACTTTCAAATCCGTGAGTTCGGCTGCATTGCCTCTGCACGCCATTTCCGACCAATCCATTTCAAACAAAGCTCGCCATGGCCTTTCGTCTTTTTGTCCCCATCCTTGCCGGCGCGACGTTGCGGGAGCGGCTGCTCGCCTGCATCGGCGCCACCATCGGCATCGCGCTGACCGGTGTGATCAGCGGGCTGGCGATGGGCGGCGGTCCGCATGTGGCCCTGCTGGTGGCGCCGATGGGCGCCTCGGCCGTGCTTCTTTTCGCCGTGCCCGCGAGCCCGCTGGCGCAGCCCTGGTCGATCATCGGCGGCAATTCCATATCGGCGCTGGTCGGCGTGACGGTAGCGCATTTCGTCCATGATCCGGTATTTGCCTCGGGCCTTGCCGTGGCGCTCGCCATCGCGGCCATGTCGTTCACTCGCTGCCTGCATCCGCCAGGTGGCGCGGCGGCGCTGACGGGGGTGCTCGGCGGATCTGCCGTTGTCAGTGCGGGCTTCCTGTTTCCCTTCGTGCCGGTGGCCCTGAATTCGATCATCCTGGTCACGCTGGGATTGCTTTTCCACAGACTGGCGCGGCGCAACTACCCGCATGTGGCCGCGCCCGCCGCCAATAGCCACGGCACCGCCGATCCGCCGGCGCAGCAGCGCGTCGGCTTCCGGCCCGAGGATATCGACGCGGCACTGACCACGCTGGACGAGACTTTCGACATCGACCGCAACGACCTCGAACGGCTGCTGAGGCAAGTCGAGCTGCAGGCCATGGTGCGCTCTCAGCAGACGCTGTTATGCGAGGATATCATGTCCCGTGATGTGGTTTCAGTGCCCGAGCAGGCCACCGCCGACGAGGCGCGCCAGCAACTGCTCGATCACAATATCCGCACCTTGCCGGTGGTCGACGCCGATGCAAGGCTGGTTGGCGCGGTCGGCCTGCGTGAACTGACGAAGGCAACCGATACGGTGAAAGGCGTGATGTCAAAGGCCGGCACCGCCTCGCCCGACACACCGGCGATGAGCCTGCTTCCCGTGCTGACCGACGGCCGCAGCCATGCCGTGGTCATCGTCGACGGCGAACGGCGCATTCTCGGCCTGATCACCCAGACCGATCTTCTGGCGGCGGCCGCGCGCGTGCAGGCCGCGGACAAGGGATTGGCCGCAGCTTAAAATAGTGAAGTCGGATTGCTGAAATCCGGGAACCTTTTTCCGGCGAGCGCATCCAACGTGCAGTGAAGCGCCTGTTCGGGGAGATCCGGTCGCGATGAGCAAGCTCGCAATGCCCGCAACGACGCCCGAGATGGCCGAATGCCCTTCCGGCGACGTGCTGCTCGTGCAGCGGGCGCTGGCGCGCGACGCCGACGCCTTCCGCGTCATCATCAAGAAGAACAACCAGCGGCTTTACCGCATGGCGCGCGGCATCCTGCGCAACGACGCCGAAGCCGAGGACGTCGTCCAGGAGGCCTATGTCCGCGCCTTCGCCAATCTGCCGGCTTTTCGCGGTGAATCCTCGCTCGCCACCTGGCTGTCGCGCATCGTTATCAACGAGGCGCTCGGAAGGCTTCGCAAGAAGCGCCACACCGTGGCGATGCCTGAAAATCCGGAAGCGCAGATCATCCGCTTTCCCCTCAATCCCAGCGACGACCCGGAGCGGACGATGGCGCAGCGGCAGATTCTCGCACTTGTCGAGCGGGCGACCGACAGCCTGCCCGACATCTATCGCATGGTCTTCGTGGCTCGCGTCATCGAGGGCTTGAGCATTGAAGAGACAGCCCATTTGCTCAGGGTGCGGCCGGAGACCGTGAAGACAAGGCTGCACCGGGCGCGTACCCTGCTACGCAAGGCGCTGGACGATGAGATCGGGCCGGTGCTGCTCGACGCCTTTCCCTTCGCCGGCCGCCGCTGCGAACGGCTGACCCGGGCCGTGATGAACCGGCTGGGCTTCGACTGATCCTGTCCAGATTTTCCGGGAACGTTTCTGTCCGTCCAGCATCCAATCAACGTCAACTGGAAATGTGAGCCCGGCGCGTCTTCGCGGCCGGCCAAGGAGGATGCCATGTTCACCCGATATACCACCGCCCTCGCCGCCCTGCTTATCGCCAGCGCTGCGCCGTTCGCGCAGGCCGCCGACAAGCCGACCGACCCGCAGATCGCCCATATCGCCTACACAGCGGGCGTCCTCGACATCGAGGCGGCGAAACTGGCGGTCAAGACATCGAAGAACAAGGAGGTCATTGCCTTCGCCAAGGACATGGAGCGCGACCATGAGGCGGTGAACAAGCAGGCCCTCGACCTGGTCAAGAAGCTCAAGGTCAAGCCCGAGGACAACGCCACCAGCCAGGCGCTGACGAAAGCGGCGAAAGAGGAACGTGCCAAGCTCGCCAAGCTGAAAGGCGCGGCCTTCGACAAGGCCTATATCGAGAATGAAGTGGCCTACCACAAGCAGGTCAACGGCGCGCTCGAAACGCTGCTCATCCCCTCGGCCGGCAATGCCGAGCTGAAGAGCCTGCTCGAGACCGGCCTGAAAATCTTCCAGGGGCACGAGCAGTATGCCGAACATGTCGCCGGCATGCTGAAATGAAAGCGGGTGCCTTGATCCGTCCGTGGTGGCTGGCCGTGCTGGTGCTTACGGCGGTGCCGGCGGCGGCCGCGACCATAGAGGTCACCATCGACAAGCTTGTCTTCTCGCCGGCGACCATAGAGGCGAAGGTCGGCGACACGATCGAGTGGGTGAACAAGGACGTGGTTGCCCACACTGCCACCGTGAAGGGCGGCTGGGAGGTGACGATCGCGCCGAAGAAATCAGCAAGCCTCATATTGAAGGCAGCCGGAGCGGTCGACTATTTCTGCCGCTTTCATCCCAACATGAAAGGTCATGTGAACGTGACGCCGTGATGCATTCGCGGCTGGCGGCGCGGAGCCGCCAGCCCTCACAGCGCCGATCCAACCTGGCAGGAGCCGTCGCGGCTAATCGTGATGCGCCTTGACGCGGTGCCGGTGCGCGGCTTGCTTCGCGCGGTTGCCGCACTGCGCCATGCTGCACCAGCGGCGCCGATGGCCGCGCGTGTGGTCGACGAACAGCAGCGTGCAGGCCGGCCCCTCGCAGGCTTTCACATGTGAGAAATCCTCGCTGCAGACGAACCGCGCCAGCGCCTCGCCGATCGGCAGCAGAAGCGCCTCGGGCGTGCGCCACTTGCGGGTCGTCTGAAGCTGAAGAGGGATTTCATTACTCCCAGGCAGGTCTTTATCGGCGAGGATGGGAGCGATCCGGGCAAAGATCTCGTCACGTTCGAGCAGGCGGTTGAGCGGCTCCAATTGCGCAAGATCCTGAGCGGCCAGTGGACGCCCCTTGTGTTCGCCCACGAACCCTCGGAACCATTCCCTGAGGCGCCGCGCCTGATCGGCGACCCTGTCGAGTTCGCCCGGCAGGGCTTGCTCGCGCATGGTCTCGAGCGCCTCGGGGGGCGCCAGCCGCGCCTGGCCGACCCAGTCCAGCAATCCCTCACCGTCCTTGATCCAGTCGACGGGGGTATCGAGGGGCGTCGCGATCGAATTGAGGAAATCCAGGCCGAGCGCGTCACCGACAAAGATCGCAGAGGTCATCGCCACTCCATTTGCGCTTCGGCCCCGCCGAGCGCCCTGAACACAAATCAGTGATAACCTCTTCGAGGCCGATTGACAAGTTACGTTCTTATCGAATAACCGTTCTGAGTCACTTTAACAGGTTACGCACATCAATCCGACCTAGAAGGAGATGCCGATGGTCACCGCGCTTGATACCACCTCGATATCCCGTCGAAGCGGTGCGTGCCCGTGAAGCGTGGACCCGAGTCCCAGGCATCGGGCTTGCCGCGTTGACCTCGATAACCGTCCCAATGCCGATTTTTCGGTTACAGAAATGGAGAGAAACATGACCACCTATCGCAACGCCGATGTCGACGGCTTCAACGTTTTCTATCGCGAGGCCGGTACACCAGGCGCGCCGAAGCTGCTGCTGTTGCATGGCTTCCCAAGCTCGAGCCACATGTTCCGCGACCTCATTCCGCGGCTTGCCGGCCGCTTCCATATCGTCGCGCCCGACCTGCCGGGATTCGGCCGCTCCGACATGCCGTCGCGTGAAAAGTTCGCCTATACGTTCGACCATATTGCGCAAATCATCGACCGCTTCACCGAAGTGGTCGGCTTCGACCGCTACGCGCTCTACGTATTCGACTATGGCGCGCCGACCGGTTTTCGGCTGGCGGTGAAGCATCCCGAGCGCATCAGCGCGATCATCTCGCAGAACGGCAACGCCTACGAGGAAGGCCTGAGCGACGGCTGGAGCCCGATCCGCGCCTATTGGCACGACCCGTCGCCGGCCAACCGCGAGGCACTGCGCCCCACTTTCAAGCCCGACGCCATCGCCTGGCAGTACACGCATGGCGCGCCGGCGGATCTGGTCTCGCCCGACGGCCATTCGCTGGACAGCTTCTATTTCGGCCGGCCGGACGCCGAAGAAGTACAGCTCGACCTGTTCGGCGACTACAAGAGCAATGTCGCGCTCTACCCTGCCTTCCAGGCCTATTTCCGCACCCACAAGCCACCGTTCCTGGCGGTGTGGGGCAAGAACGATCCGTTCTTCCTGCCACCGGGCGCCGAGGCGTTCAAGCGCGACATGCCGGACGCGGTAGTGCGGTTTATAGACACCGGCCATTTCGCGCTGGAAACGCATGCCGACGAGATCGCCAAGGCGATACTCGATTTCCTGTGCTGAACGGAGAGATGGGACTAGCCGTGTCGAACTCCGTCACCTCGGTGCTTTGCCCTGCCCCGCTGCCTGGTCGAGCCGCAGCGAGGCGCGCCTTGCCTCGTCCGGCCGCGAGATATGCCTCCACGAGCCGTCGTAGCCGGGTTTGCGCCGCTCGATCCATGCGTCCAGCCCTTCCCTGAGATCGGCGGTGGGAGCCATGCGGGCGAACTGCTCGGCCTCGACCAGCAGGCCTTCGGCGATGCCGAGGTTGATGCCGCGCGCCACCGCGTTGAGGATGCTTGCTATGGCCGGCCCGGAATGCCGCAGGACACGCCGGGCCAGATCAAAAGCCGCCGGCATCAGGTCCTGATGCGGGACGACCTCGTTGACGAGGCCGAGTTCGAGAGCCCGCGGTGGTGGGAACCAGTCCCCGGTCAGCAGCAATTCGAGCGCGCGCTTGCGTCCGGCCAGACGCGGCAGCCTTTGCGTGCCGCCGAATGTCGGCGGCATGGCGAGGTTGATCTCCGGCTTGGCGAACATCGCTCGGTCGCTGGCGATTGCCAGCGGCACAGCCTCGGTGATCTCGCAGCCGCCACCGAAAGCGATCCCGTTGACGGCGGCGATGATGGGTTTGCGGAAGGCCTCCAGCCGCGCCGTCAGCCTCTGGCCGCGCATGACGAAGTCGCGAAGCGCCACATCCGTGCCCGCGGCGACACTCGATGAGAATTCGTGGATGTCGCCACCGGCGGAAAAGGCACGGTCCCCCGCCCCGGTCAGGATGATGGCGCGAACCGCATTGTCGGTCTCGATCGTGTCGAGGATCGCCAGCAGGCGATCGATCATGGCGTAGTTCAACGCGTTGAGTTTCTCCGGGCGGTTGAGGGAAAGGACGGCAATCCCTTCCCGGGTCTGGTTCAGGACAAGGTCGGTCATTTGAGCTTCCTTCCAGCATGTCGATGGCCGGAAGGGTACGCCTTTCCTTGCTTGTGTATATTCACTAGTCGGTATACATAAGCGAATGCCTGACACGCAAAGTCCGACCCGCAAGCGCATCATCGATGCCGCAACCAGACTGTTCTACGCGGAGGGAATCGGCCGTGTCAGCGTCGATGCCATCGCCGAAAAGGCGGGGCTCACCAAACGCACGCTCTATTACCACTTCAAGAGCAAGGACGATCTGATCGCCGCCTATCTCGATGGCCGCGACCAGCCCAACCTGCAGCAAATCGCCGGCTGGTTCGACGCGGCGCAAGGTGGCGCAGACCGCAAGGTCGAGGCGATCTTCAGCAATCTGGCACGGGTTGCGCGCCATCCGAAATGGAAGGGATGCGGGTTTCTGCGCACCGCCGCGGAACTGGCCTCGATGCCCGGTCATCCGGCGGTCAAGGTCGGGTCGCGCCACAAGTCGAATTTCGAAACTTGGCTGGCTGGCGAATTGTCAGGGCACGACATCAAGGAGCCGCAGGCCTTGGCCCGCGAGATCGTGCTGCTGATAGATGGCTGCTTTTCGATCATGCTGATCCATCGCAATCCCGACTACATCGAGGCCGCCGGACGAGCCGCCGCAACGCTTGTTCGAGCGAGATCCCGGAACAACGACTGACCGGCCGCCGCTTGGAGCGTGGCCGGCAAGCATGGTATCGCAAATGTCAGGAGGCGGCGATGCGTGTCATTTTCCGGTGTGATCCAATGTTGGTCGAGCATTTGCCACGCCCGATCCTGGCGCGCGGCGCTCTGCCGGATTGGCTGCGCTCGATGCCCGCCAGCGCCTATTCGGCAATCCACGGCCGCGACATTCGCACGCTCAAGCAGTGCCCGCCGGTGGTCGACGCGATGACCTATGGCTTCATGGTCTTGCTGCCATGCGACGTCGTTGTCGGCAAGGGGACGTTTTCCTGGGACTGGAAGATCCCGGACCCGGTCACCAAAAACCACCCCAGAGCGCCGCTGAGCTTCCACACGCCGGGCCAGCTGGCCGGCAGCCCGTTTGCCAATCCAGACCAGGCCGCCCTCAAATTCAACAGCTTCTGGACCATTGAGGTCGAGGATGGCTGGTCGCTGTTCGCGACGCACCCGGTCAATCGCGAGGATCTTCCCTTCAGGCTGGTGACGGGCCTGGTAGATTCCGACCGATTCAACGACGGCGGCATCAATTTCCCGGCGGTCTGGACGGAACCCGAGTTCTCCGGCGTGCTCCGGAAAGGAACTCCGGTCGCGCAATGCTTTGCGGTTCCACGGGCCGCGCCACAGCTCGAATTCGAGGTGTTCGACGAGAAACGCCAGGCATCCTATGCTCAGACGGTCGCGGATGTCCTTTCAACGCCCGGCGTCTATCGGAAGCGGTTTCGCGCCAGGCGGGGGCGCTCCACCGGCGAGTGAGCGACGCAGCGCCTCCTCATCAAGCCACAGCCGGCCACTTGGCGCCGACGTAAGTGCCATGGCAATAACGCCGAAGGTGGATGGGCTCAGACCATAGGCCAATGAATAGGCTGCCATAGCCCCGTCGAGATCACCGGTTTCCTGCAGCACGACACCCAAATTGACGGCAGCCTCCGGTGCGGCCGGGCTCATCTCGATCACCCGTCGATAGGCTTCGGCGGCGCTGCCGAACTTGCGGATGTCCTGACGCACCAACCCAAGATCGAACCAGGCAGTCGGGTGCCCGCCGCCGGCGACGGCTTGTTCGAGGAGGGCTTCCGCCTCCAGGGACGCGCCGCGCTCCCAGGCAAGGCGCCCGAGGCGCGCCATTGCTTCCTCGGATTTCGGATCCCTTTGCAAGACAAGTGTCCAGGACGCCGCCGCCGAGGCATCGCCTGCCCGATCCAGGGTGCGAGCCCGCTCGAGCAGTATCTCGGCCTGCGATGACAGCCTTGCGGCGCGATCCAGCAGTTGCAACGCCGCTTCGAACCTGCCTTCAGCCCGGGCAATCCGGCATGCGAGAACCAAGGCGGGCACATTGTCCGGACGAGCGGCAAGGCTTGCTTCGATACGCGCACGAGCCTCCGGCAGGTCAGCTCTCGCGAACAGGACCGCGGCCAACAGATGGCAAAGCGCCGGATCGCCCGGGTGCCGCCTCAGGCCCGACTCGCACAGATCCACCGCCTGGCCGTGATTGCCGGAATTGAAAGCGGCCACGGCGCGGCGGACCAGATCTCCGCTTTCACCTTGACCGGTATTCACCATTGCTTTGCCGTTCCCTCTAGAACCCAAACGCCAGCCATGCCGTCCCGACCACGAGCGTGATCAGCGTCAGAGGCAAACCAACCTTGAAGAAGGCACCGAAGGACAACGGCGTGCCGGCCGCCTTGGACTGTTCGGCGACGATCAGGTTGGCGACCGAGCCGAGCAGCGTGAAATTGCCGGCAAGCGTCGAACTCATCGCCACCACAAGCCAGGCGCGTTCGGGATTTTCCAGTCCGGGTATGAAGGGCCGCAGCGCCAGCACCGCCGGCACATTGCTCATGATGTTGGAGAGTACCGCGGTGAATCCCGACAAACGCCAGACGTCGTCGAGGCCGAGATTCTTGGCCGAGGCGATGAGATCAGGCGTCAGCAGCATCCGTTCGGCGCCGGCAACGACCACGAACAGGCCGGCGAACATGAACAGCAGCGGTCCGTCGATCTCGCGATAGATGCGTTCCGGCTTGATGGCGCGGGTGAGCAGGAGGATGGCGCCGCCGATCAGTGCCGCCTTGGCAACCGGAACCCCGGCGAAGAAGGCGATGGCCAGGCCGATGCAGACGACCACCGCCTTCAGCACCTGTCCGCGATGCATGCGACCGCGCGAGACATGCGGCGTCAATTGAATGGTGCGGGTGAACTCGGCCCGATAGACAATGCGTACGATGACGATGACCGCGACGAGGCCGAACAGCGCGACCGGCGCGAGCGCAGCCGAAAAGGCGGGATAGGAAATGCCTGACAGCGCGCCGATGACCATGTTCTGCGGATTGCCGGTGATGGTGGCGACGCTGCCGCAGTTTGACGCGGTGGCGGTGGCGATCAGGTAGGGGATCGGGTTGCGGTTGATGACGCGGGTGACATGGACGACGATCGGCGCCATGACCAGGCAGATGGCATCGTTGACCAGGAAGGCCGACAGCACGCCGGTCAGCACCGTCACCATCACAAGCAGCATGAACGGCGCATGCGCATGCTCTATGGCTATGGCGCCCAGGCCGCGAAAGGCGCCGGAGACCTTCAGATGCGCCACCACGATCATCATGCCAAGCAGAAGCGTGATGGTGTCGAAATTGATCGCGCGGTAGGCATCCTCCATGCTGATCGCGCCAATGGCGATCATCGCGGCACCGCCAAGCAATGCAATGCCTGCCCGATCAAGACGCAGGCCAGGGATGCGGCCGATGGCGACGCCGGCATAGGTCAGGACCAGGATCAGCAGTGCCGCAGCGCCCATCAATGTCATCGGTAGCAAGTCTCGCTCGATCTGGCGACGCCGATGCAGTCTGCCGGTGGTTCTTTTGCCTGTCCGCTCTGGCGATGTCGAGACTGATGACAAACGGGGCGAGTAAACCGCGGCTCCGCAGGCGTTATCGCTAACGCCGATAGAAATCCAGCCGCTGTCGCAATGCCTGCGGCGAAAACATCTCCTCGACGGTCTGCCGCGCCTTGTGGCCCACATCAGCGCGCAGCGCCGGATCGGCCTTGAGTTGGGACAATATTTGCGATGCCTGTTGCGCCGTCTCGAACAGGAAGCCGTTTTCGCCATGCCTGATATGGTCGGCGTAGCCGCCATGCGAATGGCACACGACCGGCAGACCGCAGGCCATCGCCTCGAACACCACGCGACCGAACGTCTCCACATGTGAGCCGGTGCGGTAGTAGAACACGTCGAGCGTCGGCAGAAACCGCTCGGCGGCAACCTCGCCCTGGGGCAGGAGTTCGAGGTGCGGATGTGGCGCGAGCTTGTCCTTGAGCGGCATGCCGCCCTGGATCCGCACCGCGATGCCTTCTGCCAGCAAGGCTTCATAGAGCGTCGCATCGTCGGCATTATGCTTGTCCGCCGTATCGCGACTCAGCCGCCCAACCGTGAACGGACCATCGGGCCTTGTCAGCCGTGGTGAGAAGCGGGTGATATCGATCGGCGACGGATGCACGACGCCTTCGACCTGCAGCAAGCGCTTCTGAAAGTCGGAGATCAGCACCAGTTCGGCATCGGGCCAGCCCAGCAGACGCGGCATGCCGGTCGTTAGCGCGATGATCTTCGGGTGAAAGGTGTTGAAGACATAGATCAGCCGGCGTGGGCGTCGGATCAGGTAAGGCCAAATCCTGTTGCGCCAATGCGCACCGAGGAAGACATAGGTGCCGCCGTCCGGCACATCGCGCTTTGCGGGCGAAATGCGGTGAATCGGAAACTGCCGCATCAGTTCGTCGGACACGCGCGATGAGGTCGCCCACAGACGCACCTGCTGCTCGCCGCCCAACAGCCGGTACAGGTCCAGGGTTTCACGCTCACTGCCGCCAAACGGGTTCTGAAAGCCGTTGAACAGATGGATCATGATCGCCGCGCATAACTGGCCTTGCCCCGGGTCGTCTCGTCACTCTTTCGCCGGCAGCCTAAGTGCCATGGGCTACACAGGCGGCATGGACGATCGAGAGATCAAGGGAGCAGGAATGTTCCTGCCAAGGCCCATACTTCATCTAGTCGGAGGAAGCACACCGACAAGAAAGCGTCAAGGAGCGGTCAATGCACCGTCGCGGCGCTGGGCTGAGACACCAGGGAGGCTTCCGCCGGGTCGAAGCTGACCTGGTCGCGTCCGTTCGATTTGGCGGCGTAGAGCCGTCTGTCGGCGGCCGAGAATATCGCCTCGTAGGTCGTCGGCCCACTGAAGCTGGTGCCGCCGATCGATACGGAAAGCGGGCACGCGCGGCCGCCGGGCGAAAAGTCCATCTCGCGAATCCGTCGGCGGATGCCTTCGGCGACCAGCCAGGATTGCGAGGGGTCGACCCCGGGAAGAAACACGCCGAATTCCTCGCCGCCGATGCGGCCGACAATGTCGCTGCCGCGAAGCTGTCCCTTGATCGCCTGCGCGATCAGCTTGAGCGCCTGGTCGCCGCTGTCATGACCGAGCCGGTCGTTGATCGACTTGAAGTGGTCGGCATCGATGATCAGCAGGGCGCCGGAACGGGGCTGCTCCTGCTTGCGGGTCTGCTCGAGATAGGCCTCGACCAGCATCGAGAAGGCGCCGCGGTTCAGCACCGCCGTCAGGCTATCGGTCGCCGCGATAACGCTGAGGTCACGCTGGGCGATGGCCAGCTGGCGAATCTTCCACATCAGGAAAAACAGAAACGAGCCGCCCAGCCCCAGGGGAAGCAGCAGGTCCGTGAGCTCCGCGTGCCAGAGAGCCTCGGGCGAGAGATAGGGAAAATTGAACGAATCGACGAAAAACGCCACGGCAATGAAGAATGCCGTGCCGGCGACGGTGACAGCGATCACCCTGCCCCAGCTGGTCGGCGACAGGTCGAGCCTCATCCCATTCCACTCCGTTAGCCGTCCCTACTATGACGTGCCAACGCAAACAAAATGCTAAGACTTTCCTTCAATTCGCGATCGAGGCCAAAAGTCAAAAGCAACGACCGCCGGAGGGCGGCCGTGCTCCCGACGCGTGCGGATCTGGCGACGCGTGCGGATCTGGTGTTGGACTTTAGCTGATAGAGGAAATCCTGACCATCAACGGTTGGGCGCCGGTCCACTCGCTTCGACAACGAAGGATGCCGCGATCAGGTCGTCGGCATCCAGTCGCAAGGCACCATCGCCTGCCCCCATGATGGCGGCGACCTTGTGGAAGGTCTTCATCTCATGATCGGAAATTTCGGCATCCTGCATTCTGGCTTTGAGTTCAGCGATACGCCGCACCAAGGCAGGGGACGTTCCAATTTCACGTTTCGACATGGCCTCGTTTTCTCCTCCCCCAACCCGCTCTTGTTTTGCACCACCCATTCGCTGGCCCGCACATTGCCTTTTATGAGGCTCCGCGAATACAAGGCCCCGAACGCCTCATGCGGGGTTAAGGTTCCAAGGTCGGCTGATCACGAAATAATTCCGGGCCGCCCGGCGAGTCTGGCCTCATTGCCCGGCCATCAGCACCATCGTCACTCTGGAGCTGCGCGCTTCAACCCGCTCCAAGCACCGGCCCGGAATATTCGGCCAGGTCGCGGAGGCGCATTCCTTGTCAGCGACCGCGACGGGTTGCTGTACGTCAGCGGCCTGGGTAGCCGTCGATGCGAAAAGAACCGTCTGAGTTATCAGAGCCGAGAAGACGGCAACCTGGAACAGCACGGCGGCGAAGGCGATCTGCTTGACCATCCGAGGCAACGCGCTGGCGGGCGTCAGGTTCCCTCTGTTCATGCCTTGCGGCGAAGACCGGCAGCGTACCGACGAGACAGCCTAAAGCGCGTCGCGTATGAGCGGATTCAAGCGACGCGCCTTAGGTCTTTGTTTTTATGCATGTCGTTCTCCAAAACCGGGACCACCTTTTGGGCGACATGCATTAGCAAAACCGGCAGTTGATTGGCGATCCCGACAGGATTTCGAACCTGTGACCATCGGCTTAGAAGACCGGCGCCTCTGTTCCTCAAACCGTGTCCCGGGGTTTCCGCATCTCGCCGCAGCTTACCTCGGCTTACCCAACGTATTGATCTGAAAAACTTTTCCTCCTCTGATGTCTCCGCAGCTGTCCGGGACTTAGCAACTTCGGTGCCGACATAGTGCCGACATGGGCAGCCGACATTCGAAAGGAGATCACTATGCCTGTCACAGATCTTTCCAGATTGCTCGTCGACCAAGTTGAACCTAGCGGGAAGCCGGTTGTCCACTATGACGCCGGGTTGAAGGGCTTCGGGCTGCGGATCATGCCGTCTGGCCTGCTGCCGGTTTCGTGGACACCGAGATAAGGTGTTTAACGGAACTGGAGAGTTGGAATGCAGAGAAGGAAATTCAGCCGCGAGTTCAAGCTTGAAGCGGTGAGATTGATCAAGGATCGGGGCGTTGCGGTGGCCCAGGCTGCCCGCGACCTCGATCTGCACGAGAATGTGCTGCGCAAATGGGTGCGCGAGTTGTCGACCGATCCGCAGCATGCGTCTCCCGGTCATGGGCAGATGAAGCCGGAGCAGCAGGAGATCGACCGGCTGCGCAAGGAAGTGTCCAAGCTGAAGGCGGAGCGCGACATCCTAAAAAAGGCCGCAGCCTACTTCGCGAGGGAAGTGACATGAGGTTCGCTTTCATCGCGAGGCACCGGAATATCTGGCCGGTGGCATGGCTGTGTAGTGCCCTGGATGTGTCCCGCTCAGGCTTCCATGCCTGGCTCAACCGCATCCCCAGCGACCACCGCTCCGATCAAAAATGCCGCTATCGCAAGCGTCTGACCCAAGGGTATTCAACCATGTTTGATACCGACATCCTGCTCCAGGACACCCAGGAAATTCTAGCGGCTGTACCTGTGACAGTCGGAATGGCGCTGATGATTTTCGTCCTGTCGACGATCGTCGGCAGCATCTTTGCTCTCGTCGAGTACAGACGAGTTCCGGTGCTGCGGGAGGTCATCATGGCCTACAAGATCATATTCAAGGGCGTCCCGATGGTGATCGTGATCTTCCTCGCCTATTTCGGTCTGCCACCGGCATTCCAGTTCCTATTCTCGCTGCTCGGGATTGATTTCAACGCACACAATACCCCCAACTGGGTGATCCTGGTCGTTGCGATCACCGGCTGTGTCGCCGCGTTCCAGTCGGAGATCATCAAAGGGGCTCTCAACGCCTTCGACACCGGTCAGTCGGATGCCGCCCATTCGCTAGGCTACACTGGGGGGCAATTGTTCCGACGGATCCTGTTCCCCCAGGTGGCCCTCACCGCGATTCCAGACCTGACAACCTCGATGATGGTCATCATGAAGGCGCTTTCCCTGGGCTTCGCCATCGAGGTCGTCGATATCTTCGCGCAATCCCAGCTTACCGCGGCGCTGAACTACTATTACCTCTAAGCTTTCGTGATCGCCGTCGTGATCTACATGGTGATTGCCTACATCGTCACACAGATCGCCGACAGGCTGGAAAGGGCGCTAAGAGTACGGACTTAAACCGTGCTGCAGCCCACGGAGCTCGAAGCAGATCCGTGGGCTCATCGTTGACCACTCCGAATTGAAGGCAGCCGCCAGTCTCAAGGTATCAAAGCTCGCCGGCCACGTCTCAGCTTATACGTGTCGCGGTTACCGCAGCTTGATCAGGTCCACGGGGCGATTGCTGATGATTGCTTCCATCGAAAAGAAGCCAGTGACTGTCGCTAGTCTAGGTCGAAGTTCGTGATCAGCTTCTGATAAAAGGCATCGTAGCCGAGAAGATGATGAGTTCTTGCCGACGAGGCGGGAGGCGCTTGCGATAGACACGATCGAATCCCGATCTGGGTCAGCGCGACGCTGCTCTCTGGCAACAGCACTTGCCTCGATATGGAGACTGTTCTGGGCTTCGCCCGAAATGGCCGTTGATAGCTCGTCATGGCTTTGAGGAATGAAATTTGCACGTAGAAGGTCTCGTACACCACGACGAGATTGCTGTTTGTCGACACCGAGTGAGACGGTGCCCGCCCATGTCTGGATCCGCTCCGACGTGATCAATGCCACTAGCGGGGCTGTCGCCAGCAAACCTAACCCCAAATGCCGCACCAATGTTGGGTTGTTGTGTTCCATCAGATTGAGGTCCGAATTGGCTCCAGCCTCGATTTCAGGACAGGAGGGCGACTGCCGGCACGCTTAAATTCGTTAAAGAGGTGCAACTTTTTTCATGGCGGGCGCGAGAACGCGCAACGACCGCTGCCGTATCCGATACTGCAACGGCGGTATTGCCTCGACCGTCTCGCCATCCATCGCAATGCGCAGGTGTCGGCGGCGCGCCTTGACCTCCAGACTTTGAACCCGCAAGAGTTCGACATCGTGGACTGGGTCGATCAACCCGAGCGCTGCCTTGAGCGGCAGAAGCGCGAGCCCTATCCAGGACTGCGGCTTCACGACGTAGACGCAAAGTTCACCGGACGTAAGACTGCCGCGGTGGCCGAGCGCACGCAGATCGTAGAAATTGTTCCCAACGAATACGCAAAGCGCCTTCTGGCTTCGCCCGTTGCCGATCGAGATCCTGACCCGCTTCCATGATGAAGCCTTGAGCGTGCGGACAAGCGCCGGGCCGAGCGCGGCAAGCTTTCCCAGCCCTAGCCGTTTCTGCTCGGCGGTTCGTTCGGCGACGAGAAACGGATAGATGCCGATGGATGAGTTGTTGAGGAAAACCCGACCGTTCACCTCCGCAACGTCGATCTGCTCCAAATGGCCTGCGGCGATTGTGTCCATGGCAGCGTCCAGATCGTTCGACAAACCGAGATCGCGGGCGAAATGATTGAGGGTGCCGAGTGGCAGTACACCCAGCACGACATCCGTTCCCGCGACCGCCGATGCCGCGCAACCGAGGGTGCCATCGCCGCCGCCGACCACGAGCGTCCTTGATTTGTCGCCGGGTGTTTTCGCCGAGACGAAACTGTGGGCCATCTCCGCGATCTGGCTCCCGCCCGCCATTCGCACCTCGGCTTCCAATCCGCGCGCCTTAAGCCCGTTTCGAACGAATGCTTCGACATCGTAGTCGGCGCGCTGGATAGTGCCGGCGCTTGCATTGAGGAGGACCAGGACAGTCATGTGCGCGCCACTTGCGAAAGAGTGAAACTGGTATCGTGTGCTCGTCTCATGCATTACGACATTGCGTCACGGTTCCTCTCGGTCAGGGACTGGCAACGCCCCCCTGCAAAGTTTCGGTTCCCGGATTGGCCGGAATACTTGCGTCACGAGCCAGCAGAACCTGGCCGTCCCAAACGGGGATCGGAAGAAGGTCGGGGCGCGTCACCAGCCGTGCGGCGTCGAGAGACGCAGCAAGAAAGTCGCGAGGTCCGTTCGCGTCGGGCTGAGCCTGCGATACCGTGAAGAGGGGGAAGCGATTACCCAGCTGTTCTTCGACGACGGAACCGATCCAGAGTTCCGTCAGATGGCCGTTTCGAAGGTCAATATCGGCCGCCCAAACGCGAAGCACGAGGCGCGAACTGGCCTCGCCCGTGTCGCCGCGCGGATGGACCAGGGTGAGGCTCGGCAAGCGCCCGCGCTCCATATAGGGAGACGTTGGAAGGTCCATCGGAGCAGGGCGCGGCGTGAACCAGGCGAGAGCGCCGGCCAACGTCCACGGAGTTGGTGGGCGCCAGCCCTTTTGCGCCAGATCTGCTTCGAGGCGTTCCAGGCTGCCGGCCCACTGGAAGGTCAACGGTTCCTCGATCTCGCCTGCGAGATCGATACGTTGCGCAGGCAAATGCTGCCACTCCCGCGCCCACCAATCGCCGGCCAGGATCGAAGGTGCTTCGTATTGGACTGCGTAGCGCACCATGTCGGCCGCGTGACGGCGATAGACATTGGCACCGCCGGCGACGACCAGACCAGCACATGCCACGACCATGAGACCGCTGGCGCCCTTTTCGGTCGGTTGATGATGCAAGTAGGCTATGCATAGCAATGACAGCCATGCCGTCGCGAAAGCCAGTCCGCCCGCCACGTCGGAAAACCAATGGGCACCGAGATAGAGGCGGGAGAAGGCGATCAAGGCCACCAAAACGGCCGCCGCAAGCGCAACCGGGAGACCCCAAGCTGGCCGGACGCGCCGAGCGATCAGGAAAGCCAGAAAACCATACAGGACGGCGTTTTCGGTGCTGTGCCCGCTGGGAAAGGAAAAATCGCTCCAACCGGAATAGAGGCTCTCGTTGGGTCGCGCACGATGGAGCGCCACTTTGATGCCCGTGTTGATGGCTGCCGCACCGCCGATGGCGGCCACCCAGTATGCCACTGTGCGCCAGGCGCGCGTCCAGGCTAGCCATAGGAATACGACGACGGCAATCGCAACCACGACAGTCGTGTCACCCAGTTCCGTGAAACCGACCATCAAGGAATCGCCAGACGGCGTCCGGAGATCCTGAAGGATGCGATAGACTGCGGCATCGGTGCGTACCAACGGATCACCGCTGACGACATCCTCGAGGATGCCGAAAAAGGTCCAGGCTGCTGCGACGAGCAGCAGTGCCAGCGCCGCTAGGGTCCTCGTTTCCTGCTGGGCCGGATCGAGCAAGGAACGGATTTGTCGCATCGCCCACGTATCCCCAGTATCCGCCCATCTTCGCAGCCGCTCCAGATTCGCCAGAAGGAAGGGAATGGCCCTGCTTAACGCATGACGGACGACCCAAACGGTGACCCACAAGAGCAAAATGACGGCGACAAGGAGCACCGCGAGCCGACCTGCGGCAGCGCCGGCAACGCTGAGATATGCGCCGACGAACACGCCAGGCAGAATG
Source organism: Mesorhizobium erdmanii USDA 3471 (assembly GCF_000472705.1). Lineage (GTDB taxonomy): Bacteria > Pseudomonadota > Alphaproteobacteria > Rhizobiales > Rhizobiaceae > Mesorhizobium > Mesorhizobium erdmanii. Next base: position 12,773 of record NZ_AXAE01000034.1, on the reverse strand, counting down.
TGCGATGGTGCCCACACGAATGCCGAGATGATGTTGGCGTAGTAGAACTGCCGGGCCGGCATTCGCAACATGCCCGCCACGAGCGGGATGAAAGCGCGGACGCCCGCCGTGAAGCGCGCCAGAAAGACGCTCTTGCCGCCGTGCCGTACGAAGAACGCCTCGCTGCGCGCGACGAGTTCGGGATAACGGTTCAACGGCCACCGCAGGAGAATTTCACGGTGGTAGCGATGACCCGGCCAGAAGGACAGGCCGTCGCCGACGATCGCGCCCAGAAAGGCTGCGATCAACATCGGCCACAGCGTCAGCACGCCGCTCGGGACAAGAGCTGCAAGGCCAACGATGATCGCGGTTCCAGGAACGACGGCGCCGATGACCGGAACGGATTCCGATAAAGCCAGCAGAAAGATCGCCGCATAGGCCAGATGCGGATGCGAAGCTATGTAGTCCGTGAGCGCCGAGAAAAAGGACATTTATTGCCGCTCGTTTTGACCGAAGATCAGAAGCACCCGGGGGAGGCTTTTTACGGGGGAGGGCCTCATTGCGAATTCGCTCCCCTGATCAGTCCCGGCGGGTTTGCAAGATCTTCGCGAATGAGTTGCTCGGAGCCCGGAATGAACTTCCCATGATGGTCGTAGCGAAGCACCACGACGGCGTCGAAGACGTTTTCGGGCCAGTAGCCGTCGGGCAGGACAGCGTGCGGGTCGCCGCCGAGCGCCTCTATGATCTGCGGCAACGTGCCGTGATGCCAGGCAATAAGCACGGACTTTCGGTGGCCTTCGCTTTTCAAGGCATGAACAAGGCCGGCGATGTCCTTGGTGGTGAATCTTAGATCCAACGGAATCCCGAGTGTCTGGCTCAAAGGCTCGAGGGTCAGGCGCTCGCGCGCGCTGTTTTTGGAATCTGCGGTCGCCATGAGAGTGTCGGGGCGAAACGTAGCACCGTTCAGTGTCAGATGCTGAAAGTATCCGACATAGGCCTGCGCTCGTGCCTCTCCCGCGGGAGATAGCCCGGTCCCGCTATCCGGTTTTTCGGCATGACGTATGATCAGCACCGTCGCATCGGCGAGGCCTGCCGTTTTAGCTTCGAGAGCAGCGCTGATGGCAACCGGGGTCACGAGCGACGTGATCAGGAAGGCAAGGGCAAAGGCGAGCAAGCGAGACCGATTGACCCGGTTCGGTGAGGAGGATTCATGGCACATGTGGAGCCTTCCCAATATTTCCAGTCGCGGCCCCGGACATTCCGTCGCCGACGCTTATTTACAGAATTCCGGTCACCCATCGATCGATGCGGGTGTCCTCCCGGAAAGCTGAGCGGACGATAAGGGCCGCAATGACCGCGGTCAGCGCTCCACCCAGAACGTCGCTGACGTAGTGGGTTCCGATATAGACGCGCGAGAAGGTGACAAGCGCAGCAGCGGCGAGGAAGCCCACCCCGACGCGCCGCATGCCATGCAGGAGGAACGCCGCCGCGATCGCGAACGTCGCTGTCGCGTGATCAGAGGGGAATGATGGATCGCCGCTGGGGGCGATCAGGAGATGAGTTACGCCGCTGTCATAGGGCCGCATCCTGTGAACGAAGAGTAGGATAAGCTGATTAAAGCCGAGCCCGAGAAGGAACGAGAGTCCGGCCGCGACAAGCGCGTGGCGAACGTGAGGCCTTTCGGCTTGCCGCCACCATTGTCCGGCGACTGCAAGCACCAGAAGCGGGACGCCGATGGAGGAAACCCAGATCATCAGAAAATCGACGACCGCACTGCGTTCCGCCAATCCATTGATTGCGTGTGTAACCGCGGCGTCGAGTTCAAACATGGGCAGATCCTTGGTTCGGCCTCAAGAGTCAATGCGTACTCGGCCTTGGGGACAATTGATGGGTGGAGGCCAGTGCACTGGCGCCGAGGTATTCAGGCATCTGCCCGCCCTTTCAACCGACCGCGGATGACAAACAACCCTGCGAGCGTCAGCACGGTGAAGGTGGCTCCTGCCAGAAATGTGCCTTGCGGCCCGGTCAAGTCCCAAAGAAATCGATCGGCTGCAGATTGCCGACCGAGCCAGTTCGCGTTCAGCCGTCCTATTCGACCTTCTGCCGGAATTTCGAATGGCAGCTCGAGCAGTCCTGCAGGATGAGATGCAACAGATGCTCCGCCGGCAGTTTGGCGGGATCGGGCTCGCTGGCTCCCCGCCGTTTGCCGAGCAGGCTGCCGCCATCCATCGCCAGGCCGGCTCCCATTCTCATCTCGTCGCTGATATGGGCCGGCGCTTGCTCGGCCTTGGCGGCCAGGGCGTCGGTAAGCCGGCCGATGTGACGGGCCAGCGCCTCGAATTCCGGCCGGGCCTGATTTATTTCCAATTTGGCGCTCGATGGCGCGCCCAGCGAGGCGCCCGGGAATTCGGCGATGAGCGTAGGGCCGGCGCGGGCGCGGAGAGCCTCGGCCGCTGCCTTGAATGCAGCGGCGTCATAGGCCCGCTTGCCATCGAACATCCCGGCGATCGTCTTTGCCGCTGCGGCCATCTCCTTCATTGAAGCTTGGCGCGCCTCGACGATCGCGTCGCGGCCCGAATGGGTAGCCGCGAGCACGGCGGGGACGCAGGCAAGCGACAGGGCTCCTATGATAGCTGTTCGTCTCATTGTTCGCATATAAAGACCTAGAGAATCCTTGTCACCAGACTGTCCAGCCGGGAGTTCTCCAGATAGCCCAACCGGAGCCGGGGCACCTCGCGCCACCCTGTCATGCTCTCAATTCCCAGCTTTACGCGCTGACATGGGCCCAGTCATTCTGTCGCTGGTCAAGCGCACCGACCGGGAGGCACGGATCGTCGTAGGCGGCAGATGGGTTATCGGTCCGGATCCAGATTAGCTGCTGGGGTTGCTGCCGGAAGCCGATGTTCTAGTCAGGGGCCAGGCTGGGCAAAAAGATCATCCCTGGTAATATTTCCGAGTTTTAGGACTTCTCTCGTGAGGGTTTCCGCGAGTTCAGGATTCGTCGCCAGTAGATGGTCGTGGAGCTGTTGGAACTGGCGCATTTTGACGGCAACGGCACCGTTGCCCGTGGGAATGCCGAACATGTCCTCGGGGGTCCACTGGTAGATGTGCTCGCGCCAGCACTGCACCATTTTTTCGAGGTAGGGCAGCGACCATTCAATCTCTATATTCTGGAATGCAACGTCTGTTGATACGGAGCGAGCGGGGGTGGACGCGGCAGCAGCGGTTAGCGTTTCGCTCACCGTTGCAGATACACTCAGGCTGAACTCCGAATACGGCGCATCGGATTCGAACTCCAGGCGGTTATCTATAGTTCGATACTTTACGGTGATGCCTTCACTTCGAAACTGCCCGCCTGGACCTGGATCGCCGGACCGCACATTGACCGAAACTTCCATACTGGTCTGCGCAGGGTCGACTGCCACGTCGTTAATTGTCCAAACGTATCCCGGCTGTTCATACCCGTGGGAGAGAGCCGTCAGGACGACTTTGGTGCATTTTAGGTGGCTGCGCTGGGCGTATGAGCTTTCAGGAAACATTGTGCACGGAGTTGCATACACCCACTCCCAATCTGTCGTGTAAGTAACGGTTGACGAGATCTGCGCCGGTGCGAACTGAATCGTGGCTTTGCCCAGTTTAGACCCACCAACAGTAACGCTCGCAAAATCGGAGTCTTCGTTGAAATTGTTGAGTCGGATGACCAAATTTCCGATCCGGTAGTCTCGATCACCTTCAAGGTCAGCAAACGGTATGCAACCAACATAGGTAATGAGTTTGGTGGAAGGATCAAAAGAATGAATCACGGCGCCTGCGACACCTGAAATACCGGGTGCTGGAGCCGCATTGAGACCTTGGTCGTACTCGCGCGGTCTGCGAATTTCGATTCCATATCCATTTGCGTCCCCGTATGCGGGCGGAACGACTGCCAAGACCTTACGGCGTGTTGGCCAAGACGTTACTCCTGCATCGAGCGCTCGCAGGTATACGTTGATGTGGGCATCTTGGAATGTGGCGGGCAGCTCTTCAACCGAATCGGCATGCACGAAGTCTCCGGTCCGTTTCACGAAGAACTGCAAGGGGGTAACATACGGACCGGCTATGCGCATGACATCCGTCGTAGGCGGAGGGTTGCCGTCGAAAGGCGCAAGACCTGCCGGAAGCTGTGGAGAGGCAGGGCGCTCGAAGGCGTTATCGGGGAATACAGCGGAACTCATCGTGGAATAGGGACTGCCGTATTCGCCTCCCGCTTTATTTCGTTCATGCTGAAATCCGAAATTGTGCCCAAACTCCTGACAGATCGTGTCGAACCGCGCACCCTTGTTGACGACCGCAACGACCATGCTTCGTCCGCCGGTTCCGTCCTTGCGTTTGACGCTGTAGCTGCCGCCGCCGTGAAGATCTATCGCGGCAGGAAACCAGATAACGACGTGGGCGAAAGTGGACCAATCTGGGTCCCACTGGTTAGTCGCCCCGGCGAGGACACCATTCACAAGCCTGTCCCGGGCCGACGTGCCGAAATTCGGGTCATTGCGTGGGTCGGCAAGCTGAAGTATCGGCAACAGCTGATAACTTAAATCGATTTGCGAGAAAGACGTTTGGGACCAATAATGGGCGACGCTGTAAGGTATTGTAGGGTCAAGCCAGTTCCGCATTTCGGCGTCGGACCAGACGTCGCTCGCTGGAGTGGTCGTAAAATGAGCGCGTATGACTGCAAACATCGCCTAGCATCCTCATTTTTTGAATTGACTAAACCGACATCCCCCGGATGACTGGCCTCGATGGTCAAGTTTTGTGTAAAGTGACGGGATTTGCAAGCTCTGACGCTGACAGCATGAGCGGTCGCGCATCACAGCCCGGGACTTCGGCGAAATACCGCCGTTGGGCTACCGCTCCGCAATATTCTCATCCGTTTGTTTCATCGACGCTCCTGATGGGCATGGTTTCGGACATACGAACATGAAGCATGCCGTGAAGATATGAAGGCCAGTATTCGGCGGCGCTTGCGCCAAGGCTACCGCAAGAGGGCGAGGCAAGATTCCGCAGCCGTTCCCGTGCGCGATCCTCGAGCAGCCCCTACGAGATGATATGGATCTCGACGAGCCTCGCTTGCCAGTTGAGAATCCAGAAGGCTCTGGACCTCGGGCAGCTTAGGGTCGCGAAGCGATAAGATTGAAGACAGTTTCTGGGGCGTGGCCCACAGCGTCGGCTTTCAGGCCGGTGGCAGTCTGATCTTAACGACCGCTGTGAGGCGCCTTGCTGTCTGTCAGCAACGGCGCCGAGAACTGCCAGTCGGCTCTTGGGAAGAAGTTGCCAGTAAGCTGACTTTGTTGCTGACGGTCTCCCGTTGAATTGCCAGGAGGAACATCATCGGTACTATCATGCGGGGGCGTGGCCGTCGTCACGATGGTGAAGCGTTACCGTCCGACCTACAGGCGAGGTGGCTGGATTTGCTCCAGCCAACCACCCTCGAAACCTGCCCGTTGCAGGCCTTCGCGAATGTACGGGCACGAGCGCATCAATCGCCATATCAGCCCGCTGCGTGCATTCTCAATCATCAATACGACCGGGCCCTCATCCAGGCCGAAATGCCAGGGTGAGACCCACCAGCCGAATGCCCCTTTGGCTTGGCCCTGCGGGTGCGTCGGATTAAAGGATGAAGCAAAACCGTACGTTCGGGTGGACTTGAGTTTGGCCTTGTGGATCCAGAAGGCGATTGTCGGCAGCACGATCTCGGGAGCAAACGGCAACGAGGTGACGGCGGCCCATGGGGCGAGCGTCCCATCATCGGGACCAAACGGGACACCACGCGCCGCGTAATCCAGGAACCGGCGTTCGATGCCTTTCAGTCTGATCGTGGAAGGCCCAGGGCCATCGCTGGCGGTAAGGCCCCAGCAATGTTCTCCATAGCCGTCGAAACCGCGTGGATTGTCCAGGGCATAGTGGTGCTGGACAAGCGTAGCGCGTCGGCTGTTTTCGAAATAATCGCTCTTCTTGTCGCGCATGAAAGCGTCTTGCAGACCGCGAAGATCGATCCACACGTGCGAAAGTTGATGGATAAACAACGGGCCAGCATAGAGATAGTCGTGACCGTAGGCGTGCAGCCATCGGAACGTGGCGGTCCATGCCTTATAACTGCTTGAGGGCAGAGGGTGGGTCGGCGAGCCAAGGCCCAGGACATATAGAAGGAGCGCCTCATCGTAACCCTTCCACCGATACTTCAGGAAGCCAGTCTCGGGAGTCCAGCCGTGGGTGACGGTCTTGCCCTTGTTGAGCGCCCAGCGCCAGTCAGCCCTTCGGTAAAGCCCGTCGGCCAAGGATCGGATTTCTGCTTCGACCGTTGTTTTCCGATCGAAGAATGAGGCTGCGGCCAAGGCTCCGGCCAGCAGCAAGGTGCTGTCGATGGTCGACAGTTCGCATCGCCAGGCCCGCCGGCCAGTGTCCATGTCGAGAAAATGATAGTAAAAGCCGCGGTATCCGGTGGCTTCTGGCTCTGGACCCTGAGGACTGTTCCAGAAGAAGCGGAGTGTGGCTAGCGTTCGCTCCGCAGCCGCCCTCCGGCTTATGAAACCGCGTGTGACCCCGACTGGGTAGCACCCCAGCGCAAGGCCGGTGGCGGCAATGCTGGCTGGCCAGTCGGCTTCTGTCTTGTCGCGAATGAGACCGTTGGCCGGGTTTACCTCATGGATGAAGTAGTCGAATGTCTCTCGCTGCAGGGTCTCCAGGTCGTCGCTCATCGCAGATCGGCTTACCCATCCTAATGCAGCATTATGTTCGCAAGCCCATTGCGGTCGTCTTATGGCGCACCGGGGCCATGTTGATCTGCGCCTTGCTTTTAGGATAGCCGAGTGGCGCATCACAGCAGCGGATTGGCCCAAAAAGCCACCCTAGGCACCTGCATCTAAGCTAGTAGGAGCGTTGCGCCAACGCAGCTTTGGCACACTGGGCTGCCCGTCTCCTCGCCAACCGAAATCGCCCCATGGCAGAGGCAGCCGCTTCCGCTGATTGCCGTAGGTCAGCCGTCGGTTGAGTGGCGAGAGGGGCGCGGAAATTGATGTGCATCAAGGCGCATCGTTACGAAATCGCGATAGTCAGACGAGAAAGCCTCTGGCCGTTTTGCCGTCGTCGAAGGAAAGCTAACAATGCAACTTCTGGCATCTGTCTTTTTGCCGACCTATCCAGATCCGCCAAGTTCCAAGGTCACATCGAACGCAGCGGCGGTAGCACGGCATCTCCACGCAATGCTGAATGCGGCGGTCATCAACGTCGACATCCCAGACGTTTCGAATGCCTTGTCCCGCTTTCTGCTCGACCTTCCCGCCAAGATACGCGAGGTCGAGGCTGCAAGCCGAAGCCGAGGCCAGGCATTGCTGGACGCGCTCGCGGCCGACGCCGCGCGGTGCGGCGTGCCGCTGACGAGGCAGGAGCTGAAGGCTGAGCCCGCACTGATGGGAGAAAGTGCAGCCATGGAGGGCCGCTACTTCGACCTCTGCCTCGTGGGCTGGACGCAAGGCAACGAAGCTGCCCGGATGACTGCCGAGGAGCTTGTGTTCAGCTCTGGTCGCCCGACTTTGATTCTTCCAGGTCACGAAGATGTCATTGCACTCGATCATGTGGTGATCGCCTGGGACGGCAGCCGCGTGGCTGCAAGGGCCGTGGCCGATGCCAGGCCATTCCTGGAACTGGCATCAGCCATATCGGTCGTCACCGTGACGGATGAAAAGTTACTGCCGCGAGAGGACATCGGCGATCGTCTGGCGCATGGACTAGCGGCACGAGGCCTCAAGGCCAAGGCCGAGTCGATTCACGCCGGCGACAATGAAATCGGCGCCGCGCTTCAGGAGCACGCCATCAGGATCAATGGCGGCCTCCTTGTCATGGGTGGATGGGGCCATTCGCGGCTTCGAGACTTTGTGCTGGGTGGGGCCACGGAAGGCATTCTGTCGGACCTGCGCTTGCCGGTCTTGATGTCGCATTAGGCGTACGATCTTGGATCGCGATCAGCATTCAGTCTTGCGCTTCCATGGCGCGACATGTTGCGTGACAGGGTTAAAGCCGGAAAACGCCGGCCACCTCGACTTGCATAGCAATCTCTCCCGGCTCGTGCCGGACGTGAGCGAGGTGGTGAACTCGGCGGCGGATGAGCGAGGTCGAGCCAAGATCGTCAGGCAAATGCAGCGAGCATTCGCTGCCGAGAGGGACTAGATGCAGCCCATAGAAGCGCCCAGTTTCGGGAAAGCGCAAAGTGCGGCTGGTGCTTCGGCAAATGAACAGAGCCTAAGCGGCCTCAGCGAAACCGAGGCTCAGGCCAGACTTCTCGCCGAGGGCCCTAACGAGCTGCCCAGGTCCAATCTGCGCACACCATTCAGAATAGCCTTTGAGGTCATTCGCGAGCCCATGCTTGCGCTCCTGCTCGGCGGAGGCATCGTCTATCTGCTTCTGGGCAATCTGGAGGAAGCGCTTATCCTGTTGGCATTTGGCACAATGTCGATTGGCATAACCATCATCCAGGAGACACGCACCGAGCGCGTCCTGGAGGCATTGCGTGACCTCACCAGCCCTCGCGCCCTGGTCATACGCGGTGGTGAACGCAAGCGCATTGCCGGTCGTGAAGTTGTCCAGGGAGATCTCGTCGTGCTCGGCGAGGGTGACCGGGTCCCCGCCGACGCCAGACTTCTCCAGAGCCAGGACCTTCAGAGCGACGAATCCCTGCTGACAGGCGAATCCGTACCGGTCCGAAAGATTGCCGCCGACGGCGCACCGCCAACGACCGAGCACCGGCCAGGCGGCGACGATCTGCCTTTCTTATTCTCGGGTTCCCTGATCGTCCGCGGTTCAGGGATTGGCGAGGTCGTCGCGACTGGGTCACGAAGTGAAATCGGCAAGATAGGCCACTCGCTGAGCTCAATGGAGACAGAACCGCCGCGATTGCAGGCACAAATGCGGCGCGTCGTGCGTATTTTCGCCATGGTCGGCGGTGGAGTCAGCGTCGTCGCGGTTTTGCTTTATGGGCTTCTGCGCGGCGGATGGCTTGACGCCGTGCTCGCGGGCATCGCGCTTGGCATGTCGATGCTGCCGGAAGAGTTTCCCGTCGTGCTCACGATCTTCATGGCCATGGGTGCGTGGCGCATATCGCAGGCGCGCGTCCTGACCCGCAGGGCCGCCGCGATCGAAACGCTTGGCTCGGCGACGATCCTCTGCACCGACAAGACAGGCACGCTCACCGAGAACCGGATGACGATTGCCGAACTTCGGTCGGCGGATGGAATGTTGTTTCGGATGGCGGACAAGCCGGGCACCGACCTGCCGGCGGCATTCGCCGATCTGGTCGAGACGGGTGTGCTTGCCAGCGCCCAGATTCCTTTCGACCCCATGGAGATCGCATTTCACAAACTCGGCAAGGAACGGCTGTCCGAGCACAAGTTTCTGGACAAACCGGATTGGGAACTGGTCCACGCTTATCCGCTTCGACCCGGACTGCTGGCGATGTCGAATGTCTGGCAATCGACACGTGGCGATGGCAATTCGCTGGTTGCGGCAAAAGGCGCGCCAGAGGCGATCGGGGCGTTGTGCCATCTGAACGCAAGGGACTTCAAGGCCCTGAAGAACTCGGTCGAGGCCATGGCGTCCGAGGGGCTGCGTGTGCTCGGCGTGGCCCGCGGGTCTCATCGCGGCACCAACTTGCCGCAGACGCAACACGATTTCAAATTCGAATTTCTCGGGCTGGTCGGCCTGACGGATCCGCTGCGCGCGCGCGTTCCCGAAGCCGTCAGCGACTGCCGTTCCGCCGGCATCAAGGTTATGATGGTCACTGGCGACTACCCTGCGACCGCCAAAATAATCGCGCGTCAGGCTGGCCTTGACGCTGAAAGCGTGGTGACCGGCAGTGAGATGCAATCGCTCAATGACGACGAACTGGCACTGCGCTTGAAAACCGCAACCGTGTTCGCGCGCATCATGCCCGAACAGAAACTTCGCATCGTGAGCGCGCTGAAGTCGAGCGGTGAAATCGTGGCCATGACGGGCGACGGCGTCAATGACGCGCCGTCCCTCAAGGCAGCCAACATCGGGATTGCCATGGGTGGCCGTGGCACCGACGTAGCGCGCGAAGCGTCGTCGATCGTCCTGCTCGACGACGATTTTGCTTCGATCGTCAAAGCCATTCGGCTTGGCCGCCGCATCTTCGACAATCTGCGCAAAGCGATAGGGTTCATCTTCGCGGTCCACGTGCCGATCGCGGGTCTCTCGCTGCTGCCATTGCTGTTTGGCTTGCCGATCCTGTTCGGACCGATACACATCGCCTTTCTGGAGATGGTGATCGATCCGGTTTGTTCACTGGTTTTCGAGGCCGAGAGCGAAGAAGACGATGTGATGCGCCGGCCGCCGCGCAATCCGGACTCGCCACTGTTCTCCGGGGCATTGATCAGGTGGGGGCTGATCCAGGGGACGCTCGCCTTCGCGCTTCTCGCGGGCATCTACATTGTCGCCCTGAGGCAGGGCATGGCCGAGAACGAAATCCGGGCGCTAACGTTTTTCTCGCTGGTGCTGACAATCGTGGGACTGATTTTTGTCAATCGCTCCTTCAGCGCATCCCTTTTGGCCGCGCTTAACAGGCCGAACCGGTCCCTCGTAATTGTTGTCGCGGTCGTTGCTGCAATGCTGGCGGGGACGCTTCTGTGGCCGTTTGCCACCAGCCTCTTCCGCTTCGGACCGCTGCATCTCGACGATCTCGCTATGACGCTTGCCGCGGGATTTGCTGTGCTGGCATGCCTGGAGTTGCTGAAGCCACTCTGGAGGCAGCAACTGAAGGCCTAGCGCCGGGTCAAGGAGCCGCTCCACTATCAGTCGTCGGTTGGAGAAGAGTTAGGTGGCAACAAAGGTTGGAACGTGAAGGAAACGCCCAGACGAACCGTTTCGGTGTTGGGAAAATGAACGCCGGCAATTCACAAGTTCGCGGAAGCCGCGCGGGCATGGTGGTGCTAGGCGCCGCCGTGATCGTTGGGATTGTCGTGTGCGCACTTCTGGCCGAACCATTCTTGGGCGCGATCACGTGGGCTCTGTCACTGGCAATCCTGTTTGCTCCTTTCCATGGCTGGATCGAGACGAAGTTGAAACATCCCAGCCTTGCGGCGATGGTTTCGGTTTTGACGATAGTGCTGCTCGTCGCTGTTCCGGCAGCCTTCCTGGTAGGGCGTTTGGTCGAGGAAGCTGCTTCCGGGGCAGCCTCTGTCCGAACTCGTGTGGCTGATGGGGAGATCCAACGTCTCCTCGAAACCCATCCTGGCATCGCACCTATTGGAAGGTGGATCGATCAACAGGTCGATCTGCCCGCGATGATGGCGAGCCTCGCAACATGGCTCAGCAACGCCGGTGCCACATTCGTCAAGGGCTCGGTGTTGCAGGCAGCCGAAGTCGTCCTGACGTTCTACATGCTGTTCTATTTCCTGCGTGATCGGACCGCGGTCGCCCGCCTGCTCCGCGATTGGATGCCGCTGGAGAGCACCGACACCGAGCGACTGTTTCAGCGGGTGTTCGATACCGTCCACGCCACGGTCTACGGGACGCTGGCCGTCGCGGCCGTTCAGGGATCTTTGGGCGGTCTGATGTTCTGGATACTCGGGTTGCCGACGCCCCTTCTTTGGGGCGTGGTGATGAGCGTGCTTTCCGTCGTGCCGGTGCTGGGAGCGTTCATCGTGTGGATACCGGCGGCAATCCTGCTCTTGCTCGATGGCGACTGGGGTAAGGCGTTGATCCTAGCTGTATGGGGCGGCATCGTGGTGGGCGGCATCGACAATGTCCTTCGACCGATGTTCGTAGGGAATCAGCTGAGGCTTCACACAATCCCCGCCTTCATATCCATGATAGGCGGGCTCGCCCTGTTCGGGGCTCCCGGATTCATACTTGGGCCGCTGGCTGTTACGGTGACGATGCTGCTCGTAGAGGTTTGGGCCGCTCGCGACAAAGTCAGCAAGCAACAGGAATGACCTCGTGCTGAATGCCCCGCGGGCGACAGCGCGAGGCAAACCCACGTATATAGCTAACGGTCGCGTCCCAGCCGTCCGCCCGCCGCCTACACCGCCGTGCCGACCAGCGCGCCGATGCCGGCGGTGAGTGCCATGGCCAGTGCGCCCCAGAAGGTGACGCGCAGGGTTGCGCGAAGGATGTTGGCGCCGCCGGCCTTGGCGCCGATGGCGCCCAGCAAGCCGAGGAAAAGCAGGGAGGCTACCGACACCGCCAGCACCAGCGTGGCGCGAGGCGAGACCAGCACCATGATGAGCGGCATCGCCGCGCCCACGCTGAAGGTCGCCGCCGAGGTCAGCGCCGCCTGGATCGGCCGCGCCGTGGTCATTTCCGAAATGCCGAGTTCGTCATGGGCATGCGCGGCCAGAGCATCCCTAGCCATCAGCTGATCGGCGACCTGGCGCGCCAGGCCCGTCTCCAGACCGCGCTTGACGTAGATCTGGGCGAGTTCCTCGCGCTCGAATTCNGGCTGGGTCCTGAGTTCCTCGCGTTCGCGGGCGAGGTCGGCNTTCTCGGTGTCCGACTGGGAACTGACNGAGACATATTCGCCGGCAGCCATCGACATGGCGCCCGCGACCAGCCCGGCGATGCCNGCGACCAGAACCTGCGAGGTCGGNGCGGCGGCCGACGCCACGCCGACGATCAGGCTCGCGGTCGAGACGATGCCGTCATTGGCTCCCAGAACGGCGGCGCGCAGCCAACCGATGCGCGACACCAGATGGTTTTCGACATGCAGGCGGCTCATGCTTCTCTCCTGATCGTGCCTTCGAGTTCCG
>NZ_AXAE01000033.1 GCF_000472705.1 Mesorhizobium erdmanii USDA 3471 | reverse complement strand
CTTACGCCGCTGCGGCAACCTGCTGGCTGGCCACAACCGCATCGACCTTGGCGGTCGCCTTGGCGAGCGCTGATGTCACCGCTTCAGGGCCCATGCCGACGCCTTCGATGCGGATGACGTCGACATCGGTCATGCCGAGGAAGCCGAGCACGCCGCGCAGATAGGGAACGGCGTGATCGAACTGTACCGCGGCGCCTTCCGAATAGATGCCGCCCGAAGCCAGGACGATATAGACCTTCTTGCCGGTGACGAGGCCCTTGGGGCCACCCTCGCCATAGGCAAAGCTCCTGCCGGAGCGGGCGATATGGTCGACCCACGACTTCAGCGTCGAGGAGATGTTGAAGTTGATGAAGCCGGTGGCCAGGATCACCGTGTCGGCGGCGAACAGCTCGTCGAGGACTACGTCGGAGACGCCGACGACTTCAGCCTGGCGCGCGGTGCGCGCTTCGGCGGGCGTGTAGATGCCGGTCGAATAATCGGCATCGATGTGCGGCAGCGGGTTGGCGACGAGGTCGCGCACGACAAGCGTGTTCGACGGATCGGCGGCGACGAGTTTCTCGGCGAATTCGGTGGCGATGCGGGTCGAGTGCGAGGCAGCGCCGCGCGGGCTCGAGGTAACGAGAAGAATGGACATAGCGGGTCTCTCCAGTGGAATGAATTGTCCCGCCACATATGGGTCTATCGATCCATCAGATAAACTGGTATATTTTCTATACGATCCATCCATAAAATAGATATGACGATGCAACCCAACCCGACCCTGGACCAGCTTCAGATCTTCGTTGCCGTTGCCGACACCGGCAGTTTCTCCGCCGCCGGCCGCAAGCTCAACCGGGCCCAGTCCGTCATCAGCTACGGCATCGCCAATCTCGAGGCGCAGCTTGGACTGAAGTTGTTCGAACGCGAGGGCACGCGCCAACCGCAACTGACCGAGATCGGCCGGGCGATGCTGGAGGATGCAAGGCGCATGATCGGCGTGCTGCAGCGCATCCGTTCGCGCGTCGACGGCCACCATCAGGGGCTGGAGGCGGAAGTGGCGCTCTCGGTCGACGCGACCTTGCCTTCGCCGGTGCTGGTGCGGGTGCTGAAGGCGTTCGAGGCGCAGTTTCCAACCGTGATGCTGCGTCTGCATATCGGCACGCTCGGCCTCATTCCCGATCATGTCGTCAGCGGCCAGGCCGATCTCGGCATTGGCGGCCTGCTGGGCGAGGTCGACGTGCATCTGGTGCGCATCGGCTTCATGTCGATCGTGCTGGCCGCGGCACCCAGCCACCCGCTGGCGCTGTTGCCGAAGCCGTTGGCGCTCGAGGATGTGCGCGAACACACGCAGCTTGTCGTCACCGACCAATCCGAGCGCACCAAGGGGCGCGACTTCGGCGTCTTCGCCTACCGCACCTGGCGGCTGACGGATGTGCGCACCAAGCATATTCTGATGCGCGAGGGGTTGGGCTGGGGCGGGCTGCCGCGCTGGCTGATGGCGGAAGATCTGGCCAGCGGCCGGCTGGTGGAGCTCGACCTCGAACCCTTCAGCGAGGTGCGCTCGCCGATGTTTGCCATGTATCGTAACGGCACCAGCCCGAAACCGGCGGCTGCCTGGCTGATCGACCAGTTCAAGCGCCAGTTCGGCTGCTTCAACGAGTTCGAACCGGGCGTGGTGCCTACAGCGCCGGGCGTCCCTGAGGACGCGCAAAGGACGCTGTAGCACTTTGATTTTGCGCATGATCCTTTCCGAACCTTCGGTTTCGGGGTCATGCTGCAGGAGGAGCCGGAGACAATCCGTCAATCAGCGCCATGAGCACGGCGCGGTAATCCTGCGCCGAGGCGCCGGCCTCGATGGCGAGCGCGGCGCGGTCGAAGGCCGATGCAAGCAGCGCCGTCAGCGCTTGCGCCGGCAATCTCGTCATCGTCTGCGCCCGCATCGCGGCGACCAGGCCCTCGCGCAGCGAACGGTTGCCATGGCGGTTGTCGATAGCATCCATGGCGGCGCGGCCAAGCACGGCCGGCCCGTCGAGCAGAAGCAGCCGCGTGCGGCCGGGCACGCGCATGGCAGCGAGATAGGCATCCGAACCGGCGATGAGCGCATCGCGTGCGTCGAGCGAGGGTGGCGAAGCGCGGTCGATCTCCAGTGCCACCGCCCGCGCCTCCTGCTCGACCACGGCGGCAAACAGCGCCTGCTTGTCGGCGAAGTGGTGATAGAGCGCGCCGCGCGTGACGCCGGCGGCGGTGACGATCTCCGGCGTGCCGGTCTCGGCATAGGATTTTTCCGTAAACAGCTTGCGCGCCGCCGCGATCAGGTCGGCGCGCGTCGCCTCGGTGCGGTCGCGGTTGGAACGGCGTGCGGATTCCTGTTGCATGCATGCAGCCTGTATGTTAATTCGATTTACATACAGACTGTATGTTATGTCCAGGGAGAAAGAAAGATGAAGACCACAAGCTATTACCCGGTGCTGATGACCGGCGACGTCGCCGACACGGCGGCCTTCTACGTCAGGCATTTCGGCTTCCAGCCGCTGTTTGAAAGCGACTGGTACGTGCACCTGCAATCGGTGGACAACAAACGCGTCAATCTCGGCATCGTCCAGGGCGACCACGAGACGATCCCGGAAGAGGGGCGGGGGCGTACCTCAGGCCTGCTGATCAATTTCGAGGTCAGGGATCCCGACGCGGTCTATGAACGGATCCTGGCCGCCGGCCTGCCGGTGCTGCGAACGCTGCGCGACGAACCCTTCGGCCAGCGCCATTTCATCACCCGCGATCCCAACGGCGTGCTGATCGACGTCATCAAGCCCATCCCGCCCAGCGAAGAGTTTCTGGCACAGTACGCGGATGGGGCGGCGGGGGTGTGAGCCTCACCCCGCCCGTGCCACCGGCGTCACCGCCACCTGGCTGACGCCGGTGCGGCGGACTACCGTGCACAACGTCTCGCGGCCGATGCGCTCGGCGTCGAGCATGCGCACGAGGTCGTCGACGCCGGTGACCGGGCGGCCGTCTATCGCCGCGATGATGTCGCCCTCCTTGAGGCCGGCCTTCGCCGCCGGGGCGTCCTTCTCGACGCTGCGCAGCCGCACCGCCGTGCTGGTCGACACCTGCGACAACAGCGCCGCGCGGCGCGGCAGATTGGTGGTGTCGGCCGAGACACCGATGAAGGCGCGGCGCACGCGGCCAAAGCGGATGATTTCCGAAATCACGAAATTGGCGGTGTTGGAAGCGACCGCGAAGGCAATGCCTTGCGCGCCATGGATCATGGCGGTGTTGACGCCGATGACCTCGCCGGCCGAGGACACCAGCGGCCCGCCGGAATTGCCGGGGTTGAGCGCGGCATCGGTCTGGATGACGTCGTCGATCAGCCGGCCGGTCGAGGCGCGCATCGAGCGACCGAGCGCCGAGACGACGCCCGAGGTGACCGTCCATTCGAAGCCGAGGGGATTGCCGATGGCAATGGCAATCTGACCGCGCCGCAGCCGTTTGGAATCGCCGAGCGGCGCCACGTCGGCGAAGCTGCCGTCGGCGCGCACCAGGGCGATATCGGTATCGGGATCGCGGCCGAGCACGCGGCCCTCGCTCGATGCGCCGTCCGGCATCGAGACGCGCACCGTCTTGGCATCGCCGACGACATGGAAGTTGGTGACGACCAGCCCGTCCGGCGCGATGACGAAGCCGGAGCCATGGCCGCCCTGTCCGCCAATCCGCTCGATGCGGCAGACAGCCGGGCCGATGCGGTCGACGGCGTCGGCCACCGTGGTCGAATAGGTGTCGAGCAACGTGTCGTCGGCTGGGAATTTGGCGGCGGCGAGGGCCATGGATGGGCTCCGTGATTTCAGGCTTGATCGTGACTTTTTCTTATGCGTGCCGTTACCCCAAAACCGCCGAGCACTTTTGGGCGACACACACTATATGTGCGGAGCGGGCCAACCGGCCGCGACCTGACCAGATGGCCAGTCAAACCAGCAACTAGCCGTCAGGCGAGTACCTCCGGACGCATTGCCGCGCGATATCTGGGGCATGAGAAAACCCAGGAGATCATCATGAGCGACTTCAATCTGAATGCATTTTCACAGGCGATCGCCGATCTCGCGGAAAAGGCGGCACCGGCAACGGCAAGCTTCACCACCCATCATCACCGCACGGCGAGCGCCTTCCATTGGAGCGACGGCTATTTCGTCACCGCCGAGGAAGCGGTCGAGGCCGGCGAAGAGATCGAGTTGACGCTGGCCACGGGCGAGACGGCGAAGGCGGAACTCGTCGGCCGCGATCCGTCGACGGGTGTCGCCCTGCTGAAGCCGGCGGATGTCGCCAACGCCGCGACGCTTGCCAGGGCCGATGCCGTTCGGCCCGGCAACATCGCCATTGCCATCGGCAACAGCCAGGGCTCGGCGCTGGCCGTGTCGGGTTCGGTCGGCGAGGTTGGTCCGGCCTGGCGCTCGATGCGCGGCGGCACCATCGACCGACGCATCAATCTGGCTGTCGGCGCCGGCGGGCGCTTCGAGGGCGGCCCGGTGCTCGACGCCAAGGGCGCGCTGATCGGCATGCTGTTGTTCGGGCCGCGCGGCCGGGCGCTGGTCATGCCCTATGAGACGATCGAACGCGCGGTCGCGACTTTGCGCGAGAAAGGCCATGTGGCGCGCGGCTATCTCGGCGCCGGCCTGCATCCGGTGCGCGACCGCGACGCCCGTGGAGCGATGGTGATGAGCCTTGACGATAACGGGCCGGCCAAGGCCGCCGGGCTGTCGCTGGGCGACATCATCGTGGCGTGGAATGGCGAGGCCGTCCATGGCCCGCGCGACCTGATCCGCAGGCTTGGGCCCGATAGCGCCGGGGTCGCTGTAACCCTTGGCGTGGTGCGTGGCGGTGAACAACGCGACGTGACAGTGACCATCGGCGAAAAGCCGCTGAGCTGAGAGGATTGATGGAAACGCTCGCCGATGATCGGATCATGGCTGACGGCGCTGCTTCGCGGCGGCTGGTGGTGCTGATCGCGCTTGGCGATGCCGCGCGCGCAGAGCGTCTGGCCGCCACGCTTGCCGCCAGCGACGACCTGCTGCCGGTGGTGGCCGGTAGCGGCAGGGCCGACGTTGCCATCATTGACGACAGGAGCGGCGATGCCATGCCGGCCTCGGTGCCACGGGTGCTGCTGAGCGGACGCGCCGGCGGCGAGCGGCCTGTCGGCGAGGTGTTTGCCATCATGCCCATGAGCGCCGACGATATGCTGATCGCCGCCGCGGCGCGGCTCGCGGCGGCCGGCTATCGCATTACGGGCGATGGCGGCCGTGGGCGCGATGAGGATTTCCATGCCGGCGAAAGCGAGCCGTTCGAGGACGAGGTCTTGGACGAGCAGGCCCCCCGGCCGGCGCTGTCGCCGCGCGAGGCGGAAGTGCTGGCGCTGCTGGCGGAAGGCGCACCCAACAAGGTGATCGCCCGGCGGCTCAACATTTCCGTGCATACGGCGAAGTTCCACGTCGCCGCGATCCTGATCAAGCTCGGTGCCGCAAACCGCACCGACGCCATCGCGATCGCGATGCGGCAGGGGCTGGTGCTGGTCTGATATCGATTACACTGCCGCCTCGATATCGGTCAGCCGGAAATCGTCGCCCTTGAACAGCAGCGGCATGGATTCGAGCCGGGCCGTGGCGTAAGCGATACAGTCACCGAAGTTCAGCGCGGCCGGATGCCGGCCTTTGCCGTAACGCAGGAAGGCCTGACGGGCGACGGCCGCATGGTCTGCCGTGAAGGCAATCGTTTCGATCGAGGCGGTGCGAAGAAAGTCGTCGAGACGAGCCAGAATTTCATCCTGCCAACCGCCCGCGAGCACCATTGTGGTTTCAAGAAAGGTTGGCGCTGGCAACAGTTTCCTCTTGGCTTGCGTGAGCGCCAGCACGAAACGTTCGTACCCCGGCTCGAGACGCAAAATGGCGACCAAGACCGACGAATCGATGATCATTTCGTCGGGATTCCGAACTCGTCATAACCGAGGATTTCGTCCTCGGTCATCGCATCTTCGCTTTTGGGGATTCTTCCGGCGCTCTCAGCAATCGCCATTAACCGCTGAAACAGATCACTAGCGTCTTCGCGAGGCACCAGTCGCTCTCGTGCAACCTCGCGCTCAAGGCTCTGACGGATAGCCTCTGTCACGGACACGCGGCGGCGGCGGGCAAGTTCCCGCGCAAGTTGTTCGACTTCCGTGTTCTTGATCGACAGAGCCATTCTATATTCTACCTGTTTGTATAGAATATATACCAAACCCGTGGACGGATCCAATGCGTTTCCTTGGACCTTCACGAAAGGCTCCGCAGCGTCACCACGGCTTCCCGCGGCAAGCCCTTGTATCCGGCAGCGGTGCAGGCAAGGATCGCGCAAAGAACCAGAAGTAGCGGAGGGAAAATGTCGCTCAAGGGAAAGACGCTGTTCATCTCTGGCGGGTCGCGCGGCATTGGCCTGGCGATCGCGCTGCGGGCGGCGCGCGACGGCGCCAATGTGACGATCGCCGCCAAGACCGCCGAACCGCATCCCAAGCTGCCGGGCACGATCTACACGGCGGCCGAAGAGATCGAGCAGGCCGGCGGCAAGGCGCTGCCCGTGTTGTGCGACATCCGCGAGGAGGCGCAGGTGGCCGAGGCCGTTGCCAGGACGGTCGAAAAATTTGGCGGCATCGACATCTGCGTCAACAATGCCAGCGCCATCCAGCTCACCGGCACGCTGGAGACCGACATGAAGCGTTACGACCTGATGCACAAGATCAACACGCGCGGCACGTTCCTGGTGTCCAAAATGTGCATTCCCCACCTGAAGTTAGCCAGCAATCCTCACATCCTGAATCTGGCGCCGCCGCTCGACATGAAGGCCAAGTGGTTCAAGAACCATGTCGCCTACACCATGGCCAAGTTCGGCATGTCGATGTGCACGCTGGGCATGAGCGCCGAGTTTGCCAGGGACGGCATTGCGGTCAATTCGCTGTGGCCGATCTCGACCATCGACACGGCGGCGGTGCGCAATCTGCTGGGTGGCGCGACGGTGGCGGCGATGAGCCGCTCGCCCGACATCATGGCCGACGCCGCCCATGCCATCTTCATGCGGGCCTCGCGCGAGACGTCGGGCAATTTCTACATCGACGAGGAGGTGCTGCGCGCCGAGGGTGTCACGGACTTCTCGATCTATGCGCCCGGCGCGACCGGACCGCTTGCCGGCGACTTTTTCGTGCCGGACGAGGTGTTTGCCAACTCCGATACGAAGATCAGGCAAACGTTCTA
Organism: Mesorhizobium erdmanii USDA 3471; assembly: GCF_000472705.1. GTDB lineage: Bacteria > Pseudomonadota > Alphaproteobacteria > Rhizobiales > Rhizobiaceae > Mesorhizobium > Mesorhizobium erdmanii. Next base: position 68,765 of record NZ_AXAE01000033.1, on the reverse strand, counting down.
GCGCTCCGCCGAAGCCCTCACACCGCCGAAGTCGTCGATCGCATTACTCGCGAAATGCAATCCAGGCGCCCCAGAACAGGCTCGAGAAAAAGCGCAGCGGCTTCATCAAACCCGCTGCTGCAAGCAAGGCGAAAACGGCGGCTTCCGACTGCGGCGGATCGGCCCCTTGCAGGATTTTGCCCAGTTTTATCTCGATCTCGGCCGGGGTTGCCCCATGCATGCGCCAGCGCTGAGCCCAGGCCGCCATCATCAGCGGTTGCGAGGCATACGCATGGTGATTGCCGGCAAGCATCAGCGGGGCGTCCGTTTTCAATCTCGCGGCAATGTCGCCAAGGATTGCCTGCTTGGCTTCATGACCGGGCAAATGGTGCAGGACGCCGATCAGCGTTGCGGCATCGAATGGCTGGTCTTCAGGCAGGTCCGCGACAACGCCCAAGACAGGTTCCGTGCGTTCAGTGAGCCCGGCAGCTGCAATGCGCGACGTTGTCAGATCCAGCATGGGTTTTGACGGATCGACGGCGACGAAACTCCAGGAAGGTTCCAGCCTTGCAACGCTGATGACTTCCCGCGCCGTGCCACCGGCACCAGCGACGAGTATGCGTGCGCTCGAGCCGGCGCCAAGCGTTGCCGCAAGCATGCAGGCGGCCAGTTCGTGACACGCATCGTAGCCGGCAAGCGCAATCCTGCTCTGCGTCTCATATTCGGCTGCCCGTGACGGGTCGAACTTGGCGGCGGCATCGATTGACATACTGTTCCAATCCGGAGCGCTTCGGCTCCCGCTATGAAAGGACGTCAATTTGGCATAATCTCGATCATCAAGATTGAGCATAACATGATCGAACGTCCGATTTCGCCGCGAAAGCATGACCGGCTGACTGCATTCCTTCAGGCATTCGGCCTGCGTGCGGAGGTGACCAATGGGGCGGATGCGGAGGCAAATCTTTTCCTGGTCACGGGAGATGACGGCGACAGCGCTTCGCACATCGTTGTCAGGGTCCTGGGAGGCGTTCCCAGCAACGGGGCATTTTCCGTTCTCGTCGCGGCCAGGATCGATTTTGGCGGCGTTGCCAACCCGCTTGTCGGCGCCTTGCCAGAGGAACTGGTGTTTTCCTTGGCGGAGCAGCCGCAGATGCGCGGGCTGGCGGATGCGCTGGCGATGGAGGTGGAAAACAGCCGTTGCGGCGGGCGGACAGTCCAGGAGCGCCTCTGCGAAATCATCGTCGTTCTCGCCGTCCGGCGTGCGATAGACATGGGCCGGGTCAGCGCGGGTCTTCTGGCTGGCCTCGCCCACCCGACCCTGCACCCATGCCTGGTGGCCATCCATGACAAGCCGGCTCTCGGCTGGCGCACCGAGACGCTGGCTCAACTGACCGGCATGTCTCGAAGCCACTTCATGGAGCAATTCACCAGGACCGTCGGCAAGACGCCCGCCGCCTATGTGACGTCGTGGCGTCTTACGCTGGGCCGTGCCGAGATTGCCGCGGGGCACAGCGTCAAAGCCACCGCGCGCCGTGTCGGATTCGGCAGTGCTGCCGCCTTTTCGCGCGCCTTCTCACGCATCTACGGTTATCCGCCTGCCGAGATGGTCACAAAGGGTCTGCGGTGAGAATCCTGAGGTGATCCGTAAGCTGTGATCACTAAGACCACGTGGCAGTCACGCCTCGCCCTTCTTGCCTTTGCTCAGGCCCATCAGCCGGTCGATATAGGCAAGCATCAGCGCCGAGACGACGAAGGCGAGGTGGATGATGGTCAGCCACATCAACTGATCGGTCGAATAGGAGGACGAGTTCAAGAACACCTGCAAGAGGTGGATCGATGAGATGGCGACGATGGTCGAGGCCACCTTTACCTTGAGCGAGCCGACATCGATCGTGCCCAGCCAGTGCACGCCGCCGCCATCCTGGTCGTCGAAGCGGCTGACGAAGTTCTCGTAGCCGGAGATGATGACCATCACCACCAGCGAAGCGACCAGGGCGGCGTCGATCAGGCCAAGCATCTTCAGGATGGTGTCGGTGTCGCCGAGCAGGAACACCGTGGTGATGAACTCGTAGAGCTTCTTGCCGAAGGACAGCGCATAGACGGCCAGAGCCAAGCCGAGCCCGATATAGAAGACGACCAGCAGCCAGCGCGAGGCGAGAATGATCGATTCGACGGCGAGTTCGAGACGCTTCATAGGTTGGTTCCGGTTGTTCTCTGGTCTGGGGTCAGGCCGTATTTCGGCCACGCCGCCGCTCTTTGCAAGACAGATACTGGACCTGGAGTTGCTCTGAGCAAAAAACCCCGCCGGAGGGGGCCGGCGGGGCTCAATGCATCCCGCTGGAGTCGGGATGGGGCAGGGAACGCCCAGCCCTGAATCTGGGGTGAGTGGGCTCATGATTCAATGAACCGGCTCCAATGCCGGTACAAATCTTCTTGAGCTTGGGATGCCGATCCGAACCTTCCCATCCCCGGTCGAGCCGGGGATGGGTGCTTTTCGCATCGAGTCCGCAAACCAGGTCATGATTTTGAAATCATGACCTAATTGTTGCTGGCCACGGGTGCCACCAGCGAGGTGATGCGGCGGATGGCGACACGCCGGTTCTCGCGGTTGGGCGCCGATGTGTTGACCTTCAGATACTCCTCGCCATAGCCCTGTGTGGTCAGGTTCTCCGGCGGGATGCCGAAGGCGTTGGTCAGCGCTTCGGCGACCGCTTCGGCGCGGCGGTCGGACAGAGCAAGGTTTGCCTCCGGCGTGCCGACGGCGTCGGTGTGGCCTTCGATCAGGAAGGTCTCGGCCGGGTTCTTCTTCAACAGTTTCTCCATGGCGTCGGCGACGCCCTGGAGCTTCTGCACCTCGGTGTCGGAGATCGAGGACGAGCCGAATTCGAAGTTCAGCGTGTCGAGGTCGACGCGGCGTGCGATGTCGCGCACACGGGCCGACCGCTTGACCTCGTCGATCGAATAGAGACGCTGGACCTTTTCCACCGGCGGCTGTTCGAGGAAGGTGTAGTAGTCGTCAGGGCTCTCGACATCCTGGGAATCGAGGATGTATTGCCGGCGCGGAATCGTCAGCCGCATCGGCGGCAGGTCATCGCCGGGATCGCGCCAGTCGCCATCGTCCTGGTAGCTGCGCTCGTCGACATAGCTCAGCACATATTCGCGCCCGTCAGGCGTGATGCGCGAGCGCTGGATGACATCGCCGTAACGGTTCCGGATGGTGACGATCTGGACGCCATTGTCGCGCTGGACCGTCTCGCGGGTGCGGCCTTGCGGCAGGTCCTCGTAATAGACATCCTTGGCACCGCGATTCATGCGCGGGCCGTCATTGCTCTGGACCATCGTCTGGCCGCCGAGCTGGATGATAACGCGGTCGCCGATTTCCTTGAGCACGTCGACGCCCTTGGGGCGGCGGCGGTCGCGGATGTTCTCATCGGGCGCGCGATCCCGGAGCTTGCCCTTTTCTTCCGTCACCGGCACGAGCTTTTCGGGCTTGATCTCCTGCTGGGCAGCCTTGTCGTCGGTGGGAGGCGGCCCCTGGTCGACGGGAGCGACCACAGGCTTCTGCCCCTGATCACCGCCTTGCTGGGCGTTCTGGCCACCATTCTGCTGAACGCCATTCTGCTGGCCGTTGTTGTCGCCATGCTTGCGGCCACCACCTTTGCGTTCGGCATCCTTCTGGCTGTCGAGGATCGGGGCGGCGTTTTTGTCTGCGGGTGCCTCGCCCTGCACGGGATTTTCGCCCTGCGCAGGCGCGGCCTTGCCGCCGTTGGCGGGCTGTTCGCCGGTTGCCGGCTGCTCGCCATTGGCGGGTTGCTCGCCTGTCGCGGGCTGCTTGCCTGTCTGCGGCGGTTGGCCATTGGCCGGCTGCTCGCCCGTAGCAGGCTGCTGGCCATTCGCAGGCTGTTCGCCAGCCGGTTTCTTGCCGTGCTTCTTCGTCTTGTCCTGGGGCTGTTCGCCCTGAGCCGGCGCGTTCTCGCCGGGGACGGGCAGCGGCTCTAGTTTTTGCGCGGGTTGTTCGGCAGGCGCCTGCTTCTTGGTCGGCTCAGGCGCTGCTTCCGGCGTCACCGCCGGTTCGGTGGCATCGGCAGGCTTCTTGTGCTTGCCCGGGTTTTGCGTGGGCACGGTGGCCGGCGTCTGATCGGCAGGCACCGCCTCAGCCGGCTGTTGCTGGTCCTGCTTCTTCTTGCGCGGTTTGGCCTCTGGCTGGTTGTCGTTCGCGGGCGCTGCCTGCCCGGCCGGCTCGGCAGGCGCCTGCTCGGTCTGTTGCTGCTGGTCGCGCTTCTTCTTGCGCGGCTGCTGTTGGTCGGTTGCGGGAGCGGCCTCGCCAGCGGGTGCCTGTTCAGTCTGTTGCTGCTGATCGCGCTTCTTCTTGCGCGGCTGCTGTTGGTCGATTGCGGGAGCGGCCTCGCCAGCGGGTGCCTGTTCGGTCTGTTGCTGCTGATCGCGCTTCTTCTTGCGCGGCTGCTGTTCGTCGGCGGCAGGGGCTGCCTGTTCGGCGGGCGCCTGTTCGGTCTGCTGCTGGTCACGCTTCTTCTTGCGCGGCTGCTGCTCCTCGGCGGCGGGTGCTGCCTGTTCGGCGGGCGCCTGTCCGCTTTGCTGCTGCTGGTCGTGCTTCTTTTTGCGCCGTTGCTCCTGGTCGCTCGGCTGTGCCTCGTCGGTGGGGGCGTCCTGCGCCAGAATCAGCGGCGTTCCACCGCGCTGCATGGGGCCGAACGCGGCACTTCCCTGAAGCGGGAACGCGCCCAACGGCGCGGACGCCATCAGCAGGCCAAGTGCGGTGCCTGCCAGAATCCATGGTTGGCGTTTCATCGAAAATTCTCCTTGTGGGGTCCCATCCTTGCCGAAACCGCTTGTAAGCAAATTGGTTCCAGCCGCCCATGGGTAGGGGCCGTACGGGGCGATTGGCCGGCCTTTTGAAGGCAACTTCGTGTCATTCGACCGAGTTGCGGCCTCATTTCAGCCGTTGCCGCGCTTGACCTCGGCGGCTGCTGGGGCCACATCCCCAAAATGGAAACGCCATTCTGGAAAACAAAGACGCTGGAGGCGATGAGCCCGGCCGAGTGGGAATCGCTGTGCGACGGCTGCGGCAAATGCTGCCTGTCGAAGCTTGAGGACGAGGATACCGGCGAGATTTACTGGACCACTGTCGGCTGCCGGCTGTTCGACGCACAAACCTGTCGCTGCTCCGACTACGCCAACCGGCTGGCTCGGGTTTCCGACTGTGTCGGGCTGACGCCGCGGAATGTGCGCACCATCAGCTGGCTGCCCAGCACCTGCGCCTACCGGCTGGTGGCCGAGGGACGCGACCTCTACTGGTGGCATCGGCTGGTGTCGGGCACTGCCGAGACCGTGCATGAGGCCGGCATTTCGATGCGCGGCCGGGTCAAGGCGAGCGAGACCGATCTGGCCGAGCCTGAAGATTACTTTGACTATATACTGGACGACGAGCCTTGAGGCCCGTGTCAGCCCGGTTCCGGAACAAGGAACCCGGGCAAGACGTTTTGGCGACGCATTGCCCGAAACTTGGCGAAGATGTCCTTCTCCGCGACATGAACCGCAGATGAACGGCGAGTTCGTAAATAGTTCAGACAGGCTGGTGCATTCTCCGATCATCGGTTTCAAGAGGACGGGCGCAAGCCCGCAACAAGGAGAGAAGACCATGTTCAACACGGTGAAAACGGCGGCCCTCTCGGCCCTGGTCGGCCTCGGCGCGCTGACCGCCATTCCGGCCCATGCCGACAGCCTCTATCTCGGCTTCGGCAACAACAACGACCCGCGTTTCGGCGTCTACGCCGGTGATGACGGCTACCGCCACCGCCGTGACGAGCGTCGCGACGACTGGCGCCGCGATGGCTGGCGCCGTGGCTGCTCGCCGGAACGCGCCCTCGACAAGGCCGAGCGCATGGGCCTGTACCGCGCCCGTATCGTCGACGTCAACCGCAGGGTGGTCAAGGTCATGGGCCGCCAGGACGGCGACCGCGTCGTCATCGTGTTCGCCAACGAGCGCGGTTGCCCGGTCATCTATCGCTGAGGCTTGCGGCTAAGCCGCCCAACGCGGCTTAGCCTGTGCTGGTAGGGCCCCCATCCCTGGCGGAAGGGTGCGGCTCAAAAAAACCCCGCTGGAGCGATCCCGCGGGGTTTTTCATGCGTGGCATTTGCCGAAGGCGTGGCCGGGCAAGGTTCGACCACGCATAACCCGGACTTGCCTATTTCAGTTCGAACGTGACGGTGACCTGGACGTTATAGGCGTTCTCACCGGCTTGCGTCGGCACCGCGGCACCCGCGGCGGCGTCGAAGGCCTTGGCATTGATCGCCATCGGCGGCGGCGCGATGTTCTGGTCGGTAATCTCCAGCACCCGCCCGATGCTGACGCCGGCGGCTTCCGCAAGCGTCTTGGCCTTGGCGATTGCGTTGGCCACCGCCTTCTTGCGGGCCGCGTCGATGGTTGCCGCTGGGTTGTCATTGGTGAAGGAGATGCCGCCACCCTGGTTGACGCCGAGCGACACGGCCTTGTCGAGGATCTCGCCTGTCTTGTCGATGTCGCGCACGCGCACCGCGAGCGTGTTGGTCACCTGATAGGCGACGAGCTCGGCCTCTTGGCCGCCATCGGGCTTGTTGGTGTAGTTATAGCGCGGGTTGATCTGGATGCCTGCCGTCTGCAGGTCGCGATCCTTGATGCCGGCGGCCTTCATCGCCGCGATCACCGCGGCCATGGCGTCGTTGTTGGCGTCGAGCGCGGCGCGCGCCGTCTTGGCTTCGCGCATCACGCTGAGCGAAAGCAGCGCCAGGTCGGGAGGGATGGTCGCTTCGCCTTCGCCCGAAACGACGATGCGGGGCGGCGTCGGCGAATCGGCGGCCGCGGCCATTGCCGGAAAAGCGATTGCGGCGGCGAGTGCGAGCGGCAAAAGATGTTTGGTCATCAAAATCTCCTTGGTCTGCGATCCAGTCGCAGACGTCGCGTAGAGCGCGATTATGGGTTGATTTGGGCGATCCGCGAAAGCCTGTCGGGAAAGCCTTGTGCCGCGATGCGAAAAACATTAATCCAGCCCGCGTGGGGCCTGTAGCTCAATGGTTAGAGCCGGCGGCTCATAACCGCTTGGTTGGGGGTTCGAGTCCCTCCGGGCCCACCATTCAGTACGCCCGAATTCCGGGTTTTTCGACCGTCTCAGAATACAGTCGACATTTCCGAGGGTTAGCGCCCGGTCGTGGGCAACTCTTGGCCGAGACGCCGCAGTGACCGCCCAAAACACCCGACTTTTAGTCGTCCGTCTCTGTCGGGCAAATTGCGTAGCCAAGTGTTTGCCAAAGCGATGGTCGGCGTTGGGGTCAGATGCACTGGTGATGCTGTCAGAAGCCGAGGTGAGTGGCTTGGCTAGCCGCTTCTTCAACGTCGTCGATCTCGTCAACCGGCTCGAGACCGAGCACTGCGGCGGCAAGCAAGGCCGCATCGCCGACTACCTGACCAGGCTGGACTTTGTCGTGCTCGACGAACTCGGCTATCTGCCCTTCGCACAAGCCGGCGGGCAATTGCTCTTCCACCTGATCAGCAAGCTCTATGAACGGACCTCGATCATCGTCACCACCAACCTAGCGTTCGGCGAATGGCCCGCCGTCTTCGGCGAACCAAACATCAGAGGCCGCCGCCATTCTCGACCGGGTGGTGTCTCATTTGACGGTGATCGACCCGCGTCACGGCCTTGCGGGCCAGCGTCTGGAGCTGGTTTCGTCCCGTTCTGCGCGCGGTCCGGCTTTCGTCGTTGTTCGACTGCCTGACGGACGCCGCCGCTCAATTCGGCGTTCGGTGACCGACCTTGCAGCGGCGTCACCGGAAGAACAGGGCGTGTCGAAATCGTTGGCCCGCATCAACGTCCGAACGCTGCTCACATTGCTGCACCATTTGAACAGCACCTTGGCCTCCCGTATCGAGGAGGTGATTCGCGATGAACATACAGTCGAATCTGTACCGCGTGACGTCCCAGACCCTCACCGAACTTCCCAACCCGGGCATGGCGACACTCCCGAGCCTTTGGCTCAACTTGCCGGGGGAGACGCAGAAGCAGATCGCGCAGAGCCTCGCGCGACTTCTCTTGCGGATGCGATCGACGGGCGCGCCGACAGCGGCGGATCGGCATGTTGAGAGCATCGAATAGACCGGACGAGTGCGTCACTGCTGCGCATCGCGGCAAGCTCGCTTACATTTACGTCCGCCAGTCCTCCGTGAACCAGGTGCGGCATCATCAGGAAAGCACGGAACTGCAATACCGCCTCGTCGATCGCGCGGTCGCTCTCGGCTGGCCGCATGAACGTGTGCACGTCATTGACGAAGATCTTGGCAAATCCGGAGCCGGGACCATCGAGCGGATGGGCTTCAAGAAGCTGATCGCCGAGATCGGATTGGGGAATGCCGGTCTGGTCATCAGTCTCGATGCCTCCCGCCTTGCTCGCAACAACCGCGATTGGCATCAGCTCCTCGATTTGTGCTCGCTCTTCGGCGTCATCATTGCCGATGGCGAACGTCTCTACGATCCCTGCGCCTACCATGACCGCCTGTTGCTCGGTTTGTCGGGCATCATGAGCGAAGCGGAGTTGCACCAGATCAAGCAGCGCCTCCATCAGGGCGAGCGTCAGAAGGCGGCACGCGGCGAGCTACGCCTTCCTGTTCCCGCCGGACTGGCGCATGGTCGCTCTGGCGAGATCATTCTCAATCCCGATGAGCAGGTGCAGGCGAGGCTCGGCCTCGTCTTCGCCAAATTCCGCGAGCTTCACAGTGCACGGGCCGTGATGCGCTACCTGCGAAAGAACGATTTGCCGCTGCCCGTGCGTCCCGTGCTCGGCCCAGCACCGCACGATGTGGTGTGGCGCGAGGCCGACAGTTCACGGGTTCTCAGCATTCTTCAAAATCCTGCCTACGCTGGAGCGTATGTCTATGGCCGGAGGCGGATGGAAGGCGGGCGGATTCGCCATGGCGTTTATCGCCCGAGGACTACCAAGGTCCCCATCGCTGACTGGGAGGTTTGCCTTCAGGCTGCCCATCCTGGTTATATCGGCTGGGAGGAGTTCATGGAGAACCAGAGGCGACTCGTAAACAACATCAACCGCTATGAGGCCGGCCATTCGGGTGTGCCGCGCAAGGGAGCGGCACTGCTGCAGGGCATCGCTGTTTGTGGGCGGTGCGGTCGCCGGATGAGCCTGCGCTATAGCGGTCCTGCGGGCGACTACCCCGTCTACACGTGTCGCGCCGACCGCGATCAGGAGGGCGGGCCGCTATGCCAGGAAGTGCGTGCGCTGCCTGTCGATGCGCACGTCGAAAGCATCCTGCTCGAGGCCTTGACGCCGGACAAGATCGCCATCGCCATCGCCGCCCTGGGCCAGATCGAAGAAGAGACGCGTCAACTTGAGCGGCAGTGGGCGCTGCGGCGCGAGCGGGCTCGTTATGAGGCGGAAAGAGCACGGCGCCAATATGATGCGGTCGAGCCGGAGAACCGCTTGGTGGCGCGTTCGCTGGAGCGCGTGTGGGAAGAGAAGTTGCGCGCCGCCGAGGCGATCGAACAGGATTACGAACGCTGGCGACATGACGAGCCCCTGGTCTTGAACGAGCCGGATCGCGAGGCGCTGCAAAAGCTGGGCGAAGATCTGCCCGGCATCTGGCACTCGCCTTCGACAACGGCGGCCGAGCGCAAGGGCATCCTGCGCCTCATCGTCTGCGAGGTCATTCTCGACCAGAAGCGCGTCCACGGCCAGGTCTGGTTCAAGATCTTGTGGCAGACGGGAGCGACAAGTGAACACTCTCTCCAGAGGCGGGTCCACACCTATGGCGACTACATCGATCTGGAGCGGCTGCGCAGCCGCGTGATCGAACTCAACGCTGCGGGCAAAATGGACAAGGAGATCGCAGCGGCGTTGAACGCGGAAGGCTTTGTCGCAGCACGCGGCTGCGCCTTCAAAGGTGAGAATGTCTGGCTTCTGCGGAGACGTTGGGGCATCCCCACTGTCAAGATCAACGGGACGAGCGCCAATCCCGACCGCTGGCCAGATGGAACCTACTCTGTTCAAGGGGCGGCCGCTGCCCTGGATGTCACACCCCAAACCGTCTTCGACTACCTCGCCCGCAGCTGGATCGAGGGACGCCAGCTCACGAAGGGGCAGCCATGGCAAATCGAACTCTCGGACGACCAGATCAACACGCTGCGGGCGCGGACCGCTCGCACCAGGCGATCAAGGAAGAAGGCATCATGAAAACTTCGCTGACGCCAAGATGACGACAGCGCTCCTCGACCGTCTCACCCATCATTGCGAGATCATCGAGACCGGAAACGAGTCCTGGCGCTTCAAGAACCGCGCCTGATCACCCCATCAAGCTGCCAAGCGCCATCCGCGTTCGCCCGGGCTGCGCAACCCTGACCAGCTCCGCCCGGGCGAACGCTGACCACCGCGCGTTACATAAGGGGGGTCAAAATTGGACGCCGATCCGGGGTCAGTTTTGGAAGCCGTTTGACGCAGGACGTTCGGTACGCCGACCCCTGGTGTCGGTTGCCGGCCCCTTTTCAGACATTCAGTCTGATCACGCTCGGAAGTCGACGTCGCCCTTCCCGCTCCTTGAAGGCGGAGGTTGCGCGACTCTGCAACTTATGATGACAGAAGAAGTCATTTTGCCCTGGACCGAAGAAGTGTCAGCGAGCGCAGAAGCGAGACTGACAATGCCGGCACTTTCAAGCGTGAGACGCCGCTCGTAGCCGGTACATAGTCTAGATCAATCTGGTGCAGGTCAAAATTGGGAGCAACAATGGTCTCTAAAGATGTAGCGGAAAAGTGGATCGCCGAAATGGAAGCGGACAGCGGGCTGGCTGCGATCCGCACTGAGGTTGAGGAGGCTTATGCCGTCAGCGTCGGCTTCGCCAATGGACCAGAATGGGAAGCCCAAGTGAAGGGGAAGACGGCAGTGATCCGTGTCGCCGAGAACCGGCCGTCCGCTCGCTTCATTCGCTCACGAGCTTTTCCATCTAGGCTGCGAGAACGGAACTCAAGAAACTCCACCAGCGGATGTGAGCGAAGGCGATTGCTCAAGCTGCACGTCTCGCAGCCGCACCGCATGGCGGCGAGTACCTTTAGCTTCATTGGTGTCGCATCTGATCCTGCTCCCAACCGGGATCGCGTCTCCGACGACCTGCTTGGGTGCGTTTTCTCGACAACATTGATGCGGTCGATTTTCCCACTACATTTTGCCAAACCACATCACTGACCTGTGAGCTGATTGCAGTCATGCTTGCTGATTGCGGGGGAATGACGCCGTACCACCCCGGATCAGGGTAGTGCCGATTGAGGCGAGGTGGTATGGTGACCCTTTCCGAGGATTGCTGCCATCTTGACCAATTCCGGAAGTGACTTCGCCTTCATTTTTCGCATTACCTGGCCGCGGTGAGCCTTTACGGTAATTTCGCTAATTCCAAGTTGGAACGCGATCTGCTTGTTCATCAGTCCGCCGACGACCAACGCCATGACCTCTCTCTCACGCCGACTAAGTGACTCGCAGCAATCACGCATCGCTTGTATCTTCGCGGCAAATCGGAGCACATCCTTGCTTCTCTGGAGCGCAAGCTCGATTGCGCGCACCAGCACCTCGCCACTGAATGGCTTCGTCAGGAACTCAAGGGCTCCGGCCCTCATTGCTTTGACAGCTAGCGGTATGTCCGCATGCCCTGTGATAAAGATTATCGGCATTTCAGCTCGCTCGACAGAGATGAGGGTCAGCAGATCCAATCCGTTGAGGTCGGGAAGGTTGAAGTCGAGGATCAGGCAGCTCGGGACAAGCGCTTTGGGGTGATAAAGGAACGCCGCTGCGGTTTCAAAAGTCTTTGGCAGCCAGCCAACTGAGCGAACCAGCGAGTCTAACGATTCACGGACCGAAATGTCGTCGTCCAACACGAAGACGACCGCCTTTTCACTCACGCAATGATCGTTGGGCGTCGACACATTCATATGCATAGCAAGGTTCTCCGCTATCCAAGGCTGAGGTTCGGTCCGCTTCGATGCAAAGACGTCCAACCGGCTCGCCGTGGAATGCATCGTCGGTTCGACTGCCTCTCCCCGATGCCAAACGTTCGCTGAAAAGAAGCGAGATGGCTTGTTATAAGTTGTTAAAAGCCGTTAAGGCGGGCCCGGCTAAAGAAAGCAGGGTCTCAGCAGTTCAGAAGCCGCCCCAGATCGTACGAACTGAGCAAAGCGTTGGTTCCTGCGATGCGGTGCTTCCAAGCTACGACTATGTGGTCGGTAGAATTCTCCTCCGTACCCAGGGCCACGTCTTGGCCGGTGCGGCAGTCAGTCTGGCCTCAAGGTCAGCCTTGCATATCTGCAGGTTTCCCAGTCAACTTGGCGAGGAGGTCGGTTGCAGCCCTAACATCCGCTGTCCCAAATCCCTCCGTGAACTGCTGAAGACGCCGGCCAAGTAGATCTTCTGCGCGAACCGTTTGCCCTTGCTTCTCCCAGAGCCGGGCCAGCGAAACGGCAGCCCTCAGTTCCCAGCCCACTGCGTTTTGCTTATTGGCCCAAAAGAGAGCTTGAAGGAACGTGTCCTCTGCTGCTCTCACATCCGAGGGCGAGCGCGCCAGATGAATTTCTGCTCTCACGCGCAGCAAATCCGGACGGTCATAGGTTTCACCGGCCTGCTCTGCCAAGCCTAGAGCTCGGTCAATCATCGCGGCAGCCTCATCGATCTGACCACATCTCAACGTCCCCTCTGCCAGCGCCCGCAAGAAAGTCGTTGCAAGAATATGGTGGCGCTCGGCGGTCAGTGTCGCTAACGCCCCTCGCAAGAGATCGACGCCCACCTTCGTTTCGCCTTTCAAAACCATAAGTTCGCCCTTTAGCCCGAGTCCAAGGGCGTGAAAGGGCGCCAGAGAATATTTGGTCGCGTGGGCCAGGACGCGCTCGATGCACTCTGCCGCCCGATCGAAATCGCCACTCCAGAGATAGACTGGCACTGTGTAACTCAGTGATATGCAGACCGTGACCGGATGCCGGCGCTTCATTGCCTCCTTGACGGCCATGTCCGCGGTACGAATGGCTTTCTCCGGCATTCCGAGCAGCCACAGGGCCCTCGCGTAGGCCACCAGCCCGCGGGCTCGGTGATCGTAGCCAAAGAAGTCGACTTGGGTCGCACCGGAGACGGATTCTAACTCCAACCCACGCTCGCAGTGTAATCGCGCAGCGGCTTGATTGCCGACAAGGTGGTGCGCCACGCCCAGCATCCATTCAGCCATGACTAACCCGGGCGGTTCCCCAAGCTCTCTCGCAACAAGCATGCTCCGCTCAGCAGAAGTGACTGCTCCTCGGAAATCGCCGATCCGAATGAGAAAGACATTCAGTCCAGCCAGGAGGTGCAATTTGTACTTTCCGTCACGCAGTGCCTCAGCAAGCCCAATGCCCCGCTCAATAGCCCGCCTTACTTCGTCGCCGTTACCTCGTGTGAACATCGCAGACATTGCCAATGCCGCCTGCAAAGACAGTTCGATGATTGTTCCGCAATCGGCCTCTCGCAAAGCGGACAAGCCGCGCCCGCACCACAGCTCGCACTCACCGAGAAGCGAGAACCCTAAGAACAACGGCGCCGCCTCGGCGGCGAGCTTCACGCCAATCTGCGAATCGCCGAGTTCCGAGAAGCTCCAAACAAGCGCGGCCCGAATATTGCCCATGTGTGGTTCGTAGGCCGACACGTCTCGGCTTCCGAAGGCGGTCGCGCTTGTCGCGTCGGACTTCAAGCGATCGATGTAGTGAAGTGCGTGTCGTCTCGAGAGCACTTCCTTTTCGACAGTTTCCGCCAGCCTTGTTGCCGCGTACGCTCGCGTTGTGTCCAACAGCCGATGGTAGGTTGCTCCCCCCAGCTCAGACATCCTAACAAGCGACTTATCAACTAAGCTCGCGACAGTATCGGCCAGCTTCGGCGCATCATCTTCATTTCCTGCCGCGACGACCAATGCGTCTTCCAGGGTAAAAGCTCCCACGAAGACAGATAGCCTTAGCAGGATCGTTCTTTCGTACTGCGAGAGCAGATTGTAGCTCCAATCAAGCATTGCCTGAAGAGTTTGATGTCGGGGAGGCGCGCTCCGCCGCCCGTGCCAAAGAAGCTTGAAGCGATTGTCCAGGAGATCGGCCGTTCCCCGAATTCCGTAGACCCCCACGCGGCCGGCCGCGAGTTCAATCGCGAGCGCGATCCCATCGAGTCGACGGCATATCGCTGCCAAGATAGGCGCATCTGCGTCACTAAGCCCAGTCACAAACCCCCCGGCGGCGGCCCGCTCCATAAAGAGTTGTACTGCGGGCGAGGCAAGCGCTTGGTCGGCAGTCAATCCGGCCTCCTCCATCGGACTTTCAAGCGGTCTCAAAAGGTGTACGTTTTCGCCCTCCACGCGCAATGCTTCACGACTGGTCGTCAGAAGGTGCACGAGCTGCGTCTCAGTGAAGAGCCGCTCAGCCAATTCGGCGACCGCGTCGATTACATGCTCGCAGCTATCGAAAACGAGAAGGATCGGCTTGTCGACCAGCAATGCGACCAAGTCACGCAACGGATCTTGCCCAGTTTGACCGATGAGCCCAAGCGTCGACGCTACCGCGCCGGCGACGAGCGATGAGTCACCAATAGAGCCGAGGTCCAGGAAATAGATCTTATTGGAGAACTCATCGCGCAACGCGTGTGCGATGGCCACTGCGACGGTCGTCTTTCCCATGCCTCCCGGTCCGACAACGCTGACGAACCGGCGGCTCGAAAGGAGTGAACACAAATCGGCGACTGTCCCGTCGCGACCGACCATTCTTTCAAGCTGCGGAGGTAGTTTTTGCGGGCTCCACTCCTGGTTGACGGGCGCGGCAGGCTGCCTCCGTGCGGAGCGTTTCACCGGCGCTACAAAGCTGTAGCCGCGACCTGGGATGTTGGTGATATAACGAGCGCCGTCTTTTCCGTCGCCCAAAGCCTTGCGGAGATTGAAAAGGTGTACCCGAAGGCTCGCTTCCTCCACGATCACGTCGGGCCAGACGCGCTCGATCAGTTGCTTTCGGCTCAGTACCTCGCCGGCGTGTTCCACCAGATCGACAAGGATATCTAACGCCCGTCCCCCAATAGCAACGGGTTCCTCGTCCCGCAAAAGGGACCTCTCGGCGGCGCTCAAGCGAAACGGGCCAAAAGAGACGATCACGTCATGCAAACTGCCCTCGACTGGCAATATGCCCCCCGCTCACGGTCAATGTATGACGGCTTCGCCTGTCGATAGTAGAGCAAACGTTGTGCGCGCACAATATCCCGTTCTGGGTCAGCGGCACGCACCTTGAAGCCCCGGGCGCATCAGCGCAGCCGCTTCGATAGCGAGCACGCAAAGCTACCCTGCAATAGGCGACAACCTAGCATGTCTTTGGAACCCCGTGGACCCAATGCGAGAGATCAACAAGCGGGATGTTGACCGCCTGAGGCAGATGCCCGACAGCGTATTCATTCCCACCGGGAAAGCGCCAAAATTCTCTGACCAATACCAATGTACTATTTTTGTTAACGACTGGACTGCCGCATTATAACGATGGATGGGGTCGCCTTCAGGCGCAACATGACCGAGCAATTGCTGATCTCCGATCCGACGCTGAGATCCCTGATGTTTAACATGCCGGGACCGATTTCGCTTTGGAACGCGAGCGGCGAGCCGGAACTGATGAACCGACTCTCCCTTGATTATTTTGGAAAGACTTTCGAGGAGCTCAGGCATTCGAAGGAGGTGCTGCACCCCGATGATTATCGAGCGCATATCGTCCGATGGGAGTCCGCGCTGAGCACCGGGATCGCGTTTGAAGAAGAAGCTCGCCTTCTCACTGGGGAGGGCGCCTATCACTGGAACCTCTTGCGCTGGTTTCCGATCGAAGTTGACAGCCGGCAAGCTCCTCGTTGGTGCCTCATCCAGACTGATATTCATAGCTTGAAGGAGTGGCCCGACAAGCAACGGTTTGCAAATGCTTTTCTAGAATCGATGATCGATGGCATCGGTGCTCCCTTTATGATCAACAGCTCGAACGGCAACCCCAAAGCTGCAAATCGTCTTCTTCTTGAGTACTCCGGAAAGACGCTTGAAGAGATCAAGAACTGGCAGAACAATGACTTTATACATCCCGGAGATCGTCAGCGCGGAGTTGACGCGTGGGAGTACTCAGTCACGACCGGCAAGCCGTCCGACTTCGAAGCGCGCCGGCGTCGCGCTGACGGCGCTTATCGGTGGTGGCATTCGCACGGCTTTCCCCTGCGCGATGCCGGCGGCACCATATCGCACTGGTGCGTGATCCATACCGATATCGAAGATAGAAAACAGATGGAAGCGAGGCTCTTGGCGAGTGAGCAGAGTCTGAAACAGATCATCGATTCGATACCGGGGATGGCATGGTCGGCCGATAAGGCCGGAAATGTGGATTTTTTCAGCCAATGCTTCGTCAACTATGTTGGCATACCGTTGGAGGAACTGACATCTGGGAGCTGGGAAGATGCAGTTCACCCGGAAGATATCGGTAATGTGCTCGCGACCTGGAAGAAGTTCACTGAGGCCGCGGCAACCCCAGGAGAAGTCGAAGCACGCTTGCGACGAGCGGATGGATCCTATCGCTGGTTTCTGATGCGCCGCCAACCGCTTCGAGATGAGACCGGCATAGTCAGACGGTGGTACGGACTCAATACCGACATCGAAGATCTGAAACGCGCCGAAGAAGCTTTGGCGACGAGCGAGCGAAACCTCGATCAGATCATCAATACGATGCCGGCGATGGCGTGGTCGGCCTACGTTGATGGAGCTGCCGAATTCGTAAATCAGACCTATTTGGAATACGTGGGTCTTTCGCTCGAGGAGGTTCAAGGTTGGGGGTGGACTTCGGCGGTTCATCCGGACGACCTTCCGAGGCTCGCCGCCGGCTGGCGGACGATCTTGGAGTCGAAAAGGGTCGGCGAACTCGAAGCCCGCATGAAGCGTCATGACGGTGCGTATCGTTGGTTTTTGTTACGTGCCAGCCCGCTTCACGGCGAAGACGGCGAGGTCATGCGATGGTTCGGCGTCAATACGGATATCGAAGACCGGAAAGGTGCAGAAGAAGCGATGCGCGATATCCAGTCCGAGCTCGCGCATCTGACCCGAGTGATGACGATGGGCCAGCTCACGGCCTCGATCGCACATGAGCTAAACCAGCCTCTTTCCGGCATCATCACTAATGCAGAAACCTGCTTAAGAATGCTTTCCGCCGATCCGCCGAACGTTTCCGGCGCGATGGAGACAGCACGTCGAACCATCAGGGATGGCAATCGGGCGTCGGAGGTGATTACGCGCCTTCGGACGTTATTCAAAAAGAAGACCGCTATTACCGAGACGGTGGGCCTCAACACTGCAGCCCGGGATGTCCTTGCGCTCGCTGCCGCGGAAGCGCAGCGGCACAAGATCCGGATCAACGCAGAGCTTTCAGCCGATCTCCCACCGATCCGGGGGGATCGCGTTCAGCTTCAACAGGTGATGCTAAACTTGGTCCTGAATGCCGTGCAGGCGACGCGCGGCGCCGCCGATGAGCATCGGCATGTAGCCGTATCGACGAGCAATGATGAGTTCGGGCAGGTGCGTTTTTCCGTCAAAGACTACGGTGTCGGGTTCGATCCGGACGCTATCGAAAAGCTCTTCAGCCCATTCTACACAACCAAAAGCGATGGCATGGGCATTGGGCTCTCGGTCAGTAACACGATAATCAAAGGACACGGCGGCGTGCTTTGGGCCGAGCTGAACAACGGCCCGGGATCGACGTTCCAGTTCATGATCCCAGCCAACGGCGCCGATCAGTTGGAACCCAGTGCTCTCATGACTTGGATGCCGGCACCGGGCTCCACCCGGCCGATGGATAATCGATGAGGCGGAATCGAACCAAAGTCGGGGTCATCGACGATCAATAATCCGTCCGGAAGTCCTTGTCGGACCTTCGTCGGGACTTTGGATACGGCGCGGAAACATTCGCCCCCTCGGAGGGTACTCAAGTCTAGATGGCTCATCGTCGGGTTGCCGCGGGACTACTCATATCACATCCCGTGTGCCCCTTCCGAACTGCGCCATCCTGGAAGTCGCGTTCCCGCATCTCAATGGCTCGGTCCGCACCACGAGATCGCGAACGAACGGGCCGCTGTGCCAATCATGGGCTATGGCGAAATTCCAAATAACAGCGCGCCATGAAGGACGGTGCCGTCCAGTTCTCGACGAAACTTATCGACGATGACGTGCTGGTCGCGGTCATCAGGGCGCGCCGACCTGGTCAACATCGCAACCCGGGCTAGAGATCTCCAAGTAACCCTGAAAGGACGAGCGGTATTCTGTGCTGGGCCGCGCGGCGACGGTCCTGCTGTCCCTCCTATCCGCACGCTTTTGGACAGCCGCGCTTTTTGCTAAGAAGGCGTCACATGGCATACCCGGAACTCGTTTTAGTGTGGACCCGCTTTGGATGGCGAGTTTGAAATCGACTACGCCCGCCGCGAGCTGCGCCGGGATGGGGTCGCCCTCCCACTAGGAGAGCGGGCGTTCGATGTACTTGCGCTCCTCGCCAAAGCCGACGGCGCTATCGTCGCCAAAGATCAACTCGTCGCATCGGTCTGGCTTAGTGCGGCAATCACGGATTCAGTTTTGCAGGCGAACATAGCTAAGCTCGTGGAGGCCCTCGACGGAAGCGACGTCGAGATAATTTCGTCTGACGCCGGTTTTGCCATACGTGCTGCTGAAGGTAAGCTCTCCGACCTCCTTTGGGAAAGCAACGACAGCGGGGAAACTGCCATTATCCGGCTGGCAGGAGGCGGCAACCTTCCCGCTGAGCGCAAGATATTGATCGGTCGATCCGAGGCTCTCGATGAGCTGAAATCGCTTCTACCTGCAAATCGTGCTCTCACAATCACCGGTCCGGGTGGCATCGGCAAAACCGCGCTCGCGGTCCGACTTGCACAAGAGCTCCGTTCTTCAATCCAAGACCAAGTCTATTTCGTCGATCTCGCGGTCGTAACCGACCCATCGCTTGTCGCTTCGGCTGTTGCCGTGGCAATCGGTGTCGCTGCCGGTGCCGAAACCATATCCCCTGAACTGGTGGCGCAGCGGGTTGGCGCTGCCAGAATCCTGCTTGTGCTCGATAACTGCGAGCACATGGCCGGCGCCGCTGCGGCCCTAACCAACGAATTGATTCAAACATGCGGCAAGGTCTGGGTTCTCGCGACAAGTCGAGAACCGCTCCAGGTGCAGCGCGAGCATGTGTACCGCCTGCCCCCCCTTGCGGTACCCACGGCAGACGTTATTGCTCCATCCATTATCTATGCGAGCCCGGCTCCTCAACTCTTCGTCGCTCGCATGGCTGAGAGCGACCGGCGCTCCATGGCCGCGACATCGGATCTTGCGCCCGTAATCGCGGGGATCTGCCGCCGCCTCGATGGCATCCCGCTCGCAATCGAATTCGCCGCAGCCCGCGCAGGTGCGTTAGGTGTTCCGCACGTCGCCGCGAACCTTGATGATCGCTTTCGGCTACTGGGCGCTGAGGGTGCAATCGAGTTTGGCCGACACCAAACCCTTCGGGCAACGTTAGACTGGAGCTATGACCTGTTGGCGGATGTGGAACGCATCTTACTCCGTCACCTCGCGGTATTTGCTGGCGGGTTCACCGTCGAAGGTGCCACGGCAGTCCTGGGGCGCGTCGGAGCGGCCCCGATAAATGTCCTTGAATGGATCGCAAGCCTCGTCACCAAGTCGCTAGTCATTCAAGAACGTATCCCGGGGCGCTGGCGGTTGCTCGAGACCACACGCGCCTACGGCTACGAGAAACTGACTGAGCTCAGTGAGAAGAAGGAGGCCCAAAGGCGACACGCCGAGTTCTTTCGGTACATGTGTTCGCCGGATAGAGGCGGTCGAATGGGCCTCTGGCCGCCTGGCCCACAAAATATCGGACGTCTCGTCGCCGAACTGGACAATGTGCGAACTGCCCTTGAATGGTGTTTCTCGAAAGATGGCGATCCGGTGCTCGGAGTCCCACTGACCGTCGCCTACGTACCTGTCTGGCACTATCTCGGGTTAATGGCGGAGAGCTCGGAAAGGTGCGAAGTCGCCATTGAAAGGCAAAATCCCGAGCATGATCATGACGAACGCCTCTTGATGCAGCTCTTGATGCGCAGTACTGGCGGCCTTGGCGCGTCACAACGGCGTCATAAAACTCATTCGACAGCAGCCAAATCCCTTGAGATCGCTAAGCGGCTCAAAGATCGGGACTGGGAGTCACGATCGCTTCGCCTAATATGGGCTTGCCACTTGTTTAATGGCGATGTGTCATCATCTTTGCCGATTGCAAAGCAGTTGTTAGATATGGCGATCAGTACCGAGGACGACGTCAGGATAGCCGAGGCAGAACGCACCCTGGGCTACTCGAAGCAGATGGCTGGTGAGAATACTGCGGCGCGTGCATTGTTCGAGCAGGCGATCGCAAGGTATCCCCCGGTCAAGCCTGAGCAATTCCAATGGTTCAGGTATAACGAGCGCGCCGTTTCTCGCGCGATGCTGAGCCTTGTGCTGTGGATCGAAGGCTACGCGGATAGAGCGGTAGCCGAAACGCGGCTAGCCCTCGAAGAGGCCTCCAGTGATAGGCTTGCGGCCTCTCAGTGCAATGTCTTGCGTGCAGCTGTCTGCCGCATCGAAATCCTCGCGGGAAACTACGAGGAGGCGTCAGCGTCCATCGCTTTGCTGAGAAATCTTTCGAAGCAGTATGGTTACAATGCGTTTTTCATGACCGGAGAACTGCTGCAAGGGGCGTTGCTCGTTAAACAAGGCAATCTGTCACGTGGGGTCTCCATGCTTCGCAAAACTCTAGACGACGTGCTTATGACCGAATGGACTGGCTGGTTCCCGGAGTTTCTCGCCATTCTCGCCGAGGGTTTGATTGGGATGGGCCGCCTCAATGAGGCTGCAGCAGCACTCGAAGAGGGCATCGTTCGCGCGGAACGAGGAGGGGAGCATTGGTATCTTCCGGAGCTCTTTCGGCTGAAGGGCGAGTTGGCAATTGCGAACGGGTTGGATGAGTCTCTGGCCGACCATTGCTTCAACCAAGCCGCTGAGCTTTCAGCGAAACAACGGGCAACGTCGTGGGAGCTTCGGATTGCCGTTAGCCGCGCGAGGCTCTGCCGCCAAGCTGGCCGAACGGACCAAGGCCGAAGTATACTCGAGTCTGTTTACCGCCGTTTCACCGAGGGATTGGACACGGCTGATCTTCGCAAAGCAAGGGAGCTACTCGATGCGCTCTAGTATCGACATCTCGGCTGAAGTACCCGCGCGAACCGGCTACATGGTCGTTGTGTTGGCCGCAGCCTATACGTTCAGTTTCATGGACAGACAGATCCTCGGACTCATGATCGGTCCAATTCGGCAAGATCTCGGGATCAGCGATGTCGAGGTAAGCCTTCTTCAAGGCTTGGCTTTCGCGCTTCTGTTCGGACTTGGTTCATTGCCGGCGGGGCGGCTAGCCGACCGAGGCAATCGTTCGGTTCTGATCGCGATCGGAATCTGCTTTTGGAGTCTGATGACAGTGGCTTGCGGCTTCGCGAGGAGTTTCGGAGGTTTGTTCATTGCACGTGCCGGAGTTGGCATAGGGGAAAGCGTGCTCTCTCCGGCCGCTTATTCGATGCTTGCCGATGCTTATTCGCCACGCGATCTTCCGCGTGCCATGGCAGGATTCATGATGGGCGGAATTGTCGGTGCCGGCCTTGGCTTCGTTGTTGGTGGGCTCGTCGTCAGTTATGTCTCGCAGGGCACGACGCTATACCTTCCAATCCTCGGTGAGCTTAAGTCCTGGCAAGCAGTCTTCGTGCTGATAGGGCTTCCAGGCTTGATGGTCAGTGCGCTGGCTCTTACCCTTCGCGAACCCACGCGCCGTGGTCTCCTGAAGGATGTACGCGACGGCCGGGTTTCCTCGCTGTCGACGGGCGGGGTCCTGCGACATGTGATGGGGCGTTGGCAGGGATATGTCCCGCTGACGTTGGGAGCAGCAGCACTTTCGGTGCTGGGTTATGGGTACCTTGGATGGTTTCCAACGTATCTCATCCGAGACCACGGTGTCAGTCCGGGCTCAGCAGGCGTAGTTCTCGGTGTGGAGTATCTTTGCGTCGGACCGCTTGGCGCGCTTGGTGGCGTGCGGTTCGCTCGCTACATGCAAGGGCGAGGGTATGTCGATGGGAATTTGCGGGCGGTTGCCATCATGGCATCTGCATTTGTCCCGCTGTCACTGGGAACCCTGGCGTCGAATGCCACGGTCGCGTTCATCGCAGCCGCGCCTGTAATTTTTCTCCTGTCGGCCTACATCGGGGTCGTAGCGGCGTCGTTGCAACTGGTTACGCCAAATCAGATGCGGGCTCTCGTCTCCGCTCTGTTTCAGATGACAATCAATGTGCTCGGCTTGAGTATCGGGCCGACGATCGTCGCAGCAACGACGCAGCACGTGTTCCAAAACGACCTCGCTGTCGGCAAATCCCTTGTCATCTCGGTCGCGGGAGCGGGTTTGATTTCGACGTGCCTCCTGACCTTAGCGCTCCCTGCCTATCGTCGAATGCTGGCCGAAAGCTCATCTTGGAGTTCCAGCAAATAGCCTCCAGCATCTACATCGGCTACGCAAACGGTTGAACCCGGAGCGGCAGAGTTGACAGGTTTGGCGGCGGGGAGAGCAACAGAATCGCTGCGCCGTGTCCCCAGGCAATCAGACAGAAGGCATCGATATAGACGAAACGCTCCAATGGAACCCTGAGCGTGGCTATGCAAAATGCGAAGTCGGCTCTTTTTCGCTTCCTGCATAGCGGCGAGGCGAGAACTTGCGTTCTTATACCCGAGCAAAATGGACAATTCGGGATGACGTCATGACAAGACGTGAACTACTCGCCTTCACAGCTGCTGCCAGGGCCCGGTCCGACCTCGCTCATGTGGCTCGTGTCGCCACTCTGAATACGATGACGACATCAATCGCACACGAGATTAACCAGCCTCTGGCCGGGATTCTGGCCAACGCCAACACATGCATTCGCATGCTTGCGGCCAATCCTCCGAATCTCGAAGGAGTTGCGGAGACCGTTCGCCGGACGATCCGCGATGCTGATCGTGCGTCCAAGATAATCAAACGGCTCCGGACGATGCTTTCGAAGAAGGAATCCTTCGCAGAGGAGGTCGACCTGAACATCGCTGTGAAGGAGGTGATCGCCCTTTCATCTGCCGAACTGCAGACAGCGGGCGCGCTCCTGCACACTGATTTCACTGACAACCTTCCCGTTGTCGATGCGGATCGAGTGCAGTTGCAGCAGGTCATACTTAATCTCCTCCTCAACGCGGCGGAGGCGATGGCTGGCGTCGACGATCGGCCGAGGAAACTCGTCGTCAAATCCGGGGCCGATGGCGAGGGTAACGTCGCGATTAGCATTCGTGACTCTGGTACTGGCATCGATCCTTCCGACACCGAAAAGCTTTTCGAGACATTCTACACGACCAAGCCGAACGGGATGGGGATCGGGCTTTCCGTATGCCGCTCGATCATTGAGGGCCATCACGGCCGAATATGGGCCACGGCCAACGATGGGCACGGTGCGACTTTCCACTTCTCCATTCCCGTGCACGGGCAAATCACACGCTACGAGAGACCGAGCGGAAACACGCGAGGTCGCAAGGTACAAGAAAGTCAGGATGAGAAGGGGATGATGTGCGTGGATTGAAGGCCGCGTAGGCGCGCGCCCGGCGCAACGCGCGACCTTAACATATTGCCCTATTCATCAGGGTTTGCGAACTCCCCGACCTCGCGCTAGCGTTGTCGACGGCGTTTCAGCGAAACGGTGGCGGTAGCGTTCAGCAAAGCGTCCTAATTCAAAGAAACCCAGATCCGTTGCTATCGCCGTGACCGTCGTCTCCGGTGTGGCCACAAGGAGCTTCTGCCTAGCCGCTTCAAGCCGCCGCCTAATGAGGAACTCGTACGGCGAACAGTCATGGACGCGCTTGAAGTACTGTTGCAGCGAACGGACCCCAACGCCAGTCGCGGCTGCAACCTCGTCGATTCCAATCGCATCTGTCAGATGCGCATCAATCCACTCTTCAGCGCGGCGGACTTGCGCTCGGCTGATATCCAGCACCGTCTCGAAGCCAATCGGCGAAGTCTCGGATAGACACTCAACAATAAGGCTCAAAAGAAGCCGCTGTGCATGCATTCGAGAGTTGCCAGGTGCAGCAATGGGAGAGCCATCCCTTTCTGCTTCGGATGCCATCCATTTGGCCATGGAACGCATGGTCGCAAGCCGGGCGCTATCCGGCAACGAGCCCACCCAGTTAGAAAATTCGGGCACCTTCCTGAACCGTTGCTGCATGCCTATCCTGATGACGCCGGCGTCAACCGTCAGAAGAAGCAGCTTGAATGGGTTGATGTCGAGATGGAGATCGGTGTCAGGCGCGTGCGTGACGGCGTTGCCGGCATGCGAGTCAAACTTCTTTCCATTTACGGTATGACCGATTGATCCATCCTCGTGAAAGAATATTCGGAAATGATCAGAGAGAGGGCCCTGTGCCGTAAGATCAACGGCACAGTCATGCTCTATGTAGGAGAAGCCGATCTTCTCCATATCGAGTTGGTTCCAGCGAATGCCGTATCGGAGATCGTCGGTCTTGATGCTCCGATTCCGTTCCCAAACTTGGCCGGCGAAATTCGCACCTTCGTCGAGATCGCCGCTCGCAAAGACACGATGTTTAGAAAGGAATTCCATGAGCGCGCCCTTAGCCGTTACGTGCCACGCGAACCAGAAGCTTCCCGAAGTTACCACCGGAAAGCATTGCGATAAACGCTTCGGGCGCATTCTCGAGCCCTTCAACGACATCCTCGCGATATTTGATTTCGCCCCTCGCGACGAGAGGACCGATCTCTTTCTGGAAGGTGTGGTAGTGCGTTTCGAGGAACTCCGTGTTGATAAACCCCCTTAAGTGAAGACTGCGTCTCAGAATCGCGGACATGTTCGCGGGTAACCTGTCGGATGCGGATCCGCCTGGACCATTGTACTGGGCGATCAGTCCGCACACCGGAACCCGCGCATACACATTCAGCAACGGAAGCACCTCATCCCAGACGTAACCGCCGACGTTCTCGAAATAGACGTCAATTCCGTCGGCACAGGCGCTCGCGAGCTCCGATGAGAAGGTCGGAGAACGATGATCCACGACGGCATCGAACCCTAGTTCGCTCTTCACGTAATCGCATTTGTCCTTACCGCCGGCGATGCCCACGGCGCGCGCACCTGCGCGCATTGCGAGCTGACCAACGAGCGATCCGACGGGACCAGACGCCGCGGCGACCGCCACAGTCTCTTTTCGCTTCGGCCGGCCGATTACCTTCATGCCGCCATAGGCTGTGAATCCTGGCATGCCGAGAACGCCGAGAGCAGTCGAGGTGGGGGCACCGTGCGTGTCGACATGCCTGACGTTGGCGGCGTCAACGACGGCATACGTGCACCAGCCGGTCATCGCCCGGACGATTTCACCCGATTTGAACCACTCGCTGCGCGACTGCAGGACTTCGCAGACCGCCTCGCCTTCCATGACGCCGCCGACAGGAACTGGCTTGGCATACGATTTTGCATCGCTCATTCGTCCGCGCATATAGGGATCCAGCGAAAGAAACAGGACGCGGAGGGTTATCTGGTTTTCTTCCGGTTCGGGGAGGTCGGTTTCCTCAATCCTGAAGTGCTCACGACCCGGCATTCCCTCCGGTCTACTTGCCAGAACGATCGAGATCGTTTCCATCGCTGCGTCCTTCGCTGGTATGTGATGACGGTCCCGAGGGAAGTCATAGTCGACGGGTCAGATAAGGGTGATGGTTACGTCGATGTTCCCACGTGTCGCCTTCGAATAGGGGCAAATCTGGTGGGCCTCGTCGATGAGCGCCTGCGCGACGTTCCGCTCCACGCCGGGGACTGCTACGGCCAGGCGAGCCGTCAAGGAGAATCCGGTCGCTTCGGACTGATTAAGATCAACCTCCGCGTCGATCGTAACGTCGCCGGACAAGCTGATCCGCTTCTTGCGCACAAGCAGGCCGATGGCGCTTTCGAAACATGCCGACCATCCAGCGGCAAACAGTTGTTCGGGATTGGTGCCCTTTTGCGCCGTGCCGGGAACCCCGAAATTCACATCGAGTCGCCCGTCTGAACTTCGCGCGACGCCGTGCTCGCGACCGCCGCTAACGTGCGTTTTGGCCGTGTAGAGAATTTTTGATTGCTGATCCACGATATGCTCCCTGGTTCTTGTATGGATGAGCCCAGACGCGCCGGCGGTCGGTTGTTCCTGTTCCGGCACGTTGGGGACGGTGAGACGTCCGGCTTTCGCAAGCCGGGCTGTTGCCCTGTCTATTCGGCTGCGGCCATCGTTTGCCTGGCCGACGATATCGCCTTGAGGATTTCGTTCGTCGTGACTATTGCGCTGGCGTAGTTTGGCATGTTGATCTCCAGCGCGGCATGCATCATCTCTTCGGAGTAGTCCGCAACGGCGTCCTTGACGACGGTGACGTCGTAGCCGAGTTCAGCCGCAAAGCGGACCGTCGCCTCGATGCAGGTGTGTGCGATCAACCCGATGACGATGAGCCGGTGGATGCCCTGTCTCTTGAGCTGGTTGTCGAGGTCGGTGTTGGCAAAGCCGCTGGAGCACCAGTGCTCCGATGCCACGGTCTCGCCGGCAACCGGTACGAATTCCGCTCGGAACTGGCCGCCCCAGGTGCCGTATTCGAAAGTTTTTCGTTGCCAAGCGAGCTTCTGGATCGGGGCGATGTACTTCCAACTTTCATAGTCGCCCTCGCGGTACCGATGATGCATGGCGAAGAAGACCCGAAGCTTCGACTCGCGGGCCGCCTTCAGGATTTGCTCCATGTGCTTGACGCAGTTGTTGGCTTCGGCAACCCCCTGGATGCGGGGCCAGATCTTGCCGCCTTCGGAAATGAAGTCGTTGTAAGGGTCAACCACCAGCAGGCCGGTGATCTCGGGGTCGTAGGACAGTAGTGTCATGACGCTCTCCCTGGGCCTTCAGGCAGCCTTTGATGACTGCTGGTTACGGTATGCAAAGCGCTCGATGCTCGCTGCGAAGAGCGGCGTTTCGCCCTTGTTGTGGGCGATCGACATCGGTTGGCGCTGCGCCCGGAACACTTCGAAGGGGATTCCCTGCCTGTCGAGGGAGGCCAGCATGTCGTCGGTCGCGAAGGACTGGACGCGATTGGTGAATTCGCAGCGATCCTTGTCGATGGCTTTGACGCTGAGTTCCCACTTCACATGGATCACCACGCGGCCGGTCGGCGTGAAGACGTCGGAATCAGAGTCCAGGACCAGACGGGTCTTTTCACCGAGTGTTTCGACATAGTGCTGTATCATCAGGCTGCCGCCGATCGTCTCAACGTTGATCGACATACGCGTCCCGTCGGGGGCGGTGGTGAAGCCGGCCGCGATATGGGCCGGCGAGCAACCTTGGTATTCCTTCTCCGGAAGCGAGAAGCACCAGGTGGGTATGTCGATCTTCTCGATCGGCGCGTTGATGATCGCGCTGAAGCTGGAATCGACGATTTGGTTGTCGCGCATTGTCATTCTCCTTGAAGATGAGTGTGTGTGAGACTGTGGGTGATAGAAATGCCGCGGCGTGCCGGAGCCGCGTCACATCAGATTTGTTCGCGTAGCGTCCTGAAGGAGGCGCGAAGTTCGGCGGTGAATAGCTCGGGCTGTTCCCAGGCCGCGAAATGCCCGCCCTTTGCCGGCCGCGCATAGTGGATAAGCTCCGGATAAGCTTTCTCCGCCCAACTTTTCGGCGCCTGGTATATCTCATCCGGGAAGGCGCTGACGGCGACCGGGATCTTGATGCCGCGTGGATCGAAGAAACCGCCCGTGGGGAAATGCGCATTGTCCCAGTAGAGGCGCGCCGACGAGATCGCTGTGTTCGTTAGCCAGTAGAGCGTGACGTTGTCCAGAATATCATCGGGAGACAGGCCCTCCTTCTCGCCGGCGATGGACCGAGCGATCATCCGATAGCTGCTGATATCGTGATCAAGCATCCAGGCGGCGAGCCCGATCGGCGAATCTACGATCCCGTACAAAGTCTGGGGCCGATTGTTCATCTCAATGGCGTACCCGAGACCGTTCTTATTGAAATCGTCGAGCTGCCCCCATGCTCTCATTTCGTCGGGGGACAGGTCCGCTGGCTGCAAACCCGCAGCGAGTGCCTTCGAGATCTCAGCAGGCACGGTGGCGGGCATGTTCGTGTGGATGCCGAGAAGTCCGACGGGTTCCTGCACGGCCATGTTTTCGGTGACTGCGTTGCCCCAGTCCCCGCCCTGGGCGACATACTTCTTGTAGCCGAGGCGCTGCATGAGGACGGCCCAAGCCTTGGCGATGCGCGGCGGGTTCCAGCCTGTCTCCCTGGGTTTACCCGAGAAGCCGTAGCCCGGCAGCGAGGGGATGACGACATGGAAGGCATCGGCCTCGGTTCCGCCGTAGAGGGTCGGATCGGTCAGCGGCTTGATGACTTTCAACTGTTCGATGACCGAGCCAGGCCAGCCGTGAGTGATGATAATCGGCAAAGCGTTCTCATGCTTCGAACGGACATGGATGAAATGAATGTCGAGACCGTCGATCTCGGTCATAAACTGGGGGAAGGAATTGAGACGGGCTTCGACCCTGCGCCAGTCATGGTCCTTCCAATGCCCGGCAAGCTTCTTGATGGTGTCCAACCGGACACCTTGGCTGTCGTCCGCTACATTTTCCTCATCGGGCCAACGCGTAGCGGCTACCCGGCGGTGGAGATCCGCGAGTTGCTCGTCAGAGGCCGAAAACTTGAACGGCTTCAGCTCAGACTTCGGATCAGTGGCGGCGCGCGCCTGCGGTAGCATGCTTACTGCACTTGCTGCCGCAGCGGCCGCGAGGAGTGTTCGACGAGTGACCGTTGGCTGTAGGTTGGACATGACATTCTCCTGCGTGTTTGCCTTGCTTTTGCGAGCAACAAGGTCACACCGAACGCGCATCGCAGCCATCGCACCTTGGTATCGTAGATACCTTGGTATCGGATATGCCCCGTCGGCGAGCGTGAGAGTGACGTGTCAATGCTTGATGACGCCACGCCGGTGAGGAGTGCGTGCTCAGAACTCGGCCGAGCAAAATGCCTGGGCAAGTAACACCCTCAGCGGGCTTAGATCGGGAAATGGAAGGCGAGTTGCGCTACTCGCTGGGCCAGGAGGATGCCGACCTCCCGCCTTGGTTGGGCGAGAGGTCGTCAGCGATCAGTGCGCCGACGCTTAAACCGCTGCGAGAGCCGGGAGATGGGCTGCGAGGTTCATTTCGAAATCGTTGTGCTTACCCATGCCGAGCTCGATGCTCTTCCTTCCTCGCGCCTGTGCTCCAGGCCACCCAGAGGCCAATGAGAAAGTCGCCTGCGATTCCTTCAGATGGTCCTCGCTCGGAATTGAGCCTCGATTAAGCAGCCGCTTGGCGGCGGTCAGTGCCTGCTTGTCGAACGACGCGATACGCCGGGCCAGATCCATGACAAAGCTATCCAGTTGCGCGTCAGGAAGCGCGCGGTTAATCCATCCGTAGCGTTCGGCGGTTTGCGCATCGAAGTCATTTCCCCCGAGCACGATTTCAAGCGCCCGTGCCCGGCCAGACAGCATGGGGAGACGCTCCAAAGAGCCTCCGCCGGGAACCAGGCCGACGCCGACTTCCGGCTGTCCGAAGATCGCCTTTTCGATGCTGGCGAACCGCATGTCGCAACCTAGGGCGATTTCGCTTCCTATGCCGCGCGCGCGACCCCGTATCGAGGCAATGCTGACTACTGGAGCATTCGCCAGACGGAGGCTAATCTGCATCCAGGAAGGTGCTTCCGATGCGGACGTGGAGGCAGGCGCTTTGCTCGCGATGTCCCAGTGCGCGAGGAAGAAGTCGGCGTTCGCGCTCTCGAAAACAACGACCTTCAGGTCTCCCGACTCCGCCATCTCGGATGTCAACCGATAAAGCTCTTGCAGTGTCTCGTGATTGACCATGTTGATGGGCGGATTGTCGAAAATGACACGCCACAATGATGGAGTCTCGAGTTGGACGGAAAATTGCTTGTAGTCATACATCGGATATCTCCATGTTCAGACTGCCGGTCAGGGGCGACCGCAGGAACTGAATCTTGATCGTGCAAAAGCAAAAATGAATTGCACTTTTGTATCGGAGCGGCTGAACACTTATCGCCGGATTGCGTGCCGGACCCTTCAGTCTGCGGCGCCAGCCAGCCGTAGCGCCTGATGCAAATCTTCGTCGGTGAACGGTTTGAACAGGCACTCCACCGCCCCGTCGCGCATCAGCCGCGTCCGCACGTCGTCGTCTTTGATTGCGGTGATGAAGATTGTCGGGATCTGCCTCCCACGTCTTACAAGCTCGTGTCGAAGTTCAGGGCCGGTCATGCCTGGCATCGCGATGTCGAGGACCATACATTGGGTGATCTCCAGCGCATTGGAGTTCAAGAATTCGTCCGCTGATGCGAAGGCTTCGACCGTTGCTCCAAACGATCGCAGAAGGTCAGGGAGGGCTTCGCGGACAGACTCGTCATCGTCGACTACCGAGACGTGTGTTGATCGACTTTTCATGAAATCCTCCCTGCTGTCTCGTCCGCCGTCAGCACGTCCCCTTCAACTGAACCATCACTCGTTCGGCGAACCGTGTGCGTTGGAACCGTGAAGCCCACTGTCACTCCGTGGCCGGCGTTCGCGATGGCCCATAGTCGGCCATTATGGCTTTCAATGATGGAGCGACTGACCGAAAGACCGATGCCCATGCCTTCCGGCTTGGTTGTATAAAACGCGTCAAATATCCCTGCCGCACCTTGCACACCGAACCCTGAGCCCGTGTCTTCGATTGACAATTTGATCTCGCCGCTGCTCGCTTGGGTCTTCAAGAGGATACGCCTCGGCCGGTCAGTAACGTCCGAAAGTGCTTCGATGGCGTTTCTTAGCAGGTTGGCGATGACTTGCTGGAGCTGAACCCGAGCGCCGGCGACCCGAGGCAGATTTGTTTCAAAGTCGGTCGTCATCGACGTTCGCGCGCGCTGAAGATGGCTCGACAATAGCGCGATCACTTCGCCAGCGACGTCATTGATATCGATTGCCTCCATGAGCGGAGGTTTCCTGCTGAACAATGCCCTTAGCCGGACGATGACGTCTGCAGCCCGGTTCGCGTCACGGATCATCCGCCGGGCCGTATCTCGCGCGACATCTAAATCTGGCGGGTCCGTCGCAAGTACCCTCAGATATGTGCTCGCGTTTGCCACAATTCCTGCGAGCGGCTGGTTCAACTCGTGCGCAATCGAGGCGGTGAGCACGCCCAAGCTCGTAACGCGCGTGACATACGACAGCTCGGATCGGGCCTTGTTGAGTGCATCCTCGGCGTTTCGGCTCTCGGTAATATCCAGCAGCGCTCCAATTAACTCTTGGTCGCCGTTCTTGTTCTTCGCACTGTGTGCGAGGACTCGAATATGTTTGAGCGTCCGGTCCAACGTCACCAAGGCGATCTCAAAATCGAAATCCGCGTCTCCTTCATGAGCCTTGGCGATAACACCCTCGACAGTTGGAAGGCTCTCGGAATTGAGGCTTGAAAGAACGGTATGGAGCGTTACTTGAGTGGAGGGATCGACGTCGAAGATACGATAGGTTTCGGCGGACCATATCAGTTCGCCTGTAGCAAGGTTCAACAAAAAGCTTCCCGTTTTGCTGAGCCGCTGGGCATCGGCAAGAAAAGCCTCATTGCGGCGGAGATGTTCTTCCGTCCGCTTTCGGTCGTCGATGTCCGTCAACAGACCGTACCACCGGTCGATCCGGCCGTCGGCATCCCGCAAAGGAAGCCCACGAAGCTGAAACCAGCGCCAGGCGCCATCATGCCTCAGGAAGCGAGTTTCATAATCATAGGGCTTACCAGTCGCGATCGAGGCCATAAAACTGTCGACGCAAAGCTGCAGGTCATCGGGATGCGTAATGCCATTGGTAGCCCAGTTGTTGAGGGTCGAGAGCGGAAGCTTGAAGTAATCGACTATCTGCTGGTTGCCGTCGATCAGCTGGCCGTCCGGGGCGAAGATCGCTATCATTCCCGCGATGCCGTCAACTATCAACCGGGATTCACGCTCTCGTTCCCAGAGCGCGCCTTCGGCTTGCTTTCGGTCTTCGATATCTATGTGCGTGCCATACCATTTAATGATCTTGCCATCACCGTCACGGAAGGGCATCGCGCGGAACAGGAACCATCGATATTCCCCATCGGAACCACGCATCCTCGCCTCGAAGTCAGCGGGAAGGCCGGAGGCGAGGCAAACGTTCCATGATGATGCGAGATGGCTGGCGTCGTCCGGATGAATAACTCCGGTCCAGCCCCACCCCTCCGCCTGGTCCGCGGTTAAGCCCACATAGGCCAGCCAACGATCATTGACAAAGTCACAGTAGCCATCGGGACGGCTCGTCCAGACAGTCAGAGGCAATGCATTGATGATTTTGCGGAGTTCCAATTCGTTGCTCTTGAGGGCTTCCTCGGCCTGCTTACGCTCATCAATGTCGATGTGCAGTGCGTACCAGCGGACAATGCCGCCGTTGTCGACCTTTAGAGGATGGCCAATCACCTGGAACCAGCGATATGCACCGTCGGCCCGTCGCAGGCGCACTTCGACGTCATAGGCGCTTCCCTTGGCGACCGCTCCTTTGACCGCTTCAGTCACGCGCGTCATGTCATCGGGATGAACGACGTCGCTATCGCCCCAATTGCGCAGTTCGTCCAAAGTTCGGCCGTAGTACTTTTGGAGGTGACCATTGATTGCCTTCACGTCGCCATCTGCACCGAGGACGCCGATGCCTGCGGGGATGTTTTCGAGGGTTAGCTTAGTCTCGTTTTCGGAGGCGCGGGACGCCTGCTCGCCCGTCTCACCATCGATTTGGGCGGCCCGCTCTGCACTGTGAGAGCGAGGCATAGACGTCTCTATCGCCCAGCCGCACCACTTCACTACTCGATCGTGTTCGCGCATTGGGTTGCAGCGGAGACGAAGGCAGCGGCTCCCTCCATCGGCGTGCGGGGTCGGCATAATAATTTCGAAGGCGTCGCCCCTCGACACCAGCGATTGCCAGCGCCGAGTGAGTTCATCCACCTCTTTTGCCGGGGCAGCAACGGGCCATGCTCTATCTGACCAACTGCCTGACAAGCCGATGTATTGTGTCAGGGCCCTGTTCATGAAATCGATGCGCCCATCCGCAAGGGCGGTGAACACCATTCCTGGCAACGCATCAAGAACCCGACAGAGCTCCACTTCCATACCTGTCCTTTCGCGGGATCCTCTTGCAGACCCTGCGACTTTCACAACTTCTCGTATACTATCCGATGGTATCGATTGAACTTGTATCGCGTAGAGGGCCTGGAAACATGCAGGCGCGTACTGGCGCTGGAGTGTGCTGGGTTCGAGCTTTTCTAGGTCGGCGAAGTTGAGGAGAGATGCAGCGCCTGGCTACGACCTTGCCCGACCAAGGAAGTACAGGACGCTATTCCAACTGGAGCCGGGCGGCCATGTTCACGAGGTCGGGAACGGTGCGCGCGCCCATCTTCCGCATGACCTGGCCTCGATGCGCCTTCACAGTAACCTCGCTAATATCCAGCTCGAACGCCACCTGCTTGTTGAGTAGACCCTTGATGACCCGCACCATGACTTCGCATTCGCGCTTCGTAAGCGCCCTATAGCGGCGCTGTAAACTTTGAAACGCCTCGAAGTCTCGCAACATCGCTTCGCTCTGCGCCAGGGCCGATCTGACAGCGTCCAGCAGTGCCGTCGTGTCGATGGGCTTCGTCAGGAAGTCCAACGCGCCGCCCTTCAGCGCCTTGACGGTGATCGGAATGTCTCCAAAGCCTGAGACAAATATGATCGGCATCCGGCTTCGGCTCGCCGATATCATGCTTTGAAGGTCAAGGCCGTTCAGTCCAGGCATGTTCACATCGAGCACAAGGCAGCACGGCGATGTCAGCAGCGGTGCTTCAAGAAAGGACTGCGCGGAATCAAACAGCATTGGTCGCCAGCCTTCCGAGGCTATCAAAAGCTCGAGAGATTCACGTACGGACACATCATCATCGACAATGAAGACGGTTGCCCGCTCCATCGAGATTTGAGAGCCCCCATCCGTCACAGTCGAAATCATGCGGTACATTCGCTCCTCCTCGAAGAAGGCACAAATCTCATCGTCCAATAAAGAAATCATAGCACATTGGGGCTTTGACGACACGGCCTCACCGAGTGTCTATGGCGAGGCCACCATCTGCCCCTAGCGCGCAAAGTCCATTGCACGATGGTATCGAAAAGCAAGTTTGGCTTATGAAAGAGGGGCCGGCAAACTCCTTATTTCCATGAATGGGTATCGACTATAGCCTTGGTGAAGGCGTCGGGCGCCTCCTGGGGCAGATTGTGCCCGATCCCGCCAGAGACCAGTCGATGCTCGTACAACCCCTTGAACTTGCCGGCATAGGCTTTCGGATCGGGATGAGGCGCACCGTTGGCGTCACCTTCAAGTGTGATCGTCGGCACCTGGATGTCGGGAGCCTTGGCGAGTTCGGCTTCGAACTTGTCGAACCTCTTCTCGCCCGGCGCCAGTCCGAGCCGCCAGCGATAATTGTGCATCACGATCTCCACATGGTCTGGGTTCGCGAAAGACGTCGCGCTTCGATCGAACGTGGCGTCGTCGAAGTTCCAGCGAGGCGATGCGAGCCGCCAGATGAGCTTCGAAAAATCACTGGTGTACTTCTCGTATCCCTGCCGGCCGCGTTCAGTGGCGAAGTAGTATTGGTACCACCATTGCAGCTCGACCGACGGTGGCAGAGGCGCCCGGCCGGCGCTTTGACTTCCTACGAGATAGCCACTGACCGACACCAGCGCTTTGCAACGTTCAGGCCAAAGAGCGGCGACGATGCACGCCGTCCTTGCACCCCAGTCGAAACCTGCAATTGTTGCTTTTTCGATCTTGAGGGCGTCCATAAGCTTGATGGTGTCGACGGCAAACGCGGCCTGCTGGCCATTGCGCTTCGTCCGTGGGGAGAGGAAAGTCGTAGCTCCATATCCGCGCAGAAACGGGACGATCACCCTGTAGCCTTGAGCCGCCAGCATCGGAGCGACCGCTGCGAAGCTGTTTATGTCGTATGGCCAACCGTGCAGCAATAAAACTGGATGGCCGCTGGAAGGGCCGAGCGAGGCATAGGCCACTCTGAGATCGCCTGCGTCTATAGGTTCGTTCACTTCCAACGCCGCGCCCTGTGCTCGGGCGGCGGGCTCCTCGGCTTGGGCTGTACCCGTTCTTCCGCCGAGGAAGCCGGCCGCGCTAAGCCCAAGTGCGACGCCGCCGAGGGATCGCCGAGTGAGGTTCGCAAATTCGACATTTTCTATCACCGAGTTTCTCCGTAGCCTGAGCCTGAAGGCCCTTCATCGTAAAAGGCCTCGTTGCGCGTTTGGAATGCGAGGGACTGTGAGATGATTGGACTGAAGGCGCTACTGAACCAAGGTATCGGCGATCGACGTCCGTTGGTACCTCAGCCATCGATGAGCCGCTGACCACGTTGCCGTCCGTTGAACGATCTCTACTGACGCGCCTACACGATGAATCTTGTTGCTCGAGCCGCCTGTTTTCGCTCTGGCGACGAACAGGTTTACGCTGATGGTCGACTGGTTCCTTTCGGTTTGGCCGCTGCAGATTCAGAGCAGCTAGGGCAATCCTTTCACAACGACCGGCACTCCTTTGTAGGACGGTGTGCCGGACTGACGGTCGAAGTGGCTGAGCGATATGACCGCATTCATTTCCGGGTAGTAGCCGGCAATTGAGCCTTTCGGAATGTCGTAGGCCACGGCTGTAAAGCCGCTCACCACACGAGGCTGATCGCCGTCGCCCATTACGCTGCGCACGTCGATCCTATCGCCGTCCTTAAGCCCGCGGCCAGCAAGGTCATCGGCGTTCATGAAAATCACGTCTCGCCTCCCGAACACACCGCGGTAGCGATCGTCGAGGCCGTATATCGTTGTATTGTATTGGTCGTGACTTCGTATTGTCGTCAGAACCAGCGTTTCCTCCCCGCAGAGCACCGGGTCTTCAATTAGGCCAGGAGCCAGGAGGAAATTCGCCTTGCCAGTTTCCGTGTTCCAGCGACGGAATGAGGCGGGCACATCGAGACGAAAGCCGCCGGGCATTCGCACGCGCCTATTGAAATCAAAGAAGTCTGGAAAGACCTCCTCGATCTTGTCGCGAATACGGTCGTAGTTCGCGATCATGCCATGCCAGTCGATGCCGTGCCGGTTGCCGAGCGTCGCCATGGCGATCCCAGCCACGATCGCGGGCTCAGATCGCAGCAGCTCGCCAGGCGGGTTCAGAAACCCCCGGGACGAGTGAACCATAGACATCGAGTCCTCGACAGTTACCGCCTGCGGGCCGGACGCCTGGGTGTCGAGATCGGTGCGGCCGACGCAAGGGAGGATAAGCGACGTCTTCGCCGTCAGCAGGTGAGACCTGTTGAGTTTCGTTGCGATGTGGACGGCGAGTTCAAGCTTGCGCATACCTGCGAACGTTGCTCGCTGATCGGACATCGCGACCGCCAGGTTTCCGCCAAGGCAGACGAGTGCCTTAGACCTTCCAGCTATGATGGCCTCAACCGCTTCGACCGCGTTGTGCCCTTTTTTGCCTACTGGCCGAAATCCAAAAGCCCGCTCGATACCTTTCAGAAGCGCCATGTCAGGGACTTCGGTGATGCCAACGGTCCGATCGCCCTGGACGTTGGAGTGGCCGCGAATGGGCGCGATCCCTGCGCCTTGGCGGCCGATATTGCCACGCAGCATCAAAAGATTGGCTATCTGCTGAACATTGTTTGTCCCCTTGGCGTGCTGAGTGATGCCCATGCCATAGCAAATGATGACGTTTTTTGCTCGGGCGTAGACCTCGGCGGCGCTTTCAATCGCCTGTCTGGATAGTGCGCTTGCCGAGGTGATCTCGTCCCAGGTTGTGGCATCGATGTCGGCGTACAGCGCCTCGAAGCCAGATGTGTGTTCGTCAATGAACCACCGGTCCAGGACACCTTGGCCGCCAGCAGCATAACTTTTGGCGTCGATGGCGAAGACCGCCTTCATGATACCTTTCAGGACAGCAAGATCTCCGCCGACGCGAACCTGGTGATAGGCCGAGGCGATCGGCGTCGAGGACAACGCCAACATTTCGGTCGGATCCTGAGGCGCCGCAAAGCGCTCAAGCGCTCGCTCCTTGAGCGGATTGAAGACGACGATCGGAACGCCCCGGCGCGAGGCGTCGTGAAGCGTCGTCATCATGCGTGGATGGTTTGTGCCTGGATTGTGCCCAAAACTGAAGATCGCATCGGCATGGTCGAAGTCTTCGAGAGTGACCGTTCCCTTGCCGACGCCGATCGACTTCGGCAGTCCGACACTGGTGGCCTCGTGGCACATGTTCGAGCAGTCGGGAAAATTGTTGGTGCCGTAGGCACGCACAAAAAGCTGATAGAGAAAAGCTGCCTCATTCGATGCGCGTCCGGAAGTGTAGAATTCGGCCTGATCAGGGTCGTCGAGCTTGTTCAATTTGGTGGCAATCAACGTGAAAGCGTCGTCCCATGAGATTGGTTCGAAGTGATCGTGTTCAGAGTTGTAGCGCAAAGGCAGTGTCAAGCGTCCGGCGTCTTCAAGCTGGTGATCCGTCCAGTTCCAGAGTTCTGAACAGCTATGCGTCTTGAAGAAGCTGGCGTCCGTTCTCTTTGCCGTGCACTCCCAGGTGACGGCCTTGGCGCCGTTCTCGCAGAATTCGAAGGACGAAGTATGCTTTGGATCGGGCCAGGCACAGCCAGGGCAGTCAAAACCATCCGGCTGATTGGCCTTGAGCAGGGTCCGGCTGCCCTGTGCGATGATCCGCTGGTGGGCAAGCGTCTTTGCCACCTCCCGCAGAGCATCCCAGCCGCCCGCCGGGTGGCTATAACGTGCGATACCATCTGGACGTCTGTTCTTCATGGAGAGGTCCTTCACTCGTCGTCGATCCACGGTCGAAGTCATCACCGTGGGACAATATGTGTATTGAGGCACAGGGTGCTCAAGTTATCCGAAGGGCTCGAGTTGGCTGAAGCTTGTCTGGCAGCTTCTGCGATGCAGCCCGTTTCGGTCATGCGCGATGATGGGAGCCGTTCGTCCGCGCCAAGTGTCTAGACACAGTGATTGTAAGGCCGTCTCCGAGGGGGCGGAGACGGCCTTGGCG
The DNA here is from genome assembly GCF_000472705.1 of Mesorhizobium erdmanii USDA 3471. Classification (GTDB taxonomy): domain Bacteria; phylum Pseudomonadota; class Alphaproteobacteria; order Rhizobiales; family Rhizobiaceae; genus Mesorhizobium; species Mesorhizobium erdmanii. The sequence continues at coordinate 30,470 of NZ_AXAE01000033.1, read as the reverse complement.
GATCTGACGGATCCGCCCGGCTCCAGTGGAGGGGAGGGCACTGGAGCACTGTAGTGGTATTAGCCTGCCCTGCTTCATGATTCAGTTGGGTGTAAGCTCGGTTGGCGCCAGCCTTGTCCGCGAGAACCGGTTGGCAGATCCAACGGATAACACTCTCCGCCACCAGTTTGAGTTTGTGATGATTGCGATTTGGATCAGTGTACCGCCTTAGCCGCTTCAATGATCACGTTTGCGACCTGCCGTGGCTTCGTCCACATAATGACATGGTTGCCATCGAGCTCGGTTGTATGGGCACCTATGTTCTTCGCCATCGTCTCTCAATCTGAGGAGGGATCGCGCCGTCGGCTTTCGGCACAATGAACCAACTCGGTTTCGTTTCGTATGCCGCATGCAACAACCGGTCGTCAAAAACGCCACTGAACGTGGGAATTTGCGTCGCTGCAATTACGGCGACCTCCTGCCTGCTCACGTCCTGGGCGAAATATTTGCCCAGTGTTTGTTCAGAGAGCCATAGGTAACCGCCGCTGTCCTTTTTCAGTGAAGCAGCCCACGGCGCTGGCGGACTTCCGGCGGATGCGCTGTTAATAGATTGTCCAACCGGCAGAGCGAAGGCCGCGACGTAAACGAGGGCTTTGACCTTCGAGTCCATCCCTGCCTCGGTGATGACCATGCCGCCCCACGAGTGACCAACCAGAATTACCGAGCCGGGGACGGTTTCAATTGCTCGTTTGGTAGCGGCGACATCATCCGCCAGCGAGGTGAGAGGGTTCTGCACAGCAATCACCCGCAGTCCCTTGGCCTGAAGCAATGGGATCACTTTGCTCCAGCTCGATCCGTCGACGAAGGCGCCGTGCACCAATACCACTGTTTGTTGCGCGTCGGCGGCCGTGGCAGGCAAGGTCGCCACCGTGGCGTAGATTGACAAGGCAGCCGCAAAAAATGGATTCCAGATGTACGACATTGTCGGTTCTCCAATTTGGTTGCGACAATCGCTGGCGCGCATCGCTGGTTGGCCAATGTCGCAGCTGGTGATAGATCGCAAATTGTTCGGCCGCTTCGGTTAAGATACGAAAGGTCTTTCTGTGAATCGATTGGACGATGGTATCGTCGATACCTTGGGATAATATTGGCTGCGGTAAGTAGACCATCTCCTGGTGATGGATATTCGTCAAAAATGGCCTGGCATTTTCTCATCCCCGATCAGGAAGGAAGATGGACCTTTAGCACTGACAAAAGCGGTGGGCCGGCGGCCCACCGCTTGACGCTTCAGGGTGTGGGATTCAATTGCCCCAAATGCCTTGCCCGATTTCCGGCCAAGGTTTTTTGGTCGGTACGGCCGTCGTCTTGGGGGCGACTGTGACATGCTTGGCCATATGGGGCTTGTGGATCGATGCGGTGGACCTTGTGTCAACGAATGCCGACTGGTTGCTGACTGTGCCGTAGTGGTCGCTACCGGCAAACGCGGTGCTCGATCCGCCAAGAATTGAAGCTACTAAAAGTGCGATTTTGGTCATTCCGAGTAGTCCTGTTTCAGCGTTGTGTCCGTCAAGCGACGTATCTTGGGAGGAAATTGCGTCTCTCGGACCGCCGGCAAGTAGGGCGTCGTCGCGGGCGGTTCCAATATACAAAGGTATGTATTCGTAGAAGCGGCTTGGGCGGCGGGCGAGCGCCGACCTCGATACCTACGCGCTGGCCGTCAGCCGAGCATTGCGCGATGCCTACCAGACGAGGCCGCGTTGCCATCGGACCGAAACGACCAGGGGACTATCCCGCTCCGTTTCTCGGACTAGGAGCGCTCAACCAAATGCTCCAGCATCTCGCGGCAAGCACGTCACAACGGAAAACTCGTTGGCCAAACAGTCCAATTCCTACTAGCGAGCCGGTTGCCCCACGGAAGCGCGCAAAAGGCAAAGCGAGGCTGCGAGCAGAACGAGATCCTTAAGTAAGAACTGTCCGATCGGGGCGGATATTGCCGGAAACCCACCTGCTGTCTGCTCGGCAACGCCCGGCGTGGTGAGAAAGAACGACAGAGTTATCAGGTAGGTCACGCAGGACATAGCGGCGCCGAGCGCGGAGGCCAGCGGAGCGAAGGCGCCGACGATCAATGCAATTGCAGTTAAGAGTTCGAGCACCCCAATGATGTCGCTCGCGCCCCTAACGCCGAAGACGGCAATCAACCAGCTCAGAATTGGGCTGTGCTGGATAAACAGAGCGATCCCGTTCGCCTCGTAGCCGGTGAACTTCATGGCACCGAACCACAGAAAAACGACCACCAGCGTCCATCGCAGCAACGCCAGTCCATTCGTCCCGCCGGCGTCTTTCTCGGCGATGCGAAGCGCCGCGAGCCAATTGGCTGCCTTCTCCCAGAAAGGCGGTTGCGCCTGCTCGGACGCTTTGCCGCGCGGTTTCGTATCTATGTTCATGCAGTCTTCAGTCAACATTTGGGAGACTCCTCGAGATTGATTTTGTTGCACGATTGGACGGCACCGACCTCGATCCTTGCTCAATCTTCAAGCCGATCCATCCGGGCCGACGCAGAACATCGCCGATCTTTAAAATGACCGAGCAGTCGGCCAGGACACAATCGTACTAAGGTGTCCATGAACCAAAGTATCGGTACACAGAACAAAAAATGGAAATTTGCTTAAAAAATCTACATCTAGTCTTGGCTCAAATTTCTCTGCATGAAATAGAGTAGAACTTTCATTAGGTCAGTCGGATTTTTTTGGCAAAGGGAAGAGCAACTGCTGCAAGGCAGAGGACCGTGCCAATCACGGCGAAAGTGTCGCTGAAGCCTAGAATTAAAGCCTGGCGATGAACAATCGCGCCGATCGCAGCGATGGCCTTGTGTTGTGCAATAGCCGGATCCGTTACCCCGTGGGCAAGGAAATATTGCGTGAGATCGTTAATCCTGGCGCGCACCTCGTCCCGGGATAAGGTGACAGATTGGCCGATGAGATTCGAGTGGAATTGCTCGCGCTTGGTAAGCAAGGTTCCCAACGCAGCCGTTCCAACGGCACCACCGAGATTGCGTAGCATGTTCGATAGGCCTGACGCCGCACCCGCTTCGCTTGGACCAATGCCGGTGGTCGTGATTACCGTAATTGGTGTCAACACCAGCGCCTGACCTATTGCGCGCACCAGGTTCGGCACGAAGAATTCATCGCCAGCGCTGTCGAGGGACAAGTGGATGTTCATAAAGCAACTTGCCGCAAATATCGTGATCCCAATGAAACCGACAAGGCGGACGTCGAGCCGTGTCATCAGAGACGGTACAAACGGAATTATGATAAGCTGCGGCAGGCCAGTCCAGGCTAACACCAATCCGATCTGCTCGGCGTTATATCGCTGCACCTGGCCAAGATACTGAGGTAAGACGTACACCGTTCCAAACAACGCTACGCCGACCAGCACATTGACAATGATACCGATGCAGAAATTGCGTCGCCTCAAAAGACGCAGCTGAACGAGCGGTTTATCCACCTTCAGTTCGATGATAATAAAGGCAGAAAGGAATCCCGCTGCCGTCAACGCCAGTTTTAAGATGAACGGCGACTGGAACCAGTCGTCCTTGTTGCCTTCCTCCAGCGCAGTTTGTAGCGCAGCCAGCCCGATCGCCATCGTGCCGATCCCCGCCCAATCTCCTTCTCTTAAAAGCGACAGCTGCATCGGCCTCTTCTCGAGCGTGAAGTAGAGTGCCACGACCATTACCATGCTGGGTGGCGTGTTGACGAAAAAGACTGTCTGCCACCCATAGTTCTCGGTCAGAAACCCGCCGATGGTTGGGCCGATCGCCGGCGCGAAGGTGACAGAGAGCGCGAAGAGAGACAGTCCGAACGCTTGCTGAGACTTAGGCAATTTGGTGAGAACCATGGTGAATGCCATCGGAATGAGGACTCCGCCGACGAAGCCTTGGAGGCCGCGCAGCAGGATCATCGAACCAAGGTCGCGGGCGAATGCGCAAGCCGCTGAGAAGATCGGGAACAGCACGGCATTTGCGAGCATGAAACGCCGAAAGGAGAAGACGCGGCTAAGATAGTCAGTAAGTGGGATGACTACGATCTCGCCGATCAGATAGGACGTCGAAATCCAGGCGCCGTTATCGACGCCGGTGCCAATGCCGCCTTCGATTTCCAGCAGCGAGGCGTTCGTGATCTGGATGTTGAGGATCGCCATGAAGGCGCCGATCATGCCAGCAATCACTGCGATCCAGGAAGCCGTTGACGCTCTGTCGGACTGAGCCATGACAAGCGCAGTCGAGTCGCGAGATCTAATTGCTGCGGTTTGTGCCGTCATCATCACACCCTCTTGCCCGTGTCGGGATAGCCGGTACTCGATTGTGCTAGTTGATTGGTCCGGAGGCCGAGGCGAACTCGGCGGCAGATGGTTTGGTGTTGATGGTTGGGTAGACCGACATGCCGGGGCGTAACTCAACCAGCAGCCCCCGATCGAGAACGATCTTCACGGGGATGCGTTGAACGACCTTCGTGAAGTTGCCGGTCGCATTGTCCGGTGGCAGCAGCGCAAACTCTTGGCCGCTCGACGGTGACACGCTGTCAATGTGGCCCCTGATGACCTGACCGGGAAAGGTGTCCACCTCGATATCCACAGGTTGTCCAGGCTCTACGTTGGCGAGCTGAGTTTCCTTGTAGTTTGCAACAATATAAGCGGCGCCCGTCGGCACCACGGCCATTAATTGCGTGCCCGCCTGGACAAATTGTCCGATACGCAAGGTGCGATTTCCTATCGTTCCGGCGATGGGGGCGGTGATCTCAGTGTAAGAGAGATTGAGCTCGGCTTGATCCTGATCTGTCCTTGCGCTCGCGAGCGCCGCTCTGACTTGACCGAGTTCGGCATTGAGAACGTCGAGCTCGCTGGTGGCGTTGGCAAGTACCGCGGTGTCTCGGTTAACCGCAGCACGGGCGGCAGCGATTTGAGAAGCAGCCAGTTGCGCGTTTTGAATGCTGCCGAAGCCCTTCTTTGCCAATTCAGCGTGACGTTGGTCCTCCTGCTTGGCGAAGGTCTCGCTCGCCTGATCAACTGCGATTGTTGCCCGCGCCGCTTCGATCTGAGACAGTTGGGCCGCGAGAGCTGCCTGCTTGCTGACGATATCGGCCTCGGCCGCCTGGACGTGCGCCTTGGCTTGCTCAAGACTTACTACGAAGTCACGGTCATCAATGCGCGCAAGGATCTGTCCGTCCTTTACCGCCTCGTTGTCGCCAACGAGCACCGCTGCGATGTAGCCGGATACCTTGGGCGCAATCGTCGTACTGTCGGCCTTGACGTAAGCATCATCAGTAGAAACCAGGAAGCGACCAACGGTCCAGTAATGCCAGCCTGAATGAGCGCCACCGATAAGGGCTGCAACAGCTACCACGGCGAAAAGAAATACACGGAGCAGTCGTTTTCGAGGTTTGGTGTGCGTGTCGACCTCCGCCGCGTGGGGAGGGCTAGCATCCGCGTCTTGCGGAATCTCAAGATTGGGCACTGCTTCACTGATCGGAAAGGATTTGTCCATCGTCAAGACCTTTGATGCTTGCTCGCGGTCCGTTCCTTCGGATGCCGCGTGAGCGGAAATTCAGCCTTTGTCATCCAGGAAAATTACGCCTTCGCCGCACAACGGTAGGCCTGGCGCTACTACGATGTGAACGACTTGATCCAAGCTCAGCGTTCATTAAAGCAGTCTCGCCGTTCAAGCGGCGATTCAATCTCCGATGGCAGCCTGACCAATACTGGCTGCAAGATCTCCAGATTCGGGGGTCGGAAGGCATTGCAAACGGAACGCCTCGATTTCCATACTTTGCCCGTCGAGGAAGGCCATGAAAGCCTGCGAATTGCTTGATCGCAGGTCGTTTGTGAGCTCGGATATCCCGTCATCGAGAGCTGTCACGGCCACTTCCCATCGTATGTGGTTGGAAGTAGGTCCTGGGTCGGCAAACAGATCCGAATGCGACTCTAGTACAAGATGACCTTTGCGAACGCTTATCTCGACATAATATTGCGCTACCAGGCTTCCTCCAGTGCATTCGAAGCGTAACGAGATACGTTTGACATCCGGAACCGTCATCAATTCGCGAGCTAATTCTGTAAGGAGACGTCTGCCGTGTTCGGCCGCCTCGTAAAGCCACCTTACAAGGTCGATCTTTTCGGCTGGGTTTTGGATGATCGTCGTTCCGCTCATCGCGACAGCCAAGCGATCAAACTGCACCCGAGGCCTAGTGAGCGGGGCTGCCCTCTCTTCCTCCGTCCGCGACGGATATTGCTGCGACGGAGAGTTTCCGGGTGCACGCTTAACAGAGGAGGAACGTCCAACCGTGCGCGTTGTGGAACCACCCGATGTGGACGATGTGTGAATGGGGTGCATCTTGTCCTCCTGCGCCTTCGCGTCTGGTCTTCGAGCGAAAGTCGACCAGGAGCAGCGGCAAATCCATTACACGAAGGTGTCGGCAATGCCTTTGTATTGGCAGACCATGGTCAGATGCCGATAAGCTCTCCAACCGACGCCAAGGCATAGCAAGATCGGTCGCGGCACGGCACATCGTCGGTGCGCGCATCAAGCGGATTGGGACGGTATCGATTTTCGGCGGCCGCGAGCCCATCGTGCGCTGATGCCCACAGATGCGTCGACGGCAGGACCGCCCGAGAGAAGTGTGAAATCTGGTGCGCATTGAAAGGCCGGTGCCTTCGGCCCCATCCGAAAGTATCGCCGACACCTTCGTGTAATGGACTTCCCGCTGCTGACCTTCGATTTGTTGCTGACGTGGCCGCCGCGGAGCTTTTGGATTGATCCAAAGGGTGCTGCGCGCGGTGCAATTCACAAGGAGGAAAGAATGACCCAGTCAAATGCAATGAAGGTTGCCGGACAATCAGCCGACGATGTCACAATCCGTCCTTTTCATGTGAATTTTGCGGATCCAGATTTGGCCTTGCTGCGGCGGCGCATCAGTGAAACCACGTGGCCGGAGCGCGAAACCGTCACGGACACGTCGCAAGGCGTGCAACTCGCCACGATGCAGCAACTCGCGCACTATTGGGCGACGGAGTACGATTGGCGCAAGATAGAGGCAAAGTTGAATGCCTTGCCGCAGTTCGTGACCGAGATAGATGGACTTGACATCCATTTTATCCACGTACGCTCAAAGCATGAAGGCGCTTTGCCCCTCATCGTCACGCATGGGTGGCCAGGATCCATTATCGAGCAGCTGAAGATCATTGGCCCGCTAACCAACCCCACGGCGTATGAAGGGAACGCCGTCGACGCATTTGATCTGGTGATCCCCTCACTGCCAGGCCACGGCTTCTCTGGCAAACCAACTGCACCAGGCTGGCATCCAGGGCGCATTGCAGAGGCTTGGACAACGCTCATGCAGCGCCTTGGCTACACGAAATACGTGGCGCAGGGGGGCGATTGGGGTAATGCCATATCCGAACTGATGGCCCTGCAGGAACCGCCAGGATTGCTCGGCATCCACACCAACATGGCGGCCACCGTCCCGGCAAACATTTCGAAGGCGCTCGCTTATCACGAGGCGCCGCCGGCTGGTCTGACGGCCGAGGAGCGCAACGCCTGGGACCAGCTGAACCTCTTCTACAACAAAGGGGTCGGGTACGCCCTCGAGATGAGCAACCGCCCTCAGACACTTTACGGGATCGCCGACTCGCCAATCGGCCTCGCGGCTTGGATGATCGATCACGACGACAGCAGCGAGAAGCTGATCGCACGGGTTTTTGCAGGCCAGTCCGAAGGCCTGACGCGCGACGATATCCTCGACAACGTCACACTCTACTGGCTCACAAACACCGCCATTTCCTCGGCTCGACTTTACTGGGACGCGACGCAAGTCTCGACGGGGGGCGGCTTCTTCGATGTGAGAGGCGTCCAAATCCCTGTCGCTGTAAGCGCCTTCGCTGATGAGATTTACCAAGCCCCGAAGAGTTGGGCGGAGAAGGCCTATCCCAAGCTTATCTATTACAACAAGATTGCCAAAGGCACTCACTTTGCCGCCTGGGAACAACCGGAAGCGTTCTGCGCGGAGTTAAGGGCAGCGTTCCGCCCGCTACGTCAGCAGGTCTGACCAAACAGCGCAACGACCGAGGAACTCAATCTCGATCCGCGGCGCAAACGGCGGTGTGGTCACAGCATTGTCGAACAGGGAATAACCCATGCACGCTCTACTGAAAGTGATTGCAGTAGCGACCGACGCCTCATCTGGCATCGGCTCCGTACATGCACCGGCTGACGGGTTAGGGGTCCTCCGAACCCCGCGGCCCAAAAGCTTCAGCCTCCTTCGTTGCAGGCCACGGTGGATGAGCACGCTTGAATTTAGACCGGAAGGTGCGGTCCGATGAGCAAAATGAAGCTGATGTTTTCCGTTCTGCTCGCGACGACAATCGGACTATCGAGCACTGGCCTGGCTGGGGAGAAGACTATGGTGCAGCCCGAAATTACACCGCAAGGTGCATCCCTTCTAGAATGGATATCTAGCCGAAAATCTACTGCTCTATCGGAGCTGGCTGCTCTCGACAATGAAGGCGAATGGCTCAACTCACCGGCGCTGACTGCATCGACGCTGAAGGGAAAGGTGGTCCTTGTTGATTTCTGGACGTACACCTGCATCAATTGGCTGCGTACGCTTCCTTATCTCCGGGAATGGGACAAGAAGTATCGCAACCAAGGGCTCGTCGTAATCGGTGTCCACGCCCCGGAGTTCCCATTTGAAAGAGACCCGACCAATGTGCGCCGAGCCGTCAAGGAGATGGGGATCGAATACCCAGTCGTTCTGGATAATGACGAGGCCGTGTGGCGAGGATTCAGCAATCAGCTCTGGCCAACGCTGTATTTCATCGATGCGCAAGGGAAGGTTAGATATCAGCACGCCGGTGAACGGTCCTATGAAGGGTTGGAAAAGACCATTCAAGAGTTGCTGGCCGAAGCCGGAAACACCAAGATCGATTCCGACCCCGCGCCCGTCAGTGGCACCGGAGTTGAAGCGGCGGCCGATTGGAGCAACCTCAAGTCGTCAGAAAACTATGTCGGGTACCAGCGCACCAGAGGCTTTGCGTCCCCCGACGGTGCAGCGCTGGACAAGCCTCGCGCGTATGAAATGCCAACGAGACTACGCCTGAATGAATGGGCGTTGTCGGGCGACTGGACGATGAAGCAGCAAGACGCCTCTCTCAATGAACCTGGCGGAGGGATCTCGTACCGTTTTCACGCCCGCGATCTGCACCTCGTAATGGGGCCGTCAACGCCGGGAAGTTCCGTAAAATTTCGTGTTCTGATCGACGGACACCCGCCGGGCGCGGCGCACGGGTTGGATGTCGACGAGCAAGGGCAAGGTACAATAACCGAACAGCGTTTGTATCAGTTGGTTCGCCAACCGACACCGATCATTGATCGAGATTTTGAAATCCAATTCTTGGGCGCCGGCGCAGATGTGTTTTGCTTCACATTCGGCTAGGTATTTCGCCAGCATGTCGCGCTCTTGACGGAACGTCGTTACTCGATGGGTGCGATGGGAGGCTATGCTATCGGTAGCTATCAGGCCCCTTATAAGGGCGCAGTCATCGACGTCCCTTGAATTTGCTTTGCCTTATCCCGCCGCCGTAGCACCTGCCAAAAACGGCCGTTGGTGATGGGTGCTAGGTTTTCCGGAGACCTCGATCATATCTACGGCGGGGCGGAGGAAAGTCACCGACGGCTCAAATTGCCCGGACTGATTGCGGCGCCATTATTCGGCGAGCGTAGCGTCGTTGCAAATGCTCTGGCAAACGACGGCTAAAAGCCGCCGTTCCAGTGATATAGCCGTCGTCGTAAATCACCGACCAGGGGCCGCTATCGTCACTTATTGGTTGCCGCCGAAGGGCATCAAGTTCGCGCAGAATTCCGCGTATGGCTTGCTCATTGCGGCGTCCTGACATTCTTTCATCATGGCGCTCCGCTTTTCCATCGGCATGGCATACCATGCCGCTTTCATGTCATCGTGCGATTTCATCGTTTTCATGCTGACGTCGGTGTAGAAGGGCGCCATGTTGTCTGGTTCATCTAGGGCGCCCGCAAGAGCGGAGCCGTTTAGTGTCGCGAACATCACCACACTCGCCAATAGCATCTTTTTCATGATTTGGACCTTTCCTGTTGGATGTATTCGCCCGCATCGGGCATTCTTTCTTAACTTTGTAAGAATATGGCGGTCCATTACACCATGGTATCGTCAGTACTTTTGGATAATCCGTAGGTAATCGTTGAGTCATCACTGAATTGACATTCGGCGGCGTGCCAGCATCAGGCTGATCGAACTTCAGAATGTGCCATAGTAGAATCCCCCCGTCGGACGATCGTCCTTCATCCAGATAAGCGCTTGGGTCATGGAATCTACCTGGTCGTCATGTCGGCCGTGCGGGAAAGCGAGCACCTCCAACAGGAAGTCGTCTCTCCAGTGGGTATCTCTCGGTAGATAGACGTTGCCGTTTTCGATCATGGCAGCCACGCGCGAAAGGCGACTTTCCTTGTCGGTCCGAGCTTTAACAGGAGTGGTTGCAATGCCGTGGCTATCCAGGTCGGCAATCAAGCTCGATCCCGAGCCGGCGTCTTCAATGAGAATGATGTCGGGGTTGTACTGTTCAAGCGCGCCTCTGACTGACCTCACTAGATCTGGATAGGCCGCCCGAATGCGAACGATATCGATTAGATAGTAGTTCGACCCATCCTGCGCCCAGGTCGTTCCAACAGAGTAGTCGCTGCTGGGGTCGCCCTTGAGAGCAGTGTCCCAGCTCTGGACGATGGTCATGCCGGCGACATCGAGTTGTTGCGGGTCGTAGTCGCGAAACCACACCCGCTTGACCATGTTGCCTTCGGCAGGTGCATGCTTGCTGGCCAGATCCTGGAAAACCCGATGTTGAAATCGACGGCGATTTCTGATGCGGGTCTGACCAAACAGACGCTTTACGAGGTTGAGAAGTCGGCCTTTACCCGCTCGACATATGACCGCGCATTGGAGTCGCTCGACGCGGTGAACGCCGAAATCGTCACCCTGATCCATCGTGCGTGGGGGCGGTCATGATAGCGGACTTTACGGCAGTAAAAACCGGCATTTTTTTCAGTGAAATCAGGTCGCTAACCACGCGCGGAGGCTATTGATGGCCCGCAAGGACATTTTTGGCAGTGTCATGGGCCCGGCTGTGGCAGTGGCCGATAACCAAGACGTATCGGGGTATGCCGTTCGCGGTGCATCCCGCTCGATCATGCAGTCGTTTGAGGAGCTCTCCAAGAGTTCGGTCGTCGATCTCGATCCCGCCACGGTCGACACCTCGTTCGTCTCGGACCGCCTGGATGAAGACGATGAGGCGTATCAGGACTTGCTATCCGCCATCCGGGAAAGGGGACAGGACTCTCCGATACTGGTCAGGCCGCATCCGGAGGTCTCGGGACGCTTCCAGACGGTCTTTGGCCATCGCCGCGTCAAGGTTGCCCGCCAATTGGGACGGCCTGTGCGCGCCGTGGTCAAGAAGATGGGCGACGAGGACCATGTCATTGCCCAAGGCCAGGAAAATGCCGCAAGGGCCAACCTGTCGTTCATCGAAAAGACGCTGTTTGCCGACCGCATTCTCAAGCGTGGCCACACGGCAGACACGGTGAAGTCGGCTTTGGCGCTCGATGATACGACCTTCTCGAAGATGCGATCCGTAACCAGCAATATCCCCGAACAGGTCATTGTGGCGGTCGGCGCCGCCAAAGCCGTCGGTCGCGACCGATGGTGGCAGCTGGCCAAGCTCATGGAGCACCCAGGCAGCGCGGGCAGGGCGGCTGACTATGTGAAGGGCGCTGAGTTCGCCGAGCCAAGCAGTGACGCACGATTTGCCCGTCTCTTCGACTTCCTGAGCGCGCCGGCGAAGCGTTCGCCTGCAGCCTCGAAGACACAGGGGGCGGCTTGGGCGCCACAAGACCGGTCAGTGCGCGCCAAGATCACCGACACCGGAAAGGTGTTTACGCTTGCGCTGAAGGCCAAGGAAGCCTCGCCATTCGGCGCGTTCATCACCGAGCGGCTGGACGAGCTTTTCGAAGCCTTCCGGCAATCGGAAATGTCCAAGAAAACGGGAGACTGAAACCGCAAAAGAAAAAGGCCCCCGAACGTCGCCGTCGCGGAAGCCCTTCTCTGTCTGTAGCAAGCTGAGAATCGCACTTCCCCGAATCACTGTCAAGAGTCGTGGCGCCGTTTCGGCGAGCCGTTTTCTGTTGCCTTCTTGAAAGGTGAGGGAAATGGAGAGTGGATTTGCGACGACGCCCTTTGGGCGGCGGCCGATGACGCTTGCCCTGGTGAAAGCCAACGCAGCGTCTCGGCAGATCCCGCAAGGGGCGGTCGTTGAGAAATGGCAGGTATACCGGTGGCTGTGCGAGGGCAAGTCGATCGTCGGCGTCGGCGATCGCGCCCTGGCGGTGCTGAGCGCGTTGTTGACGTTCTATCCTGACGATCAAATCAGCGAGGAAAACGGCTTGATGGTGTTCCCGTCGAACGCACAACTATCGCTACGGGCGCATGGCATGGCCGATTCCACGCTGCGCAGGAACCTGGCCGAGTTGGTGAGCTGCGGCCTCATCATTCGCCGCGACAGCGCCAATGGCAAACGCTTTGCCCGCAAAGGGCAGGGCGGGGTCGTGGTGGAGGCCTTCGGTTTTTCGTTGGCTCCCTTGCTGACGCGTGTCGCGGAGTTTCAGCAGGCGGCCGACCAGGCTCGAGCCGACAGCCGCGCGCTCAGGCTGATGCGCGAACGTGTCACGCTGCATCGCCGCGACATCCACAAGCTGGTCGAAGCAGCCGTTGAGGGGGACGTCCCTGGGGATTGGGGACCCCTCTTTAACCGCTTCCGGGCCATTGTCGATGCAATTCCACGCCGGGCCACGCTGCCGGAGCTGGAGGCCATCGTTGCGAAGCTTACAGTCCTGCACGATGAAGTGGACAGGATGCTGGAAAGTTTCACTAATTCCACGAATCCTAGCTGCAATGAGTCCCAAAATGAGCGGCAGCAATCTGATTCAAACACCGAATCCTTTTTTGTATTTGAACCGGCTTTGGAGAAAAGCAGGGCGGCCGTCGAGCCAAGACCGGGACCGGACGAGCGGTTGAAAAGCTATCCGATTGGATTGGTGCTGAAGGCCTGCCCCGAAATTGCGGACTATGCAGTCAATGGGATCACGAGTAGGCGCGATTTGATGCTTACGGCAGCCCAGGTGCGCGGCTACCTCGGTGTTTCACCTTCGGCCTATGAGGAGGCTTGCCATGTGATGGGTCAGGAAGTCGCCGCGATCGTGATTGCGTGTATTCTGCAAAGGGCGCAGCACATCAACTCAGCGGGCGGCTATCTGCGCGTACTGACGGAGAAAGCGAGGGAAGGGCAGTTCTCGGTCGGACCGATGCTGGATGGCCGCGCTCAAGGCCAATGGCGCTGCAACGAGGATGACGGGATGAGTTGGATACAGCGGTTCGCGTGGCTCAGTATCGGTCGGCGCTACCCATGGGAACTTTGAGTAGGGGCCAGCTACGAAGCGGCTACCGAGCTTGAAAGCTGTCGAGAAATGCCATATCTTTTGCACAAGAAACATGACTCTTGATATGGTGGAGGAAGGCTATGGGCCAAGCACTCAAGATAGCTGAGCACAATGGACCGCTTATCTTGTCCTATATGGATCGGAACGGGAAGATTGGGATCGAGCAGGTCGCGGATGGCTTTGGCATGTCCAAGGGTCAGTTGGCCCAGACCGCTGGTCTTGCGCGCGAGACCCTTTATCGATCAGAGCGAAGTGCCGCGGTAAAGACCCAGGGGCGTCTGCGCGAAATGCTCGAGATCATCAGCCGCGTGAGCGATTGGGCGGGCGGCAAGGAACAGGCGATGGCCTGGTATCGGGCACAACCGCTTCCAGCATTTGGCGGACGCACTGCCGAAGCGCTGGTGAAGGATGGCAAGGCCGCCGCGGTCCGTGATTATCTCGATCACATGGCCGTTGGTGGTTTTGCTTGAGATTCGTCGAAACCTGTTACAGGGCACACGATCCACGCTGGGCATTCAAGCCGATTTCCGGTGACGGAGCGGCGATCAGAGGCGCCCGGTTCAATCCCAAAGGCGTGCCGGCGCTCTATCTGGGACTGACGATCATGACGGCGGTCAAAGAAGCCAACCAGGGCTTTGCGCACCGGATAGATCCCTGTGTCCTTTGCTCCTATGAGGTCGACTGCGAGGACATCGTGGATTTGACAACGCAAGAGGCCAGGGGCGAATTCGCTATCGCGTTCGAGGACATGGCCTGCGCCTGGGCGACGGCTCTGGGGGACGCCCAGCGCCCGGCGTCCTGGTCCATCTACGATCGGCTGCGGTCTCGCGATATTGCCGGAATTGTGGTCCCAAGTTTCGCGCCAAGCGCCCAGGATGAGGACCGTAACCTGGTCCTTTGGGACTGGGGGCCTCACCTTCCGCATAAGGTAACTGTCTACGATCCGAGCGGCCGGTTGCCGAAGGACCAGTTATCCTGGTCGTAGGGCGCTCGCGGGAGGGCAGGGGAGGGGGCCTTGCCCGGCCTACAATCCGCTTGCCTTGGTGAGGTTGACACGGAAACGGTCACGTCGGCGCTGATAACGGCGGGTCATCTCGGCGGAGGCATGGCCAAGCTGTTTTTGCACATATCGCTCGTCTGCCTCGGCCGAGGAGGCCAGACCAGCGCGCAGCGAATGGCCTGAAAACTTCAGTTGTCGCTCGCTTTCGGACAAATCGCCCCGCACGCCTGCGGCCAGTGCCGCGCGCTTGACCAACCGAGCCACTTCCTGCGCGTTCAGCCGCTCGGCGCCAACTGACGACTTGCCCTGGCCAGTGACGCGCCGGAACAAAGGCCCGTGCGCGATACGCGCCAGTTTCAGCCAGGTCTTCAAAGCAACCACGGGGCAGGTGCTGTCGGCCGACCCAAGGCCGACCTCAACTTCGCGCCAACCAGTCTTGCCACGCATGGTCACCAGAATGCCCTTGTCCAGAATCTCGACCCAGCCGGACGAATCCCCATTTTGTTCCCTGGCGACGTCGAGGCCGACGATTTCGGAGCGCCGCAGCCCGCCGACCTTCGCCAGAACTCGATGGTTGTCAACCGTGTCCTGCAGGACATCCTCAAAATCGCTCGCGATATCTCTTGTGTTCCTGGCACGCGAGGCTGGTCTGACCTTCTTCGGCAGCTATTGCGAGAACGTCCTACGGTCGATCTCGATTTTCCAGCTTTGCAGTCTGAAAGCAGGGAACTGCTGGATCTCTTTAAAGTCGTGGGGAGGGATGGCGTCAAAATCCACAATCCATCGGCGCGTTTATCCGGAGCATGACTCGCTGGGCGGATGATTTGATAGCGGTTTACCTTCTTGTAAGATGGGCAGGAATCCGCGTCGCTGAAGACGAGAGCGGTACGGTAGGCATCAAAATCGTTCCGTTGTTTGAAACGATTGCCGATCTTCAAGCGGCCCTCTCTATATTGAGCGAGCTGTTTTCGACCCCCTTTGTTCGCAGATCCGTCGCCCAGCTTGGGAATGTTCAGGAAGTGATGTTGGGGTACTCGGATTCAAACAAGGATGGAGGCTTTCTGGCCTCAAATTGGGAGCTGTCAAAGGCGCAGAAGCGGATTGCGAAGGTGGGAGAAAAGTATGGCCTCCGGATAGTTTTTTCCACGGTCGCGGTGGTTCGGTCAGCAGGGGTGGAGCGCCGACAGGCCGCGCCATTGCTGCCCAACCCCCGGGAACAGTCTCGAGCGCAATGCGGGTGACAGAACAGGGCGAGGTCGTATCCGCAAAATTCGCCAACCGGGGCACCGCCCTGCACAACCTGGAAATACTCTCGGCTGCCGTGCTTGCTCATACCATGAAGTCGGAGGACGAGGCCGCACTGAAGGATCCGCGATCGCTCAAGGACAATCCCGATAGGAACGCCGTGCCAAGTCCAGCCCCCAGGCCGACGCCTGCTGCTGGCCACCATCAAGGCTGTCGGCATCGTGCAGCCGCCTGTTTTCGCCGCCGACAGTGACGAGGGCAACGGCTTCGTCATCGACGAGGGCCAGCGTCGAGTGAAGGAGGCGATGGCGGCCGGACTGAATCTGACGTTCCGGAGGACGCCCGCTTCTCGCCTGGATTGTCGAGGAGGCACTCCAAGATGAGGGGCCGCTACGCCACTCATCGCCATTTTTTCGCAGAGATAGGATCCGTTACCCGCTGCTGCTTTGACGGGCAGCCCACGCGGCTAGCGACACGCGCCTTGTGTTCTAGACTCGCTCAGATATGAGACCATGCGTTAATCGACCATTGGAAAGACTTTGCCGCATCGCGCGTAGCAGTAACGCTAATGTTGCAGCATTTCTCCTCATTCCGGCGGCATCCGGTCATCTTTCACTTTGGTCCGATGTTGAACAACTCGACGCGGCGGTTCACATCGTCCGCAGGGTTATTGGCATCGAAGGGGTTTTCTTCACCCAGCCCCAGAGGAAGCAGTCTCGCCTGTTCAACGTGGAAGACAGTTACAAGCATTTCGGCGACGGCGTCTGCCCGCCTCTGGCTAAGATTCAGATTGCTTTGCCGCGAACCGGTGTTGTCGGTGTTGCCAGCGATCACGAACCGATTGCCCAACAGGAGCGGGTTGTGGAGCGCATCGGCAACTCGCCCCATGGTGACCCAAGACTCGGGTCGAATAACGTCGGAGTTTAGGTCGAATTGGATTTGCACGATGAAGTGTGGAAGTTTGGCCAACGCAGCCATCATCGGTTCGGGTCCACTCGCGTTCGCGTTGATCCGGGTCTGGATGTCGGCCCGGATCGCCGCGGTATCGATGCCTACTTTGCCAGCAGCCTTACCGGATTGCACGAGACCCTGGACGGCTTGGCCATAAGTAATCTGATTTTGCGTCTGCCCTGTTCCGCCGCCAAGCATCGACGCCGTCATACATACAGCGACGTATCTCAAATATCTCATGTTCATGTTGTCCCTCGAATGTTTACGCGCCCTGATCGACTGTTGCCTAATTCGACTTTTTAGAAACAACGTCCAGCCAGCCCGCATCAGTCATGGCTTGTTTGCATGAATTCATCAGTCGACGAAAGTTCTCACCCGTCGTCAGGCATCTCAGGATCTTGGCCTGGCCCTTCTTCTGCGTCGAACAGTAGCGCTTGACGTCGGAGGCACATAATTTCGGCGCGGCTGCTTGGGCAGTCAGACGTGCATTCATATTGGCCAAAAACGCAGTTGTCGCAGCCTGGCAAGCCGGCGATGCCTTGGCTGAGATACAGGGGACTAGTTGTCCGCTGCCCGGCCGAATGCCCTTGCACACGTTTGGCACCTCAGCGCCACAAGCTTGCGCCCAGAGCCCAACCGCATCGCCAAAACTCATCGTTGCGGCACCGACGAGACTTGTGAAAGGAAGCACCAGAATAACCGACACGGCAAGCGCGCGTATTTCCATTTTTAATGTCATGTACTGCTCCTGGCCTGGGCATCGAGATTGTCAGACTGCCTGGACGCTGGTGGCCGATGCAGCCACGTTGGTGCAGCAAGCAGTTTCTGGAAATGACCGACACCCCGGGTCCGGCGTACGTCAGCCGGGCCTGGGAGATGGCGTTTGTTGAAACCAGAGTTCGCCGCATGCTGCGCGGATATCGGCGAGTTCGCCGGTCCAAATCCGGTTGGGAACGTCAAGGACGAGACCACGGTCGCTATCTCTGTGTGGAAGTTGAGGACGCGCTCACCTTCTTGGAGGTACTGAGTTCTGAATATGTGGTTTGCCGTATTCAAGGAGGGCACCTAAGCCAGAGAAGAAAGGTGGAAGCGGTATGCCGCGCCCAAGCCGAGCCCCCAGCACTCGCCTCCGTTACCGCATCTCAGCTAATGTACGGAGACGACGACATAACGTCCGCCGGAGGGCTGATAATAGGCGCCGCCGCAGTGCCATAGCAGGATGCCATTGACCGAGGTCCTCGCACAGGCCGCAGGCAGCTTTGTCACGTACACAGTTGAACGGCGGATCACTCGGCGTGTGGTGCGTCTGGCGACCCCGGCGGCGCTGCCAGGCGTGAGCGGATGCCCCACTCTTGCTTGAGCGTAGCCGACGAAGGGGGCGAACGGCGCAACCGGATCGAGCAGGCCGACAAACATTATTGCGGCAACCCCGGCAGCGCCGGTTAACTTCAAGCTGATTTTCTTCATTGTTGATCCTCCCAAGAGGGAGGAAATACCTTTCGAGTGAACCCGCCGCTATCCGAATTGCGCAACTCCGATAAAACTGATTATCCGTCTCGTGATGGCATAGGCCTATTCGATCGGCGCAGGACGGCAATCCGTTGCATCGGTCGGCCTCTGGCGCGGCCAGGATATTCCCGCTCGAAGGAATGTTTCCTTGGGGGATTCACCGAACAGTTGCCGATAGCTCGTCGCGAAACGTCCAAGGTGGGTAATCCCAACATCCATCGCAACCTTCGTGACATTCAGGCCATTGGCACGTGCAGTCGTCAGTTGCCGTCTGGCTTCGTTTAGGCGGAGAGTGCGTATGAATTCCAATGGACTTGCCGCGAATGTCGCACGAAATGCGTACTCCAGTTGACGACGACTCACGCCGACTTCCCTGCACAACCGAACGATCGGTAGGTCTTCTCGAATGTGGACGCGGATGAAATCCTCGGCCGCCCAGGCCTGGCGGAGATATCGACGTGGCGAATGATCGATCGTAAGTGCACGACCGTCTGCAATAGCCCAAGCCCCACCCAGTGCTCCCAAATATTCCAGGAAGGCATCGGGGGGCTGCTCCAGTTGAATTGAATCGCCAGTGGCTGCCACGAGATTGTTCGCAGTCGCCTCTACCTGGTACCGGAGAATTCGTGCTTGGTTGATTGAGAGCCTGACGGCCTTGGGATGATCGGCGACCTGCTCCGCGAACATTCCCACGGCAAGCGCCTGAATTTCAGCCCAGAGGGCGGTCGGAATCACGGAGGCCGCATAACTAAGACCGGGCTGGATAGTTGCGGCTATCATCGTGCCAGCGGGGATTGTGACGACCATGCCGTCCTCAAGTGGAATGCGGCAGATTGTCGATGCGCAGGCGCGCTCCACGGCCAACACGACCACTGAGTCGCTATCCAGTCCGCCATTGGCATGTACGGTGCAATTGAAGTTGGCCAAGTCGAGCGCCCACTTGCCATGAGATTGAATTTGTCGGATGCGTGACGGCGCCCCGCCGGCCGAAAGTTGGTCAATTTTCACCAGCATTCCCGAGGCTGCGCTTCCAAGTTGGTCCGGGCCAAGCTGCACATCCCTGTGCGAAGGCGATGAAGGCCACGAGGTCAAGAACCTGATCCTTTGCTCAAAGCGGATAGCAACGCCCTTATATTAGGGACAGCTTAATCTTAAATTGCGCCAAATCAATCGGCGCGAAAAACGTTGCCGATGCGAAACTGAGAGGCACAACTCCGCGGCTACCGGGCACAGATCGCGACATACGCGCTGGCCAGGGCAAGCCTAGAGTGGGCAGGGACGTCGATCTGCTGTCGATCTGGAATAATCAGGGTTTACCAGCGCACTTGCAGCAAAGGTTGGGAGACACGTCCAAGCGCGTGGATGAGATCATCCGCGTCGGTGCAGGCAAGTAGTATATAAGCCAGTGGTGTAAGCGCGTCGCTTGCTGGGAGGCAGTCCGAGCCACATCGCACATCAGGGAGCCTGCATGAAAGCGGCCAATGCCTCGCCCCTAAACTATAGCTTTCTCGCTAGCGACCAAGCGCAGACCGGTAGCCTGCCGCCCGGACTCATCGCCAGCCTGGAGGCATTACCCGTCAAGCCGCGTACTTCGACTTGTCCGAGCCGCATCAGATTACACCGCTCGACGAGCTCGTAGCATCGCGAGCCACAAAGGCGTGGGGAACGCGAACCTGTTCATGAGGCAGGCGCGGCTGGTGAGATAGCTGCGAGCTCCCTTAATCTTGCGATTGAAGCGTCGGCGCAACCGCCTATGCGGAAAGCATGAGGGCATGGTCTGCGCCGATCTGAACCTAGTCGAGCAGGCCTTTGGCGCCGAGATCGACTATGATGCGATGCTGATCAAGCGGTGCGGCTAACCGGAAGCGCCATAGCCCTACAGCCGGCCGTCTGCACCGGCGCGGCTACGACGGCGATTGAAAGCCAATCCTGATTCGAGCGTGTCAGCACTTCCCATATCAAGCGCGCCAATCTTACTATGCGCATCGCAAACCGCGGCTTTATCCCGCGGGATTAGATGTTAGTGGCTTTGGGACGGCCTGAATGCCGTTTTCCTGAAATGCCTGCTGCACGGCGATCAAAACGGCACGGCGGATCATGAAGTTTCTGCCCGCTTTCGCCTTGAATTTGGCCCGGATGACCAGCGTGCCGTCCTCGACCTCGGCAATTCCCTGGCTTTTGAACGGCTCGAGCAGATCTCCAGCAAGTTCCTGGTTGGCCGAAATATCCTGGCCGATCTTCTTGAAAATCTTGCGAACTTTGTCGACATCGGTGTTGAATGCAACGCGAAAGGTAAGTTTCTCGATCATCCAGTCGCGGCTGAAATTCTGAATCTTGCCAATCGAACCATAGGGGACTGTCGCCAAGGCGCCGCGCTGATGGCGCAGGGAAACCGACCGCACCGAGATTTTTTCCACGGTTCCTTTCGCGCCTGACGTTTCGATATATTCGCCGAAGCGGAATGCGTCGTCGATCAGGAAGAATAGCCCGGAGACCAGGTCCTTCACCAGCGTCTGCGAGCCGAAGCCAATGGCTAGCCCAAACACACTCATGCCGGCGATCAGCGGCCAGACATTGATCCCGATTGTCACTAGGATCGAGAGCAGCGCCAGGGCCAGAATGCTCGATTTGGCGACCGCGTTGAGCAGCGGCACCAGCGTGCCCAGCCGTGAACGCGGCGCACCCTGAACCTC
Organism: Mesorhizobium erdmanii USDA 3471; assembly: GCF_000472705.1. Lineage (GTDB taxonomy): Bacteria > Pseudomonadota > Alphaproteobacteria > Rhizobiales > Rhizobiaceae > Mesorhizobium > Mesorhizobium erdmanii. Next base: position 9,529 of record NZ_AXAE01000033.1, on the reverse strand, counting down.
CTCGTCACCCCCTACGGCGGGCAATTCCGCGCGCAAGGCACGAGCCGTCCCCGCTCCGACCACGTTCCATAGAAACGACGCCACCAACATGATCAGCGCCACCCCAAATGCGCCCTTGGCGACCTCTCTTAAATCTATGCCGAACCCAGCAGCCAGCGGTGTCGCCCATAGCGTTCCCAGCATGGCAACAATTAGAGCCACGACGGTGAAGCGGGCGGTCTGGCGCCCTGCCGCCGCCAGGATCGAGATGTCAGGCGACTCCAAACCGCGCTGCGCCCAGTTGCCAATCATTGCGTCGACATGCGGCGCCGCGAGAAACAGCAACGCGGTCAGCAGAACGGCCGCCCCACCAAGCGATGCTCCCAGGGTCAGCGCGGCCTGAGTGCTAAGAAAGGTGACTATCACGAACGCGATCACGATTGCCGGCCACGTTTTGGCGAAACGGGTGCGCCAGCGACTTCGGGGGCGCGGCCCGGCGACGGCGGCTGCCATTGTGCGTCTGTGGCGCCATACGGTCCATGCAAACAGAAGGTAGATCGGAATTGCCGAGCCGGTTCGCAGCAGATCGTCCAAGGCCGCCCCGCCGCGGCAAAGCCGCAACGTCGCAAGCAGCGTAACGGCGATGACCGCCACGCCAATGGCAAGTGAGAGGTCGCGCACGAGCGCCACCAGATGGGCGGAGTGTTCTGCGAATTCTGTTCGGCGCGATGCCATCAAGACCGATCTGACAGTGGCGAGGACGAGGAAGCCGAGCACGGTCGCTACCGTCCAAAGGCGAAGGGTCTGCAAAGGCACGCCAGAACCGGCCAGCAGCCGCGCGGCAATGAAACCGACCACCAATGCCACCACGCCCGCGAAGAATCCGCGCCATGCACTGCTTGTGGCACTCGCCGTATTGAACCGCCGGGCGAGCAGGATGAACACGCCCGCGACCAGCGCAACAACCAACACAATCTCGGACAGGAGCACAAGGAGAGATGTTCCCCCCGCCGCAAGCGAGGCCCTCAGGTTTTCAAGGTCTACGGGGACGTGGCTCAAAGCGGCAAACCGCGCGAACAGTCCGGAGACCAAACGCTCGACGAGCTGTTCGAAGCCCGAAATCAACGAAGTAACGTCCGTTTCCGCCGTCGTGTCCACAATTTCTTCCCCCTCAGCACTTCGCCCGTAGCAGCCAACAAGTCCTGCGCGTCGGTTCTCCGGCACGGATCACTCGGTGGTCGAATCGCCCTTCAGGATCGTCTCGAGTTCGTCGGCGGGTTTGTCCGCTTTTCGCTCGATTGTCGTGATTGACGCACTGACCGTCGCTGCCGCGGCGTTGCCAACCGTGTCGACGGTGCCGGCAACCACCAAACCAAGTTCGTCGCCAAGGCCTACTCGCGAGTCGGTGAGGGTTTGGCCGGAGGCCAATTGTGCCCCCAGCAGCTGCACGATTTCCGGACTTTCGGCGAATTTGCTATGGTTCAAGCGATCGTCGGTCTTCACGTTGGTCAGGTCGAGAACCGTTATTCCGGCCGCCTCCAGCTTAGATTTGTACGGCTCCTTTGACGGATCAGCCTGCCCAACCCGATCGACATTGCCTGCAATCAGACGCGAGACAGCAAGTGCCCGATCGTCGCGCGAGACAGTGATGGTGAATTTCGGCTTCTTCAACCCGAGCTCGGTCCACTGGCGACCGAAGACATCTACGTCGAGATCGGGAGATGCAAGGATGACGTTCCGGATCTTGGGCGAAACCTGCCCGTCCTCCAAAGCCATCTGCCTCAGCGATTCCATGGCAAGCCATGTTCCCATCGAATGGGCCATGACGGTGATGTCCGTCACGCCGCGGTCGTCCACCAAAGCCTTTAACGTTCGCTCGAACGCCGTACGCGAGAAATTGGTGCTTTCCTTGTCGTAATTGTAGCCGAACACGCTGGCGCGCGACGGCCACGTGAAAAGGATCGGCACGACCTTCGCCCGCGAGTCGTGCACAAACTGCGCGAAACGAAAAACCGAATCCTCGTAGCGGTTGTTGAAGCCATGTACGAATACGAGAACGCGGCCATTCGAATTTTGAGAATGCAGCCAGTCGTGGGCTTCGTGAATTGACAGGTTTTTCGCGGCAACGACAGCGAATTCCTTTCGGGGATCGGGCGGCAGCTTTTTCGGCCATTCGACGGTGCCGGGTGCACGGTTGGGTGGAATGGAGATGGTCAGGTCGGTCAAGGAAAGCGTCGGGCTGCGCTCTCCTGTAAACAATGTTGCCGGGTCGCCGGATGGCTTGCGGCTGGTCGCGACCAGCATTGTCACGTCCGATGCCGACGATGACACCTGGCTCGCAGAAATTGGCGCAAGGACGCCTTCTGGTCCTGTTCCGCACGCCGTCAGCGTGAGGAACAGAGCCGATGTACTCACTACAGTCTGCCTGCACGCCCATTTAGACTGTGCCATTATGCACTTTCCCCTGCGGGTTATGCCAGCGGAGCTTCGGCACGCTTCCTCATGCCGGACGCACGATGCAACGGAAGCCGAGGTGGCAAGTGGAAGTGTCTATCGCCTGCGCCATGCGCGCGGCGGGACGATAACGCCGGCAGTAGCTGGGCGCGCAGAGGAAGGACCCGCCCTTGGTGACCTTGCGCGGAATCCTCATGTCAGGCGTCAACGGATCGTAGCTCGCGTCCCGCTCGCCGCCGCGCGGATTGGTCATCGTGCAACATGGGCTATCGATCTGGCGGTGCTCCTGGTACCAGTCCGTGGTCCACTGCCAGACGTTGCCTGCCATATCGTGGAGCCCATAGCCGTTTGCAGGAAACGAGCCGACCGGAGCGGTCCATTCGTAGCCGTCCTCGCAGGCATTTCGGTACGGGAATTCACCTTGGTAAGTGTTGGCCATATGCTGGCCGCCGGGGGTCAGTTCGTCGCCCCATACGAACTCGGCGCCATCCAGCCCGCCGCGCGCGGCAAACTCCCATTCCGCCTCGGTCGGGAGCGCCTTTCCCGCCCAAGCCGCATACGCCTCGGCGTCCTCAAATGCGATGTGGACTACAGGATGGTTGTTGAGACCTTTGATAGAACTCGCAGGGCCACGCGGATGGCGCCAATTGGCGCCCTTCACATAAGCCCACCACCGGTAATGGTCGCTTCGGTTGGTGCCAGGCGGCGGCCGGACGAACATCGCTGATGCGGGAGCGAGCATCTCCGCCGGGGCGCTTGGATAGTCGGCTGCACGGGCAGGACACTCCGCCAGCGTTACGTACCCTGTCGCTGCGACGAACTTCGCAAAATCATTGTTCGTGACAGTCGTCACATCCGCCCAGAAACCATCGACCACGACGCGGTGAGTTGGGGCCTCTTCCGGATAATGGTGGTCTGATCCCATCAGAAATTCGCCACCAGGTATTCGCACCATGTTTGGAAATGGCAGGCTGTCCCGAGGAACGGAACGAACATGCGTAGATGGCACAGCCATGCCTGCATCATTCATAACTACAGTTCCACAGGACGCGAACTTTGATCCGAGCGCCGCTAGTCTCCGAGTTGATTGAACATCGACGATGGATCCGCCGCTATTGGCGGCGCACCGAAGGTCAGCTTAATCGCCTCCCCGATCAGCAGCGGCGGCGCCATTTGCTTGGCGATATCCACGATTTTCGCCTTCATTTCCTTGACGGTGTCAGGCTTCTTGTCGGCCAGGTTGGTGGTTTCAGATTTGTCGGCGGCAAGGTCGAACAGTTCGACGCGCTCCAACACGCCGGCCGACCATACAAGCTTCATATCTCCCTCCCGGATTGCGCCGCCTGTCGGGTCGACATTGTAGACCATCTCGGTACGGGGCGAGGGTTTGCCTTCGCTGATCGTCCCCCAGACATCCATGCCGTCGAGCGGCTTGTTCTTGGTCGATTTCGCCCCGGCAAGTCCGGCGAGAGTCGGATAGATGTCCGAGACATGTATCAGGCCGTTCACGTCGCCGGCCTTAACGTTGCCTGGCCAGTTCGCCAGAGCGCAAACACGGGTGCCACCCTCATAGAGCGTGCCCTTGCCGCTGCGATAAGGCCCATTGTCGGCCGGAAGGCTGTTGCCGACCTTCGATTCACCCGCAAACATTGCGTCCCGCACGCCGCCATTGTCGCTCTGGAAGATGATGATGGTATTGTCGCGCATCTTCTTCTTCTCGATCGCGGCAACAACGCGTCCGATCTCGTCGTCCATAACGGAAACCATGGCCGAGTAGAGCCGGCGCTGCTCGTCAGCGACGTGAGCGTATTTCTGGACATATTCGTCGGGCGCCTGAAACGGTGAATGCGGCGCGGTGAATGCCAAATAGAGAAACAACGGCGCCTTCCCGTCATGTTTGTCGATGACGTTGGCCGCTTCCTTGCCGAACAGAGTGTTGTCGAAGCCACGTTCCTTCAGCGGCTTGTTATCGCGATACCAGTCCTTCACGCCATGGGAAGCGTGCTCGAAATGGTCGATCTCGCCAACCAGGGCGCCATAGAACGAATCGAATCCGCGCTGCCGCGGCCAGTATTCAGTCTTTGCATGCCCCAGATGCCATTTGCCCACCATCGCGGTCTTGTATCCGGCGTCCTTGAGCATCTGCGGCAGGAGATACTCGTCGGTGGCGAGCCCGTAGTGCCCACCCGACGGGATGACCCCCATCTGCAGGCCGTAGCGCAACGGATAGCGCCCCGTCATCAGCGCCGCCCGTGTGGGCGTGCACATCGGTTGGGCATAGAACTGTTCCAGGCGCGCGCCATCGGCGGCGAGCTTGTCAATGTTGGGCGTCTTGATGTCCGAGCCGTGGAAGCCGACGTCCTTCCAGCCCTGGTCGTCGGAGATGATATAGACGATGTTGGGGCGTGCCGGTTGGGCCGCCGCTTGCTCGGCGCCAGCGAGGCCAGCGAGCGCGCCCGAAAGACCGACCGGTGCGGCAAACCGCGAAACGGCAGCCGCCGTGCCGGCCATCAATGCGTCGCGCCGCGTGATTTTGGTGCCTATACCGGCTTCCGGCAATTCCTGATTGTTGTTCACTTTTTAGCCTCCCTTGTTTTGTCGGCGCTAACCTGGCTTTGGCGTGGACCAAAAGAATGTGCGCGCCCTTCTGCCGATCAGTGCCCCGCCACCCAAAGCGGCATGGCAACCGTTAGAAAGACCGAATCGCCTTCGAGACGATTTTTGGCATCGAATTCGTGGAAATATTTGATCCGGGTCGAGACCGGCAGCTTGCCGACCTGGAAATTATAGCCGGCAGTGGCGCCGATCGCCGCCACCTCGCCTCTGAAACCGCCAACCACCGGGGGAACTCCAGACCCGGTGTCATCGGTCAGCTGGTTGTAATAGTAGCCAACCAGGCCGACATCGAAGGCCTTGCTGAAGTGTTGGTCGATCGTTCCCTCGAAGTGGAAGTCCGTGCCGTTCTTGTAGTGGGTCGCCGGATCCTCGCCGTTGAAGGTAATGCCGGTTGCCGCCGACAGTTCAAGGCCGGTAGCCGGGCTCAGCCATGTGCCCGATGCGTAAATGTCCGCGGCCCAGTGGTTGAACGACAGATTGGCGATGTCGCCCTCGTGATAATCTCCGACCGGTACGTTCACGCTCACCCCGGTCTGCCAGTGAAAGTCTCCGTTGTGCCAGCCGACGAAAGTTCCAAGCACCGGATCGCCCAGGGTCGTGATGCTATCGGACACCGAAAATGGGCTCGGGACAATTCTCCCCGTAATATCGGGTCCGCCGATCGGCACGGTCGCCGTGAATGCCAAATTGCCACCCATTACCTGCCAGGGAGAAACCCAAAGGGCGGTAGAGAGGTTGATAAGGGCCTTCGCGTGCACGTCCGCGACCAGCTTTCCGCCGAGGTCGAGATCTACCCGCGCATTGCCGGAATAGATGTAAAAATCGTTCTGGAAATAGACGCCGGGCGGTGGGGTAAAGCCCGCCATGGGTCCGCGCGAGCCGAGCAGATAGAAGCTTGCGCCGCCTTCCGCCGCGTGGACGCTTGGAACGATCACCAGGTTGGCGAGCGCAGTCATAGCAACGCCCAGCAAACCCTTGGCGCCGCACCTCATCGTAGCCCCGGCGAAGGTGCTGGATGCCCTGAGCACACTTATCCGGAATACGTCTTGTCTATTCATAGTCCCCCGCCAGCCGTGAGTCGGCAATGTTGCGCCAATTGATTTCGCGCAATTTCGTCAGAGGCTATATCCAACATAACTGGCCCACTATCCGCTTTGCGCACAGGAGCCATGTTTTGAGAAAATGGCGCCTTGCCTTCGTATGGAGACGTGGTGCGTGGCTCGGCCGAGCTTGAGGGCGTAATCATCTGGTTGACTATAGGCGCCTTCGGAAGCGACCAGACCAATCCCGCCACGTTGGTCTCGCCCAGCACAACCATCTGGCCGACCGCCCGCGGAGCGGTAAAGGCTTATCGTGCAGTCACGATCAATCTGGGATGCGGTGGGCCATGCACTCCCAGTCTCCTCGGTCCGGTTCGGTCATTGACCCTACGCTCTCGCACGGGGCGTGGCCTTGTGCGGCCAGATCGCCATTTACGGGCCAGAGTCCGCGACACCGCCGATCAGGAGCAGTGGAACGGCTGCTTCCACCTGCGATACCTGTAACTGACCTTCCGCAAGCGGCCAGAAACTGCTGGCCATGGTCTCGCGCTGAACGGCTGTATGTCCCGACACATGAAAGGGCCCATTGCTCATGGTCGGCGCTACCGAACGCTGTCGTATGCGCCTGTGAAGTTCCTACCACGAGGGGTGCTGACGAGCCTGCTCATGCTCCCATTCGCATCAGTGAAGGACGTATCGCCGAGGTGGTCAATGAGGTCGCCTATCTCGACGTCATCACACTCATTTACTCGATGTCCCCAGCGCCTTGGTACATCTTCCGTTGCCAGAGCCTGCCGAATATCTTGTCCACATCCGAATCCTCGAGCGCCCGGCAGAGGACACAGCGCATCAAGGGATAGTAGAGCGGGTGATGAGTGCTTCGATGCGCGCACGCGGGGCAGGACCGGCCGCTGCCGCCGCGCTTAAAATGGCGTCGTTCCCAACTGCCATTGCAGCGTTGGCGACTCTCGCGCCGCTGCCTCAAGATTCGATTCAAGTCAAGACGATAGCGGCTTGCGAGCCGGGTATTTTGCTGACATGCTGACTTTCTTATATATGGGGTTTGCACTTTAGCAGGTGTTCAAACGGAAGGGCAAAAGCATGGCAAAGGAATCTTCGAATTCCGTGTCTTCAGACAAGAAGGCGGACGGAAATCTGATAGGTAACGTTGAGGGAAACGGTCTGAATTTCATGGGGGTCCAGGCTCGCGAAAACGGCGGCTCTGGCGACCCTGTAGGTGTCGACAAGATACGTGATCTGCTGTTCGGCAACCAGATGCAGGACTATGACCGCCGCTTCTCCAAGCTCGAAGAACGGGTCCTGCAACGCTTCAAGGATGTCGAATCCGAGGCCAAGCGCAATCTCGACATGTACGAGTCAAATGCAAAGAAGCAGGTCGATTCGCTTGCGGGGCAATTGCGGAACGAAAAAGATTCACGAGCCGATGCCGACAAGGAGATCGACCGGAATCTCCGCGAGCAAAACCAGGCACTTGAAAAGCAGGTGCGCGGTTTGTCCGATCAATTGAGCGCGCTTGAGCGCGATGTTGCGGACCGGATAAATCGGAACGATCATTCACTGCGTGAGGAAATCAAGCAGAAGAATGAAGGCGTTCAGATGCTGATAGAGAAAATGTTTGCCGATCTCAGCAACGTCAAGACCGACCGAAATCTTTTGGCTGGCCTGTTTGTCGAGGTTGCAAAATGTCTAAATCAGGATCCCGTCGGCAGCAAGAGCAACTCGGACCGTAGTTGGAAAGCGAGTTGATGGGACCTTGACGTCGACCGTCGACCCGATCAGCCTTCCGCGACGAACAGCCTCGAACGATACAGAGATTGATCGCGAGGCTCTGGCCCGTCTTTTGATCGAAATTGCCCGGAACGTTGATCCGGATTATCGTGCGCGTTTCGACGGAGTTCCAACCGCCGATCCTCGCATGGAAACGCTGCGCCAGTTGCTGGTCAGCCGCGAAATTTCAGAGCTTTCACGAGTTACGCATCTGCTAGACGAACCGGAGCGGCTCGCGGCAGCCGTAGGCGACGTTCTTGCCAGCGCGGCCGCGCGCGCACCTCACGCGCAACTCGGCGAGGCCCTTGCGCCAGCTGTTGAAAGGGCTGTGCAACGGTCGATCCAGAAGAGCCCGCGCACGCTGACTGATATATTATACCCGGTGTTTTTACCGGCAATTCGCAAGTCGATCGGGGAAAAGATCGACCAGACCTTTCAGTCGCTGAATGAAACTTTAAGACATATATTTACGTGGCATGGGCTCAAGTGGAGAGTTGAATCGTGGAGAACCGGTGCTAGCTTCTCAGAAGTTGTTCTGAAGCATTCTCTCGTATATCGCGTAGAACATGTCTTTCTCATTAGCCGGAATTCCGGACTTTTGATAGCGCATGTAGCTGCCGATAATGCAACGAGCGAGGACCCGCAACTCATTTCGTCGATGCTTAGTGCAATTCAAGATTTTGTGAAGGACTCATTTAGCGAAAAAGAACAGAGCAGTCTGGACACGATCCGTCTTGGTGACCTTCGCCTTTGGTCAGAAGTTGGCCAGTTTGCGACCTTGGTTTCGGTGATCCGAGGAAATCCGCCAGAGGAATTACATGAAATAGTTCGTGATGTACTACTCCGAATCCATGAGGAGTGCTCACAGGCTTTAGGGGAGTTTGACGGTGACAGTTCGCGGTTAGCCAGCGTAGAGGCGCAATTGCGGACGTGCGTTGAGCTGAAGCAGGAGGAGTCAAACCAGGGATTCCCGTGGCTGGTAGCGGTTGCAGTCCTGCTGCTTTTGATTCCGGCAGGCGGTTGGTTCTTTCTTTCCTGGCAAGCCGGGCAGCGCTGGCAGGCCTATGTGTCGCAACTGGAGACCCAGCCGGGCATCATCGTCGCCCAGCAAACGGAGAGGGGCGGACAGTTCTACATTTCCGGCCTGAGAGACCCGCTTGCCGCCGACCCGCAGTCGCTGTTGTCTGGGACGCAGGTCGATCCCGCCCGCGTTCATTCGCAGTGGCAATTCTATCAGAGCCTTGAGCCGCAGTTCGTGTTGAAGCGCCTGACCGCATCGCTGTATCCGCCGCATACAGTGCGATTCTCGATCGTCAATGATCGCATCGTTGCCGAGGGTGAGGCTCCCGACACCTGGATCGATAAGGCGCGCGCAGCGGCCCGACAGCTTTCGGCAGGCGGACCGGAATTCGACATCTCCAAGGTTCGTGACGTGAGCCCCGAAGCACGCGCGGCGGAGCNTTGGCAGTATTATGTGTCGCGACTTGAGGCCCAACCGGGAATCATCGTCGCACAGCAGACGGAGAGGGGCGGACAGTTCTACATTTCCGGCCTGAGAGACCCGCTTGCCACCGACCCGCAAGCTCTGCTGCACGGAACGGAGATTGATCCTGCCATCGTTCATTCGCAGTGGCAATTCTATCAGAGCCTTG
>NZ_AXAE01000032.1 GCF_000472705.1 Mesorhizobium erdmanii USDA 3471 | reverse complement strand
TGCGGGGTCTGCAGCTAACAGCCCCGTGCAACTGTTCAGGTTGATGGTTCACCGGTGGGAAGGGACCGAGCCATGCCGCGGCCTGTCCTCAAAAAGACGACCAGGATCCTCTCGGTCTCCTTCCCACTTCAACCATAGCATGGGAACAACACACAGGATCCTATGGTCTGCGCCGCGTCGCTACGCTCCTTGCTCCGCCATAGGATGACGACGGGAGGGAGGCTCCGGCTAATCTCCACCGTTCGCCAGCGCCACGTCGTGACAACAGTCCGTCCGGCTTGGCCCACGACCCGCGCCGCTCCACCTGCTAGATGCAGGCGACAAACCAACCGCGAGGCCTCCCATGCGCAAACTCATCTCCACCGGCTCGCCGTTCGAAAAGACCGCCGGCTATTCGCGCGCCGTGGTGCAGGGCGACTGGTGCTTCGTCTCCGGGACGACCGGCTATGACTATGCCACCATGACGATGCCGGACAGCGTCGAGGCGCAGACGCGCAACTGCCTGGCGACGATTTCCAAGGCGCTTGCCGACGGAGGCTTTGCCATGGCCGACGTGGTTCGGGCGCATTACTACATCACCGACCAGGCCTTCGTGGATCTGGTCTTCCCGATCCTCGGCGAGGCGTTCGGCGACATCCGGCCGGCGGCGACGATGATCATCTGCCAGCTCAACAAGCCGGAAATGAAGATCGAGATCGAGGTCACGGCGCTGCGGCGGTCCCCATGACGGTCCGACGCATCATCGCCAACATCGCCACGCCCGATGTCGCGGCGGCCAGGCGTTTTTACCAGGACGTTCTCGGCCTCGAACTGCTGATGGATCATAGCTGGATCGCCACCTACGGTTCGTCCGAAACGATGGCGGTACAGATCAGCTTCGCCGAACAGGGCGGCTCCGGCACGCCAGTGCCCGATCTGTCGATCGAGGTCGACGATGTCGACGAGGCGCTGGCCGCCATGAAGGCCGCCGGCTTCGCCATCGAATACGGGCCGGCCGACGAGCCCTGGGGCGTACGGCGCTTCTATGTGCGCGATCCGCTGGGCCGGCTGGTTAACATTCTCTCGCATCGGTGAATGCGCTTCTCAAGCGCAGGCTTGCGCCGCAAGCGCTTGGCGTTTAGCAAGGCCGCGGTAGCACAGCGCCGCGCGCCTCGGCGCGTAAAGGACGCTGTGCAAAGTCAAAACGCATTCTTTCTCTGGGACGGTTTTCTCCATGGCAACGAAGCATCTTTTCCTGCTCCCCGGCGACGGCATCGGCCCCGAGGCCATGGCCGAGGTCACGAAACTGATCGCGGCCATGAACGAAAAGCTCGGTAGCGGCTTCGTTACCGATGAAGGCCTGGTCGGCGGCTGCGCCTACGACGCGCATGGCGCGGCCATTTCCGATGCCGACATGGCAAAGGCGATGGCGGCGGACGCAGTGCTGTTCGGCGCCGTCGGCGGGCCGAAATGGGATGCGGTGCCTTACGAAGTGCGTCCCGAAGCCGGCCTGCTGCGGCTGCGCAAGGACATGGAGCTGTTCGCCAATCTGCGCCCCGCCATCTGTTACCCGGCGCTGGCCGCATCCTCCTCGCTCAAGCAGGAGGTGGTCGAAGGTCTCGACATCCTGATCGTGCGCGAACTGACCGGCGGCGTCTATTTCGGCGAGCCCAAGCAGATCATCGATCTCGGCAACGGCCAGAAGCGCGGCATCGACACGCAGGTCTACGATACGTTCGAGATCGAGCGCATTTCGGGCGTCGCCTTCGAACTGGCGCGGACCCGCAAGAACCACGTCACCTCGATGGAAAAGCGCAACGTCATGAAGTCGGGCGTGCTGTGGAACGAGGTCGTCACCCAGACCCACAAGGCACGCTATTCCGACGTCAAGCTCGACCACATGCTAGCCGATGCCGGCGGCATGCAATTGGTGCGCTGGCCGAAACAGTTCGACGTCATCGTCACCGACAATCTGTTCGGCGACATGCTGTCCGACATCGCCGCCATGCTGACCGGCTCGATCGGCATGCTGCCGTCGGCCTCGCTCGGCGCGCCTGACGCGAAAACCAAGAAGCGCAAGGCGCTCTACGAGCCGGTGCACGGCTCGGCGCCCGACATCGCCGGCAAGGGCATCGCCAATCCGATCGCCATGATCGCTTCCTTCGCCATGTGCCTGCGCTATTCCTTCGGCATGGTCGAGGAAGCCGACCGTGTGGAGGCCGCGATCGCCGCCGTGCTTGACCAGGGCCTGCGGACGAAGGACATCATGTCCGAAGGCATGACCGAGGTCGGCACGGTTCAGATGGGCGACGCCATCATCGCCAGGTTCCTGGCTTAACCAGTCTCAGCGTATCTCGCCGGCAAGCTGACGCAGCATGCCGACGAGTTGCGCTTCGTCCACCGGCTCGAAAAAGGCCGCGTCGGCGGCCTCGACGGCAACGATGGCTTGCTGCGCCGATGCCGCCCCGGCTGGGGTGATGCGGATCACCTTGGCACGGGAATCCCTGGGGTCGGCCTCGCGTGCGATCAATCCTTTTGCCTCGAGCCGGGCAACGACATCAGACGTCATCTTCACTTCGGTGCCGGCCTGGGCGGCGAGCTGCACCTGGTTGGGCGGCTCGCCATTGCGGCCGAGCCACATGGCCGAGGCCAGCAACACGAACTGGACATGGGTCAGGTCCAGTGGCGCCAGCGCCGCCGTCATGACGCGCTGCCAGCGCATGGTGGTTCGCCAGAGCAACAAGCCGGGGCTCTCCGCAGGTCCGCCGAAGCGCGTCTTCAAATCCTGCCCATCACCCATGGCTTGCCAACTCCGCCGCCTGCTCGAACAATTTAGCCATCGAGGTGTCGAAATCGCCGCTGATCTGAGGTCCAAGCTCCGGTCCGACCTCGGCGGCCGAAGGGCCTGATATTTCAAGCCGGTGCGTCACCTGCGTGCCCCCTTCGACCGGCATCAGCGTATGCCTGAACAAGAGCCTGGTGTCGCCGAAAGAGGTCTCGTCGGCATAGGTGACGTTGTCGACGAGATCGACGATAACAGATTCGAACATGTCCTGTCCGACCGGCGTCACCGAGACGCGGGTGCCCCTGGCGAAAGGCCCGTGCAGCACGAAGGTGTCTGACCCTTCATAGGTCAGGCGGCCTTCATGCAACGCCTTCAATGCGTTCCAGATGGCTTGCGCCGGCAGCGGGGAAATCGCGGTGTATTCGTTGGTCCACATCGTCTTGCTCCATCCATCCCGTTCGATCGATGATTTGATCTGCACACAGATTATCTGTGCGCGGATTAAATTGCAAGAAGAATCTTCAGCCGTGGCGAAATTCGGCTGAGGGAGGTATGTTCCGAAAACTTAACCAATTGTTTTATATAGCTAAAAGAACATTCTTGGGACCGATCTCTAAACCTTGACCCCTGCCGGCACCTGCCCCCAGGGGTTTTCGCCCACCTGGGATGGCATCAGCCCGAAAACCAGCAATGCCACGCCGCCAATGGCCGGGACGAAGCAGGACAAAATAAACCAGCCACTCAGGCCGATGTCGTGAAGACGCCGCACGACAAGTGCGATCCACGGCAGGGTAGCTGCCAAGGCGAAGATAAGGGCAGGTACGAAGCCTATCGAGCTCCTGCCCGCGTTGATGCCGAAGCCGTTAATGGCCAGATTGACGAGTATCCCGAAGCCAAGAAGCGCAACCATCGCAAGGGTATAGCCTAGCCAAAAGGCCCAGAATTCCTTGCGGCGGGCGCGTCCGCTGAAATTGAAATAGTCCACGCTCACCGCGCGCCCGAAATAGCTCCACAGCCCTGTTGAACAGGCTGGCTGGTTTTGGCCAGGCTTAAGTGGTTGACCGGTAACTGACGACGGCGTGGCCGAGGCGACGGCGACTACATTGTGGGCCGCACCGTCATCCGGCTCGAACTCGACGAGAGTGCCCCTCACGAGGGCCACACCACCGTTCAGATCATTACGAGCAAACATATAGCGCTTGCCGTCGACCCCATTGATGTAGCCGAAATCCTGGTCCTGGTCGTAGTGATAGACCGCGCCCCGCATACCATGCCCCCTCACCGTGCTGCGATGCGCCAATACTACTAAAAGTTGCGCATGATTGCAATGTGCACGTTTAGGTTAGAGGCGGACCCCCGCCGGCACCGGCCCCCACTGGTTTGCGCGTCCCTGTGTCGGGATCAGCGCGAAGACGAGGATGATCAGGCCGCCGAAGGTCGGGACCAGGATGAGCAGGCAGAGCCAGCCGGTCAGGCCGAGGTCGTGCAGGCGGCGCACGATCATGCCGAGGCTGGGCAGGAAGGTGGCCAGCAGGAAAAGGCCGAAAAGCCCCACCGTCATTGCCGGCACCTCGGCGTTGTCGAAATTGCCTATCTCGGCATCGGTGAAAACGCCGATGCCGACGATCACCAGCAACGCGATCGTCCAGAACAGGCAATAGCCCCAATATTCCTTGCGGCGGGCGCGGCCGGCGAAATTGAAGTAGTTCCGGGTCAGGCCTCTCCAGAAATAGGACCAGAGATCGGTGGGCTCTGCCGGCTCGGCCGTCCGACCGAAATGCTGCGCCGGTGATACGACGGCCGTGGGCGCGGGATTGGCTTGAGCCGGTGCGGGGCTTGCACCGGCGGCCGGGCTTGCGGCCTCTATCGAGAAAACGTCACGCGCCTGGCCGCCGCCCGGCTGGAACTCGACCGCCACGCCTTTGGGCATCGCGGTTTGCCGGCGAAGGTTCTCTCGGGTGAAAGTGTAGCGGTTGCCATCGGCTCCGGTGATGAAACCGAAGCCCTGGTCCGCATCATAGTGAAGCACCTCGCCGCGCATTTGACACCCCCTGTCGCCGCGTCCCTGCCAAGGTGTGGCACAGGCCCGAGCCCGCCGGCAAGGCCAAGCGGCGCGGCTACCATTAGCGGCAAATCAAGCATAAGGCTTCACGTGCAGCCTCTTTGCCCAAGCAGACATTGACCGTCGAGCATTCCGATGCCAGCGCCGCGAGCCAGGATGGGCAGGTCACGAGGCCTCCGATCCTGGTAGATCTTACGAAGGCCGCTTCTTGGCCTTCTTGTGTTTTGGCGGGCCGGCATTGTCGAATTTCGGCTTGCCCGCCTTCTTCGCCCACGGCTTTGCCTCATGCGCGGCGGCCGGGCGCTGGTCGACGGATGCGGGTGTGCGCTTCTCGAACTTGCGCTTCGGCGCGTTCGGGTCGAACGGCGCCTTGCCGCGATGCGGTTTCTTGTCCGGGCTCGGCGGCTGGTAGCCGGCCCGCGACAAATCCGGCGTGCCCTCCAGCCGCTTGACCACGATGTTGCCCTGCAAGTTGCGATCGGGACCGATGGCGGCCAGAAAACGGTCGGCCCAATCCGCGGCGATCTGCACGAAGGTTTCCTCCGGCTGCATCTTGATGGCGCCGATCTCGCGCTTCGAGATGCTGCCGGTGCGGCACAGCATCGGGATCAGCCAGCGCGGCTCGGCATTCTGCCGGCGGCCGACCGACAGCGAGAACCAGACGCTGGCGCCGAAATCGTCGCGGCGGCTGGGCGCCTCGTCGCGGTGCGCGAATTTCTCGCCCCCCGGTCTGTCCCGTGAAGGCATGCCCGAAGGTGTGAACGGTGCGACGTCCATGAGATCCTCGGGCGCCGAGCGGCTGGCGCGGCATTGGCGCACGAAGGCTGCCGCCACCTGTTCGGCACCATGTTTAGCGAGCAACGCGTCGATGAAAGCGCGCTCGTCATCCTTCACCGGCTCGTCGAAGGCTGGATCGGCGAGAATGCGCTCGTCGTCACGCCGGATCACGTCGTCGGCGGAAGGCGGGCTTGCCCATGTCGCCTTCAGCCCGGCGTTCTGCAGCAGCCGCTCGGTGCGCCTGCGGGCGCTGCCCGGCACGATCAGTGCGCTGACGCCCTTGCGGCCGGCACGCCCGGTGCGACCGCTGCGGTGCAGCAGCGTTTCCGGGTTGGTCGGCAGGTCGGCGTGGATGACCAGTTCGAGATTGGGCAGGTCGATGCCGCGCGCGGCGACGTCGGTGGCGATACAGACCTTGGCGCGGCCGTCGCGCATTGCCTGCAATGCATGGCTGCGCTCGTTCTGGCTGAGCTCGCCCGAGAGCGCGACAACGGAGAAATTGCGGTTGTTGAAACGCGCGGTCAGATGGTTGACGGCGGCGCGGGTGTTGCAGAACACCAGTGCGTTCTTCGCCTCGTAGAAACGCAGCACGTTGATGATGGCGTTCTCGCGGTCGGCCTGGGCGACATTCAGCGCGCGATACTCGATGTCGAGATGCTGCTTCTCCTCACCGGCGGCCGAAATGCGCACGGCATCGCGCTGATAGCCCTGCGCCAGCGTGGCGATCGAGCGCGGCACGGTGGCCGAGAACATCAGCGTGCGGCGTTCGCTGGGTGCTGCATCGAGGATGAATTCGAGATCCTCGCGAAAACCGAGATCGAGCATCTCGTCGGCCTCGTCGAGCACCACGGCTTTCAGCGCCGACATGTCGAGCGAGTTTCGGGTGATGTGATCGCGCAACCGCCCGGGCGTGCCGACGACGATGTGGGCGCCGCGCTCCAGCGCGCGCCGCTCGGTGCGCATGTCCATGCCGCCGACGCAGGACGCCACCGTGGCGCCGGTCATTTCGTAAAGCCATTCCAGCTCGCGCGTCACCTGCAGCGCCAGCTCCCGCGTCGGCGCCACCGCCAATGCCAGCGGTGCGGCGGCTTGGCCAAAGCGCTCGGCGCCTTCGAGAAGCGTCGGCGCCAGAGCGAGGCCGAAGGCGACGGTCTTGCCGGACCCGGTCTGCGCCGAGACCAGGGCGTCGGCCTGCCCGAGCTCCAGCACGGCCTTCTGCACCGGCGTCAGCTCGGCATAGCCGCGTTTTTCCAGCGCCGTTGCCAGCGCGGGAACAAGTGCTTCGAAGTTGGACATCTTACTCTTTCGGAATTCAGGGTTCTGCGCCGATCATGGAGCGCAGGCCGGGGCTGGCGCAACGCCAGCCAACAATCTTGGCCGTTCGTACTTCCTGCAGTGGCGATTGTACAGTCAAAGCGCGCCGCCCGCCTTGCCTTCTCCCACAAGGTGAAAAGGAAGAACAGGCGCCGCAATTGACTCCTGCCGCAAACCGCGTAAAAGCCCGCTTCGAACGGGATTGTCTTCGATGCGCGGCCTTTTGATGGCTCTTCTTGCATTCGACGCACCCAGCCACAATGTAAAGCATTGGGCCGGGCGCTTGGACGCGTCCGTCCGTTCCAGCAAAACCATGGCCAAAAAAACCACCACCAAAACGGTGTGATTCCCTTGGCCTAACCACCCTCTCCCGGGTCCGGCCCGGGGGACGGAACCCGCTTCGGCCGGCGGGTTTTCTCCAAAAACCAAGCGGAGAGGGACAGGAGATCTCAGATGAGTTTCAAGGTTGCAGTCGTCGGCGCCACGGGCAATGTGGGCCGGGAAATGCTCAACATACTGGAAGAGCGCGGCTTTCCAGTGAGCGAAGTGGTGGCGCTGGCCTCGCGGCGCAGCATGGGCACGGAAGTGTCGTTCGGCGATCGCACGCTGAAGGTCAGGCCGCTCGACCAGTATGATTTTTCCGACACCGACATCTGCATCATGTCGGCCGGCGGCAATGTCTCCAAGGAATGGTCGCCGAAGATCGGCAAGCAGGGCTGCGTCGTCATCGATAATTCGTCGGCCTTCCGCTACGACCAGGACGTGCCGCTGATCGTGCCGGAAGTGAACCCGGACGCGATCTCGCTGTTCACCCGCAAGAACATCATCGCCAACCCGAACTGCTCGACCGCGCAGCTGGTGGTGGCACTGAAGCCGCTGCACGATGCCGCCACCATCAAGCGCGTCGTCGTCGCCACCTACCAGTCGGTGTCGGGCGCCGGCAAGGAAGGCATGGACGAGCTCTTTACCCAGACCCGTGCGGTCTTCGTCGCCGACCAGGTCGACGTCAAGAAGTTCACCAAGCGCATCGCCTTCAACGTCATCCCGCATATCGACGTCTTCCTCGACGACGGCTCCACCAAGGAAGAGTGGAAGATGGTCGCCGAAACCAAGAAGATGCTCGACCCCAAGATCAAGCTGACGGCGACCTGCGTGCGCGTGCCGGTGTTCATCGGCCATTCGGAAGCGGTCAACATCGAGTTCGAGAAGCCGATCACCGCCGACGAGGCGCGCGATATCCTGCGCGATGCTCCCGGCTGCCAGGTTTTGGACAAGCGCGAGGACGGCGGCTACATCACGCCGCTGGAGTCAGCCGGCGAGGACGCCACCTTCATCTCGCGCATCCGCGAGGATTCGACCATCGACAACGGCCTGTCGATGTGGATCGTCTCCGACAATCTGCGCAAGGGCGCGGCGCTCAACGCCGTGCAGATCGCCGAGCTTCTGGTCGAGCGCGGCCTGATCCAGCCGAAGAAGAAGGCGGCCTGACGGCTGTTTGATTAGCGCTCACGGGCCGCACCGCCGCTGCCGCGGCTGGCCCTCAGCGGGGGCGCCGGACGACCGGCGGCCCGCACAGTCGCGAGCTCGGCCTTCGGCCGGGGGCGCCTCTTCCTTCTCCCCGTTCAACGGGGAGAAGGTGCCCGAAGGGCGGATGAGGGGCAGCGCCGGCGCCTCAAATAGGCAGCGCAACGCCAGCTTTACAGCCTGCTCTCTTTCGCCAGTTTTTTGAGCAACCTCAACGCCTCCTCCGCCCGCTCCGCCGGTACGAACAGATGGTCGTGATAGAAGGCCGAGACCGGGTTGACGCCCATGCCGGCGGTGGCGAGGCGCGTGGTGATGGCGGCGAGGAAGCCGACCGCCTCCAGCGATGAATGGATATCAAGGGTGATCATCCGGCAACGGAACGAGGCGGTCAGTCCTGCTGCCCTTGCCGCCGCCTCGGTCACGATCAGCGTGGTGCCCTCGCGCTCGCGAAACACCATCACCGGTTCGAGGCCGTCCGGTTGGGCAACCCCAGGCGCCAGCGTGGCGAAGATGTAGATACCGTCGAGCAATTCCGGTCTCATGGATGCCAACAGGGTCTTAAGATCGGTCTCGCCGGTCATTTTCTTCGTTCTCTCGCCTGATGAAACGGGCCGTCCGCTCCTCAATATCCGCCACCGCCGCAAGCCGATAGTCCACGCACTGCACACACGACATGGCGATGTCGCTGGCGGCCGGGCTTGCCTGCTTGCCGCGTCGCACAATAGAGAGGTCGTCGGCCACCTCCGGTCCGCGAAAAGGCTTGCCCGAATGATCGTTCGCCCGCGCCCGACCTTTCTGCAGCTGTTCTTCGTCATGCGCGGCTCCGTGGTGCCGCGCATCCTGCCGCAGATTTTTGGTTTCGCCATCTACTCGGCAGTCATCGTCGCCCTGGCGCGCTGGTTCGTGCTCGATCTCGGCGTCTTCAACATCACGCCGTTCGGGCTGGTCGGCGTAACCTTGTCGATCTATCTCTCGTTCCGCAACAATGCCGCCTACGACCGCTGGTGGGAGGCGCGCAAACTGTGGGGCGCGCTGGTCTTCGAAATCCGCAACCTGTCTCGCGCCGCGACAAGCCTGATCGCCGACCCTGCCGAGCAGCGCGGCCTGCTGATGGAGGCGCTGGCCTTCTGCCATTTCCTGCGCGGGCAGTTGCGCAAGACCGACAGCGTCAAGGACGCCCGCGCCTTCATAGACGCCGAGGCGGATGTGGCGGCAAGCTTCGCCAACCCGGCCGACGAGATGGTCAGGCGCATGGGCCGGCGCGCCAATGCGCAGCGCCAGGCCGGCGAGGTCGACACGATCGGCTTCCGCATCCTGGATGAAAGGCTGGCCTCGATCACAGCCATCCAGGCCGGCTGCGAGCGCATTGCCGGCACGCCCTTGCCCTTCGCCTACACGCTGCTGGTGCACCGCACGGCCTATATCGTCTGCCTGCTTTTGCCCATCGGCCTGATCTCGACCACCGGCTGGGCGACGCCGTTGTTCACGGCGCTCATCGCCTACACCTTCTTCGGCCTCGACGCGCTTTCGGAGGAACTCGAGGATCCGTTCGGCACCGAAGCCAACGACCTTGCCCTGGACGGTCTCTGCCGCGTCTGCGAGATTTCAGTGTTCGAGGCGTTGGGCGAAACGCCGCCGAAAATGCTGCCGGCCGAGAAGTTCTATTTTTCGTAAGAGATGCCCGGTAAAAACGCTGTCCTGGGGTGATTTGCGCGAGCCATCGCAACGGCGTCATCCCTGCGCGAAGCAGGAGCGAGCTCCGTCGCGGAAACCCTGGGATCCATGCCGGGGCATCAATGATAGGTAAAGCGGACCAAGATCAAGGATCTGTCTTGCCGCGGATCAGGATGCTGTTCTGAGCCGCGGCACCCCTTGGTCAAATTCGCGGCATGGATCCTTTGGGCTGCGGAGCAGCTCCGGGGGTCCACGCCGCGTCGCTGCGCTCCTTGCTTCGCCTTAGGATGACGAAGCAAGGACGACTTTGCTCCAGCTAACGACCTGGCCTCGAAAAGAATCCACCCCTGTAGGATTGCCGTTTCATCGCACGTCCTTGGTTTAACCCCGATGAAAGGGCGAACAATATGGAGGGAAGAGACCAATGAGCATTTCTCAAACCGCGCCCGTTCCGTCCGGCGCCCTGTGGACCGGCCGCGCATTGAGCGGCCTCATCATCCTGTTCATGATCTTCGACGGCGTCATCAAACTGCCGCCGCTCGACATCGTCACCCAGACGATGGTGCCGCTGGGCTGGCCGGCGGATCCGAATGCGGCGCGCATGCTCGGCGTCATCGGCCTCGTCTCGACGGCGCTCTATGCACTGCCGCGCACCTCGGTTCTCGGCGCCATACTGCTCACCGCCTATATGGGCGGCGCCATCGCCACCAATGCGCGGATCGGCAATCCGTTGTTTTCACACACGCTGTTCGGCGTCTATCTCTGCATCATGCTGTGGGGCGGCCTCTATCTGCGCGACCCCCGGCTGCGCGCTCTGATCCCGTTCAGCCGGTAGTTTTTGACGCAATTGCTAAGGGAAAGCGCCACGCGCTTTTCCTGGAATTGCTGTAGGAGGAGAGAAAAATGTTCAGCACCATCCTCATTGTCCTGGTCGTCGTCATCGCCGCCGTCCTCATCTATGCCGCCACACGGCCCAATGACTTCGTCACCACACGCACGGCTACCATCAAGGCGGCGCCGGAAGCGATCTTCCCACTGATCAACGATTTCAGCCGCTGGCCGGAGTGGTCGCCCTACGAAAAACTCGACCCCGACATGAAGCGCACGCTCTCCGGCGCGCAAAGCGGCAAGGGCGCCGTCTATGCCTGGGAAGGCAATGGCAAGGCCGGCAAGGGACGCATGGAGATCGTCAATTCGGTGCCGTCCTCGCTGGTCGCTCTCAAGCTCGATTTCGAAAGACCGTTCCGCGCCAACAACAGTGTCGATTTCACCTTGACGACGTCGGGCGACACCACCGCCGTCTCCTGGGCGATGCGCGGCAGCCGGCCGTTCATCGCCAAGCTGATGGGCCTGTTCATGAATTTCGACACGCTGATCGGCCGGGATTTCGAAGTCGGCCTCGCCAATCTGAAGCGCAACACCGAGGCATGACCGGTTAGAGCGGTTCAGCGTCTGACGGGATTGCTCCGGGGACGCCACTGCGTGTTCGAGCGAAGGACATAGCGATCTTCATTATCCTCGGGATCAAATTAGCCGTCTGAGAGTTAAGGGCTTGGCGGCGAGACGGCGATCCGCGTGAGAGAGGAACGAAAATGAAGAAAATCCTGACTATCTTGGTACTGACGACGGCGCTCGGCGCATGTTCGCAAACAGAAAAAGGCGCGGCGATCGGCGGCCTTGGCGGTGCGGCGGTCGGCGCGGCCGTCGCCGGAGACCCGGTGCAAGGCGCGGTGGTAGGCGGCGCCGTGGGCGCGGTGGCCGGCGCGCTGATCGGCCATGCCAGCGAAAGCGGCCAATGCCGGTATCGCGATCGCCATGGGCGGGTCTATGTCGACCGCTGCCCTGACGGCTATTGATCGGCACCGGCACTAGAGGAGTCTGAACAGCAAAACGGCGGGCACAGGCCCGCCGTTTCGTTTTGTTTCCGCAAGGAATGGGAAGCGATTATTCCGCCGTGGCGGCTTCCTCGGCCGGCGCGGCGGCAGCGGCCGCAACGGCGGCGGCGGCATCTTCCTGCGCCTTCTTCAGCAGTGCGGCGCGTTCCTGCGCCTTCTTGCCCGGCTCGGCCTTCTTCGGGTTGGAACGGGCGTCGCGCTTGGCAAGGCCGGCCTCGTCGAGGAAGCGCAGCACGCGGTCGGTCGGCTGGGCGCCGTGCGATAGCCAGTGCTTGACGCGGTCGGCGTCGACCTTGACGCGCTCGCCGTCTTTCGGCAGCAGCGGGTTCCACGAGCCGAGCGACTCGATGAACCGGCCGTCGCGCGGCGAACGGGCGTCGGCGACGACGACGTGGTAGTAGGGACGCTTCTTCGAGCCCGCACGGGCCAGTCTGATCTTCAGTGCCATTTCTTATCTCCTAAAAGCTCTGATTTCGTTGATGAGTTGGGTTGATCTCAACCCGTTTTCGTCACGCCGTTGGCAGCGGCGATCTGTTCGTGGTGGCGGATCACTTCGCGGACGACGAAGTTGAGGAATTTCTCCGCGAAATCGGGGTCGAGATGCGCGTCATGTGCCAGCTGGCGGAGACGGGCGATCTGCTGCTGCTCGCGCGCCGGGTCGGCCGGCGGCAGGCCATGCTCGGCCTTGAGCACGCCGACCGCCTTGGTGCAGCGGAAGCGCTCGGCCAGCATGTGAATGAGAGCGGCATCGATGTTGTCGATCGAGGCGCGGTAGCCGGCCAGGATGATGCGTGCGTCGGCCATGTCTTTTTCTTCGTTCATAGCGTCCTCACTTCTTCTTGCCGAGGCCGGGCAGCCCGCCGCCGCCGAGGCCAGGAAGCCCCGGAAGTTTCATGCCGCCGGGCAGGCCGGGCAAACCGCCACCGCCGGGAAGACCACCAGGCAGGCCCTTCATGCCGCCGAGGCCGGCGGCCTGTGCCTGCTTCTGCAAGGCTTCGAGCTGCTTGGGATCCATCTTGGAGAGGTCAGGCATGCCGCCGCCCATCATGCCCCCGGGGCCACCCGGCATCATGCCGCCAAGGCCCATCTTGGAAGCGAGGCCGCCCATCATGCCGCGCATGAGGCCGCCGCCTTTGCCCTTGCCGCCCATCGCCTTCATCATGTCGGCCATGCCGCGATGCATCTTCAACAGCTTGTTGATCTCGGCCGCGTCGGTGCCGGAGCCGGCGGCGATGCGCTTCTTGCGCGAGTGCTTCAGCATGTCGGGGTTGGCGCGCTCGGCCTTGGTCATCGAGGAGATGATGGCGAGCTGGCGGCCGAACATCTTGTCGTCGAGACCGGCGGCGGCCATCTGGTCCTTCATCTTGCCCATGCCGGGCATCATGCCCATGATGCCGCCCATGCCGCCCATTTTCGACATCTGCTGAAGCTGCTGGGCGAGGTCGTTCAGGTCGAACTTGCCCGACTGCATCTTCTTGGCCATCGCCGCCGCCTGCTCGGCGTCGATGTTCTCGGCGGCCTTCTCGACCAGCGAGACGATGTCGCCCATGCCGAGGATGCGGTCGGCGATGCGCTTGGGGTGGAATTCCTCCAGCCCGTCCATCTTTTCGCCGGTGCCGATCAGCTTGATCGGCTTGCCGGTGACGGCGCGCATGGAAAGAGCAGCACCACCACGGCCATCGCCGTCCATGCGGGTCAGCACTAGGCCGGTGATGCCGACGCGCTCGTCGAAGCTCTTGGCAAGGTTCACGGCGTCCTGGCCGGTCAGCGAATCCGCGACCAGCAGGATCTCATGCGGGCTCGACACCTTCTTGATGTCGGCCATCTCGACCATCAGCGGCTCGTCGATATGAGTGCGACCGGCGGTATCGAGGATGACGACGTCATGGCCGCCGAGCTTGGCCGCCTGCACGGCGCGCTTGGCGATGTCGACCGGGTTCTGGCCGGCAATGATCGGCAGCGTGGCGACCTTGACCTGCTCGCCGAGCTGGCGCAACTGCTCCTGCGCGGCGGGACGCCGCGTGTCGAGCGACGCCATCAGGACCTTCTTGTTCTGGCGCTCGGTCAACCGCTTGGCGATCTTGGCCGAGGTCGTCGTCTTGCCGGAGCCCTGCAGGCCGACCATCATGACGACAACCGGCGCCGGCGCATTGAGGTCGATGGCGACACCCTCGGCGCCCAGCATGTCGACCAGCTCGTCATGAACGATCTTGACGACCATCTGGCCGGGCTTGATCGACTTCAGCACCGCGGCGCCGACGGCCTTTTCACGGACCTTGTCGGTGAACGACCGCACCACTTCCAGCGCCACGTCGGCCTCGAGCAGCGCACGGCGCACCTCGCGCAGCGCCGCCGAGACATCAGCCTCCGACAGCGCGCCACGGCCGGTCAGGCCGTTCAGGATGGAGCCAAGGCGCTCTTGTAGGGACTCAAACATTGGTCAACCCGCCGCGCGAGAGCGCCTTGGAGTCATAGGGATCCCTGTCGGGCCGGTGGCCCTCCACGCCTCTTGTGCGCTCCTGCAGCGATTCAAACATCTATCGTCCTTCGATCTCGGTTCGGGGTTCGATCCGAGAAGTAATGCGTTCGCGCCAAGTCGCCAAGCAAAAGCCCAAAACCAAAAAGCACCCGGGGGCGCACAGCGCTGCCGGGTGTTGGCCTCCAGGATCTGTTTACAGCACTCGGCCTCAAAGAGGCTTCGGCGTCCTGGTCGGCTTGCTCGGAGGGATACTCGTCGCGGAATTCGGGGCGTGTAGACAGGAAAACGGCTGCGGAGTCAAGGCAGGGACCAATCGGCGCGGCTCTTCGAGCAGCAATCAGGCTGCCATCATTGCGCCCGAAAGCCCAGCGCCAACCCTGAGCGGCGAGCGCGAATGCAGCAGCAGCACGATCGTCAGCAGGCTGCAGACGATGCCGATGACGGCGATGACAATTGCATCCGCCGTCGTCCAGTCCGGCCCTTCGAGCGGCCTGGCGGTGAACAAGGCGAAGGAATTGTAGCTCTCCTGGTGCGAGATCAGCAGGAAGCCGGTCAGGTTGTTGCCGAGATGGGCGCCCAGCGCCGCACCGAGATTGCCGGTGGCGTACACGACGAGTGTCAAAAGCAGCGCGAAAGCCGCGATCGAGACGAGAACGCAGGCGTTGATGGCCGCCGACGAGGCGCTGCTCCAGTGCAGCGCGGTGAACAGCAGGCCGGGCAGCAACGCCCAGATCAGCGGACTTCTGAACCGGTTGGCCAAGCCACGCAGCAGGTAACCGCGAAACAGCACTTCTTCCGACGACGTCTGCAGAAAGGTGAGCGCGACGATCGGGATCGCGAACAGCAGCCAGGATGACAGGCTGATCGTGCCGCGCGCGATCCCCGGCTGCAGTAGATAGAGCAGGATTTCTGACAGAGCCGAGGTGATCAGCACTGCGACCAGCCCCTTAAGGAAGTCCGGCCACGATACACGGCGACTGGCGCCAAGCAGCGCCGACAGTGGTTCGCCATGTACCCAGCGCATGGCGATCCACAGGCCGATCCAGATGCCGGCAAAGGAGCCAAGCGCGCTGAGGATGCCGATGGGCGATGCAAGGAAACCCTGCATCCCGTTGACGGGTGCCGTCCCACCAATCGAAGCCTGCCAGGCGAAGTAGGCATAGGTACCGCCGAACAGCACGATCGCGGTGGATATGGCCCAGAACAGGACGACGATTGCCGTGCCGGAAAACAGCCGCCACAAGGTCGTCTTGTGGTTTGGCGAATGCCGGTAGGTCTCAAACGCGGCCGGGTCGATCGTCACGCGGGGTCCTTTTGACGAATCCATCAGCTGCGGATCTGCTCTTTGTTGCGACGCAATTCCCAAGGGGGACGCGCTATGCGCTTCTCCCGGGAAAACCGTTTCACACTTTTCCTGGAATTGCTCTAGCTGATGGTCCCGAAAATCGGAATCGATTTCGCAAAGGATAACGCTGGCCGCGCTTCCGACCGAAACGCGGCGCCAGAGCATCGACTGGCTTGCACGCTCAAGCGGCGGCGCCGTAGCGACCGTCGCTTGAGCAAGTTTTCGTCAACGCACCACGTACATGATGCGCCGCGTCTGCGGATCGATCAGCGCCGGCTGACCGTTCACATAGACGTAGCGGTAGTTGTAGTCGGGAATTTCGCGCAGCTCGACAGTGTCGGGCAAGGTCGCGCCGGTCACCACTTCGCCGTCGAGATAGACCGGGTCGAGGCGATGCGTGTCGACATAGGTACGCACTTCAGCGGGCGGCGGGGGAAAGTCACCCTCGACCGGATCACTGGCCATGATGGCTCCGGTGTAGTCGGTTGAGTAATTGCCGATGTCTTTTGGCGGCGAGACGACAGCGATGCTGGAGCCGTGCGGGCGTTGCGTCAGGATCACCCGGCTGCCGCTGAAATCGGCCGTCACATAGTCGGAATAGACCCAGCCCTGGCCGCCGGCTTCGGCGATGGTGCACCATTTGCTGTTTTCGATGCAGCCATTGAGCGTCGCCGACTGGCCGGCGGCGAGCACGCCGATGACCGGATATTGCGGGCCGGGGCCGGCGCGCACGTTGAGATCGGTGACCGCCGATACGGCGGTGTCGGCAAACGCGGCACCCGACATCACGGTCATCATCCCGGCGATTGCGGGAAACAAGACGGATTTCATGGCTTCTCTCCGTTTTCATGGTCCCTCGGCGGTGAAAACGGGGCAATGGCGCATGCGTTCCGGCTAAAGCGCCCGCGCGACCTCACGATTTGTTCCCGCTTCTTTCGGCAGACCGGTCAAGAGGTCGTGAACGAAGGCCAGTTTCCGCCCCGTCACGTCCGAAATAACGAAGGGATAGAGATCGGGTAGACCCATGCAACGGTTGATCGAGTTGGAGGCTTCCGACAGCACCAGCCAGCGGGCCAGGATTTTTTCGAACGGCTCGGGCGTGTTGGCGGGCTCCGAAGCTGCGGCCTGCGGTTCGCCGCCGGTGTCGCCTCGCGGCAGGTCATTGACTTCTACTGTCTCCAGCTGGCCAAGCGGAAAGTTCAGCGCGTGGACCATCTCCAGCGTGTCAGTGATGTGCAGATGGTGGGCCCAGGTTTCGGCCCAGTCCTCCCAGGAATGCGAGGTGGCATAGGCCGTGATGTGGTTTTGCTGCCAGTCGGGCGCGGCACCGTTTGCGTAGTAGATCTTCAGCGCCTCTTCGTAATCGGCGCGATCGTCCCCGAACAGAGCGCGGAAAGCGTCCAGCCTTTGCGGATCGTCGCGGATCAGGCGGTCCCAGTAATAATGGCCGAGCTCGTGGCGGAAATGGCCAAGCAATGTGCGGTAGTTCTCCCCCATCTCGACGCGGCGCTTCTCGCGTTCGGCTGAATCGGCCTCGGCGACGTTGAGCGTGATCAGCCCATTGTCATGGCCGGTCAGGATGCGCTCGCCGCCGGGGCCGCCACCGATCGGATCGGCAAGGAAGTCGAAGGCGAGGCCCACCTCGTCCGTGGGGTTCTGCTTGGGCGCGACAGGCAGGCCGAAGGCAAGTAGCGAATAGATGGCGCGCTTCTTCGCGGCCTCGACCCGGATCCAGCGGCGGCGGTTGCCGTCGACGGAGAGATCGGGGATCATCTGGTTGAGCACACAGGCGCGGCAAAAGACCTGCCCCGGTTCGGCCATCCAGTTGCAGGCGCACTCATCGGCGTTGGTGCACTGGAAAATGCCGTCCGTACCCGACAGGGCAAAACGGGCATGCTCGGGATCGTAGAGCACGAGGCTCCCACAGTTCAGGCATTGCGCGTTCTCGAAGTAGAGACGATGGCCGCAATGCGGGCAGTCGAAGAGTTTCATCTTGATCTCAAACCGTTTGGGGAAGGGCGTCGTTCAAACGCCGATCGTCGAGCGCCGTTCCCTGGCCGTGACACCATTCAGCAACATCGTGGAGGATAAGCGAGGCTTCGGCCGCGCCTGTCACAATATTCACTTGATCGTAGGTAAATTCCCCGGCATGCGCCAGCATCGTGCCACAGACGGTGACAAATGCGGGTTTCGCTGGCAAATTCGCGCCGGGACGTGAATCAGGCAACCAGGAGAACAACATGGCATTTCTTGCCAAGGGTAGGATTTTAGCGGCCGCGGTGGTGGCGGTGCTTGGGCTGGCGGCAGGCGCGCAGGCGGCGCCCAGCTGTGGCAAGACGGGCGCCGGCTTCGATGCCTGGAAACAGGATTTTGCCGCGGACGCCAAGTCCGAAGGTGTCGGCTCGAAGGGTCTGGCCGCTCTGGCTGGCGCGACTTATGCAACAAGGACGATCTCCGCCGACCGCGCCATCCACAAGGCTTTCAGCGGCTCGGTGGACGATTTCATGAAGCGCCGTGGCGGGGCCGCGATCATTTCCAAGGGCCGTGCGCTGAAGAAGTCGAACGCGGCGCTGTTCAGCCAGATCGAGAGCAACTACGGCGTGTCGCCGGGTGTGCTGCTCGCCATCTGGGGCATGGAGACCGGCTTCGGTGCCTCCATGGGCAACCAGAATACGGTCTCCGCCATCCTGACGCTGACCTATGATTGCCGCCGTCCGGCCTATTTCCATCCGCATGCCATCGCGGCCTTGAAGCTGGTCGATCGCGGAGCGTTGACCGCCTCGTCGGTCGGCGCCATGCATGGCGAGGTTGGCCACACGCAGTTCCTGCCGGGCAATGTCTTGAAGTATGCGGTCGGCAACGGCAATTTGCGTGACAAGGCGACGGCTTTGGCATCCACCGCCAACTACCTCAAGGGGCATGGCTGGCGGGCCGGCGCGAGCGCGAGCGCGAACATGGGCGCGATTGCCGGCTGGAATTCCGCGAGCGTCTACCAGCAGGCCATCGCCCGCATCGCCGACGCGATCGACGCCAACTGATTGACCCTCTGTTCGACGGCAAGAGCCCGGCCATGCGCCGGGCTCTTGGTCATGGACCAGGATTAAAACCCAATCGCTCGAACGACCAGGTTCGATCCCGTCAAATCCCCCTCAACAATGCGCGTAACCGCTCAACGGGCATTTCCGGGAACCGGGAGTGCTGAGTTCCTCGGCGTTGGAGCCGCCGCCTTTGGCGTGCCCTCGACCACCGTCGGAACTCCGGTAGCCTGCTATTAGCCGCCGCCGCCCGAGGGGCATGTCTTGGAAGCGGGAACCTCGAAGGTGCCGGCGTAAACATTTGAGCAGGTACGGAATTTGGCATTTCGCCGTTCTGTAGGAGCCGCCTTTGGCCTGCCCTTGATGTCCATCTCTGTCGGCTGGTCGGAATGCGCCCAGCCGCTCGCCGGGCATTTCTGGGAAACGGGAACCTGGAAGGCGCCGTCAATACCGCTGCAGTTACGGAAGTTGGGCGACCGCGGCGCCGGCGCTTGCGTAACCTTGGCGGGCTTTGACTTCCCCTTGAGAACCATCCAGATTTCGGTCGACTGATCGAGCTGCAGCCTGTTTATGTCGGAATAACTGATGCGGCCGCTGCGTATCCCATCGGCGAGGCGCTGGCAGAACAAGGCCGGCATGCGTTCCTCAGAGACGCCCATGAACGAAGCGATGTCATGCTTGAACGTAAGGTTCGCCGTGCGGGCAAAAGCGATGCACTCGTTCATATCTGTCTTGGGATCGCGCTTGGCGCCTGCTTGTGAAGACTGGCACATCGACAAGACGACAACCGCTGCAAGCAGAAAAGAAATGCTATTTTTCACTGTCAAAACCCCTGAACCCACAAATGAACTTAAATGAAGCTGCCAGAAGGTCAAACAAGAACCGACCGCAGTCGGCTTCATTCTGTTTATATTAGCGGAACAAAATAAAACCCGACGTCTCCGCCGGGTTTGTTATGCATGATTGGTAGCGCTTGGGTGCCGTTGAGTATCAGCCCTTGCGGTTGCGCGCGGCCAGCGTGCGCAGCCTTAGCGCGTTCAGGCGGATGAAGCCGGCGGCGTCCTTCTGGTCGTAGGCGCCGCGGTCGTCCTCGAAGGTGACCAGCGCGTCCGAATAGAGCGTCTTCCTGGATTTCCGGCCGGTGACCATGACGTTGCCCTTGTAGAGCTTGAGGCGCACCGTGCCTTCGACGTCTTCCTGGCTCTTGTCGATCATCGCCTGCAGCATCAGGCGCTCGGGCGCGAACCAGAAGCCGTTGTAGATGAGTTCGGCGTAGCGCGGCATGAACTCGTCCTTGAGATGCGCGGCACCGCGATCGAGAGTGATCGATTCGATGGCGCGGTGGGCTACGATCAGGATGGCGCCGCCGGGTGTCTCGTAGACGCCGCGCGATTTCATGCCGACGAAGCGGTTCTCGACTAGGTCGAGCCGGCCGATGCCGTTGTCGCGGCCGAGATCGTTGAGCGCGGCCAGCATCGTCGCCGGCGACAGCTTCTTGCCGTTGAGCGCGATCGGATCGCCCTTCAGGAATTCGATCTCGATCTCGGTGACCGCGTCCGGCGCATCCATCGGCGAGACCGTGCGCTGGTGGACGAATTCCGGCGGCTCCACCCACGGATCCTCCAGCACCTTGCCCTCGGAAGAGGAGTGCAGAAGGTTGGCGTCGACCGAGAACGGCGCCTCGCCCCTTTTGTCCTTCGCCACCGGGATCTGGTGCTGCTCGGCGAAATTGATCAGGTCGGTGCGCGACTTGAACGACCAGTCGCGCCAGGGCGCGATGACCTTGATGTCGGGGTTGAGGGCGTAAGCCGAAAGCTCGAAGCGGACCTGGTCGTTGCCCTTGCCGGTGGCGCCATGCGCGATCGCGTCGGCGCCGGTCTCCCTGGCGATCTCGACGAGGTGCTTGGAGATCAGCGGCCGCGCGATCGAGGTCCCCAAGAGGTAGGTGCCCTCGTAGACGGTGTTGGCGCGGAACATCGGGAAGACGAAGTCGGCGACGAATTCCTCGCGCACGTCGACGATGCGTATGTCCTTGATGCCCATCATCTCGGCTTTCTGGCGCGCCGGCTCCAATTCGCCGCCCTGGCCGAGATCGGCGGTGAAGGTGACGACTTCGGCGCCGAGTTCGGTCTGCAGCCATTTCAGGATGATGGATGTGTCGAGACCGCCAGAATAGGCGAGCACGACTTTCTTGACGTCTTTGGTCTTGGACATTTCTGCTCCGTCGATGGCGGACGCTTGGAAGCCGGGCGTCACGGATTGTCGGAGCGCCTTTTAGCAGGAACGGCAAAGCGAGCAAGCATGCGCGGCGCCAGACCGCTGATCCAGCGCGCTGCTGGCCTTTGCCATCGACTTATCGCCACTGGGGAAAACAACCCGCTACAATCATGGGCTGTATTTATGCCCAGGATTTAAGCAAGTTTTCATGCTCTGCCGTTAAACAAGGGGACTGAGCTGAATTGGTCACGCAATCGGGCCGAAGCGGCTTTTGCCGCCCGTTGCGGGCATCCTCGGGCTTGGGCATTTGTTGATGCGCGTTATATCATGCATCGTCACGGAGCATAATCTGTGGCTCGTTCTGCTGGCGGCACTGATGTGCGTCACCGGCTGCTGGGTGACGATCGGTCTCCTCGACCGCGCCAGGAAAACCGTCGGCGTGCAGATGCGGGGATGGCTGTTCCTGACCGCGGTCGCGGCCGGTTCCTCGATCTGGTGCACCCATTTCATCGCCATGCTGGCCTACCAGCCCGGTGCGCCGATCACCTTCGATCCGGCGCTCACCATGATATCCCTGGTCATCGCCATGGTCGGAACAGGGGCGGGCTTCGGCCTTGCCCTGGACAAAGGCCGCGGCCTGGCGCCGGAATGGGGCGGGTGCGCCGTCGGGCTGGCGATCTCGGCCATGCACTATACCGGCATGATGGCCTATCATGTGGCCGGCATCGTCGAGTGGGACGGCCTCTATGTCGCCGCCTCGGTCCTGATCTCGATGGTCTTTGCCGCCGTGGCGATCGGCCAGGCGGTGCGCCGGCCGCAGCGCTGGTCGCACTATCTCGGCATCGGGCTTCTGGTGCTGGCGATCGTCGGCCTGCATTTCACGGCGATGGCGGCGGTGGCCGTGACGCCGCTCTCCTTCATCACCACCGGCACCAATCCCGATATTCTCGAGGCGATGGCCGTCGCGGTCGCCGTGGTCGGCCTGATCGTCGCGGCCACTGGCTTCGCCAGCTACCTGATCGACGAGCGCGGCCGGCTTGAGAGCTTCGAGCGGCTGCAGCACCTTGCCCTCAACGACGCGCTCACCGGCCTTGCCAACCGGGTCTCCTTCAACGACCGCCTCGACCACGAAATCGCGCAGGCTGGCGAGGATCAGGACACGATGACGGCCGTCATCGTCATCGATCTCGACCGCTTCAAGGAGATCAACGACCTCAGGGGCCACGCCGCCGGCGACCAGGCGCTCAAGATCATTGCGCGCAGGCTGGCGAAGCTCACCGGCGACGGCGAGTTCGTCGCCCGGCTCGGCGGCGACGAATTCGCCGCCATCAAGCGCTTCAAGGACCAGAACGACCTGCTCGGCCTGGTGTCGCGGCTGGAGAAATCATTGTTCGAGCCGTTGCGCATCGACGATTTCGAAACCGTCACCGGCGCCAGCATCGGCGTCGCCGTCCATCCGCGCGACGGGGCCGACCGGGAAAGGCTGGTCAGCAATGCGGATCTGGCCATGTACCGGGCAAAGAACGACGTGACGCGGGCCGTCTGCTTCTACGAATCGGCCATGGACGAGACGGCACGAGCGCGCCGGGCGCTGGCCACCGACCTTCGCCTGGCGATCGAGCGCGGCGAGCTGTCGCTGCACTATCAGGTGCAGACCTCGGTGCAGACCGGCGCCACCTGCGGCTACGAGGCGCTGCTGCGCTGGACCCATCCCGTGCACGGCATGGTCCCGCCCGTCGAATTCATCCCGATCGCCGAGGAGAATGGCTCCATTCTGGCGATCGGCGAGTGGGTGCTGCGCACCGCCTGCCGGCAGGCGGCCTCCTGGGACAATGGCCACAAGATCGCGGTCAATCTGTCGCCGGTGCAGCTCGCCCATGCCGATCTCGCCAAGCTCGTCCATCAGATACTGGTCGAGACCGGTCTCTCGCCGAAGCGTCTCGAGCTCGAGCTGACCGAATCGACGATCGTCGCCGACAAGGTGCGCACGTTGCACGTGCTGCGCCAGATCAAGGCGCTCGGCGTGACGATCGCCATCGACGATTTCGGCACCGGCTATTCCTCGCTCGACACGCTGCGCTCGTTTCCGTTCGACAAGATCAAGCTCGACCGCTCCTTCATGGCCGATGTCGAGCGCAGCCCGCAGGCCAAGGCGATCATCCGCGCCGTGCTGACGCTGGGGCGCAGCCTCGACATTCCCGTTCTGGCCGAAGGCGTCGAGACCCACGTGCAGCTGACCATCCTGCAAGTCGAAGGCTGCAACGAGGCGCAAGGCTATTTCCTTGGCCGTCCCAAGCCGATCGATCAGATCCTGTTGACCGGAACGGCAGCCGTCATGCTGGCCGAGATGGACCAGTCGGCGGCCTGACCTGCCGTCTGGCGCCGATGCCGTGCGTCCCGTATAGGCTCCCATGTTCTCCTAGGGGCCGCACATGTCCTTCATTCCCGATACCGCCACGCTGATCCAGTTCGCCATCGCCACCGTGATCCTGGCGATCACGCCCGGGCCCGACATGACGCTGTTCGTGTCTCGCACCCTGAGCCAGGGGCGCGCCACCGGTTTTGCCTCGATGGCCGGCGCGTTGTGCGGCACGCTGATCCACACCACGCTGGTGGTGGTCGGCGTCTCGGCGCTGATCGTCGCCTCGCCGATGGCCTTCTTCGTGCTGAAAATCTTCGGCGCGGGCTATCTCGTCTTCCTGGCCTGGCAGGCGATCGCCAAGGGCTCGGCGTTTTCGCCGGAGAAGAAGACAGGACCGCAAATCTCGCTGTTGCGCAGCTGGGCGGCGGGGCTGGGCGTCAATTTGCTCAACCCGAAGATCATCCTGTTCTTCATGACCTTCCTGCCGCAGTTCGTCTCAGCGCATGACCCGCACGCGCAGGGAAAGCTGTTCTTCCTTGGCGCCATGTTCATCGTGCTGTCGATCCCGGTGACGGCGCCGATGGTGCTGGCGGCGGAGAAATTCTCGGCGGCTATGAAGGCCAGCCCGCGCGTCACGCGGGTGGTCGACTATCTTTTCGCCGGTGTTTTTTCCGCTTTCGCGCTCAAGATCCTGACGGCGCAGGCGAAATAGGCGGGTTCTCATCGGTCCACCAGCTTCCGGCCCAGCGGCCGGCGGCGAGCCAATAGAAGATGCCGCCAACCATGCCGCCGCCGATCACGGCCATGATCGCGCCGGTCTCCTTCACCGCGAAGATGGACTCTTGGGCGTGGTCGACGAGGCCGAGGAAGACGCCCGCGACCACCGCGCCCGCCAGCGCGTAGTACAGCCAGTCGCGCCGGCCGATGATTTCGGCAACCAGGATGACGATCACCGACGGCAAGAAGGCGAAATAGGCCACGAACAAAGCGACGAAGGGGATCGACACATACAGCGAAGCCGTCATCGTCGGGTGCGTGTGGTCGGGCGTATAGCCGAGCGAGGCCAGGAACAGGACGTTGAGGAAGGCGCTCGCCGCCAGCGAGGCGACGGCATAGCCAAACAGGATGACGGCAAAGCGGACGAGATAGGCGACGAAGCGGGTCATTGGGGATCTCGCCCCATGAGACGGCCGGAACGGCGTCCGGCAACCAACCAGTAGACCGAACCGGCGGCGGTGCCGGCCGTGGCCAGGAAACCGAGAAAGCCCGGATTGAAGACAAACCCGCCGGCCGAGCCCGGGATAAGAACGCCAAAGGCGATGGAGGTGACCGCCCCGGTGACCGCGAAATAGAACCATCCGCGCAGTGACAACCGTTCGGCGATGAAGATCGCGGGGCCGACGATCAGCAGCGCGCAGACCGCTACGGTGAGCACCGCCAGCGGGAAGGAGCCCAGCCAGTCGAAGGTGAAGACCAGGGACCAGTTGCCGTATTCGATCCCTTCCAGGAGCGTGATCAGCAGCACAGGCACCAGGATCGAGGTCAGCACGCCGGCGATGTAACCGACTGCTATGATGGCGATGCGTTTGAGTCCGGCGACGAGACGGCTCACGCCTCTCCGTGCCCCGCGATCATCATGGCTTCCAGCGCCAGTCGGTCGACCTTTCGCATGCGCTCGGATTCCGACTTCAGCTGGCCACAGGCGGCAAGGATGTCGCGGCCGCGCGGCGTGCGGATCGGCGAGGCGTAGCCGGCATTGTTGATGTAGTCGGCGAATTTCTCGATCGTCTCCCAGTCCGAGCACTGGTAGTTGGTGCCGGGCCACGGATTGAACGGGATCAGGTTGATCTTGGCCGGAATGCCCTTGAGCAGCTTGATCAGGCCCTTGGCGTCCTCGATGGAATCGTTGACGTCCTTCAGCATCACATATTCGAAGGTGATGCGCTTGGCGTTGGACAGGCCGGGATAGGCGCGGCAAGCCGCGATCAGCTCTTTCAGCGGATACTTCTTGTTGATCGGCACGAGCAGGTCGCGCAGATCGTCATTGGTGGCGTGCAGCGAGATCGCCAGCATGACACCGATCTCCTCGCCAGTGCGCAGGATCTCGGGCACGACGCCGGAGGTCGACAGCGTGATGCGGCGCTTGGACAAGGAAAGTCCGTCGCCGTCGGAGGCGATCAGCAGCGCCTTCTTCACCGCTTCGAAATTATAGAGCGGCTCGCCCATGCCCATCATGACGATGTTGGAGACCTTGCGGCCTTCGGCCGGCACGATGGCGCCGTCCGGCGTGTCGCGGTCGGGGAAATCGCCAAGCCGGTCGCGGGCGGTGAGCAATTGCGCCAGGATCTCCTCGGCCGTGAGATTGCGCACCAGCTTCTGCGTGCCGGTGTGGCAGAAGGAGCAGGTCAGCGTGCAGCCGACCTGCGAGGAGATGCACAGCGTGCCGCGGCCTTCCTCGGGGATGTAGACGGTCTCGATCTCGACCGGCCGCCCGGCGCCGCGCGGCGGAAAGCGGAACAGCCACTTGCGCGTGCCGTCGGCGGAAATCTGCTCCTCGACGATTTCGGGCCTGGCGACAGTGAAATGCTTGTCGAGTTCGGCGCGCAGGTCCTTGGAGATGTTGAACATGCCGGCGAAATCGGAAACGCCGCGCACATAAATCCAGTGCCAGAGCTGCTGGGCACGCATCTTGGCCTGGCGCTCGGGCACGGTGCCGGATTCGATGAGGGCGGCGGCGAGCTCGGCGCGGGTCAAGCCGATCAGCGACGGTTTTTCGGCCGTCGCGGGACGGCTGCGCAACGCGTCGCGGGCGCCTTCGGCGGTAAGGTCAAGCGAAAGGGTCATGGTTCCACGGATATAAGCGGTTTGCGGCCGATTTCATCCATCGTGCCTGATATGAAGCGCGGCGCATAGCACAGGTTGAGTACGAAGTCATGCGGCGTCGGCCTGCCCCTGTTTCGGTGGACCCCCACGTGCCGACGCGCGGTACCGATCACATAGTCGTGTTGATGTAACGACCTCCCTTCACCGGTCGAAGCCTGGGATAGGGCAAAAGTGCCCTTCAAAAACGGGAGTATGCAGGATGAATTCGAAAAACATCGCCGTTGTCATCGGTCTTATGGGCCTCTCTGTCTCACAGGCATTTGCCGAAGACACGATGGGCACGATGACCATGATGAAGGGTGGGCAGGTAACGGCCATAATGCCGGACGGGCATATGGGAACCATGACGCCGGATGCAAAAATGGGCGCCGAGATGATGAAGATGGCCAAGCCGATCAAGCACTGCATGATGATGATGACCGACGCCAAGGGCAAAACCTACATGATCGATACGTCGACAAAGAAGGCCCAGGCCGAATGTGAAAAAATGGCCATGTAAGGGCCAGGGCCATGCTGTGGGTAGTCGGCCGACGGCATGGCTCAACGTCCGCACGGACTTGATTGCGGAGGTTTGATCGCCGCAACGCCTGTGTTAGGCCTTGGCCTTCACCTGAAGGACGGACATGGCCGGCACATCGCGAAAATTTCCCATGCTGCGGCGTTCGCGCGCCATGCTCGGCTCACGGCGCGTCTGGCAGCCGCGGCTGGTGTTCTGGGCCGGCGCGATCGGCATCGGTGTGATCAGCGTGTTGTTCGCGGTCCTCGCAGACAAGGCACAGGCGCTGTTCCACCTGATGATCGGCGACCTGATGATTGGTGACAGGCACAGCTGGCGTTTCTATCTGCCGCTCATCGTCACGCCGCTGGGTTTCGTGCTGTGCGCGTGGCTGGCATATGCCTTCTTTCCCGGCTCGCAAGGCAGCGGCATTCCGCAGGCGATCGCCGCTCGGCACCTGCGCGACGACGAAGACCGCAGCCACATCCTGTCGCTGAAGCTGGTGGTGGGCAAGATCGTGCTCACCATCGTGGGTCTGTTCTGCGGCGCTTCCATCGGCCGCGAGGGTCCGACCGTACAGGTCGGCGCATCGCTGATGCTGCAGGCGGCGCGCTGGGGCGGGATGGCGCAGGCGCGCGGGCTGATCCTGGCCGGTTCCGCCGCCGGCATCGCCGCCGCCTTCAACACGCCACTCGCCGGCATCGTCTTCGCCATCGAGGAAATGGGCCGGACATATGAAGCACGCACCAACGGGCTGGTGCTGACGGCGGTGATCCTGGCTGGCCTCGCCTCGCTCGGACTGCTCGGCAACTACACCTATTTCGGCGTTTCGAAGGACACGATCTCGTTTGCAGTCGAATGGCCGCTGGTGATCGCCTGCGGCGTCATCGGCGGCGGCTTCGGCGCGCTGTTCTCGCTGCTGGCGCTGAAGGTCACGCGGCGGATCCGGCGCTGGCACACGCAGCAGCCCTTGCAGCGCGCCTTGCTGGTGGCCGCCGTCTGCGGGCTCGGCGTCGCGGTGATCGGCATCGCCTCGGGCGGACTGACCTTCGGCACCGGCTACGCACAGGCGCGCGGCGCCGTCGAAGGCACGCCGCTGCCATGGTTCTTCTTTGCCGAAAAATTCGCGGCCGGTTTGCTGTCGATGGTCTCAGGCATTCCCGGCGGTATCTTCGCGCCGTCGCTGGCGGTCGGCGCCGGTATCGGCAGTTCGCTCGGTCTCATCCTTGGTGCCAGCACCGGTGCGGCGGCGCTGCTCGGCATGGCCGGCTATTTCGCCGGCGTGGTGCAGGCGCCGATGACGGCTTTCGTCATCATCCTCGAGATGACCGGAAATCATGACAATGTCATCGCACTGATGCTGGCTTCGATGCTCGGCTATGGCACGGCGCGCATGATCTCGCACGAGCCGCTCTATCACGCGCTGTCACGGGTCTTCATCGCCGAGGCGATCCGGCGCCGGCGAGCGGAAGCCGCGCCAGAACAAGGCCATGGCTGAAAGCAAAGGCCGGGCTTTGCGGCCCGGCCCTTGGTCTCAAAAAGAGGCTTTGCCTATTTGCACTTGGCGATCGACGTCAGCGCCGCCGAGATGCCCTTCAGCGAGAAGACATAGGAGGTCGGGTTGCCGCGGCCGGACTTCGCCGTCACCTTCATGTCGGTGCCGGTCTTCATGGCCGCGATCAGCACCGGTTCCTCGGCGGCGTTCTCGACCCAGGCCGACTTGCCGCGCGTGAACATCGAGAACGACTTCTTGTCGATCGTGACGGTGGCCTTGGAACCTTCCTGGAAATTGTAGCCGGCGATGAACTGCGGCTCATAGGACACCTGCTGGCCGGGCCGCTGGCTGACGAAGAAGAACATGTCGCCATGGTCGAGCGTCGGCGGCTGCTTGTCGGTCGGCACGGTCAAGACATAACAGACCTTGCCGCCCGACGCCTGGTAGCTGTAGGTGCCCCAGGCATTGTGCTGGCCGATCTTGGTCGCCTGCTGCGCCAGCGCCGGCGCTGCGAAGGCCACCAGGGCCAGACTCGAGACTACTGCAATCAATCCGCGCATCGTTTTTCCCGTATTCCAAATGGTGCGGAGGCGGGCCGCATGGCGTCCTGCCGTCGCTTCATTTTGATTTAATCTGGGTTACCAAACGGTGAATTTCCCTCAACAAAAGGACGCTCACCCCAGGAAACCGCCGCCATTCCCGCGCCGCCGCGTTGTCAGCGGCCGGCGCGACGTCCCTTCGGCGACTTGGAGGCCACGAAAGCGGCAAGAGTTTGACTTTTCAGCCAGCCGCCGGGCCGCTCCGTCAGGAAGGCTCGTGCGGCGCAAAGACGCTCAGCCCTTGTCGGCGATGGCGTCCTTCGCAGCCTGCCGATGCGCCGGCGTGATGTGGGCGCCGACGGCGGTGATCGCGGCGGTCAGTACGGCGATGTCGTCGGTGAAACCGAGGCCGAAAATGAAGTCGGGGATGAGGTCCACAGGCAGGACGAAGTAGCCAAGTGCCGCCACCAATATGCCCTTGGCGCGCAACGGCGTGTTCTTGTCCATGGCGCAATAGTACGCGGCGACGACCTCTTCCATGAACGGTATCTGCCGCGCGGCCTTCTTGGCGGTGCGCCAGAATTTCTCGCGCACTTCGCTCTCACCGCCCAGCTTGTCGCCGAAGCCGAAGAAATCAAAACCGGGTTGTTGCGCCATCAATCACTCCTTGCGGGTCGCCACGCGCGTCCTGGCGCATGCCTCGCGATGGAAAATGTGGTGAAAGGGGAACCCGGCTGCAAGATGCCGGTGCGATTACCTGACCGAAATCGGAACGGATGCTTTTCGGTTTGCGTGAAGCTCAGGTCGCTCCGGTTGGCCAGCGCCAACTTTGGAGATTGGCTGAAACACCTCTCTCGTCGTCATCCACGGGCGAAGCAAGGAGCGAAAGCGACGCGGCGCAGACCCCTGGAGCTGCTCTCGCAGCCCAAGGGATCCATGCCGGGATTCCAACGCATCGCCGCGGTCCAGAATTCTGCTCCGCTGTGCCCCAAGTCGAGGTCACGGAATGGACCCCAGGATCTCCGCGACTCCGCGACTTCGCCCTAGATGACAAAGGTGGGGTTGCGGCCGCGACAAAGCCCGCACCAAACTAACCGGCGTATCCGTTCATCTTCTTCGCCAGCGCAATGTCGAGCGCGGTGACGCCGCCGGCGTCGTGCGTGTTCAGCGTCACGTCGACCGTCTTGTAGACATTCGACCAGTCGGGATGATGGTCCATCTTCTCGGCTGCCAGTGCGACGCGGGTCATGAAGGCGAAGGCTTCGGAAAAATTCTTGAAGACGAAGCTGCGCCTGATCGAGGCGCCGTCGGTGGCCAGCGACCAGCCGCCGAGTTCGGCAAGGGCAATGGTGATGGCGTCCTTGCTGAGTTTCTCTCTCGTCATGATGATTTCCCGTGCTATCTCGAATTTGGCCTCAGCATACTGCAAGTCGCCCAAAAGTGTTTTGCGGTTTTGGGGTTCCACATGCACGAACGGCGCATATCGAATGAGCATAAAGCCGATAAATTCCATTCTTTTCGTCTGTCTCGGCAACATCTGCCGGTCGCCGCTGGCCGAGGGCGTCTTTCGCGCCGTTTGGGCGGAGCGTGGCCGGGGCCGCGGTATGGTGCTCGATTCGGCGGCCACCAGCGGCTGGGAGGTCGGCTCGCCTCCCGATCCGCGCTCGATCGCGATTGCCTTGCGTCACGGCATCGATATTTCCGGGCAGAAGGCGCGCAAGGTCAGTCTGGAGGATTTCTCCCGTTTCGATCTGATCCTCGGCATGGACCGCTCCAATGTCGCCGATCTCAAGACGCTGGCGCCCGTGCCTGACCGGGTGCACCTGTTTTTAGAGTTCGCGCACGGACAGGCGCGCGACGTACCCGATCCCTATTATGAGGACCAGCAAGCCTTTGCCGAGGTCTATCGCATGATCCGCGAAGCGTCGGAGGCGCTGGCGACACGGCTTGCGGCGCGGGCATCGGTGCCGGACAGCGGCCAGGCCTCTTCGACGATATAGGGGCCGCCGCCGACCGAATCGCGCGACGACATCAGCACGAAGCGGCCGATGCGGAACGGCATTGTCGAGAAATTGCCACGCGCCGACAGATATTGGGCGACATCCAGCGGGCTCGAGTTGCGCAGCCTCGCCAAAGTGATGTGCGGCGTGAACTTGCGCGGATCGGCGGCCAGGCCAAGCCGCTGGCAGATGCGGTCGATCTCGCCCTGCAGGGCGCTCAGATCCGGTGACGGGGTGACGCCGGCCCATACAGCGTGCGGCTTTTTCTGGCCGAAAGCGCCGACGCCGGACAAGGTCAGCGAGAACGAGGGGCGGTGGACGCGGTCCAGCGCGTTGGCGATCTCGTCGGCGACATGGCCCTCGACATCGCCGATGAAGCGCAGCGTCAGATGGTAGTTTTCGACGTCGATCCAGCGGGCCCCGGGCAGGCCGCCCCGGAGCAGGGACAGCGAAAGGGCAGCGTCACGCGGAATTTCGAGGGCGGTGAAAAGACGCGGCATGAAGAGCCTCCCTTCCTCGAATCGAACTGTCATCCATAGCGAATCATCGATAGTCAAACGGAGCAAGAGGTTTGTTGGTCACAGTCCTTGTCAAAAAGCTTCCCTAACGGAAACAGGTCCAGTCGGCCTCACGAACCTCCCGATGCCGCCGCGATGACCTTTTCGACGGTGGGCAGGATGCGTTCGACCATCTTGTCGACGCCCTGGGCATTCGGATGCATTCCGTCCTCGAGTTGCAGGCCAGGCTGGCCGGCAACGCCGTCGAGAAAGAACGGGTAGAGCGAAACATCGTATTTCCCGGCCAGATGCGGAAAGATGGCGTCGAAGCTGTTTTGATAGTCCGCACCGAGATTGGGCGCGGCGCGCATGCCGGCCAAGAGCACGGCAATCTTGCGCTCCTTCAGCTTGCCTAGCATCTCATCGAGGTTCTTTTGCGTGATGTCGGGCGAGACGCCGCGCAGCATGTCGTTGGCGCCGAGTTCGAGGATGACCAGCCGGGTGCCGTCCGGCACCGACCAGTCGAGCCGCGCCAGGCCGCCGCTCGTGGTGTCACCGGAAACGCCGGCATTGGCGACGGTCACATCATGGCCCCTGGCCTGAAGGGCGGCCTGCAACTTGTCGGTAAAACCCTCCCCGGGTCCGAGGCCAAAGCCAGCCATCAAGCTGTCACCGAAGCCGACGATCTTGAACGGCTCGGCCCGCGCCGACGAAATGGCGCCGCAAATGGCGAGGAGAACGATCAAGCCTGCGGCTATCTGGCGTTTGAAAGACATGCGGCAGGCCCCATATGACAGAAAACTCTTCCGGCGACGGCTTCCGGCAAGCAGAGCCATCATCCCTGATATAGGACGCTTTCATTTTGACAGAAGCCGTCATCGCGTTGAAAGACGTATCCCTGACACTCGGCGAAGGCGCTTCGTCGGTCCACGTGCTGAAGGGCGTCAGCCTCGAGGTGGCGCTCGGCGAGGCCACCGGCATCGTCGGTCCGTCGGGGTCCGGCAAGTCGACCTTGCTGATGGTGCTGGCGGGACTGGAACGGGTCGATTCGGGAACGGTACGGATCGTCGGCGAGCTGCTCAACGGCAAAAGCGAGGACCGGATTGCTTCGTTTCGTGGCCGAAACATTGGCATCGTGTTCCAATCCTTCCATCTCATCCCCAACATGACGGCGCTCGAAAATGTCGCGGTGCCGCTGGAATTGGCCGGCCATGCCGATCCGTTTTCGGTGGCGGCGCGAGAACTGGCTGCGGTCGGCCTCTCCGACCGCGTCACCCACTATCCCGGCGAACTCTCCGGCGGCGAACAGCAGCGCGTGGCGATCGCCCGGGCGCTGGCGCCGTCGCCGCGCATCCTCATCGCCGACGAGCCGACCGGCAATCTCGACCAGGCAACGGGGCGGCAGGTCGCCGACCTGCTGTTCGCCAAGGCGGCGGAGCGCGGCATGACGCTGGTCCTGGTCACCCACGATCCCGCGCTCGCGGCGCGCTGCACGCGCCAGGTTTCGATGCGCTCGGGAGGGATCGAGGCGCCGGCGCCCTTGAAGGTCACTGCCTGATGCCGCTGGCGCAGACGCTGAAGCTCGCGGTCCGCTTCTCGCTGCGCGAGATGCGCGGCGGCCTGTCCGGCTTCCTGATCTTCCTCGCCTGTATCGCGCTCGGCGTCGCGGCGATCGGCGGCGTCAATTCGGTCGCGCGCTCGATCAGTGCCGGCGTCGCCGACCAGGGCCAGACGCTGCTCGGCGGCGATCTTCGTTTCCAGATCAACCAGCGCGACGCCAGCCAAGCGGAGCGCGGATTCCTCGATGGGTTGGGCACCGTTTCACGCACCGCCAGCATGCGCTCGATGGCGCGTCTGGCCGACGGTTCGGACCAGGCGCTGGTCGAGGCGAAGGCGGTCGATGAAGCATATCCGCTCTACGGCATGC
Source organism: Mesorhizobium erdmanii USDA 3471 (assembly GCF_000472705.1). Lineage (GTDB taxonomy): Bacteria > Pseudomonadota > Alphaproteobacteria > Rhizobiales > Rhizobiaceae > Mesorhizobium > Mesorhizobium erdmanii. The sequence goes on along the minus strand of NZ_AXAE01000032.1, from coordinate 44,419 downwards.
TGGAAACCGAGCCGAAGCTGTCGAAGCAGGAACTGTTCGGCGAGGAGTTTGGCGTCTTCGGTGCGGCGGCGCCCGATCTGTTGTTCGAACGGCTGCATCTCAAGCTCGGCGACCGGCTGAAACTCGGCACCGCCACGTTCGAACTGCGGGCCAGGCTGGTCACCGAACCGGACGCCGTGTCCGACGGTTTCGGCTTCGCGCCAAGGCTGATGATCTCGACCGAAGGCCTGGCCGCCACCGGACTGGTGCAGCCGGGAAGCCTGGTCGAAAATGCCTACAAGGTGCGGCTGCCCGCCGACGCCGACGAGGCGCGGCTCAAGGCCATCCAGGATCAGGCCGCGAAGGATTTTCCCGAGGCCGGCTGGTCGATCCGCACGCGTGGCGATGCAGCACCCGCGCTGTCGTCCAACATCGAACGCTTCTCGCAATTCCTGACGCTGGTCGGGCTGACGGCGCTGGTGGTCGGCGGCGTCGGCGTCGCCAATGCGGTGCGCGCCTATCTCGACGGCAAGCGCGGCGTCATCGCCACTTTCAAGAGCCTCGGCGCTTCCGGCGGCTTCGTCTTTGCCGTCTATCTCGTGCAGATCCTGATCATTGCCGCGCTCGGCATCGTTGCCGGCCTGGTGCTTGGCGCGCTGATGCCTTTCGTGGCAAGTGCCGCACTTCAATCCATCATTCCGGTACCAGCGGAGGGCGGCTTCTATCCGGGCGCGCTCGGCATGGCGGCGCTGTTCGGCCTTTTGGTGACGCTGGCCTTCGCGCTGCTGCCGCTCGGCCGCGCCCGCGATGTGCCCGCAACCGCACTGTTCCGGGAGATGGGGCTCGCAGGCCGTGGCTTGCCGCGTCCGATCTATCTCGCATCGGCCATAGGCATCGCGCTGCTGCTGGCCGCGCTGGCGATCCTGTTCTCCGGCGACCAGCGCATCGCCTCGATCTTCGTCGGCGCTACGATCTTTGCCTTCCTGGTGCTGCGCCTGGTCGGTGCGCTGGTTCAGTGGGTCGCCAAAAACAGCCCGCGCGTGCGTTTCGTGGCGCTCAGGCTGGCCGTCGGCAACATCCATCGGCCTGGCGCGCTGACGCCGTCGGTGGTGCTGTCGCTGGGGCTCGGGCTGACACTGCTGGTGACGCTGGCGCTGATCGACGGGAATCTGCGGCAGCAGATCTCCGGCAGCCTGCCGGAGCGGGCGCCGAACTTCTTCTTCGTCGACATTCAGGGCAGCGATGTCGATGCCTTCTCCGCGCTGATCGGCAAAGAGGCGCCGCAGGGAACCCTGGCCAAGGTGCCGATGCTGCGCGGCCGGGTGATGGCGCTTAACGGCGTCGATGTCGACAAGGTCAAGGTGCCGGCCGAAGGCGCCTGGGTGCTGAAAGGCGATCGCGGCCTGACCTATGACGCCAGGCAACCGCAAAATGCGACGCTGACCGAGGGCAAATGGTGGCCGGACAATTATGCCGGGGAGCCGCTGGTTTCGTTCTCGGCACAGGAAGGCAAGGAGATAGGGCTGAAGCTCGGCGACACCGTCACCATCAATGTGCTTGGCCGCAACGTGACGGCCAGGATCGCCAATTTCCGCCAGGTCCAATGGGAAACGATGGGCATCAATTTCGTCATGGTGTTCTCCCCCAACACTTTTGCCGGCGCGCCGCATGGCTGGATGGCGACGCTGACCGAAAAGAGTGCCACCACGGCCGACGACGCGCGCATCCTCAATGCCGTCACCCGCGCCTTTCCGGCGGTGACGACAGTGCGGGTCAAGGACGCGCTCGACGTCGTCAACCGGCTGGTCGGCCAGCTCGGCACGGCGATCCGCGCCGCGGCCGGGGTGGCGCTGATCGCCTCGGTGCTGGTGCTGGCCGGCGCGCTGGCCGCCGGCAACCGCGCCCGCATCCACGACGCGGTGGTGCTGAAGACGCTCGGCGCCACCAGGAGAACGCTGATCGCGGCATTCTCGCTCGAATACATGCTGATCGGCCTGGCCACGGCTGTCTTCGCCCTGGCGGCCGGCGGCATCGCGGCCTGGTACATCGTCGCCCGCATCATGACCCTACCGTCGCATTTCATGCCGGAGGTGGCGGTGGCGACCATCGTCTTTGCGCTGGTGATCACGGTCGGCATCGGCCTCGCCGGCACATGGCGGGTGCTTGGCCACAAGGCAGCACCGGTGCTTCGCGCCCTCTAAAGCGGCCATCTCGGATTAAATCTTGGTAAGGATGCGGGCTGGAAAGCCCCGGAAACCGCGATTTGGGCCCTCACGAACCGTTACATGCCGTTACGGTCTTGTTCTTGACGCGAATAACCATCATATTTCGCCACAGGCATGCTGGAGTCCCGCCAGCGGCGCCTGGGCCCGCAAGAGGCCCGACACCGGACGGGACAGAAGCAATAGAGGATTCCAATGGCTGATCCCATTCGCAACTATCAGACGTCGGCGGTGCCCGGCGTTCGCGCAGACATCGATCAGGGCCTGCGCGCCTACATGATCAAGGTCTACAATCTGATGGGGCTCGGCCTCGTCATCACCGGCCTTGCCGCCATCGGCACGATCATGCTGGCCACCACCACCGATCCGGCCTCGGCTGTCGCAACGCTGCCGAGTGGCGAAATGCTGACCTCCTTCGGCTACGCGATCTTCGGCTCGCCGCTGCGCTGGGTGGTGATGCTGGCGCCGCTGGCCGCCGTGTTCTTCCTGTCGTTCAGGATCCAGTCGATGAGCGTCGCCGCCGCGCAGACCACGTTCTGGGTCTATGCCGGCCTCGTCGGCCTGTCGCTGTCGTCGATCTTCCTGGTCTACACCACGGCCAGCATTTCGCAGACCTTCTTCGCCACCGCGGCCGCCTTCGGCGCGCTGTCGCTGTTCGGCTACACGACCAAGCGCGACCTGACGGCGATGGGCTCGTTCCTGATCATGGGCGTGTTCGGCATCATCATCGCGATGGTGATCAATATCTTCCTGCAGTCGTCGGCGCTGTCCTTCGCCGTCTCGGCGATCGGCGTGCTGGTGTTCGCCGGCCTCACCGCCTACGACACGCAGAAGATCAAGGAAATGTATTTCGACGGAGACGCTTCCGATGTCGCCGGCCGCAAGGCCATCATGGGCGCGCTGAGGCTCTATCTCGACTTCATCAACCTGTTCATGTTCCTGCTGCAGTTCATGGGCGACCGCCGTTAAGGCAGTCCGCATCGTGGTCTGACTGGACCATCGGGTTTGGAAGGGGCGGCCCAACGGCCGCCCTTTTCTTTTGCGCCGGCGTTTGCTGTTATCCGAGGCAGACAGAAGGCTTGCATAAAGAATGAGCAATACCGTGATTCGGACGGCCAGGGCGGACGACCTCGATGCCATCACCGAAATCTACGCCGACGCGGTGACGCATGGCACGGCGAGCTACGAACTGGAGCCGCCCAGCCGAGCCGAGATGGGCACGCGATTCGCCACTCTCACGGCCGGCGGCTTCCCGTATCTGGTGGCGCAGAAGGACGGCGCGGTGCTGGGCTATGCCTATGCCGGCGCCTTCCGGCCACGCCCGGCCTATCGCTTCATCGTCGAGGATTCGGTCTATGTCGCGCCCGAGGCCAAGGGCCAGGGTGTCGGTCTCCAGCTGATGAAGAGCCTGATCGCCGCGGCCGAGGTGGCAGGCTTCCGCCAGATCGTCGCGGTGATCGGCGACGGTCATCCCGACAGCGCCTCGGTGAGGCTGCACGAAAAGCTCGGCTTTCGTCATTCGGGCCGGCTCGAAGGCTCCGGCTACAAGCATGGACGCTGGCTGGATACGGTGTTCATGCAGCTGTCGCTGAATGGCGGCGCGTCGGTCGCGCCCGATCCGGATTCGTTGCCGGAACGGAGATTTCGGGAGGGAAGGTAATTGAAAGGAAGGGAGTTGAAGACTGACGGATGTCCTCTTTCGCCTTCCAGCTCAAGCCTCGACAACCCTGAGCTTGCTGTCGAAGACGCCAAGCACGCGGCCAAGCTCCTGGCCGCGTTTGAGGATGCGCCCGCCGGCAGCGATGACGGCGAAGGCGCCCTGTTTGCGGGCCAGTTTCGGATCCTTGACGATCTGGAACAGCGGCACTTCGCTGGCGCGGCGGAAGACGGAAAACACCGCCCTGTCGGTGAGATGGTCGATGGCGTAGTCGCGCCATTCATTGGCGGCGACCATGCGTCCGTAGAGCCTGAGGATCTGGTCCAGTTCACGCCGATCGAAGCGCACCGGCTGGTCGAGGCGTGCGCTGCGCGCCTCGTGCAGCGGGATCAATATCGCGGATGCGTCACCATCCCCCGTCCCGCCGCTGTCGTCAGTCATGCCTCGATCCTTCAAAATGAATCTTTGCCAACCAAAATTGGCCCCTTCGCGCTGCAATTGCAAGAGCCGTGGCGAGAGGGCAGGGGTGCGCGGTTTCCGATGCGTCCAGTCACTTTTGTAACGTTGCTTGTTGGAATTGGTGATGCTTCGCCACATTTCTGCCTTTTTTTATCCGCGCTCATGCCCCAATGTCCGACGAATTTAGCGGCGTTGCCTGAGACGGTTCGGTCCGGCACCGGCTCGTAAACCCCAAGCCCCCCGCCCACGGGTCTGCGTCGGATCGAACCAACCTCGGTTTTTCCTCGGAAGAATCGGGTGCGACGATCCCAAAACCTAAATGACCGGCGTCAGAAGCAAGCTGACGTCGGTTTTTTGTTGAGCGGGTTCCGGCGCCGCCTGTCCCTCTCCCCTTGCGGGAGAAGGTGGCCTCGCGAAGCTAGGTCGGATGAGCGGTGTTCCAGCCTGGCGATTGCTTGAAATGGTCGCCGCCTCATTCCGTCACGCACCCCTCAACCGTTTCGGCGCTGCGCGTCGATCCACCCTTCTTCCACAAGGGAGAAGGACAAGGGCGTCTCTACGGCTTATGAACAACGGCGGCGCCGAGGATGGGCCCCGGCATGCCGTCCCTGCCGACGGACTGCAACAGCACGGCGCAACCGCCCTTTTTGGTTATCTCGCTCAGCGGCAATTCATAGCGTTGCGCCTTGCCGTGCCACATGCCGGCGGTCTGGATGCCGGTGACCGCGTTCCAGTAGGTCATCTTGCGGCCAGAATTCTCGCCCTGGGCGATCTTGATCGTCTGCGGCGCATCGAAATAGACGATCACGACATGGGCGTCGCTCGGACCGGCGCCGGCATCGCCGGCATCGATGATCACGCGGTCGCTGGTGCGGCTGACCTTGACCGGCACATGCATGCCTTCGCCGGATCTCGCCATACGGGCCAGCGCGCCGTCGACCTCACCGCGATTGGCGCCGTTGACGTGGACACGGCCATTGAGCACTGCCTGTGGCGTATAGACCGAGCGGCTGCCGAAGGCACGCATGTAGTCATTTTGCCGCTCGGTGTTTTCCTTGCGGCTCAGCGTGTCCTTCCAGCCGAGATAGTCCCAATAGTCGACGTGATAGGAGAGCGCGACGATGTCTTCCTTGGTGGCGAGTTCGGCGAAGAATGCATCGGCCGGCGGGCAGGAACTGCAGCCCTGGCTGGTGAACAGTTCCACCACGCCGAGCGGCTTGTCGGGTAGGGATTTTTCGGCCTGAGTTCTTTCGGCCTCGCCGGCATGGCCGGCACCGGCAAAAGCCGGTAAGGCCAGCGCAAAAGCCGCCAGCCAAAGTGATCTTCGCCAGGCCATGATCATTCCAATTCCCGCCGGTGGCGCCGGCTTTGTTCTGATTGTCTGAAATATGTGGCAGAAGCGGAAGTCAACGGGAAGTCACGTTGCGGTGAAATTTTGCCATTGCAGCCACAGGTAAGGCCGCAATAGGAGAGACACTGCATTTCACGGCGCGGTTCGATTGGGAGTGGCATCATCACCATGTGGCAAACTCTCCTGACCCCGGTCGGTCTCTATTGCGAGCGGACCGGGCCGGAACTTTGGGCCGAGCCGACGAATGCTTTGACCAACCTCGTTTTCATTGCGGCAGGATTATGGGGTGTGCGGGAAGTACGGCGGTGCAAGGCCGGTACATTCGCCGAGGTGCTGGCCTGGTGGGTGGTGGCGATCGGCGTCGGCTCGACCATATTCCATACCTTTGCCACCAGGGGCACGATCTGGGCCGATATCCTGCCGATCGCCGGCTTCACACTCGCCTATACGCTGCTCAACCTGCGTCGCTTCCTCGGCATGGGCTGGGGCAAGGCGACCGCGATCTTCGTCGTCTTCTACGCAGTGGCCGGCGCGCTCACCTTCGCCGTGCCGGACTGGCTGCGCCAGGCGTCGAACGGCACGACGAGCTACCTGCCGCCATTCCTGGCGCTCGCCTTCTTTGGCATCTGGGTGACGGCCACCGGCAACCGGGCCGGCTGGTACAATCTGACGGGGTCGGCGATCTTCGTCGTGTCCGCCATCTGCCGCATGATCGACCCGATGGTCTGCGCCAGCTTTCCGCTCGGCACGCACTTCCTCTGGCACATCTTCAACGGGCTGATGCTGGGGGTGCTGCTGGCGGCGACGGCGCGGTATGGGGCGCCGAAAGGGAGGATAGTAGGGCAGTAGGGCAGTAGGGCAGTAGGGCAGTAGGGCAGTAGGGCAGTAGGGCAGTAGGGCAGTAGGGTGTCCTCTTTCCTACTCCCTTACTGCCCTACTGCCTTATTCCCTTGCTGCCTTAGGCAGCCAAGTCTCGCAGCACGTATTGCAAAATGCCGCCGTTCTTGAAGTAGTCGAGCTCATCCAGCGTATCGATGCGGCAGATGATCGGCACGTTCTTCACCGTGCCGTCGCCATAGGTGATCCTGGCGGTCATCGTCTGGCGCGGCTTGATGGCACTCAGGCCGTCGATCTCGACCAGTTCGTCGCCCTTGAGGTTGAGCGAGGCCCATGAGGTGCCTTCCTCGAAGACGAAGGGGATGACGCCCATGCCGACCAGGTTCGAGCGATGGATGCGCTCGAAGGACTGGGCGATGACGGCGCGGACACCGAGCAGGTTGGTGCCCTTGGCCGCCCAGTCGCGCGACGAGCCGTTGCCGTATTCGACGCCGGCGAAGATGATCAGCGGCACGCCCTCCTTCTTGTATTCCATCGCCGCGTCGTAGATCGATTCCTCTTCCTTACTGGGGTAGTGGATGGTGTAGCCGCCTTCCCTGCCGTTCTCGCCCAGCATGTGGTTGCGGATGCGGATGTTGGCGAAGGTGCCGCGCATCATCACTTCATGGTTGCCGCGCCGCGTGCCGTACTGGTTGAAGTCGGCGACGCCGACGCCATGATCGGTGAGGTACTTGCCGGCCGGGGAAGCGGCCTTGATCGAACCCGCCGGTGAGATGTGATCGGTGGTGATCTTGTCGCCGAACAGGCCGAGCACGCGGGCGCCCTTGATGTCGCCGATCTTGCCGAACCCGGCGGTCATGCCTGCGAAATAGGGCGGGTTCTGCACATAGGTCGAATTGTCGTCCCAGGCATAGGTCTGGCCTTCCGGCGCCTGGACCTTCTGCCAGTGTTCGTCACCCTTGAAGACGTCGGCATATTTGCGGGCGAACAGCTCGCGGGTGACGTTCTTCTCGATGAACTCCTGGATCTCGGCCGAGCTCGGCCAGATATCCTTGAGGTAGACCGGGTTGCCGTTCCTGTCCTCGCCGAGCGGCTCTGACGTGAGATCCTTTGTCACGGTTCCAGCCAGCGCGTGCGCCACGACCAGCGGCGGCGAGGCGAGGTAGTTTGCCTGGACGTCGGGCGAGACGCGGCCTTCGAAATTGCGGTTGCCGGAGAGCACCGCGGCGGCGATCAGCCCTTTCTCGTTGATGGTCTTGGAGATCGGCGCCGGCAGCGGGCCGGAATTGCCGATGCAGGTGGTGCAGCCGAAGCCGACCAGGTTGAAGCCGATCTGGTCGAGCTCCTTCTGCAGGCCCGACTTCTCCAGATATTCGGCGACCACCTGGCTGCCCGGCGCCAGCGAGGTCTTGACCCACGGCTTCTGCTTGAGGCCGAGGCGGTTGGCGTTGCGCGCCAGGAGGCCCGCGCCGATCAGCACGCTCGGGTTCGAGGTGTTGGTGCAGGAGGTGATGGCGGCGATGACGACGTCGCCATGGCCGAGATCATGGTCGGTGCCTTCGACGGCGTAGCGCTTGGAAATCTCGGCGGCTTTCTTGTATTCGGTCTCCATGGCCTTGGCGAAGCCAGCCGGGATGCCTTCCAGCGCGACGCGGCCTTCGGGGCGCTTGGGGCCGGCCATCGACGGGACGACGCTGCTCAGCTCCAGTTCGAGCAGGTCGGTGAAGACCGGGTCGGCGGAGCCAGCCTCGCGCCACATGCCTTGCGCTTTCGAATAGGCTTCGACCAGCGCGATGCGGTCCTCGCTGCGGCCGGACATTGTCAGGTAACGGATGGTTTCCGAATCGACCGGGAAGAAACCGCAGGTCGCGCCATATTCCGGCGCCATGTTGCCGATGGTGGCGCGGTCGGCCAGCGTCATGTTGGAGAGACCGGGGCCGAAGAATTCGACGAACTTGCCGACGACGCCCTTCTTGCGCAGCATCTGGGTGACGGTGAGCACGAGGTCGGTGGCGGTGACGCCTTCCTTCAGCTTGCCGGTGAGGCGGAAGCCGATGACTTCGGGCAACAGCATCGAAACGGGCTGGCCGAGCATGGCGGCCTCGGCCTCGATGCCGCCGACGCCCCAGCCGAGCACGCCAAGGCCGTTGATCATGGTGGTGTGCGAATCGGTGCCGACGCAGGTGTCGGGATAGGCTGTCGTTTCGCCATCCTCGCTGTTGGTCCACACCACCTGGCCGAGATATTCGAGGTTGACCTGGTGGCAGATGCCGGTGCCGGGCGGCACGACGCGGAAGTTGCGGAAGGCCTGCTGGCCCCATTTCAGGAACTTGTAGCGTTCCTCGTTGCGCTCGTATTCGAGCTCGACATTGCGGGCGAAGGCCATCGGCGTGCCGAACTCGTCGACGATGACGGAGTGGTCGATGACGAGGTCGACGGGAACCAGCGGGTTGATCTTCTGCGGGTCGCCGCCGAGCGAGGCCATGGCGTCGCGCATGGCGGCGAGGTCGACCACGGCCGGAACGCCGGTGAAATCCTGCATCAGCACGCGGGCCGGGCGATAGGCGATCTCGACGCCGGCGGTGCCCTTGTCGGTCAGCCAGCCGGCAACCGCCTGGATACTCTCCTTGGTGACGGAGCGGCCGTCCTCGTTGCGCAACAGGTTCTCCAGCAGCACCTTCATCGAATAGGGCAGCTGGGCAATGCCGGTGAGGCCGTTCTTCTCGGCCTCGACGAGGTCGAAATAGATATATTCGGTGCCACCCGCGGTCAGTGTGCGGCGGCAATTGAAGCTATCGAGGGATTTTGACACGTGCGATCCGTCCTTGTCTGTTCAGCCTGAAAGGGAACGGACGCCGATGGCATGCAATCACGCGCAAAGGTGCGGGTACGGCCATTTCCGCTGTCCGTTCCCAAGCAACCCGAGCCGTTCAAGGCGGCGCGTGCGCTGGTTCGGCGCAAATTCTGTTCCCGCGCCGACCGCTGGCACGGATGCACCGCATATAGAGAATTTTCTGGAATAGTTCTAGACAGTTGGAGAGCAAATTTGTGCGATGCGGCAGCGCTCGCGAAACATTGTTTTCAGGGCAGGCGAGGGATGCGGCTTATCGCCGAAAATCTGGGCGGCGAACGCGGCGGCGAGACGGTTTTCTCCGGCCTCGGCTTTGCGCTCGAGGACGGGCAGGCGCTGGTGGTGACAGGGCCGAACGGGTCAGGCAAATCGACCTTGCTCAGGATCATCGCCGGGCTGCTGCCGAAGGCCGAAGGCCAGCTGCGGATCGAAGGGGGCGGCGACGACTTTCCTTCGATCGCCGCGGCCTGTCATTATCTTGGTCATCAGAACGCGATGAAGCCGGCGCTCAGCGTGGCGGAAAATTTGCGATTCTGGCGCGACTTCAATGGCGGTGGCGATTCGAGCGTCGAAGACGCGCTGGAAACCGTCGGGCTAGCCGGCATCGGCCATCTTCCGTTCGGCTACCTCTCGACAGGGCAAAGGCGCCGGGCGGCGATCGCCAAGCTTCTGGTCAGCCCTAGGCCGTTGTGGTTGCTCGATGAGCCGACAGCGGGGTTAGACAAGGCTTCGGAGGAGCGATTCGCGGGGCTGATGACGAGGCATTGCGCTGGGGGTGGGATGATCGTTGCGGCGACGCATTTGCCGTTAGGGCTGGAAGGGGCGAAGGAATTGAGGATGGGGCAGGCGTCTTGATGACAGCACTCTACGGCGCCCCCCTCTGTCCTGCCGGACATCTCCCCCACAAGGGGGGAGATCAGCTGTCTCCGGCGATTTCGCCAATGACCAGCGTCGTAAAGGTGAGCGGAGCGCCGAAGCTGCCAATCTCCCCACTCGTGGGGGAGATGTCCGGCAGGACAGAGGGAGGCGCGAAGGAACGCCAGCCTCAATTAGGGACCATATCGTAAATGTGGTCCCTCTTCGCCCGCGACATTCGCCTATCGATCCGCGCCGGCGGCGGTGCGCTGACCGGCGTGATCTTCTTCCTTGCCGTCATCGCCACCATTCCGTTCGGCGTCGGACCGGATTTGAAGCTGCTTGCCCGCATCGGTCCGGCGATCCTGTGGATCGGCGCGCTGCTTGCCTGCCTGCTCGGGCTCGACCGGCTGTTCCAGGCCGACCGCGAGGACGGCTCGCTCGATCTCCTGGTGCTTGGCAACGATCGCCAAATGCTGGCGCTGACGGTGCTGGTGAAATGCCTGGCGCATTGGGCGGGCAGCGTGCTGCCGCTGGTCATAGCCGCGCCGCTACTCGGCCTGTTCATGAACATGGAGCCGGTGGCAATAGGCGCCACGGCGCTGACGCTGCTGGTCGGCACGCCGGCCATCACCTTCATCGGGGCCGCTGGTGCCGCCGTGGCGGTGGCGCTGCCGCGCGGCGGGCTGTTGATCTCGGTGCTGGTGCTGCCGCTGACCATCCCGGTGCTGATCTTCGGCGTTTCGGCGAGCTACGGCGCAACTGCCGATCCCGACCCGTTCCTGCAGCCTTTCCTCATTCTTGCCGCGCTGACGTTGTTTCTTGCCGTGCTGGGTCCGGTTTCGGCAGCGCTGGCGCTGCGTCATGGAACGGATTGATGTGGCCGCAGCGTTATGAAGGCCGCGACGCGGCGTCCGATTGCGCAGCCTGTGGCGCGAAGCTAAGGAAGGCCATGATCAATCACGGCGAAGCAACAGCGGAAGGCGATGTGGGGTGCCTCGCATGAGTGCTCATGCGCTCTATGTCACCGCTGCTTACGGCATCACCGCGATCGTGCTGGCCGGGCTGATCGGCTGGATCCTGGTCGACCAGCGGGCGCGCAAGCGCGAGCTTGCCGAGCTTGAAGCCGCCGGGGTGCGGCGGCGTTCCGACAAGACGGGTGCGAAGCCGTGAGCAGCGAAACCGAAACGCCACCACCCAGCCGCCGCCTGTTCGTGCTGCTGCCGCTGCTGATCTTTCTCGGCCTTGCCGGCCTGTTCCTGTCGCAATTGCTGTCCGGCCGCGATGTCTCGGAAGTGCCGTCGGCGCTGATCGGCCTGCCGGCGCCGCAGACCAATCTGCCGGCGCTGGAGGGGTCGAACCTGCCCGGGCTCGCTTCGAAAGCCTTTGCCGGCAAGGTCACGCTGGTCAATGTGTTTGCGTCGTGGTGCGCGCCATGCCGCGAAGAGCACCCGGTGCTTCTGGCGCTGTCGCAGGACAAACGGTTCGTGATGGCGGCGCTGAACTACAAGGATCGTCCGGAAAATGCCCGCCGATTCCTCGGCGACCTCGGCAATCCTTTCCAGGCGATCGGCGTCGACGAAGCCGGCAGCACGGCGATCGACTGGGGCGTCTATGGCGTGCCGGAAACCTTCGTCATCGGCAAGGACGGCAAGATCGCCTACAAGCATGTCGGCCCGCTGACGGCGGAGTCGGCGCGGGATTTGCTGTTGCCGCAGATCGAGAAGGCGTTGGCGGCGCCGGGTTAGGCGCACCCCTTCTTCGTCATTCTAGGGCGAAGCAAGGAGCGAAGCGACGCCGCGCAGACCCTAGAATCCATGCCGCGACAGTCGTGACAGGCAAGGCGGTTCAGGATTAGGGACTCTTCGCCGCGATCCTCGGGTCGAGCCCGAGGATGACGAAACGCGGTAGGGCTCAGCCGTAGATCTGCTTGTGGATCTGGTAGAGCATTTCCGAGCGGTCGGCGCGCATGTCGGCCAGATCACGGCTGGTGAAGCTGTCGATTTCGGCGACGAGGCGGTTGTAGTGCTTGCGCTTGGCGATGCTGTTGCGAGCGCGGGTCATGAGGTCGGAGATCATAGCGAGTTCCCTTTTGCACCGCATTTTCGCGGCTGGTTGTTCCTCCCTTGATCAGTTCGAAGCATGACATAGTAATGGTGCGTTGCAAAAAGAAGATGTTGCAATGCACCATTGCACTGGACGCATAGCCGGTTAATGGCGTCCTAAAGAGCTTCGCGCCCGGGAGAGCACCGCTGGACCAGGGCGAGCGGCGCTTCCTCTCTGTTTTGTCATACAAATTGCGAAGGCCCCGTCTTGCCAGATCGATCGCGGGCTGGCTTGATCCAGCGTCACGTGATGCCGGGAGGAAATGCATGGCGGCCGCAGACTATTACGAGATTCTCGATCCGCGCTTCGCGCGCCTGTTCAACGGCAACGCGCAGGTGGACAAGCTGTTCACCGGATGCCGCTGGGCGGAAGGACCGGCCTGGTTCGCAGCCGGCCGTTACGTCGTCTGGTCCGACATTCCGAACAACCGCATGCTGCGCTACGACGAGACCGACGGCAGCGTCAGCGTCTTCCGCCAACCCTCGGGCAATTCCAACGGCAACACCGTCGACCGGCAGGGCCGGCTGGTGACTTGCGAGCATTCTGGCCGCCGCGTCAGCCGCACCGAGCATGACGGCTCGGTCACCACCATCGCCGCCAAATGGAAAGGCAAGCGCCTGAACTCGCCCAACGACGTGGTGGTGAAGTCCGATGGCTCAATCTGGTTCACCGACCCGACCTACGGCATCGACACCGACTATGAGGGCGACAAGGCCGAGAGCGAGATCGGCGCCTGTCATGTCTACCGGGTCGATCCCGATAGCGGCGAGATCGAGGCTGTCATCACCGACATGGTGAGGCCCAACGGGCTTGCCTTCTCGGTCGACGAGAGCCTGCTCTATGTCGTCGACACCGGCCGTACCCATGGCGCCGAGAACCCGGCGCATATGCGGGTGTTCCATGTCGGCAAGCACGGCAAGAAGGTGTCGGGCGAAAAAGTGTTCGCCGACTGCACGTCAGGCTTGTTCGACGGCTTCCGGCTCGACGCCGACGGGCGCATCTGGACCAGCGCCGCCGACGGCATCCATTGCTACGATCCTGACGGGACGCTGATCGGCAAGGTCAAGGTGCCTGAGGTTACCGCCAATTGCGTGTTCGGAGGGGCCAAGCTGAACTGTCTCTACATCGCCGGCACCACCTCGCTCTACTCGGTGCGGCTGATGGTCAACGGGGCCAAGACTTTTTGAGTGAGACCGTTTGGAAATTCTACTCTGGCGGCCATCTGATGGCGTTTTCTGCGCTTCCGGTGCTCACGGACCCGAATGTCCGCTGCGCTCCGGTTCTCGAAACCACCACCATATGACTCGCCAGAGCGAATTTCGAAACGGTCTCTTGCCGGGAAGGGGAGGACGTCATGCCATTCGTCAACATCCGCATCGTCAAGGAAGTGATCGCCGCCGATCCGGTCGGCAAGAAGGCTGACATCGCCAAGAAGGTCACGGCGGCGATCATGGACGCCACCGGCCTCGGCAATGACGATGTCTGGGTGGTCTTCGAGGAGGTCAATGCCCGCGACTGGTATGTCGGCAAGACCGATGTCGAGACGTTGCGTAAGGGGTAGGTCGCCGGCACGTTTGGGGTTCGGGCGCTCCCTTTTTTAGTCATCCTCGGGCTTGACCCGAGGATCCATGCCGCGGTCTCTGACGTCAAGCGCAGCGGCGCAGAATCTGTAACCGTTGCAACGCTTTAGCGTCACGGCATGGATCCCTTGGGCTGCGGAGCAGCTCCAGGGGTCTGCGCCGCGTCGCTTCGCTCCTTGCTCCGCCCTAGGATGACGAAGTTGCGTTTGCGCGTATAAAACTCACAAAGCCCTGCAGTGCTTCCCGCATCGCCTGCTGGTTCGCTTCCTCCCCCAGAATCATCTCCACCTCCGGCGGCTTCTTCCCCAGCAGCGCAATCTCCAGTTCGCCCTCGCAAAGCGCGAACGACATGGTGCGCATGATCTCGGCCAGGGCGGCACGGGCGAACAGCGAGCGCGGCGAGGCGTGTGCCAGCATGGCCGGCTTGGCGATGGCTGCGTCGCGCGAGACCAGCCAGTCGAGCGCGTTCTTCAGCCCGCCTGGCACGCCATGGGCATATTCGGGGCAGGAGACGACGATGCCGTCGGACCGCGTCACCGCGTCGATCAGCGCGGCGGCCTCATGCGGCGTCAACTCGCCCTCGTCGTCGGGGTTGAAGATCGGCAATTGGCCGAGGCCGTCATAGACGGTGACGCGGCAGCCTGACGGCGCGTTGCGGGCCAGCGCCGCGACCAGGGCCGAATTGGTGGAGGCTGCCCGCAGGCTGCCGGAGATGGCAAGGATGTTCAGCAAGGTAGGAGCCAGTCAGGACGAATCGCCGTCTATTTATTTTGACGCAATTCCGAGGCAAAGCGCTACGCGCTTTTTACGGGAAAACCATTTCACACTTTTCTCGGAATTGCTCCGAGCCTACCACATGGTCTGCTTGTATTCCCCGTCCAGCCAGCGGTCGGTGGCCTCGGCCGAATCGCCTAGCGCCAGCTGGTCGCGCAGGATCTGGCCGAGCGTCGGCAGCGTCGCGCGGTCGTACCAGGTGTCCGGCTTCCACAAATCGGAGCGCATGAAGGCCTTGGCGCAATGCATGTAGGCGGCCTTGACGGCGACGACGATGACGCTTTGCGGCTCCTTGCCGTCGACGGCCAGGCGCTCGCGCAAGGTGGCGTCGACGGTGATGCGGGCATCGCCATTGACGCGCAGCGTCTCGTTCATGCCGGGGATGAGGAAGAGCAGGCCGACCGAGGGATTGCGCAGGATGTTTTCCAGCGTGTCCAGCCGGTTGTTGCCGGGCCGGTCGGGAATGGCGATGGTCCGGTCGTCAAGAATGGCGGCGAAGCCGGGCTTGTCGCCCTTGGGCGTCACGTCGGCATTGCCTTCGCCGTCAGAGGAGCCGATCAGCACGAAAGGGCTCTTGCCGATGAAGGAGCGGCAATGGCCATCGAGCGCCGTCAACTCCTTGCGGATCGAGCCATCGGTCGGGCGCGGCGTCTTGTAGATCGTCCGCAATTCCTCGCGCGTGGTGACGAATTCCATGGCTCTCCCCTTTGGTTTTGACGCAATTCCTGTGGGAAAACCGCTACACACTTTTCCTGGAATTGCTTTTGCAGACCCTACTTGCCGGCCTTCTCTTCCCCGCCTGCCTTGTCGTCCAGCGAATGGCGCAGGATCAGCGGCATCTGGCTGAAAGTGAACAAAAGCGTGATCGGCATGATGCCCCAGACCTTGAAGGTAACCCAGGCATCGGTAGAAAAATTGCGCCACACCACTTCGTTGACGACGGCCAGGAAGATAAAGAACAGGCCCCAGCGGAAGGTGAGTTTCCGCCAGCCTTCGACATCCAGCTTGAAGGCGGAATCGAAGACATAGCCGAGCAGCGACCTACCGAAGAACAGGCCGCCGAGCAGCACGCCGCCAAATAGCGTGTTGACGATGGTCGGCTTCATCTTGATGAAGATGTCGTCCTGCAGATAGAGCGTCAGCGCGCCGAAGATGAAGACGACGACGCCCGACACCATCGGCATGATCGGCAGCGTGCGCGTCAGCAGCCACGAGGCGATCAGCGCGATGGCCGTGGCGGCCATGAACAGCCCGGTGGCAACGAAGATCGGACCGCCGAATTCGCCCAGGACAGGGAATTTCTGCACCAGCCACTCGCCGCGCGCATTGGCAAAGAAGAAGACCAACAGCGGCCCGAGCTCCAGCACCAGCTTGAGCACGGGGTTGACGCCTTCCTTCTTCTCTTTCTGCGGGTCGGACGGATCGCGTTCGAGAATGGGTGGGTTCATGATCTTCCTTCTTACGCACGATCCCGGTCAAAGGGGATCACGCCGTTACGCCACTCCAGCGATCGCCCTGGCGAATTCGCTTGCCGAGAAAGGCTCGAGGTCGTCGACCTGTTCGCCGACGCCGATGAAATAGACCGGCAGTTTGTGCTTTGCCGCGATCGCCACCAGAATACCGCCGCGCGCCGTGCCGTCCAGCTTGGTCATCACAAGGCCGTTGACCCCGGCGATGTTGCGGAAGATCTCGACCTGGTTGAGCGCGTTCTGGCCGGTGGTGGCGTCGACCGTCTGCAGCACAGTGTGCGGCGCTTCCGGATCGAGCTTGCCCAGCACGCGGACGATCTTTTCCAGTTCGGCCATCAATTCGGTCTTGTTTTGCAGGCGGCCGGCGGTGTCGATGATCAGCACGTCGGAGCCGGCTTCCCTGGCCTTTTCGAAGGCATCATAGGCGAGGCCGGCGGCATCGGCGCCGAGCTTGGAGGCGATGACAGGCGATTTCGTCCGTTCGCCCCAGATCTTCAATTGTTCGATCGCGGCAGCGCGGAAGGTGTCGCCGGCGGCGAGCATCACCGATAAGCCGCCATCGGTCAGTTTTGCCGCCAGCTTGCCGATGGTGGTGGTCTTGCCGGTGCCGTTGACGCCGACCACCAGGATGACATGCGGCTTGTGCGAGAGATCGAGCTCGAGCGGTCTTGCGACCGGGGTCAGCACTTTTTCCACCTCCGCCGCCATGACGGCCCGGACTTCCGAATCCGAGACATCCTTGCCGTAGCGGCTGGAAGCGAGCGAATCAGTGACGCGCAATGCCGTTTCGACGCCGAGATCGGCGCGGATCAGCACGTCCTCCAGGTCTTGCAGCGTGTCCTCGTCCAGCTTGCGCTTGGTGAAGACGCCGGCGATGTTGCCGGTGAGCTCGCGCGACGAACGGGCAAGCCCGTCGCGCATGCGCTGGAACCAGGAGCGCCGCAGCGCCGGCTCCGGCGCTTTCGCCGGCTCGGCCTTCTGCTCGACTTTCTTGCTAACGGTCACCTTGCCCGGAACGGGTTTCGGCTCCGCCGAGGGTTGGGGCGGCGGTTGCGGGACAGCCTGCGGCTCGGGCGCGATCTCGGCAATGACGGGCTGCGGCTCGACCGGCGCCGGCTGGCGGATGGGTGGCGCGATTTCGGCAGCCGGGGCTTCCGGCTCGGGCGCGGGCGCCGGAACTTCTTCCTCCGCCCCGTCCCTATAAGGGGAGAAGGTGGCGGCAGCCGGATGAGGGGCGGCGCCGGCCTCCAAAGTTGGTTGCACGGAAGGCGACGGCGGCAGCGGTACTTCGGCCGGCGCAGGCTGCTCAACCGGAATCTCGACAGGCGGAGCCGGCACTTCGATCGGCGCCGGTTCCGGCTGCCTTTCGGGACGCGGCGCGATCTCTGGCTCTTCCGGCGTGGGAGCAGGGACTTCTTGCGGCAGCGGTTCGGGCTGGGGCTCCGGAGCGGCCGGAGGAAGCGGAATCTCCTCGGGCGCCGGCGGTTCCGGGATCGCTGGAGCGGGTGCCGGTTCTTCTTCCGGCACGGGGACCGGCAGCGGTTCCGGCTCCGGCGGAATGGTCGGCGCGGGCTCTGGCACCGGCTCCTCGACAGGTGCCGGTTCGGGTGAAAGGGCGACCTCCTGCTCGGCGGGCGCCAGCGCGACCTTCGCCGCGGGCTGTGGCTCCTCGCGTTTCAAGAACTCCGGAACAACCTGCTCGGCCGCCGGCTTCAGCGCATCGAGCTGGTCCCATTTGATCGGCGGGAGGGGCGCGGTCTCGTCGATCCGCTCCTCGACAACCTCTTTCTTGCCGAACGAAAATATCTTCTTGAAAAAACCAGCCATGCTTTGCGTTTCTCAGGCGGCGCGGGCGGCAAGGGGGGCTGCGATCAGCCTGGCGCCATCGTGGCCGGTAATTGTCGCTTCGACGATTTCGCCCGGCGCGCTGACGCCAAGTGCGGCAAGCGTGAAGCCTTCGGTGCGGCCAAGGCCGTCACGCTCGATCAGGATCGACTGGCGGGTGCCGGCAAGCGAGGACAGATGGCTGACATACGCGGCTTCGCCGGCGGCGCGCAGCCGGGCGGCGCGTTGCTTGACCACTTCGCGGCGCAGCTGCGGCATGCGCGCGGCGGGCGTGCCTTCGCGCGGGCTGAACGGGAACACATGAAGATGGGTCAGGCCGCACTCCTCGACTATTCTTATCGAGTTCTCGAACATGGCGTCGGTCTCGGTCGGGAAGCCGGCGATGATGTCGGCGCCGAAGACGATCGCAGGACGCAATTTGCGTACATCCTCGCAGAAGCGGATCGACTGGTCGCGTAGATGACGGCGTTTCATGCGCTTCAGGATCATGTCGTCGCCCGACTGCAGCGACAGATGCAGATGCGGCATCAGCCTGGGTTCGGTGGCGATGGCGTCGAGCAGATCGTCATCGGCCTCGATCGAATCGATGGAAGACAGCCGCAGCCGCTTTACGTCAGGCACCTGCCTGAGAATGGTTTTCACCAGTTTGCCAAGCTTCGGCGCGCCCGGCAGGTCGGCGCCAAAGGACGTCATGTCGACGCCGGTCAGCACGATCTCTGCGTAGCCGTTGCCGGCCAGCCGCTTGACCTGCTCGACCACGGCGCCCATCGGCACCGAACGCGAATTGCCGCGGCCGTAAGGGATGATGCAGAAAGTGCAGCGATGGTCGCAGCCATTCTGCACCTGGACGAAGGCGCGGGCGCGACCCTCGATGGCGTCGACCATGTGGCCGGCGGTCTCGCGCACGGAAAAGATGTCGTTGACGCGGGCCTTCTCGGTGTTGTTGACGCCGAAATCCGGCAGAGCGCGATAGGCGTTTGCCTTCAGCTTCTCCTCATTGCCCAGCACGAGGTCGACTTCGTCCATGGAGGCGAACTTTTCGGGCTCGGTCTGGGCGGCGCAGCCGGTGACGATGATGCGCGCCACAGGGTTGTCGCGGCGCGCCTTGCGGATCGCCTGCCTCGCCTGGCGCACGGCTTCGCCGGTGACGGCGCAGGTGTTGAAGATGACGGCGCCGCCTTGCAGCGCTCCGAGCCCGGCGCTTTCGGCTTCGCGCCGCATCACTTCGGATTCATAGGTATTCAGCCGGCAGCCGAAGGTCACCACGTCAATGCGGCTGGAGGCCTCGGAACGAGAGCCGTCGAAGTCCGGGCTCTTGGACAGAGCAACCGACATCAGGCCGCGCTTTCGGTGTCACGGGCCCATGTTCCGGTCGAGGGATCAAAACTGCCGGAAAATTCCCATTCGGCGGCGCCGGTCAGGATGACGTGGTCGTCGTCGCGCCATTCGACATGCAGCGTGCCGCCGCCGGGCGTCAGAAGGCTGACGCTGCGCCCGGTGCGCCTGGTGCGTGCCGCCGCCACTACCGATGCGCAGGCTGCCGAGCCGCAGGCCTTGGTCAGGCCGGCGCCACGCTCCCAGGTGCGGATGATCATGCTCTCGGTGGACGTCACCTGGGCAATGGTGATGTTGGCGCGCTCGGGGAAGATCGGGTGGTTTTCGAGCAGCGGGCCGAAACGTTCGAGTTCATACGACCAGACGTCGCGGTCGACCCAAAAGATGGCGTGCGGGTTGCCCATCGAGACGGCGGAAGGCGAATGCAGCACCGGCGCATCGATGGGGCCGATTTGCAATTCGATCATGCGGGTGTCGCGGAACTCCTCGGCCAGCGGAATCTCTTGCCAGCCGAAATGCGGAATGCCCATGTCGACCGAGATCGTGCCGTCGGCATGTTCGCGGGCGTTGAGGATGCCGGCACGGGTCTCGAAAGTAAAAGTCTTCTGGCCGGTCTCGGCGGCGAGCGCCTGGACGACGCAGCGCATGCCGTTGCCGCAGGCCTGGGCGCCGGTGCCGTCGGAATTAAGAATGTCGACATAGTAGGCGGTACCCGGCGTCTTCGCATCATGTATCGCCATGATCTGGTCGAAGCGGGTCGCGGCATCGGCATTCAACGCAAGGGCCGCCGCCGCCGTCACCTTGTCGGCACGGCCGCGCATATCGGCTACGATGATCTCGTTGCCGATGCCGTTCATCTTGGCGAAAGGGGCAGTGCTTGCCATGGCTCCGCGACATTCCATGTCCGTTTGGCGCTATATGGCGGAAACGGGCGGGAATTACCAGTCCGGCGTCGGTTCAGCCGAGTTCCTGGGCAAGTCCGATGAGAAGGCCTTCAGGGCCACGGATGTAGCAGAGCCGATACACGTCTTTGTACTGGACGACTTCGCCCACGAGTTCGGCGCCGCGCGTGCGCAGCCTTTCCAGCGTATCGTCGACATTGTCCACGGTGAACATCGCGCGAAGGTAGCCCAAGGCGTTGACCGGCGCGTTCCGGTGATCGGCGACGACAGCCGGCCTGAGGAAGCGAGAGAGTTCGAGCCGGCTGTGGCCGTCCGGAGTGCGCATCATGGCGACCTCGACATGCTGATCGCCCAGTCCAGTGACACGCCCCGCCCATTCGCCTTCGATCTTGGCGCGCCCTTCGAGCTCAAGGCCGAGCTCGAGGAAGAAATCGATCGTCGATTCGAGGTCCTCGACAACGATTCCCACGTTGTCCATGCGCTTGAGCACCATGATCGCAATCTCCAAGATGGTGGCCATCCGGCCGTTGTCGTCCACATCGGAAGCTTGAACCATGGACGGCCTCAAACCGCCACTATTGCCAAACGGTCGGACGTAAAGGCACCGGGCTTACGTCACCGCGAAAATGCCAAGCACCACCAGCAGGAAGATGACCAGCACAATGCCGATAAGGATGCGCGCGCCGGTGGCGGCGGCTCCGGCCAATGCCGGCATGCCTAGAAGGCTCGCCGCGGCGGCGACGATCAGAAGAATGATGATCCATTTGATCATGGGAATGCCTCGCAAGCCGATAGATCTTGAAACCGCATCAAAACGTTTCTGTCGCGCCTGGGTTCCCACTGGCCGCGACGCGTGCCAGCGGCGAATTATCCGGCGATCTCGATGTCCGTGCTAAATGGCGCCGTCTTGCTGGAATTCTGGTCGTGCATGAGGAAGTCGCACCGGTATTTGCCTGCCGGCAAGCCATCGAGGGACAGATCCAGCTTGAAGAACAGCTCGCGATTGTGCGAGCGGGACGCGACCTGAACGCTGCCGATCTTCTCGAATGTGCCGAGTTTCTCGCCCGCCTCGGAAAGCACGGTGAGGTCGACGAAAAGCCCGATCTGGCTGTTGCCGAGGCCGTCCGAGCCATAGCCATAGCCGACCGGTTCCATATAGAGCACCACCTTCTCGCCGGCCTTGTAAATGTGATTGGCCCGCTCGCTGTAGATGCCGAAGCCGCTGGCCGAATCGACCTGCCTGACATTCATCACGGCAAGCGGCATTGCCTTCCAAAGCGCCTCCTCGGCATCGCGGAATTTCTCCAGCGCCGCGGCACCGTCACCAGCCTGCAGCGCCTTTTCGGCGTCGGCGGCGCGATCGGCGATGTCGCCGGCATGGGCGACCGAGGTCGAGATTGCCGCGGCAAGCAGCGCAGCCAGGATCGATTTCATAAGCGCCTCTCCGTTCCGTGATACCCCATGGTGGGCGAAAACCGCCCTAGGGTAAACGTCAAACCTTGCCGGAACTCAAGGCACGTCCCACACCTCTCCCGGCTGCAAGGCGCGAAAGCACTCTTGCGGCAGGCCTTCCGCCTCAAGCGCCCCGGCCAGCTTGCGCACCGGCTCGTCCATCGGTTCGTCAGTGAGCTGAAAAGTGCCCCAGTGGCAGCCGGCGGCGAAGGCGGCTCTGCACAGCTTCATGCCTTGCACCGCTTCTTCCGGATTCTGGTGCTGCGGGGCCATGAACCAGCGTGGCTCATAGGCGCCGATCGGCAGGATGGCGAAGCGGAAGTCGCCATGCTTCTCGGCCATCAGCCGGTAGTTGATGCCGTCGTGGAAGCCGGTATCGCCGGCGAAATAGATCTTTCCGCCCGGTGTCTCGATAACAAAGCCGGCCCACAGTGCCATGCGCCGATCGCGGCCGCCGCGCGCCGACCAGTGATGCGCCGGCTCGACATGGATAGCAGAGTGGGCGCCGACCTCGACCCTGTCGCCCCAATCATGCGCCGCCAGACGCATGCCTGGCACGGCGGCGGCGATGATGGTGTCGTTGCCAAGCGGCGTCACCACCAGCGGATCGTGTTTTTCCTTCAGCCGCTTCAGCGTGGCGAGGTCGAGATGGTCATAGTGATTGTGGCTGACGAGAACGAGGTCGATCTGCGGCAGGTCGTCGAAGGCGATGCCCGGCGCGTTGGCGCGCTTTGGCCCGACGAAGGAAAACGGCGAGGTGCGTTGCGACCAGACCGGATCGGTGAGGATATTCAGCCCGGCGGTCTGGACCAGCAGCGTCGAGTGACCAACCATGGTTATGGTGAGGTCGGCGCCGTCGACCCGAGCGGCAGGCCTTGCCTGCGCAAAAGGGCTCGGATTGGCGGCCGGCCATTTCGAGCGCTGGCCGTTAAACTGCCATTTCAGCAGAGCGGTGAAGCGGCCGGGCAGCTGGCCGCCGGGATTGAAGAACAAGGCGCCGTCGAAATGGTCGCTGGGCGGGCCGCTGTAATAGCGGTTGGCGGCTCTTTTGCTCGCGGGCAAGGTCTGTGCTCCAGCGGATTTCGGCTCCTAGACATAGGCCTTGCGCCGGTTGGCGCAAGCATCCGCGGGGCGAATGCGGAAGCGGGCGCCGCAGCGGTCGACATCCACGGACTTGAGCGACGGGGAGATCAGGCACACCGAGATTGCGATAAATTTGCAACAAATCTTGCCGCAAACTCAATTTTAACCATATCGGGTTGAAATTTCGCCACCTTCTCCATCTTGGTGGAAGTGATATTGCGCGGACGGCTTCCCCCCCAGCCGGATCCGACGGAGGTTGGAATGAATTTTTCGAAAAGCGGCCTGGTGGCCGTATCGCTGGCTGCGCTCGTTGCGAGCGGCTGCACGACCTCACGCTTCTCGTCGATGGACGACCAGCAGCCGGCACCGCTGCCGGCGGCTCCTGCCGGCCAGGTGAGTTCCAACCAGTTGCCGCCGCCAGCTTCGCCCGGCGCCACCGACCCGTCGCAATTCCCGACCGCGCCGGCAAACACGCAGGTCGCGTCCCTGCCGCCGGACGGCTCGGCGCCCGCCGGCGCCTCGGATCTCAGCGCGGCAAGCGTCGCCGGCGTCTGGAATGCCAGCGTTTCCGGCCAGAGCTGCAAGATCGCGACGCCGCAGACCAAGTTCGGCGCCGGCTTCCGCGCCGGACCGCTGCACTGCCCGGCGCCGATCGACGGCATCAAGTCGTGGAACGTCGCCGGCAAGCAGCTGACGCTTTATGATGAGAATGGCGGCTCGCTGGCCCGGCTCTATTCCTCGGGCGGCTCGAAATTCGACGGCCAGACTTCCAACGGTCAGCCGATCTCGCTTACAAGGTAGGCTAGGTATGCAGATATTCAGGTGATGCCGGCCTGCGCGCAGCCCAACCTGAATCTTGGCACACCCAGTCCCTCTGGAGCATTCCTGCTCTGAACAAACGACGTGACCGATGCATTTGCGTGACGGCCTCCAGACCCATGCGACCGTCAGGCAGCGCTACGACCATCTGGTGGACACCGGCGCGATCGAGCGCGACGAGGCGCAGGAGCGCGTCGCCGCGGCACTCGACCGGCTGACAGCGGAAATCTCGGCAAAACGACTGGCGCACAAATCCAGTGCGCTGGGCTGGCTATTTGCCCGCAAGCGCGAGACGCGCGACGTCGTCAGGGGCCTCTACATCCATGGCGGTGTCGGCCGCGGCAAGACCATGCTGATGGACATGTTCTTCGAGCTGCTGCCGGTCCGGCGCAAGCGCCGCGTCCATTTCAACGACTTCATGGCCGATGTGCAGGACCGCATCCAGAAACATCGGCAGGCGCGCAAGAATGGCGACGTCAAGGAAGACGACCCCATCCCGCCGGTGGCCAAGGCGCTGGCCGAGCAGGCCTGGGTTCTATGCTTCGATGAATTCTCGGTCACCGACATCGCGGATGCGATGATCCTGTCCAGGCTGTTTGCGGCGCTGTTCGCCAATGGCGTCGTGCTGATCGCCACCTCGAACGTGGCGCCGGAAAATCTCTACCGCGATGGGCTGAACCGCCAGCTGTTCCTGCCGTTCATCGGCATATTGGAACGCCACGCGCAGGTGCTGTCGCTCGACAGCGACAAGGATTACCGGCTGGAAAAGCTCGCCCGCACGCCGGTCTACGTCACGCCGGCCGACGCGGCCGCCGACCGTGCGCTGGACGAGGCATGGCGCACGATGACGCGTGGTGAGCCGGCGATGGCAACGTCGCTGACCATCAAGGGGCGGCAGGTGGTTGTGCCGCGCGCGGCGGATGGCGCGGCGCGGTTCACCTTTGCCGAACTGTGCGAAAAGCCGCTCGGCGCGCGCGACTACCTGGCGATCGCCGCGCGCTTTTCAACCATCTTCATCGATCACGTGCCGGTGCTGGGCGAAGGCAAGCGCAACGAGGCCAAGCGCTTCATCCTGTTGATAGACACGCTCTACGACCACCACACGCGGCTGGTGGTGAGCGCCGAGGCCCCGCCGCATAAGCTCTATGTTGCCAAACGCGGCGTCGAGGTGTTCGAGTTCGAACGTACGTCCTCCCGGCTGATCGAGATGCAAAGCCGCGACTGGCTCGAGGAATGGGCGGAGCGGCGGAACGCGAAGGCGGCGGCTGAAGCGCAGCAGGCTCAGGCCTAAAGACGAAGGTAGCGATCCTTCGCGCTGTCCCGCGGACGTCCTCAAGTGGAACACGTCCTTGGCGAAGCCCATCACAACGGCGTCATCGGCCCTTCAAGCCCTCCAATTGTCACCCTAGTTGTATAATATCTAGAAAGTCGGCTCACAGACTTTGACGTTTACGTAAATCCCAAACCATCTAACCGATTGAAAATGCTGGGGTCGAAATAATCGTTTGAATTTATTCCGCACCGGAGCTATTGGGTGCGGCGAAATCTCGCGGGTTTCCGCAGCATACCGGCCTCTTCCTCGGCACCGTCATCAGATCGTCAAAGATTTGGGCGCAGTCACAGACAAAGGGAAAACATCCTCACATGGCACGCAACAAGATAGCGCTTATCGGCTCGGGCATGATCGGCGGCACGCTCGCCCACATGATCGGCCTCAAGGATCTCGGCGACGTGGTGCTGTTCGATATTGCCGAGGGCATTCCGCAAGGCAAGGGGCTCGATATCGCGCAGTCGTCGCCGGTCGATGGTTTCGATTCCCGGCTGACCGGCGTCAACGACTATGCCGGCATCGAGGGCGCCGATGTCTGCATCGTCACCGCCGGCGTACCGCGCAAGCCGGGCATGAGCCGCGACGACCTGCTCGGCATCAATTTGAAGGTCATGGAACAGGTCGGCGCCGGCCTGAAGAAGTATGCACCGAAGGCCTTCGTCATCTGCATCACCAACCCGCTCGACGCCATGGTGTGGGCGCTGCAGAAGTTTTCGGGCCTGCCCAAGACCCATGTCGTCGGCATGGCCGGCGTGCTCGACAGCGCGCGCTTCCGCTACTTCCTGGCCGAGGAGTTCAAGGTTTCGGTCGAGGACGTCACCGCCTTCGTGCTCGGCGGCCACGGCGATTCCATGGTGCCGATGATCCGCTATTCGACGGTATCGGGCATTCCGCTGCCCGACCTCGTCAAGATGGGCTGGACCTCGAAGGAGAAGCTCGACCAGATCGTCCAGCGCACCCGTGACGGCGGCGCCGAGATCGTCGGCCTGCTGAAGACCGGCTCGGCCTATTACGCGCCGGCGGCCTCGGCGATCCAGATGGCCGAATCCTACCTCAAGGACAAGAAGCGCGTGCTGCCCTGCGCGGCGCACCTCTCCGGCCAGTATGGCGTCAAGGGAACCTATGTCGGAGTTCCCGTTGTGATCGGCGCCGGCGGCGTCGAGCGCATCATCGAGATCGACCTCAACAAGAGCGAACAGAAGATGTTCGACAGCTCGGTGGCGACCGTGCAGGGCCTGACCGAGGCCTGCGTCAAGATCGCGCCGCAGCTCGCTTCGAAGTAAACCCAGTCGCTGACCTGGAGACAGTCCCCAATGAACATCCATGAATATCAGGGCAAGGCGCTGCTGAAGAGCTTTGGCGCGCCGGTGGCCGAAGGCGTGCCGGTGTTCAAGGCAAGCGAGGCGGAAGCCGCGGCAAAAGCACTGCCCGGTCCGCTCTATGTGGTGAAGAGCCAGATCCATGCCGGCGGCCGCGGCAAGGGCAAGTTCAAGGAATTGTCGCCCGACGCCAAGGGCGGCGTGCGGCTGGCGAAGTCGGTCGCCGAAGTCGTTGCCAACGCCAACGAGATGCTTGGCCACACGCTGGTGACCAAGCAGACCGGTCCGGCCGGCAAGCAGGTCAACCGCCTCTACATCGAGGACGGCGCCGACATCGAGCGCGAGCTTTATCTGTCGATCCTGGTCGACCGTTCAGTCGGCCGCATCGCCTTCGTCGTCTCGACCGAAGGCGGCATGGACATCGAAGCGGTGGCGCATGATACGCCGGAAAAGATCATCACCGTCGCCATCGATCCGGAAAAGGGTGTCACGGCGGATGACGTCAAGGCACTGAACGGCGCGTTGAAGCTCGACGGCATTGCTGCCAAGGACGGCAGCGCGCTGTTCCCTATCCTCTACAAGGCCTTTGTTGAGAAGGACATGAGCCTGCTTGAGGTCAACCCGCTGATCGTCATGAAGAATGGCCGCCTGCGCGTGCTCGACGCGAAAGTGTCGTTCGACAACAACGCGCTGTTCCGCCACCCCGACGTGCTCGAACTGCGCGACACGACCGAAGAGGACGAGAAGGAAATCGAGGCGTCGAAATACGACCTCGCCTATGTCGCGCTCGACGGCAATATCGGCTGCATGGTCAATGGAGCCGGCCTTGCCATGGCGACGATGGACATCATCAAGCTCTATGGCGCCGAGCCCGCCAACTTCCTCGATGTCGGCGGCGGCGCGTCCAAGGAGAAGGTCACTGCGGCGTTCAAGATCATCACCAAGGACCCCGCGGTGAAAGGCATACTGATCAACATATTTGGCGGCATCATGAAGTGCGACATCATCGCCGAGGGCGTCATCGCCGCGGTCAAGGAAGTCGGGCTGAAGGTGCCGCTGGTCGTTCGCCTGGAAGGCACCAATGCGGAGCTCGGCAAGAAGATCATCAACGACAGCGGCCTCAACGTCGTGTCGGCCGACGATCTCGACGATGCGGCCAAGAAGATCGTGGCAGCGGTGAAGGGCTGAGCGGATGCCTCCGCGCAAGATAAACCTCGTAGAGGCAGCGGATCAAAAGATCGCCAAGGTCTTCGATCCGCACATCGCCGGCGACGTCAATGACAGCCAGGCCAAGGTCGCCAAGTTCGGCGAGGCTTTCGATTGGCACGCGCATGACAATGAGGACGAAGCTTTCCTCGTGCTGCGCGGCAGGATCGCCATCGATTTCCGCGACGGTCCGGTCGAGCTCGGCGAGGGCGACTTCATCGTCGTGCCGCGCGGTGTCGAGCACCGGCCGCGTTCGCTGACGCCAGAGCCCGTGGTGCTGATGTTCGAGCCGGCGACGACGCTCAACACCGGCAACGCCAAGAGCGACCTCACCGTCACCGACCTGAAGCGGCTCTGACCGATGAACGCGGCGTCCTTCTCTTCGCTCTCGGACGGTCACCAGCGCCTGCAGGCGCTGGTCGGCGCGTGGCGCGGCGAGGAAGAGGTCTCGGACACGCAATGGGCCGATGGCGGCCCAGCGACGTCTGAAGTGCTGGCAGAGGCTGAGTTCGGCGGCCAGTTCGTGGTGCAGCGCTATCGCCAGCGCCGCGACGGCACGATCTCGTTCGGATCGCACTCAGTGTTCGGCTTCGACCAGCAGAACAGCCTCGTCACCATGCATCAGTTCGATTCGATGGGCTTTGTGCCGGCCTCGCCGGCGACAGGCACGTGGAACGGCGACGAACTGGTTCTGGAACGCTCGTCGCCGCGCGGCGCCGCACGCGTGACCTATGTTTTCGACGATGCAGATACCTACCGCATGCGATTGCATTTCAAACCTGCCGGTAAAGATAGCTGGCAAGACATGGTGAGCGGGCTCTACCGGCGCGTTTTGCCTTCCACACTCAACGGTTTTTAAAAAGGGCTCCGATGTCCATTCTCGTCGACAAGAACACCAAGGTGCTGGTGCAGGGCCTGACCGGCAAGACCGGCACGTTCCATACCGAGCAGGCGCTGGCCTATCACGGCACCAAGATGGTGGGCGGCATCCATCCCAAGAAGGGCGGCGAGACCTGGACCGGGTCGAAGGGCGAGAGCCTGCCGATCTTCGCGACCGTCGCCGAGGGCAAGGAAAAGACCGGCGCCAACGCGTCGGTGGTCTATGTGCCGCCGGCGGGTGCAGCCGAAGCGATCCTGGAAGCGATCGAGGCCGAGATCCCGCTGATCATCTGCATCACCGAAGGCATACCGGTGATGGACATGATCAAGGTCAAGGCGCGGCTCGACCGCTCGACCTCGCGGCTGATCGGCCCGAACTGCCCGGGCGTGCTCACCCCCAACGAATGCAAGATCGGCATCATGCCCGGAAACATCTTCCGCAAGGGCTCGGTCGGCGTTGTTTCGCGCTCGGGAACGCTTACCTATGAGGCAGTGTTCCAGACCACCAATGTCGGCCTTGGCCAGACCACCGCCGTCGGCATTGGCGGCGATCCCGTCAAGGGCACCGAGTTCATCGACTTGCTCGAGATGTTCCTCGCCGACGACGAGACCAAGTCGATCATCATGATCGGCGAGATCGGCGGTTCGGCCGAGGAAGACGCCGCGCAGTTCCTCAAGGACGAAGCCAAGCGTGGCCGCAAGAAGCCGATGGCCGGTTTCATCGCCGGGCGCACGGCGCCGGCCGGCCGTACCATGGGCCATGCCGGCGCGGTCATCTCCGGCGGCAAGGGCGGCGCCGAGGACAAGATCGCGGCAATGGAATCGGCCGGTATCAAGGTTTCGCCGTCGCCGGCCCGGCTTGGCACGACGCTGGTTGAAGCCATCAAGGGCTGAATCTGGCGCCGGTTATGGAATGAGGGCCAGCGACGGTTCGTTGGCTTTTGAGGGGACAAGAAGGGCGGGTGAACCGTCCACTATCGCGGCTCTGCCGCAAACGTAAGGAGACGGAGCGCTGCTCCGCTGAAACGACATGGCAAGACAAGATCAGGCCAACGACCAATTTTCGCTCACCTCATTCCTCTATGGCGGCAACGCCGATTACATCGACGCGCTCTATGCCGCCTATGAGGATGATCCCGCCTCGGTCAATCCCGAATGGCAGGAGTTCTTCGCTGGCCTGAAGGACGATGCCGGCGATGTGCGCAAGAATGCCAAGGGCGCCTCCTGGGCCAAGCCCTCCTGGCCGCTGCAGGCCAATGGCGAGCTGGTGTCGGCGCTCGACGGCAATTGGGGCATCGTCGAGAAGCATCTGGAGAAGAAGGTCAAGGACAAGGCGGTCACCAACGGCGTCGTGCTTTCCGATGCCGACGTGCACCAGGCGACGCGCGATTCGGTGCGCGCCATCATGATGATCCGCGCCTACCGCATGCGCGGCCACCTGCACGCCAATCTCGATCCGCTCGGCATCGCCAAGCCGCTCGAGGATTACAACGAATTGTCGCCGGAGAATTACGGCTTCACCGAGGCCGACTACGACCGGCCGATCTTCCTCGACAATGTGCTCGGGCTCGAATTCGGCAGCATCCGGCAGATGCTGGAGATACTGACCCGCACCTATTGCTCGACGCTCGGCGTCGAATTCATGCACATCTCCGATCCCGAGGAAAAGGCCTGGATCCAGGCGCGCATCGAGGGCGCCGACAAGGAAATCTCCTTCACCACCACCGGCAAGAAGGCGATCCTGCAGAAGCTGATCGAGGCGGAAGGTTTCGAGCAGTTCATCGACGTCAAGTACAAGGGCACCAAGCGCTTCGGCCTCGACGGCGGCGAGGCTCTGATCCCTGCGCTGGAGCAGATCGTCAAGCGCGGCGGCCAGCTCGGCATGAAGGAAATCGTGCTCGGCATGGCGCATCGCGGCCGGCTGAACGTGCTGTCCCAGGTGATGGCCAAGCCGCACCGGGCCATCTTCCACGAATTCAAGGGCGGCTCGGCGGCCCCTGACGAGGTCGAGGGCTCGGGCGACGTCAAGTACCATCTCGGCGCCTCGTCGGACCGCGAGTTCGACGGCAACAAGGTGCATCTGTCGCTGACCGCCAATCCTTCGCACCTGGAAATCGTCGACCCGGTGGTGATGGGCAAGGCGCGCGCCAAGCAGGATTATCTGTTCGGCCGCGGCCGCGAGGAGATCGTGCCGCTGGAAGAGCGGGCCAAGGTGCTGCCGCTCCTGCTGCACGGCGACGCCGCTTTCGCCGGCCAGGGCGTGATCGCCGAAATTCTCGGCCTGTCGGGCCTGCGCGGCCACCGCGTCGCCGGCACGCTGCACTTCATCATCAACAACCAGATCGGCTTCACCACCAATCCGCGCTTCTCGCGCTCGTCGCCCTACCCTTCCGATGTCGCCAAGATGATCGAAGCGCCGATCTTCCACGTCAATGGCGACGATCCGGAAGCCGTGGTCCACGCCACCAAGGTGGCGATCGAATTCCGCATGAGGTTCCACAAGCCTGTCGTGGTCGACATGTTCTGCTACCGCCGCTTCGGCCACAATGAGGGGGACGAACCGTCCTTCACCCAGCCGCTCATGTACCGCAACATCCGCACCCACAAGACGACGGTGCAGATCTATGGCGAGCGCCTGATCGCCGAGGGCCATATCAGCCAGGCCGAGCTCGACAAGCTCAAGGCCGATTGGCGCGCGCATCTGGAATCGGAATGGGAAGTCGGCCAGCACTACAAGCCCAACAAGGCCGACTGGCTGGACGGCGCCTGGTCGGGCCTGCGCACGGCCGACAACCAGGACGAACAAAGGCGCGGCAAGACCGCCGTGCCGGTCAAGACGCTGAAGGAAATCGGCAAGAAGCTGACCGAGGTGCCGAAGGGTTTCGAAGCGCACAAGACGATCATCCGCTTCCTCGAGAACCGCCGCGAGGCGATCGAGTCCGGCGAAGGCATCGACTGGTCGACGGCCGAAGCGCTCGCCTTCGGCGCCATCCTGCTCGACGGCAACCCGATCCGGCTTTCCGGGCAGGATTCCGAGCGCGGCACCTTCTCGCAGCGCCATTCGGTGCTTTATGACCAACGCGACGAGACCCGCTACATCCCGCTCAACAATCTGTCGGCGGCGCAAGCCGGCTACGAGGTCATCAACTCGATGCTGTCGGAAGAGGCGGTGCTGGGCTTCGAGTATGGCTACAGCCTGGCCGAGCCGAAGGCGCTGACCTTGTGGGAAGCGCAGTTCGGCGACTTCGCCAATGGCGCCCAGGTGGTGTTCGACCAGTTCATCTCGTCGGGCGAGCGCAAGTGGCTCAGAATGTCGGGCCTCGTCTGCCTGCTGCCGCATGGCTATGAAGGCCAGGGTCCGGAACATTCGTCGGCCCGGCTGGAGCGTTTCCTGCAGCTTTGCGCCGAAGACAACATGCAAGTCGCCAACTGCACGACGCCGGCCAACTATTTCCACATCCTGCGCCGGCAGCTGAAACGCGACTTCCGCAAGCCGCTGATCCTGATGACGCCGAAGTCGCTGCTGCGCCACAAGCGGGCGGTGTCGACGCTGCCGGAAATCTCGGGCGAAAGCTCGTTCCACCGGCTGCTGTGGGACGACGCCCAGCTGTTGCCCAACCAGGCGATCAAGCTCACCAAGGACTCAAAGATCCGCCGCGTCGTGCTGTGCTCGGGCAAGGTCTATTACGACCTCTACGAAGAGCGCGAGAAGCGCGGCATCAACGACATCTATCTGCTGCGCGTCGAACAACTCTATCCGTTCCCGGCCAAGGCGCTGATCACCGAACTGTCGCGTTTCCGCAACGCCGAGATGGTGTGGTGCCAGGAGGAGCCCAAGAACATGGGCGCCTGGTCGTTCATCGACCCGTATCTGGAATGGGTTCTGGCGCATATCGACGCCAAGCATCAGCGGGTGCGCTACACCGGCCGGCCGGCGGCCGCGTCGCCTGCGACCGGATTGATGTCCAAGCACCTTGCCCAGCTCGCCGCCTTGCTCGAAGACGCGCTTGGCGAATAGAAAACTGGGCGAACAAGAACAGAACCGAAAATAACGGACAGGCACAATGGCTACCGAAATCCGCGTTCCCACTCTCGGCGAATCCGTCACCGAGGCGACCATCGGCAAATGGTTCAAGAAGGTCGGCGATGCCATTGCCGCCGACGAGCCGCTGGTGGAGCTCGAAACCGACAAGGTGACGATCGAGGTGCCCGCCGCCGCTGCCGGCACGCTCGGCGAAATCGTCGCCAAGGAAGGCGAGACGGTCGGTGTCGGCGCGCTGCTGGGCTCGATCTCGGCCGATGGCGCTGCCCCGGTGACCAAGCCGCAAGCGGTGGCGCAGGCCTCCAGCCCCGACGCGGCGCAGACCACCAGGCAGGCCGCGGCCGAGACCGCCAAGATCGCCGGCGACGGCGCGGTCGAGTCGCGCACCATGCCGCCGGCGCCGGCCGCCGCGAAACTGATCGCCGAGAACAATCTTTCGGTCGACCAGCTTTCCGGCTCGGGCAAGCGCGGCCAGGTGCTGAAGGGCGACGTGCTCGACGCCATTTCCAAGGGCGCGCCGTCGCAGCCGGCCGAAACGCCGAAGGCGGCGCCGGCACCGATTGCAATGCGTGCGCCATCCCAAGGCGACGATGCCTCGCGCGAAGAGC
Source organism: Mesorhizobium erdmanii USDA 3471 (assembly GCF_000472705.1). GTDB lineage: Bacteria > Pseudomonadota > Alphaproteobacteria > Rhizobiales > Rhizobiaceae > Mesorhizobium > Mesorhizobium erdmanii. The sequence continues at coordinate 11,459 of NZ_AXAE01000032.1, read as the reverse complement.
GCGTGCGCATGACCAAGCTGCGCCAGACCATCGCGCGGCGGCTCAAGGAAGCGCAGTCGACCGCAGCCATGCTGACCACCTTCAACGAGGTCGACATGTCGGCGGTGATGGCGCTGCGGACCAAGTACAAAGACGTGTTCGAGAAGAAGCATGGCGTGAAGCTCGGCTTCATGGGCTTCTTCACCAAGGCTGTCACCCATGCCTTGAAGGAGATTCCCTCGGTCAACGCCGAGATCGACGGCACCGATATCATCTTCAAGAACTACGCCCATATCGGCGTCGCCGTCGGCACGGAGAAGGGCCTCGTCGTGCCGGTCGTGCGTGACGCCGACCAGATGTCCATCGCCGAGATCGAGAAGGACATCGGCCGGCTGGGCATCGCCGCGCGCGACGGCAAGCTGTCGGTCGCCGACATGCAGGGCGGCACGTTCACCATTTCCAACGGCGGCGTCTATGGCTCGCTGATGTCGACGCCGATCCTTAATGCGCCGCAGTCGGGCATTCTAGGCATGCACAAGATCCAGGACCGTCCTGTCGTGGTCGGTGGGCAGATCGTCATCCGGCCGATGATGTACCTGGCGCTGAGCTACGATCACCGCATCGTCGACGGCAAGGAAGCGGTCACCTTCCTGGTGCGCGTCAAGGAAAGCCTAGAGGATCCGGAGCGACTGGTGCTCGATCTGTGAGCGGGGCTGATCCGCAATGAGCGGCTGGCTGGAACGGTTCGGGTTTGCGCTGGGTCGCGCTCTTCGGACTTTTCGGCCAACGGCCTCGGCCGTTGCGGCTTCGCCGGCGAAATCGCTTGAATCGAGCCCAGCGCTACGAAGCAGTAATCTCGGTGTCTTCGCCCTCAGCGATGCTGAGATGGCTAAACGGAAGATCAGCGCGATCACGATCGGTGAGCTTGAACTGCCGACCGGCGAAATCGTCGCCTGCGATCCGCTCATTACCGGACTAAGCCGGCCCGCTTTCAGCCGCAAGGTGAAGCCGGGGCGCTACCCGGTCACGCTTCTTCAAGCACAGGGCTGCGTTGCCGCGGCGGTCTTGCGATTCAGCCCTGGCTTGCCGATGCGTTGGGAATTGGCGACCTTCGTTCCCGATCGTGCACCGGTTTATAAGTCGGAATTTCTTGAATTTATTGTCGATGACGCGGTTGCGTCATTCATGGACAAATCGGTCCTGACGCTGATGTCTGACCAGCAGGAACTCGACGACTATCTCGCCGATGTCGCTTGCACTATCGACAGGTTTTGTATCGATAGTCCGATTGAAGGCAACCCCCTCAATGTCGCCATGTTCGACACCGGCTATGGCGACGGCTCATATCGGTCCTTCTGGGGATTGAACGCGGCCGGCGAACCACTTCTCCTGATGACCGACTTCGAAGTGCTCGAAAATGCTGACGGCCGAGAAAGCAACCAGACGAACTGATGACCAATGCCGCCTCGCCCATGATTGGATTTGTGGCCGGGTCGCTGGCTCTCACGGCGGCGAATTCCGCCGCCCATGCCGCCTGTCCGATCGAACTCGCCGTCTATGGCGACGCGCAGAGCGGCAGCGAGATCGATTTTACCCCAACCGGCACCTCGGCCACCGTCACCAACAGCTTCCGGATGATCCTCGACAACAATGTGGTGCTGAACGGCATTGTCATGTGGAGCTCGGGTGAAGCGCGGCCGAACGGCTCCCTGATGTACAAATGCCCGGAAGGCGACACCACGGGCGATGAACTCGCCGCCTGTACCCCCTGGCACGGCGTCATCTATACGTCGGACGACAAGGGCAGCATCGGGCTGTTGCCGGCGGAAGGCGTCGAGGCGCCGAAGACGCTGATCCTGCCGGATCTCGGTCCGATGCTGCATCAGTCCACGGCCTACGGCGGCAGTGGATTTTCGAAAGTGCCGTCGGATGTTTTCACGCTGAAGGGATGCCAGGAATGAGCGATGTGCAAAAGGTGCTGCTGGTCACCGGCGGCAGTCGCGGCATCGGCGCCGCCGTCTGCAGGCTCGGCGCCAAGGCCGGCTATCGCGTCGTCGTCAACTATGCTTCGAACCAGACAGCCGCCAACGCGCTGGTCGGCGAGATCAAGGCCGGCGGCGGCAACGCTTTCGCGGTCAAGGGCGATGTCGGCAGCGAGGCCGATATCCTGGCCATCTTCGAGGCGGTGGATCGCACCTATGGCCGGCTCGACGCCTTCGTCAACAATGCCGGCATCGTCGACGCCAAGGCGCGCGTCGACGAGATGAGCGCGGCACGGCTGGAACGCATGATGCGCATCAATGTCGTCGGTTCCATTCTCTGCGCCCGCGAGGCGGTCAAGCGTATGTCGACCCGCCATGGCGGCAAAGGCGGAGCGATCGTCAATATCTCGTCGGCCGCAGCGGTGCTGGGCGCGCCCGACAATTATGTCGACTATGCCGCGTCCAAGGGCGCCATCGACACGTTCACCGTCGGGCTCGCGCGCGAGGTGGCCGCCGAAGGCGTGCGCGTCAATGCCGTGCGGCCGGGCATCATCGACACCGACATCCATGCTTCCGGCGGACAGCCGGACCGGGTGGCGCTGATCCAGGATACGCTGCCGATGAAAAGAGCTGGCACCGCGGATGAAGTCGCCAGCGCTGTTCTCTATCTTCTATCCGATGCCGCGTCCTATACGACGGGCGCGATCCTGAATGTCAGCGGCGGCCGCTGAGCGCCAAGCAAAGGAAAAAAACATGGCTTATGACGTCGTTATCATCGGATCGGGACCCGGCGGCTATGTCTGCGCCATCAAGGCGGCGCAGCTAGGGCTGAAGGTGGCGGTGGTCGAGAAGAACGCCACCTTCGGCGGCACCTGCCTTAACATCGGCTGCATTCCGTCCAAGGCGCTGCTTCATGCCTCCGAAATGTTCGCCGAGGCTGGCCATTCCTTCGACACGCTGGGCGTCGAGATCGCCGCGCCCAAGCTGAACCTGAAGAAGATGATGGCGCACAAGGATGCGACGGTGGCGTCCAACGTCAACGGCGTCGCCTTCCTGTTCAAGAAGAACAAGATCGATAGTTTCCGCGGCACGGGCAAGGTGCTTGCGGCCGGCAAGGTGTCGGTCACCGCCGAGGACGGCAAGGTCGAGGAGATCGAGACGAAGAACATCGTCATCGCCACCGGTTCCGACGTCGCCGGCATACCCGGCGTCAAGGTCGATTTCGACGAGAAGGTGATTGTGTCGTCGACCGGCGCGTTGGCCTTGGAGAAGGTTCCGGGCCATCTGGTGGTGGTCGGCGGCGGTGTCATCGGGCTCGAGCTCGGCTCGGTGTGGGCGCGGCTCGGCGCTAAGGTCACCGTGGTCGAGTTCCTCGACACCATTTTGGGCGGCATGGACGGCGAGGTCTCCAAGCAGTTCCAGCGGCTGCTCGCCAAGCAGGGTTTCGAGTTCAAGCTCGGCGCCAAGGTCACCGGTGTCGCCAAGGCCAAGAAGGGCGCCAGCGTCACCTTCGAGCCGGTGAAGGGTGGTGCGGCCGAGACCATCGACGCCGACGTGGTTCTGATCTCGACCGGGCGCCGCGCCTATTCCGACAGCCTTGGCCTAAAGGAAGCCGGTGTCGAGGTCGACGAGCGTGGCCGGGTCAAGACCGACGGGCATCTGCGGACGAATGTTGCGGGCATCTATGCCATCGGCGATGTCATCGCTGGCCCGATGCTGGCGCACAAGGCAGAGGACGAGGGCGTCGCGGTGGCCGAAACCATCGCCGGCCAAGCCGGCCATGTGAACTATGAGGTCATTCCGAGCGTCGTCTACACCAGCCCTGAAATCGCCTCGGTCGGCAAGACCGAGGAAGAACTGAAGAAGGCCGGCATCGACTACAAGGTCGGCAAATTCCCGTTCAGCGCCAATGGCCGGGCGCGCGCCATGCTGCACACGGACGGTTTCGTGAAGATCCTCGCCGACAAGGTCAGCGACCGCGTGCTCGGCGTGCACATTGTCGGCTTCGGCGCTGGCGAGATGATCCACGAGGCGGCGGTGCTGATGGAGTTCGGCGGCTCGTCGGAAGACCTCGCCCGCACCTGCCACGCGCATCCGACGATGTCGGAAGCGGTGAAGGAAGCGGCGCTGGCCACCTTCTTCAAGCCGATCCACATTTAAAGGCCTTTCATAAACTCTACTCCGGTGGCCATCTGGCGCGGTTTTCTGCGCTTCCGGTGCTCACGGACCTAGTGTCCGCTGCGCTCCGGTTCTCGAAAACCACACCAGCTGACTCACCGGAGCGAGTTTCTGGAAAGGCCTTTCAGGGCACTGACTTACAAAAAAACGGCCCGCTTTTCAGCGGGCCGTTCCGTATTCGATGTCAAGCCGGTCAGTTGGCCGGAGCCGGTGCAGGTGCCGGTGCAGGCGCCGGGGCGGGTGCAGGAGCTGGCGCGGGTGCTGGCGCAGGGGCCGGAGCGGGCGCAGGTGCCGGAGCAGGCGTGGCCGGCTTCATCGGTTCAGCCGGTGCGGGCGCCGGGGCCGGAGTGCTGGCCGCTGGCGGTTCGGCCGGTGCCGGATGCTCGCCCTTTCTTCCGAAAACGTAATACGCGACAATCGCCAGGATAACGACGACCAGCGCAATCAGCCAAGGGCTGCCGCCCCCGCCGCTCGGCCTGGGAGTGTCGTTCGATGGATTCGCCATAAAAGTGTCCTCCGTGGATGAAAATGATCAATCAACAGCCATCAACGCGCAAGCGTCGAATGGGTTTCACGCTAGCGAAGGAAAGCGCCGAAAACGCGGCGTTTGAGCCTCCCGCTGCCATCCGACTCAATTGACGGCGGTAACAGTATAGCCGGCTTTGCGAAAATCCTCGACCAGTCGCCCAAGCCCTGGAAAATGACGCCTCCCGCCAGCTTGATTTCGAGCAGCCTGACTGGCGGCGTTTCGCCACGCAGCGAGCCAAGCCAACCGATGCTATCGTTGGTTGCGATGGAGTTGCCGGCATGACGCCCACTGCACAGACTTTTCCCGATCCCGAAGGCGCTCTTGCCGGGGCTCAGTTCGCCGATCGATATGTGCTGACAACCGATGGGCTTGCCCTGACCGCCATTGGCGCGGCCAAACGCATCCTGGGGCGGTCACCGCGATAGGTCGGCCGGCTTACGCAGCTCCGCAATCTTGCCGTGAGGCCATTTGGGCTGAAAGCGGGGGCGGAGCCCGACGCGCCGCCGGAAACCAGGATCGGCATCTTTCCGCTCATCAGCCAGGCACAAGGCAGGGCCGTCCTTGGTCTGGACGACCGACATCTCGATTTCCGCATCCTGGTGGAGGTGAACGACCTCGGCGCGGGCCGTCAGCAGGTGGCTGTGTCGACGATCGTCAAGACACACAATCTGCTTGGGCGGACATATCTTGCCGTCATCATGCCGTTTCACCGGATCATCGTTCCGGCGATGCTGGCTCAGGTTTTGATCAAATAAGGGCTAAAGCCCCGCCGCCGTGACAGTATAGCCGGCCTTGCGGAAATCCTCGACCAGTCCCTGCGGACCGGGAAGGTGCAGCGCGCCGACCGCCATGAAGGCATTGCCCTTGGCCAGGATCGGCCCGGCATGATCGACCATCACCTTGTTGCGGCTGGTGATCATGGTCTCCTCGAAGGCGGCATAGCCGGCCGCGTCGTTCTGCTCCTCGGGCATGGCGGCCCGGAACAGCGGCCAGAACATGCCGGTGTCACCACGCTGGTAGAGCACGATCATGGTCTCGTTGATGTCGTTGACCTTGTCGCCGAGCTTCAGCGTGTCGACCAGGCCCTTCATGTGAAAGGCGAGCGGCAGCGAGGCCATGGCGCGCAGCTGGCTCTCGGCCGTTTCCAGTCCTTCCACCGGCTTGCCGGCCGCCTTGGCGCTTTCGGCCAGCTTGACGTCGAGCACCGGCGCACCGCCGGACTGCCGGGCGAGTTCACACGCCGGCAGCGCCATCATCGCCGACAGCATCCACGGCTTCATCTTGGCGACGGTCGCCGGCGGAATGCCGCGCGCGTCGAGTGCCGCATTCATCGCCGCCGCCTCGTCCGGGGTCAGCAATGAGGACAGCGTCGTGGAGTCGGTGAACATCATCAGGTCCGGCTCTTTCAGCATCGCCGTCATCATCTTCTGCTTGTCGAGCACGTCGGTGGTTTCGATGATGAGGGTGCCGGCGGCGTCAAACGCCTTTTGCGCTTCCGGCGGCAGCGTGGTGACGCGCGGGTCGGTCATGTGCATGGTGCCGAACAGGTAGGAAGCCTGTTCGCCCGGCTTTTCCAGCTTCCACAGCAGGCCCTTGCCATTCAGCGTGGCGGCGGCTTCCGCCTCGATCTTGCTGTAGGTGGCCGGATTGCTCTTCTGCAAGGCCGACAGCATGTCGGCGCCGCCGCAGGTCGGGATTTCCGCATGCGCCCTGCCCGCAGCGAACAGCAGCACGGCGAGGAAGGACAGGAAAAACAGCACGTTGAGCGCAACGAGCAGCTTCAGCGACAGGGACGCCGCACGATCGGCGATGGCTATGACGCGTTTCATGACATCATCCGTAGGCGCAAAAAACGGCAAAACGGTTAATTGGCGCCGAGAAATTGTCCTGACCGGCTATGTGCTGACGCTGATGGGCCGGTGATTGGCGTAAACGCCGGTCGTCGTCCACGGGCGGAGCAAGGAGCGTAGCGACGCGGCGCAGAAATTCGCTCCGTGGCATCCCTCGACAACTGTCACGGCATTGATACCAGGGTCTCCGCGACGCCGCTTCGCGGCTGCTCCGCCCTAGTATGACGAAATTGGGAGGCTTCAGCCAATCGCGACTGCGGCAAGCTCACGCTCTCGGATGCGCGGCCTCGTAAATCTCCAGCAGCCTTGCTGTGTCGACTCCGGTGTAGATCTGCGTCGTCGACAGGCTGGCATGGCCGAGCAGTTCCTGGATGGTGCGCAGATCGCCGCCGCGCCCGAGCAGATGCGTGGCGAAGGAATGGCGCAGCGCGTGCGGCGTCGCGGTGTCGGGCAGGTTGAGCGCCGAGCGCAGCTTGGCCATATCGCGCTGGACGATGGCCGGATTGAGCGGGCCGCCGCGCGCGCCGCGAAACAACAGGCCTTTCGGATCGAGATGATAGGGGCAGAGCCGGCGGTATTCGGCGATTGCTCTCAGCGCAACCGGCAGTACCGGCACCAGCCGCGTCTTGCCGCCCTTGCCGGTGACGCGCAGCACGGTGTCGGTCTCCGATGCCAGATCGGCGGCGGCAAGACCCAGGGCCTCGGAAATGCGCAGGCCGGAGCCGTACAGCAGCGTCAGCACGGCGGCATCGCGGGCGGCGATCCAGGGCTCTTCCGCCAGTTGGCCTTCCACCGACACGACCTGTCTGGCGTCGCTCGCGGTAAGAGGTTTTGGCAGCGATTTGGGCTGGCGCGGCGCGCGAAGTGCTGCGGCGCCCGCCGCATTGGCGAGGCCGCGCCGTTCGAGGAAACGCAGCAGCGAGCGGATGCCGGCCAGACCTCGACCAAGCGTGCGGGCGCCGGCGCCTTCGTTGCGGCGCGCCGCGAGGAAGCCGCGCAGGTCCGCCGGGCGCAGATTGGCGATATCGGAAATGCCGGGCGAGCCGCCGCAATGGCCGGTGAGGAAATGCAGGAACTGACGCGAGTCGCGCTCGTAGGCTTCCACTGTCTTGGGTGATAGGCGACGTTCACGCGCGAGCATCTTCAGCCAGCTCTCGCGGGCCGCCTGGAGATCGGGCTTTGCCGGGATGAGGAATTCCTGCATGGCGGCATATTCGGGTATCCGGGTTAGGAAGGCGTGAAGAGCGCGTCATTGAAATGACAACCGCCTGGGGTTAGGAGATTGTCGATTGGTGGCAGGATGCAAACCTTGGTGATTGGCTGAACGCCAGGACCGGCGGGCGTTGCTCCGGTCCAGAGGTTTGCGGCGGACAGCGCGACGTGTCCGCAAATAGATATTTGGCAGGAACGAGACAGGTGACCTTTCTGAACTGCCGTGCTTTTTGGTCACCGTAACGGAATGGATCCTCGGGTCTGCGCAGCCGCTTCGCGCCTGCTCCGCCCGTGGATGACGAAAGTTAAAGCGCCATGAGCAAGCCGCAAAACCCTGTCCAGATGGCCGTGATCGGCGCCGCCCATGGCATCAAGGGCGAACTCAGGGTGAAGACCTTCACCGGCGAGCCGATGGCGCTGGCCGATTATGGGCCGCTCTATGCCAGGGACGGCCGCGCCTTCCAGATCATTGATATAAGGCCCGCCAACACGGTCGTTGTGGTGCGTTTCAAGGGCATCGGCGACCGCAACGCCGCCGAGGCGCTCGCCGGCACCGAGCTGTTCGTCGACCGCTCGATGCTGCCCGACGACGGCGATGAGGATGAATTCTACCATGCCGACCTCGTTGGGCTGGAGGTTCGGGACGACACCGGCACCGCGCTCGGCAAGGTCGTCGCGGTGCACAATTTCGGCGGCGGAGACATTCTCGACGTGACGCTGGCCGGCCGCAAGGGCGTGCTGATCCCGTTCACGCAGGCCGCCGTGCCGCAAGTGTCGATATCGGAGGGCTTTGTCCGCGTCGATCCGGTGGCGGCCGGACTGGTCGAGGACGAGGATGGCGAGGCGCCGCGCGACGAAGATTTTGACCCGAAAGGCAGGCCGCGCGGACCGCGCGACGCCGGGGGCAACCGGTGAGCTTTTCCGCTTCCGTACTGACGCTCTATCCCGAGATGTTTCCGGGCGCGCTCGGCCTGTCGTTGGCCGGCCGGGCGCTGGAGGCTGGCACGTGGTCGCTGCAAGCGATCCAGATCCGCGATTTCGCCACCGACAAGCACCGCACCGTCGACGACACGCCGGCCGGCGGCGGCGCCGGCATGGTGATGCGCGCCGATGTCTTGGCCAGGGCGATCGACCACAGCTCGCCGCCGGACGATCCGCGTCCGCGCCTGCTGATGAGCCCGCGCGGCAAACCGTTGACGCAATCGCGTGTGCGCGAGCTTGCCGCCGGGCCGGGTGCCGTCATCCTGTGCGGCCGCTTCGAGGGCGTCGACCAGCGGCTGATCGAGGCACGGGGGCTGGAGGAAGTCTCGGTCGGCGATTTCATCCTCTCAGGCGGCGAGCCGGCAGCCCTTGTGCTGCTAGATGCCGTGGTGCGGCTGTTGCCCGGCGTGATGGGCAATGCGGTGTCGGGCGAGGAAGAGAGCTTTGAAAACGGCCTGCTCGAACATCCGCACTACACGCGGCCGCAGGAGTTCGAGGGGCGGGAGATTCCCGAGGTGCTGATCTCCGGCAATCACAAGAAGATCGCGGCTTGGCGGCGCGCGGAATCAGAGGCGCTGACGAGAGCGCGGCGGCCGGATCTGCTTGGTGCTCACCCCTTGCCGAAATAGTAGAACGCCAGAAACAGGCCGACGGCGATCACAAAGCCGCGCACGGCGTTCTGTGGCACGCGCTTGGCGATCCAGACGCCGGCATAGCCGCCGAGCGCGCCGCCGGGGATCATGATGATCGCCTGCGGCCAAGCGACGACGCCGCCCGAGACGAAGACGGTGATGGCGACAGCCGCGATGACCACGGCCAGCATGTTCTTCAGCGCGTTCAGCCGGTGGTAATCGCCGCTCTGCGTCAAGCCGAGCGTCGCCAGCATCATCACGCCCATGCCGGCGCCGAAGAAGCCGCCATAAATGGCGGTGACGAATTGCGCCAGCGATCCGGCTAGCGATCCGACCGCCGCCTGATGGCCGGGTTTTGGCGCCGGCTTAAGCCACGGCCCGGCGGCAAACAGCGCGGTTGCGGCCAACAGCAGCCACGGCACCATGACGCGGAAGGATGGGTTGGACAGCGCCAACAGGATCAGCGCGCCGGCCAGTGCGCCGATCGCCGATATGACGCAAAGCAGCAGGCCCCCGCGCCAGAAATGCCTGATGTCGGTCCAATAGGCGAGCGTCGAGGTGATATAGCCCGGGAATTGCGTGACCGAGGAGGTGGCGTTGGCGACGATTGGCGGCACCCCGACCAAGGTCATGGCGCCGAAGGTGATGAAGGTGCCGCCGCCGGCAACCGCGTTGGCGGCGCCCGACACAAAGCCCGCGAGGAAAAGCAGGATGGCGTCGAAAACAGACATGGAAAGCGGCCACCGAAAACTGTACTTGTTCCGGCTTAGGCACCACGAAAGCCTGACGCAACCCGGCACGGCGCAATTACCATGATGCCATGCCGGCAAAAAATGCTTGGGCCGGGCGTGACAAAGGGCCGAAATAGCTGTATGTGCCCGCCCGTACCGGCAAGAACAATCTTGCGGACCCGTCAACAATGACGGTGTAGTCGCCCCTGCCGATGTCTTGCGGACGAACGTCTTAGAGGCAAAGGACATAGCCGAGCGGTCAATGGAACTGCAAGGCGAGCGTAGGGCGCTCTGACTGTCGGAAGAACAAGAAGTGGATTACCAGATGGATCTCATCCGTCAGCTCGAGGCCGAACAGGCCGCCAAGATCGAAGCCAAGCGCAAGCTTCCCGAATTCCAGCCCGGCGACACCGTGCGCGTCCAGGTCCGCGTGACCGAAGGCACCCGCACCCGCGTCCAGGCCTATGAAGGCGTTGTCATCGCCCGCGCCGGTTCCGGCTTCCAGGAAAACTTCACCGTCCGCAAGATCTCCTACGGCGAAGGCGTCGAGCGCGTGTTCCCGGTCTACTCGCCGATGGTCGAAGGCGTCGAGATCGTGCGTCGCGGCAAGGTGCGTCGTGCCAAGCTCTATTACCTGCGCGATCGTCGCGGCAAGTCGGCCCGTATTTCGGAAAACACCGGCGTGCGCGCCCGCAAGCTGAACGATGAGGAGCGCGATGCGCTGAACGCCGAGAAGGCGCGTATCGAGGCCGAGAAGGTCGCGGCTGCCCAGGCGCTGGCCGCCGAGACGGCCGCCAAGGAAGCCGCCGAGAAGAAGGCCGCCGCAGAGGCTGAGGCCGCCAAGGCTGCTGAAGCGACCCCGGCCGAATAAGGTTTCGAGAGACGAGTTCTGAAAAGGCGGCTTCGGCCGCCTTTTTTCGTTTTGGCGAACAGTCAATTCGACCATGGTTCTTCGCGGCTACGCACGCCTTGGCGATTGGCCGAGCCATCTGTGTGTCGTCATCCACGGGCGGAGCAAGGAGCGCAGCGACGCGGCGCAGACCCGAGGATTCATTCCGTGCCGTCTGTGCGATCCTACGGCGCAGAACTGGCTCCGGTGAGCGCGACCTTCATTCTGAGCCGCTGCGCTTGTACCGGCCGTCACGGCATGGCAACTGTGTTCATGCGAAAGCTTTTTTGTCTCGAATGATGGCATTGAGGACGACAAGGAGCTTCCTTGCGACGGCGATGATGGCCAGCTTCTTCGAGCCTGAGCGGGCTGCGATGGCGGTATAGAAAGCCCTGAAGCGCTCACAAGCTCGGATGGCGCCGAGCGCAGCCATGTAGAGAGCACGGCGCACACGCGATCGGCCACCCTGGATCTGGCTCCTGCGGTTGAGCTTGCC
>NZ_AXAE01000031.1 GCF_000472705.1 Mesorhizobium erdmanii USDA 3471 | reverse complement strand
CGCAGCAGGCGATCGACCTCACCAGAGCGCATTGGCAGATCGAAAACGCACTGCACTGGATGCTTGACGTTCACCTGCGCGAGGACCTCAGCCGTGCCCGCAAGGACAACGCCCCTGCCAACATCGCGCTCCTAAACCGCATCGCCAGAAATATCCTTCAGGCCGCCGACATCGACAAAGTCCCCATCAGCCACCGCATCAAAAAATGCGCCTGGAATGATGACTATCTCATCCAGGCCATCGTTCATATGCGATAGCCCTGCCGTTTACGGGGAGAGATGTCCGGCAGGGCAGCGTCAACATGGCGCCCCAAAAGCCAAAAACGACGCCCGGGATGCCGGACGCCGTTTTGTTTGCGGACCGATCTCTTGGGAGGGGAAACGGCAGGTCCGCCGCATATGCAGTCGCCGCGCTTTCGGCGAAAAAAGGTTCGGACGCGGTAGCCGCCTGAGCCCGGGCCGTACGAGTGATGCCCCCATCTCCCGTCCGAACCACACCGCGTCCTGGGGTCTACATAGCAGCGCAAGGCATCGTTGTCATGTTACCAGAGGTTACATGACACTGTTACGTGGCAATTCTCGCGAAATCCTCAGCCATCCCGGTATGGTCCGGGCAACAAAAAAGCCGGATCAACGAAGATCCGGCTGAGTTTGATTGGAAGTGCCTGTTAAGGCTAACCTCCAGAGGGGAACACTCGAGGGCGCTAATGGGAGGAGAACGCGCCCAGGAGATGATCTATATATCTGCTCATCATGCCCAAGAAACAAGCATCTATTTTGCAACACACGCATGCAAAAAGACGCAGGCTGTGGTCTAACCCATACTGAAAGCCAATAGGACCAGCAGAATCGCAGAAATCGAGCCTGTGGCAGGGGGTGATTGTCGCTGCCACAACGTCAATCCGGCCGATTTTGCTCCGAAATGCCGAGAAACACCGGATGACCTGGAATCGGGCAGTCGCCGTCCAATTCTAAGGCAACCAGGCGAGGATCACCCAATGCGGACGTTTTCGGCGATTGCGGGCAGCGCTATTTTCCTGATCGCGGCACCCGGCGCGGTTGCCGGCCTGATTCCCTGGCTGCTCAGCGATCGCTGGGGCTTGCCGTGGTCCACCGTGCCGGGCTTTGTCCTTGCCGGCGGCGTCCTCATCGTCGCCGCGGCCGCCGTCCTGCTACACGCTTTCGCCCGCTTTGCGCTGGAGGGGTTGGGCACGCCCGCCCCCGTCGCGCCGACGGAGAAGCTCGTGATCGGCGGCATCTACCGGCATGTCCGCAACCCGATGTATGTCGCCGTGTTGTCGATCATCCTCGGCCAGGCCCTGCTGTTCTCGAGCTGGACGCTCGTCGCCTATGCCGTCATCGGCACTGCCGTCATGGGCTCCTTCGTCAAGCTCTACGAGGAGCCGACGCTCGCCAGTCGCCACGGCGCCGAATACGAGACCTACCGCCGCAATGTCCCTGGCTGGCTGCCTCGGCTGAAGCCCTGGCGGCGGTGACGTAACCGCGGGAACGAAGGCCGCACCGGCGTCGGCTCAATAAGACCAGCTTCTGGCCTTGGCGATGACGAAGTCGCGAAACACGTGCAGCTTGGCCTGGTTCTTCATCGCGTCGGGATAGGCGAAATAGGTGTCGAAGGACGGCACCTCGGTTTCCGGCAAAAGCTGTACCAGGCCGGAGTCCTTCGAGATCACATAGTCGGGCAGCATGGCGATGCCGGCGCCGCCTTGCACGGCGCGCTTGATCGACAAGATGTCGTTGATCTGTAGCGACGGCACACGCTGGCCGCCCTCGAAATCGCCGACCGTCTCCAGCCAGTTCAACTCCGACAAATGCGACGGCACCGGCAAGCCGAAGGTGACGATGCGATGGTTTCTGAGTTCCGCCACCGAGGCCGGCTTGCCATGCTTGGCAACGTAGGAAGGGGCCGCGTAGAGGTGGAAATGCACGGTGAACAGGCGGCGCTGGATCAAGTCCGGCTGCTGCGGCTGGCGCAGCCGTATGGCGCAGTCGGCCTGGCGCATGGTGAGGTCGAGCTCCTCATTGGCGAGGATCAGCTGCAGGCTGATTTCGGGATAGAGCTCGATGAACTCCTGGACCCGTTCGGTCAGCCAGCCGGCGCCGAGGCCGACTGTCGTCGTCACGCGAAGCACGCCGGACGGCCGGTCCTTGGTCTCGGTCAGCCGCGACTTGATGGTCTCGAGCTTCATCAGCACGTCGTGCGCCGTGCGGAACAGCATCTCGCCCTGTTCGGTCAGCACCAGGCCGCGCGCATGGCGGTTGAACAGCGGCACGCCGACATCATGCTCGAGCGCGCTGACCTGCCGCGATATCGCCGATTGCGACAGATGCAATGTCTCGGCCGCATGCGTAAACGACCCTGCTTCCGCCGCAGCGTGAAACACGCGTAGCTTGTCCCAGTCCAACGCCATGATTCCCCTCGTTCTGTTTGGCGTCTGAATGAAAAATCAGGCTTTTACACGGCCTTTCTAAGCCGTTTTTTTAACAGTTTTGCAAGCGGCCTATTCCGCTGCTTCGCGATGCACCTCGATGCCGGCCAGATACTTTTCCGCTTCCAGCGCCGCCATGCAGCCTAGCCCCGCCGCCGTCACCGCCTGGCGGTAGACATCGTCGGTCACGTCGCCCGCGGCGAACACGCCGGGCACGTCGGTGCGGGTCGAATCCGGCGCCGTCCACAGGTAGCCATTCGGCTTCTGCTTCAGCTTGCCGACGAACAGCTCGACCGCCGGCGCATGGCCGATCGCCACGAACACGCCGTCGACCTTGAGCTGGCTTTCGGCGCCGGTCACCGCGTGCTTGAGTTTCAACCCTTCGACCGAAGGCGGCAGCGGCGCCTTGCCGGGACGGCCCGTGATCTCGTCGACCACGGTGTCCCAGATGACGCGGACATTGTCCTTCTGCAGCAGCCGCTCGCGCAGGATGCGCTCTGCGCGGAAGTCCGAGCGCCTGTGGATGACCGTGACGCTCCTGGCGAGGTTCGACAGATAAAGCGCTTCCTCCACCGCCGAATTGCCGCCGCCGATCACCGCGACATCCTTGCCGCGATAGAAGAAGCCGTCGCAGGTGGCACAGGCAGAGACGCCGAAGCCCATGAAATCCTGCTCGGTCGGGATGCCCAGCCACTTGGCTTGCGCGCCGGTGGCGATGATCAGCGCGTCGGCGGTGTAGGTGGTGCCGGAATCGCCCTTGGCGCGGAACGGCCGTACGTTGAGGTCGACCTCGGTGATGATGTCGTTGATGATGTCGGTGCCGACATGCTCGGCCTGCTTGAGCATCTGCTCCATCAGCCACGGCCCCTGGATCGGATCGGCGAAGCCGGGATAGTTTTCGACATCGGTGGTGATCATCAACTGGCCGCCCTGCTGCAGACCGGCGACCAGCATCGGCTTCAGCATGGCGCGGGCAGCATAGACCGCCGCCGTATAGCCGGCGGGGCCGGAACCGATAATCAGGACGGGCGCGTGCTTGGTGGTCATCTAAAACCTCTGCGGGGCAGACAATGCCTTGAATAAGGACATCGGCCTTGGAAAAGACGTGGAATGTCGTCGGTAATGTAAGGGTTGCCAACCACGCCAGCAAGACGAACGGGCCGTCGTCCCCGGAAAGCTTCGGCCCAAGCGGTTATTCGCATGATCGTCGCTTTCGTTACCGTTCAAAAATCGCGTTGACGAGGGCTGGCGCCAACACAAAAGTCGTTTAATTACAAAATCGCGAAAGATTCTTGCGCCGAGCTGAGACCATGCCGCTGAAAGCCGACCTCGACGCCATCGACTGGAAAATCCTGCGCGAGCTGCAGGCGGACGGGCGCATGACCAATGTCGAACTGTCGAGCCGCGTCGGCATTTCGGCCCCACCCTGCCTGCGCCGGGTCAAGCGGCTGGAGGAAGCCGGCATCATCCGCGGCTACCGCGCTCTGCTCAACGCGCCAGCGCTTGGCCTCGACGTGGTCGCCTTCTGCCTGGTCGGCCTGCATCATCAGGCCGATGCCGAACTGCGCACCTTCGCCGAACGCACGCGCGGTTGGCCGATCGTGCGCGATGCCTGGATGGTCTCGGGTGAATCCGATTTCCTGCTGCATTGCGTGGCAAGCGACCTCGGCGCCTTCCAGACCTTCGTCATCGAGGAACTGACCTCGACACCGAATGTCGACACGGTGCGCACCGCGCTCACCATCCGCCGGGTCAAGGATGAAGGCTTGGTCTCCTTCGAGCGCCCCTAAGGCCGGATGAACGCCTGTATGCCCGCGAATTCCTGCCCCTTCGCCACACCGCCGCCGCGTTGGTATTCGACAGACGCTGATGTAGAAGGCTGGACGGCTGTGCCGGACGTCGCCGCCTGCTTGGTTTCTAAAGCAATTCCTGAAACACTGTGCACCGGTTTCCGCCTGGAATTGCGTAAGAACAAATGAGGCAAGCAGCAGCGCTGTTCCGGAGACGGCCGGCCATCGGAAGGGGACCATGACTCGATTCGCAAGCCCGGTCTCGGCGCTTATCATCTGCATGAACGAGGCCGAAATGATCGGCCCGTGCCTGGAAAGCATCGACTTCTGCGCCGAGATCATCATCGTCGATTCCGGCTCGACGGACGGCACCATCGAATGCGTGCAAGGCTACATCGCCAAGGGATACCCGATCAGGCTGTTGCACAATGACTGGCAGGGGTTCCCATATCAGCGGCAATTCTCGCTCGACCATGCCACCCAGCCCTGGTGTCTTTCGATCGATCCGGACGAACGCGTCGACGATCAGCTGCGGCAGTCGATCGTGGCCATCACGCAGGCCGCCGACGACAAGATCGGCGGCTGGTACATCCGCCGGCGCGATTGGCTGAAGGGCTACGGCTATGCGCACCGCTGGGTGCTGCACAACAGGCTGATGCGGCTTTTCCGCCGGGAAGGCGCCACCATGGATCTCAGCGCGCGGGTGCACGAGGCCTTCCACGTGCCGGGCGAGACCGGTACGATCGAAGAGGGTGTCCTGCTGCATCGCCGCGAAATATCGGTCGAGGAGGATCTTGCCCGGGCCAACACCTATTCCGGCCTCAAGGCCGTCACGCTGGTCGAGAAGGGCAAGAAGCCCGGCTTGGTGCGGCTGGTGCTCTCGCCGTTCGGCAATTTCCTGAAATTCTACCTGGCCAAGCGCTATTTCCTGTGCGGCCGGCACGGCTTCGTCTACTCGATGTCGGTGATGATCTATTCCTTCGCCACCGAGGCCAAACTCTACGAAGCCTCGGACCGCAACCATCCTGCCTAAGCGATCAGGCCCGGTCAGGACATGTCGTCTCGGCCGAGTATTTCAATGGCTGTGACGAGACCCGCCAGGTCATCGTCGTCTTGCAAGCGTCTGATGGCGAAGCCGGGTTGAACAGCCGCCTCGCCGTCGACCAGCCAGCCCTGTGCCAGACCGGCGCGCCGCCCCGCCTGCATGTCGGCCAGCTTGTCGCCGACGATCAGCGAGCGCTGCAGATCGAGATCGAGGCGTTTGCCCGCTTCGACAAGCATGCCCGGATTGGGCTTGCGCATCGGATGGTCCGATACGGCGAGCGGCCCGGAGCCGGCCTCGTGGTAGGCGCAGGCCAGCACCATGTCGACGAACACGCCCTGATCGCCCAACAGGTCGAGCACGCGGCCATTCACCGCCGCAAAGACGCTCCAGCCGAAGTAACCACGCGCGATGCCGGACTGGTTGGTCACCACGACGACCGGGATCCCGGCCCGGTTGGCCGCCGCGATCGCCGGCAGTATCCGCGACCTGAGCTCGATCTCGGCCGGATCGCCGGGATAGTCGGTATCGACGTTGATGGTGCCGTCACGGTCGAGGAACAGCGCCGGCAGGTGCGGTGGAAAAACCCGCCCGCCGGTCCGCTCGATCCACACACCAAGCTCGGTCAGCTGGTGTGGCGTTCCCGCCTTGTCAGCCATTGCTGAGGCGCGTCTCGACCACTTCACACAGGTAGTGATAGAGGCACAGATGCCCTTGCTGGATGATCGGCGTCGAGGTCGAGGGCACGTTGAGGAGGATATCGCACAGCGGCGCGAGCTTGCCGCCGGTGTCGCCGGTAAGGCCGATCACCGTCATGTCCATCATCTGCGCCTGTTCGGCGGCGGCCAGAATGCTTGGCGAATTGCCGCTGGTCGAGATCGCCAGAAGCACGCCGCCGGCCGCGCCATGCGCCTCGACCTGACGCGAGAACACCGTGTCGAAGCCGTAATCATTGCCCCAGGCGGTCAGCACCGCCGCATTGGCCGGCAGCGCGATGACATTGTAGGCCTTGCGCTCCTTCAAAAAGCGGCCGACGAGCTCGCCGGCGATATGGATGGCATCGCTGGCCGAGCCGCCATTGCCGGCGATCAGCAAGGCTTTCCCGGATGAAAGCGCCGTCACCACCGCGCTCGCCGCGCGTTCCATCTCGCCGGTCAGGTCACGCTCTACCATCGCCGTGATCGCGGCCGCCGAGCGGACCAGATAGTCGTTCAGTTCAGACATCGAAACCTCAGTTCGTAGAGCCGGCGCGCAGTTTGCCGATGGTGCCGGTGGTGCTCTTGCCGGCGATGAGATCGACCAGCACGACGCGCCCGCCTGCCTTCTGCACCACATCGGCGCCGACGACGGTGTCGATCGTATAGTCCGCGCCCTTGACCAGAATGTCGGGCAGCAGCGCCTCGATCAGCGCCAGCGGCGTATCCTCCTCGAACACCACGACGGCATCGACCGAGGCCAGGGCCGCGAGCACGCAGGCGCGGTCATGCTGGTCGTTGACAGGGCGGCCCGCCCCTTTCAGCCTCCGCACCGAGGCATCGCTGTTCAAACCGAGCACCAGCCGGTCGCACTGGCTGCGCGCCGCGTGCAGCAGGCTGACGTGGCCGGCATGCAATATGTCGAAACAGCCATTGGTGAAGCCGACGGTGAGCCCCTCTTCCTTCCAGGCCGCGACCATGCGTGCCGCCGATACGGCATCGAGGATGGCGTCCTTGTGAGCGATCGGTCCGTGCGAGCGGAACAGCGCACCGGTCAGCTCTTCCACCGTCAGCCGCGCGGTGCCGCGTTTTCCGACCACGACGCCGCCGGCGGCATTGGCGATCGAGGCCGCAGCGATCGGATCGGCACCCGACGCGAGCGCCAGCGCGAAGGTCGCGATTACCGTGTCGCCGGCGCCCGAAACGTCGAACACTTCGCGCGCCTGGGTGGCGATGTGGTGCGCTTCATCGGGGCCGACGACGCTCATGCCTTTTTCGCTGCGTGTGGCGACGACGAACTCAAAGTCATTCGCCGAAATCAGTTCACGCGCCGCAGAGACGATCTCGTCATCGCCGAACACCGCATGACCAACCGCCTCGCCAAGTTCCTTGCGGTTGGGCGTGATGGCGGTCGCGCCGGCATAGCGCGCGTAGTCGCGGCCCTTCGGGTCGACCAGCACTGGCTTGCCGGCCTCGCGGCAGATGGCGACCAGTTCGCCGGCGACGCCGTCGAGCAGGATGCCCTTGCCGTAATCGGACAGGATGACGATATCGGCGCTGGCGAGTGCCGCGCGGAAATGCCGGATCAGCCCTGCCCGCTCCGCCTCGTCGAGCGGCTTGATCTCTTCCTCGTCGAAGCGCAGCACCTGCTGGTTGAGCGCGCTGAAGCGGCTCTTCGACGAGGTCATACGGCCGCGCTGCTGCGCCAGGCCTGCCGTCTCCGCGCCAAGCTCGCCCAGCATCCGCACCAGGCTGTCCCCGGCCGTGTCCGTGCCGATCACGGAAACCGGAATGGCACGCGCGCCCAGCGAGACGATGTTGGCCACGACATTGCCGGCGCCGCCCATGGCCGAGCTCTCGCCGCGTCCATGCAGCACGGGGATCGGCGCCTCCGGCGAAATCCGTTCGATGACGCCGTTGACGAAGCGATCGAGGATGAGGTCGCCGACCACCAGCACTGTGACGCCGCCAAAGCGTGCAATGGCACGATGCAGGGCTTCGGGAGAAGGCGGATTGTGCTTGATCATGTCACTGGCAATGCGTGGGAAAGCCGAACTCAGATAGGTCGAAACAGCCGATTTGCGAGGACCGTTGGGTCATGGCGATGCCGATATACCGCAATTCGAGCCAGTGCAACGGCGCCCCCGCTGCGTCAGCTCTTCTGCAGGGCGACATGAACGCCAAGCCCGACCAGCACCGCACCACCCGCCCGCTGCATCAGGCGCTGCGCCCGGCTGGATCGCTTGAGCCGGCCGATCACCAGGCCAGCGAGGAAGACACAGGCGATGTCGGCCGAGGAGAACATCAGGTTGACGATGGTGCCGAGCACGACGAATTGCAGCCAGACCGGCAAGGCCGCCGAGGCATCGATGAACTGCGGCAGGAACGCCATGAAGAAGATCGCGGTTTTCGGATTGAGCACCTCGACGGTGATGCTCTCGAAAAAGGCGCGCCGCGCCGATTTGCGCTCAAGGGTCGGCAACGCCATCTCGCCATCCCCGCGCTTGCGGAACAGCGAGACGCCGAGCCAGATCAGATAGAGCGCGCCAACCAGCTTGACCGCCATGTAAAGCGGCGGCACGGCGTGGAACAGCACCGACAGGCCGGCCGCGGCGGCGAAGACATGCACATAGCCGCCGAGATGGATGCCGAGCGCCGCAGTCAGTCCCGACCAGCGCCCGCGTGCCATGGTCTGCGCCGCGGCATAAAGCATGGCCGGGCCGGGGATATAGGCGAAGATCGCCGTGGTGGCGAAAAACGCAATGAGCAGTTCGGTCGACGGCATTTTCTTATCCCTCTCGATCCCATCCGGGGGCGAACCGACTGAAGCGGCGGCTTTGCGTCGCCACTGTGGCTGCCACGTACCTGCTTTGTCGACAGCCCGGCTGGCCTCCCTTATAAGGACCGGAATCGCTAGCAACCAGAGGCCTTCATGATCATCGTCACGGGCGGCGCCGGCATGATCGGCTCCAACATCGTCGCCGCGCTCAACGCCGAGGGGCATGACGACATTCTGGTCGTCGACGACCTGACCGACGGCCACAAGATCGCCAATCTCGCCGATCTCAGCATTGCCGACTATCTCGACAAGGACGATTTCTTGGCCCGCATCGAGGCCGGGTCGCTCGGCCGCATCGAGGCCGTGTTCCACCAGGGCGCCTGCTCGACCACCACCGAATGGAACGGCAAGTTCATGATGGAGGTGAATTTTGCCTATTCGAAGCGGCTGCTGCACGCCTGCCAGGCACTGCGCGTGCCCTTCCTCTATGCCTCCTCCGCGTCCGTCTACGGCGGTGGATCCGAGTTTCGCGAGGAGCCGGCGCTCGAGCGGCCGCTCAATGTCTATGCCTATTCGAAGATGCTGTTCGACGACTATGTCAGGCGCACGGTGTTCGATACCGATCATTCGCAGGTTGCGGGCCTGCGCTATTTCAACGTCTACGGGCCGCGCGAAGCGCACAAGGGCGCCATGGCCTCGGTCGCCTTCCATCTGTTCAACCAGGTCGAACGCGGCGAAAACCCGAAGCTGTTCGGCGCCTATGACGGCTTTGGACCAGGCGAACAGAGCCGCGACTTCATCCATGTCGGCGATGTCGCCGACGTCAATCTTTGGCTGTGGAAGCGTGGCTCGAGCGGCATTTTCAACTGCGGCACCGGCCGCGCCCAACCCTTCCGCGCCATCGCCGAAACCGTTATCGACACGCTGGGCAAGGGCGAGATCGAGTTCATCCCCTTCCCCGACCACCTCAAGGGCAGCTACCAGAGCTTCACGCAAGCTGATATGTCCCGTTTGCGCACGGCCGGATATAACGGCCAGTTCCGGACAGTCGAAACCGGTGTCAGAGACTATGTCGAATGGCTGAAAGCCCAACGATCCTCGTGATCGGCCCACGCTGGGTGGGCGACATGGTGATGGCGCAGTGCCTGTTCTCGGCGCTGAAAGAGCTCCATCCCAACGCCGCGATCGACGTGCTGGCGCCGGCCTGGGCAGCACCGCTGGTCAAGCGCATGCCCGAGATCCGCCAACAGATCGACTTTCCGCTGAAACCGGGCGCGCTGGAATTCACCCATCGCCGCCGCTTCGGCCGCCTGCTGCGCGGCCGCTATGACATGGCCTATGTCTTGCCCGGTAGCTGGAAATCGGCGCTGATCCCGTTCTTCGCCCGCATTCCGCGCCGTTTCGGCCATCTGCGCGAGATGCGCTATGGCCTTTTGACCGACATCGTGCCGCTGCCGGATGCCGTGAAACGGCGCACCGCACAAGCCTATTTCAGCCTCGCCAAGGGCGGCAGTTTCCGCGCGCCCCATCTCACCGTCGATGCCGGCAACCAGGCAGCGCTGCTCGACCGTTTCGGGCTGGCGCCACGGAAATTCGCGGCCCTGATGCCCGGCGCCGAATTCGGCCCGGCCAAGCGCTGGCCGAGCGAAAGCTATGCCGGTCTTGCGCGCGAATTCATGGGCAAAGGCTTGAAGGTCGCCCTGTTCGGTTCGAAGAACGATCGCGAGGTGACGGCGGAGATCGCGGCCCTTGCTCCCGGCGCTGTCGACCTCGCCGGCCAGACGCGGCTGGAGGACGCCATAGACCTGATCGCGGCGGCAAGGCTGGCTGTGTCCAATGACAGCGGGCTGATGCATGTCGCGGCGGGCGTCGGCACGCCTGTTGTCGCCGTCTATGGTTCGACCTCGCCCGAAAACACGCCGCCGCTGGCGGAGCGTCGCGAACTGGTCTGGCTTCACCTGTCCTGTTCGCCCTGTCACCAGAAGGTCTGCCCGCTCGGCCATCTCAACTGCCTGAAGACATTGCAAGTCGGGCAGGTCGCGGCGGCGGCCGACCGGCTACTGGAAATGCCGGCCGCGGCATGAAGGTCCTGATCGTCAAGACATCGTCGATGGGCGATGTCATCCACACCTTTCCAGCCGTCGAGGATGCCAGCCTGGCCAGGCCCGACGTATCGTTCGACTGGTGCGTCGAGGAGGCGTTCGCCGGCATCGTCGCGCTGCATCCGGCGATCGGCAGGATCCACACGGTCGCCATCCGGCGCTGGCGCAAGGCGCTGTTCAACGGCGGCACCTGGCGCGAGGCGGCCACCCTGCGCCGCACCCTGCGCGAATGCCGCTACGACCTGGTCATCGATGCGCAAGGGCTGCTGAAATCGGCCCTGGTGGCGCGGCAGGCGGGCGCGCCGATCGCCGGCTTCGATCGGTCGAGCGCGCGCGAACCCTCGGCCACGCTGTTCTACGACGTCACCTATGGCGTGCCGCGCGACCTGCACGCCATCGAACGGACGCGCCGGCTGTTCGGGCTGGCGCTTGGCTACCAGCCCGATCTGTCAACGCTGGCGTCAGGCATCGTGCCGCCGCCCGGCGGTCTGTCCGGCGTTCCCGAAAAAACAGCCTTCCTGCTGCATGGCACCAGCCGCGAGGACAAGAAATGGCCGGTCGACAACTGGATCGGAACCGCCCGCCTGCTGGTCGAGCGCGGCATGGCCCCGGTCACCACCTGGTCGAACGAGCGTGAGAGGGCGGTGGCTGAGGCAATCGCCAAGGCGGTGCCGTCAACGATCGTGGTGCCGAAATCGCCGCTCGCCGATATCGCCGCCATCCTCGGCCGCTCGACGCTGGTGATCGGCGCGGACACCGGCCTGACCCATCTTGCCAGCGCCTTTGGCCTGCCGACGGTCGCGGTGTTTTTGGCGACGGAGCCGGGTTTGACGGGACCACGCGGCCCCTATGCGTCGACGCTGCTGGCTGCGGCTGGCGGACGGACTGACCCTGCGGAAGTTGTAGCGGAGGCGGAGAGGCTGCTGGCGCTCAAATTACAGGCACCAGCCTAGGACCTTTCAGAATTCGCTCTGGCGAGTCGAATAGCGTGGTTCTTCGAGAACCGGAG
This sequence comes from Mesorhizobium erdmanii USDA 3471, assembly GCF_000472705.1. Taxonomy (GTDB): domain Bacteria; phylum Pseudomonadota; class Alphaproteobacteria; order Rhizobiales; family Rhizobiaceae; genus Mesorhizobium; species Mesorhizobium erdmanii. The sequence continues at coordinate 67,673 of NZ_AXAE01000031.1, read as the reverse complement.
CGGAGCGTACTTAAAGTACGTGAGCACCGGAAGCGCAGAAAACCGCGCTAGTCGGCCGCCAGAGTAGAATTATCAAAGGTCCTAGATGAACTGCACCTGGACGATCTCGTACCCCCTGGCACCACCAGGCGCATTGACCTCGATGGCGTCGCCGACTTCCTTGCCGATGAGTGCGCGGGCGATCGGCGAGGAGATCGAGATGCGGCCGGACTTCACGTCGGCTTCCTGGTCGCCGACGATCTGGTAGGTCTTCTTTTCCTCGGTGTCCTCGTCGACCAGCACGACGGTAGCGCCGAACTTGACCTTGTCGCCGCTGAGCTTGGTGACGTCGATGACCTCGGCCCGCGCGATCAGATCCTCGAGTTCGTTGACGCGGCCCTCATTGAGGCTCTGCGCCTCCTTGGCGGCATGATACTCGGCATTTTCGGACAGGTCGCCATGCGAGCGCGCCTCGGAGATCGCCTCGATGATGCGCGGCCGCTCTTCCTGCTGGCGCCAACGCAGTTCTTCCTTCAATGACGCGAACCCCTCGCCTGTCATCGGGACCTTGTTCATGATGCCTGACCTTTCCTGCCGCCACCCCCGCGTTTCGGGGAAAGCCTTGTCGATGGGTACAAAAAGAAAACGGTCCGGCAGCCTCGGGCTAACGGAACCGTTTCACCGCAATTTCCCAAGATATAGCAATCTTTCCGGGTTTTTCACGCCCAAAAATCGGTTTTGCAAAAATCATCCCCGCTTTCACCAGGCGAACTCCAGCTCGCGGGACAGGGGGGACAATAAAAAACGGCCGCGATCGCTCGCGGCCGCCTTGAGCATTCCCGAGAGCCTGATCAGCTCCGCATGAAATGGTCGATCTGCTCGGACAGCATGCCGTATTCGCGCGAGCCCTTGCCGGTTCGCTTCTCGATTTCCATCAGCTGCTGCTGGGCGCCGGCGAGATCGCCGATCTGCAGGTGCGCCTCGCCGAGATATTCGCGCACCAAAGTGTAATTCGGATCGATGCGCAGCGCTTCCTCGTAGTAGCCGAGACCGACGGTGACGCGGCCGGAATGGCGGTGCGAATAGCCGAGGTAGTTGAGAATGCGCGGATCCTGCTTGTTGGCGGCAAGGGTGAGCACCGAGATCGCCTCGTCATAGCGCCCTGCCATCGCCAGCGCATGGCCTGCATCATAGATGCTGTCGTCGTCCAGCATGCCTTCCTGAGGGGCGACACACTTTTTCTTCTTCTTGTCCCAGACCTCTCCCTTCTTGCACTGGGTTACGGTCTGGTCGCTGCCACCACTGCTACTGCCCGCCGCGAACACCGGGACAGCGAAGAACTGCAACGCGACAAGTGCAGTCGCGGCCTGGATCAGCATTCTTTTATGCATCGAAGCCTCCTTGAGGGGTGAGAATGCAAGACTAACGCGGGACGACGCGGGTTTCATCCCGGAAAAAAGCAAGACGGGAGAACATCAGGTGACGGATGCCCGAAATCCGCTATCATCCGGCAAACGACGGACGGAGACGGCCCGTGCAGCGGCGGCTTGAAAAGGACTGGGATCTGACGATCGGGCCCGACACCGTGCGCCTGTTCATCCTCAAGGCCAAGGCGCTGAGTGCCGCCGTCAACGAGGACTATGCCGACGGCGCCGAACACGAGATCGAGTTCGACGGCGACACGCACGACAATCATCACCATGACGGCCTTGTCGAGGAAAGCTCGGAAAACCTGACCGAGGAAGAGCTGCGCGAGCTGATCAACGACCTCAATGTCGACGAGGCGGCCGAGCTGATTGCGCTGGCCTGGGTCGGCCGCGGCGACTACGACGCCTCGGAATGGTCCGATGCTGTGACGGCGGCGCGCGAACGCGCCAACAAGCGCACGGCGAAATACCTGCTCGGCATGCCGCTGCTCGCCGATTGGCTGGAGGAAGGCCTCGAAGCGATCGGCGCGTAACGCGGCGGTAACCCATTGTGATCGCCCGAAGCGCCCGTCCAGGCAACTTCGGCATGCCGGCGCCGTTTCGGAGCGATGGCAACGCTGAGCTTTTCCCGACTTTGCACCTTGGCGCTGCCTCTGGCGGCCGCTGCCTTGCTGGCAACGCCGGCCGACGCCAGGCATCGTCACAGGCATCACCAGCCGCTGTCGCCTCGGATGGAGCAGCCGTTGACGCAGCGCCTTGACCAGCCGTTGAGGCCGAGAAGCAAGCAGCGCATGAGAGCGCGAGGCAAGCAGCACGTCACGCCAAGGCAGACACAACAGGAAACGCCGGACCAGCGGGCCTCACCCGCCGAGGTTCCGGTGCCCGAGCCGCGTCCCGAAGAAGCGCAAAAGGCCGGCACCGCAACGGTAGAGCAAAAGACCGTTGCCCCAAAGGCGCCGGACGCAGCCAACCAGCTTGAGGAAAAGTCCCGTCAGGAGAAGCAGGCACGTCCCGAGCCGCCAGCCCCCGAACCTCCTGCCCGAGAACCGTCAACCGACACCGAAAGCGAACCCGAGCCTCCGGCCGAGGTGCCGGTTCCCACACAAAGGCCCGACACCTCCGAGCCGGAGGTCCAGCCACCTGCCACAGCCCCGCAGCCGCCGCCGAAACCGGCTGATGCCGGCGCGGAGAAGATGCTTCCCGATCCGCGCTCCGCCGACCAGCCTGCGGACCAGATACCCGCCGAGGAAGTAGCCTGCCGCGAGCGGCTGAAGACGCTCGGCGTCGAATTCGAGGAGCACGAGGCGGAAAGCAATCCTGAGATCGGGTGCTCGATCCCCTATCCGATCGTCATCAAGACGCTCGGCAAGTCGGTCGCCATAGGTCCTGCCACCGAGCTGAATTGCTCGATGGCCGAGGCGGCCGCGCGCTTTACGGCGGATGTCGTCCAGCCGGCCGCCAAGGCGGAGTTCGGCGTCGATCTGAAATCGATCAGCCAGGCCTCGGCCTTTGTCTGCCGCCCGCGCCACGGCACCAGAAAACTATCCGAGCATGCCTTCGGCAACGCCCTCGACATCGGCAGCTTCACACTCTCCGACGGCAACAAGATCGAGATTGGCCCGACGCCGCCGGAGAAGGACGCGAAATTCCTCGACGCCGTGCGCAAGGCCGCCTGCGGGCCGTTCAAGACCGTTCTTGGACCAGGCGCCGATCCCGATCATGCGCTGCATTTCCATCTCGATCTCGAGCCGCGCAAACATGGCGGCACGTTTTGCCAGTGAGCAAACTCTAAAAGTGCATGCCGCATTTCCGCCGCAGGCGTGAACGCGGGCGCTGAGTTTTCCTTTACCCTTGATCGTTAAAATGCCGGATATCCAGAAGTAGGATTCTGCAAATGGCCGGCAAATTTCACGCCGTGTTTTTCGCCACCGCGCGCCGATCGAAGTCCGCGCTGCTTGTTGCCGCCGGCCTGGCGCTGGCCGCCGTCTCGGCCTGCAACACCGGCAGCGTGCTGTCCTTGCAGCCGGCCGTCGATGTCGGCGCGCAGACGTCGGCCGTGCCGCAATATACGGGCATGCAGAGGCTTGTCCCTTCCAATCCCTACATGACGCAGGCCGCCTATCCGCGCATGGATGAGCCGATGTCGCCGGTCGAGCAGATACCGGCCAGCGAAACCGATTGCCGCCAGCAACTGAAGCGCCTCGATGTCGCCTACACAGACCTGGCGCCGATCCATGAAGGCCAGTGCGGCATCGACTATCCGGTCAAGGTCACGTCGATCGGCAGCATCCAGATGAAGCCCGCCGCGACGCTGACCTGCGACATGGCCGCCACCTTCGCGGCCTGGACGAAGAACGAACTCGTTCCCTCGGCCCGCTGGCGCTATTTCTCCGGCGTCAGGACGATCCACCAGGGCTCGAGCTATTCCTGCCGCAACATCGCCGGTGAAGGTGTTTTGTCCGAGCACGGCAAGGGCAACGCGCTCGACGTCATGAGCATCGAACTCAACAATGGCGACGACATCGACGTGCGCAAACCCGGCCTGTTCGCCTTCCGCACGCGCGGCTTCCTCAACAATGTGCGCGCCGACGGTTGCCAGTATTTCACCACCGTGCTCGGGCCCGGCTATAATTACGACCACCGCAATCATTTCCACTTCGACATCAAGAACCGCAAGAACGGCTACCGCGCCTGCCGCTAGAACGCGAGCGAAGAGCAGAGCTTGGAGATTGACGGCAACCTCACTTTCGTCATCCTAAGGCGAAGCAGTCGCGAAGCGACGTCGCGCAGACCCTGGATGACGACCGCACCGTGGCCACGAAAAGCCCATATCGACAATACAATGGCTCACTTGCCTCCGCCCATTTGAGAGTGATTTCTCGTGGGTGAGCGAAGCCTTCGCCGACGTGCGGCAATCTGGTTCCTGGCAATATGCGCCGCCTATCTGGCGCTTGCCTATCTCGCTGCGCCGGAATTCTGGACGTTCCGCGAGCGTGGCTTTCGCGACCGGCGCTTCGAAATGGTGACGCACACGCCGCAAGGCATTCCGGGCGACCCGATCAATGTCGGACTTGTCGGCACGGAGAGGGAGGTGGTCCATGCCTTCGCCATCGCGGGCTGGGATACCGCCGACGCCGTCACATTGAGGACCGCAATCGATATCGGCGAAAGTGTCCTGTTTTCCCGCCCCTATCCCGACGCGCCGATGAGCCGCCTGCTGTTCGACGGCCGCGCCCAGGATCTCGCTTTCGAAAAGCCTGTCGGCGACAGTGCCGACCGGCGCCACCACGTCCGTTTCTGGCAGACGGATACGGTCGGCGACGACGGCCGCCCGCTCTGGTTGGGTGCCGCCAGCTTCGATCGCGGCGTCGGCCTGAGCCACGACACCGGCGCGATCACCCATCACATCGGTCCCGATATCGACGCCGAACGCGACTTCCTGATCGGCGACCTGAACGCGGCCGGTTTGCTGGCATCGACCGGCGACATGGGTGGCATCGGCGCCACCAGGACAGGCCGCAATGGCGGTGGCGACCCCTATTTCACCGACGGCAAGGCGGTCATCGGCGTGCTGAAGCAGCCGCAGTAAGATCGGCTTGCGACAAAGACCTGGTTGCAACTGGTTGGCTGCGGCGTGCCGTGAGGCTGCGTCAGTTCACAAGCCAGGACTGTCATTTTCTAAAAATCAAGGCGGACTATTTTCGAGCGGCCCACCGCAATGCTATTGAGCCCTCATGCTATACGTTGAAATCGCTATCGTGGTCGTCCTCATCTGCGTGAACGGCCTTCTGTCAATGTCCGAACTCGCCATCGTCTCATCGCGCCCGGCACGGCTCAAGGCAATGATCGACCGCGGCGTCACCGGCGCCGGCCGGGCGCTGGAGCTTGGCTCGAATCCCGGCAAGTTCCTGTCCTCGGTGCAGATCGGCATCACGCTGGTCGGCGTCCTGTCCGGCGCCTTCTCCGGCGCCACGCTCGGCGACCGGCTGTCCGTGTTCCTGGCCTCGACCGGTATGCGCGAAAGCGTCGCCGACCCGCTCGGCGTCGGCATTGTCGTTGCCGTCATCACCTATTTCTCGCTGATCGTCGGCGAACTCGTGCCCAAGCAGATCGCGTTGCGCGATCCCGAGCGCGTTGCCGCCCGGGCCGCGCCGGCCATGACCATCCTGGCAACCATCTCGGCGCCGCTGGTGTTCCTGCTCGACATTTCAGGGCGCGCCATATTGTGGCTGCTCGGCCAGCGCGGCGAAAGCGAGGAGAAGGTCACCGACGAGGAGATCAAGATGCTGGTCGCCGAGGCCGAGCATCACGGCACCATCGAATCCGACGAGCGGCGTATGATCGCAGGCGTCATGCGGCTCGGCGACCGCGCCGTGCGCGCCGTGATGACGCCGCGCACCGAGGTCGACTGGATCAATCTGCAGTCCGACGACACGGCGATCCGCAAGCTCCTGATGGAAACCCAGCATTCGCGGCTGCCGGCGGGCGACGGCGGCGTCGATGTCATGGTCGGCGTCGTCCAGACGCGCGACGTGCTGGCCGCCATCCTTGCCGGCCGCACGCTCGACCCGCGCAAGCATGTCCGCGCCGCCCCCATCGTCTACGACCAGGCCGATGCGCTCGACGTGCTGCAGAAGCTCAAGGAAAGCGACGTGCCGATGGCACTGGTGCACGACGAATACGGCCACTTCGAAGGCATCGTCACCCCGGCCGACATTCTCGAAGCCATCACCGGTGTATTCCGCGCCGACCTCGATGCCGGCGACGAGGAAAACGCCGTCAAGCGCGAAGACGGCTCATGGCTGCTCGCCGGCTATATGCAGGCCGACGAGATGGCCGATATCCTGGGCATCGACCTGCCCGAAAATCGCGATTACGAGACCGTCGCCGGCTACGTGCTCTCGCACATGCACCATCTGCCTGCGACCGGCGAATGCGTCGACGCGCAAGGCTGGCGCTTCGAGGTCGTCGATCTCGACGGGCGCCGCATCGACAAGTTGATCGCCACCCGCCTGCCCGGCACCCATCGCGAAGCGGTGCGCTGATCGTCCGACATCGGCTTTCGGGCCGGGCGGACATTGATGGCGGCCGGTCGACTGCGCGACCTCCAATGTCTACCGCTCCGTGAAGGCGCGAGCGAAGGAATCGAGCATCGGTCGTGCCAGATATTCGAAGAATGTCCGGTCGCCGGTGTTGATGAATGCCTCGACAGGCGTTCCCGGATAAAGTTGCTCGGGCTTCACGCCGGACGGCAACGCGGCGGCAATCTTCAGCCTGGCGCGGAAATAAGGCTCATGCGTAGCCTGGTCGATGAGCCGGTCCGCGGAAATCTGTGTCACGGTCGCTGAAACCTCTGGGGTCAGCCGCATGTTCAAGGCGGCCAATCGCAGTTTCGCCGGCTGGCCGATACGGACCTGGTCGATGTCTTTTGGCCGCAGCCTTGCATCGACGATCAGGCCCGATGCCGTGGGCAGGATCTCCATGATCTTTTCGCCGGGGGCAATGACGCTGCCTTTGGAATTATAGGTCGACGAGACAACGATGCCCGCCGCCGGCGCCTTGATCGTCGTTCGCCGCAGCACCGCCTCGGCCGCCCTGGTCTGTTCCTCGATGTCGGCCAGGTTGGCGCGAACCTCGTCCAACTTGGTCAGTGCCTCCTCCACGCGCTGCGTGGTAAGGTGCTCGGTCTGCTCCTGGGCTTCGACGATCTGGGTGTTGGCCGCTGCAAGATTGGCCTCCAGCGCCCCAGCCTGCCCGACCAGGTCCGCTTCGCTACGCAAAAGCTGGGAGTATTCGGTACGATTGGTGAGGCCCTTGTCCAGTAGGCTGGTCTTGATGGCGAGCTCCTTCTTCACCACTTCGGCCTGTTGCTGAATGGCCTGTTCCTGGGCCTGCAATCCCACGACCGACTGGCGATGCATGGCGACCCTCTGGACGAGGATCGATTGCTCCGATCGAAACCGGGCGAGCCTGGCGTCGAATTCCTTCTGCTGTTCTCGAAGCAGCGTCTCAAAATCATGCTGGAACGGTGCTGGCGCCGCTTTGGTGATTGGCGCGAGCCGGTCCGACCCGTCGCGTTCCGCCTCCAGCCGCGCCGCGCTCGCCCTGAGCGCGATCGACTGTCTAGTCAACCGGTTGAGCTCGGCCCGCGCGGCAGTTGGATCCAGCAGGATCAGATCCTGGGCCTGTTGCACGCGATCGCCTTCATGGACCAGCAATTCCTCGACGATGCCGCCCTCGGGTTGCTGGATCAGGATGTTTCCGCCGGTCGCCGAGATAGTCCCCTGCGTGATCACCGCTCCTGACAAGGGCGCGCTGACGGCCCAATAGCCAAAACAACCCACCAATAGCGCTATCGCGGCGTATCCGGTGGATGCCACACGCCTTATGTCGGTGCGCGGGTTACCTTGCCAGGCGAGGTTCTGCGCTGCCATCGTCTATGGCCCAAAGCGAACGTTGTGCGGGGTGCCGCGAATCGTCGTTCCAAACGACCCCGTCACGGCGGTGGTCTGCTGCGCGGGAACGCCCTTGCCGGCACGCTTGTCGACGATCGACTGCCGCGGCACGTCGCCGCTCGGACCGAGCGCTTCGATCGCGCCCCCGCGCAACAGCATCACGCGACCGCAGGCCGCGGCGATGGAAGGGCGATGCGTGATCACGATCAAAGTAACGCCCGCCGCGCGCGCGGCCGAAAGCACCGCCACAAGCGCCGCTTCGCCGCTGACGTCGAGATGGGTGCTCGGCTCGTCCAGGACGAGAATTCTGGGATTGCCGTAGAAGGCGCGCGCCAGCGCGATCCTCTGCCGTTCGCCGCCTGACAAATTTCTGTCCGACGGACCGATCAATGTCTGGTAGCCGTCCCGCTGCGCCAGGATCAGGTCATGCGCCCCGGCCCGCCTCGCGGCCTCGACGATCGAGGCGTCATCTGCGTCGGGGTCGAAGCGGGCGACGTTTTGCGCGATCGACCCTGGAAAGAGCTCCACCTCCTGCGCGAGGTAGCCGATATGCTTTCCGAGCTGGCTTTCGTCCCAGGTCCTGAGGTCGGCGCCGTCGATCCTGATCGCGCCGCCGGTCGGCCGGGCAGCGCCCGCGAGCAACCGCGCCAGCGTCGATTTGCCGGCGCCGCTCAGGCCGGTGATGGCCAACGCTTCGCCGGCGCCAATTTGAAAATTCAGCCGCTTGAGGATGGGTTCGGTGCCGGGCTGGGCATTCGGCGCCATGAAGAAAACGTCCTGCACGGCAATCGCACCTGCCGGATCGGGCAGGATCAGTTTCCGCCCTTCGGTCGGACGCGCCGCAAGCGCCGTCTCCAGCCGTTTCCAGGCTCGCCGGGCGTCGGCGATCTGCCGCCAGGCGCCGATCAACTGGTCGAGCGGCTGCAGCGCGCGCGACGACACCAGCGACGAGGCGAAGATCATGCCTGCCGTCATCTGCCCCTCGAGCACCAGCCATGCGCCGGCGCCGAGGATCGCCAGTTGCAGCATCATGCGCAGCGCCCGCGAGGCACCGCTGAAGATCGCATTGGCACTCGAGGAACGGTCATGGAAGGTGAGCGCTGCCGCTACGTGCCCTCCCCAGACCCGCGCGGCGTTCTCTACCATGCCCATGGCGCGCAGCGTCTCCGCATTGCGGGCAAAGGCCTGTTCAGCCTGGCTGGCCAAAGCCGAACGCTCCATGGACACGGCATCGTTCCTGCCGATGGCAAGCTGGTTGGCCACGACCAGCACAAGCAGAAGCGCCGCGCCAGCGACCGTCACCCAGAACAGCACGGGATGGATCAGGTACAGCAGCGCGAGAAAGACAGGGGCGAAAGGCAGATCAAACAACACCGCCACGCCGCGCGACCTGATGAAAGCGCAGACCGAGGCGAGGTCGCGCAGCGGCGACAGGCCGCCGGCATATTTTGCGCCAAGCGAAACGGCGAATGTGCCGGCACCAAGCTTCCGGTCGAGCGTCGCCGCGACGCGCTGCGTGTAAACGGCGCGGATCGCGTCCAGCAATCCGAGGAAGGCGAGCGCGAGAACCGCAATGGCCGAAAGATAGACAAGCGTCTCGACGCTGGAGGACGGCAGCACGCGGTCATAGACCTGCAGCAGGTAGAGCGGGATCACCAACAGCAGGATGTTGATCAACAGCGAGAAGACGCCGACATCGGCGATGGCGCGCATGAAGACCGGACGCAGGCCGGATGGTCCAGTCATTTCCGCATTCCCCGACGCTGCATGATCCCGGGACCTTACGCGTGGCCCCCGAATTCGGAACCGCCATGCAGCGTGCTGCTGGCGATACTGTGCGTGCCAGTGCCGGATGTAGTGCTGCTGGTGATGTTCAGGGCATTAGCCGGAGCACTGTCCAGCGTATAGGCGCGGACGTAGTCGATCTTCATCTCGGCCGGTGTGGCCAAATGATCCGGGGGGGTGCCGGCCAAGCCGCCGACCGCGAGATCGACCAGCATGTACATGGGCTTGTTCATGTCGGACGGCGTCGCCGCTTCCGCGACCTGCACGCCGTCATAGGTCCAGACAAGCTTGTCCGGCGTCCACAGCAGGCCATAGGTGTGGAAGCCGGCAGGGTCCGAGACACTCACGGTCGAGGTGACTTTGGTGTGCGTTCCGGTCTCATTCGAATGCGCCGTCATGATCAACGAGTTCGGGGCTTGGCCGATCGTCTCCACGACATCGAGCTCCGGCGGCCACGAACCGTCTTCCGGGAGCAGCCAGAAGGCCGGCCAGGCGCCGGCGTGCTCTGGCAGGTCGGCCCGCATTTCGAAATAGCCATAGGTCTGCGAGAAGGTGTCGTGGGTCGTCAGGATGCCTGAGGTGTATTCGTAATTGTTGATCAGCGGCTTGATGTCCGCCGGCGCCGGCGCCGCGGTAATGGTGAGCACGCCATTGTTCACGCTGAACGGGTGGACCGAACTCGTCGGTGCGTAATTGGCGTCGATATACCATTGCAGCTCGTTGTTGCTGGTCAAGGTGCTGCCGTTCGGCGCTCCCCACCAGAAGTTGGTATCCCACGTGCCGCCCTGACTATTGTGAAGATTCAGCGTGTTGAAATCGTCGCTGAAGGACAAGGTCATTGCGGACTTGTCGATCGGCAATTCGAACTGGCTGGGCTGCAGCTTGTCGATGGTCGTGTCCTTGAACTCTAGGATCTCGCCGGACCCGAGGTTCAACACCACGTTCGATCCCGCCTGGATCATGCTTGAGTGGATGGCGTCGAACGAAGTGAACCCATAGCCATTCAGGCGGACGGTGTCGGTGGCGGCAAAATTCGCTATCAGGTCGCTTCCATTGCCTTTCGAGACGACGAAAGTATCGTAACCGCCGCCGCCGTCGATCAGCACATCGTTTCCCGCGCCGCCGTCCAGCGTCTGGTGCCCGGCCTGGGCGGTGATGATGTTGTCCAACCCGTTTCCGAAAGCATAGTTTTTGGCGTTCGTGACGATGAGGTTCTCGACATTGTCGGGGAGCTTGTAGCTCATCCAGGTGCTGATCGTGTCGATGCCTGCCCCAGCGTCCTCCGCCACCTTGTTGCTCGCCGCATAGAGGTAATAGATGTCATCGCCAGTGCCACCGTGCATGGTGACGTTGGATGATCCGTAGAAGGAGTCGTTTCCAGAGCTGCCGTACAAGTCCGGCCCGGACCCTGCCGCCGAGAACCAATGGTTGGAAGCGCCGCTATAGGGAAGAGGAACGCCCACTGCGTTGACGAAGAAGCTCACCGGATAAATCCTCCTCGTGATGCCTGGTCTGCTTGGACTGTTCGATACGGGTTCCAGGCCACCGCATCCGGACTAATGTCGCTACGCACGACATCGTTCCAGGAGCTTGCCACATAGCGCACCATTACATCGACCATTCAGTGACGTTTTCCGGGCTGGAATCACAACAACCAGACGAATGGTCTATAGACAGTAATTCGAGCAGCGAAATATTTAATAAAATTGAATGCGTCGACGCGCCGGGGATAGCGCTTCCATGTTGTCGACCTCGACGGTGGCGGGATCGACAGACTGGCCGGCAGCATCGGGACCGGCGCCCAGCGCGAGGCGGCGGGCTGACAATCAAGGCACTTCACGCCGCCGGGGCCTCGTTCCGGGCTGCGGCCGCAGCGGCGATAACTCGTGCGGTAAGAGTTATAACGTCATGCCGTGGCAGACCGGCAGATGGCCGGCGCCCGACGGACCGCAGACCCAATAAGGGACCGGATGAAGAGTGATCATGATGACTGCGAAGATCAGGTTCACGCAACTACCCCCCATTGTATCATAGCCTCAGCATCGCAACCACTAACGCCAAGCGCGGCGCCTTGCGAACCTGATCCAGAAGTCAAACCAAGATATTTTAAAGATTTCAACTTCAAGAAGACTGTCATCACAACGGATACACTCTTGTCAACTTAAAACGCGCGCACAGCCATGTTCATTTTGTTGAAGCGATGCCGCTGCACCCAACTAAATATTAGATATGTCTAATGTATTGCTCGATTGCCGCGACGTGCCGGGCTGCTCCCCGTGCGGGTGGCAAGGGCAACGGCGCCGGAAGCCTCCCGGGATCCGCCCCTTTAAACCGCGGCTTCGATCGGTTCGGCGAGTTTCGGATTTGAGCGCGCCGCGATCAGGCAACTGGCGACGATAAGGCCGGCGCCGGCCAGCGTGGTCCAGGTCACCGCCTCGTCGAAGAAGAACCACCCAAGCGCCATCGCCCAGATGAAGGCGGAGTATTCGGTCGGGATCAGATATTGCGCTTCGGCACGCGCATAGGCCCAGCTCATCAGGAATTGTCCGGCGAGCGACAGCGCCGTCACCCCGGCGAGCGGAAGCCAGAGCTTGCTGGGCAGCGCAACGGCGAGCCAAGGTGCGGCAAGACTGAGGGTGACAGCGACGCCAAGGTTCTGGAACAGCATGATCTCGACTGGCTTGGCTACCAGCGCCTGTTGCCGGGCGAGAATCAGATTGTAGGCATAGAAGACCGTCGACGCGAGCACCGCCGCGGTGCCGAGCAGGGCATCCCCGCCATAGGTTTTCTGCCCGAACTGGCCGGCCACGATGATTGCGACGCCCGCAATGCCGGCCAGCGAGGCCCAGATCGCCTGACGTTGTATCCTTTCGCCCAAAAGCAGCGCGGCCAGTAAGAGCGCAAACAGCGGCGCCACGAAACTGAGCCCGATCGCCTCCGCCAGCGGCAGCCTCGCAAGCCCCCAGAAGAAGCACAACAGGACAGTGCTGACGACCACCGCACGCAGCGCATGTAACTTCAGCACCGAGGGAACAGGCAGCGATCGCGGCCCCGCCAGCCAGCCAGTGCCCGCGACCACGGTCGCCAGCATGCTGCGCCACAGCACCGTATTGTAGACGCCGACCGCGATGACCAGCACCTTCATCGCCGCATCCATGCCGGACAGCAGGAATATTGCGAACACACAGACGAGCACCGGGATCGTGGGGGAGATTGCGCCGGCCAGGCTGGATGATTTCACGCTGACTTACTCGAGGTGACGGATACACGCTGACATATCAGGGCACACCGGCGGGGCCAGATGGCAGCCTCGCCGATATGGCGGTCCAACACCCAGGTCTTTGGCGACCGGGAATTTGAACTTTTTTGCCATTCGTGTCGATTTCGCCATTGCCCGTTCGTCGTATCATCGAACCAACCCAACCAAGGAGAAAGACCATGCGGTTCATGATGCTGATGATCCCCGGCGGCTACGCGGAGGCGGCGCCCGATGTCAGGCCCGGCGCCGAGGCGGTCGAGGGGATGATGAAATACAATGAGGAGTTGAAGAAGGCCGGCGTCCTGCTGGCGCTCGACGGGCTGCATCCGCCGTCATCCGGCGCGCGGGTCAGCTACAAGGGAGGCAAGCCCGTCGTCACCGACGGGCCTTTCGCCGAGGTCAAGGAAGTGCTGGGCGGCTATTGGGTGATCGACGTGCGCTCGCGTGAGGAGGCCATCGAATGGGCCCGCCGTTGCCCGGCTGGGGAGAACGACGTGATCGAAGTGCGCGGCGTCTTCGAGATGAGCGATTTCCCCGAGGATGTCCAGAAGGTGGCGGAAGGCTTTGACGGGTTGAAGGGTTGACGGCCAACGCGACCATCGAAGCGGTCACCATCGTGGCGGTTTGGCGGATCGAGCAGCCGAAGCTCACCGCCAGGCTCGCCCGTTATCTCAGGGATATCGGGCTGGCCGAGGAGATCGCGCAAGACGCCTTCCTGCTGGCGCTGGAACGCTGGCCCCGGGACGGCATCCCGCGCAACCCGGCCGCGTGGCTGACCGAGGTCGCCAGGAATCGGGCGCTCGACCGGCTGCGCCGCACCACCATGATCGACGGCAAGCATCGCGAGTTGGCCGTCGACCTTGCCGAGCTGGAACGCGAGATGCCCGACATCGAGGCCGCGCTCGACGAGGACATCAACGATGATCTTTTGCGGCTGATCTTCACCGCATGCCATCCTCTGTTGCCGGCCGAACAGCGCGCCGCACTCGCCCTGCGGCTGCTCGGCGGGCTGTCGACGCCTCAGATCGCCCGCGCCTTCCTAGTGTCCGACGCCACCATCGCCCAGCGCATCGTGCGCGCCAAGCGAACCCTTCGCGATGCCGCCATCCCGTTCGAGACGCCGCGCGGCGAGGTGCGGCGTGAACGCCTCGCCGCCGTGCTGGAGGTGGTCTATCTCGTTTTCAACGAGGGCTATGTGGCAACCACGGGGCCGGACTGGCTGCGCGCCGATCTCTGCGGCGAAGCGCTGCGCCTCGGCCGTTCGCTGGCGGCGCTGATGCCTGACGAGCCCGAAGTGCACGGGCTGGTGGCGCTGATGGAATTCAGCGCCTCGCGCTTCCCCGCCCGCATCGGCAAAGCTGGCGAACCGATCCTGCTGCTCGACCAGGACCGCGGCCGATGGAACTGGTCGCTCATCCGGCGTGGCCTCGACGGCCTCAACCGGGCGTTGGCCCTCACGCCGACACCGGGGCCCTATCTGCTGCAGGCGATGATCGCCGCCTGCCATGCCCGGGCGGCAACCGCCGCCGACACCGATTGGATCGCGATATCGGCCTATTATCAGGCCCTTGCCTTGGCGGCCCCCTCGCCCATCGTCGAAATCAACCGGGCGGTGGCCGTCGGCATGGCGTTCGGACCGGCGCAGGGCCTCGCCATCGTCGAGGCGCTGAAGGACGAGCCGCGCCTGAAGGATTCGCATCTCCTGCTCACGGTGCGCGGCGATCTTCTTGAGAAACTGGGACACAAGGCGCAAGCCCGCGCCGCGTTCCGCCAGGCCGCGGAACTGACCGGCAATGAAAGGGAACGCGCGCTGCTGCTCGCCCGTGCGGGTGGCTAGGGGATTGAACCCGACGCCCGGTAGCCGCCCGACGTACGATAAAGCAGTTCTTGGAAGAGCGCCCCTCGTTGCCCGAAACCAGATGTTCCGAAAGCGTGCTGAGGGCGGTCCGCAGACGTCCGTCAACCTGCGCAAGTCAAACCTTCAATCCTGAGCGGTGGGTCGTATGACGATGCTACCTACATCCACATCGGCTGGCTGTTCGATCGCGTATGCGACGCCGCGAGCGATCGAATCCGGTGAGATGGCGACCTTTCCCAGGCGCTGTTCAAGCGCCTCTCTGACGTCCGGATCAGTCACCGAGTCTCCAAAGTTGGTGGAGATCATGCCCGGCGATACTTCTGTAACTCTCAGGTGGGGACCTGACTCTTGCCTCAGGGCTTCGGTGATAGTCCGCACGGCGTTCTTTGTGGCGGCATAGACACCCATGGTCGGGAGGATCTTGATGCCGGCTGTCGAGACAACATTGACGATGTGACCCGACTGCTGACGTTGAAACACCGGCAACGCCGCGGCGATGCCATGGAGTGTGCCGCGCAGATTGACGTCGATCATAGCGTCCCAGTCCTCCACGCGCAGGGCGTCGAAGCGCGAAATGGGCCCAATCCCGGCATTGTTCACCATGACGTCGAGCTTGCCGCCTCGTTCGATCGCCAGATCGACAAGCGCTTCAAGATGGTTTCGATCTCGAACGTCGGTAATCTTGTGCACCGCCTTCCCACCTGCGGCCGTTATCTCGTCGACGACTGCGGCCAGCGCATCCTCGCGACGAGCACCCAGCACGACTAAAGCGCCGCGTTCAGCAAGAAGCTTTGCAGTCGCGCGCCCAATCCCGCTGCTCGCGCCGGTGATGGCGATGACCTTGCCAGTGATGCCCATTTGCAATTCTCCTTCGGCGAGGGAGATATGGCATCAATGCAAGATTTCCTATATCACAACGTCCATGGTTTTATCGCAATCGTCTAAAACCGACCCGCTGTCGGACGTTCTGTCGGTGCTTGGCGCCAAGGTCAGCCGCCTCACGCGGCTGGAAGCCGCAGGCCAGTGGGCGCTCGAATTCCCGGCTCTTGACCGACTTAAGTTCGTTGCGTTGTTGCGGGGGACCGGCTGGCTGATGGCACCGGGGCGAGATCCGCAGCCCATGAGCGCGGGTGATGTTTGCCTGATCGGACGCACGCCCTATGCGGTCGCCAGCGATCCGAAGTTACCCCTCTCCGATGGTCAGACCTTTTACGACGGCTCTGACGTGGCGCGGCTTGGTGGTGACGATACGATCGCACTCGGGGGGACCGTCACCTTCTCGCAGGGAAATGGAGAATTCCTACTCGATATGTTGCCAGGCTTCCTGTTGGTTCCCAGATCCTCGGCGGCATCTGGTGCGGTGACGACGATCCTCGCGCTGCTCAGTGGTGAAGTGGAGCGGGGCGCCATGGGAAGTCAGATCGTGACCGCCCGCCTCGCCGATGTGCTGCTGGTGGAAGCGATCCGAGCCTATGCGGAAGGCCCTGAGAATGGCCAGGCTGGATGGCTTGGCGCGCTCACGGACCCACGGCTCGGTCGTGCGCTTCGAGCCGTTCATGAGGATATCGGCCAGCCATGGACGGTGGCGCGGCTCGCCAGTCTGGCCGGTATGTCGCGGGCGGCATTCGCCGCGGTGTTCACCCGCCAAGTGGGACAGCCGCCGCTCGGCTATGTGCGCGCGTGGCGTCTCACCCTCGCTCGTGCGGCGCTGGCGCGTGGTGATGCTGACGTGGCCAGTATCGGTAGCAGACTCGGTTACACGTCGCAGAGCGCTTTCACACACGCTTTTAGATGCGCCTTCGGCACGACGCCGAAAGCTGCTGCGCGAGCGTGAGGACCTGCGTGGCTACAGTTTTCGATCCCAATGGCGGAAGCGCTGAAGGTCCGAATTGGGTCGAAGATTGCCGTCTCGCCGGAGCGGGGTCGCGAACGCCACCATTGACGCTGGGCGGGCTTCACTGTCGGCCTTGTTCGGCAGATGGTCAGCCTGTATCGTCCATGACAGTCTCGGCGGCAGTTCTCGCCTGCAAGAGTAGTGCCGACGACGGGAGGCGAACCGTTGAGTTCGGGCCAGGCACAAGACGTCAACCAGATCATTGCCTTTGGCAGCGGCAGGACCGCGTTGAAATTCATCGCCTTCTCGGCGCTTGTTCTCGTTGTCGGGCTCGTTGTCGCCTTCGGCAGGGATAACTGGCTGTTGGGTGGTCCCTTGGCAGTTGTGGCCGCCGTCACGATTGTCTGGCAAATCAACGGATTGCTGACCGCCGAACCACTGTTGCTGCTATCGCCGGCCGGATTGCGGCTCAATCTCGACGGCTATGTCTTCGCCGACATCCCGTGGCGGGAGGTGGAGGACATTTCCTCACTCACCCTTACCTACGAGGCGTTGAAGAAGCGATGGTACGACATCCAGGGAGACAGGCCAGGATATGTCTTGGACAAAGACCATTACCGGGATGTCACCGCGCTGCAGGTTTCCGAGGCGTTCGCGGATAAGACGATCCTGCCCCTATGGCGGGCCGTCAACCGAAACAGCAGAGGATTAAGACGGTTCGGCATCGGCATGGCGACCTTCACGCTCGCCCAGAACGCCACGGCCTCGCGCCTGAGCAACATTTTCCCCACCCAGGATGGCAAGCGGTATGTTGCGCTGCCCCACAGCGTGCTTTCGGTCGACCGCGACCGGCTTCGCGTCGAAGTCGAGGCCCGTTGGCACGCTTTCGGCAAGAAGACGGCGACTGGCTAGCCAGCCGCCTCGGTCTCTTCAGTGGGCCCCGGAGACAGAGGCTTCGTTGTGACATCGCGCAGGAACGGCGCCAGCGCGGTCGCGACGACGAACGCTGTCATGATCACCAGGCCATGGTGGACGCTTCGCGACAGGCGAGCGCCACGACTGCTCCAGCGAGGCGGTGTGGCCGTCGGCGACGGCGCCGGGCAATTGGCCGTAACGCATCGCAACGTTGTCGACGAGCCGCATAACCGCTGTAATTGAAAAGGGCGGCGCAAGCGCCGCCCCATATCCCTTGGGAGGATAATCTCGAAAGTCGATCAGGCCGCCTTGACTTCCTCGGCCAGCACGTCGGCATCGCGTGCCTTCTTCAACGCCTTGGCCCACCAGGCGACGTCGTTGACCAGCGCCGTGGCGGCCTGGTTCAGGTGCTCGAGGTCTTCGAGCTTCTTCTCGCCCTGGCGAACGGCGAGGAAGTCGCCCCAGGCGATATGGACCGCCGACTTGACCGGCGCCATCTGCAATTCGACGGCATGGAGACGCAACTGCTCGACCGCGCGGGCGCCGCCGACGCTGCCATAGCCGACGAAGCCGGCCGGCTTCTTGTTCCACTCGTTGGCGGCGTAGTCGATGGCGTTTTTCAGCACGGCCGTCGGGCCGTGATTGTATTCGGCGGCGGTGAAGATGAAGCCGTCGAATTCGGCGACCTTCTTCTGCCAGCGCTGCGCCACCTCGTTGGTCGACGGCACCCAGGCGGAAGAGGCCACCTCGTCGAAGAAGGGCAACGGGAAGTCACGCAAATCGACGATCTCGACATCGATGTCGGAATGGGACTTGGCGATCTTGGCGATCCATTGGGTGGGAACGTCGGCGAAGCGCGCGGCGCGCGTCGAACCGACGATGATGGCGATTTTCGGCTTTGACATGGGGGCTCTCCATTCCAGTAAAAAGCTGGTATCGTTTAGATACCGGCGCTATATGAGATACTGTCAATTGCCGACGCAAGGAGGCACCGTTTTGTTACTGAGGCACCCTCACAACACCGAAGACTGCCGCGCCGTTTCGGAAATCCTGCAGCGCGTCGGCGACAAATGGACCGTGCTCGTGGTCGGCAAGCTTGGCGACGGGCCGCTGCGTTTCAACGAGTTGCGCGCCGCTGTCGGCGGCATCTCGCAGAAGATGCTGACCACTACCTTGCGCGGCCTGGAACGCGACGGCTTCGTCACCCGCACCGTGTTCCCGACCATCCCGCCGCGCGTCGACTACGAACTGACCGAGCTCGGCCACGAGCTGTTGATCCCGGTCGGCGCACTTGGCGAATGGGCGCGCAGGAACACGCAGCGCGTGCGCGAGGCGCGCGAAAAATTCGACGACATGCATGGCTGAAGCCCTTGCACGGCAAGGTTTCGGGCATTTCGCGATGGGTGAAGGCGGCTGACGACAGGAAAACGCGTGCCTGCCGAACGAGGCTTGGCAACTTTGTCTTATGGCAAGCGAGGCCGATCGACGCCCGCGCTACTTTGAAGACGACAATCGCGCACCGGAAGCGGCCAATTCAGGTTCTCGTCGCAAGGCTCTCGCAAGCAGCCGGACTGCAAGGCGCGCATATCGCGGCTGGTTGCCTGACGCCCTTCTTGTCTTGCAGGCAAGTGGAGCGCGGAAGGTCCTGTTTGACTTCGGCATAGGCGGTTACGCCGAGCAGGCAGACCACGGCGACAAGGGCTGCCACGAGCCAGCCGTTCAGCATGTGTTGACGCATTGTCTCCCCCTCCGCGCCGGCAGAATCGGGCGCGAAGGCAACCATAGGATGTCGCGGAGCGCACCGCCTGCATCGGCGATGTTACAATGCCCCTGATCGGCACAACGGAGATTGCGGGAACGGGCTTGTCAGCCTTCGGCCGGAACCGCCTTCGGCTTGCCCTCGCCGTCCAGCGCCACCATGACGAAATCGGCGTGGGTGACCTTTTCCATAAGGTCCGAGAGATAGCGCTGCGCCCAGGCCTCGACCTTGAGCGTCATCGAGGTGCGGCCGACGCGCTCGACATGGGTGTAGATGCACAGCGTGTCGCCGATCTTCATCGGCTTGGCGAAGGACATCTCCTTGACCGCCGCCGTCACCACGCGGCCCCTGGCGCGCTCGGCGGCGCGGATGCCGCATGCAAGGTCCATCTGCGCCATCACCCAGCCGCCGAAGATGTCGCCAGCGGCGTTGGCGTCGGAAGGCATGGCCAGCGTGCGCAGCGTCAGGTCTCCGATCGGCCGTCCTTCCGCGTACTGCACCATGCGAGAAATCCCTGAGGTCGATTGCCGCGACTACGTAGCGATATGGATATGACGCGTCAACGCATCCAGAACCGAATGATGTGGCCCTTGGAACTCGGCTTCCGATGGAGGAGAAGCATACCGAAAAGTCATATCAAAACTTGAGGGCAGCCGCAGTCGCAGAACCAAAGTACCAATCGACAAATCTATCGTATGATCCCCGGCATTGCGCCATATAGTAGGGATTCTTCGACGCTTGCTGGGTCTTCAAAGGGCAGCCTTCGATAACTAATGCCCTCAAACGGCTCACTCTTTCATTATCAAGCTCGGTCTTACGGTGATCTTTTTCAGGTGTGCTTTTCAGATATTCAACAACGGCGCCCACATCGATACGAGTCTTGCCAATTCCGTCATATGCCGCATCGATACGTTGCTGCAGCGTCAACTTGGCGGCTTCACTGACGCCATTTGTGCTCGAGCCTGTCAGGGTACGCAGGAAGTCAATCGTATCGAACCGTTCACCTACCATTGGACCATGCCAGCTTAGGGCGCCCGCTTCCCACCTGGCGATCTCGTGAAGGGTCTTTCCCTTGATTTGGTAAGCGGCGCTGATGTCACCTCCCCTGAGACCATTGGGGCGATTCACGTTGCCGGTACTCTCATCCAGAACAAGGATGGCATCTTCCAAGGGGAACTGCAGGTCGCTTTTCTCAATGCAGGCTCCAAACAGGCCGACCTTCTGCACCCAATAAACCTGGTGTTTGCTGTCCGGCAAAAGGCAAGCCTTCCCTTCCGCCGCACGATAGGTTTTCTCGACCCATAAAGTTTCGGTTTTGAGTGGGTTATCCTCATATCGATTGTCTAGGATGGTACCTGGCGGCGGTCCAAGAATTGCAACGCGCCCAGCCATGCCGTCGGCAAGCGCGATCGGGCAAATACCTGTTGTGCATAAGTCTGGGCCCTTTAGTGCCAAGGTTTCGATTCTGCCGATGGGATTGTCGATTTTGCGCTGGAGATATTTCGGATCGAGAGCCGCACGCGCGGCTTCGATAGCAGTTTGCACGCGTTCCTTCTCAAGAGAAGAATGAACCGTCTGAAAGCCAAAGAAGGCAGCTACAAGAACCGGGTATACCGCTAGAGCCCCGAATACTTCCGCGCTGGAGCGATCGATGGTGGCGAACGTCAAGAGGACAATTATTGGGACGATAATCGCCCAAAATCCAATTATCACCGGGCCTATGATAAACGGACTGAGGATCATAAACGCCTCGCCGGACATCATGCCGGCGGCCAACGTCCAAACAAATAAAAGTATGCCTCCGGAAACAAGAAGGCTTTTGAAAAATCCGAAAAGGAATTCCTTTGACCGCATCGGTACTTACAAATTTCTTCAGGTATTCCCAGAATATGTCGGCCGACCAGTTAGAAAAGAGTTTCCGTCAAACGGCATGCCCCATGCGCATCGATTTCGAGACGCGCTACCTGGGGGAGACGCTTCGCAAAAGGACTTGCGCCAACGTCAAAAATAGCGCTTGAGGTTCGAGCGGATGCGATCGAGAACGGTATCTCCGGAAACATCCGGCACGAACGCCTTGGCTGTAATCGCCTCATAAGCCCGGGCGTAGATCCCGGAGGCCTGTTCGACAATCTCATCCGGAATCTTCGGGATCGGGTCCTTGTAGGGGTCGCATCTGGCCGTCACCCACGAGCGGATGAAATCCTTGTCGAAGCTCTCCGGCCGCGTGCCGTTTGCCAGGGCCTGTTCGTAACTCCCGGCGATCCAGTACCGGCTGCTGTCCGGCGTGTGAATTTCATCGGCCAGGATAATGGTCCCGTTCTTGTCGGTGCCGAATTCGTACTTCGTGTCGGCGAGGATCAGGCCGCGTTCGGCGGCGCGGGCCTGGCCGCGGGCAAACAGGCGCAAGGCGTAATCCGAGACGGTGTCCCACTGCCCCTGCGTGAGCAATCCCTGTTCGAGGATCTCGGCCCTGG
The DNA here is from genome assembly GCF_000472705.1 of Mesorhizobium erdmanii USDA 3471. Taxonomy (GTDB): domain Bacteria; phylum Pseudomonadota; class Alphaproteobacteria; order Rhizobiales; family Rhizobiaceae; genus Mesorhizobium; species Mesorhizobium erdmanii. Next base: position 45,928 of record NZ_AXAE01000031.1, on the reverse strand, counting down.
ACAGCGGCTCGTCATGGGCGCCATCCGCTGCCTTGCTCGTCGGCGTGATGACGGCCTCGGCCAGCTTTTCATTGTCGCGCAGGCCGTCCGGCAGGCGCATTCCGTACATGTCGCGCTCGCCACGCTTGTAACGCGTGAGGATGGAGGTGCTGGTGGTCCCCGCCAGATAACCGCGCACGACGATCTCGACCGGCAGGATCGCGAGCCTCGTGCCGACGACGACGTTGGGGTCGGGATATTCGAGCACATGGTTCGGACAGATATCGGCGGTCTCCTCGAACCAGTAGCGCGCCGTCTGCGTCAGTATCTCGCCCTTGAACGGGATCGAGGTCAGGATGATGTCGAAGGCGCTGAGACGGTCGGTGGCGATGATGATGCGCCGCCCGTCGGCCAAATCGTAGTTTTCGCGGACCTTGCCTTTGTAGTAGCCCGGCAGTTCGGCAATGAAAGCATCCGACAGGACACGCATATGATTTCCTGCCTTCCGCAGTTGGCCAGAGCATGATTCCGAAAAACAAGATCACCGCATAGGCTGCCGGGCCGGTGCATATCAAGCGCGATTGTCGGGATTCCCCGCAAACCGGCCAGATATGCCAGTCGCTTTTTTCACAACCGATGCCGGAAGGCCCGGCGACGCGATGAACCCGTGGCGTCTAGGCTGCGGCCGGATTTCAGGAACCGCCCAGACCCATCATGCAGACCTATGACTTCATTATCGTCGGCTCCGGCTCGGCCGGCTCGGTGCTCGCCGACAAACTGTCGGCTTCGGGCCGCTTTTCGGTGCTGGTGCTTGAGGCGGGCGGAAGCGACCGCCGCTTCTACGTGCAGATGCCGCTCGGTTACGGCAAGACCTTCTTCGATCCGGCCGTCAACTGGAACTACAAGACCGAAGCCGATCCCGGCCTTGGCGGCAATGTCGACCACTGGCCGCGCGGCAAGCTGCTCGGCGGGTCGAGCTCGATCAACGCCATGGTCTGGATCAGGGGCGCACGCGAGGATTTCGACGACTGGCGCGACGCCGGCAATCCCGGCTGGGGCTATGACGATCTGCTGCCTGCCTTCAAGGCGCTCGAGGACAATGAGGCCGGCGCCGACAGATGGCGCGGCACCGGCGGCCCCCTGCACATCAGCGAAACGACGAACGCCGTCCACCCCCTGACCAGGCGCTATCTCGCCGCCGGCCAGCAGGCCGGCCTGCCGCTCAATCCCGATTTCAACGGCGCCGCCCAGGAAGGCGTCGGCACCTACCAGATTTCGACCAAGAACGGCCGCCGCATGTCGGCGGCACGCGCCTTCCTGCGCCCGGCGATGAGGCGCGGCAATGTCCGCGTCGAGACCAACGCGCTGGCGAGCAGAATCCTGTTCGAAGGCAAGCGTGCCGTCGGCGTCGAGTATCTGCAGAACGGTCGGACGAAGACGGTCCGTGCCGGCCGCGAGATCATTCTTTCGGCAGGCTCGATCAACTCGCCGCAGCTGCTGCAATTGTCGGGAGTCGGCCCCTCGGCACTTTTGCAAGGCCTGGGCATTCCGATCTTGCACGCAAACGAAAATGTCGGCGCCAATCTGCAGGACCATGTCGGCATCAACTACACCTTCAAGGGCAAGGTGCCGACGCTGAACCAGATCCTGCGTCCCTGGTGGGGCAAGCTCCTGGTCGGCATGCAATACATACTGACGCGCTCCGGGCCGCTGTCGCTGTCGATGAACCATGGCGGCGGCTTCTTCCGCACCGACCCGGCCTTCTCGCGCCCCAACATGCAGCTCTATTTCCAGGCCTTCTCCACCGTCATCCCGAAGAGCGGCGAACGCCCGATCCTGACGCCCGACCCGTGGCCGGGCTTTTCCATCGGCCTGTCCAACTGCCGCCCGTCGAGCCGCGGCGAGATCATGATCCGCTCCAGCAACCCGCTGGATTACCCCAAAATCGTCGCCAACGCCTATTCGACCAACGCCGATGTCGAGGAAATGCTGGCGGCGGTGAAGTTCGTGCGCAAGATCGCCTCGATGCCTGCCATGGCGGAAATCATCAAGGAAGAGGTCCTGCCCGGCCCGTCGATCCAGTCGGACGCCGACCTGATCACCGATTTCAGGAAGCGCTCCGGCACTGTCTATCACCCGGTGTCGACCTGCCGCATGGGTCCCGACCCCGCGCGCGCCGTCGTCGATCCGCGCCTCAAAGTGCATGGCATTGAAGGCTTGCGCGTCATCGACGCCTCGATCTTTCCCGACAACATCACCGGCAACACCAACGCCGCCTCGGTCATGACCGGGTGGAAGGGCGCCGAACTGGTTCTGGAGGACCACAAATGAAGATCACCGACGTCAAGACCTGGGTTGTCGGCAACCCGCCGCCCGGCATCGGCGGCAAGTATTTCATCTTCGTCAAGCTGACCACGGATGGCGGTGTCGTCGGTTACGGCGAAGCCTACAACGCCACCTTCTCCGCCCACATCACGGCCAAGATGGTCGAGGACATGGCCGAGCGCTATCTCGTCGGCCGCGATCCGCACGACATCGAGAATTTCTTCCGCCGAGCATATTCGTCAGGCTTCACCCAGCGCCCCGACGTTTCCGGCATGGGCTGTTTTTCGGCGCTCGAAATGGCCTGCTGGGACATCGTCGGCAAGGAAGCGAACAAGCCGGTCTACAAGCTGCTCGGCGGCCAGGTGCACGAGACGCTGCGCTCCTACACCTACCTCTACCCGCACACCGGCAGCGTCCATTCCGAGGACGCGCCGGACGGCAGGAATGTCTACAACGACCCCGAAATGGCGGCGGCCTGCGCGCTCGAATATGTCGAGCAGGGCTTCAATGCCGTCAAGCTCGACCCGGCCGGCCCCTACACCGCCTTCGACGGCCATCAGCCGCGCCTGCTCGACATCGACATCTCCACCCGCATGATCAAGGCGATCCGCGAGGCGGTCGGCACCCGCGCCGACATATTGTTCGGCACGCACGGCCAGTTCACCGCTTCGGGCGCGCTGCGCATGGCGCGCGCCATCGAGCCCTATGATCCCTTGTGGTTCGAGGAGCCGGTGCCGCCCGACATGCCAGAGGTGATGGCGCAAGTGGCCCGCGCGACTTCGATCCCCATCGCCACCGGTGAGCGGCTGACGACCAAATCCGAATTCGCACGCGTCATCGAGAACCGCGCCGCGACCATCCTGCAGCCGGACCTTGGCCGCTCCGGCGGCATTCTCGAAACCAAGAAGATCGCCGCGATGGCCGAGGCCTACCACATCCAGGTCGCCCCGCATTGCTATTGCGGGCCGATCGTCGGTGCCGCCAATATCCAGCTGGCGGTGACGCTGCCCAACTTCCTCATCCTGGAATCGCTGAAGCAGTGGGACGGTTTCCACGCCACGCTGTTGAAGAAGAAGATCGAGTGGCAGGACGGCAATGTCATCCCGTCGAAGGAACCAGGGTTGGGCGTCGAGCTCAACGAAGCGGTCTGCGACGCGCATCCCTACACCGGCAAGGATTTGCATCTGCAGATGATGCAGACGCCGCTGATGCCATGAGCGAACGCTACGCCTTCATCGGCCTCGGCCATCTCGGCGGCAACCTTGCCGCCAGCCTGATCCGCAACGGTTTTGCCGTGACGGTCTTCGACCGCGACCCGGCCGCGGTCGAACGCCTCGTCGCGCTCGGCGCCACATCAGCCGACAGCCCGGCCGCGGCCGCCGCCCTCGCCGGCAACGCCGTAACCTGCCTGCCCTCGCCCAAGGTCAGCGAGGTCGTTCTGGCCGGACCCGGCGGGTTGCTCGAAGGCCTCCCCAAGGGCGGCACCTGGATCGAGATGTCGACCAACGGCCGCGACGAGATCGTGCGGCTCGCCGCGCTCGCCTCGGCCAAGGGTGTCGAGACATTGGAATGCCCGGTCACCGGCGGCGTGCATCTGGCGGCGGTCGGTAAAATCACCGCGCTGGTCGGCGGTGATGCCGCGCTTTACGAACGCCATCGCCCGGCCATCGAGGCAATGTGCGCGCGCTCCTTCCTGATGGGGCCGATCGGCTCGGCGGCGGTCATCAAGGTGATCACCAACATGCTGGCCTTCATCCATCTCGTCGCCGCCGGCGAGGCGCTGATGCTGGCCAAGCAGGGCGGGCTCGACCTCGCCCAATCCTACCATGCCATCGTTGCCTCCTCCGGCAACAGCTTCGTCCACGAGACCGAGAGCCAGCTCGTCCTCAACGGTTCTTACGACATCGGCTTCACCATGGACCTGGCGCTGAAGGACCTCGGCTTCGCGCTGGGCATGGGCAAGGATTTCGGCGTGCCGCTCGAGCTGGCGTCAGGCGTCAAAGCAATTTTTGAGCAGGGCAAGGAAACCTATGGCGGCGGCGCCTGGTCGACCCAGATCGTCAAATTGCTTGAGGATGCCGTTGGCACCGACCTGCGCGCGCCCGGTTTCCCGGCCAAGCTGGAGATTTGAAGCCGACAAAATTAATTAGTAAAATCAACAATGTAGGCGAACATTCAGAATCAAGGCCGTAGGAACTTGAATCGGAACTGTAACTGGTTTTGTCTGGTAGAGCCTGACGGGACCGTATGCCCTGGCGATTGGCCGGAACACCAATCACTTCGTCATCCACGGGCGGAGCGGACGCGAAGCGACCGCGCAGACCCGAGGATCCATTCCGTGATGTCAGACGAAGAATGCAACAGGCAGAATTCTGCAGCGCCGCGCCGCTTCGGAGTCGCGGCTGGATCCCAGGGTCTCCGCGACGCCGCTGCGCGGCCGCTCCGCCCTGGGGTGACGAGGTACGGCTCAGTACCTCAGCGTCAGCGCACCGGGCAGGATCTCGAAAGTCGCCGGTATGCGTCCGGGCGACTCGCCGTCTATGTCGACCAGCGCGCCATTCTTTTCCACGTCGCCGAGCGGTTCGACCACCACTGTTCGGCCACGCAGGATGGTGATCGCCGGATGGTTGCGGTGGCGGCCGCCATAAAGCAGGCGGATGTCCCAGATCAGCTTCAGCTTGCCCGCCGCGCGCAGGATGACGATGTCGAACTCTCCATCGGTGAGTTCGGCGTCCGGCGCGATCATCATGCCGCCGCCGAAGAATTTGCCGTTGGCCACCGCCACCAGCGCCATGCGCGCTTCGACCGGCGTGCCGTCATCGACGGTGATGCGCACATCCTGAAAGCGGTAGCGGATGAACTCGACCACGGTGCGCCACAGGAACAGCGCCTTGGCCGACATCTTGCCCTTGCGCTTGTCGGCATTGACGGCCCGGTCCGTCGCCCCCGAGAGGCCAAGGCTGGCAATGTTGATGAAGTGGCGGCTGGCCAGCGCGCCATGGTCGTCGATGTAGCAGATGCGGCCGGCATCGACGGCTCTTGCCTTCGCCCCGGCAATCCGCTCCAGGGTCGCGTCCACCGCCTTCGGCAGGCCGAGCCCGCGCGCGAAATCGATGCCGGTGCCGCATGGCAGCAGGCCAAGTTCGGTCATCCGGCCGCTCTCCTCGAAGGCCTGCAGCAGGCCATCGGCGACTTCACTCGCCGTGCCGTCGCCGCCGGCCGCGATCACCAGGTCGAAGCCACTGGCCGCGAGGTCGATCGCCAGCCGTTCGGCATCGCCCTCGGCTTGCGTCTCACGCAACTCGAAATCGCCGAAGTGCTTCTTCAGCGAAACAGCGACTTCAGGCCAATGCCGTTTCAGCCGGCCGCCACCGGCAATCGGATTGAGAACCACCCCGACTTTCAACACGCACCCTCCCCGGCGCCGAGCCATAGGCGACCCTTTGCCGGCCCAGTTCTTTAACGGCATTGAAACCTGACCCCGCCGGCGGAGCAAGGGGTGCTGTCGGTCGGAGCCGCGAAAAGCGGGGGCAGGCTGTCTAAGCCAGTCGGCGCCGAAATTCCGGGGCCGTTGGCAAACGGTCCCCGATAATCCCGTTATCCACAGGACCGGGGCCATTCCCCAAATCCCTTACCCGGCGTAAGTTCAACCCATCTCAGGCGGCTACCGATCGCCAAGCCGAAAGGCGGAAGTGAAAGGCAGATTTCCTGAGGCCCGTACGGCCCAGATCGAGAGCAGGCTCGCCTGTTCGAGGGGTGGATGCCGAGACCTACGGGGCCGCGGAAAGCGTGCCAACGCCGACGGCGGACCGATGCTGCCATGAAGAACGGCAAAAACCTTCGATGGCCGCAGGGCAAAACCCGCAAGGGTTGAGACCGGCGAGGTCCCGAACGGACGCTGCCCTCGGGTGGTGACTGGCAGGACCGTCAAAATCAAGGCCGGCATGGCGCGACGACTTTACGGAAGTTGCTGCCGCGACCGTGTCCTGATCTGACAGGGAGGCGCTGGGAGAAATCCCGGCGCCGACTGTCTTTTGTGGCCTATTCCCCGCATTTTTATGGTGTCTTCCGTCGGGGCTGCAACCGGCGGCAAAATCAGCTAACGTTTGAAGGTGTCGGAGCCCGTTTGATAACGCGCTCTGCCGAGGCGCATGGCGTGGGTTTCGAGAACCGAAGCGGAGCGGACATAGGTCCGTGAGCATCGGAAGTGCAGAAAACCTCGTCAGGCGACCGGCAGAGTAGCGTTAGCGAATGGACTCCCTTGAAGGGGGATACTTCATGACACTGATCCAGAAGCTTGCCGTTGCCTATGCTTTCCTGTTCTTCGCCGTCGTAGCCATCGGCGAAATACCGGCGTTCAACGACGCCAACGGCAATCTGTTCGGCCTGTTCTCGTTGCAATGGTACGACGACCTGCTGCACGCCTTCTCCGGCGTTTGGGCGCTGGCCGCCGCCTTCATCTCGCACCGCCAGGCGGTGTTCTATTTCAAGCTGTTCGGCTCGGTCTATCTGTTCGACGGCGTGCTCGGTCTGATCACCGGCTCCGGCTGCCTCGATGCCGGCATCTTCATCAACGGCTTCCGCTCCTTGAACGACATCGAGTTCCCCACCCGCTTCTTCGCCAACCTGCCGCATCTCGTCATTGGCGGCTTCGCCGTCTATGTCGGCTTCTGGCTGTCGAAGCGCATATACGACCACTTCGCCACGGCCTGACCGGCCATGTTCCTGTTCCGCTTGATAAAGCGCCTCATCAAGACGATCGTGTGGCTGATCGTCATCGTCGTCCTCATCCCGGTCGTCGGGCTGAGCTACGGCTTCCTGACCACGCCATCGCTCGACAAGACGCCTCTGCCGGGCATTGCCGACGGCGCGCCGCCCAAGGCACTGGCGGACAAGGTGCGCGCCGAAATCCCCGGCTATCAAAGGCCGGAGGAATCGACCTTCCTGACCTATCCGGAATGGGCGATCGTCTACGCCGCGCGCGAATATGCAGGCTTCGTCGCCAAGGACCAGCCGAGCGGCTTTCCCTATTGGTCCTATGTCGGCCGCTTCTGGCAGGACTACGCGACGGTGATCCGCGCCAGTTCTCCCTACAAGTTCAATTATGCCAACCACCAGATGCTGGTCATCATCGGCACCAGCCACTCGATCGAGCATATCTTGCAGTGGGCCTATGAGAACACGGTCGGCCGCATCACCGAGGCGACATCGGCCAAGCGCACCGCCGCCGACATCTATCAGGCCAAGGTGGCGGCGGACTATGCTGCTTTCCTCGACCAGGTGCCGTGGTACCAGTTCCCCTATGCCGAGAAGCGCGCCGGTCTGTTTGCCGTGCAACCGGCGCCGGGCGACAGTTCCATCCGCACCAGCGAACGCAAGCTCGCCTTTGGTCTCGCCGACACCATCAAGCAAGGCTATGCCGGCCTGATCAAGAAGGCCCTCGCCGCCACCTCCGATCCGGCCTTCCTCGATGTCCATGTCTGGGCCAAGGGTCCGGTCGGCGAAGCCACCCGCAACGAGCCCGACACCTTGCTGGAGCGCGATTACGGCGCCGACGGCACCATCTTCGTCACCAGGCGCTACCAGGTCTTCACCGACATGATCCCGCGGCTGATCGACAAGGGTGTCTCCTTCGTCGAGATCGGCGGCAATGACGAGATCATGGTCACCATGCTGTCGACCGACGCGATCGCCATTCCCGAAGGCATGCGCATCCTGTTCAGCTATCCGCTGCCTGCCGATCCCTCGACACGCCGCACCGGCATGGTCGTCGCCGTGCGCAAGCTGCATCTGGTGCTGCCGTCGCTGATGAAGGCCGGCGCCAGGCTCGAACACGTCTACGATTATTGAGGCCTTTCGGCCACGCACGGCCGAGATCGGAGACTTCGCCACGCTCATTCCATAATCGCGGCCAAATCCAGCCTTGTTCGCGCGCGATGGAATGAGGCAGTATTACCTGAATGGGCTGCCGGGGGGCATCTCGAAGGGACGAGACCCGTGATCAAGACCGCCCTTGTCGCCATGACCATTGTCGGCTGCGACTGCGACGCCAAGCTCTGCGAATATATCGGCGAGACGCCGGCCAAATGGTCGACCATCGCCGAGTGCGAGGCCGCGATGAAAAGCCAGATCCTGCACGAGCGCAATTTCGACTATCCGCTGGTGTCCGGCATCTGCCGCACCAAGGGCTCGTCGACCTCCTCGCAACTGGCCGCGATCGCGTCCCGCCCGGACCTGAAGCCCGCCAGCAAGATCGTTCGGACGGAAAGCCCGCTGCCGCCGGAACTGAGCCATCGGCCGAGTGTCCCGGTCGGCTCGCCGACGACGGCCGTCGAAGCGGACGCCGCCCGCCCTGTCGCCTATGAACAGGTGGTCGATGGCGGAACCGGCGTGCTCTACCGCACGAAGAACGGCTATGCCGTGGTCAAGACCGATCTCGGCCGCGCCGCCTCGGCCACCGCCGACGCGGCAAAGCGTTCCGTGAACTGGCTGGCCGGCCTGATGCCGACGGGGCTTTAGGCTTCGTCAGCGTCTCGACCGCTGGCCGGTTCTATCCAGCGGTGATCAGCCGCCCACTCTCCGTTTGGCCAATTCGACTTGATAGACGCTTCGCGGATGCCGTCTCAGTCGCCATGCGTTGAGCGATATGACCACCGCCAAACACCCGAACAGTGCAACCAGACCCCAAAAAATTCCAAACCCGTTTATTGAGATAAAAATAGCTAATAAACAAAATGCAGCAACCACGACATAATATAAGATCGAGGCCCAGACATATTTCTCCATTTGGGAGCTACTCATCTATCTGTGAGTCCGGTTTGGCGATTCGCTTCATAGCTCACCAATGCTGACCAATTCGTTCTTGAGAATATGTCAATGGATCGAGGCGGCTTCAACCCACAGCCGAAATCCAAACTGAGACACCACCTCGACCCTACATCTTGACCTTCAGGCTCTCCCAGAACTTGTCGATCAGCGGCTGTTCGGTGCCCAGATCCTCGCTGCCGACGCGCGTGATGAACAACAGCCCCTGGTCGGCGAGGCCGTAGCCGACGATCTCGAAATAAGCGGTATCGGTGCGCGTCTTCACCTCGGCGCGGATGCCGGTCAGTTCCTTGCCGTCGGGAAGCTTGCGCGTCGTCGGCTGCTGCGTCAGTTCGGCGCCGGCCTGAACCGATTCCTTGGTCATCTCCTGCAGCATCATCTGGTTGAGCGCCACCGGGTTCAGCTTGCCGTATTCCTGCACCACGACGATCGTCCCAAGCGCCGAAGCCATCAGATACTGCGTGATGTTTTCGCCAAGATCGGTCTTGGTCACCGAAATGGTGCTTGGATGGTTGAAGGAGAAACTGCCGCCTGAAAAGGTGGCGAAATCATTGCGTTCGAGCGTCACCTTGCTCTTCTTGCCCCCGGGCAGCGTCACGTCGGCGCTCTCGCCGGGATCGATGTCGACCGCCACCCCGTCGATGGTCAGCCTGAAAGCCTTGAGGTCCTCGGCGCCGGCCGGTCCAGCGCACAGCGCGATGAAGGTGAGTGCCGCCGCTGATACGATCCGCATGAAGTCTCCTGCTCTATTCCTGAGCAGTTCCATAGGGAAAGCGCTGTGCGGTTTCCCGGACAACCGCCTCACACTTTCCTGGAACTGCTTCCTACACCACCCCGCTGAGCGCCTTGATGGCACGGTAGAACGTCGAGGAAAACAGTTCCGTCGGGTCATACCACCGTTTCGCCGCCAGGAACGCAGGCAGTTCGGGATAGGAGGCCAGCAGCTCCTTGGCCGTATAATGCAGCTCGTACGGCAGGAAGAAGCGCCCGCCATGTTTGATCGTCACATCGATCAACGCCCGCGTCAGCGCCCGCATCCTCGCATTGCCGCCGGCTTCGGTCGGCTGGTTGATGTAGAGCACCAGCGAATAAGCCGGTTTCGGCGCATAGGTCAGCGCCACATCCTCCTTGTGGACGATGCGCACCGAGGCGTTGAGCACCGGCAGGGACTGATTGCGCAGGATCTCCCGGGCCTCGGCTATGAATGAATTATACGCAGCGCGCGGAATAAAATATTCGTGCAATATGTCCGTCTCGTCCATCAAATCGTTGAACAGGTATGGCACCGAATCGTGCATCGGGTTGTTGCGGGTGACGAGGCAGGCCTCGCCTTGCGCCATCGCCGTCGTGCGCGCCACGGTGCAGCTTTCGAATTTCGGCTCCAGCGTCTTTTCGGTGAACCATTTCAGCTCCTGGAAGACGCTGCCCCATTTCGCCAGGTTCATGATCACCCGCTTCAGGCCGACGCCCTCCGGCTCGCCGATCGCGGGCTGATCGGCTGGCGGCTGCTCGGCCACCTTGTCGTAGCGATAGACGATCATGTCCTCGAGGAAATTGCCCGGCGCCGTCGACAGATGGCCGTAGAACAGGCCGATATCCTTGTTGGGCTCCAGCACTTCGGCGAAGAATTTCGGAAAATCGTCGGATTTGATGATTTCGCGCGAGGTGCGGTAGACGGCGTTGTCGACGATATCGAGTGTCGCCTCCAGCACCACGCCGAACAGGCCGTAGCCGCCGACGACATGACGGAACAGCTCGGTGTTTACGGCTGGCGAGCAGGTCGTCACCGACCCATCAGCCAGCATCACCCGCATCGAGCGGATCGAACCCGCCACCGAGCCCGCCTGGTGGTCCATGCCGTGTGCGTTGACCGACAGCGAGCCGCCGACCGAGAAGATGTCGGTCGACTGCATCGCCTTCACCGCGAAGCGCGGATGCAGCATGTTCTGGATGTCGTGCCAGCGCGCGCCCGGCTGCAACGTCATGGTCTTCGCCGCCGCATCGACGCTGACCTTGTTGAATTTTTTGAGGTCGAGCACCAGCGCATTGTCGTCGAAGGCATGGCCGCCCATCGAATGGCGGATGGCGGCCAGCGACACTTTCAACCCGTTGGCGCGGGCGAAGGCCAGCGCCCTGGCGATGTGGTCCTCCTCGCTGACCTCGACCACGCCATAGACCGGTGTCCGCGACAGGCCGCTGGCGTCGTTGATGTCGCCGCCCTTGGCCGACCAGGGCAGCAAAGGGTCGAAAGCTGGCGGGCTGGCGAGAGGCTTGAGCGGCAGGGCAATGCCATCGATGTCGGCGATGCGGCCGGCGTTCTTCGGCCCCGAAGGCCCGCGTGCCAGCCGCGCCATGGTGGTTTCGCCCCACAGCACCGCGCCGCCGACCACCGCCGCGCCGAGCACCAGGCGCCGCGACAGGCGGAACCCTTTTTGTTCCTCGGCCATGCACATCCCCCGTTAGCCAAGGGATAGCGCGGCTCTTTGGCAAAAACCATAGGCGGCTGTCGGGGCAGCGTTCCGCCACCCTGGTCGCCTGGCGGTGAGTGATCAGGAGCATGAAAATGGCCGATCCCCAAAGGAACCGGCCAAGACTAGAGCAAGGTCTGAAAGTCCGGTCGGCAGGTCTGCCGACGCATGACGCTCGTGGCTACGAAGCTTTCTTGATGGACGTAACCATGCCGGTCTTGTCATCGACGGTCACCGCCACCTTGGCGCCGACCTTCAGCTTGCCGATCTTCGCATCCGGCGACAGCTGGTAGATCTTGCCGTCATCGAGCGTGATCGACTTGGTCGTCGGATCGACCGCCTGGATGGTGCCCTGAACGGACGCGGCATAGGCGGTGCCGAGGAAGGCGAGCAGAGCGGCGGTGGTTGCGAGGGTCTTCTTCATCGGATGCACTCCGTGTTGTTTCGGTTTTCCGGGTAGCCACCGAGACGATGGAGCCGGACGACCCGAAATTGGAATGCAAGTCTTGCTCTTCGCAAATCACGTTGGATGACTTTTTGCAAAGGAAATCATAGGCTTAATTCTGACACATTGTCTGCGCGGCAGGACCTCGACGAGTTGATCCGCCCCCCAGGGACGGTCCTTTTCAGCGTGAAAAGAGTCACTTGCACGGATTGCGGCGAACCGCCATCGTCTATCACGCGGCCGCCGCAATCCGTCGCTTGCGGCATCACGAAACGCCCGCTTATTTTTCCCCGCCACAAGTTTTGTGTCGTTGATCGGCAGGAACAGCTCCTGAAAAGAATCCGTAATTCCCGTTAAGGTTGCAAACTCAAGACGGATACAGCATTGTCGGGTCGTTGAATAAAGGGGGACTTCCATGAAACTCGCCGTCCGGGCCATCTTATCCCTGATGCTGACGCTTCTTTCCGGCCTGGCTGGCGCGCAAGGTACCGATCCCGGCGACGACAAGACGGTCATATTCACTCCCGGCGATCCAGAGATGAAGATGGCGACAGCGAAGGCTCTCGCCCGACTTGATGAATTCCTGTCCCTGGCCGAGGCCCCGCCCGCCGGTGCGGACAGATTCAAATTGAAGGTCAAGGTACGTGACGGCAACGTCACCGAGCACTTCTGGGTGATCCCCTTTCGCCGGACCGAGACAGGGTTCGTCGGCATATTGGCAAACCAGCCAGACGAGGTGAAAAACGTCGTCCTCGGCCAGAACATAAAGTTCACCAGGGACGACATTTCCCACTGGGGATACACCAGGGATGGGCGGCAGATCGGCAGCTTCACCGTCTGCGTAATGTTCAAGAGAATGCCGAAAGAAGAGGCCGACTATATGCGCGGTAAATACGGCTTCGACTGCTGATCGTGTGCCGGCCGGACTAACGCGCCCCGTCCTTCGCGCCGATCTTGCGCACCAGCGCCGCCGTCGCCAGCATCGCGCCCATGTCCGAGATCATCGGCGCGACATGCCTGGTGTAGTCGAGCGGCACCGATATCTCGGGCAGTTCGAAAAAATTCTTCGCCTGCGGCAACAGCAGGAAACCGTCGCCGCCATTGAGCGCGACGCGAGCCGGATCGTCCGGCCAGGTTTCGCCCAGCCATTTCAGCGCCTGCGCCAGCCGGCCCGTCACCAGCGGCCGCGCCGCCTCGACATTGTCGGTGCGGAATTCGTAGGCCGCATCGAGCAGCGGCTCGCCCGACGACAATTCCTGCATCCTGCTGGCGAACATGCCGCGGAAGAAGCTGACCACCGCATTGGTGCGCCGCGTCGCCACCAGGATGCCCGGGAACGGATCGATCGCCTCGAAGGCGACGATGACGCCCTTGAAGGCCGTCGAAGAGCCCTTGCCCGTTCCTTCCCGCAGTTCCGCTTCGTAGAGCTCGAACGGAAAGTCTTCGTAGCGGCCTGAAACGACATCGTCGAAGGCTTGCCGGTTGAACGGCCCGACCGCCTCGCGCGGCAGACGGTCGAACGAATTCGGCCTGCCGCCATGCTGGTATCGCACGTCGCGGATGAAGCCGAAGATGATCGGCAGCAGCGTGTCCCGGAAGGATTGCTGCAGCCGTGTCGCCGGTTTCATGGCCTGGAAATAGAGCAGGATCGAAGCCGCGAAACCGAGGACATAGAGAAACACATGCGGCGTCGAGAGCCATTGCTCGTTGGGGTCGGCGACCTTGTTGAACAGCCAGGCGATCAGCGCCACGACGACCAGGGTCAGCCCGACGAACAGCGGCACCCGCCAGCGCACCTGCCGCACCGCCAAAGCCCGCGCCGCCTCATAGGCCTCGATGTCCCTGCGGATGCCGGCGAGGACCGTTTCGCTCGGCATGAAATCCGCTGTTTCCACCATCATCCCCCCGCAAGACGAGTTCATGATAGCTGGTTTCATCCGATGTATCGACCGTGACGCAGCGAGACGGCGCCTGCCTTATAACGCCGGCGCCGTAATTAGGTGATTGGCAAACAACCCACCCTTCGGCTGCAACACTACCGAAAGATCGCGCCGAGCCGCCCCTCGACCTTCCCCCTCATCGCCCCCGCCAACCCTTCCACCGGCAGCAGCCGCTCATGATCCCCGTCCCGCAACCGCACGAACGGGTGCAACCGGTAAGCAGCAACGGCACCGCGCGTCCCTGCATCCGTGCTGACATCGACGACGAAAATCCCGCCAATGCGCCCTGGCCATGGCTGCCGGGCAAGGGCGGTGCCGAGGAAATCGCCGAGCCCATAGGCGACGACCGCATCGCCGATCCGCTCCACCGGCTGCACGACATGAGCGTGATGGCCGGCGATCAGGCCGACGCCCTGCCCGGCCAGGCGCCTGGCCAGCGCCCGCGTTCCGGCGCGCGGAAAGTGCCGGAACTCCCAGTCCCAATGCGGCACGGCGCAAAGAAGATCGAGGCGGCGCGGCCATTGCTCTGCGTCGCTGTCCATCGACACGCGCCCGGTAAACAGATCTTCATGCGCGTTGCGCCATAGCGTGAAGGCGGCGAAGCCGATAGTCAGCGGTCCGACCTCGACCGGCCGAACCGGGCCATCGCAGGCAAGGCCGATGGTGCCGATGCCAAGGCGCTTCAGTGCCGCCAGCGTCTCGTCGAAACCGGCGATGCCCTGGTCGAGGGCATGGTTGTTGGCCAGCGACAGCACCAGTTTTTCGCGCGCTAGACCGGCCGCGGCGAGCGCTTCGGCCAGGAATCGCTCACTCATTGCATGGTGTGTGCCGAGCTTCGCGCCAAGCACCGCACTTGGCCTGTCCACGACGGGGCTTTCGCAATTGCCGATCACCAGATCGGCACCACCAAGCAGCGCCTGGATCGCCGGATCGCAATCCGGCGCATGGCTGTTGGCCACCGCCGAGATGTCGCCGATGAAGGCAAGCCGCACCGTCCGCTTCGGCGGCGGCTCCATCAGCGTCCCCGCGATTGGCGCAAACCCGCTTGCGTTCCCGCTAAGCGACGGCTTCAGGAAACGCGGCAGCCAGGACAATTTGTAGGAGAGCGGATAGTTCGACACGCGATGCCCAATCGTTTGCCCTGTTTAATGCACGTCGTCCCAAAAAGCGCAGCGGTTTTGTGGCAACGACAAGCACAAAGCAAGACCTAAGGCGCGACGCCTCAAATAGGCGCAAATCGGTGTATGGTCGCTGGTGACAAATACCTGGGAGGGAAAGAATGACACGAATAGCTGGCCTGCTGGCATCCGCCTTCATCGTGCTTGTGCCCCCATCTTCCGCCAGTGCAACTTCCGCCAGCGCCGCCATGCCCGAAGCGGCGACCGCGCTGTTCGAGGCCAAGACAGTCGCCGCACGCGACAGTGCCCTGTCGACGCTGGAGGCCGCCGCGCCCAAGGATCCGGCATCGTCCTATGCCGCCGGCGCCGGCGAGTTCTTCACCGCACTGGAGTTGCTCGCCAGCGGCCTGCACCGCCACGGTTTCGAAAGCCCGCAATCCTTCATGCTGCCGCTGATGCAGTTGCCGGTGCCGGCCAACCCCAATCCCGAGCCACTGACCTATGACGAGTTCCGCGCCATACTGGTCGCCTTCCGCGACCGGCTGGAGAAATCCGCCACCACGCTGGGCTCGGTGCCGGCCAATGCCGATATCGGCATGGTCATCGACCTCACCCATGTCGGCATCGACCTCAACGAGGACGGCACCATCGCCCCGGATGAGAGCATGGCGGCGATCATGGCCGCGCTGTCGCGTGGCAGTATCTCGCAAGGCGATAGCGCACCAGCGCTGACCTTCCGCTTCGACCGCGCCGATGGCTACTGGCTGCAGGGCTATGCCGAATTCCTGATGGCGCAGGCCGATTTCTGGCTGGCGCATGATTTCAGGAACACTTTCGACGGCTCCTTCCACATGCTGTTCCCGCGCGCCAAGCTGCCGCTGCAGGACATCCTCGTGCCACCGCCGAGCGAGATGGGCTCGAGCATCTTCTCCTCGGAATGGCGCATCGCCGATTTCATCTCGATGGTGCACATGATCAACTGGCCGGTGGTCGAGCCTGAGCGCCGCAAGGCGGCGCGCCGGGAACTCCTGGAAATGATCCGGCTGTCGCGCGAGGACTGGAAGGCGATCCGCGCCGAGACCGACAATGACCGCGAATGGCTGCCCGGCCCGCAGCAGAAGGGCGAGAACCCGCTCACCGGCCTCGAAGTCGGCGAGGAACAGGTACAGGCCTGGCTAGCCACTCTGACCATGGCCGAGGACCTGCTCGAAGGCCGTGTGCTGCTGCCGCATTTCCGTATCACCGGCAAGGGCATCAACATGAAGCGCTTCTTCGACGAACCCAAGCCCTTCGACCTGGTCCTGTCGATTACTGGCCCCGGCATCGCGCCCTATCTGGAAACCGGTAAGATCCTGAACAGCCAGGATTTCGACCAGATCCAGCGCGAGTTCGGCGGCGGCGGGTTTTTGACGTTCGCGCTGTGGTTTAACTGAGCCGCCATCGCACTGAGCAGTGCGCAAGGTGTGTTGAGATTCAGGTCAGGCCGAGTCGAAAACGATGGGTTCCGAGAACCGGAGCGGAGCGTACTTTTGGGTACGTGAGCACCGTTCTACTGCGACGCAGTAGAACGGGGAAGCGCAGGAAGCCGTCGTTTGCAGACCGGCATCACCTGAATATCAATACACCCTAAAAAATCGCCCCCTGATAGAGCACCTGTTCCGCCTCCTCCGGCGCGAACCGCCTGGCCAGCGTCCGAAACGCGCTGTGCACGCCGTCGCGGTCGATGTTGCAACTCCGAAGGTGGCGCACCGCCAGCGTCGGATCGAAGGCGCTGCGGCCGTGCAGGACGCGCTGATTGTCGAAGACCAGCACTTCGCCCGGCTGCAACTGGTGCTGGAACTGGTTCTGTGGATCGCGGATCAGCCGCGTCAGTTCGGCCAGCGCCTCGATCAGGCCATCGATCCGCTCCAGGGGCGCCCATTGCGGCGCGAGGCACCGGTCATTGTAGCGGATGCCGGTGACCGCGCCCGCCGCATCGAGGCTGATGACATGCGCCTCGGCGCTGAAGAACACTTCCCCTTCATGCTCGCGGTGGAAGGTCACGCCATGCCGCGTCAACAGCTCGAACAGGTCGGGCGTGTGCGTCCGCATCCGCTCGGCGACATGAAAACCATCGACCATCAGCGAGGTGCCGCCGCTGCCCGCCCCCGTACGGATGGCGTGGAAGAAGATGAAGCCCGGCGGCGAATACCGAAACGGCTCGTCCGTATGCGGGATCTGCGCCCGCGCCGTCTCGCCCGCCACCCGCGCATCCGGCCGCGAGATGAGATCGAACACCTTGCCGTAGCTGGTCTCGCGGATCGGCCCGTAGCGGCCGGCGACCTGCGCTGTCGCCTCGGTCTCGGTCGGAACGCCGGTCAGCATGGCGATGCCGTGATCCCGCAGCGCCCGGAGCGACTGGAACAGCGCTTCGTCATCCGCCACCACCGCGCCGAAAGCGAAGCGACCTAGCCGTGCGGTGAGGTTGTTGTTCCAAAGTTGCGGCCGGAAACGGGCCGGACCCGAGCCACCGGCATGCCCGGCGAGGAAAGCCGCGTCGTAATGCGACACATGCCCGTCCTGCCAGATGGCCGTGACCTGCCCGGACACGGAGACGTCAAAACTTTCCGCATGGATCGCCTTGTCGACATCAGCCGGCGTCAGCCACCTCTTGCCCGAGACGGTGTCGCCGCATTCACCGCATTCGCAGGCCAGCCGCAGCCAGCGCGTCGAGAGTTTTGCCGAGCGGCCATCCGCCAGTTCGACGGCAATACGTGCACCCTCCGCGCGCATCGCGCGGATTGGCGCGACATCCTGTCTTTGCTGGCTTGCTTGCTTTGGCGTGTCGAGCATCTGGTGTCCCCTGCGGTTGAATTCCTCGACCAACCTAGGCAAGGAAAATCCCGCGCTCAAACGAGTTCCCTTCTCCAGGTTTTGAGGTAAATTCAAAACATGACGACGTTGAGGGATTTACCGCTGTCGGGTTTGCGGGCGCTGGTGGCTGCCGCCAGGGCCGGCAGCCTGACGCGCGCCGCCGAGGAGTTGGGGGCAACGCCCGGCGCCATCGGCCACCAGATCCGGCAGCTGGAGGAGCGGCTCGGCGTCAAGCTCGTCCGGCGCGAGGGCAATGGCATCGTGCTGACCCGCGCCGCCGAGGCCGCCTTGCCCGACATCGACCGCGGCTTCGACGCGCTTGCCTCCGGCATGCGCCGGCTGCGCTTCGCGCGCCAGGCCGAGACCTTCACCATTTCGGCCGATCCTTCCTTCGCGTCGCTTTGGCTGGCACCCCGGCTCGACAGGGTGCGGCCCGCTCTGCGGCGGCTCGAGGTCCGCATCGTCGCTTCCGTCGCGCTCGGCGCCATGGCGCAGGAAGGCGTCGACCTGGCGATCAGCTACCGCAAGGGATCGACACCTGATATTGCGGCGCTCGACCTGTTCACCGAACGGGTCATTCCAGCCTGCGCGCCGGCGCTGGTCGAGGGTCATGCCGGGCCGGACAGGGCCGAAGTCCTGGACCGGATGCCGCTGCTGCACATCGACCCTATGATGGGCGACGATGTCTATCCCAACTGGCGGGACTGGTTCAGTGCGGCAACGCGGCAAAGGAAGGACATCGACCAAGGTCCGCGCTTCGGATTGACCATCGTCGCGGCACAGGCGGCGATCGCCGGCATGGGCGCCTTGCTGGCCAGCGAACTCGTATTGCGCCGCCATCTTGACGCGGGCCATCTCGTCGAGATCGCGCGCGACGTCCCGGCCCTGACCATCAAGCGCCGTATCGTCTGGCCCGAACACGGCCCGAAGGCGGGCCACGCCGCCGCGGTCGCGGCGGCACTCCTGGCGGCGGCCGACAACGGCATTGATGGCGCCCTGCCGCGATGAAACTCCGATCCATGTCGCCCGGCGCGCTTTAGAAAAACAGCCGCTGTATCCGCAGAAGCGCGGCCAATGCGCCAGCAATGAGCGCGTTCGAGATCACGCCGATCGCAGCGGTCGTCCAGGCGATGTCGCCGGACTGGCCAAAGACCAAAAACGGAAACCCGGCGGCGATGACGACAATCGCCACCATCAACCCAAGCCAGCCGACGTTTGGCCGCTTGGCCACTCGGCTGAGGAAATAGGCGATCCCGACCAGCAGTATCCTAAGCGGGTCCAATATCTGGGCAATGACGATGGCGGTCAAAAGCATGGCCGGGAACTGAAACCTCTAAATCTAGCGCTGGAACCCGTGCAGCCTTGCGAGCAACCACTGCAGCGGATTGCCGACGAAGGCGCGGGTTACGAAGCTGTCGTGGGCGGCATCGGACGCAAGCAAGGCGATGGTGCCGGCGTCGAGGCGGCGTGGTGGATCCGAGCTGGGCACGATGCCCTGCCCCGTCAGCAACTGCCTGATCTCGGCGTTGCCTGAGGCCGACGCCTTGCCATAGGCGCTGACGAAGAAACTCTTCCGGTGCCGCGCGATCCAGTTGGCGAAGACGTCTGAGTCATCAAAGACGGCGTCGAGCAGGATGACGCCAAGCAGGCGGCCATCGATGTCGCCATTCCTGAGCACGAAAGCCGCCGGATTGTAGCCGCCGCTATAGGCGACCAGCACCACCGGCATGGCGTCGAATTTTGCCGCCTTGGCGCCGGTCAGCCTGGCCAGGCCTTGCGCCGCTTCGGCCATGAATTTCGCGAAAAAACCCGGAGTCCAGAAATTGCCAGCGCTGGAATCCTGCGCATTGCTGGCGAACTGCGGCGCCACCAGCGCGGCGTTGAGGCCCGATGCCTCTACCTGCGCGACGACACGCTGGCGGCCGACCACGTCGCGCTGCAAGGTGGCGCCATTGCCGTGGAAGAAAACCACGATGACAACCGGTTTGGCCGGATCGAACCCTTTCGGCACGGCCAGCAGCGTCGAGCGATCGGAATAGGTCTCGTCTTCCCAATAGATGCCGCCGCGCGGCGAGGTATGGCCGCGCCTGCCATCCGCCGCCGTGACGTCGAGAAACGGCGCCGAGCCATCGGGCAGCTTGTCCCGGTAGGGAAAGGGCGACGCCTTGAACGGCACGATAGTCGACATGGCCTTGCGCAAGCGCGCCCCCTGGCTCGCCACCGGAAAGGCCGCCGTGGCCAGCAATCCGGCGACGATGGCGCGCCGGTCGGGCATCAGGCAGCCACCAGCCGCACAGCCGGCGCCTTAGACGGCAGCAGCACGGCGAAGAACGCCGGGATGGCGATGAGATACGCTATCGCCGACCATTGCAGCACGGCGCTCAACCCGAAACTGGTGGCGACGATCGGCACGGCGGCCGAGCCGATGACAGAGAAACAGCCATTGATGCCCCAGGCCCAGACAAACAGATGCTCCTTGCCGAGCCGCGCCAGCCAGGTCATGGCGGTGGCCATCGGCATGCCCATCAGGAAGGCCGGCGGCGACACCAGCAGGAAGCAGAGCAGCAGCCGCACCGCATAGGGATAGGCGCCGATCCAGTCGAGCACCGGCGACAGATAGAAGCCATAGGCCAAAAGCAGCACACAGACCGCCAGCAGCACGATAGGCAGCAGTGTCCTGGCGCGGTCGAAGATGCGTTCGGCAAACAGGCTGCCCAGCCCCGAAAACACCAGCATCGAGGAGATCAACACCGAGGCAGACACAGTCGGATTGGCCAGCGCCACGGTGAAGCGGCTGATCAACCCGACCTCGACCATGATGTAGCCGAGGCCGAGACAGGCGAAATAGAGGATGGTGCCGAGCTTGCCGCGCGAGCGCGAGAACACGATGCGCCAGCCGAACAGGACCGGCAGCAGCACCAGCGAGGCGGCCGTGATGCAGGCAATGCCGAGCGTCGCCCAGATCAAGAGATAACCCCAATCGTCCTGGAACAGGTCGAGGCGGTCGAGCGTGCGCGGCAGGTCGGCGACCTTCACATAGGCGGCGAAATAGGGCTGGTCGTTGCTGAGCGCCCGCGCGTCGAAGACATAATTGCTGGCAAGCTTTTCCCAGCCGCCGGTCAGAAGCGCGTGCCACGTCATGCGTTGCAGCGCCGTCGCCGGCAGCACTTGCGGGCCGGCATCGCTGCCGGCGTCCGCACAGGCATCGAGCGTCGGATCGGCTGGCGCTGTCGGGTCGCAATCGCGATTTGCAGGCGCAGTCGGATCGGCCGGGGCGGTCGCATCGGCGGCCGGTTGCTGCGTCAGCGTCGCATCCTGTCCGCTGCCGAAGATCGAGGCACGGTAATCATCGAGCACCTTTTGGGCGCCCGTGCCGTCATAAGCCATTCCGGGATAATAGACCTCTTCCCACGACATCGACTTGGTGTAGTCGCGCAAGGTCTTGATTTCGGCATCGGTGAAGCCGCCGCGCTTGAACAGCACCGTCGTGGTCGAAAGGTAGCTGGACACCGCGAAGATATCGTTGGCGGCACCTTGGCTGTCGAACGCCTTCGCCGCCTCGGCAATGGTCGAATAGAGCTTCAGCACCGATTTCGGTGGCTCTTCCTTGTTCCAAAGGGTCACCGACAGCACGCCGCCATCGGCGAGCGCGTGCATGTAGCTCAGCATCGCTTCGCGCGTGTAGGCGTATTTCTCCGAGATGGCGAAGCCGCCCGGATTGGACAGGCCGACGCTGTCGGCAAGGCTGAGGTCGATGACGTCGTAGCGCTCCGCCGTGTTGGCGAGGAACAGGCGGCCGTCATAGTCGATCACCTTGAGCCGCGGCTCCGCCAATATATCGCCGGTGACATCCCTGAGGATCGGATCGCGGAACGCCCGCAACGTCATCGGATTGCTCTCGGCGACGGTCACCGAGGTCGAACCTGCATTGAGCGCGGCCTGCGTGGAGATGCCGCCGCCGAACTGCACGACGAATGTCTTGGGCTTCTCCTTGATGACATAGGGATAGTGCATCGGCAGATAGCGGAAATAAACCTGCTCGGCCGGCGCCAGGTTGCGCATGATGCCTTCCGGCCCATCACCGTCGCGATACATGCCGACATAAGTGTTGGCCGGAACCTCGGGCATGCCGAAGGCGGCATTGTCGCTCAGGCCAGGCGCGAAATGCATGTAGGAACTGGCATAGACCTGCAGGTCGCCGAAGGGCGAGACGCTGCGATAGATGCGCTTGCCGTCCGGGAAGTTGCGGGCATACGCGACGCCCTTGTATTGCGACACGGCAATGTCGGGGATGCCGAGCAGGCTGGGCAGCATGAGGTAGCCTGATATCGACAGCGCCGCGACGACGACGACGGCGACAACGCTCTTCCAGGCGCCGAAAGCAAGGAACCAGAGCAGCGAGCCGGCGGCCCAAAGCAGCAGCGGCACGACGATGATGGCTTCCGGCGCGAACAGATACAGCGACACCAGCACGACGAGGCCGGCGAGCCCCGAACCGGTGAGGTCGGCGAAATAGACGCGGCCGAAGGCGGTGCGGCTTTTCAGGAAGACGATGCCGAGAAAGAACGCGCCGGCCAGGAACGGCAGGAGATAGAGCAGGAAATTGGCGAGCAGCCGCCATTTCTGCGCGGGGTCGGAAACCAGGAAGATGGCGTTGAACGGCACCGTCTGGGCAACCAGGTTGGATCCGACGGCAAGCGGGCCGATCAGCAGCAGGGCCGCGGTGGCGGCAGCTTGCCAATGGCGGTCGAACCAGCCCTTGCCGGCGAAGATGACGACGCTGGACAGCGAGAAGCCGAGCATGGCGAGGCTGACCACCAGCGAACCGAAATGCGACCAGCTGCCGACGGCGAACACCCGCATGACCGCGATCTGCAGCGCGATGATGGCGCCGGCGATCAGCCCGACCGCCAGGTAATGCGCGAGCCGTGGCGCCTCCAGCGAGGCGATGCCCGGTCGAGAGGTCGATACGACAGCCGTCATTCAGCCCCCTTGATGCGGCGGTTCAGCTCGGCGGGCTTGGACCGGCGCCCAAACTCAGCCGTTATGCGTGCCGACGATCTGGTCGCCTTCCAGCTTGGTGAACGGCACGAACGGCACCACCTTGCCATTGTAAATGTCCGAGCGGACGATGTTGAACGTGCCATCGGCGAGCTGCTGCTTGATCACCTTGAGCACGTGCTGGGCGCCCGGCGGGCCGACCGGAATGACCATGACCCCATTGGGCTTCAACTGCTGCAGCAGCGACGGCGGGATGTGGTCGATGCCGCAGGTGACGATGATCTTGTCGAACGGACCAACGCTCTCCCAGCCATAATAGCCGTCGGCGTTGCGGCTGGTGACCGAGCCGAACACACTGTAGCCGCGACCGATCAGCGCGTCATAGGTGCGCCGCGTGCGCTGTGCTAGCGGATTGATGATCTCGATCGTATGCACCTTGTCGGTGAGGTTGGCGAGATAGGCCGACTGGTAGCCGGAGCCGGTGCCGATCTCGAGCACGGCCTCGCCGAACTGTACGTCGATCGCCGTCGTCATGCGCCCGACCAGATGCGGACCCGAGATGGTCACTCCATAGCCGATGTCGAGGAAGGCGTGGTCGTAGGCGCGCCCCAGATTCTGCGGCAGCACGAATTCCTCACGCGGCGTGGAAAGGAAGGCGCGCTTGTTGCGGTCGTCCAGCACGTCCTTGTTGTAGACCATGATCTGGAAGCGATCGAATCGCTCGGCCAGAAACTTCGGATCCTCGCCGCGATTGGCGACCATCCAGTCGATGAACGACTTTTTATCGTTGAACGGGACTTCGGCGTTGCGGTCGTAAGGCACCGGCAGGGCAGCCCTGACGGTGGCCGGAAGAATGGAAAACGCCGCCGCACCTGCCGACAGCGCCAAGAAATCCCGACGCTTCATGCAAAAAGCCTCCAAAAGTGGCCTTTGCCACCCCCAAACCAAGCACTTCAACCCGATTGCACCGCCTCCCAAAACGAGTCAATGGCCGTCAGGAGGCGGCCGCCCAGGCCGGAATTTTGTGGCAAGCGGGCAACAGTTTTGCGGATGCCATCGGCTTTTTCAGCACCGCGAAATGGCGCGCCGCATTGCCGCAGGGCCCGCTGGAGTGCCTTTGCCTTGTATTAGAGACGGCTGTTTTGCTTGACTCGGTCACCAAAAACAGGCAGCAAACCTACATCGGAAGGGCTGAAATACCGCGTGCATGATCGTGGACGAGCCTTTTTTGGCACAAAGTCCACGTCTCAAAGTTGGATTTGAGAGGGATTGGTTAACCAACTTTGTCCATATTTTGAAGCAATCGGCAATCAACGACAGACGCGGCAAACGCGTCGGGGACCACCCTGGGATCACTCGCAGAATGGTCGTCGCGGCTGACAAGGCCACGTACGGGGAAAACCGATTGGAGCGAGATTGGTTGCATGGCGTTGTCGAGTAAACACAAAATAAGCTGGGACCAGCGCGAGGGCGGCGAGTTCGTCGATGCGCAGCGTGCCCCTTTCCTCAACCCGAAACGGATCGTCCGCTGGGTCGCGGTGCCCGGCGCCGGTGCTGCCGTGGGCCTTTGGCTGATCGGCACCATGGCTGGCCTCAGCTCCGTCGGCGCCTCGCTGTCGGCAACGTCTGGCGGTCTGCCGCAGACGCTGGCCATGCCGGGCTCGCTGGCAATGGCCGACCCGCTGAAGCAGCATTTCCTCAGGTCCTCGGCGCCATTCGTGCTGGCCAATGCCCATGGCGGTGCACAGGCCCTGCACGATCATGCCGTGCAATGCGGTGCGAACTGTTTCAGGCTGGCCAGTGTCAGCCCGCTGGCGGAGAAATCCTCCCGCCTCGCGGCGCGGGCAAGGCCGGAACAGCCAATCCTGAAGTCGAAGGCGCAGGAGCGTTTCGAACGTATGGAAGCGTCGCTGTCGCCGACCAGACTGGCCGCCGCCTTTGCCGGCGCAGGCAAGCCTGTCACCACGGCCGATGCCCGTCCGGTGATTTCCAGCATCGGAGCACAGATCACCCAGGCATCGCTGGTGCCGTCCGTCCAGGTCGTGGCCAGCCTGTCCGACGCCATGCCGGCTCCGACGGCGGAACGCTTCGCCCGCGTCGAATCCGGGTCCGCTGTCGTGCAGACCGCGCCGGCCCCGCAGGGCTTCGCCCAGTCCCAGACACCTGACAACACCCAGCTGGCGTTGGCCCTCGTCGAGTCGATGCCGGTCGAGGACGAGGCATTCGCCGCGCCGCTGCCGATGCAGGACTCCTCGGCCGATGTCGCGGTTGCGTCAGTCGAGACCCAGCCGGAACAGCCCGGCGATGCCGCTTCGCTGCCGGATGCGCTGACCGACGACGTGCCGTTGCCGAGCCGCCGCCCGCAATATGACGCGCCACGACAGCCCAAGGCCGTTGAACAGGATGAACCGGCTCCGCAGCCCAAGATTGCTCAGCCCAAGATTGCTCAGCAGAAACCGGCGCCACAGACGAAGCCGGTTCAGCAAGCCCAGCCAGCAAGACCGGCGCGGCAAGGTCGATCTGGCGAAGGCGGTGACGTGCTGGCCTATGCCAAGCCGGACACGCCTTCGGGCGGCCTTGGCCAGGCATTCAGGAACCTGTTCAACGGGCCGAGCGGCGGAAGCGGCGCCGGCCATGGCGTGGCCGTTTATGACATCAGCGCCAAGACCGTCTACATGCCGGACGGCCAGCGGCTCGAGGCGCATTCCGGTCTCGGCTCCATGGTCGATCAGCCGCGCTATGTCCATGTGAAGGATCGTGGCCCGACGCCGCCCAACACCTACAATCTGTCGCTGCGCGAATCCCGCTTCCACGGCGTCGAGGCTTTGCGCCTGACCCCGGTCGGCGGCGGCAACAAGTACAACCGCGACGGCCTGCTCGCCCACACCTATATGCTGCGCGGCGGCCGCGCCGAGTCCAATGGCTGCGTCGTCTTCAGGGACTACGCCCGCTTCCTCGCGGCCTTCAAGAAGGGCAAGGTTACACGCCTCGTCGTGGTGGATCGCCTGAACGGATCGCTGACCCGGGTCGCGTCGAACGGAAACGGCGCCTGAGACAAGGCGCACCCCCCGCCACCTCCTGACAGCCTTCTGTCAGGAGCATCGCCGGGCCGCCGGCACGCCCTCATCGCGCTCTTTCCATTTTGGCCGAGAGATCCCATATTTGGGGCATGGCCAAATCCCCGAACAAGAGAACGCCGCCGACGGCGAATGACGACCGCGCCGCGCCGAAGCGGCGCAGTCCGCTGACCGATTTCCTCGACGCCTCGGAGCCGTTGCACAAAGGCGGCTTCGCCGAGGTGCCACAGGCCGAACTGTCGGGCACGCCGCTGACCGGTTCGATCGCCGACTGGGCCGAGCAGATCGAACAGGAAGCAGAGCGCGAAGGCCGCCAGGCCGGCAAGGGCGACGGCGGCAAAGCGCCAAAGCCGTCGAAGAAGATTCCAGAGCGTTCCGCCGCGCCCGGCCGCACGGCGCGCGGCACCTCGATGGGCGGCGCTGCAACCGCGCGTGAACGCACGGCAGCCGGCCTCAACCCGGTCGCCGGCCTAGACATCTCGCTGGAAGAAGCCGAGACGATGACGTCGAGTGGCGTCACCGCGACGGTCGCCGCGCTGTCGGCGCTGATCGAATCCGGCAATCCGCTGCACAAGGATGGCGTGTTGTGGACCCCGCACCGCCCTGCCCGCCCGGAAAAGTCCGAAGGCGGCATCGCCATCAAGATGGTGTCCGACTTCGAACCGGCGGGTGACCAGCCGACCGCCATCAAGGATCTTGTCGAAGGCGTCGACAACAACGACCGCACCCAGGTGCTGCTCGGCGTCACCGGTTCAGGCAAAACCTTCACCATGGCCAAGGTGATCGAGGAGACGCAGCGCCCGGCCCTGATCCTGGCGCCCAACAAGACGCTGGCGGCACAGCTCTATTCCGAGTTCAAGAAATTCTTCCCCGATAATGCGGTGGAGTATTTCGTCTCCTATTACGACTATTACCAGCCAGAAGCCTATGTTCCGCGCACCGACACCTTCATCGAGAAGGAATCCTCGATCAACGAACAGATCGATCGCATGCGCCATTCGGCGACGCGCTCGCTGCTCGAACGCGACGACGTCATCATCGTCGCCTCGGTGTCCTGCATCTACGGTATCGGCTCGGTCGAGACCTATACGGCGATGACCTTCCAGATGCAGATCGGCGACCGGCTCGACCAGCGCGCGCTGCTCGCCGACCTCGTCGCCCAGCAATACAAGCGCCAGGACATCAATTTCGTGCGCGGCTCCTTCCGCGTGCGCGGCGACACGATCGAGATATTCCCGGCCCACTTGGAAGACCGCGCCTGGCGCATCTCGATGTTCGGCGACGAGATCGAGCAGATCACCGAATTCGACCCGCTGACCGGCCAGAAGACCGGCGAGCTGAAGAGCGTCAAGATCTACGCCAACTCGCACTATGTGACGCCGCGCCCGACGCTGAACCAGGCGATCAAGTCGATCAAGGAGGAGCTCAAGCACCGGCTGGTCGAACTGGAGCGCGCCGGCCGCCTGCTGGAGGCACAGCGGCTGGAGCAGCGCTGCCGCTTCGATCTCGAGATGCTGGAAGCAACCGGCTCCTGCGCCGGCATCGAGAACTATTCGCGCTATCTCACCGGCCGCCAGCCAGGCGATCCGCCGCCGACCCTGTTCGAATACATTCCCGACAACGCACTGGTCTTCATCGACGAAAGCCACGTCACCGTGCCGCAGATCGGCGGCATGTATCGCGGCGACTTCAGGCGCAAGGCGACGCTGGCCGAATACGGCTTCCGCCTGCCCTCCTGCATGGACAACCGGCCGCTGCGTTTCGAGGAATGGGACGCCATGCGCCCGCTTTCGGTTGCTGTTTCGGCGACGCCAGGCGGCTGGGAAATGGAGCAGGCCGGCGGCGTCTTCGCCGAGCAGGTCATCCGCCCGACCGGCCTGATCGACCCGCCGGTCGAGGTACGCCCGGCGAAAAGCCAGGTCGACGATGTCGTCGGCGAGATCCGCGAGACCACGGCGGCCGGCTACCGCACGCTGGTCACCGTGCTGACCAAGCGCATGGCCGAGGACCTGACCGAGTACCTGCACGAACAGGGCGTGCGCGTGCGTTACATGCACTCCGATATCGACACGCTGGAGCGCATCGAGATCCTGCGAGACTTGCGCCTCGGCGCCTTCGACGTGCTGGTCGGCATCAACCTTTTGCGCGAAGGCCTCGACATTCCCGAATGCGGCTTCGTCGCCATTCTCGACGCCGACAAGGAAGGCTTCCTGCGTTCCGAGACGTCGCTGATCCAGACCATCGGCCGCGCCGCCAGAAACGTCGACGGCAAGGTCATCCTCTATGCCGACCAGGTCACCGGCTCGATGGAGCGGGCGATGGCCGAGACCAACCGCCGCCGTGAAAAGCAGATGGAGTGGAACGCAGCCAACGGCATCACCCCGGAATCGGTCAAGTCCCGCATCTCCGACATTCTGGATTCGGTCTACGAAAAGGACCACGTCCGCGCCGACATCTCGCAGTTCACCGACAGCGCCGGCGCCATGATGGGCAACAATTTCAAGGCCCATCTCGATGCGCTCGACAAGCAGATGCGCGACGCCGCCGCCAATCTGGACTTCGAGAAGGCGGCCCGCATCCGCGACGAGATCAAGCGGCTGCGCGAAATGGAGCTGTCCATCTCCGACGACCCGCTGGCGCGCGAGGTGGAAGGCCAAAGCCCCGCTTCAGGCCGCGAAAAGGGCAAGCACAACAAGGGCGTGGCCAAGCATCGAACGGCAGAGGAACAGGAGCGTTTCCGCAAGCTCGACGAAGTCCGCGCCGCCGAAGAAGCGGCCAAGGCCGCCCGGCCCAACCTCTTCCGCAAGCCGGCACTCGACGAAATGGGCGCCGACGGCGCCGTGCCTGTGAAGAAGCCGTTGTTCGCCAAGCCCTCGATTGACGATATGGGCCCGGGCACCGACATGCCGACGCCGGCGGGTGCTGTGTCGCGTTCGCTGTTCAAGAAACAGTCGGCATCCGAAGCGCATGGCTCCGACTTCGGCATTCCGGGCGAGCCGGTCAAACCGCTGTTCAAGAAAAACTCCCTCGACGAGATGACGGTGCGGCGGACGGAAAAGCCAGTCGAAGGAAAGGTGCCGACGAAGCCGCAGCCGATCTCCCCCCAAGTGGGAGAGATGCCCGGCAGGGCAGAGGGCGCGAAAGATCGCGATGGCAAGCCCATCGTTCGCCAGCGCGCCGGCATCGGTTCTTACGAGGATCCAGGCGACGCGCGTCGGGAGAAGCGTCGGCCGGGCAAGACCGGCAGGCCAGGACGGTAGCGATCCTCCGCCCTCTCTGTCGCTCCATCATAAAGCTCTTCTTCGACCAACTTCACCGGCAACCGCTCCTGGACCACGCACCCGTCCTTGCCAGCCGCCGGTGGAATCTGTACGGGCCTTGCAGTCCTGCCTTTCCGCTCCGGAAACAAACCGCCGCCGGCCGCCGTTCATGAAACCCAGGGATATTGCCGCCTACATCTTCCTGGCCGTCACCTGGGGCCTGTCTTTTCTTGTCCTGCTCAAGGTCGTCCATGCCTTCGGCTGGGTCGGCGCGGTGACCTTGCGGTCGCTGATGGCCGGCTGCACGCTCTTCTTGCTCGCCGCCGCGATGCGGCGACGGCTCGATTTCAGCGCCGGCTTGCAGCACTTCGCGATGGTTGGCGCGACGACGGTCGCGGCGCAGCTGATCGGCCTGTCCTACGCCACCCCGCGCATCGGCACGGCGATGGCCGCGATCCTGGTCGCCGCGATCCCGCTGTTCTCGATGATCCTTGGCCAGCTATGGGGGCTTGAACGCATCACCCTTCGCGGGTTGGCCGGCCTGCTGCTCGGCGCCTCCGGCATCATCGTTCTGGTCGGCTTCCCCGCCGTGCCAATCACGCCCTCCTTCGCATTCGGCTGTGCCGCCTCGCTGTTCAGTTCCTTCTCCGCCGCTTTCGGCAGCAATTACGCCAACCGCCATCTGCGCTCGGCCGGTTCGCTCGAACTAACCAGCGCGGCCTTCCTGTTCGGCGGGCTGATGACGCTGCCGCTGCTTTTCGCCGTGCCGGTGCCGGCCATGCCGAACGCCATGGACTTCCTCTATCTCGTCCTCCTCGCCTGCGTTATGAGCGCGCTGACCTATGTCGTTTATTTCCGCCTGGTGGCCAGCATCGGCGCGACCCGGACGATCAGCGTCGAATTCGCCGTGACCACTATCGCGGTGCTGGTTGGCACGGTGCTGCTTGGCGAGTCGCTGACCGTCATCCAGGGCTTCGGCGCGGTGGCGATCATCGGCGGTTGCATATTGGTGCTGGACCCGTTCCCCCGCCGCGTGGAAGCCGCACCCTTGCCATCGGCCCCGCCTTTGGTGTAGCCAGTTCCCAACACTCGAACGTCTTGAAAGGAGGGCTCACGTGTTTGCGTTTTTTCGTCACCACCGTCAGCGTGGCCCGATTTCTGCCCTGCAGGTGAGCTTGCAGGGCTGACCAGGACGGTCCGGGTTTTTCCCGCTTCGATTTTTTGGTCTGCCCTTCGTGGTGCGCAACGCCTGTTCTGATGGCGCGCACCGTCAAAGTGCATTGAGCCGGTTCCCGGCAAGACCAGAGAAATCAAAAATGGCCCTTCTCAGCCTCAAATCCCTCGGCGTCACCATGAGTGCGCCGCTGTTCTCCAACCTCGATCTTACCATCGGAAGCGGCGACCGCCTTGGCATCGTTGCCGCCAACGGCCGCGGCAAGACGACCTTGCTCAAATGCCTGACCGGCGGGATGGAGCCGACATCAGGCGACATCACCCGCACGCGCGGCCTGCGCGTCGGCCATGTCGAACAATCCGTTGCCCCTGCTTTGCTCGGCCGCAGCTTCCATCAAGTAGTGGCCGATGCCTTGCCCACCGAGCAGGCCGACAGCGAGATGTGGCGCGTCGACGTGGTGCTGGATTCGCTCGACGTGCCGGAGGCGATGCGCGAGCGGAAAATGCAGGCGCTGAGCGGCGGCTGGCAGAGGCTGGCGCTGATCGCCCGCGTCTGGGTCACCGATCCCGACGTTCTGCTGCTCGACGAACCGACCAACCATCTCGACCTTGCCCGCATCAGCCAGTTGGAAAGCTGGCTGAACGCGCTGCCGCGCGAGGTGCCCGTCGTCATTGCCAGCCATGACCGCGCCTTCCTCGACGCCACCACCAACCGGACGCTGTTCCTGCGCCCGGAACAATCGCCGGTGTTCGCACTGCCCTACTCCCGTGCCAGGAAGGCGCTCGACGAGTTCGATGCCTCGACGGCGCGCAAGTTCGAGCGCGACATGAAGGTCGCCCAGCAGCTGCGCAAGCAGGCCGCCAAGCTCAACAACATCGGCATCAATTCCGGCAGCGACCTTTTGACGGTGAAGACCAAGCAGCTCAAGGAACGGGCGGAGAAGCTCGAAGATGCGGCGGTAGCAGCGCATCGCGAGCGCTCGGCCGGAGCGATCCGGCTGGCCAACCGCGGCACCCATGCCAAGGTGCTGATCACGCTCGAGGATGCGGCGGTGGAAACGCCCGACGGCACGCTGCTGTTCAGGACCGGCAAGCGCCACATCTGCCAGGGTGATCGCATCGTCCTGCTCGGCCGCAACGGCGTCGGCAAGTCGCGCTTCGTCAGCCTGATCCGCAACGCCATCCTCGAGCCGGATACGGTGCCGAACGTGAAGGTGACGCCGTCGACGGTGCTCGGCTACAGCGACCAGGCGCTGTCCGGCATCAGCGGCGACGACACGCCGCTGGCGATGGTGTCGCGCCACTACGATGTCGGCGAACAGCGCGCTCGCTCGCTGCTTGCCGGCGCCGGCGTGGTCATCGAAATGCAGGAGAAGAAGATCGGCGCGCTGTCGGGCGGCCAGAAAGCGCGGTTGATGATGCTCGCACTGAGGCTCGCCAATCCCAACTTCTATCTGCTCGATGAGCCGACCAACCATCTCGACATAGACGGCCAGGAAGCGCTGGAGGAGGAGTTGCTCAAGCACCAGGCAAGCTCGGTGCTCGCCTCGCACGACCGCTCCTTCATCCGCGCCGTCGGCAACCGCTTCTGGCTGATCGAGAAGCGGCGGCTGACTGAAGTCGAGGATCCCGAACAATTCTTCCGTTCGGTGACCGAGACCCATGATTAAGTAATGATTACATCGGTCGGGCCGGCATCAAAAAGTACTGCCGGCCCCGGTAAAAGTACTGGCAATGAACCATACTTCCCCCTCCGCCCAAAAAGGCGCATTCTCAGGGTCGCGAACCGAGGGAGGAAACCGGTCATGCGCGGGGTGGATCTCGTCAAGAACCTTTATGAGGCCTATGCAAAACGTGACATCGCGGGCGCGTTGGCGCACTGCTCCGACGATGTTGTCTTTCGCTGGGTCGCAGAACCGCAGGCACCGTTCATAGCAGCCGGCAACGGCAAGGAAGAGTTCCTGGCCCGCCTCGTGGCGCTTGACCGTGATTTCGAATACCGCAGCTTCGTTCCGGTGGACTTGGTCGACGGCGGCGACAAGATCGCGGCGCAGGTCGAAATCCATCTGACGCGCAGAACCACCGGCCAGGAGCTTGTCATGCGCACCGCCGATTTCTGGACGGTTCGCGACGGCAAGATCACCGAGATGGTGGAGTATTATGACACGGCGCTCGCCGCCGCGGTCATCTGAAATAATTTCGACGGTCTGTCGGATCGCCTGAACCGGCCGCGTCCTTGGGATGCCGACATGATGATGCCGGCACCAACCCAGGGAGAACTTGTTATGTCCGTCCTTTCATCCATCGGTCGCATCGCAACCCGGTATGCGGCGGCACGTGCCCGCCATCGCAGCGAGCGCATCCTGCTTTCCCTGCCCGCCGAGCTACGCAAGGACATCGGCTTTCCGGAAATCTTCGACGCGCAAGACCGCCGTCGTGCAACCACCTTCACGGCCAAGGTCATATGATCGCGACCAGCCGGTCCATGCGATTGTCGCGCAAAACCGCCGGTCGCCCGGCCTGTCCGGCCCGTCTTTGAAAAAAGTCCCGGCGATGTAGGATTGCCGTCACCTCGTGCGTCCTTTGGTTCGCAAGGCCAGCAAACGCAAAGAGGAGCATGACATGACTGACCAGACCCCCGTTCAGCCAAGGGCAGAAGTGCTTGGCGGATTGACCCCCTATCTTCAGGTCGATGGCGCCTTCAAGGCTGCCGAATTCTACAAGAAGGCCTTCGGCGCCAAGCAGGTGTTTGCCTATCCGGCCGACGAAAAAGGCCGCACCATGCACATCCATCTCCACGTCAACGGCTCGACGCTGATGCTGGGCGACGCCTACCCCGAGCATGGCCATCCGCACAAGGCGGCGCAAGGCTATACGCTGCAGCTCCATCTCGACGATGGCGAGATCGACAGCTGGTGGCAGCGCGCCGTCGATGCCGGCTGCGAAGTAGCCACACCGTTGCAGGTGATGTTCTGGGGCGACCGCTGGGGCCAGCTGAACGATCCGTTCGGTGTCGCCTGGGCGATGAACGCGCCGGTCAAGTAGATTTCCTGGCGAGCGGCCGTCGCCGGCCAATGGCAGGGCTGACGCGCTCACCGCGCCGGGTCGTATCCCCGCCGACCCGGCGCTTCTTTCTCATCAGAAGGAGAACCACCATGTCCTATGTCGATGGTTTCGTGCTGGCCGTGCCCAAGGCCAAACTCGATGACTACAAAAAGCTCGCCAACCTCGCAGGTCCCATCTGGAAGGAACACGGTGCGCTCGCCTATGTCGAATGTATCGGCGACGACGTGCCTTATGGCGAGCTGACCTCGTTCCCGCGCGCCGTTCAGGCCAAGGACGACGAGACCGTCGTCTTCGCCTGGGCGGTCTACGAATCCAGACAAAGCCGCGACGCGGTGATGGCCAAGGTGTTGGCCGACCCGAGACTGACACCCGATTGGGGACCCATGCCCTTCGATATGAAGCGCATGATCTTCGGCGGCTTCCAGCCCTTCATCGAACTTTGAACCGCTGGTCCATCGCTTCGTCATCCCATGGCGAAGCAAGGAGCGAAGCGACGCGGCGCAGACCATAGGATCCATGCCGCGACTTTAAAGTGTTGATAACGGTGACGAATTCTGCTCCGCTGCATCCTTCGATCAAGGTCACGGCATGGATCCTAGGGTCTCCGCGACGTCGCTGCGCGACTGCTCCGCCCTAGGATGACGAAGCTGAGAGGCCTCGGCTATCCGCGACCTCTATGCTAATCCAGCCTATCCAGCAGCGGCTTCAACCGGTCTCCATAGCGCTTCCACAAATCGACCGAGCCTTGATACATCGGCTGGCGCACCTGCGCGGCGGACGCCGTGCGCACCGGCCGGTCGGTCTGGTGGAAGGACAGCACGGCATCGTCCCACGGCAGGCCTAGATAATCGATGAGCGCCCGGCTCTGGCCTTCCTGATCGGCGACGAAATCCTCGTAGCGCACGTCGTGCACGACGCCGGGCAGCACCTTGTGCCAATGCGCCATGATGTCGGTGTAGAGATTGTGGAAGTCTGCGAGTTCGCCGAGATCATAGCCATAGCGGTGGCTGTCGCCGCGGAAATGCACCTTGTAGATCGACAGGCAGGTTGCCGCCGCGTCGCGGGCGCAGTGGATGATCTTTGCCTTGGGCATCATCATGTGGATGAAGCCGACAAGCAGGAAGTTGCCCGGCATCTTGTCGGTGACGTGGCTGATATGCGGATAGCGGGCATGCAGCATGTCGAGATAGGCCTGGCCTGCCTCGGCAAAATCCCCATCGTCCGTATCCGATACGCCCCAGGGAAAGCCGCCAGGCATGTTGGCCGGAAACTGCTTGCCGACTACCTTCTTCAGGATGCTGAGCTCGCCGGCGCCATAGACCTTGGGATGGCTGGCGATGATCTGCTCGACCAGAGTCGTGCCCGAACGCGGCATGCCGACGACGAAGATCGGAGCGTCATCGGTGATCGGGCTAGGCCGGTGCCTTTCGAAAAAGCCGGCATCGAACACCGTCTTCATCGCCTCGAATTCCGCGCGTGTCCGGACGGGATCATAGTTGATCCACTTGCGGCGGATGGCGTTGCCTTCGGCGAAATAGTCGAAAGCCCTGTTGTAATCCTTCAAATCGTCATTGGCCTTGCCGAGGCCGAAGGACAGCTGCATGCGGGCCAGGCTGTCCTGCGGCGCCTTGGCATGCTGGGCTTCCATGCCGGCCAATTCCGTGTCGCGCTCCTTCTGGCGCTTAACCTGTGTCAGCATCAGCCAGGCCGTGGCCATGCCGGGATTGATCGCCAGCGCCTGCCGGAACAGATCGGCTGCCTCGTCGAGCTTGCCCTTTTCCATCAGCCCGACGCCGAGCCCGTGCAACAGGTCGGCATCCTTCGGCCGAATGCCCAGCGCCTCGCGAAAAACCGCCAGCGCCTCGTCCAGCCGTCCGGCTTCCTGCAGGGTCTCGGCAAGCCCGGTGCGGGCGCGCACGTGAAAGGGATTGCGCGCGACCGTGCCGCGATAGATCTCTTCGGCCTCCTCGAACTGGCCGAGTTGCTTCAACGACGAGCCAAGATTGTCGCGCGCGGCGAGTTGCTCCGGCCGCAGATCCACCGCGCCACGGAAGAAGTCGATTGCCGCCGCGACACGGCCGAGGTCGCGCATCACCGTGCCGAAATTGTTGAGGAAATCGGCGTTCGACGGCTGCAGGCTCACCGACTGCTCGAGGAGGTCCAGCCCTTCTTCGCTGCGTCCGGTCTGATGCAGCAGCAGCCCCAGGAAATGGGCAGCCGCCGCGTGTTTGGGCTGGCGCGCCAGGACTTGCCGGTAGATCGCCTCTGCCTCTTGCCGGCGTCCGGCCTGGTGCAGCTGCAGTGCCTGCTGCACATACTGGTCGAGGCCCAGCGGCGGCTGTCCCCCCGCGCCAGACCTGGCTCCAGCACCCGCTGCTCTTCTCTGATCTCTGTTGATGGGACACCTGCCGTGTTTGTGCGCCTGCGGGACCTAAGCCATGGCGAGGAGAGATTCAAGAGTGTGGACCGGAGGCGAACGGTCAAGGCCGCCCGGGAAGTGCGCAACCAGAAGCATCTCGCGACGTTGAGCCCGCACAGCCAAATGCAGGAGTCGACCCATGCCCCTCACCGCCTTTGCCATCAACTGTTCCCTGAAAGCCTCCGGTGACAAGGAAAAATCCTCCACGGACAAGATCATCGCCGATCTGCTCTCGGCGCTCAAACCGCATGGCGTGAAGGGCGAGGTCGTGCGCGCACTCGATCATGACATCAAGCCCGGTGTGCTCTCCGACATGGGCAAGGGCGACCACTGGCCAAAGCTGCGCGAAAAGATCGTTGCCGCCGATATCTTCATCCTTGGCCTGCCGATCTGGATGGGTCAGCCCTCCAGCGTCGCCAAGCGCGTCATGGAGCGCATGGATGCCTTCCTCGATGAGGCTGACGACAAGCGCCGCATGCCGGCCGCCGGCAAGGTGGCGCTGGTGGCGATCGTCGGCAATGAGGACGGCGCCCACCATTGCCATGCCGAATGCTTCCAGGCGCTCAACGACGTCGGCTTTACCATCCCGGCCAATGGCGGCGTCTACTGGGTCGGTGAGGCCATGGGCGACATCAACTATGTCGACCTGCAGAGCCCCCCCGAAAAGGTCGCCGGCATGATCGAGATGGCCGCATCAAACGCCGCCCATCTGGCTGGGTTGCTGAAGGCCAGGGCCTATACCGGCGTGGCCAAGTAACGCCTTCTCAGCACGGCCCATCGCCAACGATGCGATAATCCGCGGCGCGGGCTTCGCAGGCGTTGGAGAAAGTGCGCTCCTCACCGTGCCGGCGGGCGCAGACGGGCGCGTATTCGCGGGTGCAGAACGTCTGCTCTTCCCCGCCGCCGCCGCCACCGCCACCGCCACCACTGTCGCGGCAAGGGCCGTCGCGCACGATGCGGTAGCCGGCACGGTCGGCAAGGCAGGCATTGGCGAAGGTCTGGCGGTCGCCGCCACGCCGGGCGCAGACCGGCTCGTATTGCCTGGCGCAATATTGCGGTTCAGGGCGCGGCGGACGCGGGCGCGGCCCCGGTCCGTCATCGACGACAACGGTGCAGGCGGCCAGAAGTGCCGACAGGAACAGGATTGTAAAAATTTGCCGTGAAAAGACCGCCCCGAGAAATTTCATGGTCATCTCTCCCTCGATGTCTTTCGCCATGCATCTCGCTCAAGAGAGTGCAGTGGTCGCGGACAATGAAATCAATCAAAAACAAAGCTTAGATCAGCACCCTGCGGTGCGATCCTCGCCATTCCACCGCCAATTGCAATCCCCGTTCGCGGGAGCGGCGGGAAGATGACAGATGGATCTGCCGCGACGCCAGGCGGGTCGGCGGGCAATCATCGCCTCTGGCCCATGCGTGACCTGCCCCGTGGGCCGATGACCCCCCAGGCAACGAGGCCTATTTGCGGCCGGTCGACGCTCAGATCGGTCGATTCTTGCGTCGGGATGCGCCCCGTGTGGCCGCCCGCGGCGCTATCTTGCAACCTTCACGTTTCCGTGCGATAAATTCCGTGTTCGGGCATTTGCGACCCGGAGAGCGGAACGTTTTGGACGACCTTTCCCCGATACTGTGAATCTCTGACGGCCCCGTTTTCGGCGGGGGGTTTGACCATGCGCCAATGCATGACTGCCGAAGCAACCACCGGGAACTGCCCTCGACGCCAGGTGGCGGGCAGGACCACCAAAGACTGAACGGGTGAAGGAGTTTCCCCAATGGCCCAGACCGGCACCGTTAAATTCTTCAACGCGACCAAAGGCTTCGGTTTCATCACGCCCGACGGCGGCGCCAAGGACGTGTTCGTCCATATTTCCGCGATCGAGGCATCGGGCCTGCGTACGCTCGTCGATGGCCAGAAGGTCACCTTCGACGTCGAGCCGGACCGCATGGGCAAGGGCCCGAAGGCGGTCAACCTCCGCGCGGCCTGAACCGTCGACGCGCCGCGTTCCTGACGCGCGCGAACGAGGTTGCGAGCTTGCCCAGTCTCCGGGCACGCCGACAGATTTTTAAAAGGGCGCGGCGATTTTCGTCGCGCCTTTTTCATGTGCGCGGCGCGGCATGAATGCATGTCGTCCAAAAGTGGATCCGGTTCCAGGTCAACGACACGCATCATAACAAGGGCTTAAAGCGCAACGCGCTTTAAGTGCCCGCAAAACTTTCTCTTGCCGATGACGCTAAAATAAAGGACAAATTTCCTCTCGGGCATTTGCCGACCCGAGACTGGACTCTGTGGGATCAAAGGAGCTTCCCATGCCGCAGACCGGCACCGTGAAATTCTTCAACCATGCCAAGGGCTTCGGCTTCATCACGCCGGACGATGGCGCGAAGGATGTCTTCGTCCACATTTCGGCCGTGCAGGCGTCGGGTCTTCCCGGTCTCGAAGATGGGCAGAAAGTAACGTTCGACACCGAGCCGGACAAGCGCGGCAAGGGACCCAAGGCCGTCAACCTGTCGGTCGGCTGAGCCGGCTTCAGACAAGGCAGGCCACCGGCCGGCACTTCCGCTCATTGAGCGGCGTGCGATTTCTCGGTGCCTTTTTTAGATAGACACGTCGAAATCCGTTCAGCCCCCGTTCAGCCACGGTCGCATATTAGTCTTGGGTAAAGCCGGACCGCATCCCCTGCAAAACCGCACGGCCCGGTACGAAGGAGACCAAGATGAACAGAATTTTCAAGACTGCCGTGCTGTCCGCCGCCGTGGCCGGCACCATGCTTGCGGCCTTGCCCGCGGCCAACGCCGATGACTGGGGTCATCACCGCCGCCACCACAATGGCGACGCCATTGCCGCCGGCGTCCTCGGCCTCGCGGCCGGCGCGCTGATCGGTGGCGCGTTGGCCAATGACCAGCCCCCGGCCTACGCTGACCGCTACTACGATGACAGCTACGACCGTGAGGTCGTGGTGCGCCCGGCCCCGGTCCGTCGCTATTACGCCGAGCCGCAGGTCGTCTATGCCGATCGCTATGCCGAGCCGTGGACCCGTGACTGGTACAACTACTGCTCGGACCGCTACCGCACCTTCAACAGCCGCACCGGCACGTTCACCGGCAATGACGGCGAGCAGCATTTCTGCACCGCGAACTGAGGCTTCCCTGCCCCATACGAAAAAGCGCTGACCGCGAGGCCAGCGCTTTTTTGTTTTGAGCGACAGCCTCCGGACTTTTCACAGACCGGCACCACACGATCCCGGAATCAGGTCAGAAACGGATTGGTCCTGCGCTCATCGCCGAAACGGCTGCCAGGGCCGTGGCCGCAGATGAAGCCGATATCGTCGCCGAGCGGTAAAAGCTTTTCCTTGATCGAGGCGATCAGCGTCGCGTGGTCGCCGCCCGGCAGGTCGGTGCGGCCGACCGAGCCGCGAAACAGCACGTCGCCGACATGGGCGAACTTGGCCGCGCGGTTGTAGTAGACGACGTGGCCCGGCGCATGGCCGGGGCAATGCAGAACCTCGAAGACATGCGCGCCGAACGACACGGTCTCGCCTTCGGTGAGGAACCGGTCGGGCACGCAGTCCCGCGAGCCGGCAATGCCGTAGCGCCTGCCCTGGTTCTCCAGATTGTCGAGCAGGAATTTGTCGGCCTCATGCGGGCCGACAATCTCGATGCCGAGTGCCTCCTTCAAATCCATCGCGCCGCCGGCATGGTCGATATGGCCATGGGTGATCCAGATTGCCCCGGCCGTGATCGCATTGTCCTTCAGCGCTGCCAGCACCTTGTCGATATCGCCACCGGGATCGACGACGACGCCATGCTTGTCGTCCATGTCGAACAGGATGGTGCAGTTCTGCTGAAACGGAGTGACCGGCACGATGCCTGCATTGAGCTGACCCATGATCGTCCTTTCGATGTTCACGCGGTGATGTAGAGGCGCGGGCGAAACGCGTCCACCCCCCGAAAGACGAACAGTCAGTCATCCCAGAAATGGAAATGGGCGGCCGAAGCCGCCCATTTGAACAACCTTGGACCGTCCAGGTCTACTTCTTCATGGCACCCATGACCGCGCCAATGATGCCGGTCAGAATCGCGCCGCCGCCGGCACCACCGACGATGTTCTGCAGGTTGAGCGAACTGCCGAGGCCGCTCGTTGCCGCCGCGGCCGCGGCCGGATCGATCCCGTGGCCGAGCAGGCTGCCCAGGATCGCCGCGCCGCCGACGCCGCCAACGGCTCCACCCAGGATTTTGGGAAGCTGCCCCATCGCCGCCGTCTTGATTGCCGCGCCGACCGCCTGACCACCGATGATGCCTGTAATGATCTGAATGATGATCGGAAGAAGCGTGTTCATGTCCATATGATGAGTCCCTCCATAGCTGCCAGCCTCCCGGGCCGACACGATCATGAGACGCCGAATTGGATGAAAGTCAAATGCAGAAACGCTTAAATAAAAGGGGCGGTTCGAAAACCGCCCCTGCTTGCGTGAAAAGCTGTGACTATCGTTATTCTGCGGCGATGGCGTGCTTGGGTTGAACCGCGGCAGAATAGTCGTTCATAAGGTTCTTGGCGATCTCGCCGACCTCGAATCGGTAAGGGCCGATCTCCGACACCGGCGTTACTTCCGCTGCCGTCCCGGTCAGGAAGCATTGTTCGAAGCCTTCGAGTTCTTCCGGCAGGATGGCACGTTCGATGACTTCCAGGCCGCGATCCCTGGCCAGCCCGATAACCGTGCGGCGGGTGATGCCGTCGAGGAAGCAGTCGGGCTTCGGCGTGTGGATCTTGCCGTCCTTGACGAAGAAGATGTTGGCGCCCGTAGCCTCCGCCACTTGCCCGCGCCAGTCTAGCATCATGGCGTCGGCATAGCCTTTCGCTTCGGCGGCGTGCTTGGACATGGTGCAGATCATGTAGAGGCCGGCGGCCTTCGACCGTGATGGCGCCGTGCGCGGGTCGGGCCGGCGCCATTCGGCGATGTCGAGGCGGATGCCCTTCAGCTTCTGTGCCGGGTCGAAATAGCTCGGCCACTGCCAGATGGCGATGGCGCAGTTGATGCGGTTGTTCTGCGCCGAAACACCCATCTGCTCGCTGCCGCGCCAGGCGATCGGCCTGACATACGCATCCTGGAAACCCTGCTTCTTCAACAACGTGGTCGAGGCGTCGTTGAGCTCGGCCACCGAATAGGGAATCTTGAAGCCGAGCAGGCGCGCCGACTCATGCAGGCGCTCGGTATGCTCGTTGAGCTTGAAGATCTCGCCGCCATAGGCGCGCTCACCCTCGAAGACCGCGCTGGCGTAGTGCAGACCGTGCGTCAGCACATGGACCTTGGCATCGCCCCATGGAACGAACTCGCCATTCATCCAGATGAAGCCGTCCAGTTGATCGAAGGGAACGGATGCCATGGTAACCTCCCGCGGGCCGCGGCCCGCATGTCCTTGTGTCGTTGCTTGTTCTTTTTGACCGCGCCGGATGATTGGCGACGCCGGCCGGGTTGCAAAGCGTAAGCGGATGATCGCGCTCTGGCAAACTCAGGAAGTTCCGGAAAAACCGGCCTGCCTTGCCTTTTCGTTCGCAATCCGCCCAAAAGCTTGTCAAAAATTACCATTGCGGGGAAATTACGTCAATAGTACTGACATAATCTCCCGTTCCCATGGAGAAATGATGACGGATCGAAGCTCAGCCGCCGGAAAACCGATCAGGACCGCGATGTCAGTCGAGGACGGCATCGACTTCGCCATCATCGAACTGTTTTTCTTCGCCTACCGCGACTTCACCTCCGATCCCGACCAGATGCTGGCCGATTATGGCTTCGGCCGTGCCCACCACCGGGTGCTGCATTTCGTCAACCGCCGGCCGGGACTGACAGTTGCCGAATTGCTCGACGTGCTGAAGATCACCAAGCAGAGCCTGGCGCGCGTGCTCAAGCAGCTGATCGACACCGACCATGTCGTGCAGTTGCAAGGTCCGCGCGACCGTCGCCAGCGCGAACTCTACCCGACGGCCAAGGGCCGCGCGCTGGCCTTGGCCCTGGCACGGCCACAGTCGCGCCGCATCCGTGCTGCATTGGAGGATTCCGGCGCCACCGAACGGACCTTGGTGGAACGCTTCCTCGAAGCGATGGT
The DNA here is from genome assembly GCF_000472705.1 of Mesorhizobium erdmanii USDA 3471. GTDB lineage: Bacteria > Pseudomonadota > Alphaproteobacteria > Rhizobiales > Rhizobiaceae > Mesorhizobium > Mesorhizobium erdmanii. The sequence continues at coordinate 3,877 of NZ_AXAE01000031.1, read as the reverse complement.
CAATCCGGAACTGAGAGCTCAAATCGACGTTGGGTCCGCGAAAATGTCAGGGAAAAGCCATGGAGAGCACTGAGAGGGTCGATCAGGCAGCCGCACCGGACGACGACGCGCCGCATCTGCTCGTGGTCGATGACGACACCCGCATCCGTAATCTTCTCAAACAGTATCTGACCGAGAACGGTTTTCGCGTCACGGTCGCCGGCAATGCCGGCGAGGCTAGGCGCAAGCTCATCGGCCTCGATTTCGACCTCCTCGTGCTCGATGTCATGATGCCTGGCGAAAGCGGCGTCGACCTCACCAAATCGCTGCGCGCCGAAAAGAACGTACCGATCCTGATGCTGACCGCGCTGTCGGAAACCGACAGCCGCATCTCGGGGCTCGAGGCCGGCGCCGACGACTATCTGCCCAAACCCTTCGACCCGCGCGAGCTGATCCTGCGCATCAACAACATTCTGCGCCGCGGCGGCCCAGCGACAACGCCCAAGGTCGAACAGCTGGTCTTCGGCCCCTACACCTTCCAGATCGCCAGGCGCGAACTGAAGCGTGGCGGCGAGGCGCTGAAGCTGACCGACCGCGAGCAGGAGATCCTGGCGATCTTTGCCGCGCGCGCCGGCGAGACCATCCCACGTCACGAGCTGGTCGGCGACGATTCGGAGGTCGGCGAGCGCACCATCGACGTCCAGATCAACCGGCTGCGCCGCAAGATCGAGCGCGATCCGTCCAACCCCGTCTGGCTGCAGACGGTGCGCGGTATTGGGTATCGGCTCAGCGTGGAATAGAGTAGCGGACGCGGCGCTAGAGCATGATCCCGAAAAGCGGAAACCGGCTTTCGAAAAAGTCATGCTCCATCTAGTGCCGCGGACGAAATGAAAAGAGCCAAATGGCGACCACGGAACTGGAACAGCCGGGAAATGACGGCTTGAGCGCACGCGCCACGCGAACGCTCAAGGCAGTGTCGCGCATCTGGAACCGGTTCTGGCGCCTCGTTTCGCTCTATATGCCAAAGCGCCTCTATGCGCGCTCGCTGATCATCGTCATCGCGCCGATGATCCTTTTGCAATCGGTCGTCGCCTTCGTCTTCATGGAACGCCATTGGGCGACGGTGACGCAGCGCCTGTCGCAAGCCACCGTGCGCGACATCGCCGCCATCATCGACCTGATCGAGACCTACCCGCACGACGCCGACTACGCCAACATCATCCGCATCGCCCAGGACCGCATGCAGCTGAAGGTCGATCTGCTGCCGCCGGACCCCTTGCCGCCACCGGGTCCAAAACCGTTCTTCTCGATCCTCGACGACGTTCTGTCTGCCGAGATCACCCGCCAGATCAACCGGCCTTTCTGGATCGACACGGTCGGCAATTCCAACATCGTCGAGGTGCGCGTCCAGCTCGAGAACAAGGTGCTCCGCGTCTTCGTACGCCGCAGTCAGGCCTATGCCTCGAACACCCACATCTTCCTGATCTGGATGGTCGGCACCTCGCTGGTGCTCCTGATGATCGCCATCCCTTTCCTGCGCAACCAGATCCGGCCGATCCTGACGCTGGCCGAGGCCGCCGAAAGCTTCGGCAAGGGCCGGCCGATGCCGCGCGATTTTCGCCCGCGCGGCGCCGAGGAGGTTCGCCGCGCCGGCTTTGCCTTCATCCAGATGCGCGAGCGCATCGAGCGCCAGATCGAACAGCGCACCGCCATGCTGACTGGCGTCAGCCATGATCTGAGAACCATCCTCACCCGCTTCAAGCTGCAGCTGGCACTGGCCGGCGGCAAGACCGAGACCAAGGCGGCGCTCAACCAGGACATCGACGACATGCAGTCGATGCTCGAGGGATATCTCGCCTTTGCTCGCGGCGAGGCCTCGGAAGATCCGGGGCGTTTCGACCTCGAAGCCTATTTCCAGAAGCTCGGCGAAGAAGCGGCCTTGCGCAAATGCAAGCTGTCGACGACGCTTTCCGGCGATCCGACCGTGCATGTCAGGCCGAACGCCTTCGCCCGCCTGCTGTCCAACGTCATCGGCAATGCTTTCCGCTACGCCAGGACCGTGGAGGTCAGCGCCAATCATGGCCGCGGATCGCTGGTGGTCACCGTCGACGATAACGGTCCCGGCATCCCGGACGACAAACGCGAGGATGTGTTCAAGCCGTTCGTGCGGCTCGACGAGGCCCGCAACCTCGATGCCAGCGGCACCGGGCTCGGCCTGTCGATTGCCCGCGACATCGCCCGCAGCCATGGCGGCGACATCACCCTCGACGACAGCCCGCTCGGTGGCCTGCGGGCCATCATCAAGGTTCCGGCCTAGGCAAGGCCAGATATCAAGCTTCATCCGCTCGTCATGAAATCATGGTGAAGAGCGCGCATGAAACGCGCGACTACAGTTGATTCGGCCTTGCCGCCTCACTTCGACGCCGTACCCGCCCGGGTGCGCTGGAGCGAAGCGAGGGCATCCGGGTGGTCGCCGTTCCGGCATCGCCTCAACGCAACCGTCGACCTCCGGAGCAAAGGGCCGCCATGCGCATATTGATGGTCACCGACGCCTGGCGCCCGCAGGTCAATGGCGTCGTCCACACGCTGGAGCGGCTCACCGAAACGCTGAAATCCTTCGACGTCGCGGTGGATTTCCTGACCCCCAATATCTTTCGCACGCTGCCCCTGCCGACCTACCCCGACATCCGCCTGGCGCTGACCACGCCCGGCCATGTCGCGCGGCTGATCGACGGCTACAAGGCCAACCACGTGCACATCGTCACCGAAGGCCCGCTCGGCATCATGGCGCGGCGCTATTGCCGCAATGCCGGCCGGCCGTTCACCACCAGCTATCACACGCGCTTTCCCGAATATCTGAGCGCCCGCCTGCCGGTGCCGGAAAGCTGGGCCTATCGCTGGCTGCGCGATTTCCACAATTCCGGCCAGGGCACGCTGGTCGCCACCCAGTCGCTCGCCGACGATCTTTCGGCGCGTGGCTTCAACAAATTGCGGCCATGGACGCGCGGCGTCGACACCGACCATTTCCGCCCGGACAAGAGAAAGGACCTCGGCTTCCCCGGCCCGGTGTTCCTCTGTGTCGGCCGCGTCGCCATTGAAAAGAACCTTCCCGCCTTCCTCGACCTCGACCTGCCCGGCAGCAAGGTGATCGTCGGCGAAGGGCCCGAGCTTGCCAAGCTCAAGGCAAAATATCCCAAGGCGAATTTCCTCGGCCACCGTCCGAATGACGAACTGGCGGAGATCTATGCCTCGGCCGATGTCTTCGTCTTCCCCAGCCGCACCGACACGTTCGGTAACGTCATCATCGAGGCGCTGGCCAGCGGCACGCCGGTCGCCGCCTATCCGGTGACCGGGCCGATCGACATTGTCGGCGACGGCTTTGGCGGCGCGGTGTCAAACGACCTGCGCGAGGCGGCGCTGGCGGCGCTCAATGTCGACCGCACCCAGGCTCGCGAGCGTGCCATGCGCTACAGCTGGAAGGCCTGCGCCGAGATGTTCCTCGACACAGTCGAGGAAGCGCTCGGCAGGACGCGCAAGCTGGCGGCCTAGGCCTGACGTGCAGGATGGCGGGCCTCCCTCCTTCGTCATCCACGGGCGGAGCGTCGGCGAAGCCGGCGCGCAGACCCGAGGATCCTGTGTGTTGTTCCCATGCTATGATTGAAGTGGGAAGGAGACCGAGAGGATCCTGGTCGTCTTTTTGAGGACAGGCCGCGGCATGGCTCGGTCCCTTCCCACCGGTGAACCATCAACCTGAACAGTTGCACGGGGCTGTTCCAAGCAGACCCCGCACCACAGGAAGAGGCGTGGGACATGATAATGCAGAACTATGTCGGCTGCGATATCTCAAAGCAGTGGCTCGATTTTTTTGATGAGACAAGCAGTCGGTGCCAGCGCATCG
>NZ_AXAE01000030.1 GCF_000472705.1 Mesorhizobium erdmanii USDA 3471 | reverse complement strand
TGTTTGATCCCAGGCTTTGATGGGGCATCCTTATCTTCCGAATCAAAGGATGCGCTATGGGCCAGGTTCTGCATGGGAGCGCCACAACGACAGAGGCGGTCCGTCGAGCGATACAGTATAGTCAAGAGAGCCTGAGGGCTCTGGCCAAGCGCTACGGGATCAACCAGAAGACGGTCGCCAAGTGGAAGAGGCGAACTTCAGTCGCCGATCTGCCGACTGGTCCGAAGGAACCGAGATCGACAGTGCTCTCGATCGAGGAGGAGGCAATCATCGTCGCCTTCCGGCGCTACACGTTGCTACCGCTCGACGACTGCTTTTATGCCTTGCAGCCAACCATCCCGCACCTGACGCGGTCTTCATTGCATCGCTGCCTGCAACGCCATGGCATCGGCCGCCTGACGGATGTCGAGGGTGACAAACCGGCGAAGAAGAAATTCAAGAGCTACCCGATCGGCTACTTCCACATCGACATTGCCGAGGTGAGGACCGAGCAGGGCAAGCTGCACATGTTCGTCGCCATTGATCGGACCTCGAAGTTCGCCTTCGTCGAGTTGCACGAGAAGGCCCCCACCGCCGTATCAAGAGACTTTCTACTGCGCCTGATCGCGGCCGTTCCCTACAAGATTCATACCGTGCTTACCGATAACGGCATTCAGTTCACCACGCCCGGTGCCGGTGGCTCGGCGGTGCCGCTGATCAAGGAGGCAATCGCCAATGGCGAGATCTTCCGCGCTCACGCCTTCGAGTACACCTGCGCCAGGAACGACATCGAGCATCGCACGACCAAGGCGAGGCATCCGTGGACCAACGGCCAGGTCGAGCGAATGAACCGAACCATCAAGGACGCCACCGTCAAGCGCTTCTACTATGAGGGCCACGACCAACTACGCACCCATCTCGCCGACTTCGTTGCCGCCTACAATTTCGCTCGCAGGCTCAAGACCCTCAAAGGTCTCACCCCATACGAGTTCATCTGCAAGGCATGGGTCTCACAACCGGAACGCTTCAAACTCAATCCGCTCCAGCAAATGCCGGGACCAAACATTTAGGCGCTGGCTCCGGTATCGCGCGACCGCTATGAGCGTGCGAGCCTGAACATTCGTCGGTTTGGCGCATGGACGCTTCTGTTTGCCTGAGTGCCGCTCGTTGGGAAGACGACGATGGTACCGTTGGCTGGGATCGAACCAGCGACCTCCGGATCCACAATCCGGCGCTCTAACCAGCTGAGCTACAACGGCACACTTGCCTGAGCGGATCGAAGTGGAAAACCACTCGGTCGCTCTGTCGTTCGGCGATGCGTCCTTACGGGCTTATGGATTTTAATTCAAGGCTTTTGCGAAGCAAAGACCACTTCCTCACATCTCGCCGCTTTGGGCGGGATTCGCCGGGCAAAGAAAAAGGCCGGCGGGAGGAGGTGCCGGCCTTTTCCTGTTACGAGCCAGCGGGAGGAGGTGCTGGCTGGTCACCCCGGGGAGCAGAGGGAGGAGGTTCCACTCGCCGGGTATTCGTTGTTGGCTACCATCATACGCCTGATCACCTTAGGGAAAATGCGACCTTTTGTTGCATCTTCAGATCATGCGCGAATATTAGGCAGCCTTGATGTCCTTCACGGCCTTCTCGAAGGCGGTCTTGATCGGCTTGGAGACGTCCTCGGCCGCCTTGGAGGCAACCGCCTGGAAGTCCTTGGCCTGCTCGACGGACAACTCGATGCGCTTGCGCAGGAAGGAGGTCTGCAGTTCGACGACTTCCGACAGCGACTTGGCGCCGATCAGGGCTTCGAGATGCGAAAAGCCGGCTTCGGCATTGGCGCGCAGCGCCGCGATGGTCTTGAGCGACAGGTCGCTGGAAACAGTCTTGGCGGTCTCGTAGGTCGACTCCAAAGCCTTCTGGGTCTCCTCGGCGCCGGTCTTCAGCTTGGCATAGGCCTCTTTCGACTGCTCAACGCCCTTTTCGGCGAAAGCGCGGATCTGGTCGGTGGCCTTGGAAGCGTCGAAGCTCGGGAATTCAACGTTTTCAATCGTCTCGGCAGTCTTGGTCCTGGACATTTTTCCATCCTTGTCAGCGGCAGCGGCTTTGACAGAAAGCCGTCTCGTTCAGTTATGATGGCAATATAACGGCAAATTTTGTGCATTGCAATATCTTTGTTGCAGTGCACCATAATTTCTTTCGGGCCGTTAACCAAAAGCCCAGAAACCAGCCTTTGCACGTTCTGGCTTGTGGACCTTCGCGCCGCTGGCTTTTATTAACAAAGCGTTAACTGCAAATTTCGCCGCTCCGTGAGGGTTCGCCAAGCGCATGCCGTCCGAATATTCCTTCCTCGACGTCGCCGTGCTCGACGCGGTTCGCCAGCGCTTTGCCGCCGGCGACGCGATCGCGATCCTTTCGGTGGACCTGGAGCAGGTGATCTGGGCCAATGGGCCGGGCGCGGCCGTATTCGGCTACCCCGACATCGAAGCGATCATCGGCGCCTCCGCACAGCTGCCGCTGATCGCCCGCCGCCAGATCATGGCTACCAGCGGTTTTCCCGAAATCGGCAGCGATCGTGGCATCACCGTCAGGTTGGCGACCGGCATGACCAGCCGCACCGTCGGCTTCCAGGCAAGTGCGGTGACACTGCCCGACGGCGAGAAGGCGATCATGCTGGCGGTGCCGGCGGCACAGACAGGTTCGCGCAGCGCTGCCGAGATCGCCAGCCGGGCGATCAGTGGCTTCACCGAAGACGGCCATTTCATCGCCTTCATCGATGCCGGAGGAAAGGTCGAGGCCGCGTCTGACGGCTTTTCAGGGCTCGGCATCCAGCCCGCGACACTGGCCGCGCTGGTGGCCGACGTGGCTGCCGAGGGCGAGCGTATCGTCAAGCGCCTGGTCCCGGGCGGCAACACCTCCTACCCCGCCGGGCTCGCCCGGCTGACGCCGGAGCGGCATCTCCTGGTGGTGATCGACGAGGATCGGCTCGAGGACAATGCTTCCACGGCAGAGGTAGATGAGCCCGCTGCAGCAGCGAAAAGCCCTGCCAACGAGGTTCACGATGCGGCAGCCGTGGCGGAAAGCAACGCGACGGAAACCGAGCCCCGCCAGAACGGTCAGCCGACCGCGGATGCGTCCCAGACGGAGGCGATCGAGCCGTCCCCCATCACCGCCGCTTCCGAGCCCGTGGCCGAAGATGAGCCGGAACCGGCAGCGCAAGAGATGGCGGAGCCGACCGAGCCGACACCCGTTGCCGCCGACAATGATCAGCCGGCGGCGGGCGGCACGCCAGCGCAGCACGATCATTGGTATTTCAATGCAGGCGAGGACGTCGCGCGACTCGCCCCGGCCACTCCGGAACCGACAAGCGAGGCCATCGCGATCGGCACCGAGGCTTCGGTGGACAGCACGAAGCAGCACGAGGCCGCCTCGCCGACTGCTCCAACCACCCCCTCGGCTCGCACGATCGACCGCTCGGCAGCGCCTCTTCGCTTCGTCTGGCGCACCGACGCCGAGGGCAAATTCAGCACGCTGTCGCCGGAATTCGCCGCCATCGTCGGCAAGCCGGCGGCCGAGGTGATCGGCCGGCGCTTCAAGGATGTCGCGGCGGCCTTCGGCCTTGACGCGTCCGGCGAGATCGCCGGCCTCTTGGAGCGGCGCGATACCTGGTCCGGCCGCTCCGTTCTGTGGCCCGTCGTCGGCACCGATCTGAAAATCCCCGTCGACCTCGCGGCTTTGCCCGTCTATGGCCGCAGCCGCGCCTTCGAAGGTTTTCGCGGCTTCGGGGTTGCCCGCGCCAGTGACGCCGTCGTCGATCCGGAGGCCATCGGCATGGCGCTGGTGCCCAATGGCGAGGCGCCGGTGGCGCCAGAGCCGGAAGCCGTCGAACCTGTCGCCGAAGAAGTCGAGGAACCAAACGCGGCAGACCCGTTCAAAGGCGAGGTGCCGGCGCTGACCATCGTGCCGAAACAAGAGCGCCGCTTCGCCGACAAGGTCATCCGCCTTGCCGAACACCGGCAGCCGGCCAACGACAAGGGGCTGTCAACGCTGGAACGCAGCGCCTTTCGCGAGATCGGCGAACGGCTGAAGAAGGACAGTGCGTCGGCCGAACCGTCCAAGGCCGACAAGCCCGGCATCGAAAGCCCAACGAAACCGGAGACGAAGACACCGGCCGAGCCCGCGGTGGGAACAACGACGGAAGTCCCGACCGCGAAGACGGAAGCTTCGATCGGGTCCATGGGCGAGGCGTCGACGCCTGATGCCGTCCCGGATCACCCGACGGCAGAGGCCGGAGAGATCCTGGCCACGAAACCGGAGTATGATGCGGTGCCGGCCGAACCGTCCGATGCGGATGGCGATGAAGGGGACGAGGCGGATCTCGCACGGCTCGACGGCGCCCATCCGGACGACGTGGTTTCCAGTGAGGATACCGGCACGCCGTCCGGTGCGACGACATGGTCGCTGCTCAGCTACGCCGACCGCGACGACGCGCCCGACCCGATCGCGGACAATGACAAGCATACGGTCTCTGAACCGGAAGCTGCGGAACCGGAAAGCGCCGAGCCCGCGGCGATCGACGACGAACCGGCAGATGCCGATGCGGGACATGTCACGGCCGACGACGACAGCATGACGGCGGCCGATTTTCGCGATGCCGAGGACAATGAGGATTGGAACGACGGCGCGGAAGATGCCGCGATTGGTGATCGGGCCGCGGAGCATGTTGCGCCGTCGACGGACGGGCAAGCCGTTGCGCCGGCCGCCGGGACTGTCAGTGCAAGCGATGCCCACGTCCAACGCCCACGCCTGCAGGTGCCGCCGCTCAAGACAGAAGGGTTCGTGCCATCGGCGTTCTCCGTCGGCGACGAAAGCAAGGTGCCGGACACCATGCTGCTCGCCAAGCTGCCGGTACCGCTGCTTATCCATTCGAGCGACCAGTTGCACTATGCGAACGAGGAGTTCCTCAACCTGACCGGTTACGCCGAGCTCGACGATCTCGAGGATGCCGGCGGCCTCGGCGCGCTGTTTGCCGATCCCTATGCCGACGACGGCACCTCCGACGGCAGCGACCGGGCGCTGCGGCTGAAGACGCGCGATGGCCAGGAATTCCCGATCGACGCCATCCTGCGCTCCGTTCCCTGGCGCGATGGCAAGGCGCTGATGCTGGTGGTGCGCCGTACCGGCGAGGATGACGCGCCTGCCGTGCTCGCGGTCGGCGAGGAGCCGACGCAGCCCGACATTTCCGAACTCAAGGCACGCATCGCCGAGATGCGCACCATCATCGACACCGCCACCGACGGCGTGGTGCTGATCGGCAGCGACGGCACCATCCGATCGATCAGCCGCCCGGCCGAAGCGCTGTTCGGCTTCGACAGCGACGAGGTGACCGGCAAGCCGTTCGCCTCGCTGTTTGCCATCGAAAGCCAGCGCGCGGCGCGCGACTATCTCACCGGACTGTCCGAGCCCGGCGTGGCGAGCGTGATGAATGACGGCCGCGAGGTGATCGGGCGCGAAGCGCAGGGGCGCTTCATCCCGCTGTTCATGACCATCGGCCGCTTGCCCAACGACAGCGGCTTCTGCGCCGTCGTGCGTGACATCACGCAGTGGAAGCGGGCCGAAGAGGATTTGACGCAAGCGCGCGCGGTGGCCGAACGGGCTTCCTCGCAGAAAACAGATTTCCTCGCCCGCATCAGCCACGAGATCCGTACGCCGCTCAACGCCATCATCGGCTTTTCCGAGCTGATGGTCGACGAGAAGTTCGGGCCGGTCGCCAATGACCGCTACCGCGACTATCTGCGCGACATCAACCGCTCGGGCAACCATGTGCTCGATCTGGTCAACGACCTGCTCGACATCTCGAAGATCGAGGCCGGCCAGCAGGAAATGGCCTATGAGGCGGTGTCGCTCAACGACACGCTGGCCGAGACGGTGGCGATGATGCAGCCGCAAGCCAATCGGGAACGCGTCATCATCCGCTCCAGCTTCGCCTCGCGGCTGCCGGAGGTGGTGGCGGACCTGCGCAGCGTGCGCCAGATCGCGCTCAACATCCTGTCCAACGCCATCCGCTACACCCAGGCCGGCGGCCAGGTGATCGTGTCGACCGCCTATGAAACGTCGGGCGACGTCGTCATGCGGGTGCGCGACACCGGCATCGGCATGAGCCAGGCCGAGATCGAGCAGGCGCTCAAGCCGTTCAAGCAGATCAACGCGCTGAAGCGCGGACGCGGCGACGGCACCGGCCTTGGCCTGCCGCTGACCAAGGCGATGGTGGAAGCAAACCGCGCCCGCTTCACCATCAACTCGACGCCCGGCGAAGGCACGCTGGTGGAGGTCGCTTTCCCCTCGACCCGGGTGCTCGCGGAATAGCAGTCCCGCCAGCCCGCTCATGCAAAAGAAAAAGGCGCCCTGGAGGACGCCTTAAGAGATGGGATTGCTGTCACAACGGGGGCTTGAGCGAATTCAGATCCTCCGGGGGCTGAGGAACGGGATTTCTCCCTCAAGTTACATGCGACTATCGGGGTCGGGCCTTAACAAGTCCTTACCGGCGGCCCAGAAAATTTACGAATGTGTACCACTCATGAAATCTAGGTAAATTCCCGCGACATGGTTCGTTAACCACGCCGGTTGGGGTCACTCGGCAAGCTGCGGCAGGTTCCTGAACAGCTCCAGCGCCTCCGGATTGGCCAGCGCTTCCTTATTCTTGATGGCGCGGCCATGCACCACGTCGCGCACGGCAAGTTCGGTGATCTTGCCCGATTTGGTGCGGGGAATATCCGGCACGGCGACGATCCTGGCCGGCACGTGACGCGGGCTGGCGCCGGTGCGAATTTTTGCCCGGATGCGCTTTTCCAGGTCCTCGTCCAGCTTCACCCCGGCCGTCAGCCGCACGAACAGCACGACGCGCACGTCATTGTCGAAATCCTGGCCGATGCATAACGCCTCGAGGATCTCAGGCATCTGTTCGACCTGGTTGTAGATCTCCGCCGTGCCTATGCGCACGCCGCCCGGGTTGAGCGTGGCATCGGAGCGGCCATGGATGATCATGCCGCCATGCTCGGTCCATTCGGCGAAATCGCCATGGCACCAGACATTGTCGAAACGCTCGAAATAGGCCGCCTGGTATTTCTTGCCGTCGGGGTCGTTCCAGAAACCGATCGGCATGGACGGAAAGGCCCTGGTGCAGACCAGTTCGCCCTTCTCCCGCCTGACCGACTTGCCGTCGTCATCCCAGACATCGACGGCCAGCCCCAGGCCAGGCCCCTGGATCTCGCCGGTCCAGACCGGCAAGGTCGGCACGCCGAGCACGAAGCAGGAGACGATGTCGGTGCCGCCGGAAACCGAGGCAAGGTGCACGTCCTTCTTGATGCCGTCGTAGACGAAGCGGAAATCCTCCGGCGACAGCGGCGAACCGGTGGAGGAAATCGCCCGCACGGTCGACAGATCATGGCTGCGGATCGGCTTGAGACCAGCCTTGCGCACGGAATCGATGAATTTGGCCGAGGTGCCGAAGAAGGTCATCTTCTCGGCATCGGCGAAGTCGAACAGCACATTGCCGTCGGGGTAGAAGGGCGAGCCGTCATAGAGCAGCAGGGTTGCCCCCGAAGCCAGGCCCGATACCAGCCAGTTCCACATCATCCAGCCGCAGGTGGTAAAATAGAAGAAGCGATCGCCGTCCATGAGGCCGGCGTGCAGCCGGTGTTCCTTGACATGCTGGATCAGCGTGCAGCCGGCCGAATGGACGATGCATTTGGGAATGCCGGTGGTTCCCGATGAGAACAGGATGTAGAGCGGATGCGAGAACGGCAGCCGCTCGAAGCTGACGGGTTTTACGGCGAAGGGCGATAGCGCCTCTTCCATCGCCACCGCCTTGTCGATGGTTGCTGCCACGTCGGCCGAGGTGCCGAGATAATCGACAAGCAGCACCTTGCCGACACTGCCGAGCTTGGCGGCGACCGCCGCCACCTTGTCGGCGACCTCGATCGCCTTGCCATTGTACCAATAGCCGTCGGGCGCGATGAAGAGGACGGGTTCGATCTGGCCGAAGCGGTCGAGCACACCCTGTTCGCCGAAATCGGGAGAGCAGGACGACCACACCGCGCCGATCGAGGCCGCGGCCAGCATGGCGGCGATGGTTTCGGGCATGTTGGGCATCATCGCGGCAATGCGGTCGCCCTTCTTCACCTTGAGCGACAGGAAAAGCTGCTGCAGGCGCGAGACCAGACCCTGCAACTGGTTCCAGGACAGCCGCCGCTCTACCTTGTCCTCGCCGCGAAAGACGATCGCGTCGGCGGCGCCGGTCTTCTTCAACAGGTTCTCGGCGAAATTCAGCGACGCGTCGGGGAAAAAGGCAGCGCCGGGCATCTTGTCGCCGTCGGCCAGCAGGCGCTCGTCGCCCTTGTCGCCGACGATGCCGCAGAAATCCCAGACCAGACTCCAGAACGCCTCGCGGTCCTCGACCGACCAGCGGTGAAGATCGGCATAGGAGGCAAAGGAAGTGCCGGCTTTCGTCGCGGCTGCTCTCGTGAAAGCAGTCAATGGCGAAGCGTCAATCTGCTCTTGCGTCGGGGTCCAGAGCGGTACTTCGGCAGCCATGATCGATCCTCCCACGGTCGTCATCGCTTATGCATATCGCAGCGCAGCAGAGCAAGATTTTGTTGGGTGCAAGCGGCCAGGTGTGCGCAAATGCCATCGCCGGGCCATAAAGACTTGAAATGCCTCAGTCCTAAGTCGTAGTGACGACTGGGGTCACACATTTCGGGCGATTAATCGGAACGGAAGCATATAGGGCGAGATGCCATCATCCTTGATCCGCCGCGGAGTATGGACGATCGGCGCTGCCGTGATCGTGATCGCTCTGGTGGTCGCCGCACTGCCGCTGATCGCCTCGACACGCATCGTGCGCGACCGTATCGCCTGGGAAATGAGCGCCTGGAGCGGCTTCCGTGTCGCCATCGAAGGTTCGCCGCGCATCGAGGTCTGGCCGAATTTCCGGGCGATCCTGACCGATGTGACGCTGTCCAAGTGGACCGATACCGACGCGCCGCCGGTGGTCGAAGCCGAGCGGGTGGAAATCGACCTCTCGGCCATGGCAGCCTTGCAGGGCGATGTGGCGTTTTCCACGGCACGGCTGGTGCGGCCAACAATCCGGGTCCAGCGCACGACAGATGGCCTGTTCCTGCCCACCGCGCCGACGGGCGGGCGCATCGCGCGCTCCATCGACACGGCGCGCGGCGTGGTCAGTGCCGATCCCGCCAAGCCCGACCTCGCCAAATTACCCAAAGACGCCTTCGGCACCGTTGAGTTCAGGGACGGCCGCATGGTCGCTTCCGTCGACGGCAAGGACGTGGAGATCCTGAGCGGCCTGAACGGCCAGGCGACCTGGGCGGCGATGAACAGCAACGCGACGCTGTCGGCAACCGGGATCTGGCGTGGCGAAAGCGTCGCCCTCGACGCAGCCTCGCCGAAGCCACTGGTGCTGTTTGCCGGCGGCATGGCGCCGCTCACTTTGGCCTTCAAGGCCGCGCCCGCCACCTTTTCCTTCGACGGCACCGCCAGCATGGCCGAGAATGCCTATTTCGACGGCCAGGTGAAGTTCGCGGCCCCTTCGCTGCGCCGCGTGCTGGAATGGACGCAGGCCGGCATCGCGCCGAGCGCGGCTATCGGCTCCGTCTCGATCTCGAGCAAGGTCACGGCGTCGGCCGGGCGCATCAAGTTCGAGAACACCGCGCTGGCCCTGGACAACAATCCGGGCATGGGCGCGCTCGACCTGTCGCTTGGCGACGCCCAGCCGGTGATCTCGGGCACTCTCGCCTTCGACACGCTCGACCTCAGGTCGTTCCTGTCCGCCTTCACGCCACTGGAGCCGGCGAGCGGGGCTCAGTCAGGGAATGTGGAGGCGAATTTCGCCGACCGGGTCAATCTCGATCTCAGGCTGTCGGCGGCGCATGCCACGGCCGGCACGATCCAGCTTGCCGATGTCGCCGCCACCGCCCAGGTCAAGGACGGTCTTTCCGTCTTCGATATCTCCGACGCCTCCGCCTTTGGCGGCAACATCCAGACCAGCCTTCGTTTCGACCGTAAGCCCGAGGGTACCCAGGTCGAGATCCGGCTGCTTGCGTCCGATGTCGATGGCGGTGCGTTCGGCACGGCTGCCGGCATGACGCGGCTAGTGCCGGTCGGCACGGGTACCGTTTCAGTCATCCTCAAGGGACCAGGCAGGACCTGGGATTCGATCTTTGAAAACGCCGACGGGTCGGTCTCGGCGACCTTCGGCCCGGGTGCGCTCAGCAAGTTCAACTTGCCGGCCTTTCTCAAGCATACCGAACAAGGCGGCTTCTTCGCGCTCGACGACGTCTCGGACGGGACACTGCCGATCGATGGCGCCGAAGTGAAGGCGACCATTTCGCGCGGCGTGGCGAGGCTGGACAAGGCCGAAGCCAATTCAGCGAAATACAAGATCTGGCTTTCCGGCATCGCCTCCTATGCGGGGCGCGGGCTGGCGCTGTCGGGCGGCGTCATCCAGCCGGACCAGGCGGCGTCGCAGAAGACCGGCCAGCAAGGACCCAACCAGTCGTCCTTCTTCGTTGGCGGAACCTGGAGCACGCCGTTCATTTCCCCGATAAGCCGCGGCGTTTCAGGCGAATAGTCCGGCCCTGCCCGGCTCTCAGCCACGCTGCGCCGCCTGTTCGTCTAGCTGGCGCTGCACTTCACGCCGCTTGTTGGCGATCGAAGCGATGATGACGCCGACGGCGACGACGGCGATCAGAAGAGTGCAGGCGGCGTTGATCTCCGGCGTCACCCCGAGGCGAACCTGGCTGTAGATCTTCATCGGCAGCGTTGTGGCGCCCGGCCCGGAGGTGAAGCTGGCAATGACCAGATCGTCGAGCGACAGCGTAAAGGCCAGCATCCAGCCGGACACGATCGCAGGCAGGATGACCGGCAGCGTGATCTGGAAGAAGGTTTTCGCCGGCGTCGCGCCAAGATCCATGGCCGCCTCTTCCAGCGACCGGTCGAAGGAAACCAGGCGCGACTGCACGACGACCGCCACGAAGCACATTGTGAGCGTGATGTGGGCGAGCGTCACCGTGAAGAAGCCGCGGTCGAGACCGATAGCCACGAAGAGCAGCAGCAGCGACAGGCCGGTGATGACTTCCGGCATGACCAGCGGCGCGAAAACCATGCCTGAAAACAGGATGCGGCCCCTGAACCGTGTGTAGCGCGTCAGGGTGAGCGCGGCCAGCGTGCCGAGCACGGTCGCCACGGTCGCCGAAATGACGCCGACGCGCGCCGTGACCCAGGTGGCGTCCATCAGGCCCTGATTGTGGAACAGCGACACATACCATTTGGTCGAGAAGCCGCCCCAGACGGTGACGAGCTTGGATTCGTTGAAGGAGAAAACGATGAGCAGCACGATCGGCAGGTAGAGAAAGGCAAAGCCAAGCACGATCGAGGTGACGTTGAAACGGCTCCAGGTGGTGTTCATTTGCCCTGCTCCTGTGCCTTGGCCTGCGCCTGCTGGAAGAGCATGATCGGCACGGTGAGCAACAACAGCAGGATGACGGCCACGGCCGAAGACACCGGCCAGTCACGGTTGGCGAAGAACTCGTTCCACAGCGTCTTGCCGATCATCAGCGTGGACGAGCCGCCGAGCAGGTCGGGGATGACGAACTCGCCGACGGCCGGGATGAACACCAGCAGGCAACCGGCAATGACGCCCGGCAGCGACAGCGGGAAGGTGATCTTCCAGAAGGCTGATGTCGGCGGGCAGCCGAGGTCCTTGGCCGCTTCGATCAGCGAGTAATCCATTTTCTCCAGCGAGGAATAGAGCGGTAGCACCATGAACGGCAAATAGGAATAAACGATGCCGATGAAGATCGCCGTGTATGTATTGAGGATGACCAGCGGCTGGTTGATGATGTGCAGCGACAACAGCAGTTGGTTGAGCAGGCCCTCGGGCTTCAGGATACCGATCCAGGCATAGACGCGGATCAGGAACGAGGTCCAGAACGGCAGGATCACCAGCATCAGCAAGGTCGGGCGGATGGTGGCCGGCGCGCGCGCCATTCCATAGGCGATGGGGTAGCCGACCAGCAGCGTCAGCACGGTCGAAATGGCGGCGATCACCACGCTGGTGATGTAGGCCTTGAAATAGAGCGCATCCTGGGTCAGCCAGACATAGTTGTCGAAGTTGAGGTTACGGAAGCCGGCGAAGAAACCGGAAATGCCATCCCTGAAGTCGAGCACCGGCGTATAGGGCGGCATGGCGATCGCCGTTTGCGACAGCGAAATCTTGAAGACGATGACGAAGGGGATGAGGAAGAAGAATAGCAGCCACACATAAGGAACGATGATGACGAGCCGGTTGACGAAGCCGGCCCCCAGCCGCGTCAGCAACGGCTTGGCGGCGGTCGATGGCGCGATGGCGTCGGTGATTGCGATGTTGGACATGGCAGCCCCCTACCGTGTCAACACGACGCCGGCGTCGGGCCGGAAGGATACCCAGGCGCGGTCGTTCCAGGTCAACGGATCCTCGGTCACGCGCGCCGCGTTCAAGGCGCTTGCCCGCACGATCTGCCCGTCATCCAATTTGATGTGGTAGACCGTCATGTCGCCGAGATAGGCGACATCGTAGACTTCGCCCTCCAGCGCGTTAACGGCATCGGCCGGCTTCTTCGACGAAACCTTTATCTTTTCCGGCCGTATCGCGAAGATGATGTCGGCGCCCTTGCTGGTATCGGAGGCATTGTCGACGACGATCTGCGCCCCGGTCGCCCCGGTGATGCGCGTCGTGTTGGCCGACCGCTCGGCGACCTTGCCCTCGAACATGTTCACGTTGCCGACGAAATGGGCGACGAAACGCGAGGCCGGGGCTTCATAGACTTCCGCCGGCGTCGCGACCTGCATGACCTCGCCCTTGTCCATTATGGCGATGCGATCGGCCATGGTCATCGCCTCTTCCTGATCGTGGGTGACGACGACGAAGGTGAGGCCGAGCTCCTGCTGCAGATCCATCAGTTCGAACTGGGTTTCCTCGCGCAGCTTCTTGTCGAGCGCGCCGAGCGGCTCGTCGAGCAGCAACACCTTCGGCCGCTTGGCGACAGAGCGGGCAAGCGCGACGCGCTGGCGCTGGCCGCCGGAGAGCTGGTGCGGCTTGCGCTTAGCGAACTGCTCGAGCTTGACCAGCTTGAGCATCTCGGCGACGCGCTTTTCGATTTCGGGCTTGGCCATGCCTTCCTGCTTGAGGCCGAAGGCGATGTTGTTCTCTACCGTCATATGCGGGAACAGGGCATAGGACTGGAACATCATGTTGACCGGCCGGCGGTAGGGCGGGATGCCGCGCAGATCCTGACCGTCGAGCAGGATGCGGCCGGCCGACGGCTCCTCGAAGCCGGCAAGCATCCGCAACAGCGTCGACTTTCCGCAACCCGAGGCGCCGAGCAGGGCGAAGAATTCGCGCTCGAAGATGGTCAGCGACAGATTGTTGACGGCGGTGAAATCACCAAACTTCTTGGTGACGTTGTCGAACTGGATGTATGGCTTGGCGTTCGGGTCGTTCCATGGCGCGAAATCCCTGCGGATGCTGCCAAGCGATTTCATAATCCCCACTCCGTGCTTATTTTTTTCCCCGAAAGAAATCGACCCCGGCAATTGGCTGCCGGGGTCGTGTCCAATTTGCCTACTGGCCGGTGACGATCTTGGTCCAGGTGCGCGTTATGACGCGTTGGGTCTTGGGATCGTACGGAGAGACCGTGTAGAGCTTCTGCAGGGTCGCGTCGTCGGGATAGACAGCCGGGTCGTTCAACAGCGCCTTGTCGACGAACTGCTGCGACGCCTTGTTGCCATTGGCATAGAGCACCGCATTCGACGATTTGGCGATCACTTCCGGCGTCATCATGTAGTTGAGAAATTCATGCGCCTCGGCGACGTGCGGCGCATCGGCCGGGATCGCCATCTGGTCGAACCACATCTGGGCGCCTTCCTTCGGCACCGAATAGCCGATCTCGACCCCCTGCTTGGCATCATTGGCGCGGTTGCGCGCCTGGAAGACGTCACCGGACCAGCCGACGGCCAGGCAGATGTCGCCATTGGCGAGCGCATTGATGTATTCGGACGAGTGGAACTTCCTGATAAAGGGGCGGACCTTCATCAAGGCTTCCTCGGCCTTGGCGATGTCGTCGGTCGAGGTGCTGTTCGGATCGAGTCCGACATATTTCAGCGCCGCCGGAATGATGTCGGCCGGCGAATCCAGCACGTAGACACCACAGTCCTTCAACTTGGCGAGGCTCTCGGGATTGAAGAACACGTCCCAGCTGTCGATCTTGTCGGTGCCGAGTGCGGCCTTAACTTTCTTTATGTTGTAGCCGATGCCGACCGTGCCCCACATGTAGTTGATCGAATATTCATTACCCGGGTCGTATTTGGCGGTTCTTTCCGTAACCGTGTCCCACATGTTGGAAAGGTTCGGCAGTTTCGACTTGTCGAGCTTCTGGAACACGCCGGCCTGTATCTGGCGGGCAAGGAAATTGCCGCTCGGCACGACGACGTCATAGCCGCTGCCGCCGGCAAGCAGTTTGGTTTCCAGGATCTCGTTGGAATCGAACGTGTCGTAGACGACCTTGATACCGGTCTTCTTGGTGAAGTCGTCGATGATCGTCGGGTCGATGTAATCGGACCAGTTGAAGACATTGACGACGCGGTCCGCGGCGTGCCCGGCAGGCGTGAACAATGTCAGAAATACCGAGGTCGCCGAAAGCCAGAGCGCTTTGCGGATCATGTTATTCTCCTTTGGTGAGTGTTCCATCGCCGGCTCGTCGCGATAGACGCGCGGCCGGGCTTTTGCTTCAGACTATTGAGCTTTCCACGGGACAACAAGCGCCGGTTGTCGCAACGACCGCGACCGCGCAGTTGTCTCCGGCTGGGAGGAATCACGGTGCCGTCAGAAGCTTTCGCCGCCGTGCGGACGGAAATACAGAAATATGGAGCGGTCTCGATCGGGCCGCCGGGGAGACTTGGCAAGATACGCCTGTCTTGTTGTTGCCGTGTACCCAGCCTGCCCGGGCGGCAGCGATGTTGTCAATGGCAAAGCTTCGCCGGCCTGCATCAATTCGGCGACGGCACCCCGGTGACCCCTGCCCGCTGCGGCCGTGCCTGGCGTTTGAACTCGAGACCGATGTGGACGAGCAGTGCCGTGACCACCACCATGCCGCCGATGATGGTCCGTCCGGACGGCACTTCGGAATGGATGAGCCAGACCCATATCGGCCCAAGGATCGGCTCGAACGTGCCAAGCAGTGCCGCGATGGCCGCCGGGATCAGCCGCGCGCCGGTGGCGAAGAAGGCAAGGCCGATGCCGAGATTGACCACGCCGAAGGCAAAGAGAAAGCCCATGTCGCCGGCGGAGACCGTAAAGGCCGACGCCTGCGAGGCGGCAAAGCCCGCGGCCAGGATCGTGCCCAGACAGGTCGCCGGCGTCATGCGTACGCTGGCGAACCGCCTTGTGATGACCGTGGCGATCGAGAACATCAAGGCGATCAGCAGCGCCAACCCGTCGCCTATGGGCGAGACGGCGCCATCGAGCGATTCCGACACCATGATGGCGACGCCGACGATAACCGCGGCGATCGCCACCCAGGTCGCCGCCCCCACCCGCTCGCGAAACAACGCCCAGGCAAGCAGCGCCGCCAGAAGCGGCACGCCGGCCTGCATCAACAGGATGTTGGCGACGGTGGTGTAGGCAAGTGCGACAACGAAGGCCGTCGAGGCGATGGCGAAGCAGGACCCCACGGCAAGGCCAGGCAGGCCCATGTCGCGAAACGATCTCAGCATGCCACGCCACCCATCACGCCAGGCCATGAAAGAGAGCAGGAAGGCGGCGGCCCAGACGGAGCGCCAGAAGATAACCGTCCAGCTGTCGCCGACGGTGATGAAGCGGGCGATGGTGCCGCCGAAACTCCACATCAGCGCTGAAAGGAAGACCAGAAGCATGCCGACGCGTTCCTCGCGCGGCGAGGCGTTCGTTTTAACAAGGCCTGGTGATGATGCTGCGTCAGTCATGGGCGCGAGTGTCGAGCTTTTGTGGACGGGACGATGCGCAAGGGACGACAAAAAACTGCTCCGTTCGCGTAGCGCAAAGACTTGAGGTACGGGTGATCCAGACACCGGCGGCTATTGTGGCACCTTTGCTGCCGCGTTACTGGAAGTCGAAGGCGCTGAGACCGGTCACCATCTCGTCGAGGCCGAGCGGGCGCGTCACCGGCGGTTCGGCGCGCGCCAGGCAGCCGACGCGCTCGCAAAGCCGGCAGGCCGGTCCGACCGGCGTCGCCGTCGGGGCGCCAGGTCCAGCCTTGCCGCCGACCGCGGCGCCGGGCAGCGCCGCGCCATAGACGATGTCGTCACGAAAGCCGATGTCGCACCCGAGCAGCAGCGCGGTGCGGCGCGGACGCTCCGAGAATGCGCCTTGCGGCCCCTCCAGCGTGCGGGCGATGCACAGGAACTCGGCGCCATCGGGCATTTCCACCGCTTCGACGAAAATCTGGCCGGGCTGGGAGAAGGCGGCATGCACGGGCAGCTTGGGGCAGCCGCCGCCAAAGCGGCTGTGTGGAAAGCCCTGGCTGCCGGCCCTGCGGAAACGGTTGCCCGCATTGTCGACCTCCAGCATGAAGAAAGGCACGCCGGGCGCGCCCTGCCGCTGCAGCATGGTCAGCCGGTTCGCCGCCTGCTCGAAGGAGACGCCGAAGCGCGAGCGCAGGACATCGATGTCGTAGCGCGCTCGAACGGCCGCCGCATGGAAGGGCTGGTAAGGCATCATCAGCGCGTGCGCCGCATAGCGGCCGAGTTCGAAGCGCGCGAGCCGGCGGGCTTCGTCCGTGCTCAGCCTCAGCGCCTGGATCTCGCCGGCGACCGCGACCGTCATGCGGATCAGGCATGCCTCCATCGCCACTTCGCGCAACTGGTCGAACGGCGACAGCCGCTCGGACAGGAACAGGCGCTGCGAGTGGCGATCGTAGCGGCGACGCCAGTTCGGCATGGTGGCGACCGGCAGCACCTTGACCACGATGCCGTATTCGCGCTTCAGCCAGGCCTTCAGCGCACCGAACAAATCGTCGCCGGGATCAAGCACCGACGTGAACGCCTCGGCCTCCTCCTCCAGCGCGGCAAAATGGTTCGGCCTTCGCTCGAAGGTCTCGTGCACCTCGTCGATCGGCAAGCGGGCACCTGACACCGCCGTCGCCCGCCCCTCGCGCGCCAGAAGCTCGTTGAGGTCGGACAGGCGCTCGGCCTGTTCGCGATAGGCGCGGAACAGTTTTATCACCGCGGCCGACGCATTGGGCGCCGCCTCGGCGAGCTCGATCAGTTCCTGGTCTCCCGGCAATTCGCCGACCAGCAGCGGATCCGTGAACACCTCCTTCAAGGCCGCGACCGACCCCCTTGCCTCGCCTTGCAGCTCATGCGGGTCAACCTTGTAGACGGACGCCAGTTTCAGGATCAGCTGCACCGTCAGCGGCCGCTGGTTGCGCTCGATCAGGTTGAGATAGGACGGCGAGATACCGAGTCCCTCGGCCATCGCCGTCTGGGTCAGGCCCTTGGCGTTGCGGATGCGGCGGATGCGCGGCCCGGCGAAGATTTTCTGATCGGCCATCGACTGCCCTTTACAGGAATTTACGGGACATCCGCGGCGATCTCGCCGCGTCACTCTTTTACAATAATGACAACTTTACAGCAGCCCCGCGTCAAAGACAACACAGATTTTCCCTTATATCTTGGCGCTTTTTCGCATTTCTCTGGCTCATTTCGCGCCGCAATGTAAATTCAGTCATATTCCAACGAGCCAATGATTGGCCGCCGGACACAGCGCAGCAATTCTTCGGAGTGAACCCATGACCGATTTTTACAATCTTGTTCCCTCGGCGCCTGAAGGTCGCTTCGACGGTATCGAACGTCCCTATTCGCCGCAGGATGTGAAGCGGTTGCGCGGTTCGGTGCAGATCCGCCAGAGTCTGGCCGAGATGGGCGCCAACCGGCTGTGGAAGCTGATCCACGAGGAGGATTTCGTCAACGCGCTCGGCGCCATGTCCGGCAACCAAGCGATGCAGCAGGTGCGCGCCGGGCTGAAGGCGATCTACCTGTCGGGCTGGCAGGTCGCCGCCGACGCCAACACCGCATCCGCCATGTATCCCGACCAGTCGCTGTATCCGGCCAATGCCGCGCCAGAGCTGGTCAAGCGCATCAACCACACGCTGCAGCGGGCCGACCAGATCGAGACCTCCGAGGGCAACGGACTTTCGGTCGAGACCTGGTTCGCGCCTATCGTCGCCGATGCGGAAGCCGGCTTCGGCGGACCGCTCAATGCCTTCGAGATCATGAAGGCGTTCATCGAAGCGGGCGCCGCCGGCGTCCACTACGAGGACCAACTGGCATCGGAGAAGAAGTGCGGTCATCTCGGCGGCAAGGTGCTGATCCCGACCGCCGCGCACATCCGCAACCTCAATGCCGCGCGCCTGGCGGCGGACGTGATGGGCACGCCGACTCTGGTCGTGGCACGCACCGACGCGGAAGCCGCGAAGCTTCTGACATCCGACATCGACGAGCGCGACCAGCCCTTCGTCGACTATGATGCCGGGCGCACGGTGGAAGGCTTCTACCAGGTCAGGAACGGCATAGAGCCCTGCATCGCGCGGGCCATTGCCTACGCGCCCCACGCCGACCTGATCTGGTGCGAGACCTCGAAGCCCGACCTGGCGCAGGCCAAGAAGTTCGCCGAAGGCGTGCGCAAGCACCATCCGGGAAAGCTGCTCGCCTATAATTGCTCGCCCTCGTTCAACTGGAAGAAGAATCTCGACGACGCGACGATCGCCAAGTTCCAGAGGGAACTGGGCGCCATGGGTTACAAGTTCCAGTTCATCACGCTCGCCGGCTTCCACCAGCTCAACTACGGCATGTTCGAACTGGCGCGGGGCTACAAGGCACGGCAGATGGCGGCCTATTCCGAGCTGCAGGAGGCAGAGTTCGCCGCGGAGGCCAATGGCTACACCGCGACCAAGCACCAGCGCGAGGTCGGCACCGGCTATTTCGACGCCGTGTCGATGGCGATCACCGGCGGCAAGTCGTCGACCACCGCCATGCATGAATCGACCGAGCACGCACAGTTCAAGCCGGCCGCCGAATAGCGGACCGGAAAAAACCGAGGAAACGCCCAACAGGGCTTCAGACACAGGAGAAGACCAATGGCATCGATAAGCCGAGTCAAGGAACGTGCGGAAGAACAATCGACCACGATGAGCGTCGATCAGCAGGCGACCATCCGCATGCTCGCCAACGACCTGCACAGGTTGAACCAGTCGGTGATGAAAGCAGTCGAGGCGGGCGTCTCGGTGGAACTGGTGCGCTCGGCTCGGCACCATGGCGGTGATGGAAATTGGGGCGATCTACTGATCCCGGTGATCGTCACGCAACAGAGCCATGGCTGACCGGGAACGGGTACAACCGCCCCTTCACCTGGGCAGCCTCTGCGCAGGTGAATTTTCTTTTTACGAAAACGAGCCATGGACAGGGCAGTACAGTACTGTTGCTTGACTCGACTGTTAGAGGATGTGTTTTCGAAGGCCTTTTATTTCAGCTTGACATGGGGTGCGATCTCACGCCAATAGTCCGCCAGATTCAACTCTGCATTGAAATAGGGGCGTGCTTCTTGACCTACTTGGGTGCCCAATGAGTAGCAAGGGCGAGACCGCAAAACACGCGAATCCGGTGACCCAGGGGTCAAGCGCCGAGACGACCCGCGGTGCCTCGCAAGTGCTTGTGGTCGGGAAATCACCAATCAATCGCGTGGTGGTGTCGAAGATCGTCGAGCAATCCGGGCTCAGGCCAATCGCGGAATCGCCCGATATGGCGGTGAAGACCTTGCGAATGCTGGTGCCGGGCGTGATTGTGCTGGACGGCGGCGCCGACAACAAGGATTGCGACACTCTGATGTCTGGCATCGAAACTCTGCGGCGGGCTTCGGGCAAATCGCTCCCTTCCGTCATCCTGCTTTCGACCAAGACTGGCACGCCGGAGAGCCTCGGCCTGTCGAGCGTGATCGACGTCGTCGTCGCCAAGCCGATCACGCCCGAGCGGCTACAACCGGTGATCGATCGCCTGATCAGCCGCTAGCGGTTCTTCCGTCCCGCAATTACTCGGAATGGAAAGCTGAAAGCTTCGACCAAGCTCAATTCTTGAGGCTTTCGACCAAGGCGGGCAATTGCCCGAGATCGGATATCTGGCGGAATCGCGGCTCGGCGACCGGCGCCTCGACATGCTCGAGCACCCAGGTCAGTTCGTGCGGCACATGGACACCCCAGCCACCGGCCTCGATGGCCGGAACCACATCCGACTTCAGCGAATTGCCGACCATCATGCTCTTTGCAGGACCGTCGCCGTGGCGACTGAAAAGGCGCGCATAGGTCGCGGCATTCTTGTCGCTGACGATCTCGACCGCATCGAACAGGTCGCCAAGGCCAGAGCCAGCCAACTTGCGCTCCTGGTCGAAGAGGTCGCCCTTGGTGATCAGCACAAGGCGATATGCGCCGGCCAGCGTCTCCACTGTCTCACGCACATTTGGCAAGACCTCGATCGGGTGGCTCAGCATCTCGCGCCCAGCCTCAAGGATCTCCGCTATGACCGAAGCCGGAACCCGACCGTCGGTGACCTCGATCGCCGTTTCGATCATCGACAGGGTAAATCCCTTGATGCCGAAGCCATAGACGGCAAGGTTACGCCGCTCGGCCTCCAGCAATCGCGCCGAAATCTGGTTCTCCTCGCCATGGTCGACAAGCATGGCGGCGAAGCGCTTCTCGGTTAAGCGGAAGAACTGTTCGTTCTGCCAAAGTGTGTCGTCGGCGTCGAAGCCAATGGTCGTCAGTCCGTTGTTGTTTCGCATCGATGCCTTCCGGATTGGGAGCCGCCTGAACCTAAGCCGACCGGCACGATTTTCAACCGGAACGAGGAATGCCGGCGGCGGCTCCTCTTCCCTTCCACAGTGGGGGACGGCTATACTCGGCAATCCGCAACCCAATCTGGTGAATGATGCCGCCTGCAAAAAAGGAAGTCCGTCCGTCGAGCCGCGGAGGACGGGCGCGCACGCCTGCCTTCGTCAAAAACCTGCGCGGCGTGAAGAACTGGAAGGAAGTCAGCGATTGGCTGGAATGGCGCGGCATCGAGGATATAGAATGCATTACGCCTGACCAAGCTGGCGTAGCGCGCGGTAAGATGATGCCGTCGAAGAAATTCACCTCCAACACCTCGCTGGCGCTGCCTTCGGCCGTCTTCATGACGACGATTTCCGGCGGCTATCCCGAGGACGGCAATGGCTTCCACTATCCCGAAGACGATGGCGATCTCAAGCTGATGCCGGACCTGTCGACGTTGACGGTGGTGCCGTGGGAGGAGGACCCGACGGCCGCCGTCATCTGCGACCTCGTCCACCAAGACGGCCGTTCGGTCGAATTCACGCCGCGCAATGTGTTGAAGCGTGTCATCGCCGCCTATGACAAGCTGGGGCTGAAGCCGGTGGTGGCGCCCGAGATCGAGTTCTATCTGGTGCGCAAGAATCCGGATCCGGACTATCCGCTCACCCCGCCTGTGGGCCGCTCGGGCCGCGCGATCGGTGGCGGCGCCGGCTATTCGATCGCCGGCGTCAACGAATTCGATGAACTGATCGACGACATCTACCATTTCTCCGAAAGCCAGGGCCTGGAGATCGACACGCTCATCCATGAAGAGGGCGCCGGCCAACTCGAGATCAATCTTCGCCACGGCGACCCGGTCGAACTCGCCGACCAGGTGTTCATGTTCAAGCGCACCATCCGCGAGGCGGCGCTGAAGCACGAAATCTACGCGACCTTCATGGCCAAGCCGATCCAGGGCCAGCCGGGTTCGGCCATGCATATCCACCAGTCGATCATCGACAAGAAGACCGGCAGGAACATATTTTCGGCCGAGGACGGCTCTGAAACCGAGGAGTTCTTCCATTTTATCGGCGGCATGCAGAAGCACGTGCCGAACGCGCTGGTGATGTTCGCGCCTTATGTCAATTCCTACCGCCGGCTGACACAGGCGGCCTCAGCTCCGGTCAACAACAAATGGGGCTACGACAACCGCACCACGGCGTTCCGCGTGCCGCGTTCGGATCCTGCGGCGCGGCGTGTTGAAAATCGCATCCCGTCCTCCGACGCCAATCCCTATCTGGCGCTGGCGGCTTCGCTTGCCTGCGGGCTGATCGGCATGACGAGGAAGATCAAGGCCGAGCCGCCGGTGCTGACCACCGCCAATGCGCACGAGATCGACCTGCCACGCAGCCTGCTCGAAGCCGTCGACCTGTTCGAGGGCGACGAGGAACTCTGCGCGCTGCTGGGTAAGTCCTTCGCCGCCACCTATGCCGCGATCAAGCGGGCGGAATTCGAGACCTTCATGGAAGTGATCAGTCCGTGGGAGCGGGAGTACCTCCTGCTCAACGTCTGAGCGGCGACTTCGTCGCGTGAGTGGTGAATAGTGAATGGTAAATAGCTTCATACTGGATGGATGAGCGCAGGCGACGCGCTTCTCGCGGCCATTCACCGTCCACACTATTCACCATTCATTGGCGTTCCCATGCCCTATCAATCCCCCATTTCGCCCGGCCGCTCCTGGTATGAGGATACGGCCGGATCACGGCCTGAGTATCCCGCGCTCGACGGGGATCGACAATGCGACGTTGTCATCGTAGGCGGTGGGTTCACCGGCCTGTCCGCTGCGGTTCACTTGGCCAAGGCAGGGACCAACGTCGTTCTGATCGAGGCCCACCGTTTCGGCGACGGCGCGTCGGGGCGTAACGGCGGGCAGCTCGGCACCGGCCAACGCGCCTGGGCCGAGGACATGGAAGCCGAATACGGTCTGTCCCGCGCCAGGGCGCTGTTCGATCTCGCCGAGGAGGCGAAGGCGCATCTCCTCGAATTCGCGGCGATCAACCAGATCGATATCGACTACATGCCGGGCCAGCTCTCGGTGGCGCACAAGCCGCGCTATGTCGACGACTACAAGGCGCACGCGGAGATCATGGCCAGCCGGTTCTCCTATCCGCACATTTCCTTCATGGATGCCAAGGAGACGGCGGAGCGGCTGGGTTCGACCGCCTATTTCGGCGGCACGCGCGACACCGGCACCGGCCATCTCCATCCGATGAAACTGGTGATCGGCACGGCACGGGTGGCGTCACAGGCCGGGGCGCAACTGTTCGAGGCAACGCCGTCGACTGGCATCGTCTCCACCGGCGGCAAGGTCAGGGTTTCCACACCGAAAGGGACGATATCGGCGCAGAAATGCCTGGTCGCGGTCAACGCCTATGGCGGAACGCTCGAGCCGGTAAGCGCCGCGCACATCATGCCGATCGGGTCTTTTATCGGTGCTACCGTGCCCTTGGGGGTGGATTCGAAAGTGCTGCCCGGCGGCGAGGCGGTCGACGATTCCCGCTTCGTGGTGCGCTATTTCCGCAAGTCGAGGGATGGCCGGCTGCTGTTCGGCGGACGCGAAGTCTACGGCGTCGACGACCCCAAGGACATCCACATCCATATTCGCCGTCAGATCGCGGAGCTCTATCCGACATTGAGGGATGTCGAGATCACGCATGGCTGGGGCGGCTATGTCGGCATCACGGTGCCGCGCAAACCGTTCGTGCGCGAAGTGATGCCGAATGTGATCTCGGCGGGCGGCTATTCCGGCCATGGCGTCATGCTGTCGAACTACTTCGGCAAGCTCTTTGCCGAAACGATTGCCGGCAATCGCGACCGGCTTAAGCTGATCGAGGACCTGAAAATTCCGCCATTCCCCGGCGGCCGCCGTTTCCGCGCGCCGCTGCTTTTCCTGGCGCTCAACTGGTTCGCGTTGCGCGACAGGATTTAGGCGACAGCGGACCGCACGGCCCCACGCCATCACGAGCTGATGTAATATTGTAATATTGATTGTAACATTTGTTGCCCCAGCGGCACATTGCGGAAATGCCGGCAAAGGCGCAGAATCCCTTATAATGGCGTACTGATGCCACAATCGCGGGCGAAAGGTTCCCGCTTCTGGGCGACTATTCGGGGATTGCTGCGGGCTTGCCCGCGTTGATTTTGGGACCGATGCCGATCAGACGCCGGACTTCCGGCACCGATCGAAAGAACATTGGCCCGCTTATGGAGGTGGCGAGATTGAGAGAGCCCTTCAGTTTCGGTGCTCCGGAACGTCGGCGCTTTGCCATGCAGTTTGGATATGACATGCGGCCGTCCTTCTGGCAGGAAGTCCGTTCGAACTCGCACCTGGTGATTGCCGCGGTCGGCACCGCCGCGCTGCTTGGCGTGGCCGGGGTTGCGCTCTGGCTGGCCTTGCCGGCGAGCGAGCGGCAAGCAGCCGCCAGCCAGGAACAGAGCATTCCGGCCATTCCCGTAAAGACGACGAAGGTCGTGCCTGCCGGTACCACGGTGGCCGCGGCGACGGTGCCGCGGGCAGCGCGCAAGTCCGATCAGGTTTCTCCAACCGTGACGGCAGCGGGAAGCAACATACAAGCGCTTGCGGCCAATGATCCGCGCTGGACCGGAGCACAGCCGAAGACCGCCCCAGCGGCGTCTGATCAGGCGGCTGCTCCCGGCAAGGTGGCCAACCAGGCCGACGCGGCGCCGGACAAACCGGCTACCGCCGCGTCATTCGCACAAGCGGCGACCGGAACCGATGCCACCGCCGAGCTTGCCAAGGTTGCCGCGCCGACACCGGCGGCAGGCAGCAGTCCCGATGGCGCACAGACCGCCGCGATCCCCGAAGTGCAGCCGCAAACACCCGAACAGCAACCGGCGGCGACCCATGACGATGGCAGCAAGGCCAAGCCGCGCAAGGTGGCGGCGGCCGGCAACGGGCGCATCCTGAGAGCGGTGACCATGCGCAGCGGCCCGAAAAAGAACGCAGCAGCCATCGGCACCGTGCCTGCAAGAACCTCGGTGCAGGTGATGAACTGCAAGCAATGGTGCCAGATCGTCTACAACGGCAAGACCGGCTGGGTCTACAAGAGCTATATCAAGCCGGGCGCGTAATGTGACGGCGCGTTTGGACCAGCTTAAAGTCTTTGTTTTGATGCATGTCGTTGTCCCAGAACCGCTGCATACTTCTGGGCGACATGCATTAGAACGGTTCAGCGCTTGATGGAACCGCCGAACCGCTCTAAAGCGCGTCGCGTCGAAACGGATTCATGCGACGCGCTTTAGGTCCTTGTTTTTATGCATGTCGTTCTCCCAGAACCGAGGTCACTTCTGGGCGACATGCATTAACTCTTTGTTTTTTACGCAATTCTGGACGGAAAACCGTTACACACTTTTCCTGGGATTGCTGTAGATGCCGGCCCCGGCCTTATGACGACCTGCCTCCGAACATGCCGCGGAACTGGCGCCACATTCTGGTGCGCCTGCGGAGCATGACGTGGGCGCGATGCTGCTCGTAGGGCAATTCATACATGCCACAGGTTTGGCAGCCCTCCGCCTTGCCGCAGACAGGGATCCAGCATTTGACGTCATGCGTCCAGGCGAGCGCGATGCGCTCCAGGTGAAGGTTGGATGAGCTTTTGACGAGGATCAGTTCGCCGGGCACCGCCGTCCGTTTGATATGGTCGGAGACTTCCTTCACCGTCCGAAGCTCGACAAACTGGCCGCTGTCGCGATCGCTCTGACTGGCACGTGAGCGATGTGCGTTGTCTCCGGTATAGATCACCTGATCGGCGATTTCCCGCGCGGTTTGGTAGGCGTGAGCGTATTTCCTGGACGAGCCGGTGTAGTCTGAAATCTGGCCAATGACGATGCGCTTGCGGATGGCAGTGGCCTTGGCCATCATGTCCAGGGCGAGATTAATCGAGTGCCAGGGCGCCTTGGCGACATCGAGGATGAATTGTGGACCGCCTTCGGTGATCAGCATGGCACAGCGGTTCACGACCGGCTGGAAAGTTGCCACCTGGGCCACAACCTTGTCCGAAGGAACACCGAGTTCGAGCGCCGTAGCGACGGCGGCAACGGTCGGTAGCCAGAAATATTCGGCGGGAAAAGACGTCTCGATTTGCAGCAGCCCTCCTCGCCAATGGATCGAAAAGGTCAGCCGGTCCGGATAGGCGGCGTGGATGTCGGTCACACGATAGTCGGCCGTCTGTGCCGCGCCGAAGGTGACGACGCGGCATCCGGCGCCGGCAGCCATGTCAGCGACATAGGGATCGTCGGCATTAAGGACTGCAAGGCCGCCCGGGCGCAACGCCGCGACCAATGCACGCTTTTCGGCGGCGACGTTTTCCAGTGTCCTGAAACTGGCAACGTGCTCCAGACGAACCATGGTGACGACGGCCACATGCGGCTGCAGCATTTCCGCCATTGGCCGGATCGAGTCGACGCCGTACGCCCCGGTTTCCATCACGACATAGTCGGCCCGTTCCACTTGCTTCATGCGCCTGTACAGCGCGCTGACGACTGAATGGAGGGTGTTGGCCAGAACCTGCGTGTAGACTGGTCGATGAGCAGCCAATATGTGCCCAAGCAGTGCAGTGACGGTCGATTTTCCCGAGCTGCCGGTGACGCCGATGAAAGTCGCCTTGCTTTTCGCGCGGGCGCGCTTCGCCCTGTAGACACTGACGCGCCACCGCAGATCTTTGAAACCTTTGCGTAATTTCGACTTCATCGCGCCAACGATCCCGTCCCCCGAAACAACTTCAGGCCCCGTAACTTCAAGTCAAGTCGATGCCCGACGCACGGTCAAGTCGGCGATTGCGCCCGATAATTCGCCTCAGATGCAGCGCCCGCCATCGACTTCCAGCGCCACGCCGGTGATGAAGGCGGCTTCATCCGATGCCAGCCAGAGCGCGGCATTGGCGATATCGAGCGGGGTCGACAGCCGCCCGAGCGGGATCGAGGCGCGGAATGCCTCGCGGATCTCGGGCGTGTCGGCGCCCATGAATTTCTCCAGCATGCCGGTCTCTCCGGCCACCGGGCACAGGCAGTTGACGCGGATGTTCTTCGGCGCAAGCTCTACCGCCATCGATTTGGTGGCGGTGATCGCCCAGCCTTTCGAGGCATTGTACCAGGTAAGGCCGGGTCGCGGCCTAAGCCCGGCAGTCGAGGCCGTGGTCAGGATAACGCCACCGCCTTGCCGCTCCATGATCGGCACCACGGCAAGCGCGGCATGATAGATGGCCTTCATGTTGACGGCGGTGATCAGATCGAACGTCTCCTCGTCGACCTTGAGCATGTCGCCGTTGCGATGGGTGTAGCCGGCATTGTTGACCATGATGTCGATACGGCCGAATGCGCTTTTTGCGGCATAGACCATCTCGTCGAATTCGGAGCGCAGCGAAACATCCGTCTGGGTCCAGATCGCCGCCTCGCCGATCTCGCCGGCGACGCGCTCCGCCCCCTTGGCGTTGAGATCGGCGACAACTATCCTTGCTCCCTCTTGCGCGAAGCGCTTGGCCATGCCTTCGCCAAAGCCCGACGCCGCGCCGGTGATAATGGCGACCTTGTTTTCCAGACGCATGCTGTTCCCGCTCATCGATATCTTCCCGCAACCAAGAGGTCGGCTGACCGCCGTGACCCAGTCGCGACAGACAGCGCCATTTCTCCCTTAGCTTTCGTCACATTCACGTTCTATGCTGCAACTGCGAAAGCTTCCGGAGTCTCCGTTCATCGACAAGCCTCCGGCTGGCGCCAGTGTCAAGCGCACAGGTGGGCCCAATCAATATCCAGCGATTGGTCCTCGATGTGACACCATGGCACTGGAAAATTTAAATCGATTAGAATATATCAGCCGCGTACTCGCGACCGGCGTCAGAGCGGATAGACCATGACCAGCCAGATCATCCCCGTCGATCCTTTCGACTTCATCATTTTCGGCGGCACCGGCGACCTGTCGGAACGCAAGCTTCTGCCGTCGCTGTACCATCGCCAGCGCGACCACCAATTCTCCGAGCCGACGCGCATCATCGGTACGTCGCGCTCGAAGATGAGTGACGAGGAATTCCAGGCCTTCGCCAAACAGGCGATTTCCGACCACGTCAAGCCGGCCGACATCGACGCCAAGGAACTGAAGACCTTCCTGGCGCGGCTTTCCTATATCTCGGCCGACGCGACAACCGGTGCCGGCTTCGACAAGCTGAAAAAGGCGATCGGCGAGAGTGAAAGCATCCGCGCCTTCTATCTGGCCGTCGCGCCGGCGCTGTTCGGTGATATCTCGCACAAGCTCAAAGAGCACAATCTGATCACGCCGAACTCGCGTATCGTGCTGGAGAAGCCGATAGGCCGCGACCTTGCCTCGGCGCAGGCGCTCAACGACCTGGTCGGCGACGACTTCCATGAAAGCCAGATTTTCCGCATCGACCACTATCTCGGCAAGGAGACGGTGCAGAACCTGATGGCGCTGCGCTTTGCCAATGCACTTTACGAGCCGCTGTGGAATTCCGCCCATATCGACCACGTGCAGATCACGGTCGCCGAGACCGTCGGCCTGGAAGACCGTGTCACCTATTACGACAAGGCCGGCGCACTGCGCGACATGGTGCAGAACCACATGCTGCAATTGCTCTGCCTGGTCGCCATGGAGGCGCCGTCGTCGATGGACGCCGACGCGGTGCGCGACGAGAAGCTGAAGGTGCTCAGGGCCCTGAAGCGCATCAACGGCAACGAGGCGCCGAAGCACACGGTGCGCGGCCAGTATCGCGCCGGCGCGTCCGCCGGCGGCCCGGTGAAGGGCTATGTCGAGGAGCTCGGCAAGGACAGCAACACCGAGACCTTCGTCGCCATCAAGGCCGAGATCGGCACCTGGCGGTGGGCGGGCGTGCCGTTCTATCTCAGGACCGGCAAGCGGCTTGCGACCCGGGTTTCGGAAATCGTCATCGAGTTCAAGCCGATCCCGCATTCGATCTTCGGTGACAGCGCCGGGCCGATCTTCGCCAACCAGCTGGTCATCCGGCTACAGCCCGACGAAGGCGTCAAGCAGTTCATCATGATCAAGGATCCGGGCCCGGGCGGCATGCGGCTGCGCCAGATCTCGCTCGACATGAGCTTCGCGCAATCCTTCGACGGCCGCGCCCCCGACGCTTATGAACGGCTGATCATGGATGTAATCCGCGGCAACCAGACGCTGTTCATGCGCCGCGACGAAGTTGAGGCGGCCTGGAAATGGATCGACCCGATCCAGAATGCCTGGGAAGGCGCCAAGCAGGAAGCGCAGGGATATACGGCAGGCACATGGGGCCCGTCGGCCTCGATAGCGCTGATCGAACGTGACGGGCGGACATGGCACGAGAGCAATTGAACAGCGCCAGCTACAACTGGAACGCTTTCCCAGACCGTCCGCAACTGGCCGCGGCGCTGGCCGGCCGCGTCGCCGACCACCTGACCAGGGCTGTCGCCGAACGCGGAATGGCCGTGCTGGCCGTCTCCGGCGGCACGACACCGGCAAAGTTCTTCGCCACCCTCTCAACGCTGCCGATCGCCTGGGACAAGGTGATCGTGACGCTGGTCGACGAGCGTTTCGTTCCGGCCTCCTCGCCGCGCTCCAATGCCGGGCTGGTGGCTGCCAATCTGTTGCAGAACGCCGCCAAGGCGGCGCGCTTCGTGCCCCTCTACCATGAGGCATCCGGCATCGAGGACGCGGCGGCATCCGACGACGCGGCACTGCGGTCCCTGCCCTGGCCGCTCGATGTCGTTGTGCTCGGCATGGGGCCGGACGGCCACACCGCCTCCTTCTTTCCCGATGCCGACGATCTGGCAAAGCTGCTCGATCCGGCGTCGGACAGGATCATCCTGCCGGTTCATGCGGCCAGCGCGGGCGAACCACGGCTGACCTTGACGCTGGCGCGGATCATCGAGGCCGGCTTCATCGCACTACACATAGAGGGTGAGGACAAGCGCACCGCCTTCGACGGCGCGGTCGCGCCCGGGCCGCGAAAGCCGATCCGCGCCGTGCTCGACGCCGCGCCCAGGCCCGTAGAGGTTTTCTGGGCGCCCTGATTTTTCGTTTAGTGGTCCCGGCAACGGCGGGAGGATGTTTCCGGGACCTCGCCTGAAAGGACCGACCGCCATGACCGCAAGACACGACATCGAAGCCATCACGGAGCGCATCCGCCAACGCTCGAAAGCGGGCCGTGAGCGCTATCTCGGCCGCATCGCCGAGGCATCGAACCAGACCGCCAACCGGTCGGTGCTGTCCTGCGGCAACCTCGCCCATGGCTTTGCGGTTTGCAGCCCCTCGGAGAAGCTGGCGCTTGGCGCCGACAAAGTGCCCAATCTCGGCATCATCACCTCCTACAACGACATGCTGTCGGCGCATCAGCCGTTCGAGACCTACCCTGCCCTGATCAAGGAGGCCGCGCGCGACGCCGGTGGCATCGCCCAGGTGGCCGGCGGCGTGCCGGCCATGTGCGACGGCGTCACCCAGGGCCAGCCCGGCATGGAATTGTCACTGTTTTCACGCGACGTGATCGCCATGTCGGCAGCGGTCGGCCTGTCGCACAACATGTTCGACGCCGCCGTCTTTCTCGGCGTCTGCGACAAGATCGTGCCTGGGTTGGTGATCGCGGCGCTGACCTTCGGCCATCTGCCGGCCGTGTTCATCCCGGCCGGACCGATGACGACAGGCCTGCCCAACGACGAAAAGGCCAAGGTCCGCCAGCTCTATGCCGAGGGCAAGGCCGGACGCGCCGAACTCCTGGAAGCCGAGTCCAAGTCCTACCATGGGCCGGGCACCTGCACCTTCTACGGCACGGCGAACTCCAACCAGATGCTGATGGAGATCATGGGCCTGCACACGCCGGGCGCCTCCTTCGTCAACCCCGGCACGCCGCTGCGCGAAGCCTTGACTCGCGAAGCGACGAAGCAGGCGCTGGCGATCACCGCGCTGGGCAATGCCTATACGCCGGTCGGCCGGATGATCGACGAGCGCTCGATCGTCAACGGCGTCGTCGGCCTGCATGCCACCGGCGGTTCGACCAACCACACCATCCACCTGATCGCCATGGCGGCTGCAGCCGGCATCGCGCTGACCTGGCAGGACATTTCCGACCTTTCGGAAGCGGTGCCGCTGTTGGCGCGCGTCTATCCGAACGGGCTTGCCGACGTGAATCATTTCCAGGCAGCCGGCGGGCTCGGCTTCCTGATCCGCGAACTGCTCGACGAGGGCGTCCTGCACGAGGATGTGCAGACGGTGTGGGGCGAAGGCCTGCGGCCCTATGCCGTCGAGGCAAAGCTCGGCGCCGACGGCTCCGTTGTGCGCGAGGCCTCGCCGCGTGCCAGCGGCGACGAAAAGGTGCTGGCGCCGTTCAACAAGGCATTCCAGCCGACAGGCGGCCTGAAAGTGCTGGCGGGCAATCTCGGCCACGCCGTCATCAAGACCTCGGCGGTCAAGCCGGACCGGCGTATCATCGAGGCGCCGGCCAAGGTGTTCGACAGCCAGCAGGGCCTCAACGATGCGTTCAAGGCGGGCACGCTGACCGGCGATTTCATCGCCGTCATCCGCTTCCAGGGGCCGAAGGCCAACGGCATGCCGGAACTGCACAAGCTGACCACGGTGCTTGGCATCCTGCAGGATCGAGGTCAGCGCGTCGCGCTGGTCACCGACGGGCGCATGTCGGGCGCCTCCGGCAAGGTGCCGGCGGCGATCCATGTGACGCCGGAAGCGGTCGAGGACGGGCCGATCGCCCGGATCCATGACGGCGACGTCATCCGGCTCGATGCCGATGCCGGCACGCTGGAAGTGCTGGTGCCGGGAACCGAGTTCGCGCTGCGCCGCACCGCCGAAGCCGACCTCATCGGCAATGAGTTCGGTTTCGGCCGCGAGCTTTTCGCCGGTTTCCGGCAGCTGGTGGGCCGCGCCGACCATGGCGCCAGCGCCTTCGGAACGGCCTGACGTGATCCGTCTCATTCATAAAAAAGGGCGGCTCGGGGCCGCCCTTTTACGTTATCCACGCGATCCTATTGCACCGTCAGTTCAGCCCGCTCGCCGGCCTTGACCGTCACAGTGCCTTCCTTCGAGCTGTTGTCCGATTTCTCCGAGACGACGGCGTAGTCACCCGCTGGTATCGCCGCCTGATACTTCTGGTCGTATGCGTAGCCAAGCGACTTGCGGTTGCCGTTGATGTCCTTCTTGGTTTCGAAAATCTCAATCTTCGAGGCTCCGGGCGCGGTGATCGCCAGCACGCCGGCATTCATGGCGACCTTCACATCCTGAAATTCGCCGACCTTGACGTTGAACGGCTGCTCGACGACGGCAAGATCGACCGTCGCAATCAACACATAGTCACCAGGGGGCAGATCGAACTTACTGTCGGGACCATAGGCATAGGTCACCTCGTCCCGGGTTCCGTCGATCTTCATTTTCGCCTTCACGACCCTGAAGCCAATGCCCGAACCGTCGGCCTTGTCGCCGCCGGCTGTATAATAGGCGTTGGCAACGACATGTCCGACGCCGGCGATGATGTCCTTTTCGACTGTCTTGCCGGCAGCGAGCGGTATGGTCTCGCAAGCCACGCCCTGGCCGATCGTGACCGTCACTTTCTCGTCGCCGGCCGGCAACACGATCTTGGTGGTCCCATAGTAGGTCGCGGGATTATCGGCACCTGGGTAGTCGATCACGACGGCCGCGCCATCGACAACATCCGCCCCCGCGCTTGGTCGCGGATGAATGATGAGCGTGCCGGCATTCAAGGTGAAGAGCGGCTTGGCGACCTGGCCTGCCTCGATCTTGACCTTCTGCTCCACCTTGGCCTCGCCGTCGCGCGCGACGATGACGTAATCGCCCGGTTCCAGATTGGCTTTGTAGGCGCCATATTCGGTGGTGACGTTGTCGCCACGCGTGCCGTCGGATTTTGCCTTGTAGACTTCCCAGGCATTGCCGTCGGTGACCGGATCACCGCCATCGGCAAGCACCGCCGTAGGCATGAAATTGAATTCCGGCTTGGCGGGCTCGGGGGCAGGAGCGGGAGCAGGAGCCGGTTCAGGCGCGGGTGCCGGCGCCGGTGCGGCGACGGTTTCGACCAGCGCTTCCTGCAGCGCCTTCTCGTCCGATGCCTGGATGTACTTGCCACCGGTGTTTTCGGCCAGGCAGGCGATCTGTTTGCCCTCGTCGGCGGTCAGGCCGAAGCCGACCACGTCGGCGGTGAAGTCGACGCCGGATGCCTTGAGTTCCTTGCCCAGCGCACAGGGATCGCCGCCGCAGGTTTCAAGGCCATCGGTGATGAGGACGACGGTTGCCTTGTCCTCGGTGTATCTTAGCGCCTCCGCGGCCTGCTTGACGGCTGCCGTCAGCGGCGTCTTGCCGAGGAACTTCAGACTGTCGGCTGCGTCCGTGATGGCACTCGCCGAGCCCGCCTGGGGTGGAACGATCAGCTGGATGTCGTCGCAACTTCCCTTTTGGCGATGGCCGTAGGCCATGAAGCCGATCTCGTCGTCGGCTGGAACCGATTGAAGCACTGTCCTCAGTGATTCCCTGGCGATTTCGAGCTTGGGCTTGCCGTCGATCTGCGCCCACATCGAGCCGGAAGCATCGAGAATGATGATGACCCTGTTTGCGGCAAAGCCGAACGTCGTCATCGACAAAAGGAGGATCGCCGCAGCGATGCTCCGTGACAATCCCACCATCAAAATCTCCTGAGTAGCCGCCCCGCCTGCGGCCCAAAGCTATTTGAGCGCGCCCCTGGACACAAGGCCGGACGGGGGCCTTGCCGCTCAGGCGCGCACTGGCGGAGCCGGCCTGAAGCCTTCGTGCTCGACAATGGCTTGATATCGAGCATCGGACCACAGGCCCTTGAACGGAGGCTCGATGCGGATGCCCGGGATATCGTCCTCGTTGCGCGGCATCGCTTCTTCGAGGTACGCGGTTTTCAACCCGGCGAA
The DNA here is from genome assembly GCF_000472705.1 of Mesorhizobium erdmanii USDA 3471. Classification (GTDB taxonomy): domain Bacteria; phylum Pseudomonadota; class Alphaproteobacteria; order Rhizobiales; family Rhizobiaceae; genus Mesorhizobium; species Mesorhizobium erdmanii. The sequence continues at coordinate 46,786 of NZ_AXAE01000030.1, read as the reverse complement.
AAGGTGGCGAGGGCGGATTGCCTTCCAGGCGGCTTAGTAGGTAGTGCGACGCTCTTCGGAAGGCGGACGGCCAAACTGCAGCCGGTAGCTCTGGGCGAAATAGGAATGCGAGGTGAAACCGGTGGCTATCGCCACGTCGAGGATCGGCATGTTGGTCTGGCGCAGCAATTCGCGCGCCCGCTCCAGCCGCAACCGCATGTAATAGCGGCCGGGCGTGACATTGAGGTGGCGCAGGAACAGGCGCTCCACCTGACGCACCGAAAGACCGGCCGATTTGGCGAGCTGCACCGCCGAGAGCGGCTCGTCGAGATGGTCGGCCATCAGTTCGACAATGCGCCTCAGCTTCTCCGACTTGCCGGTCAGGTCGCGTTCCGGCCCGACGCGCTGGCGGTCGCCGGCCGAGCGGATGCGCTCGTGCTGGAACTGGTTGGCTACGCCATTGGCGAGGTTCGAGCCGAAATCACCGCGCACGATCTCCAGCATCAGATCGATCGAGGTGGTGCCGCCAGCACAGGTGTAGCGCTTGCGGTCGATCTCGAAGACATTGCCGGTGCAGTTGATGTCGGGAAAGCGCTCCATGAAGCCGGCACGGTTTTCCCAATGGATGGTGCAGCGGTAACCGTCGAGCTGGCCGGCCTCGGCCAGCAGGTAGGACCCGACCGACAGCGCGCCGAGCGCGTTGCCGCGCCGGCCCCAGCTGCGCAAGGCCGCCAGAACCTTGCTCTTGCCGGGAAATTCCGTCGTCAAGCCGACCGAGACGAAAAGGATGTCGACGGGCGGCATGTCGGCGACGCTGTAATCGATCTTGAGCGGCAGGCCATTGGACGCCATGACCGGGTCGCCGTCGGCCGACACCGTGGTCCAGCCATAGAAATCGCGGCCGAGCAGACGGTTGGCCGAACGGAACGTGTCGATCGCCGCGGCCAGCGAGAACATGGAAAACTTGTCGACCAGCAGGAAGGCGAACTGCCGGCCACCTTGAACGGGATCATTCGTGACCGGCCGTTCCGGGGAAATGGTGGGGTTCGGCAAAACTGGCGCTTTCAGGGTCAACCCGGGCTCAGAAGGAGGGCCGCTTCAATCCGGCCGCTAGGTAGGCGGAAGCTAACGTATTGGCCATCAGCATGGCAATGGTCATCGGCCCGACACCGCCGGGCACCGGCGTGATGGCGCCGGCTTGCCTGGCCGCCTCGGCATAGGCGACGTCACCGACGAGGCGCGACTTGCCCTCGCTCTTCTCGGGTGCGGGAATGCGGTTGATGCCGACATCGATGACGGTGGCGCCGGGCTTTACCCAATCGCCTTTGATCATTTCCGGCCGGCCGACGGCGGCGACAAGGATGTCGGCGGTGCGGGCAAGCGCCGGCAGATCCTTGGTGCGGCTGTGGGCGATGGTGACGGTGCAGTTGGCGGCAAGCAGCAGGTTGGCCATCGGCTTGCCGACGATGTTGGACCGGCCGACGACGACGGCATTGAGGCCGGACAGGTCCTTGCCGCGCACGCGCTCGATCAGCAGCATCGAGCCGGCGGGGGTGCAGGGAACGAACGCCGTCTCCAGCTCGCCTGTGCCGAGCTTGCCGACATTGATGAAATGGAAGCCGTCGACATCCTTCTCGGGCGCGATCGTCTGGATGATCTTACCGGCATCGATATGGGCGGGAAGCGGCAACTGCACCAGAATGCCGTTGATGGCCGGATCGGCGTTGAGGTCGCCGATGATCTTGAGCAGCGCCTCCTCGGAGGTCTCGGCCGGCAGCGTGTGCTGAAGGGAATGAAAGCCGCATTCCTTGGCGGTACGCGACTTGGAAGCGACGTAGACCTGGCTCGCCGGATCCTCGCCGACGATGACCACGGCCAGACCGGGCTTCGCCTTGCCGGTGGCGACCAGCTCTGATGTCAGCGCCTTGACCGTCCGCACCACATCCTCGGCAACGCTCTTTCCGTCAATCACTTCGGCCATGAACCATCCTCAACACTGTTTCGCCCAACGTCGCTTTCGGGAACAGAATGCCGCGGCGCCGGCAAGATGCAGCGCGGCATTGTCACGAAAATTCGGCCACGCAATCCTGCCAAAACGCCGTCCGATGCCGTTTACACGAAACCGGGTTGGTTTTGTTCTGCCTCGGCAACGTATTCGGTGGCTCAGAAATAGCGGCGGCGGGCGCGGCTCTCGGTGAGTTCGCGGACCGCCTCGCGAAATTCGCGCAGGCTGGCGCGGATTTCCTCGATCGGCGCCTGTTCGGCGCTTTCCCCGGCCTGCGAAGGCTCCACCTGGGGCTGCGCCGGATAGGCCGGCGGCTGCGGCGGAGCAGACTGCGGCGGATATGGCGTAGGCCCGGCATGGGGCGCCATGCCCTGGGCGTAAGGGCTGTCTGCCGGCGGCTGCGCCTGCCACGGCTGCACCTGCGGATAGCCTGTCTGCTCGGGCGTATAGGGCGGCGCCGGATAGATCGGCAGCGGCGGCATCAAGGGCGACCGAGAGGGCGGCCCCATCGGCTGGGAATAGGCGGCATCGAAGCCTGGCGGGAAAAGCGGCCGCGCATAGTCCGACGACCGAGGCATGAAAGCGGAATCCGGGTTCTGAAAGCCGGAAGGCATGGCAGCATCCGCCGCACCAAAGGCGGCGAACTCGCTGGCATCATTCGCCTCTGCGGAGGGCTTACGGGACACGGCATCGCGCAGCTTTGCCATGAGCGCGGCGATACGCCCGAGCCGTTCGACCGGAGCCGCCTCGGCCTGTGCCGGTGGCGCTGGCGGTGCGGGCGGCGGGGGTGCCGCCGGCGGTATCGGCGCTGCCGGCATCGGCGGCGCGGGTGGCGGCGCGGCCCGGAATGCCCGCTCTTCGACGGGCGCCTTGCGGTCGCGGCGCGAGCGCGATGTCGCGGTCTCACGCAGGCTTTCATAGGCGCCGCGCATGGCGCCAAGGCCGACACCGGAAGCAAACCCCAGCAGCAGGCCGGCAAGCGCCATCAAGGCCCGCGACGGACCCTTCGCCTCGAGCGGCGCGAAGGCCTTGGAGATGACATTCATATTTGCGGTGTTGATGTCCTTCTGCTCGCCGGTCTCCTTGGCGCGCAGCAGGAACTGTTCATAGACAGAGCGCTTGGCGGCGGCCTCGCGCTCCAGTTCGCGCATCGACACCAGATCGTTGTTGACGTCGCCGCTGCGCACCTTGAGCTGCGCAAGGCGGGAGGAGAGATCCTGTTCGAGCTGGACGGCGCGTTTCAGGTCGACCTGCAGCGAGGAGGCGATGCGGCGCAACTCACCAGCGATGCGGTCGCGCGCGCCGGCGATCTGCGCGTTGAGCGCCTGGAGTTCGGGATGGCGCGGCCCAAGCCGGATGGCGGCGCGGTCGGCCTCCTGCTTGAGCGTCGCATATTGCGAACGCAGATCGCTCATCGTGTTGGAGTTGATCTCTTCCGGCAAGGTGCCAGAGAGAACCGAATTGACGTCGATTGAACGCGCCGAAGCCGCCCTTGCATTGAGTTCCAGCGTGCGGGCGCGGGCAACCGAGAGCTGTTCGTTGAGCTTCAGCATCTCGTCGTCGCTGATCAGATGGCCCTGCGCGTCAACGAGGTCATGCGAAGCCCTGAAATCCTCGACCTTGCGTTCGGCCGTCTCGACGCCCTTGCGCAGTTCATCGAGCCTCGCGGTCAGTTCGTCGGTCGCACGGCCGGCCGTGTCGGACTGGATCTGACCAAAGGTCTGCAGAAACACATCCGTCATCGTATTGGCGATGAGGGCCGATTTCTCGCCGTTCTGCGTGATCGCGCTGACGGTGATGACGAAGGTCTTGCCGCCACGTTCGACCGAGAGGCTTTCGGCCAGATTGCCCACGGCGAGCGCGCGCCTGCGCACCCCGTCGGCACCGCCTGGGCCATCCTGGTGCGGAAGCAGCGAGCGAATGAGCGACCTGATGCCGAGGCCGCCGGATCCCTGGCCATTGAACTCAGGATCGTTGGTCAAATTGAGCTTGTCGACGACCTTGTTCAAAACCGTGCCCGAGGTCAGCACCCGAACCTGGTTTTCGACGATGGCCAGCGTTGCATCGGAAGCGACGACATTCTGCGTGAGGTCACGGTCGGTGAGCTTGAGGTCGCGCGGATCGACGATCAGTTCAGCGGTGGCTTCATATTTCTTCGGTGTCGACAGCGCGATCGCGATGCCAAGCCCGGCGCCGATCAGCGTGGTTGTGATAATCAGCAGTTTCGACCTGGCAATGCCGCGCACCACCTGCATCGGATCGATCAATGGCTTCCACTGCTGGTCGTCGCCGCGACCGCCAGAGGATGCTTCGTCCTGCTGGCGGGATCCGGATGCGTCGTGAAAGCGCGCATTGCCGGGAAGCTCCTCCGGGGACTGCCTCGGGGACGTTATGGCCGGCGGCAGATCGCCGGTATCGTCCTCCTCCTGCGAGCGCCAGACTTCGTCCCTTGCTGCGGCTTCCGGCTCTGGCGGGGAGCGCCCTGCTCCGGCTGCGGCGGATGGCGCCGGGTTTGCCCGCGCCTCGCGCTGCGAACGGGCAAGGCGATGGCGTGTGGCGGCATCTTCGCGCCATGACGGATCTGCCCTATCCCCTATGGAGACCAAGGATGCGTCATCCTCACCGCGCATGGCCTGGCCGAGCGCCAGCAAGGAACGCTCGCGCCTCCAGTCTTCACGGTTGTCCCTGTCGACCATTGTCTTGGAGCTTCACTTTTGGCCGCTTGGCAGCGGCGGTCGGCCATTTGTTAAATCAAGCTAAACAGGCATGGAAAACAAAAGGTTAATTTTTGCGGCCGGCGCGTAAGCTTTTCATAACCTCAAGCGCGGGTATTTCCTGGCATTCGGACGCCAGAACCGCACGTTAAGTCTTTCCAGCCTATGGCTTCCGCCACATGACCGAAGCTCGCGGCATACCGCAAAGGCGCACTTTCGCCCGGATCGGCACTTTCGTGGCCGAGCGACGGGGGCTGGTACGCGACTATTTTTCCGCCATCAGCGGCGCCGGCGGGCGATTGGTGTTTTCGCTCGCCTATTTCATCGCCCTCGCCAACACCTTGTCCATCTCAGAATTCGGCATGTTCGCCACCGCTTCGGCGGCCGGCGTGATGCTGTCGCGCATCCTGGCCTTCGGTTTCATCTCGGCGCTCTATCGTACCGCCACCATCCGCCCCAACCTGATCGGTACCTTCACCGCCGGCTTCCTGCTGCTCGGCATCGCCTCGCTGCCGCTCCTGGCCGCGGCCTCGTTCGGCGTCTACCTGATCTTCTTCGCCGGGACCGTGCCGCTGTCGGTGTTCTCGGCGATCGTGTTTGCCGAAGCGCTGCTGTGGCGACCGGTGGAGGTGGCGCTGATCGTCAACAACGGGCTGGGCAAATTCGGCCGCGCCGCGATCCTGGCGATCCTGGCGACAGCGCTGCGGGCGCTTGGCGCGGTGCTGTTCATGCTCTGGGCGCAGCACAGCATCTGGGTCTGGTCGTGGTTCTATATCGGTGCCAATGCCGCTTCGCTGGTTCTGGCTTTCGGCTGGTTCTACCCGCGCCAAAGACTACGGCTGCGCATCGAGCTCTATCTGCGGCGGCTTGCCGATTCCCTCTATGTTGCCGGCGCCGAGATCCTGTTCTACCTGCAATCGGAATTCGACAAGCTGCTGGTGCTGGCGATCGGCGGCCCGCATCTGGCCGGCATCTACGCCATCATCATGCGGCTGGTCGACCTGACGGCAATCCCGATCCGCACCTTCTCGATGATGCTGGTGCAGCGCATGATGCGCGCGCCGGACCTGTTGTCGCGGCTGGCGGTCAAGAGCGGCATCGAGGGCGGCGTCTTCCTGGTTTCGACGCTGGCGCTGCTGGCGCTCGGTATCGTGCTGCATTTCTTCCCCAACGCACTCGGCAGGAACGTCTCCGAGGCCGCCCCCCTGGTGGCGCTGGCGATCTGCGTTCCGGGATTGCGCAATCTGGTCGAATACCAGGCCGAGCTGCTCTTCGCGCGCGGCCAGACGGCAGTGCGGGCGCTCAATCTCGGCCTGCTCGCCGCACTCAAGGCGCTGCTGCTGACCTATGTGCTGACCACCATCTCCGATACGTCGAAGCTGGTGCTGTCGCTCAACATCGTCTTCCTGCTGCTCTATCTCGCATCGATGCTGCTGACCTATTCGGCACTGCGCAAGCCGGCGAAGGCGATCTGAATCCGGCGCGGGCTAATCCAATCCGATCAGGCGGCGAATGCGCCCGATATCGGTGCCGATGAAGGATTGCATGCCGATCGCCACTTGCTCGGGCGCCATTCCGGCAACGAAGCGGCGGAACTCGTCGTCCGACAGCGCCTCACCCGTCCAGTGGACGCGGCAGAATTCTTCCGAACCATGGAAGTGGCCCGCTTCCTCCAGCAGATCGTCGACATAGCGGCCATAGATCATGCATTCGGAGAATCTGCGCGCCGCGCCAACGACCTCGACCCAGTCGCGGCCATGCACCTTCTCGATTTGACCGCACATGGAAAGCACCGTGTCGCGGCGCCAGGCGATCAGCGTCGAAATATAGTCGTGGGTCGATGTGCGGGACGGGTCGATACCGAGCGCCGAACCCGCATTGCGCGACCAGATGCGATGCTCGTCATGCCCCTCATCCGCCAGCGCGCCGTCGCGGCGGAACAGCCGCGCCTTGCCATCGCGCCAGAAGGCGGCGCAATCGAACGCCTTCAGGAAAGCGACGTCGGAATCGCAGAAGATCAGAACGTCTTCCCTGGCATGCCGCGCGACGGCGATGCGACGCAGCTGCTGCACGTGCCAGCCGCGCAGCGGCTGCGTCTTCAGGCTGAGCCAGACGCGCCGGCGAAAGATGCTGAGCGGATCGTCGAAAGCGCGCAGCCAGCGCGGCAGCAGGTCGCGCTCGTCGACGACGGTGCGACGGTCTGTCTCCAACTGGCGGAAAAGCGCGACGTCGCGATGTTCGACCAGGATGTAATGATGGGCCGTGCCGGAGACATGCCGGTCCAGGGTCTCGCACAACAGGCGGCAACGCTCGAAGTCCGGCGCGTAGCTTGCCGTCACCACCGCCGCCGTCGGCGTCTTCGGCAACAGACCCGGGCCGGCACGAGCGTCTGGAACGAACCGCTTGTTCACCGAAACTCTCCGCGCGACAGGCACTGCTTGAAGACCCGCCACAGGAAGACGGGATTGCCGACCACGTAGCGGCGCCAGAGCCGGCCTGGCTCGACCGCCAGCCGGAACAGCCATTCCAGGCGCAGGCGGCGCATCCAAAGCGGCGCGCGCGGCACCGAGCCGCTCAGAAAATCGAGCAGCGCGCCGACCGCGACCGGCATGGTGCAATGGCGTTCGTCGATATGGCGCGCGATCCACAGTTCCTGGCGCGGCACGCCCATGGCGACCAGCAGCATATCGGGCCGCAACGCCGCGATCCGGCCGATGATCTCCGGCTCCTGCGCGGAGGAGAAATAGCCATCGTGAATGACCACGAAATTGTGCTGCACGGCTAGTGCGGCCAACTTGACCGACGCCGCCTCGGCATTGACACGCGTCGCGCCGAGCAGGCCGACGGTCAGCGGCTTCGTCGAAGCCTGCAGGAAGGCCGGCACGAAATCGGTGCCGTTGAGATTGTCCGGAAACGCTGCGCCGTAGAGAAGCTTGGCGGCGAGATCGACGCCGATGCCGTCCGGCAGGATGAGGAAATCGTCGAGCGCCTCGGCGAAGTCCGGGTCTGAATAGGCGATGTTGGCATTGTGGGCGTTGAGGAAACTGACCTTGGTGAAGCGCCGCTCGGCGATCAGGCGGGTGAGCAGGGCGATCGCGTCGTCCCAGCGGATGGCGAGCACCGAGATGCCGAGGATCGCCTTCAGGTTATCGTGCCCGAACGCGGCGCGGGCGGTGTGCATGTTCATGCGAACACCTCACGCCTGACCGTCCCGAGTTTTTCCAAGCCGAGCCGGATGGCGACATCGAGTGCAGTGACCTGCTGGCGATGGAACGCGCTGCCATCGACATCCCGGACGTTGGCCGCTGCGGCCTCCAGGGCCCTGGCGAAGTTGGCCGGATCGTCGGTGACGACGCAATTGCCGGGGCGATGGTCGATGCCGCGCAGCGAGCGGCTGGTGGCGACCGAAGGCAGGCCGAGTTCGAATGTCTCGATGGTCTTCAGTTGCACGCCGCTGCCGGCGGTGCTGATCAGCGGGATGACCGCCGCGCCGCAGACGAACGCCCTGGCATCCGGGACACGGCCGACAAACTCGACGCCCGGATGCGTCGAGGTGATGCCGGACGGCATATGGCCGGCGATGCGGACGCGGAAATCCGGCCTTAGATGCGGCACGACCTTGCCCAGAAACCAGTCGAGGCCGATGCGGTTCGGCTGCCAGGTCCAGGTGCCGATCAATGCCGCGTCGCAGTCGATCCGGCGCGGACCTTTGTGGGCGGGCGCTTTGGCGCCGGTCACCAGAGGCAGCACCGCCGAGCGGTCGTCGGAGGCGACGCCAAGCGCCGCACGGTCTTCCCCGGCCAGCGTGAAGACGAAGCGCGCACGACGGCAAAGGCGCTGTTCCACGACCTCGAGCAGCCTTGCCTCGCGCCGGAACAGCAGGCGCTGGAAGAGACTGCCGGCGGCAGCGGCGTTCTCCCGCGCCGAGAGATGCTCGACATTGTGGGCGACGAAGATCGATGGCCGGTCTTCGAAGAGCTTCTCGAAGGCACCAGCGAACTGGACGGAATTCAGCACATAGCCATCGAACGGGCCGGCCTGTTGGATGGCGGTTTTCACATCGCGGGCGGACACGGCACGCAGCTTGACCGACGCGAAGGTGAGGCCCGAAAGCATCGCCTTGCCGACCCAGGCGAGCTTCCGCGGTGCCGAGGCACTTTCGGTGCGCACGTCGATAGCGCCCAGCACCACGGTGTTGTCGGGGTCGGCCGCGGCCTTCCCAGGCCAGGTGAAGCCGATGACCGTGACGCGCGCGCCGGCGCGCCGCAAAGCGGCGATGATCGCAGCATTGGCGATCTCGTAGCCCGAGGCGAGAGCACCGTCGGGCACGATCGATGTGACGAACAGCAGATGCATCTCACCTATCCTGTGGTGTAGCCGGTAGCAAAGCGCGATGAACCCTTGATTAAGCGAGCACAACCAACGCCGGAAAGCCCGCGTCGGGCGGACCTCTCCGCGCAAGGTGATTAACGAAACCTTATCACCGTGGTGCTACCAGAACCCCAACTCGGATGTGGTTGGACACGGATGACCCCTTTGCCATCGGATGGTTCGGTATCGATCGCCGGACGGTCTCCCCGGCTTGACGTGGAGGCGGTCGAAGCGGTCGTCACCTTGCCGACCTTCAAGCGGCCCGAACAGGTGCTGGAGACGCTGGCGTCGCTTAGCGGACAGAAGACCGGCAGACGCTTTGCCGTCATCGTCATGGAGAACGAAGCCGAGGCGCGTGAGGGCGCCAAGGCGGTGCTGCCGCTGTTCGAGCGCGGCGAAATCCCGGGCATGGTCATCATCGCACATCAGCGCGGCAATTGCAGCGCCTACAATGCCGGCTGGCAGACGGCGATCCTGCACTTCCCCAACTTCAGGCATCTGCTGGTGATCGACGATGACGAGATCGCCGATCCGCACTGGCTGGAACGCATGTGCACGGCCGCCGAAGCGCTCGGCGCCGATATCGTCGGCGGTCCGCAGGTGCCAGTCTTCGCCGATCCCGCCCATGCCAAATGGGCCGGGCACCCGGTCTTCGCACCGCCCTACATGGAGACGGGACGTGTACCGGCGCTCTATTCGTCGGGCAATCTCCTTGTCGGGCGCAACGTGCTGGTCGCCATGGGGCCGCCCTTCCTCGATCTCAGGTTCAATTTCATGGGCGGCGGTGATTCCGATTTTCTCAGCCGATCGGCGCAAAAGGGTTTTGTGCTCGGCTGGTGCGCCGAAGGCCAAGTGCGCGAAACCGTTCCTGCGCGGCGTGTCGAAGCCGACTGGATCCGGGCCCGCAGCCTTCGCAATGGCGTCATCTCGACGCTGGTCGAGAAGAAGAAACGCGCCGGCACGCCGCTGGCCGGCGCCAAGGTGTTGGCGAAGAGCCTGGCGCTGCTTGCCGCCGCGCCGCTTCGCGGCCTGATCCGGCTGGCGCGGACAGGATCGCCGGCGATCGCCATCTATCCCGTCCATGTGGCGCTGGGCCGCGTGATGGCCGAATTCGGATATGCCAATGAGCAGTATCGCCAGCCCGAGAAAAACTGAGCGCGCGCCGCTCAGCGATGCGTTCACCCGCGACGGCGTGGCGACGGCGATCGCGGCACTCCTGTTCACCGTCATCATGGTGTCGTTTCGGCCGTTCCAGCCGGCCGGCGCCGAACTCACCGGTGACGGCGGCGACATCGTCAACCAGCTCGGCTTCGGTTCGCTCGGCGCCGTTTCGATCTTTTCGCTGATGGCCTTTGCCGATCCGCGCATCGTGCGCTCGCTGCTCAGCCCGTCCTGGGTGCTGATGCTGGGTTTCTTCTTCCTGTCGGTGGTGCTGGCAACCGACCCGCCCTCCGCGATGCGCGCCGCGTCCTTCACCATGATCGGCATCCTGACGATGGCGACCATCCTGGCGCTGCCGCGCGATGCCGAGTCCTTCTCCAAAGTCATCATCTTCACCGCGGTGGTGGTGATGGGACTTTCCTATGTCGGCCTGATCGTCTTTCCGCACGAAGCGCTGCACACGGCCGACTCCCAGGAGCCGGAACATGCCGGCCTGTGGCGCGGCGTGTTCACCCACAAGAACATCGCCGGCCCGATCATGGCCTGCTTCAGTTTCGCGGGCCTCTACCTATACAGGCGCGGACAGCGGTGGTGGGGCGCAGGCATCTTCTGCGCGGCGATGATCTTCATGCTGCACACCGGCTCCAAGACCACCGCCGGCCTGGTGCCGTTCTCGATCCTGATTGTCGTGCTGCCGAGCCTGATGGGCATGCGGCTCGGCACACCGATCCTGTTTGCGCTGGCGATCATCGCCACGGCGGTCGGCACGCTGGGCATCGTCTTCCTGCCGCCGGTCAAACATCTGGCGGCGATTTATTTCCCCGACATGACCTATACCGGGCGCACGACGCTATGGGAGTTCGCCGGCTCGATGCTGGCGAAGAAGCCATGGACCGGCTACGGTTATGAAAGCTTCTGGGGCACACCGCTGCTACTCAACCAGGATCAGCCCTTCGACCGCCCCTGGGACATCAGGACCATCGTGCACGGCCATGACGGCTATCTCGACATCGCCGTGCTGATGGGCATCCCCGCTCTTTGCGTGGCGGTCTACACCTTCCTCATCGCGCCGCTGCGCGACTACATGCGCATCCCGCTGCGCAGGGAAAACATCTTTCTCGGCGACTTCTTCATGATGGTGGTGCTGTTTACCGCGCTCAACGCTTTCCTCGAAAGCTTCTTCTTCCACCGCGGCGATCCGGTGTGGCTGTTCTTCGTGCTCGGCGTGCTTGGCCTGAGGCAGGTGTCGCTGCGGCCGATCCCGGTGCGCAACCCCTCTCGTGCGACCTGACAGGGCTTCCCCAGCGAAGCGCGAGCGTCTATGTCAGGGCCTTCTTGGAGCGGATCAGGGTTTGATGGAACCGCCGAACCGCTCTAACTCTTTGTTTTTACGCAATTCCGAACGGAAAACCGTTACACACTTTATCCTGGAATTGCTCTAGGAGGGCTCCAATGACGATCAGGCTTGTTCTCGCCGGCTGCGGCAATATGGGTTACGCCATGCTCTCGGGCTGGCTCAAATCCGGCAAGCTTGCACCATCGACGGTTTTCGTGGTCGAGCCCAATGCCGATCTACGCCAGCGCGCTGCAACGCTTGGCTGCGCCACGTCAGCGGATGCCAGCGAGATTCCAGCCGGCGCCGTGCCCGATCTCGTCGTCATCGCAGTGAAGCCGCAGGTGATCCGCGACGTCACCGCCGCCTACAAGCGTTTCGGCGATGGCCGCACCACCTTCGTCAGCATCGCCGCCGGCACGCCGGTCGCCACTTTCGAGGAAATCCTGGGCAGCCGCGCACCGATCGCGCGTTGCATGCCCAACACGCCCGCTGCCATCGGCAAGGGCATGATGGTGGTGTTTTCCAACCGGCTCGTCTCCGACGATACAAAGCGTTTCATCGCCGACCTTTTGTCGGCAAGCGGCGAAGTGGCCACCATTGACGATGAAGGCCTGATGGACGCGGTGACGGCCGTATCGGGATCTGGGCCGGCCTATATCTTCCATTTCATCGAAGCGATGACCGTGGCCGCCGAGAAGGCGGGCCTGCCGGCGGCGACCGCCAAGCTGCTCGCCATGCAGACCGTCTATGGCGCCGCCTCGCTGGCTGCCGAAAGCCGCGAGGACCCGGGCGTGCTGCGCCAGCAGGTGACCAGCCCCAACGGCACGACGGCGGCGGCACTTGGCGTGCTGATGGGCGAGGATCGGCTGACCAATCTGCTCACGCAGGCGGTTGAAGCGGCGCGGCTGCGGTCAATCGAATTGGGGAAATAAAACTCAGTTCGTCCCGTACAGCATCTCATCCTGCAGCCGGCGCAAGGCGAACAGCCTCGTCGTCTGGTCCGGCGCGGCATTGTCGGTGGTCAGCAATTCGCCTTTGCTGACCGGTTTCAGCACCTTGCCGCCCTCGAGCAGGCCGACCGGCACGGCGCGCCGACTGCGGGCTTCGCCGACGGTCATGGTCCAGGAGCGATAGCAGGTCTCGCCAATCGCATCGAAAGTCTCGCCGGCGGCGAGATCGCGCTTGGCCACCGCGCAGACCTCGGCGACCGGCCGTGGCAGCGGCACCATGTCGGGCTTGCCGAACAGCACGATGCGCGCGGCGGTCAACGGTACTTCCAGCGACGTCAGATGATAGGGCCGGAACAGGCTGTAATAGGGACCATGACCGATATGCAGATCGTCCATGCGCTCGATGATGCGCGGATGCGTCGCCTCGACGATAACGAAGATGCCGGGCGCCACACCCTTGCCGATGGTGTAGTCGACGACGCCCTTCTTCAACAACAGCCCGCCATCGGCGCGCGGAATAAGTACCTTGACGAGGTCGTCGCGGTCAGCCCTCGGGCCGTGCATGCCGGGCACGTCGGGCACAAGGCCGGTGGCGTTGGCGATGGCGCACATCTCGACCATGGTTTTGGAGCCGTCGACGAACTCGACCAGCATGCGCGGGTTCATGTTGCGGCGGTTCGCTTCCTCACGATAGTCGTCGGGCACGGCATCGTGGTTGAGCGGATTGTTCTTGCCCTTCCCGGCCGAGACGATGGTCAGGCCGAGCGCGGACGCGAACTCGATCAGCTCCATGCAGCTCGACGGTTCGTCGCCGGCGCCGACCGAATAGACCACGCTAAGCCGGTCGGCCTGCTGTTTGAGATAGCAGCCGATGGTGACATCGGCTTCGACATTCATCATCACCAGATGCTTGCCATGCTCCATCGCCATCACGTCGAAATCGGCGGCGACGCCCGGCTTGCCGGTGGCGTCGATGACGACGTCGATGAGCGGGTTTGTGACCAGCATCTCGTTGGCGGTGACGGCGATCTTTCCCGCCTCGATCGCCGCGGTGACTTTCGATGCGGTGTCGGCCTCGACCGCCATCGCTTCGTCGCCATAAGCGATGCGAATGGCCTCGCGCGCGGTGTGCGGGCGCCGTGTGGAGACGGCGCAAACCGAAATGCCCGGCATCAGCATGCCCTGCGTGACGAGGTCGGTGCCCATTTCGCCCGAGCCGATGACGCCGATGCGCACCGGGCGGCCCTCGGCGGCACGGCTGGCGAGATCGCGGGCAAGGCCGGTCAAGGCGACATTGGTCATGCAGGATGTCCACAGCTTCTTGATTTGCGGCCGGATTAGCAGGGACCGGTCGCCTGTGCCAACGATACCGCTCGCGAACGGCGATTCCAGGCGAAAATGGCCCGGGAAAAGCGCCTTCGCCTTGGCCGGTTGGCCCAAAGGGTTGCCAATTGACATTGTTGTGAACAGCCCCAATAAAACATTCGTTTGCTGACAAAGGCAAATGTTCATCGAGACGAACGCTCGGAGGGGCTTTCGTCTCGCGGCAATCTGGGGAGTGCCTTGCGCCGAGGTGGCGGCAAGGCATTGGATGAGATCAAGGAGCATCGCGAAGCTTAGGGCTCGGGCTCCAGGGGAGGAAGAATGGATACTGTTCTCGCTGGCCTCAAGGGGGCCATCGACACGCTCGGCGCGACCATCCTGCTGCCGATCGTCATTTTCATCATAGCCGTGGTTTTGGGTGCCAAGGTCAGCAAGGCCTTTCGTGCAGCCGTCACCATCGGCGTCGCCTTCATCGGTATCAACCTTGTGCTCGGCCTGATGTTCACGTCTATCGGCGACGTCGCCAAGGCCATCGTCACCAACACGGGCATCCATCGCGACATCATCGATGTCGGCTGGCCGTCGGCGGCCGCGATCGCCTTCGGCTCGTCGGTCGGCCTGTGGGTCATCCCGGTCGGCATTCTGGTCAACATCGTGCTGTTGCTGACGCGCATGACGCGCACGCTCAACGTCGACGTCTGGAATTTCTGGCACTTCGCCTTTGTCGGTTCCCTCGTCGTCGCCGCCACCAACAATCTGGCCTACGGCATCGCGATCGCGGCATTGGTCGCCGCACTTTCGCTGCTGTTCGCCGACTGGTCGGCGCGCGCGGTGCAGCAGTTCTATGGCGTGCCCGGCATTTCGGTGCCGCATCTTGCCTCGGCGCAGATCCTGCCGATCGCCATCATCCTGAACTGGGTCATGGACCGCATTCCCGGCATCAACCGCATCAACATCAACACCGAAACCATCGAGCGCCGCTTCGGCGTGTTCGGAGAACCGGTCGTGCTCGGCCTGATCATCGGCCTCGTGCTCGGCGCCATCGCCTTCTACAATGCGGGCGATCTCGGCACGGTGCTGGCCAAGGTGCTGGGCACCGGCATGACGCTGGCGGCGGTGATGCTGCTTCTGCCGCGCATGGTGAAGATCCTGATGGAAGGGCTGATCCCGGTTTCCGACGCGGCACAGGAATTCGTACGCAAGCGCACCGGCGACCGCGAGCTGCTCGTCGGTCTCGACTCCGCGATCCTGATCGGCCATCCCGCCGCGATCTCGTCGTCGCTGATCCTGGTGCCGATCGCGATCATCCTGTCGGTGATCCTGCCGGGCAACCGCGTCATCCTGTTCGCCGATCTCGCGGTCATCCCCTTCATCGTCGCCATGACCGCGCCACTGGTCAAAGGCAATGTGTTCCGCATGGTGGTGATCGGCACGGTGACCTTGGCCATCGGCTTCTACGTC
Source organism: Mesorhizobium erdmanii USDA 3471 (assembly GCF_000472705.1). GTDB lineage: Bacteria > Pseudomonadota > Alphaproteobacteria > Rhizobiales > Rhizobiaceae > Mesorhizobium > Mesorhizobium erdmanii. Next base: position 31,486 of record NZ_AXAE01000030.1, on the reverse strand, counting down.
GCCAACGCGCTAGCCCCGCTGTTCACCAGTGCCGCCGTCGCCTCGGGCTTCAAGTTGCCGGCCGATGCGCTGCAGATCACCTCGGTGGTCGACGGCTTCCTGTGGGTTCCCTATGTGATCATCGAGGCGATCCAGGGTCTCGGGCTTCTCGGCATTATCGTGATCGCGGTGGTGATCGCAGCCCTGTTCGTGCTCTACCGCCGCAACCCGCTCGGCTGGGAAAGGGCGGCGGGCGCCGAAGACGAGCCGGCCGAAGGCAGCGCCTGAACGCAATCGCGCCTTCAATTTGAAACGTTCGTGCGCCCCTCTCCGGGGCGTACGATTCATCGACGGAGCAGACCATGTCCGACGGCCTCATGCAGCTTCTGGATCCCGAGGCGATCGTGCTCGGATCCGATGCCTCGACCAATGAGGAGATCATCCGCATCCTGGCCGGCCGGCTTGAAACCCTTGGCTATGTCAAAAGCACCTATGCCGACGCGGTCGTGCGACGTGAAATGACCATCCCGACGGGGCTGCCGCTGGAACGCGCAGACAATGTCGCGGTGCCGCACACCGATCCCGAACATGTGCTGAAGCCGGGCATCGCAATGGGGACGCTGAAACAGCCGGTGACCTTCGCCAACATGGAAGACCCCGACGAGAAGCTGCCGGTCGGCTTCGTCTTCCTGCTTGCCATCAATGACAAGGACAAGCAGATTGAAGCGCTGCAATCCGTCATGGCCACCATCCAGAACCCAAACGCATTGGACGGATTGAGGTCGGCAAGGACCCTTGACGACGTGCGTGCCGTGCTCGGCTGACAACCAGGGAGAAGCAAGAGATGTCCAGACAGAAAACAATTCTCTTTGCCTGCGGCACAGGCATCGCGACCTCGACCGCCGTCAACGTCGCCGTCACCGAGGCGATGAAGAAGCGCGGCCTTACCTTCAACGCGCAACAGGCAAAGGCGACCGAAGTGCCGGGGCTCGCCGACAACGTCGACTTCATCGTCGCCACCACGCCAATCTCGGCTTCGGTGACCAAGCCGGTCATCAAGGGTCTCGCCTTCCTGACCGGCATCGGCAAGGACAAGGTGCTCGATGAGATCGAGGCGCAACTGCGCAAGTAGGCCGCGAACGAGACGGCTGTGACCGAACGCGGCTTCAGACCACCCTGACGTAGCTTGTCATGCCCGATTTCTGGTGCTCGATGATGTGGCAGTGCAGCAGCCAGTCGCCGGGATTGTCGGCAACGAAGCCGAGGCTGACCTTCTCGTTGGGCTGGATGAGATAGGTGTCGGAAATCAGCGGCTGAACCGGTCGCGTCGACGACGACAGCACCTTGAAGCTCATGCCGTGCAGATGCATCGGATGCGACTGCGGCGTCAGGTTCTCCATGTCGATGACATAGCTCTTGCCGAGCTTCAGTTCGGCCAACGGCGTCGTCGGATCCGGTGTATCACCTGGCCAGGGCACCTTGTTGATGGCCCAGAAGCCGTAGCCGAGCGAACCGCAGATGCCGTCGCTCGGGATGTTTTCCGCCGTGGCACTGAGCGCCAGCGAAATATGCTGGGCGCTGGCCAGATCCACCTCCGCCACCGGATTGGCTTCCAACGGTGCGACATCGCGAACGTCCCGCTTGAACGACATGCCCGCTGCCCGCAGGGTCGCCAGGATTTTGGGCTTGGTGCCCCTGACGTCCCGCAGGCTGACCACCGCGCCCTCCTGGTCGGGCATGCGGATCGCGAGTTCCATGCGCTGTCCCGGCCCGAGCAGCAAGGCATCGGGTGAAAAGCGCTCAGGCACCGGATTGCCGTCCAACGCCATCACCATCGCCTCGGCCCCATCGACCCGGAAAGCGTAGATGCGCGTGACATCGGTGAACGCCACGCGCAGCCGCACCAGCCCCCCTGCCGGCGCGTCATATTGCGGCTGGTCGAGCCAGTTGGCGGTGCGCACCGTGCCGTAAGTGCCGGTTCTCGCGGCATCACGCGGCCGGAACTGATCGATGAACTGGCCGTCGTCGCCAAGACGCCAGTCGCGCAGATTGAGGACGAATTCGGCGTCGAATTTCGGATCGTTCGGATTCTCGACCACGATCACGCCGGTCAGGCCGTGGCCCATCTGCTCCAGCGTGTTGCAGTGCGGGTGATACCAGAAGGTGCCGGCGTCGGGCGGCGTGAAGGCGTAGTCGAAATGGTCGCCAGTGTAGACGTAAGGCTGCACCAGGAAGGGCACGCCATCCATCTTGTTCGGCAGGCGGATGCCGTGCCAGTGGATTGTCGTCGGATCATCGATGGCGTTGATCAGACGCGCGGCGAAGGGCTCACCCTTCTTCATCCTCAGCACCGGCGGCATTCCGGCATTGCCATAGGTCAGCACATTGTCGGTCGGACCGACATTCATCAGCTTCGTCTGGATTTTCGCCGTCTGCAGCACCACCGGTTGCGGGCTGGCGGCGGCCCAGCCGCCAAGCCTGCCGATGGCCGAGAGCCCGACCCCGCCGGCGCCAGTGACAGCGGCCATTTTCAAGAGCCTGCGGCGTGTCAATCCGGTCATTCAGCGCTCCAACTGCAAGGCCTGGGATTTATCGCCGTCTTGGATCACAGGCGAGCCACCAGTGCAAATGCCGATCTTGGCACATCGATCTTCAGTGCAACTCGGCCAGCAAGGCTTGGTGCCTCGGCAAGGTTCTTCTCGGGCCAGGACGATACCTTACAGAGCCTGACGGAAAGTTTCGGCGGCGGTTGCTTAACACATTACAACGCCGGATCGAACGGGCGCGTTCGCGCCCTATTTGAAGCTGGCGATTGGCAGGAATTTCACCGCCGAGCCGGTGAAGCGGCGGTGATCGGACGCCGTCTGCCCCCGCGGCTGGAAGCCGTCGAGATAGACCTGCTCCGGCGCGGTCCGGATGAAATGCGCTGCAATGACCGGCGCCGATGCCGATCCGCTGCCACCGGCAATGCCGCGACCTGTCCCAGGCGACCGGCCAGTCGACGCCACGGGCACGATCACCGCGGTGGCCTCGGGATCGAGACGGGGCTGGACACGGTCGGCCTTCGGGCTCGTCCTGACGCGATCTTCGGGTTTCGAGGCAGGGACCGGAGTTCGCTGGCCGGCCAGCACATCGAGCCCCTCATCGGGGTGATGCATGGCCAGCAAGGCACCGACGGCATCGGCGGATTTGGCTGCTTCCGGCTGACGCTCCGGGCTTGTCTGGCTTTGCGGTCGCCATGTCGGCAACGGGATGCTGAGCGCTACCATCTCCGGCGCGACGCTCGCGGCAGCGGTATCTGCCTTGCCCAAGGGCATTTCGGCTCTGGCGGGCACCGGCTCAGTGGCCGTGGACGCGCTGGCTGTTGCGAATGGCGCGGTCTGCGGGCTGGCTGCGGGGACGGCGCGCGGGGCGAACGCCGGCAGTGGCACCGCGCCGGGCGCCATCGCCATGACAATTGCTTCGGGCGTCTCGCTCTTTTGCTCGACGAGGGGTTCTTCAGCCGCAGCGGCGGAAGCCATCTGGATGTCCGCGCGCCGCGCATCCTCGGGCGGCACGATGGCGATGGCCTGTCCGGCCGGCTTCGGTTCAACGGACTTGGGCTCAACCGCCCTAGCCGGTTTGCGCGGCGCCGGCACCGCTTCCGCGATGTCGTCCGCCTCGTCCGCGCCGCGCCCGCCCAAAAGCGTCGCCAGCAGACCGCGCGCCGGCCTGCGTTGGCCGTCGGCACTTGCCCGTTCGATATTGGCGAGTTCGATATTGGGCGTGCCGGCGGCCTTGCGCGATTTGTAGGCGGCAAATGCCTGCTCGTAGCCGGGCAGCGGCCTGCCGTCGCTCGGCACATGCAATGTGTTGCCGTTCGGGAAGACCCTGGCCAGCTCCTGGCGGCTGATGCCCGGCCAATGCCTGACATTGCCGACGTCCATGTGGATGAAGGGCGACCCCGAGGTCGGGTAATAGCCGACGCCACCGCCCTGCATCCTGAGGCCGATGTCGCGCAGTTTCTTCAAAGGCACATCCGGTAGGAAGAAATCCATCGCGCGGCCGACCATGTGCTGGCTTTCCTTGGCCACGCCTTTCGAGCGGCCGCGCAGCATGGCGTTCGTCGCCGGCGAACGATAGGCGCTGACCACATGGATATAGCCGGTCGAGCCGCTGGTACGGTAGGCCTGCCAGACGAGATCGAGCAGGCGCGGATCCATCCTGGTCGGCTCGTTGCGGCGCCAGTCGCGCAGCATGAAATTGATCTTCTTCAGTCCCGCCTGATCGTAGCGGCCGTTGCGCTTGAAGACGATCTCGGCCTTTTCACCCGTATGGAGATGCTGAATCCGCAGCGCGCGCGTCTCGGCGAACGCGCTGGTGACGCACAGGCCAAGCAACGCGGCGACAATTGCCGGCACCCATGTCCAACGGTGGGAAGCGCCGGGCGCATTCTGTTCGCGTTCAATCACGGTCATGCCTTGCATTCTGTTTCGGGCGATTTGACGTCTTCGCCGGAGCCATCTTTCGGAAGCCCGCGACTGGACGACAGCTTGGCCAGGCGGGCGGGCATCCGTCGCGCAAACCCATCCTGCCGATGAACAGCATCTTGGTTAATGAATCGTGTCCGCACCGGAATTCGGCCTGCCCGCCGTGATGGGCAGGCCTGGAATGAATTCAACCAATCGCTTCAGCGGAACAGATATTTCGAGACTTCCGGATTGCCGCGCCGCCACATCACATTGTCGAGGAAATAGTGGTGCACGTTGATGAATATCCAGGCGATGAAGAGGAAAAGCGACGAGCCGAGCACCGCCTTGTCATAGGGAACCAGGTCGATCAGCATGATCGGCACAAGCCAGAAACCGAGCGCGCCAAGAATCCCGCCGACGATGATGAAGGTCGTTACCCGCAGCCTGTACAGCGCTCCAAAAATCGACAGGATCTTCAGTTCCGGCTTCTCGACGGCATCCACACGGTCGCGCTCGACATTGGTCTGGTAGCGCCAGACCACGGCCAGATACTGCAAGGAATGCATCGCCGGCACGACGAGCAGCCAGAGCGGGTTCAGCGTCACGAACAGGATCCAGGCGTAAAGGGACACGACATAGGCGACGACGCCATTGTAGGGCAACGCCCCACCATGCTTGCGCCAGCGGTTGATGAACATCACGGCGGTGGCAGCCGAGGAGGCGGCGGCGATCGACATGGCGATGGTGATCAGCCAAGGCGGGACCGCGAAGGTGTAGTACTGCAATCCCCAGAACTGCCTTTCGGCGATCACCACATTGGTCTGAAGCCAGGCGAACAGCCACACTGCGTAGCCGTTGAACAGCAAGACCTTCTTGTCGTGCTCGCTGAAGAATTTGCGCTTCAGCACGGCATCCACCATCAGCATGCCGTAGCCTTGCTTGACGTAGTGCCAGCCGACGAAAAAGCCCATCGCGTTGGTTGCGTTGCCCAGCAGGCGTGCGTTCCCCGCCAGCGAGCCATAGGCAAAGAAGGCGGTCATGACCAACGGGACGACAATGCCCGCGATGATGTAGCGGATCTGGAGGTTGCGGCTGTAACCGTCGCCGCGCACCTTGCGCGCGAAGTTGCGGTAGAAGATCTGGTACGAATGACCGAAGTGCGGCTGGTTGATAAAATGGGAGAGCAACAACGTCGTGAGCGCCAAGGCAGCTTCGTACCTCAGAGGAACGAAATACAGAACCGGCAGGATGAGAAGCGCGCTTCCGCCAAGCATGAAAAAGTCGATGAACGGGCCAAAGAGATATTTTTGCGGGGCGACTGAGGCCGGGGCATCTGCCGAAAGGTGAAGTGCCATGGTGCCTTCTCCCTGTGATCGTTTATTTAGCCATCGACCTGTTTGCTCGGCAAGATGTCGGCGCAGCTTTGGAAGCGGAGCAGTCTATCACTGGCCAGGCGCCGGCACTTCCGCACGAAGGAAACGTGGGAAAAGCATGGGGACGCGCCGAGCATACTCATTATATTCGGCGAACGTTTCCCGGAGAATGGCTTCCTCATTCCTTGCGCGCCGATACTGCAGAATAAATTGGACCACGCCTATCGCCACCATCACCACTGAAAAATGCGACAGGATCATTCCGAGAACGAACGTCGCCTCGCAGATGTAAAGCGGATGGCGAACAATGGAATATGGACCAGAGGTAACCAGCTGCCGGGCCGTCGCCATGATTGAGAAGGAGCGGCCGAGCCAATAGAGGCAAAACACCGAACTGACCATGCCGATGAAAATCAAGCCGAGTGCCACCATTTGCACCGTCTCGTTTTGCAGTGCGGGGGTCAGAAACATTGCAACGACGACCAGGAACGTTCCCACTACCGAGGTAACCCTTGGTTCAATTCCTTGGGCGGTTCCCTTTGGCGGGAGACGGCGGACCGTCAGGAAAACCTGCAGGGCGGATAACACGGTCGCCAAGACTTGATTGACGATGGCCAGCGAATTTCCCGGCGCGCTCTGATAGAAATAGGAGAAAAGCGTAATAGCGCTGAGAACCGCCAAGATCGTCATGATAAAGACGATGGCGGCGCGGCCGAAAAAATCCTCGGTTAACATCTGCTGCCCTCCCAAAGGACCATTGAAGCATCCTTCTTGCGCCTCCACAAGAAAAGGGTTTCCAAAGAGTTAACGTGTCACCTTATCTTAACTTTCGATTAATGTGACCGGTCTATTGTGTCCGTATGCCGAACCTTCTCCCAATGCTTCGCGTCCTGGCCCCAGCCTCAGTTGTCATTTCGGCGATCATTTTGGTCGCCACTAGCCACCATAGCATGCCCTTCGCAATTTGTGCTGCATTGCCTTTCAACTCGGCCGGATGGCCTTTACTTCGCCAGCAGAGCGGGCTGCAGAGATTTAGTTAAGCTGATCGAGGATTCCAGAGCTGGTTGCCAATACCAGGGCTTTGTAGATCTGGAACGCTATCGTGCAGATCGCGGCCAACGAAATCGGCACGCCGAAGGGCACGACACCCTGGCGGTCAAGATGCTGAGTATAGAGGCGGAATGCGCTTTGCGGCAGTAGTAGCGGGTTTTTCACGAGCAGCGCCGTGGCGATCGCAAAAAGCAGCAGCAATCCCGCGAACACAATGAGATCGCCTTCGCCGATCAAAAACGGCACGACTGCCATCAACTTGACATCGCCGGCACCTATCTTGCGCAGCACCCAGAACGGGAAGAGCGCTACAAACAGCAGCAGCCCGGCCATGGCGCTCAGGCCCATGTTCAACCATGATCCCGACTTGAGGGACAGCAGCAACAGCGATCCCAAGCCCAGGCAAAGCAGCAACAACACGTCGCGGTTGGATATCTTCTGGGTAGAGAAGTCGATCCAGGCGGCCCGCGCTAGCAGGACCACCGCCAGCGCCCTCATCAGAATCGACGCAGCGAGCAACATGCTGGTGCCCTACCGCTCGATATTCTGCACGCTTGACGACAGTAGCTTTAGATTGTTGGCGACGGTCGGATCGTTGGGCGCCAGTTCATAGGCCTTGAGGAAATTGCTGCGTGCGTCCTGCAACTTGCCGCGCAGCAAATAGGAGTAGCCGACATTGTTGTAATATTCGGGCGACGCGCCAACCAGCTTGAACGCTCGGGCGTAGGCCCGGTCGGCGAGGTCGAAGCGGTGGATGCGGTCGCACGAAGCGGCCAACCCCATCCAGGCGCCACCATCGTTGGGCGCGAGTTGCGTCGCCTTGAAGAACAACGCACCAGCATTGCCGTAATTTTCCGCACGAAACTGGTTCTTGGCTTCGGCCACGGCCAGGTCCGAGGCGTAATATTCGACGTTGCCGACCGTCTTCAATCCATCGAAGGCATCGCCAAAAGACGTGACATCGCCTTTCGACGGCTCATTGGTGCGGACGACACCATCTGTGGTGTCCGCGCCATTTGTCTGACAGCCGGCCAGCGCTGCCATCAACAGACAGGTCGCCGCCGCGATAGCCCTTTTCATAACGATTCCCCCAAGGGTCTCAGACCTCATATTAGGACCAAAGCATATGCGCAACTAGAAGAAAACGCCTCTCATGCGAATGATCACCGGTAACATGACCACCATGATCACCACCGGGAAGATGCACAACCCCAAAGGTATCATCATTTTGACCGGTAGCGCATTGGCCCGCTCTTCAGCCTGAAGAATTCTCTGGCCGCGCATCTCATCGCTATAGATTCGCAACGCCTCTGTCAGGCTGGTGCCCAGTTCTTCCGACTGCCGAAACAACACGGCCAGGGCTCGCGCCTCCTCAAGGCCGATGCGATCGGCGAGATCGCGGAGCGATTCGCGCAGGGGCTTGCCGGCGCGCAATTGCAGATTCATGATCGAAAGCTGTATGCCCAACCATTTATGGGTGCCAGCCAGTTCAGCGCCGACGCGTTCGACCGCCGCCTCGAGGCTCATACCTGCATCGGCACAGGTGATCATCATGTCCATGAAATCGGGAAAGGCACGGCGATAGATCTGCTTCTGTCCGTTTTCGAAACGGTCCAGCATGATGCTTGGTATCACAAGGCAGGCAAGACCGAACAAGGCAGAGCCGGCAAAGGTGATGAACCCGGGTAACTGTGGCGGCAGTAGCCGAGAAAGAAGTGCATAGATGGCAAGAAAGCCGATGCAGACGGCACCCAAGCGAGATAGCGTGTAAATTAGTGGTGCACTTGACTGATAAAAGCCGGCGCGAAAGAGTTTTGCTTCCAGGGTGTTTGGCTCACCACGCTCCTTTTCGATCGACTTGAAGTAGGCATCGACTGGCCGCTGCGCCGAAATCCTGGCAAGGTGGTCTTGTCCGAGGATTGAGCGGCGATCGGTGATGCCCTCCGTCATCAGGCTCTGCGCAACCAATTTCCGAGTCTGCAGCGCCGGCAGGAAAACAAGCGCACCAAACAGGAAAAGCGCCACTGCAGCTATGAAAACGGCGACGGAGACCAGAAGGCCGAGGTCATCTGTGTGCGAGAAAAGGTTTATGTCCCACTCCTGTCAGAAGTCAAAATTGACCATGCGATACATGATGAAGTCTCCCAGCAGCGCCCATGTGCCGAAAATAGTGAAGATCGGGACTATCAGCGCGTCGTGCCACACCGCGCCATAATAAGACGGCGCAATAAGCTGGAGAATCAAAAACATAAAGAGTGGGAACAGCGAGATGATCCATGCCGAAACGCGACCCTCGGCCGAAAGCGCTCTGATCTTCAGCCGCAGCTTCTGCCGTTCGCGCAACACCGATGAGAGATTGGACAGGATCTCTGTCAAATTGCCGCCGGTTTTGGCCTGGATCGACAGCGACACCGATAGCAGGTGAAGCCCCTCGAAGCCGACACGCTGCGAAAGCTTGCGCACGGCTTGTTCCATGCTGAGGCCAAAGGTTATTTCATCGGAAACGATGCCGAATTCAGTGCCGAGAGGATCAGGCATTTCACGAGCAACTAGACCGATCGCCACCGAAGTAGGATGTCCGGCGCGCAGTGAACGGACGATCATGTCTAGCGCATCGGGCAGCTGTTTGGCGAATTTCTGGATTCGTTTGTTTCGAGCGCGTCGCAGAACCAGAAGCGGCAATACGAATCCCACGATTACAAAGATAATAAGCGCGACGGGAGCGGAAAAACCCAGCAGGAGAAACAATACCAGCGCCAGACCCAGCCCGCTGAGGAGGAACATCGCCGCGAAAGTCAGTGGGTTTCCGGTAGTGCCTGATTGGGTATAGAGCCTGTTCAGCCAGATCAGGGCAAAAAGAAAGTCACCCGAATTGGTAAGCCCGCGTTCACGCAGCAACCCTTGCAAGGTCTGTTCGGCGGGAGCGTCGCCGGCAAGCAGCTTCAAGCGGCGGTTAACCACGCCAAGCCGAGAACGCCGACCGGCAAAGGAAAGATACAGAGCCTCGCCGGCGAGGATAACCGAGGCAGCCGCCAGCATGTATATGAAATAAAGCAGAGCCTGGCCAGTCAGCATCAGAGCGCCACCTGCGGATTAAACGCATCCTTGGCGAAATGCAGGCCTAGTGTCGCCGCCTCCGGAGCAAAACGTGGACGGATGCCCGTGGCGCGAAACTCCCCGACAATCTTGCCTTCCGCAGTTACTTCGCGACGAACAAAATTGTAGATTTCCTGGAGCTGTACAACATTGCCTTCCATGCCGGTGAGCTCCGATATGGCTGTCACCCGCCTGCCGCCATCCGCAAGACGCTGCGTCTGCACGATGATGTTGATGGCCGAGGCGATCTGCGCGCGAATGGAATCATTGGTCATCGGCATGCCGGCCATGCCGACCATCTGCTCGAGGCGCGATATGGCGTCGCGCGGTGTGTTGGCATGGATGGTGGTCATCGAGCCTTCATGGCCGGTGTTCATCGCCTGCAGCATGTCGAAGGCTTCCTCGCCGCGAACCTCGCCGACAATGATGCGGTCCGGTCGCATGCGCAGTGCGTTCTTGAGCAATTCGCGCTGGCGAACCTCGCCTTTTCCTTCGACATTGGGTGGACGCGTCTCCAACCGGCCGACATGCGGCTGCTGCAATTGCAGTTCCGCCGCATCCTCGATGGTGATCAGTCGTTCCCTGGAAGGAATGTAGCTCGACAGCGCGTTGAGCAAAGTCGTCTTGCCGCTGCCGGTGCCGCCGGAAACTAGGATCGACTTGCGTGACTGCACGGCAATCCGCAACAGGTCGATCATTGGTGGTCGAATGGAGTTGAACGCCATCAGTCGTTCGAGCGAGTAAGGATTCTTCGAGAATTTACGAATCGAGACCAGCGGGCCGTCTATCGAGACCGGACGCACCGCGATATTGACGCGCGAGCCATCCTCCAGCCGCGCATCGGCCATCGGCGCCGATTCATCGACGCGGCGACCGATCGCGGAAACGATCTTATTGACGACGCGCAGCAGATGAGCCTCGTCGCGGAAACGGATCGCCGTCTCTTCGATGATGCCCCGCCGCTCAATGAACACCCGCTTGTGGGTGTTGATCATAATGTCGGTGATCGAATCATCCTTGAGCAGCGGTTCGATCGGTCCCAACCCCAGCATCTCATCGGCTGTTTCGCTGGTCAGCTGGTCAAGCTCGCGTGCATTGAGCGGTACGTTGCGACTGCGCACGAACTCGCGCACGATCGGCCGGATTTCGTTGAGTATCTCGTCCTTCGAGGCCGTTTCGAGAGCGGAAAGGTTGAAGCGGTCTATCAGATGGCGGTGTAGCTCAACCTTGAGGGTAAGGAAATCGTCGCCATGTGGTTCAACGTCGGCTACAGGCGCAGGCGCCGGGACAACAGGAATAACCGCTATCGACGCAGCACTTGGCTCGACCCGCGCCTCGCCACCCTTGATGAACCGCCCCAGCATAATCCCTTATACCCCTCTAGCGCATATTAGTGGAAACTAAACGTTAACCAAGCGGCGCACAAGCGCCAGGGCGCCTCACGCCCGGTCATTACTTTCAACATAGTTAAGAACCGCAGTCAGGAAATATCGTTTTTATTTATGGCCTCCACGCATCAAAACATGAGTGGCGTACTAATCTTTGGACCGCTCCGGGTCCTTGCGTGCTCTGACGTCGCCAGTCACTCCATAATTGGCTATAACCTCTTAGATATAAAGGGGTATGCTTTCTTGCTAAAGTAGGTGTCACTAAATTAGTACCTCGACATAATTGTGAATGAATGGTTAAGAGCGCTTGAAAAATTAGACGAATCAATGTCTTGCTGAAATTTAAGGCCGCGCTGAACTCGAAAGTTCATGTATTGGGGCGTTAAGGAACCGTTAATCCCGTTTGACTCCGCAATTTCTCGGGACCTAGGATTGAGATGACGGGGGATGCTTGGGTATGGGGTTCATCCTTGGCTCTGTCTCGTCGGGTTCAAACCTCCAAAGGGAGAAATTGACATGAAGAAGCTCATGACGATGACCCGGCAGTTCCGCGACGAAGAGAACGGCGCTGCTATGGTCGAATACTCGATTCTTGTCGGCATTATCGCCGCGGCGTCGATCCTGGTTATTATCGGAATCGGAACGTGGGTCACCGGCTCGTTCACCGGCCTTTGCAGCGCTCTGATTGGCGTCAATGGCAACGCGGCCTGCACTCCAGCCACCGCTCCGGCGTAAAACTCTGAACTTCAGGCCCGGGTCGGGCGACCCGGGCCTGAAACCGTTCGCAGCGGGCGTTCCCGCATTGACTGGGGGCTTGGGCTTATGCGTGCCAACACACTTATCATGATTGTCCTCGCCGGCGTGTTCGGCGTGCTTGCGGTCGTCCTCGTCAATATCTGGCTAGCTGGCCAGCGCAGTGCCATGGCGGGAGTAACCGGCATCCAAGCCGACACTGTGGTGGTGGCGGCCGTTCCACTTAAGTTCGGGGATGCGCTAAGTGCCGACAAGCTGCGCGAGATCGCCTGGCCCGCAGGAGCGGTGCCAGCCGGCGCATTCAAGACAACCAAGGAAGCCCTGGCCGGCGACGGCACCAGGCAGGCACTTCAGATGATCAGCGCCAACGAGCCTATCCTCGCCAGCAAGATCACCGGCCCCGGCCAGCGCGCCACGCTTTCGGCGGTGCTCGGCGAAGGCATGAAAGCTGTTTCCATCAGGGTCAACGACGTGCTTGGCGTCGCCGGCTTTGTCTTCCCGGGAGATCGGGTCGACGTCCTGTTGACGCGCACGGTGCGCGACAGTGATGGCGTAGACAAGAGTTTCGTCGACGTGCTGCTGCAGAGCATGAAGGTGCTCGCCGTCGACCAGGTGGCCGACGAGAGCAAAGACAGCCCGACCGTCGTCAAATCGGTGACACTCGAGGCCAGCACCAAGGACGCGCAGAAGCTGACGCTGGCCGCAGGCGCTGGTCAATTGTCATTGGCGCTTCGCCAGGCGGCGGCCAGCAAGGGCGAGACGACCGAGCGCGTAACGCTATCGGATCTGACCGGCGAAACGCCAGACGACGTCGCCACAAGGCAGGCAGAACTGAACAAGCAAGCGGCGGCGGATGCCGCGGCCGCGGCTGAGCGTAAGCGCGCTGACGACAAGATCGCCGGGCTAACCCAGGCCGTGGAGAAGGTGGGAAGCCGCCTTGACGCGTTGGGCAAGGTCAAGCCGGCTCCGGCCGTGGCATCCGCGCCCGAAGTGCGCGAGGTCGTCAAGGAAGTGGTCAAATATGTGCAACCGGAGCCACCGAAAAATGTGTCGGTAGGCGTATTCCGGGGCGTGAAGCTCGAGACTTATGACGTGCCGCGACAGCCATGATATAAGATGCGGCTAATGACGTGGGGCTGCCATCGGCAGCAATCGGGGAGACGGGGATGCAGGGGTTTGGCGTAAGGTTGGCTGCGGCCGCGTTGTCCTGTGTGGCGGCGCTGTGCCTGTCGTGCGTCGCGGCCGACGCAGCCGACCGCTTCATCGACGTATCGAATCCTGGCGTCCATCGCATTTTCCTGCCGATGTCACAGTCGGTGACGCTCCAGGTGAATGCCAATCTGGGCGATATCGTCGTCGGCGACGAAAAAATCGCCGATGCCCAGCCGATGACCGACCGCACGCTCTATGTCATCGGCAAGGGCGCCGGCACCACCACGGTCAATCTGTTCTCACCTGAAAAGCGCTCGCTCGGTGTCATCCAGATCGAAGTCGGTGTCGATGTCAGCGACATGGCGGCGGCGATCCGACAGGTTTCGCCACGGTCGCGCATCGAAATCGGCTCGGTCAACGGGCGGGTCAGGCTTGGCGGTCATGTCAAGGACGGCGCCACGCTGGCGGCCATCATGCAAGTGGCACAGCAATATGGTCCCGACGCCATCATCAATTCGGTCACCGTCGACGACAGCCAGCAGGTCAACCTCGAAGTTCGCGTCCTGGAAGCCAAGCGCAATGCCGGCCGCGATCTCGGTGTGTCGATCCGAAGCACCAACAGCCGCGGCACAACCCTCGTTGGAACGGGCACAGCTGCCGTGGACAGTGACAAAGTTGTGCTCGGGCCGGGAGACCTGGTCGCTGGCGTCCTGTCAGGGACCAATCCATTCGCGGCACTTATCACCCGAGTCATTGATAGCAACATTAAGGTCGACCTGATTATCCAGGCACTCGAAAGCAAGGGCGTTGTCCGGACGCTCGCCAATCCGAACCTCACCACGCTTTCCGGTGAGCCGGCCAGCTTCAACGCCGGTGGCCAGGTTCCCATCCGCAGCGTCGACAAGAATGGCGAGGTCCAGATCGAATACAAGCAATTCGGCGTCAACCTTCTGTTCACGCCGGTCGTGCTTGACGACGACAAGATCCACATCCAGCTGGCGCCGGAGGTCAGCGACCTGACCGGCTTCACCACCGCCGGCGACCCGATCTTCACCAACCGCAAACTGTCGACCGTCGTCGAACTGCGCGATGGCCAGAGCTTCGCGGTCGGCGGCCTTCTTTCCAGCAAGACCACCAAGCTGCAGGACCAGGTGCCGTGGCTCGGCCAGGTTCCGGTCATCGGGACGCTGTTCCGCAATTCGAGCAGCCAGAAGGAAGAGACCGAACTGGTGGTCATCGTCACGCCGCACATCGTGCGGCCGGTGAAACCGGGCGAGCAGCTGGCGACGCCGTTCGACAAGACGCGGCCGGCCAACGACCCGGAATTCTTCGTGCTTGGTCAGCTCGAGGTGAACAAGGACATGATCCGCAAATATGAAACGGGCGACGGCGTCACCGGCCCTTATGGCCACATGCTGGACTTCAAATCGAAGGACAAGATGCTCTATGTCAAGAAATAGCGCCTTGATCCTCATTCTCTGCGCCGGTGGGCTTTCGGGCTGCGCCGCGGACTATCTGAACCATTACGACTCGGTGACGCTGGCCGCCGGCGATACGCAGAAATTCAATTCGCTGCTGCAGACGGTCGACCCGCTCAATCCGAAATCAAAGAACACTCACATCGAGGGGGATGGCGCGCGGGCTGCCGCTGTTGCCCAAGCCTACAAATATCCGCCACCGCCACCGCCGCCGCCGGCGATCACGGTCAATGTCGGCGGGACGGGGTCGGGTGTGACGACGACGACGCAGTAAACAGAAACGGAAGGATGCGGAGGGCGCCGGGCATGCGAGGGGCCTTGGCGCAAGAAAGCAAAGAGTAAGGTCATGTTGGGGACCATTCGTGCCTTCTGGAACGATCAGCGCGGCATAGCGATGATCCTCGTCGCCATCATGCTGCCCGTGCTTGTAGGCTTCGCGCTGTTGGCGATCGACTGGAGCCGAGCAAGCGGCCTGCACAACGACATGCAAAAGGGCGCCGACGCCTATGCGCTTGCCATGGCGGCAGAGCTGGACGGCAACCCCGATGCGATCACTCGGGCCAATCGGGTCCGTGACAGTCTGCTCGTAAACTCCAAGTCCAATACGACAAAATTCTCCACCTCGGGCAATCACACGCTTGCCGCGGCTGACCTAACCGTGACGTATCTGAGTGGGATACCCGCTAGCGACACTATCGCGCTCAACGCGGCGGGCGTCGACGCCAATGGCCAAAATTGGAGCACCACCGACCCCAAAGTGGCGAAATTTGTCGAAGTGACGGTGAACCCGACCGCTTTCGCCGCGATTTTTCCGGCAAGCTTTCTCGGCGGCAGCAACGGCTTTAACGTACAGACGCAAGCCGTGGCGGGTTTCACCAACGCGCTGTGCCAGTTCACGCCGATGTTCATCTGCAATCCCTACGCCAATATCGGCGCCCTGCAGACGGCCCTGTCAGGCACCAAGAAGCCGATGATCTGGCTGAAGGAGCAACAAGGCGGTGCCAGTGCCCAATACGGTCCCGGCAACTATGGCTTCCTGTCGTCACCGGAGGGGGACAAGAGCACGGCTGCGATTACCGAAATGTTCGCCGTTACGAACCCGCCGGCCTGCTACAGCCAGAACGGGGTAACGACACGCCCAGGCAACATTCCCCCCGTGGACGCTGGGATTAATACCCGGTTCGACATTTACAACAATGGCGGCCCCTACAAGACCGATCCCTCCAGCAACCCGCCGGCGCCGAATGTCCGTAAGGGTATGGTCGTTTCAAACGCAGGCAAGAACAATTGCAGTTACAGCGCACCGAACAGCGGGCAGGCAAAAAACTACAAGGCACTGCCCCGGGATAATTGCTTTACCTCAGGAACTTGTGCGCAGGCAGGCGTCCTTGGAGACGGCACCTGGGATTTCTCCGGATACTGGACCGTCAATCACGGCAACGCGAGCACTTCCGGTGTAACGACAGCCTGCGGCGCCAGCCCCAGTCGGTATTGTGTCTATAAATACGAAATCGCCAATCCGGCCTTGAAAAGCGGCCAGGAGGCGACGGCGCCGCAGTGCAATACGACGACGCAGGGAGCAGACAGGCGGCTGCTCTACGTCGCGATCATCGACTGCACTGCGAACTCCGTCAAAGGTGGTGGCCAGACCTTGCCGGTGCAGGCCTTTGCCAGCGTGTTCGTCACCGAGCCGGCGGGCGGGGCACCTAATGCCGACATCTATGGCGAGATGCAGGATATCAGCACCTTGGTCGGCCAAGGCACGCTGAAGAAGCTTCAACGCAACGAAGCTCAACTGTACCGGTAGGCCCATGCTGATCGCACTCAGACACTTCATCCGGCGGTTCCACCGCGACGAAAACGGCGCCGCCCTAGTCGAAACGGCCATCGCGGCCCCCTTCGTGCTGCTGCTGTCGGCCGGAGTCTTCGAATTTTCCAACATACTGAACACCCGCCTGCTGCTCGAAGCCGGCGTCGAGGACGGAGCGCGTTATATGGCACGCTGCAACGATAGCAGCTGGGCCAATTGCGTTTCATATGGAACGAACCTCGCGGTGAAAGGCTCGATTACAGGCGGCAGCGCAAGGGTTCCCAACTGGACGACGCAACAGGTGACGGTCGACGTGAGCCATACGCTTGCCGTGGACAGCGCCACCGGAACAGAGCTTTATCTCAGCAGCGGCCCCAATGTGGATGTCGTCACGGTCAGCACGTCAGTACCCTACAACGGTATAGGGCTCTGGGGCTATCTGGGTTTCGGAACCCTCAACATAACGGCATCGCATCAGGAGCGCGTCTTCGGATGGTGAGGGCGCGCAAAGGGTTTGGCTCGGACCAGTCCGGCGCAACCATGGTCGAAATGGCCATTGTTATGCCTTTGCTACTGACCCTTCTGCTCGGCTTTGTCGACTTCGGTTATGCCTTCTACCAGTGGAACGCCGCCAACAAAGCGGTGCAGATGGGCGCCAGGCTGGCGCAGATTTCAACACCGGTCGCCAGTGGGCTCGCTCTGGAGGCTCAGACACCCAGCGATGCGACGCTGGTTGGCACCGCGGTCCCGGCCAACACCTACAACTACATATGCACGGCCAACACCGCCGGTGCGGTTTCATGTGTTTGCGGAACCGGGAGCACTTGCCAGAACCTTACCGTGAGCCAGGCCTCCTTCGACGCTATCTACACCGGTAGCGGCGGCCGCGCCGGGATGCAAAAATTCCTGCCGAACCTGAAGAAATCCGAGGTCAGGATCCAGTACCAGGCTTCCGGCCTCGGCTACTGGACACGCCCCAACGGCCCGGTGCCGACAATCACCGTGAGCATCACCAATCATCCCTTTCAGTTCTTCTTCCTGGGCGGACTGCTCGGATTTGGAAACATCACCATGCCCTCCATGCTGAGCACGGTCACGGGCGAAGACATGAAGAGCACCTATCCATGAACGCCATGAACACCAAGGTTACGCCGACCAAGCGAAAGCAGGTGGCCCTGTTTTCGTCGGATCCGAACTTCAAGCGCGAGGTGGCGACGCGGCTCGATGCGCTGGCGATCTATGACGTCCGGGTTTCCGAGACGGACGAATTCCTCAAAGGCCCGCCGGCCGATACGCGCCCAGGCATCGTCATCCTCGATCTCGGCGGTGGCGAATTGCTGGGCAAGCCCGGCATCGTCGAGGCGCGCGCGCTGTGGGCGTTGGTGCCGCTGATCGCGGTTTCGGACGAGCTGACCTCGGAACAGACGCGCGTTCTGGTGCGCATGAACGCTTCGGACTGGCTGCACAAGCCGCTCGACGGCAAGGAACTGCTCAACGCGGTGACCTTCCACGATACCGGCAACCAGGGCACCAAAAGCCGGATCATCACCTTCATCAGCGCCAGCGGCGGCGCCGGCGCCACGACGCTGGCGCTGTCGGCAGCCGAACACCTCGCCTCGAAATCGACCGAGCGCGCGGCGTCGACCTGCCTGGTCGATCTCGATTTCCAGAGCGCCAATTGCGGCGCCTACCTCAATCTGTTCAACCAGTTCGACCTGACCGGCATTATAGGCCAGCCGGAACGGCTCGATGTCGAGCTGATGGATGTCATCAAGCTGTCGCGCCCGTCCGGCCTCACCCTCTATGCGTTCGAGAGGCCGCAACTGCCATTCGAGCCGCAGGGCAGCGATTTCGTCTTTCGGCTTCTCGACCTCGTCGCCTACCGGTTCGACGACATCGTCATCGACCTGCCCAACATCGAAACGCCCTGGCACAATTCGGTGCTGTCGACCAGCGACGAGATCTTCATCGTCTTCGAACTCAACGTCGCTTCGCTGCGGCAAGGCAAGCGGCTCTACAAGAAGATCCGCGAGTTGCGCGGCAACGCGGTCAGCATCACGCTCGTCGCCAACAAGCACAAGCGCAAATGGTTCGGGAACCATTTTTCGCGCAGCGAGCTCGAGAAGATCTTCAAGGCGCCGCACATCAAATCGGTCGCGCTGGACAATGCCCTTTTGAGCGATGCCTTGAACCGGGCGATCCTGCCTTCCGAAGTGGATGGCCGCGCCCGCTTCAACAAGGATCTGAAGAAGATGTTCAAAGAGCGGCTCGATGACGCTGCCCGGTAGATACCGGATCGCCCCAAGACTGGCCGGCGCCTGCATGCTCGGCCTGGCGCTGGCGATGTCTGTCCAGGGCCTCGCCCAGGCGCGGTCGGGGCTTTCGGACCGGCCGCCGCTGCCGGCAATGGGCCCCAGCCTGCGCAAGGCGGTTGCCTTCGCGACCACCGAGCAGCCGGGAACGATCATCATCCGCAAGAACGAGAAGGCGCTTTACCTGGTGACCCGCCAGGGCCAGGCGCTGCGCTACCAGATCAGCGTCGGACGTGACGGATTTGGCTGGACCGGGGTGGTGAAGGTCGGCGCCAAGACGGAATGGCCGCAGTGGCGTCCGCCCCGGGAAATGCGCGCCCGCCAGCCGGAGCTGCCGGAGCTGGTGCCGTCTGGCCCGTACAACCCGCTCGGCGCAAGGGCGCTGTATCTGCTTCGGGACGGACGCGACACCCTCTATCGCATCCATGGCACCAACGATCCCTCGGGCGTCGGATTCGACGGCACGTCGGGCTGCTTTCGCCTTACCAACACGGATGTCATCGATCTTTTCAAGCGCGTGCCTGTCGGCACCAAGGTGGTGGTTCAATGACGACGATCAGCGACCCGGACGTACCGACCATCACCGCCGAGCCCCTTGAACCGCAGCTGGTCGACCGCGCCAGAAGCAGATCCCGGCTGGCCGTCGTGGTCGGCGTCGGATTGACGCTGTTTGCCGTGCTCAATGCCACGGCCGCCATCTACCTCTTCCGAGGCATAAACGACCTGCGTACCGTGGAGGGACGTCTCGAGGAACTTGGCGCGTTCGAGCAGCGGATCGGTGCCCGGCTCGACACCGTCAACAACGGCTTCCAGAGCCGGTTCGAAAAGCTGGACAGCCAGCTGCAGGGAAGCTTCAACGAAATCAACGGCAACATAGCCCGGTTGGAACAGAACCTTCCACCGACCGACGGTAGCGGCACGTCGAGCGTGTCCGAACCAGTCGTTGCGGCAAACAACGTCGCTGAAGCGTCTCCCAGCAGCGTGATCGCCGCGGAACCCATTGTCGATACGCCGCGGCCGCCCAAGAGGAGGATTGCCACCGCGCCCCCTGCCCCGAATCCGGGCTATCAGCGAACGGAAACCCCGGACGGCAAGGTCTATTATCGCAAGATCAATTGAGGCGCGTCGGCGTTTCCGGCGAAGCCCGAAGCGCCGGGCTAGATATCCCGCCCCAACGTCACCAGACGCAAGGCCAGGGATTCGCCGCGCAATCGCGTTTCGCGAAGGAAGGCGACGTGGCAGTACGCGCAGGCCGCGAAGCCAAGAAGGAGCACGAGGCTGTTCTGCCAGGTAAAATCGACCTTCAGGGCAAATGGAAGGCCGCTGGACATCGGAAATGCCGCCACCGTGCTCGCCGTCTCAGAATGACTGCTGGAAGCGATCATCAGCCCGGCAAAGAGCAGCGCGACGTGGTTGGCCAGGAAGAAGGCGGATGCCCGTCGCATGTGGCAAGCGCTCCAGCACGCCAGGGCCGTGGCAACCAGGATGACGGCATCGAGGGCCATCGAACCGCCCAGATACATGTCGACCTGTTGCCAGAACATCGCCGACAAGGGGCGCAGTTCCAGCCAGACCCTCCACATGGCAGGGCTGGCGGGATAGGCTCCGAGCAGCATGGTCGCTAGTCGCTCGCACGCCAGAATCACCAGGATCAAAGCTGGAAAAGCGAAGAGTAATAGCGGCCTGCGCTTCATTTTATCCTCGACAATCTGACATCAGCATAGATTGCGGAGGTTGCGCGAAGCTTAACGCCGGGGTGCCACCATGGTCGTGCTTGGGAGTTCTCGCAGGCAACTCCTCAATTCAGCATCAGTCCGCCGTGCGGCCGTGGCATGAGCTTGGCCGAAACCGCCATCAGATTTCCAAGACGCTCGTGCGGTCTTCATACGATTGCGTTTGCGTCGAGACGTCGCTTCATTTCGACCTTCCGCATCAGGCGGCGTTGGCCGAGCCCGCAGCGCCCCTCTTTTGTGCCATTTTTGCTACATTTTCCAATCTTGTGGCCGAAATCCTGGATTCAGTAACCTCTAAATTAATAATCGCTCACATATTTCTTGAAATTGTTGGATAGTCGTTGGACAGGCTCAGGCTTGGTTCCGCGCTCGAAAAAGGGCGCGGGGGGAAACGTTGGGGCGGGCTAAATGAATACGACAAGCATATCGACTGTTGGGAAGCGGCTTGGTCTTTTGATGGCCGCGACGATGCTGACCTGCGCAAGTGCCAGTGCACTTACGCTCAAGGAAGCGGTCGCGGTCGCCGTCGAATCCAATCCCGAGATCGGGCAGGCCATAGAAAATCGCGAAGCAATCGAGTTCGAATTGCGGCAGGCCAAGGGGCTCTATCTTCCGAGCGTCGACCTGGAAGCGTCGGCTGGCGCCCGCCGTCTCGACAATTCTTCGCGACGCGCGCTCTCGATAGCGAATGACGCGCTCTATCCGGCGGAAACCGATCTGACGGTTTCGCAGACGCTCTATGACAGCGGCGCAAGGCGGGCCGAACTCGATCGCCAGGCCTCGCGCGTCGACGGCGCGTCGTTCCGTGTCCTGGAGCGGTCGGAGTTCATCGGGCTTTCGGTCGTCCAGGACTACCTCGAATACATGCTGCAAGCTTCGATCGTGGCCGAGGCAAAGAAGAACCTGGGCTTCCATCAGGCGATTCTCCACGACATCCAGGAAGGCATTGCCGGCGGCGGCTTGAACGAAGCCGACCGGCAACAGGCCGAAGAGCGTCTGTTCGCCGCCAAGGCCCGCATGCAGGAAGCCGCGGAGGAGTTGGAAGCTTCAAGGATAAGGTTCTTCAAGACGGTCGGGAAGCCGCTGACCGATGCATCGAGGCCGGCCGATGTTTCCGGCGCGCTGCCAAGGTCGCTGGACGATGCGATTGGCCTTGCGCGGGAGAGCAATCCGCGCGTCCATATGGCCAACAGCGATATCGCCGCGGCGGCCTCGCTGGTGGACGCGGCCCGGGCGAAATTCGGCCCCTCGATCGTCGCAGAAGGCGTCGCTCGCGCCGGGTACGACATCGACGGCGCCAATGGGGACACATCCGACCTGCAAGCACGCCTGGTGCTGCGGTGGAACCTCTACCGAGGCGGCATCGACAAGGCCAATGAGCAGGAGCAGATCCGTCGCACCAGCGAGCAGCGGCTTGCCCAGCACCAGGTGCTGCGGGAAATCGAAGAAGCCGTTCGCACGTCGTGGGATCGCCGCTTCCGGCAAGCCGACCTGGCGAAGACCCTGAAGCTGCAGGCCGCTTCCAACGAGAAGCTGGTCGCGTCCTATCGCGAGCAGTTCAAGGTTGGCCAGCGCTCGCTGCTCGATGTGCTGGATGCGCAGAACACGCGCTTCAACACGGCGACGCTGGCGGACACCGCATCCTACGCCTCTCTCTTTGCCCAATATCGGCTTCTGGCAGCCACCGGGCAGTTGCTGAAAACAATGGACATCCACCCGCCAAAGCAGGCCACTGCCTACGCACGAACCGAGTTCGCCGCACCGGAAACGGCCGACACCGAGACCTATGCGCGGACGCCATCGGAACAGAAGAATGACCTGCCGTTCGATATTCTGGCACCGGTCAGGAAAAAGTAAGCGGATGTAAGGACCGATCGAAAGTCCTTGTGGGCGGATCGTGAATCAGCAACCCAACATCCTCTCCCCGAAGGAGGCATTCAAGGCCTGCTTCTCGGCCATTGCCGGATATCTCGGCAGGCCGAGCGCGCCCACTGTGCTGTTCGCCGGCGTGCCGCTGTCGGACACGCGCATCGACATCGACGCCATCCGACATCTTGCCGAGCGCATCGGCCTTGAAATCACCGAGTTCAGCCACCGTGACTTTCTTCGCGGACGCATCGACCTCCCCGCCATCGTGTTTCGCGCCAGCCAATTGCCGATTGCCCTGCTGGCCGAAACCGAGGACGGCGCATTCACCACCGCTCCCCAGGAAGACGGCCGCATAACGATCGCGAGATCCGAGCTGGCGGCCAGCTATATCAGCGGCGGCGTCTCCTTCTCGATAACCTATGCCAACGCCGCCGAAGGGATGAACGTCGGTTCGGCACCGAAGATCGAGCGGCGACATTGGCTGACGGGAACGATGGGCCCGTTCTGGCGCACCTATTCGAAGGTTATCCTGGCGGCGGTCTTCATCAACATACTGGCCATCGCATCGCCTATCTTCACTATGAACGTCTACGACAGGATCCTGCCGAACAAGGCAATATCGACGCTCTGGGTGCTTTCGATCGGCATCGGCGCGGTCATCCTCTTCGATCTGCTTCTGAAGACCGCCAGGGCGTCCCTCATCGATTATGCCGGGCGCAAGGCCGATTTGCGCATTTCCTATATGCTGTTCGACAAAGTGCTGAACTCGTCCCTGTCGGCCCGGCCCGGCTCGACGGGCGAATACGCAAATCGGGTGACGCAGTATGAATTCGTGCGTGAATTCTTCACGTCCAACACCATCAGCGTGTTCATCGACACCGCCTTCGTGTTCGTCTTTCTCCTGGTCATCTATGCGATAGGCGACTGGCTGGTCATCATACCGGCGCTGGCCTTCGTGGCCGCGGTGCTCGTCGGACTGATCACGCAGCGGCGCATCGGCAAACGCGTCGCGGCCTCCATGAACGAAGCCTCGCAACGGCAGGCCCTGCTGGTCGAATCCATCTCCACGCTGGAGACGATCAAGTCGCTGCGGGCCGAGGCGTATCTGCTGCGGAAATGGGGAGAGCATTCCAAGAACGCGTCCAACACGTCCGAGAAGATCAAGCAGCTCTCGGCGGCAGCCGGCAATATAACGCAGGCCATCCAGCAGCTGGTCACCGTTGCCCTGATCGTTGCCGGCGCCTATGCCTTCTCGGAAGGACACGTCTCCACCGGAGCCATCATCGGCACCGTGATGCTGGCCAGCCGGGCGGTGGCTCCACTCGGGCAGATCGCCATCACCCTATCCAGACTTCGCCAGGCAATGCTCTCCTTGCGCATGGTGAACTCGATCATGGCGCAGCCGGAGGATCGCCCCGATACGGTGGGTTTCGTCAACCGCCCCATCCGCAATGGCGCCATGGCGTTCAGGAATGTCGGCTTTGTCTATCCCGGATCCGAGAACGAGGTCCTGACCGGTCTGAACTTCTCGGTGAGGCCCGGTGAGCGCATCGGTATCATCGGCCGCATAGGCTCGGGGAAGACAACCATGGGCCGGCTGATCGGCAGGCTCTTCCTGCCGACTTCAGGCGAGTTGCTGCTGGACGGGATCGACGTCCGGCAATACCACCCGTCGGAGGTTCGCGCCGCGGTCGGCATCGTCGCTCAGGCCAACGATCTGTTTTCGGGTACCATCAAGGAGAACCTCCTGATGGCATGTCCGGAGGCGACCGACGAGCAGATCGTCGAGGCGGCCAAGGCTGCCGGCGTCGACGATTTCGTCTCTCGCCACCCGCGTGGCTACGACATGAATGTCGGCGAGCGCGGCACCAATCTCTCGGGCGGACAGAGGCAGACGATGGCGATTGCCCGCCTGTTGCTGACCAAACCGAAAATCGTCTTCCTCGACGAACCGTCGGGATCGATGGACCTGGCTTCCGAGCGGCAACTGATCAAGCAGCTCAAAGTGGCTTTCGACCGGAACACCACGCTGATCGTTTCAACCCACCGTTTCAGCATGCTCGAACTGGCCGACCGTCTTATCCTCATCGATCAGGGCAGGATCGTTGCCGACGGACCAAAGGATCAAGTGATACAGGCGCTGCAGAAAACAAGCACCTGAAGACAGACTTATTTGAACGTATTCAATGCGCTGGGACCGCAAGACATGCTTGCAAGAGAAGACCGGCCGCCGCTCTTCGCGTCGGCGTCCTTATTGATCATAGGCGCACTTTTTGTGTCCTCCGTCGCCTGGGCGTCTTTTGCCGAGGTCGACGAAATCGCGCGTGGCGAGGGCAAGGTCATACCGGCTTCCAAAACCCAGATCATCCAGGCCAGCGAGCCCGGCGTCGTTCAGGAGATCGCCGTGACGATCGGGCAGGTCGTGAAGAAGAACGATCTCATCATCCGCCTCGACAACACGATGAACACGTCCAGCCTCGGCGAGCAGCAGGCCAAGGCACGGGCGCTCGAGACGCGCATCGCGCGGCTGAAATTCGAGCAGAGCGGCAATATCGACGGCCCGTTTCCCTGTCCCGCCGAAATCCAGAAAGTCGCGCCGGAAATCTGCGACAACGAGCAGAAGCTGCTCGTCGCGCGCCGCGACAACTTCCAGGTCAAGCTGTCCGTTCTCAAGTCACGTCTCGATCAGCGCCAGAATGAATTGGATGAGGCCACAGCGAACCTCGATCGTCTCACCAAAAATCTCGAAGTCAGCGACCGGGAAACGGCGCTGGTCGAAGCCATGGTCAAGAAAGGGCTGATGGCCAAGACCGAGCAGATTCGCGTCGAGCGGGAGCAGACCGAACTGCATGGGCAGTTGAACCTGGCTGGTGAAACCATCAAGAAAGCCAAGGCGGCCATCACCGAGGCCCAGCTTCAAGTCAACGAGATCGGCCTGCAGCTGCAACAGGAGGCGCTGAGCGACCTGACGCAGGCGCTCGCCGACCTTTCGGTGGTCGATGAGACCATACGTGGCGCCACCGACAAAGTGGCGCGAACGGATATCCGCTCGCCTGTAGACGGCATCGTCAACACGCTTGATGTCAACACGCTTGGCGCCTTCGTCCAGCCCGGGGCGGTCGTGGCCGGCATCGTGCCGACATCCGAGACCCTGCTGGTCGAAGCACGGGTTTCACCACGCGAT
The DNA here is from genome assembly GCF_000472705.1 of Mesorhizobium erdmanii USDA 3471. Classification (GTDB taxonomy): domain Bacteria; phylum Pseudomonadota; class Alphaproteobacteria; order Rhizobiales; family Rhizobiaceae; genus Mesorhizobium; species Mesorhizobium erdmanii. The sequence continues at coordinate 5,858 of NZ_AXAE01000030.1, read as the reverse complement.
GTTGCCTTCATCCGGCCGGACCAGGACGCTCTGATCAAGATAACCGCCTATGATTTCTCGATCTTCGGCGGCATCGAGGGCAAGGTTTCCAACATCACCGCCGACAGCTTGGTCGACCAGAAGACGGGCGAGCCCTACTATCAGGTGCGCGTCGCAACCGAGAGGTCGACGCTGACGCGGGACGGCAAGACCTATTCGATCATCCCCGGCATGATCTGCTCGGTCGACATCAAGACCGGACGCAAGACCATCCTCACCTATCTGATGAAGCCGATCAACAAGGCCCGCGAGGAGGCAATGAGTGAGCGATAGTGCCATCTCTCCAGCCGCCGATCGCGATCGGCTGCTGCCGCCCATGGCGACAGAAGATTTCGGGCTGGAATTCCGGGTCGTGGCGCGTGGCGGCACGCGGCGCGGCATTCGCCTGGAGCGAGCGTTCTGGACCTCGCTGAAGCAGATGGCCGAAAGCCGTAAATGCACGATCGGCATGCTGATCGATGAGATCGCCGAAAGCCACGCCAACACGGGAAACCTGACATCGGCAATCCGGGTGGCGTGCATGCGAGGATTGGCCGACGAGAACCAGACCTTGCGAAGGCTGGCGTCGATCAAGACGATCAACGCCATTCTGGTCGCCTGCCCGTCACCGGCCTTTGCGCTTTCGTCGTCGAAGAGGATCCTGACCTTCAACGCGCCGTTCCAGCAATTGGTCAGGCGGCAATTGCCGGTCGCGTCAAGCGAAGATGCACGCCACGACCTGAAGCTTGCCCTGGACCTCAATGTCGCGGACATTTTCGCGCGGCTCGACGCCAACGGCGAAACGCCGGTTGCCACGGGCTTCGTCATCGGCGCGGGCGACCGCCGCTACCGGGGGCAATTGAACGTGGCAAGGGCGCCGGTGCTCGAACCCGAGCTGCTGATGGCCTTCGTTTTTGGCGGCTAATGTCTTGGAGCCGCTACTGCTGCAGGCCCTCTCCGGGTGCGACCGTCGCAAGGCCGCCCTTGATATCGGCGACTTGGGCCGCGCCTGGCCTGGTGCCATGGATCCACGCGCGGTCGGTGCTGAACGAATACAACGGCACGTAATCTGGGAGATCGCTGTCGCGCGAGACCACATTGCTCAGGCTGTCCAGAATGAACACGCCACTGCCGGTGCTGACAGACAGAACGGCATGAAAGAAACCACGCTTGCGGTCCTGCAGGACAACAAGCGACATACTCTGCGCCGGAATGCCGGCACGCAGCAGCGCCGCCATCTTGAGAATGGCGAAATCCTCGCAGTCGCCCGCCCGGTGCGCGAGAACTTCCGAAGGTTTGGCCCAGTAGTCCAGCTTGCCGTAGACGACGCTGTCCTTCTTGTAGGCGATGGCGTGATTTATGCTTGAGTTGATGAAGGACAGCTTGTCGAAAAAGCGCTTGTCCTTGGCAGCGTCGACGATGGCGGTGAAGATGCTGTTCTTGCCGTCGCACCCGGTGCCGGCGGAACAGTCGACGATTGCCTTGTATACCGGCGCCCAACGCGCCGAGACGGGAAAATTGTGCATGGACAGCGCAACCGATCCGAACACGCCGGGAATGATCGCCGCGGTCTGGATGGGATCGATCCCGGCCGGCGCCGTCGAAGAGCCGGTTTCCTGATCGATCGCAGCCGGACCGTAGCTAGCGGAAACCATGCCGATCTTGTAGGCCAGGGCGGGCTGCCACGGCTGCGGCCGCAGCAGCGAAATGCCGCCCAAAGCGGGAGGCGTTTCGACCTTCGCCAGCAGCGCACCGGCAGGATCGACGTTCGCGGGGAAAGCGCTCGCGAACGACGGCTGTGGCAAGCCCACTATGCCGATTGCCAGCAGCAGCGCCTTGAACCCGGTTGTCCCCAGGGCAGATTTTTCTTTTGTCATAACGCCCACCTTTGACTGTGGACGCTATCAATTCCGTCTCAAATTATTGGAAAGGAAGAGAGATAAGTTTTCTGTACTTGGTAATGCCTATTTTGTGTAAAATTTTATACAAACTTATACTTCTGTTTACCAAGTGACCGGGGTCAACCTCCGCCAGATGGATCGCATATCAGTTCCTGCATATCAGGTTATATGGTCCAAGTTTACCATGCATAAAAAATGCCTTAGCTCGCATATTGGAATATATGAAACCGATTGCAGGATAGTTGCAAAGTAGAGGTGGTCCCTGTCTCTTTCCGGGAAATGCCGGAGGGGTTTTGCTATGACCACCAGTAACGATTTGGACACCGTCTCTCATTCCTGGGACGAGCACTCTGAACATAACGGCCTGCAGGCGCCGATCCAGGTCGCGGAAGCCGCACCGGCACAAAAGGCCGCCCCGGCAGCCGCCGAACCGGTTCCCGTCGATATCGGCAGCGGCGCGCCCGTCAAACCCGAAGCCCCGGCGGAGGCGAAGGCCCCGGCGGCTGCCGCGCCGCACGAATACGTGGCCGACGCCAACCATGTGGTGAAACTTCCGGCCAATGTCTCGATCGACAACATCAAGGTCGACGGCCATAACCTGGTGCTCGAGCAGGCGGACGGCTCGGTGATCGTCATCAAGGACGCCGCCCTCAACGTGCCGACCTTCATCATCGGCGATGTCGAAGTGCCGCGCGTTGCCTTGATCGCGGCCTTGGAAGCAAGCCATGTCGATGTTGCCTTTGGCGCCGACGGATCGATATCGGCGGGCCCCGGCGGTTCAACCTCGAGCGCGGGCGGAGACTTCTCGGTTCCTCCCGGCGGTATCGGCGACGGGTTCGGCCTGTCGGCGCTGTTGCCGCCGACGGATCTGGCGTTCGGCCAGCCGGATCATCGCGAGCTGTTCCCAAGTCTTATCAAGCCCAATTCCATACCGTCGATCATCGACCTGACGCCTTCCGTCGATGGTGGCGACACCATCGTCAATGAAAAGGGCCTGCCGGCGAGCTCGGGGTCGGAAGGCTCAGGCGAGGCGCAGAATCCTGCCCCCAACAGCGACCAGTCCGAGACCAACACCGGCACCTTTACCATCACCTCGCCCGATGGTGTCGCCTCGCTGACCATTGCCGGCCAGGTAATTTCGGGCGCCGCGCTTGCCAACAGCGCATCGACGCCGATCGAGATCACCACGCCGCTCGGCAATACGCTGACCATCAGCGGCTACGACGCCAGCACCGGCCAGGTGAGCTACAGCTATACGCTCGTCCACAGCGCTGCTCACCCCGGTACGGGTACCGATTCCATCTTCGACAACATGGCCGTCACCGTCACGGACACCGATGGCGATGTCTCGGCACCCGGCACATTGTCGGTCCAGATTGTCGACGACGTGCCAACGGCGAACGCGGACGCCAACAGCGTCGGAGCGGGCAGCCATGCGCAAATCTCGGGCAACGTGATCACGGGCGTCGGCGAGACCGACCCGTCCGCCAGCGCGGACGTGAAGGGCGCGGACGGCGCGAGCGTGACCTCGGCCTTCGGGACGGGCCCGGCGCAGGACGTGACGTCCGCAGTTACCGGAACGACGATCGCGGGTCAGTACGGAACGCTGACGCTGTATTCGGACGGCCACTACACCTATGACCGCGCGACCAACACGCCGGGCGGCGTGAACGATGTGTTCCACTACACGCTGACCGATGGTGACGGCGACCAGTCAAACACCACGCTGACGATCAATATCGGCAATGAGCCGCCGACGCTGGGCGACATCCCGGCCGCTGGCGCCGCCGGTGCGATCGTGTACGAGGCGGGACTGCCGAGCGGTTCGCAGCATGACGGCTCGAACGCGGTGAGCGGCACGGTCGGCTTCACCTCGCAGGATGGGGTGAACTCGGTGTCGCTGGGCGGCCACGCGCTGTCGAGCGATTCGGGCAATCCGACGACGTTTACGGACGCCGTCACGGGCGGCACGGTGAGTGCGTGGTACGCCTACACCAGCGCGACCGGCACGGGCACGATCCATTACAGCTACACGCTGACAGCGGACTACCATAGCGCGACAGGTGGCGACGGGGCCAACACTGAGGCTGCGCCCAGCTTCGCGGTCGTCGTGACCGACCTGGACAACCAGCCCGCCTCCGGAAACCTGGTGATCAATGTCATCGACGACGTGCCGACGGCGAAAGCCGACACGGACGCCGCGCAATCCGGCGAGACGGTGACGGGCAATGTCGAGACCGGCACGAGCACCCACGGCACCGGCACGGCGGACACGGCGGGAGCCGACGGGATCGCCTCGATCGCCTGGGCGGGTTCGGTTACCAGCAACGGCGTGACGACGGTAACGGGCGCGCATGGCGTGCTAACGGTCTTCGCCAATGGCGATTACAGCTATCACGCCAACCCCAATGCGACGACGGGCAATGACGTCTTCAATTATACGATCACGGACGGCGACGGCGACAATTCGCTGGCCACGTTGACGATCACGGTGGCCAACGGCCAGCCGCAGGTATCGCCCGCGGCCGCTACGGTCGACGAGAGCGGCCTCGACACGACGCCGCCGGCCGGTGACCTGGGTCCCGGGACGGTAGACGGCTCGCATGCGGGCGACGGCTCGGAGACGACGAAGGGCACGCTGACCTTCTCGGACCCCGACGGCGCGACGGTGACCGGCGTTGCATCAGGCAATGTCGGCAGCGACGTGAGTGGCAATGTCGGCGCGAACATCAATGGAACGTACGGCATCCTTCACGTCAACGCGGATGGCACCTACACCTATACGCTGACCAATCCGGAAGCGAATGTTCCCGCGGGCAACGACGGCACCAACGTGCAGCCCGGACAGGACGTGTTCACCTATACGGTCAAAGACGGTTTTGGGAACACCAGCACCTCTACGATCACGATCTCTATCAAGGATGACGTGCCGACGGCGCATAACGACACGGACGCGGCACAATCCGGCGAGAAGGTAACGGGCAATGTAGAGACCGGCACGAGCACCCACGGGACAGGCGCGGCTGACACGGCGGGCGCGGACGGGATCGCCTCGATCGCATGGGCGGGTTCGGTAACCAACGGCGGTGTGACGACAGTAACGGGCGCGCACGGCGTGCTGACGGTCTTCGCCAATGGCGACTACAGCTATCAGGCCACCCCAAACACGCCGACTGGCAATGACGTCTTCAATTACACGATCACGGACGGCGACGGCGACACGTCGCCGGCGACGCTGACGATCGAAGTAACCGGCAGCCAGCCGCGTGTGGTGGCAGAGATCGCGACGGTGAACGAGGCGGGCCTCGACACGACGCCGGCGGCCGTCGACCTAGGCCCCGGGACGGTTGACGGCTCGCATGCAGGCGACGGCTCGGAGACCAAGTCGGGCACATTGACATTCTCGGATCCAGACGGAGCGACGGTGACCGGCGTTGCATCTGGCAATGTCGGCAGCGACGTCAGCGGCAATGTCGGCACGAACATCAACGGCACGTACGGCATCCTGCATGTAAACGCGGATGGCAGCTACACCTACACGCTGACGTCGCCGGAAGCGAATGTTCCGGCGGGCAACGACGGCGCCAACTTGCAGCCCGGGCAGGACGTGTTCACGTTCACGGTGACCGACGGCCTTGGCAACACATCGACGTCGACCATCTCAATCAATATCCTGGACGATGTTCCTTCGATAACGCCCAGCGGTACGGCAGCGCCGACGCTGAGCGTCGACGAGAGCTTCATTCCGGTGATCGGCTCGGTCGGCGGCGGCGTCGGCAATGTCTCGTCCGGCAACTTCGCGGCCAACTTCACGGTGACGCCGGGCGCGGACGGACAGTCCGGCTCGACCGCCTACTCGCTGACCATCAACAATTCCACGACCACCCTGGTCGACTCGATCACCGGCACGCCGGTGACGCTGGTGCAGAACGGGGCGGG
>NZ_AXAE01000029.1 GCF_000472705.1 Mesorhizobium erdmanii USDA 3471 | reverse complement strand
CGACAGCGCTTGCTTGCGCTCTTGCGCGAACAGCGAGAACTCCGTCGCATTGGTCGCGCCGCACAGGCTCGCCGCGATCATCATCACGATCAGATCACCGAGCCGGTGCGTGGCGTTGGCAGCACGCGGATCAGGAACCGAGCCGAAATAGCTCTCAAGGCTGGAAATGGCAGTCACTCCTCAGTGGACTGCCTTCCCAAAGAATCCCTTCTCACACCAACTTCAAGCGCAAAATCGCCATATGCGATTCCCCTGCCCCTCGGGGGGAGATTGGCAGTTCCGGCGCCGCGCTTTAGATCGCTGCCGTGATAATAATCTCGACCAGATATTCCGGGCCGGCGAGCTTGGCTTCGCCGGTGGCGCGGGCGGGGGTGTGGCCCTTCGGCACCCACTTGTCCCATTCCGAATTCATCTCGGCGAAGGTTCCCATGTCGGCCAGCCAGATGATCGCCTGAACGATCTTGGTCTTGTCGGTACCGGCCTTGGCCAGCAATTCGTCGATGGTCGTCAGGATATCCCGGGTCTGCGACGCGACATTGCCGCCGGGCTCGCCGACCTGGCCGGCCAGATAGACGGTGTTGCCATGGATGACGATCTGGCTCATGCGCGGGCCAACATCGATACGACGAATGCTCATGGGAGATTTCCTTCCTGTTATGTGTGGCGCCTGTTTAGAGTCGCGGTTCGCATCGGGCAAGGCCGCCGGGGCCAAATCCCCTTGGACCAGTGTGCAAGTGACTCGCGGCAAGTTGAGCCGCCGGTCGTAATTCCGCCCGATTGGCTTGTTGACTAATGTAATAACATCACATATCCAATCGACCCCTGCCCGCCGTTGGTTTCGCGGCCCCCTCGGAACGACATGACCCAGACCTGCCTGACATTCCGTGATCTGACGCTGGGCTACGGCAGCCACCCGGCGATCCACCATCTCGACGGCGCGATCCGCAAGGGTTCGTTGACCGCCGTGGTCGGCGCCAACGGGTCGGGCAAGTCAACACTGATGAAGGGCATTGTCGGCGTGCTGAAGCCGATGGCCGGCGAGGTTGTTCGGGCGCCTGGCGTGCGCGCCGCCTACCTGCCGCAACAATCGGAACTCGACCGCTCTTTCCCGGCCCGCGTCGTCGACCTCGTCTCGCTCGGCCTGTGGCCGAAGCGCGGTATGCTCGGCCGCTACACGGCTGAAGATCGCGCGGCAGTCAGCCAGGCGCTGATGGCGGTCGGCCTTGGCGGCTTCGAGAAGCGGCCCATCGACACGCTGTCGGGCGGCCAGTTGCAGCGCACGCTGTTTGCCCGCGTGCTCTTGCAGGATGCCGATCTGATCCTGCTCGACGAGCCGTTCAACGCGGTCGATGCCAAGACGGTCGGCGACCTGATCGCGCTCATCAAGCGCTGGCACGGCGAGGAGCGCACCATCATGGTCGTCGTCCATGATCTTGATCTCGTGCGCCAGAATTTTCCGGAGACGCTGCTTCTGGCCCGCCAGCCGGTCGCCTGGGGCGAGACGCGGGAGACGCTGAAGCCGGAAAACCTGTTGCGCGCCCGTCGTTTTCACGAAGCCTGGGAGGAAAACGCTCCCTGGTGCGAGCCGGACGAGCACGCTCATGATCATGCCCATGGCCACGATCATAACGGGCATGATCATGAAGGCCACGATCACGACCATAGCGCCGGCCCGAGGGCTGCCTGATGGACGCGCTGTACGGTCTTTTCATCGCGCCCTTCGCCGATTTCGGCTTCATGCAGCGGGCGCTTTTCGGCTCGCTGATGCTGTCGCTCGGCGCCTGCCCGATCGGCGTCTTCCTGATGCTGAGGCGCATGAGCCTGTCGGGTGACGCCATGGCGCATGCCATCCTGCCGGGCGCCGCCGCCGGCTTCCTGTTCTACGGGCTGGAAATCCTGCCGATGACCATTGGCGGCCTGGTCGCCGGCATCATCGTGGCGCTCGGCGCCGGTGCCGTCTCGCGCTTCACCATCCAGCGCGAGGACGCCTCGATGGCGGCCTTCTATCTGATTTCGCTCGCCATCGGCGTGCTTATGGTGTCGATCCGCGGTTCCAGCGTCGATCTCATGCATGTGCTGTTCGGCACGGTGCTGGCGCTCAACAACGAGGCGCTGATCCTGATTGGCGGCATCGTCGCGGTGACGCTGGTCAGCCTCGCCATCTTCTGGCGGGCGCTGGTCGCCGAATGCCTCGATCCGCTGTTCCTGCGTTCGGTCAGCAAGATGGGCAGCCCGGTGCATTTCATCTTCCTTGGCCTCGTCGTGCTCAATCTCGTCGGCGGTTTTCAGGCGCTCGGCACGCTTCTGTCGGTCGGATTGATGATGCTGCCGGCGGCCGCCGCCCGCTTTTGGACCGTGCGTGTCGAGCCGATGTGCGTGCTGGCCGTGCTGATCGGTTTTGCCTCCTGCATCGCCGGGCTGCTTTTGTCCTACCACGCCTCGCTGCCGTCCGGTCCGGCCATCATCCTGTCGGCCGGCGTCGTTTACTTCGCCTCGATCCTATTCGGCACGCGCGGCATTCTGCGCGCGCGCATTATCCATAACCGTCACAGAACGGCCTGATCCCCGCCCCCAAAGGAGACCTGACCCATGCTGAAATCGATCCGTGCCGCCCTAGCCATGAGCGTTATAACATTAAGTGCCTTTGGCGCGTCATCGGCCTTCGCGGCGCCGCTGAAAGTGGTCGCCAGCTTCACCGTCATTGCCGATTTCGCCAGAAATGTCGGCGGCGACCGCATCGATGTGACGACCATCGTCGGACCGGATGGCGACGCCCATGTCTATGAGCCGAGCCCGGCCGACGCGGTCGCCATGGCCAAGGCCGACATCGTGCTGGTCAACGGCCTGCATTTCGAAGGCTTTTTGCAGCGGTTGGTCGATGCCAGCGCCACCAAGGCCTCGATCATCACCTTGACCAAGGGCGTGACGCCGATCGACTTCAAACCTGAATTCGCCGACGCCGACGCGGCCGAAGGCACCGGCGGCGGCAAGACGGTCACCGATCCGCACGCCTTCCAGTCGATCGCCAATGCCAAGATCTATGTGAAGAACATCGCCGAGGCGTTCTGCGCCGCTGATTCCGAGGGCTGCGTCAGCTACCAGACCAATGCCGCCGCCTACACCAAGAAGCTCGACGCGCTGGAAGGCGAAGTGAAGGCCGCGATCCAGTCAATTCCGGAAGCCAAGCGCGTCGTCATCACCTCGCACGACGCCTTTGGCTATTTCGAACACGAATACGGCCTGACCTTCCTCGCCCCGCAAGGCATTTCGACCGATTCCGAACCGTCGGCCGCCGATGTCGCCAAACTGGTCGAGCAGGTCAAGCAGGACAAGGCCGCGGCCATCTTCGTGGAAAACATCACCAACCCGCGCCTGATCGAACAGATCGCCAGCGAGACCGGCATCAAGGTGGGCGGCACGCTCTATTCGGATGCGCTGTCGCAGCCCGATGGCCCGGGCTCGACCTATATCGACATGATGCACAACAACATCCGTCAGATCAAAGGTGCGATCCTCGGCAGCTGATTGGCTCATTCCATCCGGTCCGGGCTGGTAAAAGCCCGGCCGGATTTTACCTGACGGGTGTTGCCGGTTCTGCCGGAGAGTGGCAAGACTCCTCGACAAACCAGATTGCGAGGATGCTGCCATGGAATACCGCGAAATCAGCGAGGACTATTCGGTCTCCGGCCAGATTCAGCCCGAAGATGTCGCCGCCATCAAGGACGCCGGCTTCAAGAGCGTCATCTGCAACCGGCCGGACGATGAGCAGCCCGGCCAACCTTCGGCCAAAAGCATTGGGTCGGCGGTCGAAGCCGCCGGCCTCGCCTTCCGCTACATCCCCGTCATCAGCGGCCAGATCACCGCCGAGAATGTCGAAGACCAGGCCGAGGCGCTCGACGCCCTCGAAGGCCCGGTCTTCGCCTATTGCCGCTCTGGGGCACGCTGCACGAACCTGTACGGACTGATCCAGCAGTCGAAGGGTTGAAGAGCCAGAGCAACTCCAATGCGACTGGCCGATTCAACTCCGTGCACCTCTACCTTTGATGGATTCAAAGTAGAGCAACGTCATAAATAGACTGATTAACGTTCCCCGTGCAGCATCATTTCCCTCTGCCACCAGATATGCAAAGAAGCTTCCTATTATAAGGTACACAAAAGACGCCATCACATTTCTAAAGGAAATTCTCGCACCAATCGGCTTTATGTATCCGATCACTATAGCAATTGGAGGAAAAATATAGATGGATTTTGGTATAAGGTAAACGGCGACGAGGATCGTCGCCAATATACCGGCAGATATCGATAGAGACAACAACATATAGTGTCGCGTTGATTTTCTTTCCATGTCGTATCCTGTATCTACAATCAAATCGGCAGCGCGCCAGTTTCCTTCAGCGTCTCCAGCACGATCGCCGTCTTCACATGCTGCACGGATTCGTGCGGCAGCAGCACGCCGTTGACGAACTCCGACAGCGACTTCAGATCGGGCGTCACCACCTTCAGGATGTAGTCCATCTCGCCGGTCAGCGCGTGCGCCTCCTGGACTTCCGGCAGTCGCGCCACCAATTCGCCGAAGCGTCGCGCATTGTCGCGGTTGTGGGTGGCCAAGGTCACCGAGATGACGTTGACCAGCGAGAAACCGAGCCTGTCGCGGTCGAGCACGGCGCGATAGCCCTTGATGTAGCCGTCTTCCTCCAACCGCTGGCGGCGGCGCGAGCATTGCGATGCCGACAGGTTCACCCGCTCCGAGAGATCGTTGTTGGTCAGCCGCGCATCCCCCTGCAGAAGCGCCATTATCTTGCGGTCAAACTGGTCAATGCGCGTCTCATCCATGGTTTTCTCTCTCAGCATGCATGCTTTGCGCATGAGATGACCATTTCAAGCGTTTGAATGCAAGCACCATGCAGCGCCTCCGCGCTATGATGGCGTCAGATGGGCCTTTCAGGCCAAGCCAGCTTTGGAGGATTATCATGGGTCCCTTCCCGCACGACGCCCCGCCCGCCAGGATCAGCAAGGACAATCCCGCCGGCACCGACGGTTTCGAGTTCGTCGAATTCGCGCATCCGGAGCCGCAAAAGCTCGCCGAACTGTTCACCCGCATGGGTTATGTGGCGGTGGCCAGGCATCGCACGAAAGACATCACCGTCTGGCGTCAGGGCGACATCAATTATGTCGTCAACGCCGAGCCGGGCTCGCACGCGATGAAGTTCGCCGACAAGCACGGCCCGTGCGCCGCCTCGATGGCCTGGCGGGTGGTCGATGCCAAGCATGCATTCGACCACGCCGTCGCAAAAGGCGCCACGCCTTACCAAGGTGGCGACAAGGCGATCGACGTGCCGGCCATCGTCGGCATCGGTGGTTCGTTGCTCTATTTCATCGACAGCTACGGCAAGAAGGGCTCGGCTTACGATGCCGAGTTCGAATGGCTTGGTGCACGCGACCCGCGGCCGCAAGGCGTCGGCTTCTATTTCCTCGACCACCTCACCCACAACGTCTACCGCGGCCAGATGGACAAGTGGTGGGATTTCTACCGCAACCTGTTCGGCTTCAAGCAGATCCATTTCTTCGACATTGACGGCAAGATCACCGGGCTGGTCAGCCGCGCCATCACCTCGCCCTGCGGCAAGATCCGCATTCCGCTGAACGAATCCAAGGACGAGACCAGCCAGATCGCCGAATATCTGAAGAAGTACAATGGCGAGGGCATCCAGCACATTGCGGTCGGCACCGACGATATCTACGCCGCCACCGACAAGCTCGCTGCCAACGGGCTGAAGTTCATGCCCGGCCCGCCGGAGACGTATTACGACATGTCGTATGCCCGTGTGAACGGCCATGACGAGCCGATCGAGCGGATGAAGAAGCACGGCATCCTGATCGACGGTGAAGGCGTGATTGACGGCGGCATGACAAAGATTCTTTTGCAGGTCTTTTCGAAAACCGTGATCGGGCCGATCTTCTTCGAATTCATCCAGCGCAAGGGCGACGAAGGCTTTGGCGAAGGCAATTTCCGCGCGCTGTTCGAATCGATCGAGCAGGACCAGATCAAGCGTGGGGTGATCAAGGTTCAAGCGGCAGAATAAAGTTCAGGTCGGGCGGGTTTGAGCGTGGCCCTTTCGCGGGCCATGCCTCGATGTCAAATTTTGAGCCCCAGCCGCTCGACCTCTTTCTCCCTCAGCTTCAAATCATAATCGAGTAGGAATTCATCCAGCTGCGGTGGCGCGACCGATGTGCCGGACAGCATCGCGTGCACCTGGCCGCGATGGTGGATGTCGTGCAGGAAGACATGGGCGAGGATGTCGCCGATCCTTTCCGGAATCATGCTGTCCTCGCGACGATCGGTGACGACGCGGCGGTCAAGATCGGCCTCTGAGAGCTTGTCGCAAAAGGCGATCAGCCGCCGGTCGGCCGCGACCTGGGCGGCAAAAAGCGCATGGGGTCCGTCGATCGGCACGAAATCGTCAAAGGCAGCGGCACCGACGCCGCCCTCTTCGAGAAAATCGAGATAGAGATAGTCGACCGCCAGAACGTGGTTGAGCGTCTCCTTGATCGATGGGAAGAAACTGGTGCGCTCGGCTTCGAATTCGCCGGGCTCGAGCGCGAGCACGGCACGATAGAGCCGATCGTTCGACCAGAGATTGTTACCGGCCATGCGGCGCAGATGATCAAGCAGATTCATCTCGTCATCCCCCTGACCGCACCAGATGCAACCAGCAACAGCCAGTTCATGCGCCGACGCACGGCCTGCGTCTCCTCATCCCGCACCACATTCGTGTTGGTGATGGTGTGGAATATCATCGCCTTGCGCGGGTCGCCGCCGCGGTTGGGGAGACCGGGTGAGCGCGCCTCGATGCCGCAGCTCAGATGGATGGCCAGGATGAAGACGGCCAGCATGGCAATGGGCCAGACGCCCGCTAACGGATAGAAGGCCCCGCTCGTCATTAGGTTTCCCCCCGTTATGCCTGGTATTTCTCGACCTTCTGCTCGATGGCGCCGAAGATCGAATGGCCTGATCTATCCTTCATCTCGATGCGCACCGTATCGCCAAAGCGCAGAAACGGCGTCTTGGGTTCGCCTGACTCGATGGTCTCGATCATGCGCAATTCCGCAATGCAGGAATAGCCTGCGCCGCCTGCCGAGACCGGCTTGCCCGGGCCGCCGTCGAGCTTGTTGGAGACCGTGCCGGAGCCGATAATCGTGCCTGATACCAGCGGCCTTGTCCGGGCGGCGTGCGCGATGAGCGCCGGAAAATCGAAGGTCATGTCAATGCCGGCATTGGCGCGGCCAAAGGGTTTGCCGTTGAGATCGGCAAGCAGCGGCAGACTGACTTTTCCGCCATCCCAGGCATGGCCCAGTTCATCTGGAGTTACAGCAACGGGAGAGAAGGCGGAGGACGGTTTCGACTGGAAGAAGCCGAAGCCCTTGGCCAGTTCCGGCCCGGTGAGTGCACGCAGCGTCACGTCATTGACCAGCATGACCAGCCGGATCGCGGCGCGGGCCTCATCGAGGCTGGCGCCCATAGGCACGTCGTCGACGATGACGGCCACTTCGGCCTCCATGTCGATGCCGAAGGCTTCGTCCGCCATGCGGATGGGATCGCGCGGCGCAACGAATGAATCCGAGCCACCCTGGTAGATCAGCGGATCGGTCCAGAAGCTCGCCGGCATCTCGACGCCGCGTGCTTTGCGCACCAGTTCGACATGGTTCACATAGGCCGATCCGTCAGCCCATTGATAGGCGCGCGGCAGCGGCGAATGCGCATCGTGTTCGTGGAAGCGAGCCGACGGCACCGCATTGTTCTCCAGCGATTCCGCTATGGTCGCGAGATGCGGCGAGATCCTGCGCCAGTCGTCGAGTGCGGCCTGCAGCGTGCGTGCCAGGAACGAGGCGTCGGTGTACTGCGTCAGGTCGCGCGAGACGACAACGAGCTTTCCGTCGCGTGTCCCGTCCTTCAATGTGGCAAGCTTCATGCGTCTCCCTCCTGATGCGGCTTTGGCACCGCTTTGCTTTTTGTCTTGCGAATGATCTCCGAACAAACGGAACCGTTTGTTCGAGAAAACCGGTTCCCACTTTTCGCTGAAGTGGTCCTTCGGTTCGGGATCATGCTAGCTCCACAACAAGGCCGTCGCGGGCGATCGTCAAGTCGCCGGCCCATGTTTTCCTGACAGCAGCGATCCAATCCGCCTCGCCGATCCCGGGATCGTCGGCGGGAATGAGGTGGTTGAGCACCAGTCTCTTCGCGCCGCCATCCCTGGCAATGCGCCCTGCCTCTTCGGCAAAGCTGTGGCTGGCAAGCAGATGTTCTCTGAGCCGCGCGCCATTGCCGGTCTTGGCGACCAGCCTTTCGATGCCTTCTTCCAGCATGGCTTCATGGACGAGAATGTCAGCCCCGGCGGTGAACTCGGCGAGCGGTGGAAAGAAAGCCGTATCGGCTGAAAAGACCACGCTTTTGCCGCCATGGTCGAAGCGCAGGGCAAAGCAGTCGGTCACTGGCGGATGATCGACGCGCAGCGCCATCACTTTCAGGCCACGCTGCTCGACAACCTCGCCTTCGCCGAATTCGCTGATCGAAACCAGTTCGCGAATATCAGGCCGGCCCTCGTCGACGATGCGTATCTCGATGTCGAATTCCATCGCCTGGCAGAAGCGCCGCCAATAGTGGCCGGTGCCAGGCGGGCCGAATACTGCAACCGGCGCCGCCAGACCCGCCGTCCAGGCGGTGTGCAGCAAAGGGCCCAGTTCCAGCACATGGTCGGAATGCAGATGCGTGATGAAGATCAGGTCCAGCGCCTTCAGGCTGATGCCGGCATCGACCACGCCGCGTGTCACGCCAAGTCCGCAGTCGACAATGATGCACCGCCCACCGATCTCGAGCAGCGATGAACTCGGCCACGGCCCGCCCGGCCGCAGCGCCGGGCCGCCCTTCGAGCCCAACAGCACCAACCGGTCCGGCATTGGCTTGCCGCTCAAGACCAGTCGCCCTCGGGCGTGCCGTTGAAGCGCTTCTTCAGATCGGACCAGCAGTCGATGTAATTGTCCTGCCGGGTTTCCAGTTCGGCGCCGTATCGGGTCAGCATCTGCGGGAAACGCGTCTCGAACATGAAGGCCATGGTGTTGTCGAGCTTGACCGGTTTCAGCTCCGCGCGCGAGGCCTTTTCGAAGCCAGGGGCATCCGGACCGTGGGCCAGCATGAGATTGTGCAGGCTGATGCCGCCAGGCACGAACCCCTCTTGCTTTGCATCGTACTGGCCGTGGATCAGCCCCATGAACTCGCTCATTATGTTGCGGTGGTACCAGGGGGGGCGGAACGTATCTTCGGCCACCAGCCAGCGCGGCGGGAAGATGACGAAGTCGATGTTGGCGGTGCCCTCCTCGCCACTTGGCGCGGTGAGCACGGTGAAGATCGACGGATCGGGGTGGTCGAACAGAATGGCACCGACGGGCGAAAACGTCGCCAGATCATATTTGTAGGGCGCGTAATTGCCATGCCAGGCGACGACATCGAGTGGCGAGTGTCCAATCTCGGTGAGATGGAAATTGCCGCACCATTTCACCACCAGCCGGCAGGGCGTTTCCTTCTCCTCGAACCAGGCGCAGGGCGTCTTGAAGTCGCGCGGGTTGGCCAGGCAATTGGCACCGATCGGGCCGCGGTCGGGCAAGGTCAGCTTGGCGCCGTAGTTCTCGCAGACATAGCCGCGCACTTGGCTGTCGATCAGTTCGACCTTGAAGACAAGGCCGCGCGGCAAAACGGCGATCTCGCCGGGCCGAAGCTCGATGACGCCCATTTCGGTAACCATGCGCAAGGCGCCGACCTGCGGCACCACAAGCAACTCGCCGTCGGCATTGAAGAAATGATCGTCGACCATCGATGTGTTGGCGACGTAGACATGGGCGGCCATGCCGCTCTGCCCGAGCACGTCGCCGGCGGTTGTTATCGTCCGCATGCCGGCGATGAAGTCGGTCGGCTCTTTCGGCATCGGCACCGGGTTCCAGCGATACTGGCCCAGCGCCAGTTCGTGGTCGCCGACATTGGGAGCGGTCTTCCACAAGGGATAGTTCGCCGCCTTGAAGCGGCCAGTGTGTTTGACGCTCGGCCGGATGCGATAAAGCCAGGAGCGTTCATTGGTGCCGCGCGGGGCGGTGAAAGGCGAGCCCGAAAGCTGTTCGGCATAGAGGCCATAGGCCGGGCGCTGCGGCGAGTTCCGCCCCTGCGGCAGCGAGCCGGGCAAGGTTTCGGTCTCAAAATCGTTGCCGAAGCCCGGCATGTAGGAAAAGGCCATCGCTTCCTCCTCGCGAAATGCTTGACCAAATTGGTTTCATTTGTAACCATCGAAAATGTAACTATCAATGCCGCGAGCCGGCATTTGTCGATGAATGGCCATGCAACCGGAAATCCTGGAACTCGAAAACTTCCTCCCCTATCGGCTCTATCGCCTGGCTGACGATGTGAGCCGCGAATTTTCCCGAATCTACAAGGACAGTCATGGACTGACGCGGCCTGAATGGCGCACGCTTTCCGGGCTCGGCCAGCGCGGCACGATGACGGCGACAGAGCTTGGCGAACAGTCGGCCATGCACAAGACCAAGGTTTCGCGTGCAGTGGCCGAGCTCGAACGGCGACGGTGGCTGACGCGGACGCCTGGCGAGAACGACCGCCGCGTCGAGCATTTGACGCTTACCAGAGCGGGCCTTGCCGCTTATCGTGAGATGGTACCGTTGGCGAAGGCGTTCGAACAGGCCTTGCTGGCAAAGTTGAGCGTCAACGAACGGGCCTCTATCGTCAAAGGCGTCTTGTCGCTCGAAATCGCATTGGATAGGAGGCAGCGGCCGTCGGCGGAGGAGTATAAGACGCCCGCTGGGAAGGGGTAGCGCGTACAAGCAGTTATGGTCTCGCGATCCTGCTTGTCCTGGGGAGGGGTTTTTCGCCAGCTGTCAGCTGGCGGATCATCCATGAACGAATTGGGGGATGGATGAAGTCGCTGATTGCGAAGCCGGTGGCCGTGGTCGTCTTGCTGTTCGCCCGCGCGATCACCGCTGTGCGGCCGTTCTGGCACGAAGGCAGGCTACCTCGCCGTCGCTCGATCTTCTTTGCCAACCACTCCAGCCATGGGGATTTCATCCTGATCTGGGCTGTTCTGCCGCCGCGCCTGCGTCGGCGGGTCCGTCCCGTAGCCGGCGCCGACTACTGGCTGAAATCAAGACTCAGAAGCTTCATCGGGCGTGACGTTTTCAATGGCGTCCTGATCGATCGCAATCGCGACGGACGCACGATGGATCCTGTCGAGAGTATGGGCGAGGCAATGAAGGAAGGCTCTTCGCTGATCCTCTTCCCGGAAGGCACGCGCAACCAGTCCGATGCGTCCTTGCAGCCATTCAAATCCGGCCTGTTCCATTTGGCGGCATTGCATCCGGACTTCGAATTGGTACCGGTATGGATCGCCAATCTCAACAGAGTGATGCCGAAGGGGGAATTCGTGCCTATCCCGTTGATCTGCACGGTGACATTCGGCGAACCAATGCACCTGGCTGATGGCGAGGAGAAGGATATGTTTCTCGAGCGGGCACGGGAAGCGCTACTCGCGCTGGCGCCGAAAAAGGCTGTTGAATGAGCTCAACCCAATTCGACATGATGGTTCTCGTGCTCGGCGTCTGCGGGATTCTGCTCGTGGCCTCTTTCGTGGGCTATGTCCTTGAGCGACGCTTGTCGCCAGACGGCTCGAATTCGGTCATTGAGAACCTCAACGCCCGCATCAATGCCTGGTGGGTGATGGCTATTCTCATCGCCATGGCATTCGTCGCCGGGCGTATCGGCGTTCTGCTCCTTTTCGGCTTCTGTTCCTTCGCCGCTCTTCGCGAGTTCGTGACGCTGACCAATACGCGGCGTGCCGACCACTGGGCGCTGGCCACGGCGTTCTTCGTCGTACTGCCGTTGCAATATGTCCTGCTCTGGATCGAGAATTACGAAATCTTTTCCGTTTTCATCCCGGTCTACGCCTTCCTGTTGATGCCCATCATCTCGGCGGTGCGGGGCGACACGCAGCACTTCCTGGTTCGAATCGCGGAGGTGCAATGGGCCCTGATGATCTGCGTCTTTTGCGCCTCGCACGTGCCGGCTCTTCTGACGTTGCACATTCCCGGCTACGCGGGTCGCAACGTGCTTTTGATAGCCTTCCTTGTCATCGTCGTTCAGCTGAGCGATGTGCTGCAATATATCTGGGGGAAGATGATCGGACGCACGAAGATCGCACCAAGGCTTTCGCCGTCCAAGACTGTTGAAGGTTTCCTCGGCGGCGTTGCCTGCGCCAGCCTCGTCGGCGCCGGTCTGTGGTGGATCACGCCGTTCTCTCCGCTTCAGGCCGGCGCGATGGCCTTCCTGATCACGTTGATGGGCTTTTTCGGCGGCCTCGTGATGTCGGCTATCAAACGCGACCGCGGCGTCAAGGATTGGGGCCATCTGATAGACGGCCATGGCGGCCTGATTGATCGGCTGGATTCAGTGGTGTTCTCTGCTCCGATCTTCTTCCACCTCACGCGTTACTTCTGGTCGCCAGGATGAGACAGCGATGAACACAGGCGATCGCAGACCCCTTGCAAGCCGTGACACGCGCTGGGCCCAGGCAACGGCCAGACGTCTCGCAGGACTGTCGGTGACCCCCAACCAGATTTCGCAGGGCAGTATCCTCGCCGGCGCGCTGGCCGGCACCGCCTTCTGGCTTGGCGGGCAGAGCGACGGCATGGTGCGTTTGCTGCTCTTGCTGGCCGCTGCGCTGTTCTGCCAACTTCGCCTGCTGTGCAACCTGTTCGACGGCATGGTCGCCGTGGAAGGCGGCAAAGCATCCGCCGATGGACCGTTCTGGAACGAGTTCCCGGACAGGATCGCCGACATCGCCATCATGGTTGGAATAGGCTACGGCATCGCCATGCCTGGCCTTGGCTGGGCAGCCGCCTGTTTTTCGGTTCTCACCGCCTATGTGCGGGAACTGGGGCGGGCCAACGAAGCACCGAGCGACTTCTCCGGCCCGATGGCCAAGCCGCATCGCATGGCCGCTGCAACCATCGCTGCATTGCTGTCTTCAGTGGAATTTCTTTGGAATGGCCGCAACGAGGTCCTGACGCTCGCGCTCGCTGTCATCGCGATCGGCTCCGCCGCAACTGCGCTGCGCCGCGCCTGGCGACAAGTGCGATGGCTGAAAACCAGGCGGCTCTAAGGCTTCTCCTGGCTAGGGTTGCCTGGACCAGTCTACCAATCCATCACCACCTTGCCCGAACTGCCGCTCCTCATCGCATCAAAGCCCGTCTGGAAGTCGTCGATACCGATGCGGTGTGTGATCAGCCCGGAAACGTCCAGCGGGCCTTGCACCAGCGCGATCATCTTGTACCAGGTCTCGAACATTTCGCGGCCGTAGATGCCCTTGAGATGTAGCATCTTGAAGATGACCTTGTTCCAGTCGATCTCGAAGCCGGTCGGCGCAATGCCGAGAATGGCGATCTTGCCACCATTATTCATGGTGTCGATCATGTCGCGGAAGGCGGGGGCGGCGCCCGACATTTCGAGGCCAACGTCAAAACCTTCGGTCATACCGAGCGCCGGCATGACATCGCGCAGCCTTTCCTTCGAGGCGTCGACGACATGCTGGACGCCGAGCTTTTTGGCCAATGCCAGCCGCACCGGGTTAATGTCGGTGATGACCACCTTGCGCGCGCCGACACATTGCGCCACCAGCGCGCCCATGATTCCGATCGGTCCGGCGCCGGTGACCAGCACGTCCTCACCGACCAGATCGAAGGACAACGCCGTGTGGACGGCGTTACCGAGGGGATCGAAGATCGCGGCGATGTCGTCGGGCACGTCGTCGGGGATCGGCACGACGTTGTGCTGCGGGATCGCCAGATACTCGCCGAAGGCGCCGGGCCTATTGACGCCGACGCCGAGCGTGTTGCGGCACAGATGCCCTCGCCCGGCCCGGCAGTTGCGGCAATGGCCGCAGACGATGTGGCCTTCGCCCGAGACGCGCTGGCCGACCTTGTACTCCGTCACCGCCGCGCCGAAATCGGCGACAGTGCCGACGAACTCGTGGCCGGTAACCATCGGCACCGGCACCGTCTTCTGCGCCCACTGATCCCAATTGTAGATGTGGACGTCGGTGCCGCAGATCGCGGTCTTGCTGATCTTGATCAGCACGTCGTTGGGGCCGATCTCCGGCACCGGCACCTCTTCCATCCAGATGCCCGGTTCGGCCTTGGCCTTCACCAACGCCTTCATCATGTTCGACATTCTCTTGTCCCTTGAATCTCTTGATCCGGAATCGCTTTTCGACGCCAGCCGCTCAGGAAATGACGCCCAGTTCCCTGCCGACCGCGCCAAACGCATCAACCGCACGGTCGATGTCGGCGCTGGAATGCGCCGCCGACATCTGCGTGCGGATGCGCGCCTGTCCCTTCGGTACCACCGGGAAGGAGAAGCCGATGACATAGATGCCGCGCTTCAGCATGCGCGCCGCCATCTCCTGCGCCAGCGTCGCCTCGCCCAGCATCACCGGAATGATCGGATGATCGGCCCCGGCCAGCGTGAAGCCAAGTTTGCCCATTTGCGCCCGGAACCGCGCCGCATTCGCATAGAGGCGTTCGCGCAAGGCGTCGCCATTGCGGACTAGCTCGAATACCTTGATCGAGGCGCCGGCGATCGCCGGCATCAGCGTGTTGGAAAAGAGATAGGGCCGCGAGCGCTGGCGCAGCCAGTCGACCACTTGCCGCTTGCCTGACGTGTAGCCGCCGGAAGCGCCGCCAAGCGCCTTGCCGAGCGTGCCGGTGATGATGTCCACCCTGCCCTCGACACCGCAATGCTCGGCCGAGCCGCGGCCGTTCTTGCCGACGAAGCCAACTGCATGGCTGTCATCGACCATGACCATGGCATCGTATTTGTCGGCAAGGTCGCAGACCCCTTTGAGGTTGGCGATGATACCGTCCATCGAAAACACGCCGTCGGTGGCGATCAGCCGGAAGCGGCAGTCCTTCGCCTCCTTCAACCGCGCCTCGAGATCGGCCATGTCATTGTTGGCGTAGCGGAAGCGCTTGGCCTTCGACAGCCTGACACCGTCGATGATCGAGGCGTGGTTCAGCGCATCCGAGATGATGGCGTCCTCCTCCCCCAGCAGCGTCTCGAACAGGCCGCCATTGGCGTCGAAACAGGAGCCGTAGAGGATGGTGTCCTCGAAGCCGAGGAAGGACGAGATCGTCGCCTCGAGTTCCTTGTGTTCCTCCTGCGTGCCGCAGATGAAGCGTACCGACGCCATGCCGTAGCCGTATCGGTCGAGCGCCTGGGTGGCCGCCTTGCGCAGCACGGCGCTGTCGGCGAGGCCAAGATAGTTGTTGGCGCAGAAATTCAGCACTTTCTCGCCGCCGACCTCGATCTCGGCTGACTGCATCGAGGAAATCACCCGCTCGGACTTGTAGAGGCCAGCGGATCTCAGCCCGGCAAGCTCGCCGTCGATATGGGAGAGAAATGCTGCGCTCATGATCAGGCCTCGTTTGACGTGGGCAGACTTTCGTCCCGCCCGCGCAAAAAATCCATCGCAAAAGCGACCGGATCGGGTGGCCGGACAGCATCAATCGAGACACCACCGGCGTCGCCCAAGCGACAACCCGGAGAGACACCGACCAATGAATGATCAAATACGAGCCGGCGGCGCAACGAGCCGATAACCATTTCGCGATCTTTCAGCCGCTCCCCTTTGCCGGCCGGCTGTCGGTTTCCAGTCCTGTTAACGTTTGCAGTTCAATGGTGCTCATACAGGAATCCGTTGGCGAGAGGGCCGCCCCCCGACATGTCGCAGCAGCCGGTGCAGACCGTTTCAGGCAAGCTTATTCTGCTGATCAAGGCCGGCTACTGGCTGGCGCTGCTGATCATTGCCGCCATGGTGGCGGCCTCCTTCGTGCTGCTGCAGCAGACGATGGCCACGCAGCAACACAACCACACCTTGCTCGATATCGTCGGCACGCAGAAGACGTTGTCGCAGCGCATCGTCTTCCTGGCCAGTGAAACGGGGGCAGCTTCGCGAGACAAGCAGCCGGCGCTGGTGAGCGCGCTCAAGCAGGCGACGGCCGAGTTCGAGACCAACTACGATCTGCTGCTCAAGCAGACCGGCGCGGATCCGCAATCGCCAGCCAGGCTCGATCCGAAGTCGATCGAGAGCGTGCTTTTCGCCAAGCCATTCCATCTCGACTATTTCTCGGTCGGACTGATCGCCAATGGCGATCGCCTGATCTCAGCCCTGGAATCACGACTCAATCTCGACAATGATGGCTACAAAGGCGGTGCCGAACGCGTCAACCTCGATGCCTCGGTCGCCAACGCCACCTTGTCGGGCTATGCGGCACTTGGCCAGCGCATCAGCGCCGAAGCCGACGAACGTTCCGAAAAGCTGCTCGCCCTGCACCGCACGCTGTTCTACGCCACCCTTGGCGTCATCCTGCTGGTGGCGCTGTTCATCTTCAGGCCGATGTCCAACGCGATCCTGCGCAAGACGCGTGAACTGGTCGAGGCACGCAATTCGATGGCCTTCATCGCTGTTCACGACGGATTGACCGGCCTGCACAACCGCACCTTCCTGACCGACCATTTCGAGACGCTGATCAAGGGCGCGCACCGGCGGCGCGAACGCCTGGCTGTCGTCCAGCTGGACCTCGACCGCTTCAAGCAGATCAACGATACGCTTGGCCACGCCGCCGGCGACTATGTCCTGGTCGTCACGGCACAGCGCATGCGCGATTCCTGCCGGGCGTCGGATCTGTGCGCTCGGCTCGGTGGCGACGAATTCGTGATGATCCTCAACGGAGCGGGCAGCACCGAAGACATCAACATGCTCGCGCGGCGCATCCTGGCGCACATCAACGAGCCGATCGTCTTCCAGGGCACCACCATTCTTCCGGGCGCCAGTGGCGGCATCGCCGTCTATCCGATCGATGCCGACAATGCGCAGGACCTGCTCGTCCACGCCGACCTGGCGCTCTATTCCGCCAAGAAGATGGGGGGCGGCAACTTCTCGTTTTTCTCGGAAGAGCTGCGCCGCGAGCTCGATTACCGCAAGCAGCTCGAGCATGACATCAAGGTCGCCATCTCGGAAAAAGCGTTCCAGGTCTACTTCCAGCCGCAGGTCTCCCTGACCAACGGTAGCATAAGCGGCATCGAAGCCCTGGTGCGATGGAACCACCCCGAGCGCGGCATGATCTCGCCGGGTGAGTTCATTCCGGTCGCCGAGAAATGCGGCTTCATGCCGGAGATCGGCCGCATCGTGATCAGCAAGGCGATCAACGAAGCCGCCGAGTGGAACCGTGCCGGGATCGCCTTCGGACGCCTTGCCGTCAATGTCTCGGGCACCGAGCTGCGCGAGCACGATTTCGACGCGTTTCTGTTCGAGACGCTGGAGAGGGCCGGTCTGCCGCCGCAGAAACTGTCCCTGGAAATCGTCGAATCCGTCATCCTGGACGACGAGAAGACAGGCATCGCGGCGAAGCTGCGTCACATCCGGGCCGCCGGCGTGCATCTGGAACTGGATGATTTCGGCACCGGCTATGCATCGCTCAGCCACGTCAATCCTAACGAGATCGACCGGCTCAAGATCGACCGTCGCTTCGTTCAGAACATCCATGAGAATGGCGACAACTCGAAGATCGTGCGCGCCATCACCGAGCTTGCCCGCGGCCTCGGCATTTCCATTGTCGCGGAGGGTGCTGAAACCGAGGCCGAACTCGACTCGCTGATGGCGATCGGCTGCGACCAGGTACAGGGCTATTCCATCGCCTTCCCGATGCCGCAAGACAAGGCGCTGGAGTGGCTGACCGCCCGCATGCCGAAGAAAGCCAAACTTCGGGTCCTGCAGGGCAGCCTGACATAGGCAGAGCCCGCTTGGCTTGACAACCAGTCACCGAAATGGCGGGCTGTCGTGATCGCAAACGGATACAGCGGCTTATGACATTCTTTAGGTTTGTCCTGGCGGCCATGCTGATGTCCGTGTTGCCGGCCCATGGGGCGGATCGCACCATCTATCTCACCTTCGACGATGGCCCGCTGAACGGCACCAGCAACATCCTCGACGTGCTGGTGGCAGAACAGGTTCCGGCAACGCTGTTCATGGTCGGCATGCATGCCGAGGCCAGTGCGTCCAGCAAGGCCCTGCTGCGGCGCGCCAAGGCGATGCCGCTGGTGACGATCGGCAACCACAGCTACAGCCATGCCTACAATCACTACCGGCACTTCTACAGCGACACGGAAGGGGTGGTTGCCGATATGCAGATGGCCAATGCCGTGCTGGGCCTGAAGCCCGCGGTGCATGCACGCCTGCCCGGGCGCGATGTGTTCCGGCTGCCTTCGATGTCAAAGAACGACAATTCGCTCGGGCAGGCGCAAGCCGGCCGCGAGGATCCCGACTACGAGTTTTTCGCCGCTTCCGGCTTCTATCTGTATGGCTGGGACCATGAATGGGTGCACAAGGACAGCGGCGAGCCGGTACAGAGCGTCGACCATCTGGTCAGCGAGATCGATCACCTGTTCGGCTATGGCCGTTTGGCAAGCCCGGCAAGATGATCCTGTTGATGCATGACGAGATGTTCCAGGACGGTTTTGACGGCAAGACGAAGCTCACCGACCTGATCACGGCGCTGAGGCTGCGCCATTACGCTTTTGGAGCGATCCCGGGCTATGACAATTGAGCCAATCGTCTAAGTTTCCTAGGCCCCCACATTGTCCCGCAATATGGCCAGAACCTGTGCGAACTCGGCCAGACGCTCGTCCGGCAGTCCCGTGCGAAGTCGCTTGTCGAAGATAAGGGCGGCCTGGCGCAACGTCTCGAAAAGCGCTTCTCCGGCTTCCGTCAATTCGACCAGATGCACCCTTCGGTTGACCGGATCGCGGCGGCGCGTCAGCAGACCTTGCCCCTCCATGGCGTTGAGATGGTGCGTGAGCGTCGCGCCCTGGATGCCGATCATGCCGGCGAGTTCGCGCTGATTCGCCAACCCGTTCGACTTGACCGACAGCAGCGTCAGCCAGACCGGCAAGGTCCCTCCTGCTTCAACCAGAGCGGCATCGAAGGCCTGGGCGACAAGCTTGGCGGTACGACCGAGATTCATGCCGACTGGCGGGCGTTCAAAGGGTGTCATCGCCGGACACTAGACGGTGTTTCCCATGGATGGAACAGGCTCCAATTTATACATTGACATCTAATAGTTAGACATCTAACTGTTGGGTCAACAGCAACCTAGAGAGGAGAGCCGGCATGCAATATGTCTACATCGTGGTCATTGGTCTTCACGTCATGGCTGGGGTGTTCTGGGCAGGCACGACCATTACGCTCGCCCGCGATCCCGAGATCAAGGCGGAGCGGTTCATCCAGCCGCAGATGGGCTCGGCCGGCATGGTTTTCTTCACTGGGGCGCTGCTGTGGTATTTCTTCCACGGCGCCTATTTCGGCTCGATGGAAATGGTGCTGGCGCTTGGCATCCTGGCCGCTTTCGCCGCCGCCGGCGTGCTCGGCGCCATGGTCAGGGCGCCCAGCCGGCGACTTGCCGGCGCCAATGCGGACCTCGAAACGCAACTGCGCGCCAGAATGGCCATGGGCGAACGCTTCGCCGCATGGTTGCTGGTGGTCACGGTGCTGTGCATGGCGATCGCCAGGATGATCTGATCACCCCAAGCTCACAGATCGCACGTTGTCAGGCGACGAGCCATGACGTGCGGGCGCACGGCCAGGCCCCGATGTACACGGGCTCTCGTACAGAGAGGTCAGGCCGGCGCCACCAATTCTGTCAATTACGGCCACGACCTTCTCGCCTGATGCATCCAACATCCAGATCATCACGCCGTTCAATATGCCAACCTGAGCAGGCAGCGGTCTAGATCCGCAAACCGAACCTGATCCCATCATAGATGGCGGCATGGATGTTGCGCGAAGCGACCGCATCGCCGATGCGCAACAACACGAAACCGGCACCCGGATTGCGCGCCGGAAAAATGTCGCCACCGCCGACCAGACGTTCATAGTCGATCGCGCCGCCATTCTTCGAAAGCGGTTTCAGGGCGAGGTAGAGATCGTCGAGCGGCGCCGTGCCGTGTTCGACCACCACCTGGTCGACCCTGCGCTCTCCGCGCCAGCCATCGGCGAAGTCGGAAGCGAGTTCGGCGACCAGTTGGTTGCCTTCGCGGCGCACCGAGCGCAGGCGCGTGTTGATGGTGATGGTGACACCCTTCTCCTGAAAGGCGCGCATATACGGAACATGGTTCATGCCGCCCATTTCCGGGGCGAAGAAACGCTCCGGCGAAACAAGTTCCAGCCTTGCGCCGCTGTTGGCGATCAACTCGGCCGCGCCCATGCCCTGATGGCCGCCATTGTCGTCATAGATCAGTACGTTTTCTGCCGGCTTGACGCTGCCGGCCATGATGTCCCAGCTCGAAGTCACCAAATTGTCGCCCGCCGTCAGTGGCGGGTTCTGGGGCAGGCCGCCGGTGGCGACGACGACCACATCCGGCGCCAGCGCCAGAACATCGTCCTGCTCGGCCCAGGTGTCGTAGCGGATCTCGACGCCGAGCCGGTAGAGCTCGGCGAGCCGCCAGTCGATGATGCCGATCAATTCCTTGCGGCGCGGATTCTGCGTCGCCAGGCGCACCTGACCGCCTGCCTGTGACGATGCTTCCAGGATCGTGACCCGATGGCCGCGCTCGGCTGCGACCCGCGCCGCCTCCAGCCCGCCGGCGCCGGCGCCGACGACGACGACTTTCCGCTTCGGCCCTTCGGTCCTGACGATGATGTGCGGAATCTCGGCCTCGCGGCCGGTCGCCGCATTGTGCACGCACAGCGCCTCGCCGCCTTCATAGATGCGGTCGAGGCAATAGGTGGCGCCGACACAGGGCCGGATCTCGTGCTCGCGGCCCTCCATCACCTTCTTGATGATGTGCGGATCGGCGATATGCGCACGGGTCATGCCGACCATATCGAGCTTTCCCGTCGCGATGGCATGGCGCGCCGTGGCAACGTCGGAAATGCGCGCCGCGTGGAAGGTCGGGAACTTTGTCGCCGCCCTTACCTCGCCGGCGAAATCGAGATGCGGCGAGGAACGCATGCCGGTCACCGGGATGACCTTGGTGAGTGCCGCATCGCTTTCGATCGAACCGCGGATGATGTTGAGGAAATCGACCTTGCCGGAGCCGGCCAGCCGCCGGGCGATCTCCACGCCCTCCTCCTTTGATAAGCCTTTCTCGAAATCCTCGTCGGCGACCATGCGGATGCCGACGACGAATTTCTCGCCGACCGCCGCGCGCACGGCATCCAGCACCATGTTGGTGAAGCGCAAGCGATTGTCGAGCGAGCCACCATACTCGTCGTCGCGATGATTGGTGGCCGGCGACCAGAAGCCATCCATCAGATGGCCGTAGGATTCGAACTCGATGCCGTCGAGGCCAGCGGCCTGGCAGCGCTGGGCGGCCGACGCATAGTCGGCGACGATGCGCTCAATGTCCCAGTCCTCGATGGTTTTCGGGAAAGCGCGGTGCGCCGGCTCGCGCACGGGCGAAGCCGAAAGCACCGGCAGCCAGTCGGCCTTATTCCAACCGGTGCGGCGGCCAAGATGGGTGATCTGGATCATCACCTTGCAGTCATGCTCGTGGCACGCCTCGGCAAGTTCGGAGAGCCATGGCACAATGCGGTCATCATAGACATGCAGATTGCCGAAGGCGGCGGGACTGTCGCGCGAGACGATGGCCGAGCCGGCGGTCATGGTCAGCGCCATGCCTCCCCTGGCCTTTTCCGCATGATAGAGCCGGTAGCGCTTTTTCGGCATGCCGTCCTCGGAATATGCCGGTTCGTGACTGGTCGACATCACCCGGTTCTTCAGCGTCAAATGCTTGAGCTGGTAGGGCTGGAGAAGCGGGTCGTTGCTTGTCATCGTCTTCCTGTGGTTCCAATTTGTGCTAATGAGCGCGGAAAAATCCCTAGGAAACCGCGATGATCGATACCAAAACCCTCACCCAGCTCGGCGCACATGTCGAGACGCCACAGAGCCCCGAACAAGCGGTCCTGGAGACCGTGCCGTTCACGCGCGGCGACGGGCCGCCCGCCATCGTGCGCTTCACCTGCCCGGAATTCACCTCGCTCTGCCCGGTTACCGGACAGCCGGATTTCGCCCATATCGTCATCGACTACGCACCGGATGCGGCTCTGGTGGAATCGAAATCGCTGAAGCTGTTCATGACCTCGTTCCGCAATCATGGCGCCTTCCATGAAGACTGCACCGTGATGATCGGCCGCCGCATCGTGACAGCCACCAAGCCGCTGTGGTTGCGCATAGGCGGCTATTGGTATCCGCGCGGCGGCATTCCGATCGACGTTTTCTGGCAGACCGGCGCGCCACCGGAAGGCGCCTGGCTGCCGGAAACCGGCGTTGCCCCCTATCGCGGGCGCGGCTAGCTCGACCATCATTCGCACTGATACTGGCTGAGCGCCCATTCGCCGGTCACCGACAGCAGATCCGATATCTTCCAGTCGCCGTCGACCTTCTTCAGCTTCCATTCGAGGCGGTGCTGATGGCCTTCGACGACGAAGGCGACCACCACCTTGGCCTGGTCGCCGTTCACGGCCTCGATGCTTTTCAGGCTCTTGTCGATCGCGAGCTTGTCGTAGTCGGCATTGTCGAGCGCCATGTTGGGGTCGAGGCATTCGCCCTGCCCCGACGCCCGCAGCGCATCGCTCTTGTCGAGCACGGCCTTGGCCGGATCGACGAAATTCTTGCGCTGGGCCGGATCGATTTCCAGCCCGAGATGTTCGTAGAACGGCTTGACCACCGCCGTCGGCGAGCCCGGTAACACCGGCGCGGCCGGCGTGGATGGCGGCCAGGCCGGGGGTGGCGTTGCCGGCTCCACCGCCTTGCCGGGTGGGTTCGCGGGCGTTGCGCCGTCGCCGCCCGGCACGGTCTGCGCCGGCGCATTTGCAGGCGGCGGACCAAGCAACCCCTGCGCCGAGGCGCCGTTCAGCCCTGCCGCAAGCATCGACAAGGTCGACAACGCCAGAGCGAGACAGCGCGGCATGGCATCACTCCGGCACTTTGTCGGGCATGCATTCCAAAGCGCTCAGCGTCCAGTTGCTGGTCTTGGAGGTGATGTCGGCGATCTTCCATTTGCCGTCGATTTTCTTCAGCGACCACAGCATTTCTCGTTTGGAATCATCGCCTTCCGAAAAAAGGTTGAATGTGGCCGTCACTTCGGCCGTATCGCCGTTGACCGTCTCGGCCAGCTTCAATGTCTTCGAAATCGTCTTCTGGTCGAAATCCTGCGCGTCGAGACCGGGATCGAAGTCGAGACAGGCGACCTCATCGGGCTTGTTCTTAATGGCCTTGTCGTTGAGGTCGAAGAGCTTGGTCACCGGCTCGGTGAAGCGGTCGCGGTATTGCTCGTCGCCCTCGAATTTTACTTCAGGCACATAAAAGAACTTGACGGCATTGGAGGCAGGCCCGGCCAGCGCAGCGGCAGGCAAGGCAATCGAAAAGACAGCGACAAGCACTATCGGTTTCATGCAGGATCTCCGGATTCGGCGGCAATACCACGGATCGTGCATACCGGCTTTTTTGCAGCTCATGAAGTCCCTGCGCCGCCGCCTTTCAGCCGTCCAGCCAGACGTTCTGGAGGTCCATCTCGAAGGTCTGGTGGACACCGTAGTTCTTCACCTTCTTGTTGGTATGGCTGTAGAGCTTCTGCCAGAACGGCTGGATGATGACGCCGGAGTCCTGCAGGATCTGCTCGACGTCCTTCATCACCTCCTTGCGCTTGGCGACGTCGATCAGCGAAAGCGCCTGCTTCAGCTTGGCGTCGAAGTCGGGATTGGAATAGGCCGATTCGTTCCAGGCCTCGCCGGTGCGATATCCCAATGCCAGCACCTGGACGCCGAGCGGGCGCATGTACCAGATGGTCATCGAGTAGGGATATTTGGTCCAGTCGTTCCAGAACGTCGAACCGGGCAGCACCGTGCGCTTCACCTTGATGCCGGCATCGCGCAACTGGCCGGCGATGGCGTCGCCGGTGTTCTTCTGCCAATCGTCCTCGATGGTGATCAGTTCGTGCTCAAAGTCGGCCTGACCGGCCTCCGCCATCAGCTTCTTGGCGCCGGCGGCGTCGCGCTCCTTCTTGGGCAGCGCATAATATTCAGGATGGATCGGGCTGACATGGTGGTTCTCGCCGACCGTGCCGCGCCCGTTATAACCGAGCTGCAATACGGCACTATTGTCGACGGCCATCTGCAGGGCGTTGCGGACGCGTTTGTCGTCATAGGGTTTGTGGGTGATGTTGGTGCGGGCAACGAGCGTCGTCGCCGTCGCAACCTCGGATTTCTCCAGCCCCATCTTGTCGAGAATATCGATGAAGTCGGCGGGCGATTCGAAATTGAGGTCGATCTCGCCGGACTCGAAAGCGTTCACCGTGGCGTTGAAGTCGGTGCCGTAGTCGATGAATTCGATGCTGTCGAGCGGCGCCTCGCCGCCCCACCATTTGCCATTCTCACGGCGCTTTACCACCGCCTTCGTACCTACAGCGTAAGAAACCAGTTCGAACGCTCCCGTGCCGATCGGTTTCTTGATCGGGTCGGCGCCATCGGCATCGAAATTGCGGTGCACGACAAGCGCTGGATAGTCGGTGAAGTTCGGGATCAGCGAAATGTCGGGCTCGCTGAGCTTCAGCTTGACCGTGTTGTCGTCAACCTTGGTGATCGCGCCGTCCCTCGCCTTGCCGGTCTTGGCGTCGATCAGCGCGCCGACGCGGGCGGCCATGGAATTGCCGGCGACGCCTTTCTCGCACCAGCGCGTCACATTGTGGACCACGTCGTCGGCGTTGAAGGCATCACCATTGTTCCAGGTGACGCCCTTGCGCACATGCAGCGTGTATTCGGTGGCGTCGTCGTTGATGTCCCAGCTTTCGAGCAGCACCGGCTCGAAGGTGAACTGCCTGGTGTAGCGGACCAGCGGCTCCAGCCAGCTGCGCGAAATGTTGGCGAGTTCCACCCAGTCGTAAGTGCGTGGGTCCTTCTGCGCCTTGACCGACATCGAGACGTGCAGCGTACCGCCCTTCTTCGGCTCCTCGGCCAGGGCTTGTTGCGGCGCGGCAAGACCGATCATGCCATAGGCCAGAGCCGTCGAGGCGCCAAAGGCGCTGGCCAGCGCCAGGAACTCACGCCGATCCATGCGGCCTGCACGCGTCTCCTGCGCCATCGCTTCGATGGCGCTTGGCACGCGATCGCCATTGCTTCTGAAAAGTGTCATTTTCTTCCTCCCTTATGGTTCCCGACGGGTCTTCGCCCTTTGCGTCAACTCACAGTGTCCGGCAGCTTCTCCTCGCGCCGCGCGATCAAATCCCTGAGACCTTCGGCGATACCCTCGTCGAGCTTCGGCTCTTCGTAATCGGCGAGCATGTTGCGCGCCTTCTCGCGGCCGCGCGTGTCGTGGTCCTTCGCCCCTTCGGCATTCCACTGCTCGTAGGAATTGAAGTCCATGATCGTGGGCATGAAGAAGGCGGACTCGAAGTGTTCGAGCGTGTGCTGGGTGCCGAGGAAATGGCCCTGCGGCCCGACTTCGCGGATCGCCGCCATGGCTTCCTTGAAATCGTCGAACGGCAGCCCGCCGGCATATTTGTACCAGCCGACAAGCTGCTCGCAGTCCGTGGCGAACTTCGAATAGCCGCAGGTCAGGCCGGCTTCCAGCCATCCGGCGGAATGCCAGATGTAGTTGGCGCCGGACAGGATGGCGGCATGCATGAGCATGTTCGATTCGTATCCGGCCTGGGCGTCGTTCAGCTTCGAGCCGACATGGAAGCCCGAGGTGCGCCATGGCAGCCGGTATTTCCGCGCCAGCGCGCCCATCAGGTACATCATCTGGGCGGCCTCCGGCGTGCCGCCCATCGGCGCACCGGTCTTCATATCGACCGTGACCATGAACTGGCCGTAGATCTGCGGCGAGCCTGGGCGGATGAGCTGGGTCAGCGCCACGCCGGCAAGTGCCTCGGCGTTGACTTGCGCCACAGCGCCGACGGCGGAAGCCGAGGTCGAAGCCCCGCACAGCGCGAAAGGCGCCAGGATCAGCGGCTGATTATGGCTCGCGTAGACCCGCATGGCGTCGATCATGGTGGCGTCCCACACCAGCGGCGAATTGCAGTTGGTGATCGCCACCAGCACAGGGTTGTCGCGCACGAACGCCTCGCCGAAGACGATGCCAGCCATCGCCATCGTATCCTCGGCGCGCTCCTTCGACGTTACTATGCCCATGAACGGCTTGTCGGAATGCTTCAGCGCCGAATGGATGATGTGCAGGTGCCGTTTCGGCACCGCTATCTCCATAGGCTCGCAGATGACCGAGCTCGAGGAATGCAGCGCCGGCGCCATGTAGGCCATTTTGTGGAAATTGTTGAGATCGGCGAGCGTGCCGTAGCGCCTGTTGTTATCGAGGTCGCGCACGTAGGGCGCGCCATACATCGGCACGAAAATCGAGTTCTTGCCGCCGACGCGCACGGTGCGCTCGGGGTTGCGCGCATGGAGCGTGAACTCGGACGGCACTTTCGAAACGAGTTCCATCAGCAGCGCACGGTCGATGCGGACACGCGTCTCCCGGACATCGGCCCCAGCCGCCTTCCACAGCTCGATCGCGCCGTCGTCGCGAAATTCGCAGCCCACCTCCTCGAGGATCTTGAGCGATTCCTCGTGGATCAGTTCCACCGCCTCGTCGGGTACGATCTCATAGACGGGGATCTTGCGCACCAAGGTCGGAAAGGAAGCGATCGGCGCGCTTCTTAGTGCCTTGCGGCCAAGACGGCCACCGCCACGGCGATGGGTCTGTTCGGTCAATTCGACGGCCGGTGCGTTCATGGAGCCTCCTTCTTCCCGCCACACACGTTAGCGACCCGAAATATGGCTGTGACGCTGGAAAATCCTGATCTTCTGTATAAGCTGTGCTTATGCGAAGCCTGCGCCACCTCCTGCCCTCAGCCGGCAGCCTGATCGTCTTCGAGGCGGCCGGCAGGCTGTCGAGCTTCACCGCCGCCGGGCGCGAGCTCGGCATGACGCAGGCAGCTGTCTCCTATGCGGTGCGCGGGCTGGAAGAACAGCTCGGTGCCAAGCTGTTCCAGCGCCGCCACCGGCAGGTCAGCCTGACCGAAGCCGGCGAACGTTTCCATGCCGATGTCTCGCTGGGGCTGTCGCATATTCGCAAGTCGGCCGAGGATCTGCGCCTGCAGGCGACGGGCGGCCATGTGACGCTCGCCGCATCGACCGCTTTCGGCTCGTTCTGGATGATGCCGCGCCTGCAACAGTTCCGCGACGAATTGCCAGGTATCGATCTGCGCATCCAGACCGCCGACCGCGACCTCGACATCATCGCCGAAGGCATCCCGCTGGCGGTGCGCGGCGGCGAGCCACGGGACTGGCCAGACTACCATTCGCTGCCGCTAGCCGATGAGGAGATTTTCCCCGTCGCCGGTACCAGCTACCTGGCCAAGTTCGGCATGCCGACCAGCGTTGCGGACCTGACCATGCATCGCCTCATCCATCTCGAGGAGCCTTACCGCGAGGCGGCGAGCTGGGACGAATGGTTCCAGTCAGCCGGCGGCAAACTGGGCGACACCGCGCGCGGCTTGCGCATCAACGATTATGGCCTGGTGATCCAGGGTGTGATGGAGGGGCAAGGCATCGCGCTCGGCTGGCGGCACCTAGCCGAGCGGCTGCTGGCTACAGGTCTGCTGGTGCAGGTGACGGATCATGTGCTCAAGACCGGCAAAAGTTTCTACATCGTCTGGCCGAAGAACCGCGAGCTTAGCGAGAATGCCCGCAAGGTCAGGGATTGGCTGGCGGCGCAGGCATAGGTTCGCGGCGCAATCCGGCGCGTGACCGGATTGCGTTCACATGCTGGAGATCAGACCGAACCGTCGTTCTTGAGGCCGAGCACGTCGATCTTGTCGATGGTCGGCGGGCCGACAAACAAGGTTTCGGCATTGGCCATCAATGCCTTGGCAATCTCGCCGGTGAGATGCGCCTGTCGCCCAGCCTCGTCGTGGAACGCATCGAATACGCCGAAGACGCGCTGCGAGAGCTGCAAGGCGAACCAGATCGGTGTCCCGGCTTCCTGATTGGCGAGTTGCAACCCGGTCGCGAGGAACGCGGCCACGTCCTTCTCCTTGCCGGGCTTGGCTTCGAAGCGCGCGAACAATGCAAGTTTGATCATATGTCTTCTCCTCGTCGTTTGCACGGCCAAGGCCGTCGATGAGCATAGTCGCAGCATCGAAGCGGAAACCGTATTGGCAATAATGACATCTTTGATATCATTATTGCCATGAACATCTCCGTCCTTGCGCTCGATGGCGTCTTCGACACCGGCCTGGCCACCATGCTCGACGTTTTCGGCACCGCCAACGAACTGGCTGGAATGATGGCGACGTCGCCCGGCCGTTTCGTCACCACCGTCGTCGGGGTGAGCGATACCGTCTACACGGGACAAGGCCTTCAGGTGCCAGTCGTCTCGATGGGCACTGAGCCGCCCCCCGATTGGCTCATGATCCCGGCGATCGGCCAGAAGATGCCGGATCCGCTTGCCGAGGCATTGAAGCGAAGCGACATCGCCAGGGCGACCAGGGCGTTGCGCGCCGCCGCCAATACCGGCACCCGTATCGGGGCCGCCTGTATCGGCACTTTCATCCTGGCGGAAACCGGCCTGCTCGACTGGCGGCCGTCGACCACGACCTGGTGGCTGGCGCCGATGTTTCGGCAACTTTACCCGCAAGTGCGGCTCGACGCCTCGCGTATGCTGATCAATGACGGGCAGTTCGCGACCGCTGGTGCTGCACTCGGCCATATCGATCTGGCTCTGATGGTCGTCCGCCAGGCAAGCCCGGAGCTGGCGGCGCTGACGGCGAAATATCTGATCGTCGACAGCCGGCCGCTGCAATCGGCCTACGCGATCTCGGACCACCTCAGCCATTCGAACCCGCTGGTCGAGCGATTCGAACGCTGGGCGCGCGGCCATCTTGCCGCCGGCTTCGATCTCAACGAAGCGGCATCGGTGCTGGGTGTCAGCAAGCGGACGCTGTCGCGACGGGTCAATGACGTGTTGGGCAAGACGCCGCTGTCCTATTTCCAGGATCTGCGCGTGGAGCAGGCTGTGCATTTGTTGAAGAGCACATCCGACAGCGTCGATGAAATCGCGGCCAAGGTCGGGTATGGCGACGGGGTGACGCTGCGCAACCTGTTGCGCCGGCGGCTGCACCGGGGCGTGCGCGAAATCCGTGCTGCAAACTGAACCACTCGGGCAATTCTCCCCTCCCGCATGACACGAATCCGCCTATACTGTCGTCATGCCCATTCGCCAGCTTTCCGAAACGATGATCAACCAGATCGCCGCCGGCGAAGTCATCGAGCGTCCGGCAAGCGTGGTCAAGGAACTGGTCGAGAATGCGCTGGATGCCGGCGCGTCACGCGTCGAAATCGTCACGTCAGGCGGCGGGCTGAACCTGATCCGCGTCACCGATGACGGTTACGGCATCCCCGAACCGGAGCTTTCGCTGGCGATCGCGCGCCACTGCACGTCCAAGCTTGCCGAAGATATCAATGACATCCGCTCGCTGGGCTTTCGCGGCGAAGCGCTGCCGTCGATCGGTTCGGTGTCGCGGCTTTCGATCCGGTCGCGC
Organism: Mesorhizobium erdmanii USDA 3471; assembly: GCF_000472705.1. GTDB lineage: Bacteria > Pseudomonadota > Alphaproteobacteria > Rhizobiales > Rhizobiaceae > Mesorhizobium > Mesorhizobium erdmanii. The sequence goes on along the minus strand of NZ_AXAE01000029.1, from coordinate 53,769 downwards.
ACCGCTTTGGGCGACAGCGCCGCCGAGATCGGCATAGAGGGTGGCCGTGTGCTCCCCGTCAGGCCGGCGGCAGCCAACCGTGGCACCACCGTCGAGGTGCGCGACCTGTTCTTCGCCACCCCGGCACGGCTGAAATTCATGAAGGGCGAGCGCGCCGAAAGCTCTGCCACCAGCGATGTCGTCAAGCGTATCGCCATCGCTTTCCCCACCGTGCGGTTCACGCTGGCCGGCACGGATCGGTCGACACTTGAATTGCCGGCGACCGACGACGGTCCGGAAGGCAGCCTGCGCCGCGTCGCCCAGGTCATGGGGGCCGAGTTTCCCGCCAATTCGATTGCCATCGACGCGATGCGCGAAGGTGTGCATCTCACCGGTCACGTCTCGATCCCGTCCTTCACCCGCGCCAACGCGCTGCAGCAATATGCCTATGTCAATGGCAGGCCGGTGCGCGACAAGCTGATCGCCGGCGCCATTCGCGGCGCCTTCGCCGACGTGCTGCCGCGCGACCGCCACGCGGTGACGGTGCTGTTCCTGACGCTCGATCCGGCCATCGTCGACGTCAACGTCCATCCGGCCAAGGCCGATGTGCGCTTCCGCGATCCAGGCCTGGTGCGCGGGCTGATCGTCGGCGCCATCCGCCAGGCACTCGCCGATGCCGGCATCCGCTCGGCCACGACGGGAGCCGCCGGCATGATGGCGGCGTTCCGACCAGGCGCCGCCGCCTACGGCCATGGCGGCCCGGCCAACGGTCATCGCAGCTACGACGCGGCCTACCGCGCGTCAGGTTCGGCTGGCTTCGACGCGAACCGATCGCCGCAGCGGCCACTCGACATGGGTTTCGAGGGCGCCGGTTTCGAGCATAGCGGCCTGCGTGAGAATGAGCAGGCGGCGTTCGATAGCGGCCCGCTTGTCAGCGCCGATGCGCGCGCCGGGCAGAGCGAGGCGGCCGAGACGCTGCTTGGCGCAGTGCTCGGTGCGGCTCGCGCCCAAGTGCACGAGAACTACATCGTTGCCCAGACCAGGGATTCGCTCGTCATCGTCGACCAGCACGCCGCTCATGAACGGCTAGTTTACGAAGCCCTGAAGAACGCCCTGCATTCGCGCCCCGTCCCTTCGCAGATACTGCTTCTGCCCGAGATCATCGATCTGCCGGAAGAGGATGCCGAGCGTCTGGCCATGCATTCCGAAACACTGGCCCGCTTCGGCCTCGGCATCGAGCGTTTCGGCCCGGGAGCGGTGGCAGTGCGTGAGACGCCGTCGATGCTGGGCGAGACCAACGTCCAGCAATTGGTGCGCGATCTTGCCGACGAGATCGCCGACAACGACACCGTCGAGACACTCAAGGACAGGCTGGACAAGATCGCCGCCACCATGGCCTGCCACGGCTCGGTGCGCTCCGGCCGTCTGCTCAAGGCCGAGGAGATGAACGCGCTGCTGCGCCAGATGGAAGCTACGCCCGGTTCCGGCACCTGCAACCATGGACGGCCGACCTATATCGAGCTCAAGCTGGCGGATATCGAGCGGCTATTCGGGCGGCGGTGAAGGCGCTCTCGGCGCAGTTCGCTGCCTCTCCGTAGGGGAGGTTTCGATTCAGGGAAACCTTCCAACCTTCTGTTCTACCTCTTCAAATTCACCACGATGACGCCGCCGAGCGCCAGCGCGCCGCCGAAGATGCCGAGCAGGGTCGGCACTTCACCCAGCCAGAAGAAGCCGATCAAGGCGGACATCGGCGAGACAAGGTAGAGGAAATTCGAAGCGCGCGCCGCCGGCAGTCGCGACAGGGCCGTCGCCCAGGCGGCATAGGCGATCAGGCTCGGCACGATGCCGAGATAGATGACGGCGCCGAGACCGGCGGTGTCGGCGACGGCGGCCTGCTGGAAAGCGGCGGGCAGGAAAGGCGCCAGGCAGAGCGCACCGAGCACCATGTTGGACGCCGCGATGGTCAGCGGGTGGTGGCGGGCAAACAACGGCTTCTGGACGATGGTGTTGACAGCCGAGCAGAGCGCGGAGCCAAGCACCAGCAGCGCGCCGGCGTTGAAGTGCAGGCCATGGCCGTCGGCCACGGCGATAATGCCAATGCCGGCAAAGGAGATGGCCGTGCCGAGCCAGGCCAGGCGCGAGAAGCGCTCGCCGAGAAGCGCCATCGCCATGATGGCGGTGAAGATCGGGCTCACATTGATGATGAAGCCGGCGGCGCCCGCCGAGACCGTCAATTCGCCAAAATTGAGCATGGCTGTGTAGAGCGCGACGAAGATGGCGCCGCCAAAGGCAAAGCGCCACAATTCGCCGATCCTCGGCAGCGCCGGGCGCTTGACCGCAAGGAAGATCGCCGCCGGCACCGCGGCGATGGCGAAGCGCAGCGCGCCAAGCTCCAGCGGCTGAAAGGCGGCAAGGCCGGCACGGATCGCCGGAAAGGCGGACGCCCAACCAACCACCGTCAGCGCAACCGCGACAGCCGCCGTGGTGTCCATCCGCTGTGTCTGATTCAACGTGCCCGTCATCGCGCCCATCTCACTGTCCTCCTTGTTCTTCCATCTCGAAAGCCACAGAACGCCTTTTCCTGCTGGTTGACAAACGACCAAATCGAGGATCACCTGTGACTATGGATCACAGCTCAGATACGATGGTTCCGCTCGAAACCTTGCGTGCCTTCGACGCGGCGGCGCGCACCGGCAGCTTTTCGGCGGCTGCCGAAAAGCTCAACATCACCCATGGCGCCGTCAGCCGGCAGATCGCCAAGCTCGAGGACTGGCTGGGCTTGAAAGTGTTCGATCGCGGCGCGCGTGGCGTCTCACTGACGATCGAAGGTAACCGGCTGCATCTGCGCACGTCGGAGGCTTTCGCGCTGATATCGAGCCATTCCGATCGCTGGGTCGAGCCGCGCGGCACGGCGGTGGTGCGACTGACGTCGATCCCCTCTGTCAGCGGGCTTTGGCTGATGCCGCGCATGGCGGCGCTGGAGAACAATCCCGCCAAGCTGCGCATCGTGCTCGATGTCGACATCCGCCAGGCCGACCTTGCCGATGAAGGCATCGACCTGTCGATCCGCTGCGGCCGGGGCGGCATTCCAGGCCGCGTGTCGGTGCAGCTGTTCGAGGAGCATGTCTTCCCGGTCGCCTCGCCCGAACTGGCGCGCGAAATCGGCCGTGGCGATCCTGCCCGGCTGCTGAGATTTCCGCTGATCAACGATTCCGATGCCTCAGGCTGGCGTGCCTGGTTCGCCGCGCAAGGTATGGACTATCGCCCGCGCCCACAGGACCGCCGTTTCGAAGACTATAATCTGGTATTGGATGCCGCTGCCTATGGGCTCGGCATCGCGCTGGCGCGTCCGCCGCTGACCGGGCATCAGCTGGAATCGGGCCGCATCACCGCTGTCGACGAGCGCACCGCGCTCAATCCGGTGTCCTACTGGCTTGACCGGCCGCTGGGACGGCCACGCACTGCCGCCGCCGACCTTGCCCGCCGCATCGCGCAGCAGGCCGGATTGGCGCCGGACAAGATCGAGGCTTTCATCGAAGCGGAGCGATAGGCCTCCTGGCCTATCGCCGATTCGTTCAGCGAAGCAGCAGCAAAACGAACCCGAACATCACTGTCGCCAACAAGCCGGTCATGATCGACACAAAGCCGATCCTCACCAGCAAACCCTCGGGGTTGGCTGCCGCAGCGTGGGATTGATTGATAGGCCTTCGCCGTCCCGCCGGCGTAGCCAGGGCAGCAGCGTTTTGCAGGACAGGAGCCTGCGGCGGGATAAACGACAGCAAGGACACCCCGGCAGCCCTGGCGGGAGCGTTGTCATTGGCCGTTGCCGAAGGCGGTAAGGCGCCGCGCTGCGTTTCAGCTTCGGGCGCTGCCTTTCTCCCCACCACCGTTGCCAATACCGCCTCGTCGCGCGTATCGAGCTGGACCTGATAGGCTTCGACGATACCGGAAGAAGCGATCTGCTGCGATTTGACGGCGATGGGTGCCACAGGCATCGCCAGCAAAGCCGGCGCCGTGCGTTGGGCGAACAGGGAGGGCGCGGCGGGCTGGACCAGTTCCCTGACCAGCGCCGTCCTGACCGGATCGGCTTTCGCCAACGGCACGGGCTGCGGCGTCACCGCCTCCTTGAGCAAGGAAGCCAGGCGGGCGGAAGAAATATCCATCATGCCCCCAAAACAGAAACTTTTAAGATTGTGTTAACGCCTCAGCATTGTCCCAAGCTTGTCACATGCTTGACCTGGCCCGCGATTTGTGGCGATGAAATCCGTATGAACCTCGGCACCACCGCATGATGAACCGTTTCGAAGGCCCGGGCGGCAAGGAAGCCCGCATCCGCTATCTTGATGGCGATTTCCAGGTCACCAGCCCCGGCTCGTTCGTGCGCTGCGCGGTGACCGGGGAAAGCATCCCCCTGGATGAGCTGAAATACTGGAGCGTCGCCAGGCAGGAGCCTTATGTGAGCGCCACCGCCTCGCTGCGCCGCGAAATCGAGGTGCATCCGGAGCTGCGCAGCCGGCGCTGAGGGAGCGGAAGCACGCCCGAGTGCGCCACAGACGACGCCGATTGCTGTTCAGCCCCTCAGCTTGCGCTGCCGCCAGGCATCGAGCGTTTCCTCGATGATGCGTTCGGGAACGTGGTCGAGCTCGAACACCGCGTCGATTTCCAGCACCTCGAGTTTGTCGAGAAAGTCCTGCGCGGCGCCGTGGCGCAGCCGGGCGGCGTCCTTGGCGGTGGTGATGAGGCCGATGCCTTCGGCAAGCGCCGTCGCCGCCAGTTCGGCCAACTCATCCTCGGCATAGAAATGATGATCCGGAAAGGGCTTTGAGAGAACGACCTCGCCGCCTGCCGCCCGCACCGTGTCGAAGAATTTGTCAGGATGGCCGATGCCGGCGAAGGCCAGGAAGCGCTTGCCGGCAAGCCCCGCCTTGCTGTTTGGCTCGGTATGAGCCTCGAAGATCGGCCGGCCGGCGCGCGCCGCTTGGCGCACCACGGCGTCGGCGGCGGTACCCTCGCCCATCTTCAACAGTCCGCTGGTGAAGACCAGCTGGTCGACGATCTTGGCCCGCAGCGGGCCACCCGGAATGACACGGCCATTGCCGATGCCGTAGCGGGCATCGACCACGACCAGCGCATAATCGATATGGATGCGCGCGCTCTGAAAGCCATCGTCCATGATCAGGAAATCGCAGCCGTGCTTTTCCATGAGCAGCCGGGCGCCGGCGGCGCGGTTCGGCGTCACCGCCACCGGGGCGTGTTCGGCCAAAAGCAGCGGCTCGTCGCCGACATGCTTGGCGGCATCGTGATCGGCATCGACGACGTGCGGCTCGGCGAAGGATCCGCCGTGGCCGCGCGACAGGATACCGGGCTTCAGTCGCATGCGCTTGGCCTGTTCAGCGAGCGCGATGGCCACCGGCGTCTTGCCAGTGCCGCCGACAGTGAAATTACCGATGCACAGAACCGGCGCCTCGATCTTCTCACGGCGGGCCCGCCGCATGCCACGGCCGGCAACGAGTGCGTAGATAGCCGACAACGGCGACAGCGCCAGGACTTTCCAGTCCGGCTCTTCCCACCAGAATGGTGGTGCTTCGGAGGCCACGCTAGCGCCCGTTGGCGCCCTTCAGGCGCGACTTGACGACCAGCGGCTGGATATAGGGTTCGAGCGATCTCAGCGTGCGCGCCAGCGCGCCGCGCATCTCGTCGACGGTCGCGATCCCTGCCGCCATCATCTCGTGGCGCGCCACTTCGTTGGTCAAAAGGAAATTGACCGCACCTGCCAGCATGTCGCGATCGCGCACCAGCTTGGCGCCGCCGCTGTCAATCAGGCGCTGATAGGCTTCGCGGAAATTCTGAACGTTGCGCCCGGCCAGAACCGCGGTGTCGAGCATGGCCGGCTCGAGCGGATTCTGGCCGCCCTCCGAGGTCAGCGAGCGGCCGACGAAGGCGATCTCGGTCAACCGGAGATAAAGCCCCATCTCGCCGATCGTATCGCCGAGCAGGATATCGGTGTCAGGCCCGATGCGGTCGCCCTTGCTGCGCCGCGCGACCTTCAGGCCCATGCCGGAAATCTGCGCGGCAAGGGTTTCCGCCCGATCGGGATGGCGCGGCACCACGATCGTCAGCAGGCCGTGGTGACGTTTGTGCAGCGTCGCGTGGACTTCCGCCGCGACCACTTCCTCGCCATCATGGGTCGAGATTGCCGCCCAGGTCGGTCGGCCGCCGATCTGCCGCTGCATGGTGGCCAGCGCCCGTTCGTCGACGGGCGGCGGGTTGGTATCGACCTTGAGGTTGCCCGACACCGTCACCGGCCGGGCACCCAGTGCGCGAAAACGCTCGCCATCGACATCGGACTGGGCGACGACATGGGCCAGGTTCTCGAACAGCGCCTCGGCGATGTTGGCCCGCTTCTTCCACGAGGTGAACGAGCGATCGGACAGCCTGCCATTGACCAGCACCTGCGGTACGTGGCGCGCGCCAAGTTCGAGGATGGTCATCGGCCAGATTTCGGATTCGGCGATGATCGCCAGGTCCGGCCGCCAGTGGTCGAGGAACCGGCTGACCGCCGGCTTCAGGTCGAGCGGCACATATTGGTGGATGATGCGGTCGCCGAGCCGCTCGTCGGCAACCTGGGCCGATGTCACCGTGCCGGTCGTCAGCACGATGTTGACGCCATAGTCGAGAATGCTTTCGACCAGCGGCACGACGGCTATGGTCTCGCCGACGCTCGCGGCATGGATCCAGATCACGGGCCCTTCGGGGCGCGGGCGGCCGGCGACGCCGTAGCGCTCGCGGCGGCGGTTGCGGTCTTCCTTGCCGCGCGAGGTGCGCCAGGCGACATAGGGGCCGACCAACGGATAGGCTGCCGCACCGGCGAAGCGGTATGCCGTCAGCATGGTACGCGCCCAGCGGCCGCTCATCGCCGGCCATCCACGAGACGATAGGCCTCGGCCGTCGCGGCATTGAGAGCGGCGGTGACTTCCTGGCGCTTGCGCTCCATTTCTGCGTCGTCGGCGTCGGCCGCCACGAAAATCGGCGTGCCGATGGTCACGGCGGATCGGCCGAACGGCAGGTTGATGGTGGTCTTGTCCCAGCTCTTCTCCAGCACCTTGCGGCGGCTGGTGGCGATGGCGACCGGCAGCAACGGCCGGCCCGAAAGGCGCGCCAGGAGAACGATACCGAGCCCCGCGTCGCGCGGCGTGCCGTGCGGAATGTCTGCGATCATGGCAACGTTCTTGCCGGCAACGAGCGACTTTTTCAGGGCGATGAGCGCTTTGGCCCCACCCTTGTCGAGATGCCTGGCATTGTCGCGCCCACCCGAACCGCGCACCGCCTCGATGCCGAATTTCTCCAGCATCAGCGCATTGAGCTCGGCATCGGCACTGCGCGACACCATGGCGACCAGCGGTTTGCGCTTAGGATAATAGGCTGGCGTCAAAAGATGCTGGCCATGCCACAGAGCGATGATGCCGGGCTCGAACTCAGCATAGGCGCCGCCCGAAAAGCGCGCCGATCCGGCGACCAGGGGGCTGGTCAGGCGAACCAGGCGCACGAATTGGGCGAGCAGGCTGGCAATGGCGTTCTTGACGAATCGCGACTGCGCTAGCGGTTCGCGGATCTTGCGCCAGAACGCCTTGGTCGTGCGGCTGCGGCCCCTGCCGGTGGACGCGGCCTCGCTGGCTGGCTCCTTCGCCAGGTCATGCTCCATCGAAGTCAACCGACGACCTTGCTGTCGGGGTCCAGAAGGCGATGGAGATGAACGACGAAATAACGCATATGGGCATTGTCCACGCTGGCTTGCGCCTTGGCCTTCCACGCCGTGTGCGCGGATTGATAGTCCGGATAGATGCCGACAATGTCGAGCCCGTCGAGATCCCGGAACTCGGTGCCGCCAAGCTTCTTCAGTTCGCCGCCGAACACCAGGTGCAAAAGCTGCTTCTTCCCGTCTTCCGCGGTCATGCCGGTCCTTCACATATTGTGAGTTTGTGACAGGTCTAGACCAAAGCCGCCGACTTTGGAACCTGCGAATGTGGTTTCACGCATGCAGTCCGGCGATGACATCGACGAGCACCGCCAGCAATTCACCGCTGCCGGCGGCGAGCGCGCCATGGCGGGTCACCTCGCCGGCATAGAGCGGCGCGCGGCCATGCGGGTCGAGCAACAGGCCGCCGGCCTCGCGCAGGATGAGATCGGCGGCGGCGATGTCCCAGTCATGCGCATTCGGCTTGACGAACGTGGCGTCGAGCGTGCCATTGGCGATCATCGCCAGTCGATAGGCGAGCGAAGGGCTGTAGGGCGCCCGTGTCAGCCGCTTCTGCCAGTTGGCCGGCACCAGGTCGATCAATTGCTTCAGCCCTGATATCTCGGCCTTGTCGCCAAGCGTACGCACCGCGATGCGCTTGCCGTTACGGAAGGCGCCTTGGCCGGGCTGCGCCCAGTAGGTCTCGTCCATCGCCGGACATTCGAGCACCCCGGCAAGCGTTCGGCCATGTTCGACGACGGCGACGCTGACGCACCATGTGCGCTGTCCCTCCAGGAAGCCACGCGTGCCGTCGATCGGATCGACGACGAAGGTGCGGCGCGCCGAAAGCCGGGCCGGATCGTCGACCGTCTCCTCCGACAGCCAGCCGTAATCCGGCCGCGCCGCCAGCAGCGTGTCGCGCAGATAGGCGTCCGCCGCATGATCGGCTTCGCTGACCGGCGAGGTACCGCCTTTCATCCAGACCTGCGGGCTGTTGCCGAAGTAGCGCATGGCGATGAGCCCCGCCTCGCGGGCGGCGTCGCGCAGCAGCGGCAGATCCCCAATGTCGCCGGAAGGGGAAGCGGTCGGTTCAGGCCCCGGCAAGGGTCATGCCTTCGATCAGGAGCGTCGGGGCGGCGGTGCCGAAATTGCGGTCGAGGTCGTTGGCGGGCACCATGTTGAGGAACATCGTCTTCAGGTTCGAGGCGATGGTGACTTCGGCGACCGGATAGGCAAGCTGGCCATTCTCGATCCAGAAGCCGGACGCGCCGCGGCTGTATTCGCCGGTGATCATGTCGACGCCGTGGCCGAACACTTCGGTGACATAGAAGCCCGTCCTGAGCGACTTGATCATATCCTCGGGCGAACGCTCGCCCGGTTCGATGGCGAGATTGGTCGAGGACGGCGAGACGGAAGAACCACTGCGCGATCCGCGCCCATTGGTGACAAGGCCGAGTTCGCGTGCGGCGGAAGTCGACAGGAACCAGTGGTTGAGCACGCCCTTTTCGACCATGAGCAGCTTCTCGCCCTCGATACCTTCGCCATCGAACGGACGCGAGGCCTGGCCACGCGGTCGGAGCGGCTCGTCGGTGACGGTGATCGCGGATGCGGCCACCTGCTTGCCCATCATGTCGCGCAGGAACGAGGTCTTGCGCGCCACGGACGCGCCATTGATGGCCCCGGCGATATGGCCGGCGATGCCGCGCGCCACGCGCGGATCGAACACCACGTCTACCGGCCCGGTCGCAGCCTTGCGAGCGCCGAGGCGGCGCACGGCGCGTTCGCCGGCTTTTCGGCCGATGTCTTCGGGCGCATCGAGATCGGCAAAATGCAGGCGCGAGGAGAATTCATAGTCGCGCTCCATGCCGGTGCCCTCGCCGGCGATGACGCTGGCCGAACGCGAGAAACGCGAGCCGACATAGTGGCCAATGAAGCCGTGCGAGGTGGCCAGCACCAGCCCGCCGAGACCGGCACCGGCGCTGGCGCCGGACGAATTGGTCACGCCCTTGACGGCAAGCCCTGCCGCTTCCGCCGCCAGCGCTGCTTCCTTCAACTGGTCGGCCGACACTTCGGTGGCGTCGAACAAATCGAGATCGCGCGTTTGCTTGGCCAGCAGCGCCGGGTCGGCGAGACCCTGAAAGGGATCCTCGGGCGAGACTTTGGCCATGGCAACGGCTCGCTCGGCCAGCGAGCGCGGATCGGACGCGGCGGTGGCCGAGACGCTCGCCACCCGCTGGCCGACGAAGACGCGCAACGAGACGTCCTCGGCCTCGGACGATTCGGTAGCCTCGACCTTGCCGAGCCGCACCGACACTCCAGTGGAGCGGCCGCGCACGGCGACCGCGTCGGCAGCGTCGGCGCCTGCCTTTTTGGCGGCCTCGACAAGTGCCGCGACGCGGTCGGTCAGTTTTTTAGCGTCTGATGTGTCGGCCATGCCCGTGATCCTGCTTGTCGCGGCCAGCTTGCGGCCGCGCCCACCCATCTATTGTTCCGACCCGGCTTGTGCAATGGCGAAGACCGGAATCCATGGCGTGATTGCCGCCGGCATCGGCATGGACTCCAGGCCAGCGGATGAAGGGGCAACCCCTGCGTTTGGTGGTCTCAGGACGCCGCCACAGGCGTCCAGATCACATCCTCGATCTTCTGGGCGCCGGTTGCCAGCATGACCAACCGGTCGAAGCCGAGCGCGATGCCGCTAGCCTGCGGCATGATGGCGAGCGCTGCGAGGAAATCCTCGTCCAGCGGGTAGCACTCGCCATAGATGCGCTGTTTCTCATCCATCTCGAGGATAAAGCGCCGGCGCTGCTCCTCGGCATCGGTCAGTTCGCCAAAACCGTTGGCGATCTCGACACCACAGCAATAGAGCTCGAAGCGCTCGGCGACGCGCGGGTCGCGCGGGCTCGGCCGGGCAAGTGCGGCCTCCGCGACCGGATACTCGTAGAGGATGGTGGCGCGGCCGAAGCCAAGATTGGGCTCGATCTTTTCCACCATCACGCGGCTGAACAGGTCGGCCCAGCTGTCGTCGGTCGCCGTGCGCAGACCCGCACGGGTCAAGGCGGCGTAAAGCGCATCCCGATCGGTGCCACCATCGGCGGCGACCGTGGCCAGGAGATCGATACCGGCAAGGCGGGAGAATGCGTCCGCCACCGTCAGCCGCTCCGGTTCGGCAAACGGATCGCAGTCGCGGCCCCGGAAGGAAAAGCGCGTGGCCCCTGCCCTTGTCGCGGCCAACGCCAGCAGATCGGCGCAATCGCGCATCAGGTTCTCATAGGCCTCGCCCACCCGGTACCATTCGAGCATGGTGAATTCGGGATGGTGCAAGGGGCCGCGCTCGCGGTTGCGGTAGACCGGCCCGAGGCTGAAAATCCTGACCTCACCGGCGGCGAGCAGCTTCTTGCAGGCGAATTCCGGCGAGGTGCGGAGATAAAGCGGCGAGCGCGCGCCATCCGGTCCGACCGCCTCGGTGGCGAAAGCCGCCAGATGCGCCTCGTTGCCGGGCGACACCTGGAGCGCCGACGTTTCGACCTCGATGAAATCGTTTTGGGCAAACCAGTCGCGCAAGGCCGCGGTGAGGCCATTGCGCAACAGCAATCGCGGGCGGCGGTCGGCGTGGACATGTGGCGTCCACCACGGTGAAGCAGCGGTCATGGGTGGTTTGCAGGCATGCCGGTGAGCATGGGGGGCTGGCGGTTCGCGCCAAGATGCGCTAGGCCCCGTTCCAGCGCCGCACAAGCCGGCAAACGCCCGTCAACTCTCGCAGGATAAAAAACCGTGGTGAAAGTCATCGCCAGTTCGCTCCGCAAAGGCAATGTCGTCGACAAGGACGGCAAGCTTTATGTGATCCTCTTTGCCGAAAACATCCATCCAGGCAAGGGCACGCCCGTGACGCAGCTCGACATGCGCCGCATTGGCGACGGGGTGAAGGTGTCGGAGCGCTACCGCACCACCGAGCAGGTGGAGCGCGCCTATGTCGAGGAGCGCGAGCACACCTTCCTTTACGCCGACGGCGAAGGCTACCACTTCATGAACCCGGAAACCTACGACCAGGTGGCGGTGACGGAAGCCGTGGTCGGCGATGCAGCCCCCTATCTGCAGGAAGGCATGCCGGTGCAGGTCTCGCAGTTCAACGGCATCGCGATCGCGCTCGTGCTGCCGCAACGCGCCACCTTCGAAGTGGTCGAGACCGAGCCGACGACCAAGGGCCAGACGGCCTCGTCTTCCTACAAACCCGCCGTGCTCTCCAACGGCGTGCGCACCACCGTGCCGCCGCACATCGCGCCGGGCACCAGGGTGGTGGTGATGACGGCCGATGGGTCCTATGTGGAGCGTGCGAAGGATTAAGGGCAGTTGATTGGTTCAGCCGGCATCTAGCCCAGGCCGGCACCAAGCTGCGGCCAGCTGCTTTCGGACGGCATAGCCGGATTTTGGGCTACGGGAAGGGCGGCCAAGAGAGTCTCTAGCTCTTACCGGTCATGATCGACTGGCGTTTGCCTTGCTGTCGTTTTTCAAAGACGACAATGCTGTCATAGACACAGATTGAGTCCGTCGAATTGGTGAACGCGGTCGCCGACAATGTGCCGCGCGCGTGATGCGCATTGATCTCGTCGAGCTTCCTCTTGACGAATTCCATGAAAGACCCCGGCTTGCGGAGCCCGCCGCCATAATCATCCCAATAGCTCGTATGTGTATCCTCGACGAGGTAAATCCCGTTCGGCTGCACGTGCTGATAGAGATGCTCAAATGTCGCAACCACATGATCCATCATGTGACTGCCGTCATCGATGACAATGTCTATGGGGCCGTACTTGCCAACGACCCTATCGAGAAGTTCAGTGTCATCCTGACTGCCGATAAAAACCTCAATGCCTTCTGCCTCGTGTGCCTTGCATGCAGGGTCGATATCAATGCCAACAATCCGAGCCCCCTCACCGAAATAGGCTCGCCACATTTCAAGCGATCCTCCTTTGTAGACGCCCACCTCCACGACGACAGGCCTCCGGTTCCTGAACCTTTCGAAATGACGTTCATAAACGTTGAAATAGTGCAGCCATTTGTATATCTCCTTGCCGCTGTTGTTCAAAAAATACTGGTGCAGAAATCCACCCATCAAATTCTCCTCGACCTCTGATTGTACCGATACTAACCGCCTTGACAGCTCTCCTCTTTCTTCCCCCAGATTGGCTTGGAGCCGCGCAACCACTGGCTCCACGGCACCGGAGTTGAGATCCAACGCCTTTCGGTACTGAACCGTAGCCTTTTCAGTCTCGCCAATGGCGAAGTACGCATCGCCGATTCCGGCAAAGTAGGTGGCATCTCGAACCGGATTATGTCGAGCAAGAATGCCGGAAAATGCAAGAAGTCGCGACGCCGCCAGTTCCGCGGGAGCATGTGTGCTTGCCATGCGAAGGATATCTGCCGCCGCTTGGTAATGCCCTGATTGAAACTGTACCTTGGCCAAGCTAACCAGTGTTGCTGCTGTCTGATTCGTTGGTGGGGAACCCTCTGGCGGCTTCAGTTCCGCCCTAAACCCGGCGACAACGGCCGGGCCAACCCTGAAAGGGGATGCTATCGTTGCACGGGCAAGATGCGGCAACAGTGATCGAGGCAGTGATCCCACAAACGCGGAAGGGATATGAAATCGAAGGTCCTCCTGTCCCCTTAATGCATCCCTTTCGGCCTTCCAGCGTATCCAGTTCTTGGACTGCTGTTCTATGGGTGCGTTGGTGGATATGCCGCCGTGCAATTGGTGAAATGTTGCCTCTCCCAAAGTGAGGATTAGCTTTGCCTCCGGCAGGTTCATCGCACGCTCTAACGTATCGAGATTAACGAGGCCGCCTCCAGGCTGTCTGAAACGTTCATCCATGCCACCGATCGCGTGCCAACTCTTCCTGCTCATGAAGAGAGCATTGGCTTCGGCTATCGGCGAGAACCACGGATCGACCGAGGACTCGTCCATCGTGCCGATTTCGAACAGTCGATATCCGTCCTCCGGCCATCGGATCGATTGCAAAAGCGAATCCTCGACCATCCGTGTATATCCATTCCGGGGCGCATTGCCCTGAATGTCGCTCCCAAGGTACCATCCGGGCGCGGCCACCACTGCAGCCCGCCCCATGACTGTGCCGACGCCAGCGAAATGCACCAAGCCGGGCGTGACAATACGTGCACCGTCGATCATGACGCCGATCTTGTCTCCCCGGGCCGCCATGATTCCGAGGTTCACGGCAGCTGCGGGCGAAGGTGACGCGTCATCTATGCATAGCAGGCGAAAGTTCGGCCCATATTCCTCTACAAGGCTCGCGCTGACCGCAGGTGATGATCCATTGTCGACGACGATGACTTCATAGTCGTTGGTCGTCACTCCTTGCTGATAGGGCAATGCAAGTGAAAGCAGGGTTCGGGGCAGTTCTCGGGGAATGTTGTAGGCAACAACAATGACCGACACGTGGTTCTGCTTCATCGCGCTTCCGTGCCTCAGGTGTCGGCAATGGACTTCTGCCACCAACCGCCGGTCCAGTCTATCTCGTACATCTGTGCGGTGATTTGGTTGCGTGCGCGGTAATCCTCGACCGCCTGACGGCAAGTCGGCAGCGCCAAGTCATCGATGATCGCGAAACCGCCGGGCGACAGCCTTGGATAGAGCGCCTCGAGGCTGTCTATTGTCGACTCGTATAGATCCCCGTCCAACCGGATCAGGGCGAAGGGACCAGCTTTCAGGCTGGGTAGTGTGTCGCCGAACAGTCCTTTGACGAAGACCACCTGCTCATCCAGCAAATCATAGGCGGCAAAATTTGATTCAACCTGCGCTTGATCGATCGCCAATTGACGGAACTCGTGCAGCCTGTCGCCGCGATCCGCCGGAAAATTCTCGGGATCGGGCGGCGGCAGACCGTCGAATGAGTCGGCGACATAAACCTTCCTGTCCTTGATCCCGTTGGCGGCCAGCACGCCGCGCATGAGGATGCAGCAGCCGCCGCGCCAGACGCCGGTCTCGATAAAATCCCCGGGCACATTCTCATCAATGGCGCGCTGGACGAGGTCGCGCAGATTGGTCAGGCGCTTGATGCCAGCCATCGAATGGGCGACCGTTGGCCAATCGCGGCCATTGAGCCGATCCTCGCGATTGAACGGAGTCGACTCGCCAATTCTCGCGGGGTCCATCACCTGCGAGCCGGAGCCGTAGATTGTATTGGTAATGATCTTGATCAAGAGATCTGTATAGAGGCGGTTCACAGTCGACCTTTCAGTGCATCACGTTTCCTTATCCAAATATGCTGTTGCGGATATCCAGCCAAAGTGCAACGGAACGACCATCAATTCGCGACGTGCAATCGCAACCAGATGCGTAGGGAGCCGCCCAATGCCAACCCCGGATCAAGCCATAGGCATGATCGAGAAGCTCGATATTGCCGTCTTCCAGGTCAAGACCGAGAGCACCCTCAGTGATCGGAAGAGTTTCTTGCGCGTGCAGAACGTCACTCGGTCGGTGCTGGGCCATTATGTATATCTGGAGGTCGGATCGCATCTTGGCGGCAGCCTGTTCCCACACCTGATTGATCCGGCCTGCGAGGCTGCGATATCGGTTGATCCGCGCCCCCCCGCGCAGCCTGACGAACGCTCGCAAGTCTTCCACTATCCCGAAAACTCAGCTGCCCGCATGATCGCCGGACTGTCGGATTGGCTCCCCCCTGCCGCAATGGCCAAGCTGACCACGATTGACAGCGACGTCTCGGATCTGCGCCCCGACGCAGTCGACTTCAAGGCCACACTTGCACTGATCGACGGCGAGCACACGAACAGAGCCTGCTTTTCGGACTTTGTCGGTGTTTTGCCACTTATGAACCCGGACTGCATCATTTCCTTCCACGACGCCAACCTAATCGCGGACGCGATAGTCAACGCGGAACGTTTCCTCGATCATCTCGGTATCACGTACGAAACAGTGTTCCTTCCAGACACCGTGGCCGTTGTGGGCCTGGGCAGTGTGGCCTCAGCGGTCCGGGATCAGCTTCAACCTCATGCGTTGGATCGGGAGACCTATCTGGAGCGGTCGCAGCGGCAGCTATGGTCACACATAACTGAGGTGCATTCTCCAAAAATCCACGCCGAAATAGGCCGACTGCGGTCTGATAACTCAAAGCTGATTGAAGAGATTGAATGCATACGAAAGGCGAGCCTGGACGCGCAGACTCACTTGGCCGCCATAATTTCCAGCACGACCTGGCGCACATCCGCCCCAATTCGCACAGTGGTCGATCGCATCAAGCGTCGCCTCGCTCCCTGATTATCGAGCCAGAAAACCCGTCGATTACCTAGCCAGCCGCTTCCCCCTCTTCCCCTTCCCGCCCCGCGTCTCAACCGCTCGCTCCACCTCGCGCTTCAGCTGATCCTTGATATCCGCCGTCTCGCTCATCAGCGCGTCGATCTTCAGGAAATCGAGCACGCGGTATTTCGACACCGCCGGGCGGACCAGAATATCGGGCTGGCACTGTTTCAGCTTGTTGGCGATGATCGACTGCATCATCAGCTGGGTTGCGCCGAACATCAGGTCGACAGAGGTGGGGTGCTTGCGGTCGGCCTCTTCGGGTGCTCCGACGACGTCAACGCCGATGATGATGTCGGCATCGTTCTCGATGAGGTCGAACGGCACGGGGTTGTAGATGCCGCCGTCGATCAGCAGCCTGCCGTCGCGCATCACCGGGCGGAATACGGCGGGAATGGCGGCCGAGGCGGCGAGCGCGGAATGCAGGTCGCCTTCATCGAAGACGGCGAGCTTGTGGCCGAAATAGTCGGTCGCCGTCACCTTCAGCGGGATTTTCAGCGCGGCGAAGGTTTCGGGAATGGCATCCGGCAAAAACGCCTTCAGGATGCGCTCGACATTGAACTGGCTGACGCGGATACCGTTTTGCATGGCTTCGGCGATCGTGCCCGGGCGGGCGCGCCACATGCGGCTCGCCACCTCCGCGCGGCGGCCGAGGATCGAGCGGGCATAGTCGTGGATGTCCTTGCCGGTCATGCCCGCGGCCATGCCGGCGCCCATGATGGCGCCGATCGACGAGCCGGCGATCGCCACCGGCTTTATGCCGAGCTCGTCCAGCGCCTCTATGACATGGATATGCGCCAGCCCGCGCGCGCCGCCGCCGCCGAAAGCTATGCCGAAAGTCGGGCTCATCCCTTGCCGTCCCCGGCCAGCGGCGGCCCGACCACCATGATCGTCGGCTCGGTCGTCAGCAGCTTTTTGGCCGCCGCCTTGACCTGGTCGAGCGTCACCGCGTTGATATAGCCGGCGCGGCGCTGCATGTAGTCGATGCCGAGGTCGTCGAGCTGCAATTCGACCAGCGTCGCGGCGATGGAACTCGAAGAGTCCAGATTGGTGATGGCATAGGCGCCGATCAGATATTTCTTGGTGGCCGCCAGTTCTGCCTCGGTCGGGCCGTCCTCAGCCAGCTGCCTGGCGACATCGCGGACAATGCCGAGCGTCTCGGCGACGCGGTCGGAGCGCGTGCCGGTGGTGACGATCAGCGCATTGGCATGGTCCTGGTTGACCAGCGACGAGTTGACGCCATAGGCGAGCCCGCGCTTTTCGCGCACCTCCTGGTACAGGCGCGAGGTGAAGGTGCCGCCGCCAAGGATCTCGTTCATCAGGACGGCGGGGAAGAAATCCGCCGACTTGCGCTTCACGCCCGGCCAGGCAAGCTGCAGCGAGGTCTGCGGCAGGTCGTAATTGACCTCCAGATGCTGCGCCAGCTTCGGCTCGACATCGGCGACGGGGGTGAGCGCCTGGTTTTGCGGCAGGTCGCCGAACACCATGTCGAGCTTCTTCCTCAGCGTCTCGGCGTCGATGGCGCCGACCACGGCGACATGCAGGCCGCCGCGTGCGAAAACTGCCTTGTGCAGGGTTTTCAGATCGTTCTGCGTGACGGCGGCGATGCTCTGCCTGGTGCCCTGGTCGGAGCGCGAATAGGGATGGTCGCCATAGATGGCGCGCGCCCATTTGCTCTGCGCCACGGTGTCGGGATTGTTCTCGTTGGCGATGATGCCGGACAGAATCTGGGCTCGGATGCGGTCGATCGGCGCCTGGTCGAAGCGCGGCTCGTTGACCGCCAGCCGCAACAGGTCGAAGGCCTCGTCGCGCTGTTCTGCCAGCATGCGCATGGAGCCGTAGATGCCGTCGCGGGTCTCGTCGAAACTCATCTCGGCGCCTGCATCGTCGAGCTTGATCTGGAAGGCTTCCGAATCGAGAGGCCCGGCGCCCTCGTCGAACAGGCCGGTCATCAGATTGGCCAGTCCTTCCTTGCCCGCCGGATCCTGCGTCGAGCCACCACCGAAGACG
This sequence comes from Mesorhizobium erdmanii USDA 3471, assembly GCF_000472705.1. GTDB lineage: Bacteria > Pseudomonadota > Alphaproteobacteria > Rhizobiales > Rhizobiaceae > Mesorhizobium > Mesorhizobium erdmanii. The sequence continues at coordinate 35,722 of NZ_AXAE01000029.1, read as the reverse complement.
AAACGGACGGCGACGATCGGCACCGAATAATCCTCCACCAGCCAGGCCGTGATGCCTTTTGGCGAGGTGACCTGCTGGATTTCCATGGCGCGGGCGGCCAGCGCCGGCAGGATCAGGAAGAGGATGGAAAGGACAAGGGTTGCGAGCGCGGCGCTCGCGCGCGGTCTTCCCTTCTCCTCTTGTGGGAGAAGGGAAAGCGCCTTCGCCGATTTGCGCATATGCATCGAGGTCATCATCAATTCCCCGCCTGTTGTTGCGGCAAGAGATAGCCCGACGTCGAGCGGGCCAGCACCAGATAGCGCGCGGCGACGGCCTTGACCTCGTCCGCCGTGACCTTGCGGATGCGCTCCGGCCATTGCTGGACGTCTTGCACATTGCCGCCGGTGGCCAGTGTCGAGCCATAGATTTCGGCCATGGAGTCCTGCTTGTCGCGGGCAAAGACCATCGACCTGACGTAGCGGTCCTTGGCCTTTTCGAGCTCATCGGCTGTCACGCCGCCGCTGGCGATGCGCGCCACTTCGGCATCGACAGCGGCCTCCACGTCGGCCAGCTTGGCGTCGCCGCGCGGCGCGCCATAGACGGTGAAATTGGTGGCGTCGAGCATGGTGCCCTGAAAATAGGCGCCGGCACTGGCAGCAATGCCTTGCTGGACGACCAAAGCCTGGTAGAGCCGGCTGCGGTTGCCGCCGCCGAGGATTTCGGCCAGCAGGTCAAGCGCTTCCGCCTCGCCGGGCTTGGCCGTGTGATAGGACGGCACCACCCACTGCGTCGAGAAACTCGGCACGCTGACACGGGCGTCGGAGAGCGTGACGGTGCGCTTGGTGTTCTGTTCCGGCTCGACCGGGCGGATGCGCGGCGGCAGGTCCGGACCGCGCGCCACCTTGCCATAGGTTTTCTCGGCCAGTGCCTTGACCGTCTCCGGTTCGACATCGCCGGCCACGATCAGCACGGCGTTGTTGGGCCGGTAGTATTTGTCATAGAAGGCGGTGGCGTCGACGCGGTTGAGCTGCTCCATCTCCTGCATCCAGCCGATGACGGGGATGCGATAGGGCTGGTTCTGCCAGAGCGTGGCATCGACTTCCTCGTCGAGCACCGCCTGCGGATTGTTGTCGATGCGCGAGCGGCGCTCCTCGAGAATGACATCGCGCTCGGTCTTGATGACATCGTCGGTGAGGATGAGGTTGCGCATGCGGTCGGCCTCGAAGCCCATCATCTGTTCGAGCGCCGACGGCGCCACCGTCTCGTGGAAAGCGGTGTAGTCGTAGGAGGTGAAGGCGTTGTTGGAGCCGCCAATGTCGGAGACTGCGCGGTCGAACTCGCCGGCCGCGTGATGGGTCGTCGCCTTGAACATCAAATGTTCGAAGAAATGCGCGATGCCGGATTTGCCCGGCGGCTCGTCGGCGCTGCCGATCTTGTACCAGACCATATGAGTGACTATCGGCGCGCGATGGTCGGGAATGACGACCACCTCCATGCCGTTGTCGAGGAGGAAATCCGTCACCTTGAATTCGGCCGGCTTGGTGTTTGGCGAGACAGTGCCATCCGCCAGCGCGGAGCCGGTGAGTGTGAAGGCCAGCGACGTCGCCAGCAGTGTTGTCCGCAGCCATTCAGTCCTGGATGTCATCAATGGCTCCGGTTTTCCCTAGAGAACGATAGGCAAGGTGCTGGCGACAAGCAAAGTGAATTGTTGTTGCCGGCAAAGGCGGCGGCAAAGAGGCCGGCGCTGAACGCGTGTGTCAGGCGGCCTCGATGAAGCGAATGATGGTTTCGCCATAGTTGCGCTCATCCAGCACGGCAAAGCCTGGACCTGGCTCGAAGGGCGCCGCCGCCGCCTCCTCGACCACGCACAGCGCGCCAGGGCGCAGCCAGCCGCCGGCCTTAGCCGACTGCAAGGCGCGTTCACCCAGGCCCTTGCCATAGGGCGGGTCGGCGAAGACGAGGCCGAACGGTGCCAGCGTGCCCGCCTCGCCAAGGCCGGTCGCGTCACGGCGAAAGATCTTGGTGCGGCCGGTCAGACCGAAGGCCTCGACATTGTCGCGGATCAAGCCGCGGCCTTCGGCCGATTCCTCGATGAAGACACCATAGGAGGCGCCGCGCGACAGCGCTTCCAGACCAAGCGCGCCTGTGCCGGCAAACAGGTCGAGCACGCGCGCGCCGTCCAGCTGTTCGGCGAAGCGATGCGCCAGCACGTTGAAGACGGCCTCGCGGGTGCGGTCGGTCGTCGGACGGATGGCGCTGCTGCGGGGCGTCGCCAGCGGACGCCCGCGAAACTCACCGCCAACGATTCTCATCTTGTCCCCGGCCTCATCTTGTCCGAGGCCCCTTGGGGCCGCCGCGCGGCCGTTCACCGCCAGCGCCGCCGGGGCGCTCGCCACGCGGCTTGCCGAACGGCTTTGCGCCGTCCGGTTTGCCGCCGGGCTTGCCATAAGACGGCTTGAACGCGGCCTTGCGCGCCTTGGCGTCCGCCGCCTTGGCGGCGTCGGCTTCCGCCCTGCCCTTGCCGATCGGCCTGGCACCGGGCGCCATCCAGACATTGGCCTTGCGCTGGCCGGGCGGCTCGATCGGCCGCTGCTCGCGTTCGGATTTCTTGCCGCCGAAACCGCCACGCGGCTTGTCGCCGAAGCCACCGCGCGGTTTGTCGCCAAAGCCGCTACGTGGCTTGTCGCCAAATGCGCCGCGTTCGGGCCTGGGGCCGCGTTCGCCGAAGCTCTTTTCCGGCCTCTCGCCCCTGTCGGGACTGGTCGACAGTTTGCCAAGCGCCTCGTCGCGGCTGCCTTCGCGGCGCTTGCGGTTCTTGATCAGTCCACCCTCGCCGATCGGCCGGCGCTCGCCGTCGCGGGTGAATTTCGGCCGCTCTGGCTCCGGCTCGCGAACTTCGGTGCGCCGTACCGGCTTGTTGGAAAACGGCTTTGTTATCTCGGCGTCGAAATTGGCGCCGGATTCCTCGACCAGGCGCTCGCCAAGCTGGTCGCGCAACACGCGGCCCTTGATCTCCAGCACATGGCCCTCAGGAAGATCCTCGAGCTGGAAGGGACCGTAGGAGATGCGGATCAGCCGCGTCACGTCGAGGCCGAGCGCGCCGAGAATGTTTCTGACCTCGCGGTTCTTCCCTTCGCGCAGGCCGAGCGTCAGCCAGGCATTTGAACCCTGCTCGCGATCGAGGCTCGCCTCGATCGCACCATAGAAGACACCATCGACGGCAATGCCTTCGCGCAGGCCGGCAAGCGCGCTTTCCTCGACCTTGCCGTGGACGCGCACGCGGTAGCGGCGCAGCCAGCCGGTGGCCGGCAGTTCGAGCACGCGCGACAGGCCACCATCATTGGTGAGCAGCAGCAGGCCTTCGGTGTTGATATCGAGCCGGCCAATGGTCATAAGCCGCGGCAATTCGGCCGGCAGCACGTCGAACACGGTCTTGCGGCCCTCGGGATCGCGATTGGTGGTGACGACGCCGGCAGGCTTGTGGAACAGGAACAGGCGCGTGCGTTCGATCGGTGGGATCTCCATGCCGTCGAGATGGATGATGTCGCCAGGCATGACATTGAACGCAGGCGAAGTCAGAGCGCGACCATTGACCTTGACGCGGCCGGCCGCGATCAGTTCCTCGGCGTCGCGGCGCGAGGCAAGGCCGGCACGTGCCAGCCGCTTGGCGATACGTTCGCCGGCCTCTTCCGTGGCTTCGGCGGGCCGTGGGCGCGGCTTGAAGCCGCCCGCCCCTTGCGCCCGATCGCCAAAGTCACGCTTGGGGCGATCCGCGAAGTCGCGCTTGGGACGGTCGCCGAAGTCACGCTTGGGACGGTCGAAGCGCTTTTCGCCTCCTTCCGCCGAAGCGGCTACTGGACGGTCGCCGCGTGGAGCGTAGGGCTTGCGCGGTCCTTCGCGCTTCTCATAGGGCTTGCGCTCGCCTTCGGCCGCCATTGGACGGTCGCCACGCGGCGCGTAGGGCTTGCGCGGCCCTTCGCGCTTTTCATACGGCTTGCGTTCGCCTTCGGCCGCCATCGGGCGGTCGCCACGCGGCGCGTAGGGCTTGCGCGGTCCTTCGCGGTTCTCATACGGCTTGCGCTCGCCTTCGGCCACCATCGGGCGGTCGCCACGCGGCGCATAGGGCTTGCGCGGTCCTTCGCGCTTCTCATACGGTTTGCCCGCGGGGCGTGGCCCCTTGCCGAACGGCTTGTCGCCGCCCTTGAAGTCGCGCTTCGGGTGCTCACCCTCGGCGGCCATTGGCCGATCGCCGCGCGGCGCGTAAGGCTTCTTCGCGCCGAAGGATGGCTTGCCGCTTCTGTCGCCTCGCGGAGCCGCAGGTGTCTTGCCCGGGCCTTTTTGGCGCGGAGATTTCTTGTCGGTGTCGTCCATGTGGCCTTTGTCCGTTTGCGCTGCTACAGCGTGGCGCAACCTTTCGGGCGCGCAACGAACGCTGGTGCACTTTGATTTGGCGCATGATCTTTTCCGAAAATCGAGTCCGATTTTCGGGTTGATGCGCTCAATAACAGGATCATCGGCGTTTGTCAGGGAAAAGTGGCTGCCGGTTTTTCTGGAAAGACAAACGAAGACCGAAAACCTGGAGGGGCGAGGAGATAATGGGAATGGAATCCGCGTGAAGCGGCCTGATTTCATGGCACTGGCGCTGAGGGAGGCCGAAGCGGCAGCCTTGCGGGGCGAAGTGCCGGTCGGCGCCGTCATCGCCACCGGCAACACAGTGGTTGCAAAAGCCGGCAACCGCACGCGCGAACTTGCCGACCCAACGGCGCACGCGGAAATGCTGGTTATCCGCGAAGCCTGCGGGAAACTCTCGAGCGAGCGGCTGACCGGCCACGATCTCTATGTGACGCTGGAGCCGTGCGCCATGTGCGCCGGAGCCATTTCCTTCGCCAGGCTGCGCCGGCTCTATTTCGGCGCCGCAGACGAAAAGGGCGGTGCGGTGGTCAATGGCGCACGCTTCTTTGCCTCGCCGACATGCCACCATGCGCCCGATATCTATCCGGGCATGGGCGAGACCGAAGCGGCCCTGCTGCTTAAGGAGTTTTTCAGGGAACGTCGCGACTGAACCACGCCATCCAGCCGGAAAAGGGCCGCGTCGTCGTTCTTACAGCGACGGCAACCAGTCGAACCAGCCGCCCTTCTTGCCCTCCGCCTCTTTCTTCAGGCGGCGTTCCTTCTTGTACTCATCCTCGCCGAGTTCGTTTTGCGGCGCCGTGTCGGACGCGACACGGTAGGCCAACGGTGGCTCGCTCAGATATTTGCGGGTGTTGGGGTCGCCCTGTTTGCTGGCCGCAAGACGACGCTGAATTTCGGCGGCACGGCCCTTGTCGGAGTCCGCGGGCGACCATGCCGGCGGATGGCTGGAGCCTGAGTCCGCCATTGCCTTCTTGACTGAGGCCGGATCGGTCTGCACGTCGTCGACGATCTCGGCCTGATAGCTCGGATCGTTCTGGTGGGCCGTGGCGTCGGCGCGCAGCCGCGCACGGCGCTGCTCGGGCGATTCGGGCCACTCGGCGCTTGCCGACTGGATGCTGTCCTGCGGTGCAGGCAGCGCTTCCTTCTGTCCGGGAGCGGGCTTCACCAAGGTGGGGCGCGGCTTGTAGTCGATCGGGTCCTTGCGCTTCGGCGCGAAGGAAACGGCGCCGGTGAGATCGCCGGCCAGCTGTTCGGCAGCCGTCTTGTCGGTGCCGTAGGTCGGCGAACCCATGCAGCCGGACAAAGCCAGGCCCGATGCGACAAGCGGCGCCAGCAGCGCAAGGCGCGCATTATATCTCTCGGTCATGCCAAAAAGTCCCACTCTAGACAGCCTCTCGATCGCCGCCGGTCCTGTGACCGGCCCCCATCGTCCAAGCACTTGCGACGGAAATCCGGCGACAATTTGTCTTCCGGAGTTTCGCGTGTTTACCTCAACCACTCGTTAAGGGCAACGCACGGGCGGTTTTCGCCCGCCCGGCGTGGCATTTGTGCACTATTGATCAGATGCATGTCGTTGTCCCAAAACCGCTGTACACTTTTGGGCGACATGCACTTGGTGGATGCATGTCGTTGTCCCAAGACCGCTGTACACTTTTGGGCGACATGCATCAGAGCCGGCCGAGCGCCTTCAATTCGTGCAACACTGCGGCATCGCGCGCCGAGACATCGGGAAACGCAGGATCCTGCCCGACATCGGCCGTGTAGCGCCAGGAACGCGCGCATTTGACCAGGCCGCGCTCCTCTGCCTTCTCGACCACCACGGCGACGCCCTTGACGTCGTCGAGTGTGAAAGCAGCTGCCGGCGCTTGATCACCGATTGGGCCATGGGCAATGACGAGATCGCTGGTGATCGCCATCTCGGCCATGTCGACATCCGCTATCGCCGCCTCGAGCGTTGCATCGTTGATGGTGACGACCGGCACTGCCTCCAGCGAGGAGCCGATCACCTTCTGGGCGCGCGCGATCTCGAGCGCGCCGGTGACGACGCGGCGCACCTGCCTGACCTTGCGCCATTTCTCCGCCAGCGCCTCATTCTTCCAATCCGCCGGGATTTCCGGGAACTGGTCGAGATGCACGGATACGGCATCGGGATGCCGGTCGAGCCAAGCCTCTTCCATGGTGAAGGGCAGCATCGGCGCCAGCCATTTCACCAGGCAATCGAAGAGATGACGAACCACCTGCACCGAGGCCTTGCGCTTCACGCTCGACGGCGCATCGCAGTAAAGCGCGTCCTTGCGGATGTCGAAATAGAAGGCCGACAGCTCGACCACCATGAAATCGATGAGCGTGCGGGTGATGCGCTTGAACTCGAAGGCGTCGTAGCCAGAGCGCACGACTTCATCCAGTTCAGCCAGCCGGTGCAGCATCAGCCGCTCCAGCTCCGGCATGGCCTCCAGCGGCACGGTCTCACCATCGTCATGGGCGAGCGTGCCCAGCATCCAGCGGATGGTGTTGCGCAGCTTGCGGTAGGCGTCGATGTTGGTCTGCAGCACGTTCTTGCCGAGCCGCTGGTCTTCCCAATAATCCGTCGTCACCACCCACAGGCGCAGTATGTCGGCGCCCGACTGCTTGATGACGTCCTGAGGCACCACCGTGTTGCCGAGCGACTTCGACATCTTGCGTCCGTCCTCGTCCATGGTGAAGCCATGGGTGACGACGGTGTCGTAAGGCGCCCTGCCCCTGGTGCCGCAACTTTCGAGCAGCGAGGAATGGAACCAGCCGCGATGCTGGTCGGAGCCTTCGAGATAGACGTCGGCTGGCCATTTCAGGTCAGGACGGTCCTCCAGCGTGAAGACGTGCGTCGAACCCGAATCGAACCAGACATCGAGGATGTCCATTACCTGCCGCCAACGGGAGGCATCGTGATTGCCGAGGAAACGCTCCTTGGCGCCGGCGGCGAACCAGGCGTCGGCGCCCTCTTCCTCGAACGCGTCCCTGATGCGCTGGTTGACCGCCTCGTCCTTCAGCACATTGCCATCCTCATCCGCGAAGATGGCGATCGGCACGCCCCAGGCGCGCTGGCGCGACAGCACCCAGTCCGGCCGCTCCTCGATCATGGCGCGGATGCGGTTCTGGCCGGCTGCCGGTACGAAACGGGTATCGTCGATGGCCTTCAAGGCGCGGCTGCGCAGTGTCGTGCCGTCGCCGAGATCCTTGTCCATGTAGACGAACCATTGCGGCGTGTTGCGGAAGATCACCGGTTTCTTCGACCGCCAGGAATGCGGGTAGCTGTGCTTCAGGCGGCCGCGCGCGAACAGCGCGTTGCGCTTGATCAGTTCGTCGATGACCGCCTGGTTGGCGTTGCCCTTCTTGCCGTTGTCGTCGATGACGCGCGCCGGTCCGCCCTCGCGATCGGGACCGAAGCCCGGCGCCTCCCTGGTGAAGAAGCCGGCATCGTCGACGGTGAAGGGAATCACCGTGTCGATGCCGCGTGCGCGCAGCTCGGGTGCCGCGTCCATCCAGGCGTCGAAGTCCTCGCGGCCATGGCTGGGGGCGGTGTGAACGAAACCGGTACCGGCATCGTCGGTCACGTGATCGCCGGCGATCATCGGCACCGGAAATTCGTAACCGCCGCCGAGACCCTTGAAGGGATGCGAAAGCACAAGATTTCCAAGCTGTTCGGTGCCGATGCCATGAAGGCGCTTCAAGGTGACCTTGGCCTTGGCCTGGCTATCCTCGGCCAGGGCGTCGGCAAAGATCAGCTTCTCCCCCGGCTGCGGGCCAAACGCATTCTCGGCCGCCGTCACCTCGTAGAGGCCATAGGCGACACGCGGCGAATAGCTGACGGCACGGTTGCCCGGGATGGTCCACGGCGTCGTCGTCCAGATGACGACATGGGCATCCAGCAAATCCAGCGACCGCCCGCTCAGGTCCGGGTTGAGTTCCGCCGGCTGCCCGTCCACGACGCTGGCGACAGCGAGATTGGCCACCGGAAACTTCACCCAGATCGTGTCGGACTCATAGTCCTGGTACTCGATCTCGGCCTCGGCCAGCGCGGTGCGCTCGACGACGCTCCACATCACCGGCTTCGAGCCGCGATAGAGCTGGCCCGACATGGCGAATTTCAGCAATTCGCCGGCGATGCGCGACTCGGCATGGAAGGCCATCGTCGTATAGGGGTTCTTGAAGTCGCCGATGACGCCAAGCCGCTGGAATTCGCCGCCCTGCACGGAGATCCAGTGCGCGGCGAACTCGCGGCACTCCTTGCGGAACTCGTTGACCGGCACCTCGTCCTTGTTCTTGCCCTTGGCGCGGTACTGCTCCTCGATCTTCCATTCGATCGGCAGGCCGTGGCAGTCCCAGCCAGGCACGTAGTTCGAATCGTAGCCGCGCATCTGGAACGAGCGGGTGATGACATCCTTGAGGATCTTGTTCAGCGCATGACCGATATGGATGTTGCCATTGGCGTAGGGCGGCCCGTCATGCAGCACGTATTTCGTGCGGCCGGCGGCACTCTCGCGCAGCTTGCGGTAGAGGTCCATGTCCTGCCAGCGCTTGACCAGCACCGGTTCCTTCTCGGGCAAGCCGGCCCGCATCGGGAAATCCGTCTGCGGCAGGTAGAGCGTCTTCGAATAGTCGATCGTTTCAACAGTGTCGGTCATTGATCTGCCATCTGCATAGCCCGTCGGCACAAAAGCCCGGGCGTTGAAGTCTTTGGGTTGATGCATATCGTTTCCCAAACCGGACCCACTTTTGGGCGATATGCGTCAATGTTCTGGAAAAGCGCGGGGCGAGCGCGAAACTCCCGGCGGCTCCGGCGGCGCTCAGGCCACCCGGAGCACCGGGCCAGTAATTCGTATCGCGATCGCGAAAAGGCGCGAAAAGCTCATCATGGCGTGGCTTTTAGCGGAGATAGGCGCAGGAATAAAGCGTCTCGTTCGATTCGCCTACATCTTGAAGTCGAAGCGATAGGTGGTCGACACACCGACCATGAACTGATTGCGGTCGCCACGCTCCTTGACCAGGCTGGAATCGGCCGCTGGACCCTCCAGGCGCGAATATTCGCCGAACAGGCTGGCGGTCATCGGATCGGTCACCTTCCAGGTCACCGCGCCGCCGAGGCCAACGGACTTCAGGCCGCCACCGGGACTGTATTGGCTCAGGCCCGAGGCCACCGCTTCCTGCGCATTGACGCCATAATAGGCGTCGAAATAGTTGGCCGAGGCGAAGGACACGCGCGGGCCACCTGAAATTCTGACAGTCGGCGTCACATCATAGAAGGCGTCGGCGGCGATATCGGCGACAAAGCCGTTATGGGCACGGATGCCGTGCCGCAATTCGGCTCGCGCGCGCAGCCAGTCGGTCGGATAGAATTCAAAGAAGCCGCCGACCTCGCCACCCCAGCGGACCGGATCGAGCCCCTTGAGTTCATCGGCATTGCTGTCGTCACGCGTGAAGAGGAACTTGCCGGTCAGGCCGGCACGCACACTGCCATCATCGACAAGCGCCAACGAAATGTTGTCGTTGCGGGAGGTGAAGCGTGCCTGGGGACCAGCCTTGCCCAAGGAGATAATGGGCTGGGCGCTCAGCATGTATTTCTTGCCGCCCTCGAAATTCGGCGCGACCAGGCCAGTGGCACCAACCGTCAGATACCAGTCACCGGACAGCCAGCCGAAAGCCCCGTCGCCGGCCTCGGCCGCGCCTGACGTCGCCAGCATCACGGCAGCCAAGGCTGCAGAAATCTTCCCGACCGGACTCATGGCCACTCCACTAACACGATACAACTGTCTCTCGGTGACAGCTTTGACGAGGCTTTGGTAAAATTTGATTTAAGGATGAGACATCCGCTTCGTATCGCCTGCACCATCGGCTGGACGGGGACCGGCACGGGAGCTAATTTCGTTGCATGCTGGCGGTCCCCGATGGAGGTGGCGACATGACATTGCACGGCGATACACTGAAGAACGCGATCGGCGAGACCCGAGCAAAGTGGGGATGGTTTGTCGGCCTTGGCGTGTTGTTGCTGATCCTCGGCGGCATTGCCTTCGGTAATCTGTTCATCGCCACGGTGGCTTCCGTCTATGTCGTCGGCTGGCTGATGCTGGTGGCCGGCATCATCGAGATCATGCATGCTTTCGGCGTCAAGACCTGGGGCCGCTTCTTCTACTGGCTGCTCAGTGGACTTCTTTACGCGGTCGCCGGATTTTTCGCCTTCGACAATCCGCTGCTGGCCTCGGCGGTGCTGACCTTCCTGCTGGCCGTTGCGCTCGTCGCTTCCGGCGCGCTGCGGGCCTGGGTCGGCTACAGTCACCGTCCGGAAAGGGGCTGGGGCTGGATTGTCGCGGCGGGTCTCATCAGCGTGCTTGCCGGCCTGATCATCGCCATGGGCTGGCCGGTCAACAGCCTGTGGGTGCTCGGACTATTCCTGGCGATCGACTTGATCTTCCAGGGCTGGACCTTCATCGCCGTCGGCCTGGCGCTCAAAAAGTAAGTCAGAATGCAATGGCGGCGTCGAGCTGCGAAAGCGGCTTGACGCCGGCAAGCAGGGCGCGTGCTTCGGCTTCATCGCGCTTCATCTGCACCACCAATGCATCGAGCCCGTCGAATTTGATCTCGCTGCGCAGGAAGCCGAAGAACGAGACCTCGCAGGTCTCGCCATAGAGATCGCCGGAAAAATCGAAGACGAATGTTTCCAGAAGCGGCGCGCCATTGTCGTCGACGGTCGGGCGGCGGCCGAAGCTGGCAACGCCGTCGTGCAAGGTGCCGTCGGCGCGCCGAAAGCGGACGGCATAAATCCCTTCCTTGAGAGTCGCTTCCGGCGAAAGTCTCATGTTGGCTGTCGGGAAGCCAAGCGTGCGGCCGAGTTGCTGGCCGCCCACCACCTCGCTCTCCACGGTGAAGCGATAGCCGAGCAGGCCAGCGGCCTCGGCCACATTGCCATCGCATAGCAAGCCGCGGATACGGCTCGACGACACCACCTCGGCGCCCTCGTCGCGAAAGGCGTCGACGAGTGTCACGCCAAACCCATGGCGTTCGCCGGCCGCCATCAGATAGGCCGGCCCGCCCTGGCGATCCCTACCGAAATGAAAATCGAAACCGGTCACCGCGTGGGTGATGCCGAGCGTCCTCTCCAGCACGTCGGTGACGAACGCTTCCGCCGACAGCGAGGCGAAGTCGCGGGTGAATGGCTGCTCGACGAGCGCGGCAAAGCCCAGCAACGACAGGAGCCGTGCCTTCATCGGCGGCGGCGTCAGCACGAACAACGGCATGTCGGGCCTGAAGACCTTTCGCGGGTGCGGTTCGAAGCTCAGCACCAGGGCCGGCACGTCACGCCGCACAGCCTCGGCCAACGCCCGTTCGAGCACCGCCTGATGACCGCGGTGGACGCCATCGAAATTGCCGATCGCGACAACGCCGCCACGCAGATTGGCGGGCAGCGGCGCGGTTGCCGAGAGATGCTGGAAGCCCACCATTGCCACCTACTGCAGCCTGACCATGACGGCGACCGGACGATAGCCGTGCCGTTCCAGGAAGAGCCCGAGCTTTGCCGGATCCGGCCGGGATGCGTCGCCGTAGTCGCGGGCATGAATGCCGCCGGAGACATAGAGAACGTCGAAACCATTGTCGGCGGCGCCCTTCACATCGGTCATCATGCCATCGCCGATGGCCAATATCCGAGACCGTTCAATCGGGCGGCCAAGCACCTCCGCCACCTCCTTCATCGCGACATCGTAGACAGGCGCGTAGGGCTTTCCGGCGATCAGCGTGCGGCCGCCGAGCTGGGCATAGTCGCGCGCCAGGGCACCGGCGCACCAGATGATCCGTTCGCCGCGTTCCACCATGATATCGGGATTGGCGCAGATAAACGGCAGGTTCCTGGCACGCAGTCGGCGCAAGAGGTCGGCATAGTCCTCAGGTTTCTCGACCTCGTCATTGAACAGCCCGGTGCACACGACGCCGGCTGCTTCGAACTCCTCGACGAGATCGACGTCGAGGCCGTCATAGAGGGTCAGATCGCGGTCGGCGCCGATGTGGAAGACCTTGCGCGGTCCATCGGCGATCAGGTCACGGGTCACATCGCCCGAGGTCACCACACGGTCGTAGGCAGACGGCGGAACGCCGATCGCACTCATCTGAGCCACGACATCTGCGCTGCGGCGAGGCGAATTGGTGATGAGAACAACGGGAATGCCGGCCGCCCTTGCCCTGGCGAGCGCCGCCGCGGCTGCCGGAAAATGCCATTCGCCATTGTGCACCACGCCCCAGACATCGCAAAGAATTGCCGAATAGGCTTTCGAGACGTCTTCGAGCGAGCCGACGATTTCGGGCGAATCCGCCATGCCGTTTCCTTCAATATGAGCGTTGCGAGTGCCGCGGCCGACGGTTCGCCGAGCGGGTTGGAATTATCCGAACCGATCCATGCTGTCACCAGCTTTCACCTGGAGATCGACGGCGAAGGCGCCTCTTCCGCCCGATCGCCGCTATCCGCTGGCCAAGAGCCGCCATTGGACAGCATTTGGTTAACGCGCGTTGAAAGGGCAGATCGACCTTGGAGATATTCCGGCAACCTGAAATTTAACGATTTATGACACCGTCCTCACGAACAATTGATTTGGCGGGGGTATTTCGAGGCAATGATCCGTAAATTCGGAAACGATCGGCGTGGCAATTACGCGCTGATGACTGTCCTGGCCACGGTCCCGCTGATCGGCGGTCTGGCGCTCGGTATCGATTTTACCGAAATGTCGCGCCAGCGGCAGAACGCCCTGAATGCCCTGGATGCCGCCGGCATCGCCACCGCCCAGCAGATCGTTGCCGGTGCCAGCGACGCCGACGCCAAGGCTTATGCCAAGAATTTCTTCGAGACCAATCTTGCGCATATCGACCCGGCCAACACGACGCTGGCCGTGACACTGCCCAACAACAACACCGGCGGCGGAACCCTGAAGCTCTGCGGCACCCTGACCTACAAGCCCTACTTCGCGCCGACGGCGAGAATCCTGTTGGGCGGAACTGGCGGGGATGCCAACGTCGCCTTCAACACATGTTCCGAAGTCCGCCTGAAAAATACGCTGGAAGTGTCCCTGGTGCTCGACAATTCCGGCTCGATGACCGAGCTCGGCAAAGGTTCCAATAAGGTCCGGTTCGACCTGCTCAAGAGTGCCGCCAAGCAGCTGGTCGATCAGTTGGCCGGTCAGGCCCAGATGATGAGACAGGTCACCAGACCAGTCCAGTTCAGCCTGGTTCCCTTCGCCGCGTCAGTGAATGTCGGCCCGGACAATGCTTCGGCGGCCTGGATGGATACCACCGGCATCTCGCCGATCCATCACGAGAATTTCGGCTGGCTGGCGAGCATGAGTCCGTCCGCTTCGCCATGGGGATCGAACAAGTACGCCGAGAATCTCGCTGGCGTTTGGTATGCCAAAGGAGCCGGGTGGAGTGCCGCCCAGAAGGACCGACCGCTCACGCGATTTTCCCTGTTCGATCTGATGCAGACCCAGATAGGCTCACATCAGGCGCCGACAGGAACCCAGACTTGCACTACAAGAAGCGGCAGGACCACATGCGTACCCGATACCGTCACCGTCCCCGACTATGGACGGACGGCAGCTTGGGGTGGATGCGTCGAAGCCCGACCAAGCCCTCATAACATCAGCGATACTGCTGCCTCTACGGGAACGCCCGCTACAATGTTCGTGCCAATGTTCGCGCCGGACGAGCCTGGAAACAAATGGACCTTGAGCAATGGTTCCGTCAAAACCTTCAACGTCATCAATAGCTGGTGGGACGACAACAACACCTCGACCAACACCAGCCAGATCTCGCAATTGGCGCGCCAGACGAACATGGCGAAGTATCTCTACCCGGCCCCCATGGGCTTTGCCATCCCGGACCCGATCGACGGAGGGCCGAACTACAGTTGCACAACCACCCCGATAACCGCGCTGACCGACGTCACCATCAGTTCCGGATTGAACAAGATCAAAACTGCAATCGACAACATGCAAGCTGTCGGTGCGACGAACGTTCCAGAAGGGCTGGCCTGGGGCTGGCGTACATTGTCCAGCGGGGCGCCGTTTACCGAAGGGCGACCGGAGACGGAGAGAGGCAATGACAAGGTGGTGATCGTGCTGACGGACGGCGCGAACACTTACTACACCCCCGGGTACTTCCGTAGGAACGACTACGCCAACAACAGATCAAGCTACTCCGCATTTGGCTATACCGGCGTCGGATACAGCGGCACCAGCACAACGCGGATGTACATGAACACCAGCTCAAATATCGGCAAGTCCACCTACACGGAAGAAAACTACTCAAATGCCATGAACGAGCAGTTCACCGCACTTTGCGACAACGCCAAGGCTGGCAATATCATCGTCATGACGATCGCACTCGATCTTGATTCGAAGAACACAGCCGAAAAAGCCCAGATGGATGCTTTGAAGGCTTGCTCCTCTGATTCCCGCTTTCGCAAGGATCAGACAGATCCCAGCAAGCCAGAGAAGCTGTTCTGGAATTCGACCGGAGCAACGCTCTCCGACGATTTCAAGGCGATCGGCAACGAACTGTCCAACCTGCGCATCGTCAGCTGATCGTCGGGGTTCCTCTCGCAAACGCCCTGCCTCGGCAGGGCGTTTTGTTTTTGGGCGGGTCGCGACATCGGCCTCGGATTGGTTAGCGGTTGGTGAAGCGCCGACCGAGCAATAGAGCGGTTTCCCAAACCCGTCCTTCAGCGTTTTGTGGAAAGTTGACGTCAATCGAGAATCCGCCGGCGGGGGCCGCTGCAAGACATGCATGAACTTTGGCGTCGGTTCCGCCGCGACAGACGCGGCAACTATGCTCTTATGACAGTCGTGGCGATGGCCCCGCTGATGGGCGGCCTGGCGATCGCGATCGATTTCACGGAAATGAACCGTGAAAAGCAGATGGTGACGAATGCGCTCGACGCCGCCAACTTCGCCACCGCGCGCCGGCTGACGGAAGGGGCAACCGACGACCAGTTGAAAGCCTATGCGCTCGATTTCTTCAACGCCAATTTGAACGACATCGATCCGGCCAGCACGACGCTCAACGTCACCTTGCCGAGCAACACCAGCGGCGGCGGCCTGCTGACGATGACGGCACAGCTTGCCTACAAGCCCTATTTCTATCCGGCCTTCGCCCAGCTCGTCGGTGAATCCGGAACCGATGCCAACCAGAGGATCAACTTCAACGTCACTTCCCAGGTCCGGCTGAAGAACACGCTGGAAGTTGCCCTGGTGCTCGACAATTCCGGATCGATGACCACGCTCGGCACGGGCTCTGGCCAGAAGCGCATCGATCTGCTCAAGACCGCGTCCAAGCAGCTGGTCGACAC
Organism: Mesorhizobium erdmanii USDA 3471; assembly: GCF_000472705.1. Lineage (GTDB taxonomy): Bacteria > Pseudomonadota > Alphaproteobacteria > Rhizobiales > Rhizobiaceae > Mesorhizobium > Mesorhizobium erdmanii. Next base: position 19,971 of record NZ_AXAE01000029.1, on the reverse strand, counting down.
GCTGGCGCAGCAGGCGGCGATGATCAAGCAGGTCGACAAGCCGGTGCAATTCGGCCTCGTGCCCTTTGCCGCTTCGGTCAATGTCGGCCCAGGCAATGGCAACGCGTCGTGGATGGACACGGAGGGCCTGTCGCCGGTGTCGAACGAGAATTTCGATTGGTCGACGCTGAACGCCGCCGACAAATACGCCCAGCAGACCAACGGCATCTGGTACAAGCGCGGCTCGGGATGGGGTGCCCAGGAAGGCCAGATGCTGACCCGGTTCTCGCTCTACCGCGACATGCAGGTCGTCACGAACCACGAGCGCGTCGTCAACAGCAAGCGTGTCGTCTGTGCCGAGTACTATTCGAACAATACCTGCAAGCGCAGCTACGACGCCTATGACTACGTCGATACCTACGGCCCGTTCGCCAGTTGGCAAGGATGTGTCGAGGCCCGGCCCTACCCGTACAATGTCAATGATGCTCCGCCGTCGGGCGGCTCTGCAAACACCGGCATAGGGATCGGCGACCCGGCGACGATGTTCGTGCCGATGTTCGCGCCGGACGAACCCGGCAACCAGTGGAAGGTAACGCAGGACCCAAAGGAGGCGACCCCGAAGGCCTACGGTGCCGTGAACAGCTGGTGGAACGATGATCCAGCGAGCAGCACCGGCCAGTCCCAGTTGCGCACCATGACCAAGTACTTCATGCCGCGGCCGATCGATGCGCCGGCCCTGCCCACCGGCAATGGCCCGAACTACAGCTGCACCACCAACCCGATCACGCCGCTGACCGATGTCAGCGTCACCGATGGGATCACCTCGATCAAGGCCGCGATCGACCTGATGCAGCCGAATGGCGGCACCAATGTTCCCGAGGGCATGGCGTGGGGCTGGCGGGCGGTCTCGAGCGGCGAGCCGTTCACGCAGGGGCGCCTGGAAACGGAAAAGGGCAACGACAAGGTCGTGATCGTGCTGACCGACGGCGCCAACACTTATTATACGCCGTCCTCGCTAAGCTATTCGGACCCCGCCAACTCGAAATCGACCTATGCGTCCTACGGCTATCTCAATCCCGGCTACAACGGCACCACGGTCGGGCGCATGTTCATGGGTACATCGAGCGCCATCGGCCAGCTCGACTATTCGAACGGCAACTACACCAACGCACTCAACGAGCAGATGGCAACGCTTTGCAACAACGCCAAGGCGGCCAACATCATGGTGATGACGGTGGCGCTCGACCTGTCGACGACAAAGGCCAGCGACAAGCTGGCGATCGATGCGCTGAAATCCTGCTCATCGGACTCGCGCTTCCGCAAGGACCCGACGGATCCGACCAAACCGGCGAAACTGTTCTGGAATGCGACCGGCGCCAGCCTGTCGAACGATTTCAAGGAAATCGGCAACGAATTATCGAATTTGCGGGTGGTTGGCTAAGACGCATAGCGCCTGAACGGACATGCATTAGACAAGGTTGCCTTCCCTGGTGCAATGCCTGGTTCCGGCAAGCCCCTTGCAGGCGCCTGCCCTGACGGGCACATATTGGCCGCTCGCGGGATCGTGCATCCGTCGTGGGCGTGCCTGGGGACAAACAATGCCCGATACCGCCAACCATATCGCCTTCGCGCTGGTCTGCCTCGGCATGGTGCTGACGCCAGGCCCGAACATGATCTACCTGATCTCGCGCTCGCTATCGCAAGGACCAAAGGCCGGGCTGATCTCGCTTGGCGGGGTTGCGGTTGGCTTCCTGTTCTATGTGGTGTCTGCGGCATTCGGCATCACAGCGCTGCTACTCGCCGTGCCCTACGCCTACGACGCGCTGCGTTTTGCCGGTGTGCTTTATCTCTTGTGGCTGGCCTGGCAGGCCGTGAAGCCTGGCGGCCGCTCGCCTTTCCAGGTGCGCGACCTGCCGAAAGACCGGCCGCGCAAGCTCTTCGCCATGGGATTGATGACCAATCTGCTCAACCCCAAGGTGGCCGTTCTCTATCTGTCGCTGCTGCCGCAATTCATAAGCATTGGCAAAGGCCATGTCCTGTCGCAGCTTCTGGTGCTCGGCGCGACGCAGATCTCGATCAGCCTGACCGTCAATGCCATCATCGCGGTGACGGCCGGCTCGATCGCTACCTTCCTTGCCGGACGGCCATTGTGGCTGGTCATCCAGCGCTGGATGATGGGAGGCGTGCTGACGGCATTGGCGCTGAAAATGGCGACCGATGCGCAACGCTGAAGACGAATAGCTCCCTACATCGGCCGGCGGATCGGCCGGATTTGCGCAGGCTCGATCACCCTGCGATAGAAGTGCCAGGTGGCATGGCCCAGAATCGGCATGACCACGGCCAGTCCGGCAAACAGCGGGATCGAGCCGATCACCAGCAGCACGGCAACCAGCAGACCCCACAGCGCCATTTGCAGCGGATTTGCCATTACCGCTCGAGCCGAGGTTTCGATTGCCGAGACGGCGCCGACATCACGGTCGAGCAGCAACGGAAAGGCGATCACCGTTGTGGCGAGAACCACCACGGCAAAGACAAGACCGGCCGCATTGCCGAGCAGGATCAAGGTCCAGCCCTTGCCGGTCGTCAGCACCTCGCGGACGAAGGCGCCGATCGAAGCCGGCGGCTGGTCGCCGAACAGGCTGGTGTAGATCGATTGCGCGGTGAACAGCCACAGCAGGAACAGCGCAAACAGCATGATGCCGATGACCGCGATCGACGGCAGCGCCGGGGAACGACGCACATCCAGCGCATGGCGCCAATCCGTATTCATTCCGAGTTCGCGCCTGCGGCTGATTTCGTAGAGCCCGATCGCGGCAAAGGGCCCGACAAGGGCAAAGCCCGACATCAGGGGATAGACGAGTTGGACAGCATTGGAGCCCGACGTCCACTGCGTCAGGATCAGGCCGACGATCGGATAGATCAGGCACAGGAACACGTAGTGGGACGGTTTTGCCCAGAAATCCTCGGCGCCGAGCTGGAGCGCGTCCCAGAGATCCGTCGTGGTGATGCGGCGCACCGTGGGCTGCACATGCATCCCGTAGGCGTCCGCCATGACATGAAAGCCGGCCATAACCATCCTCCCGTGTGTCGGGGGCGGTCACCGCCGGGATGGCCGCCCGCAGCTGCCACTAGTAGATGTGGCAGCATAGCCGATTTGCCAGGGGTTGTCGCTGACCTAGATCCGTTGCTCGTTGTGATCTTCTCTTCATGTCGCCCCTCATTTGGCGTGCTTGGGCGGACCCTCCTTTGGCCGACCATTGCGATCAATTTTAGCATTTAAGTATTTTAGATATTGCTTAAATTCATCGTAGAGACCCTTGGCTTATCAACCTGAATCTTACAAATTTTGGGCGATAGGCAATGTTGAGATTGAAAGGCCTCTGGTCTTCGAAGCGCGGCAACTTTGCCATGGCCACCGCCATAGCGATGCTGCCGATAATGGCTGTCGTCGCTGGAACGGTCGATCTGACGGGCACGAGCGATGACGCCGCGCAGTTGCAGAACTCGCTGGACGCGGCCGGACTTGCGGTCGGCACGAAGTACCTACCCAGCATGGCCGCGAGTGATGTGCAGGGACTTGGGTTGACATTCTTCGCGGCCAACCTGAGCCTCGCCGACCAGCAGGAATATGCAGGCAGCGTCTCCGCTTTTTCGGCAATCGCCAGCGGCGACCCCAGCGCCTATTACATCTCGCTTTCGTCCGGCATCAACCATCCGAGCTTCATCAATGGCGCGGCGGCCTGGCCAGCTCACCGTTCGGCCACGGTCAAGATGAACCCGGGTTCGCAGGCCTGCGTGCTGGCGCTCGATCCACATGCGTCGGCCGCCGTGAGCCTGCAGGGCTCGACCGATGTCTCCATGAGCAACTGCGTGATCGCGGCAAACTCGGATGCCTCCGATGCGGTCAGCAGAGGCGGTTCCGCGCTGGTTTCGGCGGGCTGCGTCTCAACGGTGGGCAGCACTTCCGGGCTTTCGCCGCCCAGCGCCAATCTCAACTGCGGAGCCCCACTCGAACATCAATATGCGTCCTTCGATCCACTGGCTGATGTCGCGCCTCCGCCCTACACGTTGTGCCTGCCCGTCCCGAACGGCAAAACCTATACGCTGTCTCCCGGAACCTATTGCGACAAGACTTTGTCAGGAAACATCACGCTCAATCCTGGAGTCTACATCCTGCGTGGCGTCACCATAAAACCGGGCGGCAACGGCAGCCTGACTGGTCCGGGCGTGACTTTATTCCTCATGGAGGGGTCGCAGATCTACATAAATGCCAATGAACAGGTGAACCTATCCCCACCCACCAGCGGTCCCTACGCCGGCATCACCATTTTCGAGAACCGCGGAAACACATCAGCCTTGACGCTGAATGGCGGCGCAAATTCCGTGATCAGCGGGTTTGTCTACGCGCCTGACGCGGCCATTTCCTTTGCCGGCAACTCAGATATGAGCGGTCAGGGGGACTGTCTGAGGCTTGTTGGCTTGACCGTGCAGATGACTGGAAACTCATCCATCAAAACCGACTGCACGGCTGTGTTTGGAAATCGAGACATGTATGCCAGCCGCCACATCACACTTGTGAAATGAGCGGTCAATTGCCGTTTCGATCTCAGATTTTCACCGTACTGCCCGGCAAAAGCCATGATCGCGACTATCTCAGGCAGGCATGACCACTACGAGAAACGAAACTGACCAGATCACGAATTTAGGCAGGCGCAAATGGCTCAAGGCTGCCGGTATCGCGTCCTTGGCTGTGCTAGCCGCCTGCAGCACCGTCTCTGTACCGACGGGCGGAGGCGCGGGCGTCTCTTCCTCCGCCACGGCCACTCTGGCGGGCTTGCGCGCGACAGCCGGGCTTGGCGCGCTGACGCCGGACACCCAGCTCGAGCAGGCGGCGTTACAGCAGGCTGGTTACATGGCGTCGCGGGAGCGCATGAGCCACACCACCGGATGGGGCAAGGATTTCGCCTCGCGCATGAAGGACAATGGCGTGCGGGGAGCCGCGGCCGAGAACATCGCCGAAGGCCGCTTCGACCAGCAGAAACTGTTCGATATCTGGATGCACTCGCAAGGCCACCGCCGCAACATCCTTGACCCGGACTTCAGCCGCTTCGGACTAGCCTATGTCCGCGATGGACGTGACCCCAACCTGCGCTACTGGTCGCTGGTTCTCGGCAAATAGTGCTTCCCGGCCCGTCCGCTCGTCACCTGGATTCTCGCGTCCTGCCACGGAGACTCAAGCGCCACCGCGGCCCCTAGTCCATATGCGCTGCGGGCGCGCCACCGGCTGGGGCCCGCGCCGGCTTGCGCAGCAGGAACACGAACGGAATGGCGAGCAGCGTCATCATCATCAGTATTTTGAAGTCGTTGACGTAGGAGATCATCATCGCCTGGAGATTGACCATGCGGTCGACCTCCGACAGCGCCATCGGATTGCCGCCCGCGGCCGCCGGCGAGACCGCCCAGAGATTGGGATTGAACGGGTTGATGAAGGCTGAAAGCTCGGCGTGGTTGATCTGCGTGTTGCGCACCAGGAGCACCGTGACCACAGATACGCCGATCGACGAGCCCAGATTGCGCACCAGGCTGAACAACGAGGTTGCATCGGTGCGGTAGCGTGCGTCGAGCGTGGCGAAGGCAACCGTGGACAGCGGCACGAACACCATTCCCATGCCCAGGCCCTGGATGACGCCGGAGCTGAGGATCAGCCAGTTATCCATCTGCGGGGTGAAGCTGGCCATGGTGTAGAGCGACTGCGCGGTCAGCAGAAAGCCGATGACGACCAGAATTCGGGCGTCGATCTTGCCCATGAGCCGACCGACGACGAGCATCGAAATCATCGTGCCTACACCGCGCGGGCCTATGACGATGCCGATGGTGACAGTCGGATAGCCGAAAATGGTCGACAGCATTGGCGGCAGCAGCGACATCGAGGCCAGGATAAGCACACCCATGACGAAGATGAATGCCAGGCCGGTCACGAAGTTTCGGTCGCGGAATATCTTGGGGTCGATAAAGGGATGTTCCGCCGTCACCGTGTGAATGATGAACACCCAGAAGCCGGTGATGGCCAAGCCGAGTTCGATCCAGATCTCGACCGAGGAAAACCAGTCGACCTCGCCGCCGCGGTCTAGCAGCAGCTGCAGCGCGCCGACGCCGAGCGATATCATGGCAAAGCCGAAGAAATCGAAGCTGCGCACACGGCGGGCAACAACCGGCAGATAGGCGGCCATGCCAAGGAAGGCGACGATGCCGACGGGCAGGTTGATGAAAAACACCCAGCGCCAGTTGAAGTTGTCGGTCAGCCAGCCGCCCAGCGTCGGACCCAGGATCGGTCCCAGCATGATGCCGGCGCCCCAGATGGCCATGGCCTGGCCGTGACGCTCCTTGGGATTGATGTCGAGCAGGAAGGTCTGCGACAGCGGCACGATCGCGGCGCCGAACACGCCTTGCATCAGCCGGAACAGCACAATGGTTTCAAGGCTCCATGCCAGGCCGCACAGCATGGAGAAGATGGTGAAGCCGACCACAGCCATCAGGAACAATTCCTTGCGGCCGAAGCGGTCGGCGAGCCAGCCGGTGACCGGCGTCATGATGGCGGCGGCGACGATGTAGGAAGTCAGCACCCAGTTGATGTTGTCCGGAGAGGCGCCGAGATCGCCTGCCATGGTCGGCAGGGCGACGTTGGCGATGGTCGTGTCGAGCGCCTGCATGACCGTCGCCAGCATGAGCGCAACCGTGATCAGGCCGCGATGCGGCACTTCTCGAAATGATTCTGGCGTGCTCATGATGCGGAACTTCCAGCAGGTAACAAAAACGTGTACACGGGGTTTCCGGGCGGCAACGCCTTCCGTCGAGAGACCCTCGTCGCGGTGGGACGCGATTATCGATGTGGGGGTTACATCGATTGAAAGTCTCTATTCTAGCGGAGGCCTGCCGCCCGGAAACATGAGGACCAACGGGTCCGTGTCGAAGATTTCAGATTTCGGCCAAGCCACTAGGCAGCCCGAACCGAGCGCTGATCCTTCCCACTCCTCCCATCAGACCAATCCTGAACTCCACTTCCACCCGCTGGTCCGCGGGCTTTTGCTGACTTACTGCGGGGCCTCGCCAGCCGTGGCGTGACCGAATATGGCGGGAAAACCACGTGCAACGCCGGTATCGACGGAGACGCTGGCGCTCATGCCGGTGCGCAGCGCCATCCTGGCGTCGGGATCGGTCAGTTCCAGGCGCACCGGGATGCGCTGCGTGACCTTGACCCAGTTGCCGGTCGCGTTCTGAGCCGGCAGCAGCGAGAATTCAGCACCCGTTCCGGCCCCGATCGCCTTGACCGTCGCCTCGAAGGTCCTGCCCGGATAGGTATCGACGACAATTTCGGCCTTCTGGCCCGGCCGCATATTGGTGAGCTGGGTTTCCTTGAAATTGGCATCGATCCAGGTGTCGCCGGTTTCGACCAGCGAAAACAGCGGCGTGCCGGAACCGACATACTGGCCGACCTTGAAGGACGAGGCCTGAGAGATCACGCCGTCGGCCGGCGCCTTGACCGTGGTCTGAGCTAGGTCGTAGGCGGCCTTGTCGCGTGCCGCGAGCGCTGACATCACGGTTGGATGCTTGTCGGTTTCGATGTCGGGATTGCCGCCGAGCGCGGCCTTGGCGCTGATGATGCCTTGACCGGCAACGGCAAGCTGCTGCTTTGCCTTGTCGAGATCGTTGCGTGCCTGATCCAAAGAGGATTTGGCGTTGATGCCCTTCTGCGCGAGATCGGCGGCTCGGTCATATTGCGACTGGGCATAGTCGACCTCGCTGCTGGCGGATTTCTCCTGCGCCATCGACTGGCTGTAGGCAGCGCGCAGCTGCTCGACGTTGAGGCGTGCGGCGGCAACCGCGGCGTCGGCCTGGGCAAGCGCGATCCGGTAAGGCTCGGGGTCGATGGCGAACAGGAGATCGCCCTGCTTGACCACCTGATTGTCCGCTATGGCGACCTGAACGATGCGGCCGGCCGTGTCCGAGGCGATCGACACCTTGGCCTGCTGCAGATTGGCGTTCTCCGTCTCCTGATAGCGCCCGCCGGTCACCCAGACATAGCCGCCACCGATGATCAGCGCCGCCGGCAAGGCAAACATCAAAAGGAAGCGGCCCAAGGGGCGCTTCTTCTTCGGCGCCGATACCGGCTCCAGGGGAGGAGCGACCGCAACGGGAGCAGCAGCCGGCTGTGCCGGCGCTTCCATTTCAACCTCGGGTGCGCTTTTGTTGACCTTTGCTACCGCGTTCATGCTGCCGCGCCTTCCGCATTCTTGATCTTTTCAAGCGACGAAGCTTCGCCGTCGGCCAGATTCTTCACGATCACGTCGAGCGCCCTGATCAGGACGCGGCGGTCCTCCGGCGAAACGCCGATAAGCGATTCCTCATAGACTTCGCCAGCGAGGCTCTTGACCTCGGCGTAGGCGGCGCTGGCCTTGGCGGTCGGGAAAATCATGCGCACGCGGCGGTCGGCGGCGTCGGCGCGGCGCTCGATCCAGCCGCCTTCCTCCATCCGGTCGACAAGGCGCGAAACGCTGATCGGCTCGATTTCGAGCAATTCGGCGAGGCGGGCCTGGGTAACACCCTCCTCCTTGGCGACGCGCACCATCAGGCGCCATTGCGCGGACGAGAGGCCAAGCCCGCTGGCGCGCGTCTCGAAGCGCTTGCGCAGCAGACGTTGCACGTCGTGGATCAAAAATCCCAGTCTGTCTATGCCGTCAGAAACCATGAGCGATAGATATAATAAGCGTGCTTACTATTCAAGATGTCTCGTTGCGGGAGGATCCGCCAGATGCGCGTGACGGTGGTCCAACGTGATCGTGGTTAGCGATCGATGAACGTCGCAAGACGGCAGAACCAGCCATCTTCACAGGCGATTTCGCACAACCAGCGTGACGACGAAGAAGGCGCCGAGCGAACTGGTGATGATGCCGATCGGCAGTTCCTGAGGCGGCAGCAAGGTCCGCGCCAGAAGGTCGCTTGCCAGCAGGAGCACCGCGCCGAACAGCGCACAGCTCGCAATCAGGCGCAGATGCAGGGGACCGGCCAATGGCCGCGACAGATGCGGGATCATCAGCCCGACAAAGCCGATGACGCCGGCGACCGAGACGAGAATTGCCGTCGAGAAGGCGGCGACGAGAAAGGTCATCCTGCGCATCCGCGCCACCGGCACGCCAAGGCTCTCGGCGGCACTTTCACCGGCCAGGAAGGCGTCCAGCCTGCGATGGTTCCACAATCCGTACGCGGCAATCGTGCCGGCGCCAACGGCGCCGAGCCACACATTGTCCCAACGCGCCAGACCGAGCCCGCCCATCGTCCAGAACAGCACCGAATGGGCCGCACGCTGGTCGCCGGCAAAGACCAGATAGTTGGTCAAGGCGGTGAACAGGAAGGAGACGGCAAGCCCGGCGAGGATCAGCCGTTCCGGCCCCTGCCCCCTCACCCGCGCGACCAGCAGCAGGACGATGCAGGCGGCCAGTATGCCGCCGGTGAAGGCCGCGACCGGCAAGGTCCAGATACCGAAACTGTCGCCAAAGACGGTGATGACGGAGACAGCCCCCGCGGCCGCGCCCGACGACAGGCCGAACAGGAAGGGATCGGCGAGATCGTTGCGGGTCACCGTCTGCAACAGGGCACCCGTGATGCCAAGGCCGCCGCCGACGCAGACCGCCAGGATCGTGCGCGGCAGCCTGAGATCGACGACGATCTTGCCGACCGGGCCCGACACCTGGCGCTCGTTCAGCCCGACGACATGGCCAAGCGAGGCGATGACGTCGGTCAGCGGGATCAGCGTCGAACCATAGGCGATCGACAGCAACACGAGGGCGACGACCGCCACCATGCCCGACACTATCGCCACCGCGAATGCCTTGTGTCCTGAAAGCGCACCGGGTTTATGCACCGAGGCCAGAAGCATCAGAACGCTTCCGGATGCATCGCCCTGGCGATCTTTTCGATCGCCTCGATGTTTGGCGGCCCGGGCGTCAGTTCGGCATAGCGGAGCGCGACGAAGCGCTCGTTCTTGACCGCGTCCGTCTCTTTCATGGCCGGATGGACCTTAAGGAAATCGAGCAGTTTCTTGTAGCCGTCGCCATCCTGGTAATCGAGCAGGATGAGGAATTGCGGATTGCGCGACGCCACGGTTTCCCAATCCGTATTGCCCCAGCTCGTTTCCATGTCGGCCATGATGTTGTCGCCGCCGGCAGCAGCTATCATGGCGCTCGGGATGGCGAATTTTCCTGATGTGAACGGCTTGTCCTCGCCGGAATCATAGAGGAAAACGCGCGTCCCCCTGGCGCTGCCGACTTTCGCTGTGATGCCGGCCAATTGTGCCTTCCAGCCGGAGACGAGCCTTTCCGCGTCCGCCTCCTTGCCGAAGATCTTGCCCAGCTTTTCGACGTCGCCATACAGAAGGTCCATGGAGGCGGCCGGGCGGTTCTTGTCGAGATGGATGCAGCTTTCGGACAGCACTAGCGTCTTGATCCCGTACGGGGCGAGCGTGTCGGGGGTCACGTCGCCGCCGGGCTTCATGCCATAGTACCAGCCGGCGAAGAAGAAATCGGGCTCGACCGCGACGAGATTCTCAAGCGTCGGGTATTTTGGCGCCAGCTCGGGGATCGAGCCCTGCTCGGCCTTGAATTCGGGGCCGACCTTGTACCATCCGGTGATACCGGTCAGGCCCACGATCGACGGCTGCAGCTTCAGCGCGAAGGCCATCTCGGCCATATTTAGGTCATGGATGACGGCGCGCTTGGGCGGAGCCTCGAAGGTCAGCGGTTTGCCGCAGCTGTCGACGGTGACCGGGAAAGCAAAGGCTGCCGAGGCCAGCAGCGAGAAGACGAGCGACAGTGCGAGACGTTTCACAGGTTTTGCTCCTTGGTTGAACGATGTCGAATGAAGGAAGGGTTCGATCAAGAAAGCTCGATCAGGAAGGCGGCGCGGCGCGGTTCGGGACATCGAAGACCGTGAGTTCCCGGTCCTCGGTGGGGTGACGCAGGCGAAACACGTCGACGCCGAAAATCTCGCGGATCAACTGTTGGGTCAGCGCTTCGCGCGGCGCGGCGAGCGCTTGCAGACGGGCATGGTTCAATACCGCCACCCTGGTGGCGAACGGTGCGACAAGGGCCAGATCGTGCAGGACCGCGATGACCGTCATGCCGAAGCCAGCCACGAGTTCGAGCAGCTCGGCGCGGGCACGTGGGTCGAGATGGTTGGTCGGCTCGTCGAGGAACAGCACTTTCGGCTGCTGTGCGATGGCGCGCGCCAACTGGGCGCGTTGGCGTTCGCCGCCCGACAGCGAACCGATGGTGCGGCCAAGCAGCGGCAACAGGCCGGTCCGGCGCAGCGCGTCGACGACGATATCGCGCTCCTCGCTCCTGCGCCTCAAGCCGGCATGCGGAACGCGGCCAAGCTCGACATAGTCGATCACCGCCAGCCGCGGATCCGGCTGGTCGGTCTGGCCGACGACGGCAATGCACAAAGCCCGCTCGGCGGTCGAGATCCTGTCCAGGCGTCGCCCGCCAAGCTTCACCTCGCCCGAACTTGGCCTGAGCATACCCGACAGCATGCGCAGCAGTGTGGTCTTGCCGGCGCCATTGGGACCGATGATGGCAAGACGATCGCCTGACGCCACCGACAGGCTGACCGCATGGACCAAGTCCCGGCCATTCGCGATCGCGCAGAGGTCGCGGGATTCGAGGAGTGCAGTTGTCATCGACGGTCACCTGCAAGCTTGCCCGGCGCCGGGATGCGGGCCAGCGTCTTGCCGGCCAGCCGCGGCGGACGTTGCCCGGAATTGCACCAGCCGTCGGCGAGCGAGGCGTAGAGCCTGGCAAATCGCACCAGATCGCCGGCGTCGGCTTCGGCGTCGATGGACCCGAAAAGATAAGACGCCTTGCCCGGCGCCTGGAATGCCACCGTCAGCGGCCGCGCGCAGCCCGCCATGCATTCGACGCCTTCGATCGTGAAGCCATACGCCAAGGCGGGCTCGTGGCGGGCCGAAAACCGGGACCGCAAATCGGCGCACACGCTTGCGCCCGACTTGATGCCGGTCGGGATGTCACGGCAAAGCGTGCACACGATGATGCGATGATCGATGGCGCCGTCCAACTTTCCGTCACTTTCCAAAACTGGCGACGGAAGGATGTTGGCGAGCCGGCCGACAAGACCGACGTCCACGTCTCCTCCCGGCACACCCCGTCCGGTCAACTCAGTGATGGCAGGTCTCCTGGCTCGCGGGTCTCAGCGCAATCCTGCCTTCCCAGCCTTGCCGGCCAGTGGCATGTCGGATCTTGCTCACCGCTTACAGTTGCGGGGGCAGCCACGGTCTCGATCCCTCGGGGTCTCACCGTGTTCCCTTTTCACCCCGTGCCTTTCGGCGCGGGGACCATCACCCGAGCATCGTAGATTTCCGCAGATCGCGCCGCAACGGTTTTCTGGTCCGACCCTCAACACGTCCGCAAGATCCGCAAATTTTGTTATAGTATAACATACCAACACAAGCGACGGTGTCAATCCCGGCATCGCAGCCGGTCATCGAAACATCGGCAAATTTTAAGAAAACGGATCGGGATTTCGGAGCTCGAAAGGCCGAAGCTGCCAGGGTGGATCGGCCGGATGCATCTCCCGCAGGCCGTAAAACTCGACAGTGCCGCCCCAAAGCAGCGGCGTGCCGCGCTTTCATGTGATGCGGACTTTCGGCGCCGCCAGCGGCTGCTCAGTGATGGGCGGAGTTCGAGTGAACCCCGCCCTGAATCGCATAGCTGAAAGGCAGCCGCGCCTACTTGCCTGACAGCTGCTTGGCGTTTTCAGGCGTGATCGCAGTGGTGTCGACGGTGACCGTCGGCTCCACCGACGAGGCGCAATCGAGCAGAATCTTCTTCGACATCTCGATCGCTTCCTTGGCACCGGTCGGATAGGTGAAGGTCGCCGCCCAGTCACCTTTTGCAACAGCCTCGATGCCGCCGGCCGGCCCCGGCAGGCCGTCTGTGCCGATGATCTTTACCTGCTTGCCCGCCCCCTTGGCGGCAAGCAGCGCGCCTGCCGCCATCATGTCGTTCGAGGCGTAGAGCACCTTGATATCAGGATGCGCCTGGAGCATCGCCGAGAAGGCGGTCTGGGCTTTATCCGGCACCCAGTCGGCAGCCTGCTCGGCCACCACCTGTATCTTGGCATTTTCCTTGACGCCGTCCTTGAAGCCGTTCAGCCGCTCGACTGCCGGGGTGGAACTCGGCAACCCTTCCAACACGGCTGCTTCGCCACCTTCGGGCAGCAAGGTCTTGGCGGTATATTTGCCTGCCTCGAGCGCGATCTTGTAATTGTCGCCGCCGATGAAGGCAGTGTAGTCCTTGCCGGGATCGCCAACGGTCTTGCGGTCGAGTTCGATGACCGGAATGCCGGCATCCATGGCGCGCTTCACAGCCGGCGTCAGCGGCGCTGCCTCGAAGGGCGAGATCAGCAGGATGTCGACCTTCTGGGTGATGAAATTGTCGACCTGCGAGGTCTGCGTGTTGACGTTGCCGGCGCCGTCGGCGATCTGCAGCGTGAAGCCGGGCACTTCCTTCGCCGCCGCGGTCAGCTCGTCATTGACGTGCTGGCGGTAGGGTTCGGCATTGTTGGCCTGCGAGAAGCCGATGATGAACTGGCCGTCCTTGGCGCAGGCTTTCACCAGTGGCTCGGCGGCATAGGCAGTGCCGGCAACGCACAGGCACGAGCCTGCCAGAAGCACGCTTCTGAAAATCGTTTTCATTACTCACTCTCCTCCTCGTCTGGCCGGGGGCCGGACATTTGGTTGACGTCAACGTTGCCGTCTCTCCTCCTGTTTGTTGATGCATGTCGTTGTCGCAAAACCGATTTCACTTTTTGCGCGGCATGCATCAACGGCCCAAACCCTCGCGGCGGCGAACGAGGGATTGAAGCACTGCCGCCAGAACGATGATCGCGGCTGTCGCGAGCAGTTGCATGGCGGGCGTGATGTTGTTGAGCTGCAGGATGTTGGCGAGCGCGCCCAGCATGATGGTGCCGGCAACGGTGCCGACCATCGAGCCGGCGCCGCCGAACAGGCTGGTGCCACCAATGACCACGGCGGCGATTGCCGTCAGCTCATAGCCCATGCCGTCATTGGCGCTGCCGAAATTGAACTGGCCGGCATGCACGATGCCTGCCAGCGCCGCGGCAAAGCCGGTGATGGCATAGACCGATATCTTCACCATGGAGACGGGCACGCCGGAGATGCGTGCGGCGCGCTCATTGCCGCCGACGGCGAAAACGTAGCGGCCGAAGCGCGTGGTGTTGAGCACGATGGTGGCGATGGCAGCAAAGACGACGAAGACCAGGGTCGCCACCGGCACGGTGTTGTTGAACAGCCGCTCGCCGAGCACCGCGAACACCGGCGGCGCCAGGCCCGGCCCCTCGCCATAGGAAATGTTGATGTATTGGTTGCCGGAGACGACCAGCGCCAGACCGCGCGCCGCCTGCAGGCCGGCCAGCGTGACGATGAACGGTTCCAGCCTGAAACGAGTCGAAATAGTGCCCTGGATGGCGCCAAAGACGATGCCCATGACGAGCACCGCGAGGATGGTCGGGATGAGGCCGAAGCCGCCCGAAATCATCATCGATGCGGTGACGACGCTGGAGAGGCCAAGCACCGCGCCGACCGACAGATCGATGCCGGCGGTGATGATGACGAAGGTCATGCCGATGGCGATGATCCCGGTCTCCGACACGGCGCGCACGATGTTGGCGATGTTGTCGGGGTTGAGGAACAGGATCTCTCCATGGCGGCGCGGCGAGAAGATGATGCCGCCGATCGCCACCACGACGAGACCGATCAGGCTCTGGAAGCGCACCACCAGAGCCAGCGGATCGCGACGCACGGGTGCTGCGGCCACCGGGCCGCTTGCCTCCGAAATCTTCTGTTCAGACATCAGGCCTCCCTGCCATTTGCCGCGGCCAGCACGGTGTGCTCGTCGACGCCGCCGATGAATTCCGCCACATTGCGCCCCTGGCGCAGCACAACGATCCGGTCGCACAGGCCGATCAGTTCCGGCATCTCGCTGGAGGCGACAAGGATGCCGAGCCCTTGCGCCGCCAGTTGCCGCAGCCGCGCATAGATTTCGCCCTTGGCGCCGACATCGACGCCGCGCGTCGGCTCGTCGAGCAGCAGCAGCCTTGGATTGCCAAGGATTTCCTTGGCCAGCACCACCTTCTGCTGGTTGCCTCCGGAGAGCGCTCCCACCGCTATGTCCGGGTTCTTCGGCCGGATGTCGAACTGGCCAAACGATTGCTTGATCGCATCCGCCTGCCGGCTCGCCGACATCAGCCCGGCGGGCGAGATGCGTCGGATGACAGACATAACGAGGTTGAGGCCGACCGCCATTCTGAGCATCAGGCCGCTGCCACGACGGTCATCGGTGACGAAGGCGATACCGGCGTCGCGCGCGGCGCCGATCGAGGACAACTTGACCGGTTTCCCGTCAACCGCGACGCCGCCTTCCCAACGGCCGGCGAGCCCGGTGCCGTAGAGAGCGGACAGCAGTTCGGTGCGCCCCGCCCCCATGATGCCGGCGAGCCCGACGATCTCGCCTGCCCTGACCTCCAGCGAGATGCCGCTCGGCGGCTGCCAGCCGGCGCTTTCCCGGGCGAGCCTGAAGCTAGCATCTTTCAGGCTGAGCAATGTCCGGCCGGCGCTTTGCGCCCGCTGCGGATAAAGCTCGTCCAACGGCCGACCGACCAGGAGGCGGACCAGTTCTGACTGCGGCGCGTTCGGTTCGGTGACGCCGGCGACCCGGCCGTCGCGCATGACAGTCACGCGGTCGGCGATCTCGGGCACTTCCTCCAGCCGGTGCGAGATGTAGACGATGCCGACGCCGGTCGCGGCGAGCTTGCGCATGATGTCGAACAGCCGCTCGACCTCGCCGACAGTCAGGGCAGCCGTCGGCTCGTCCATGATCAGCACGCGCGACGCATAGGATAGCGCCTTGACGATCGCCACCACCTGGCGCTGGCCGATCGAGAGGTCGGCGACCAGCCGTGCCGGATCGATGGCGAGTTCAATCGCTTCAAGCCGTTTCTTCGCCTCGCGGCGCATGGCCGGCACGTCGAGCAGCCCGCCCGGTCGCATCAGTTCGCGTCCGAGAAAGAGGTTTGCCGCGACGTCGAGCGACGGCACGAGGTCGAGTTCCTGGAAGATGGTGGCGATACCGGCCGCCTGCGCTTCGCGCGGATTGTTGAAGGTGACCGGCTTGCCGTCGATGCGGATCTCCCCCTCGTCCGGCGTGTAGACACCCGACAACAGGTTCATCAGCGTCGACTTGCCGGCGCCGTTCTCGCCGAGCAGCGCGTGAACCTCGCCGGCCTTCAGATCGAAGTCGACGCCACGCAGCGCCTGCACGCCGCCAAAGCGCTTGACCGCGCCGGTAACCGAAAGCAGGGGCGCGCTCATGCCGGCCTCGCACAGGATTGACGCACCTGGAGCCGTGCCTTGAGCCGAACGGCGTGAGGTTCGGCGTGGCTGGAGGCGATGCGGGCGCTGAGCAGCGCCGCCGCCTGGCGACCGATCTCGGTGCAGGGCTGCTCGACGAGCGTCAGCCTCGGTTCGAAACAGTCCGCCCATTCAAAATCATCGAAGCCGACCAGCGACAGGTCGCGCGGGATCGAAAGACCCCTTTGGCTGACGGCGCGGACTGCCCCAATGGTGGCCATGTTGTTGCCCGTAACCAGTGCGGTGGGCGGAGCGGCCAACGACAGGATCGCATGCGTCGATGCTGTGGCGCTCGCCGTGTCGACGTTGTCCGGCGAGACATAGTGCGGCAAGCATTCAAGTCCATTGGCCAGGAGAGAGTTGCGAAACGCCTCGATGCGTTCGCGCGTGGTGGCAAGACCCGGCTGGCCGGCAATGTAACCGATGCGCTTGTGGCCGAAGGACGCGACATGGTCGATCAGCGCATGCATCGCCGTCTCGTTCTCGACGCCGATCTGGTCGAAGCGGTCGTCGGCGAAACGGTCGATCAGGACACAGGGCAGTTTCTTGTCGGCGAGATAGTCGATCGCGCGCTGCGGTGCGCCTGACGGCGCCAGGATCACCCCGTCGACACGGCGCTGATGGAAGGCGCGCACCACCTGCAGCTCGCGGTCCGGATCTTCCTGCGTATCGGAGAGGAACACCATCAGCCCGAGCCGCGCGCATTCGGCTTCGACGGCGCAGATGATGTCGGTGAAATAGGGATTGGAGATCGCCGAGATGGCAAGGCCGACGCTGTTGGTCGAGGCGACTTTAAGCGACCGCGCCAGTTCATTGGGCTGATAGCCCATGGCCGCGATCACATCATTTATGAGCTGTGCCTTCTCCGGCGAGACAAAGCGGGTGCGGTTGATGACATGCGAGACGGTCGAAACCGACACGCCGGCGCGACGCGCGACCTCAGCCATTGTCGGCATGGCGACTCAAATCGACTGCTGGCAAGCGCTCCTCCCAGATGACGCGTTCCCGGTCCGCTCTATCGGCGTTGGCAGATTCCATACCGGCATCGAAACGTTTGCGCAATCGCTTCGATGGTTGTTTCCGTTCGATTTTGCGTGCTGCGCAATTTCGATCAAACTGGCGTTGCTACGAGGCGCCAGAGTGAGGAGCCAAATGCGAGGAACCCATGAACCCGACCGAGAAAGCTCTGTGGTTCGTTGAAAGCCATCTGCCGGATGCGATTTCGCTCGACGATGTCGCGCAAAGCAGCGGCGTCTCACGCTTCCATGTGACGCGGGCTTTCGGCGCCGCCACCGGCCGCTCGGTCATGGGCTATATGCGGGCACGCCGCTTGAGTGAAGCGGCGCGCAAGCTGGCCGGCGGCGCGCCCGACATCCTCGCGGTGGCGCTCGAGGCCGGCTACAACTCGCACGAGGCTTTCACCCGTGCCTTCCGCGACCAGTTCGGCACCACGCCGGAACTGGTGCGCGCGCAAGGCTCGACAAAGACACTCGATCTCGTGGAGCCAATTCTGATGGACCAGTCCCTTCTCGCCAATCTCGAACCACCGCGCTTCGAAACCACCCGACCCTTCCTCGTCGCGGGGCTGGGCGAGCGCTACAGCTGCGAAACCAGCGCCGCCATTCCCATGCAGTGGCAGCGCTTTGGCCCCTATATCGGCAACATTCCAGGCGAGACCGGCGACGTCGCCTATGGTGTCTGCGCCAACGGCGACGATGCCGGCAATTTCGACTACATCGCCGGCGTCGAGGTTTCGGACTTTTCCGACCTTCCCAACGAATTCAGCTTTGTGCGCATACCGGCGCAGAAATATGCATTGTTTGCGCATCGCGAGCACATCTCCACCATCCGCCGCAGCGTCAACACGATCTGGAACAAATGGCTGCCGGCCTCCGGCCACGAGATAGCCGACGCACCTAACTTCGAACGCTACGGCCCAGAATTCGATCCGCGCAGCGGCAATGGCGGGCTGGAGATCTGGATCCCGGTGAAGGGCTGAACGCGTCTCCCTCCCCACTGTGGAAGAAGGGAAGACTAAAGCTTCAGATCCCAGGTCTGGCCAACCAGATCCTTGCCGAAGGAATGGTGAGGCTCTTCCTCGATCAGTTCGAAGCCGGCCGCCTGGTAGATGTGCCGGGCGGCGGCCAGGATATCGTTGGTCCACAAGGTCAGCGTCTTGTAACCCTTCGCGCGGGCAAAGCCGATGCATTCCTCGACCAGCCGCTTGCCGATGCCGAGGCCGCGCGCCGAAGGCTCGACATAGAGCAGCCTGAGCTTGGCCACCTCGGGCGATTTGCGCACGACGAAGACCGAACCGACGACCTCGCCATCGCGCTCGGCGATCCAGCTGCGCTCCCATTTCGGGTCGAAGGATTTGACGAACGCCGCGAGGATCTCGGCGACCAGCGCCTCATAGGTTCCGTCCCAGCCATAATCCTGCGTATAAAGCATGCCCTGGCGGCGCGTGACCCAGCCGATGTCGCCGACCTGCAGCGGCCTCAGGATGTAAGGCGCCTTGGTCCCCGGCTTGTCGCCAAGCAGGTCCTGCACGGTGCGCATGGCCTTGACCAGCCGGTCTTGGTCGGCGGGCGCCAGGCGATCGAGCAGCGCCCGCACCTGATCGTGCGAATCCTGGTTGAGCGGCGCGAAGGCCTCGCTGCCCGTCGGCGTCAGAGCAATCGAGGCGCGACGCGCATCGGCCTCGCTGGCGGCGCGCTCGACAAGGCCACGCTCCTCGAATTTCTTCAACAGACGGCTGACATAACCGGGGTCGAGACCGAGATCGCGTACAAGGTCGCTGGCGACCAGCCCATCGCGATGGGCAAGCTCATAAAGCACCCGAGCCTCGGTCAGCGAGAACGGGCTCTTCAGCAGCCCCTCGTCGAGCAGACCGATCTGGCGGGTATAGAAACGGTTGAAGGCGCGCACCGCGTCGATGCGATCCTTGCCGGGGTGATTGTGGACGGTCATGGCATTCTCTCCTGTCTCCGCAGGATCGATCACTTAGTTGACTGAGTCAATAAAATGGTGAAGGCCAGGCATCTCACAACTTCGTCATTCTAGGGCGGAGCAAGGAGCAAAGCGACGCGCGCAGACCCTAGAATCCATGCCGAAACCTAAGAGCGGCGCAACGGTGCGGACAGGATACCCTCTTCTGCACCGTATTCGTTCTACGGCAGGCCGAACGGCATGGATTCTAGAGCGCGTACTCAACCCTTGCATGACTTTCGAAGCAGTGATTCAACGCCTTTGATTTGGAGGCGATGATGGCACGCTACGATCTAAGCGAAACGGAATGGCAAATCGTGGAGCCGCTTTTGCCGCCGCACGGCTTGGGCAAGAAGCGGGTCGATGATCGACGTGTGGTGAACGGCATATTTTATGTTTTGAGGACTGGCTCGCCTTGGCGCGATCTGCCCGAACGATATGGCCCCTACACCACGGTCTACAATCGCTTCAACCGCTGGGCTAAAAGAGGTGTCTGGTTGACGATG
>NZ_AXAE01000028.1 GCF_000472705.1 Mesorhizobium erdmanii USDA 3471 | reverse complement strand
ACCGAGCCATGCCGCGGCCTGTCCTCAAAAAGACGACCAGGATCCTCTCGGTCTCCTTCCCACTTCAATCATAGCATGGGAACAACACACAGGATCCCAGGGTCTCCGCGACGCCGCTTCGCGGCTGCTCCGCCCTAGGATGACGAAGCTGTAGGCGAGGGCCGGAACCTCAGCTCAAAAATATCCTTTCGAACGCCTGCTTGCCCGGCGGCGAGAAGATCACAGCGCGGCTGTCCTTTTCGCGGCGCGCCCATTTTTCCAGGAGAATCTTGTCGAGGATGGCGGCGCCCAGCGTGCCGGCGAGGTGGGAGCGGCGCACGCTCCAGTCGAGGCAGGCGCGGCACACCGGCCGGCGTGGCTTGGTGTAGAAATCGATGCCGATCGCCGCGAAATGCGACGCCGCCGACGGTCCGAGCCTGATCTCGTTGTCATTGCGAACCAGTATGTTTTTATCGACAAGGCGATCCAGCATCGCCACCGCCTGTTCGCCGGCGAGGTGGTCGTAGCAGACACGGGCCACGCGCATCGCGCCATCGCGCGGGCCCGGCCGCACGCGCTTGGGACCAACGGCTTCAGCGACACCGGTGATGGCTTCGATCATGCCTGCGACCTGCGGGCCGGCGAGACCGTAATAGCGATGCCTTCCCTGGCTGGCCAGGGTCAGCAACCCGCCCTCCGTCAGTTTCGACAGATGCGAGGAGGCGGTCGGCAACGACACGCCGGCCTCCAGCGCCAATTCGCTCGCAGTCAGCGCCGTGCCGCCCATCAGCGCATTCAGCATGTTGGCGCGGGCCGGATCGCCAACCAAGCTGGCGATCCGGGCAATGTCTGGTCCTTCACGCATAGTTCGGTCCTCATCGAAGCATCCTCGCCAGGTAACCACTATTCTGGCTTCAGCTCAAGCAGCCGGCGACGCAAGCGTCGACGGCTCCTGACACCAGACTGCCTAGCACGTCGAAGTGAAGGACGTTTCGACCGCGCTCGAAGCGTCGACGCAAGAACCCAAGGAGACGACCATGACCATAACCTGCTTCATCCGCTATGAGATCGACCCGTTCGGCAAGGCCGCCTTCGAGGAATATGCCCGCAACTGGGGCCAGGCTATTCCGCGTTGCGGCGCCGACCTGATCGGCTATTTCGCGCCCCATGAGGGCTCGGCGACGACGGCCTACGCCGCCTACAACATCGACAGCCTGGCCGCCTATGAAGCCTATCGGGCGCGGCTTGCCGCCGACCCAGCGGGCAAGGCAAACTATGAGTTCGCCCGCCGTGAAAGGTTCATCGTCAAGGAGGATCGCATGTTTCTCAAGAACGTCTCTGGACCGCACGCGCCATTGGTGAAGCTATGATCGCCGTCATCTTCGAGGTCGAGCCGGCGGCAGGCAAGCGCGATGCCTATCTCGGCATCGCCGCCAATCTGCGTCCCTTGCTCGACGGCATTGACGGCTTCATCTCGATCGAACGCTTTCAGAGCCTGGCCGACCCGAAACGCGTCTTGTCACTGTCGTTCTGGCGCGACGAGGACGCGGTGAAGGCCTGGCGCAACACCGAAGACCATCGGCAGGCGCAACAGGCCGGCCGCGGCGGTATCTTTGCCGGCTATCGACTTCGCATCGCCCATGTGGTGCGGGATTATGGGCTGACGGAACGGGACGAGGCGCCAGCGGACAGCCGGGCCGTGAATGGGTGAGTGGCTTGGCGCGGCAGCGCTCAAGCATTCCCGATCAGCACCCCGGCCGCGAACACCAGCGCACCGCCCAGCACCACCTGGAACGCGGCGCGCAAGAATGGCGTCTGCATGTAGCGGTTCTGGACGAAGGCGATGGCCCACAATTCGAAGAACACCACCACAGCGGCCACGGCCGTCGCGGTCCAGAAATGCGGAATGAGATAGGGCAATGCGTGGCCCAGACCGCCGGCTGATGTCATGACGCCGGTGGTGATGCCGCGTTTTATCGGCGAACCGCGGCCCGAGAGCTTGCCGTCGTCGGAAGCGACTTCAGTAAAACCCATGGAGATGCCGGCGCCGATCGATGCGGCAAGCCCGACTAGGAAGGTCTGCCAAGTGTCATGCGTGGCAAAGGCAGCGGCGAAGATCGGCGCCAGCGTCGACACCGAACCATCCATCAGGCCGGCCAGGCCCGGCTGCACATAAGTCAGGATGAACTGGCGCTGTTCGGCGGCGGCCTCTTCATCCTTCACGTCGCCAGGCACATGCTTCTGCTCCAGCCGCTGCGCCAGTGTCTCGTGACCCTGTTCGGCTATGGCGAGGTCGTCGAGAAGTTTTCGCGTCGAGGCATCGGTGGTGCGCTTTGCTGCCTCGACGTAGAACAGATAGGCCTGCCGCTCCATCGCCTCGGCCTGGTTGCGCACATGCTCGATGCCGAGCGGCCGCACCAGCCAATCGGGCTTGCGCTCATAATAGCCCTTCACATGCTCGCGCCGGATCAGCGGAATGCGCTCGCCGAAACGCTTGCGGAAGAGCTCGATCAGCACGTCCCGATGGCCGTCCTCCTCCTCGGCCATCTCCTCGAACACTTTCGCCGACTGCGGAAAGTTTTCCGCCAGCCCATCGGCATAGGCGCGGTAGATGCGCCCGTCATCTTCCTCGGATGAAATGGCGAGCGCCAAAATCTCCTGTTCGGAAAGCGAGTCGAAGGAGCGGCGGCCGAAGCCGAAAACGCGGGAAAGCATGAGGAAATCACCCTAGTTTAGAATAGTTCTAAACTATGGTTTGGCGTGCGTCGGGTCAACCGCATCGAGGTCGCGGAGTCAAGAATTGTTGATGCATTCCTGCGGCCGCACCTCTTCATTATTGGCGAATGTTACCCTATATAACTGAACCTAAGACAAGAACGAGGATCAACGCATGACGAAGCCGCACGCAGGGCATTTCGACCCAAAACCCGTTCTCGATCTCATTGCCAGCATCGAAGCCGATCTGCAGCGGCTGAAGGGTCTGGTCGAGCAGCAGATCGAAAAATTCGACCCAGCCAATCCCCACAACAAGGCTCCGGACGGCAAGCTGACGGAGGAGGGGGTGGAGTGCTGCTACCGCATGTTCGACGATGGCAAGTCGCGCTATTCGGTCGCCCAGCAGATGAAGATATCGTTCGCCGCAGCCACGCATCGCTTCAACAATTGGCGCAAGCTCGGCGGGAACAAGAGGCAACGGACGTTGCTGGGGTGAGGAGCCGTCCGCGTAGCGGACGAAAGCCCCCTTATGGGCTTTTCGAGCGACGAACGCCCGGAGCCATGGCGGAGGGCCCGGGTGCGCTATGCCGTGCAGAATTTGGCGAGACGCCCGCGGGACAGCGCCCCCCCTGTCCTGCCGGACATCTCCCCCTCAAGGGGGCAGATTGGCAACGTCAAAGTGGCGCTCGCTTCTGCAAACTTTTGGAGATTGGCGAACGCGGCGACAACAGCTGATCTCTCCCCTTGAGGGGAGATGGCCGGCAGGCCAGAGGGGGGCGTGCAGCCGTGATGTTGACGGCCGTCTCGCTCAACTTTGTAACGGTCACATTTTTTCAATGGTGCGCCGCGTGGTTTTCCGCGCATCATGGAAGGACATCACCTCCTTTTTTTGCGGGACCTCGCATGACTGCCACCACCCTCCCCGGCATCGCCGACATCCATGCCGCCGCCGCCCGCCTCTCCGGCCTGATCGTCGAAACCCCGCTGATCGAATCGGCCGAGTTGAACAAGCGCTTCGGCGGCCGCATCCTGTTCAAGCCGGAGACGCTGCAACGCACCGGATCGTTCAAATTCCGCGGCGCCTACAACAAGCTGTCCTCGCTGAGCGAGGACGAGCGCTCCCAGGGCGTCGTCGCCTTTTCCTCGGGCAATCATGCGCAAGGGGTCGCGGCGTCGGCCGCCATGTTCGGCGTCAAGGCAGTCATCGCCATGCCGGCCGACGCGCCGGCGATGAAGATCGGCAATGTCCGCAAGATGGGCGCGGAGGTGGTGCCGTTCGACCGTTTTCGCGATGACCGCATGACCGTGGTCCGTCCCTACATCGACAGAGGCATGGTGCTGGTGCCGCCCTTCGATGATCCGGCCATCATTGCTGGGCAAGGCACGATCGGCCTCGAACTGATACGCCAGGCCAGGGCGCTCGGTGTCAGCCTCGACGCCGTCGTCATTCCCTGTGGTGGCGGCGGCTTGTCGAGCGGCATTTCGGTCGCGGTCAAGGATGCATCGCCAGGGACCGCGGTCTGGGCGGTGGAGCCCGAGCATTTCGACGACACGCGGCGCTCGCTTGCCGCCGGCGCCCGTGTTTCGAACGATCCGGGCCATAGCTCGATCTGCGACGCGATCCTGACGGCAGAGCCGGGCGCCATCACCTTCGCGATCAACCGCAAAAACCTCGCCGGCGCCATTGCCGTCTCCGACATGGCGACGGCGCAGGCGATGCGCGATGCCATGGCCTATCTGAAGCTGGTGGTCGAGCCGGGCGGCTGCGTCGCGCTGGCGGCGCTGTCTTCGGGCGAGATCGAACTGTCCGGCAAAAGTGTCGCCGTGGTGCTGTCCGGCGGCAATGTCGATTTCGGCACCTATGCCGAGATCATGGCGGCCGCCTGATCGCCTTGTCCTCTGCGCATCGCCGCGCGGCCCGACGGATTGCCCTCCAATCACCGGCCGGCGCGCGAGCGCCGGTCAATCCAGCGTGCGCCTGAACCGCAACAGCGCGGTGCCCGCGAAGACCAGCACGAACACCACCAGCCAACCGATCTCGGCGGCGATGGCATGGAAGTCGGCGCCCTTCAGCATGACCGCGCGGGTGATGCGCAGGAAATGCGTCAGCGGGAAGATTTCGCCCAGCGCCTGAGCCCAGCCCGGCATGCCGCGATAGGGGAACATGAAGCCCGACAGAAGCAGCGACGGCAGGAAGAAGAAGAAGGTCAGCTGCATCGCCTGCATCTGCGAGCGGGCCATGGTCGAGATCGTGTAGCCGAGCAGCACGAGCGACAGCACGAAGACAAGCACCGACGACAACAGCAGCGTCAGGCTGCCGACGAACGGGATATCGAAGAGCAGCTTCGCCGCCACCAGCACCACCGCGACCTGCACCGCGCCGACGACAAGGAAGGGCAGCACCTTGCCCAGCATGATCTCGGCCGGGCTGGACGGCATGGCGAGCAGGTTTTCCATCGTGCCGCGCTCGGTTTCACGGGTGAGCGCCATGGCCGTCATCATCACCATGGTCATCTGAAGGATAACGCCGAGCAGGCCGGGCACGATGTTGTATTGCGAAATGCCTTCCGGATTGTAGCGCCGGTGTACCACCACCTGCAGCTGCTCCTTGGCGTTTTCGGCTGCCGCAGCCTGCATCCCCTGCGCGCGCAGCAGCGCCTGGCTCGCCACCGTGCTCAAGGTTGAGACGGCACCGCTCGCCGCCGACGGATCGGTTGCATCCGCCTCGATCAGGATCTGCGGATTGTCGCCGCGCTCGACCCGGCGGCCGAAATCGGCCGGGATGGTGACGACGAAGGAAACGTCGCCCCGCGCCATCAGGAATTCCGCCTCTTCGGCGCTCGCGGTGACGTGGTCGAAACGATAGTAGCCCGTCACCTGCAGCGCGGAGACCATGGCGCGCGTATACTGGTCGTTGCTCATCGCCACCAGCGCCGTCGGCAAGCCTTTCGGATCGCTGTTGATGGCAAAGCCGAACAGAACCAGCTGCAGCAGCGGCACGCCGAGCATCATGGCGAAGGTGATGCGGTCGCGCCGCATCTGGATGAATTCCTTGATCAGCAGCGCGCCTAGCCGGGCGAAGGAAAAGACACCGTTCATGCCATATTGTCCTTCGAACCCGACATGAACTGGATGAAAACGTCCTCCAGACTGGTTTCGCCCGGCGCCACCGTCACGCCCTTGTGCTCCTTCTCGACACCGGCAAGCGCTGCTTCGAGCTTCTTCCTGTCGGAACCGACGACATGCAGCGTGGCGCCGAACGGCGCCACCTGGTCGACACCGGGGCGGTCGTGCAGCTCTTGCGCCAGCTTGGCGAGTTGCGGGCCCTGCACCACGAAGGTGGTCAGCCCGGCGTTTTTCACCACTTCGGCGACGGTGCCGGTGGCCAGCATCTTGCCGTAGGAGATGTAGCTTATGCGGTGGCAGCGCTCGGCTTCGTCCATGTAATGGGTGGAGACCAACACGGTCAGCCCGCCGCCGGCGAGGCGATGTATCTCGTCCCAGAATTCGCGCCGCGCCTTCGGGTCGACGCCGGCCGTCGGCTCGTCGAGCAGAAGCAGTTTAGGCTTGTGCATGATGCAGGCGGCGAGCGCCAGCCGCTGCTTCCAGCCGCCGGATAGCGTGCCGGCCAATTGGTTGCGGCGCGAGGTGAGGCCGAGTTCTTCCAGTGTCTTCGCGACATAGTCCTCGACCGGCTTCAGCCGGTAGAGCCGCGCCACGAATTCGAGGTTCTCGCCAATGGTCAGATCCTCGTAAAACGAGAATTTCTGCGTCATGTAGCCGACTTCGCGCTTGATCCTGAGCGACTCGGTGCGGATGTTGAAACCCAGCACCGTGCCTTCGCCCTCGTCCGCCGTCAGCAGCCCGCACATGATGCGGATGGTGGTGGTCTTGCCGGAACCGTTGGGGCCGAGGAAACCGACGATCTCGCCTTCGGCGACCGACATCGTCACATGATCGACGACGGTCTTGTCGCCGAACCGCTTGACCAGGCCGTGAACGTCGATGGCGTTCATCTGGCCGTTTCCGCGAGATCGACGTCGACGATCTGGCCGGGTTGCAGCGGCCCGGCATCACCCTCCGGGCGGGCCTCGACAAGATAGACCAGCTTCTGCCGGTTCTCCAAGGAATAGATCACCGGCGGGGTGAATTCGGGATCGGGCGAGACATAGCTGACGCGCGCCTTCATGCCCTCGCCGCAGCCGTCGCAATGGACGTTGAGCAGACTGCCGATCTTGACCGAGGAGAAGGCGGCCTCCGGCATGTAGACGCTGAGCTTCACCGCGCCGTCGGGCAGCATCGAGACGACCGGCGCGGTCGGGCCGGCCGTGTCGCCGGGATTGCGGATGACGTCGTTGACGCGGCCGGGCGAGGGCGCCGCGAGCGTGCGCTTGGACAGCCGCCACCGAGCCTGCTCCAGTGCTGCCTGCGCCTGCTTGACCTGATTGTCGGCGGCCTTGATCGTCTCGGGCCGCGCCGGCAGGCCGCCGACGGCGAGATTGGCCTCGGCCTGGCCGACCTGGGCGTCCGCCGTCTCGAGCGTCGCCGAGGCGGTGTCGTAATCGGCCTGCGTGCCGGCGCCGCGCTTGAACAGATCGGCGGCGCGATCGTATTTGCGCTTGGCGTCGGCGGCCTGCGCCTTGGCCATGTCAACCTCGGCCTTCAGCACGGCGATTTCTTCCGGCCGCTTGCCGACCTGCAGGTCGGCAAGTTGCGCCTGGGCCTGGGCGAGGCTTGCCTCGGCCTGCGCCACCGCGATCTTGGCGTCGGCGCTTTCCAGCGTCACTACCGTCGTGCCGGGGGTGACGCGATCGCCGCGCTTCACGGTAACCGTATCAACCTGTGCCACCTCGATGGGCGCCAAGAGCACATAGTCGCCTTCGACATAGCCGACCGCGAGTGGAGCGGCGGGGGCGCAGGCGCCGAGGAGTTGCGCGGCAAGCGGCAAGGAGCAGAGGAGACTCATGGTTTCGTTTCTTTCCGGGGTTTTGATCCCGTCCGGGCGGCCAGTATGGCATTGAGGTTGTCTGATACGGCGGACACCACCTTGACCGCCTCGGCGGCGCCGATTTCGTGCCAGCCCATGCGGCGCATCACCGCCTCGCGGCCGATACGGAAATAGATGACCTGGCCGATCAGCGTGAACACGGTGAGCCGGGTCCGCTCGCTTTCGGCCGGCTCGCCGGTCGCCTGCTCCCAGATCATGCACAGCCGGCGATGCGTCGGCTCGAACACGCCGTCATAGATGCGGTCGAGGGCCGCGGTGGGATGCGACAGCTCGCGCAGCACGAACTGGACGATCTCGCCGGCCTGCGGCTGCGCCACGATGAAGCCGACCATTCGCTCCAGCGCGGCGAAGAGCTGCAAGCGTGCTGCCTCCGGGTCGCTCGCCGCCGCGGCCGGGCCATTGCCCAGCGCCTGGCCGGCAACCGTCTGGATGGTCTCGACGATATAGTCGGCGGCGGCAGTGCGAAGGCCTTCCTTGCCGCCGAAATGATAGGCGATCGAACCGATATTGGCCTGCGCCACCGCCGCGATCTCGCGGGTCGACGTGCCATCGAAGCCCTGCCGGCCGAACAGTTTCAGCGCCGCCCGCACCAGTGCGGCGCGTGTCAAATCCGCCGGAGAGCTCTCGCGACGGGGATTTTGGGCGTCAGGCGATTTGATCATGCCGAAACTTTAATCAATCGATTGATTAAAGTCAACTTGTGTTCGGAGTTGTCTTGCCATCCCCCGCGGCAAACGCTTTAGTCGCGGCCATGGCCAAGGAAGTCGAGCGCAAGTTTCTGGTCTCCAGCCCCGCATGGCGGGATCTGGTCGAGGCCGATATCGGCATTCTCCAGTTCTATCTCGCCGCCGCGCCCGGGCGAACCGTGCGCATTCGCATCAGCGACGGCGCTTCCGCCAAGCTGACGCTCAAGTTCGGCAGCGGCGCGCGCGAGCGCGACGAATTCGAATATCCGATCCCGCTTGCTGATGCGATGGAAATGCTGGACTTCGCCATCGGACGTGTCATCGAGAAGACACGCCACCATGTTAGGCACCGCGGCTATCTCTATGAAGTCGACGTCTTTGGCGGCGCACTGGCGGGACTGGTGGTGGCCGAACTCGAGACGCCGGAAGACGTGCCGGACGAAATGCTGCCTGACTGGCTCGACCGTGAAGTGACCGGCGAGCAGAAATTCTACAACGCGTCGCTCGCCCTCGGGGGGATACCGGAGATCGCCGCATGAGCTTTCGCATCGACCCGCGCCTGCCGCTGACCGGCGAGGTCAGGCGCATCCTGGCCGAGGAAATCCGCAAGGCGCTCCAGC
Organism: Mesorhizobium erdmanii USDA 3471; assembly: GCF_000472705.1. GTDB lineage: Bacteria > Pseudomonadota > Alphaproteobacteria > Rhizobiales > Rhizobiaceae > Mesorhizobium > Mesorhizobium erdmanii. The sequence goes on along the minus strand of NZ_AXAE01000028.1, from coordinate 81,143 downwards.
ATCTGGATGCGGCGCGCAGCCGGCCGGAACAGGCGCTGCACAAATGCCGTAAGCGGCTGAAGAGCGCGCGTGCCTTGCTGCGCTTGGTTCATTCCGGCGACGAAACATTCTGCGCGACAGAAAATCAATGCTATCGCAACGTGGCGGAGCTGCTTGCCGGCCCGCGCGAGGCGACGGCGCTGATCGAGACCATAGACCGGCTCGCGGCAGGCTTTCCCAAGGAGAGCGCCGATGGCGGGCTCGATGCGGTGCGTGACAGGCTGATCGCCCGCCAGCACGATCTGCATGAAGGCGCCGGCCTCGAAGCGGCGATCAGCGCCGCGACCGCCGCTTGCGAAGACGGCATGAAGCGGATCGAAAGCCTTGCCTTGCCCGACCAGCCGGAACAGGCCGCCGACGTGCTTGCCGAAGGCGCCCGTGTCACCTTGCGCCGCGCTAGGAGGGCGCTCGACAGAGCCGGCACGCGTGGCGAGGCCGATGATTTTCACGATTTGCGCAAGGCGGCCAAGACGCATGGCATGCACCTGTCGCTGCTGGGCAGGCTTTGGCCGACGCCGATCAAGGCGCGGCGCAAGGCCGTCGATAAACTGGGCGAGCGGCTCGGCGAATTGCATGATCTGTTCGTCATGTGCGCGCTGCTGGAGGCGGCCGACGAGCCGCTTGGGCCACGCGAGGACACGAAGCTTCTCGGCAAACTTTTGAAGCGTTCGGAAAAGAGCCTGAGAAAATCCTGTCTTGCCGAGGCCGCCGAGCTGTTCGGCGACAGCCCCAAGCATCAGACGAAGAAGCTGGCTCGCAGGGCGCGCGACGATCTCGCCGGCACTTCGTCCACGGAGGATCTGGGCGCCACCGCCAATTGACCGCTGCTGGCGCCCGGGCGCCTGTGTATGGTAATCGCCGTAAGGCATGACCGAGCCCGGCGACACGCTCCTGGACCGACTTGGCCGCTGGCTCGCCGGCCGGCTGCAGGAAGAATCCTCCGGCTATGAACCCTACACGCCGTCGGATCCTGAAACGCTGCGCCGCACGCTGGAACCCGGCGACATCCTGCTGATCGAGGGCAACCAGAAGATATCGGCGGCGATCAAGTACCTCACCCAGTCGACCTGGTCGCACGCGGCCTTTTATGTCGGCGACAGCTTGCCCGAGCCGGAAGACGGCGCGGAGCGACCGCGGCTGATCGAGGTCACGATCGGCGACGGCTGCGTCGCCGTACCGTTGTCGCGCTATCGCACCTACAATACCCGCATTTGCCGCGCGAGCGGGCTGGCGCCCGAGGACCGCGACAAGATCGTGGCATTCATGATCGGCAAGCTCGGCCTCAAATACGACCTCAAGAACATCTTTGACATGCTGCGCTATTTCCTTCCGACGCCGCCGGTGCCGGTGCGCTGGCGCCGCCGCATGCTGGCCTTTGGTTCCGGCGACCCGACACGCGCCATTTGCTCGACGCTGATTGCCGAGGCTTATGGCCAGATCCGCTATCCGATCCTGCCCGAGATCACCCGCGCGCCTGGCCGTGCCTCGGCGCAGTCGAACTATTCGCGCAAGGAAATCCTGCACATCCGCCACCATTCGCTCTACACGCCGCGCGATTTCGACCTGTCGCCGTTTTTCCGCATCGTCAAACCGACGCTGGAATATGGTTTCGACTACCGGCAGATGGTCTGGGACGACAAGGCCGCCGACGCCACGACGAGGGCCGGCGAGTAGCAGCCCTTCAAGCCGGAAGCGGACGCCGTCCTTTCGCGGCGGACCGCCCCGGCGTCCGTGCCCCGGCATCGCGGGGATGCGGGCCGATCGGCATGATCGCGGGAAACGGCGTCGCGCCGAAGGCAAACGTAAATTTGTAGCCGGTGAGCCCATCCTCCGGCGTGGTGTGCTGGTCGTGATGGGCGAGCAGCTTGACGCGCTCGGCCAGTTCTTCCGCCTCGCGCCGCACCATCTCCGCGGTCTCCGGCCGCATCCGCCTGGAGAAGCTGACGAAGGTCGCTTCCTTCTCGATATGGGTGATGGCCCAGCCGATGAAATTCTTGTTGGTCATCTCGAACAGCGGCCTGAGCGGCCCTTCGAAATTCCACTGGATCGGCGTTTCGACCAGCAATCTTGCAGAAAGGCCCCGGCCGAGCGCGATCAGTCCGAGCTCCTCGAGGTCGCGCAGATAGAGGAACATCGAGGCTTCGCTCAGGCCTTGCGAGCGCATGATACCTTCAGGCGTGAACTTTTCCGACAGCATGACGAAGATGAACAGCAGCGCCGGCCGGCCGGCGAGCCGGCGCTCGATCTCGGGCGCGATGTGGTTGACCGGCCCCGGCCCCCGGTTCATCGAGCCGAGCACGTTTTCCAGCTCGACGCCGGCGGCGGCGCAGATCTCGACCAGCCGGTCGAGCTTGCAGTTCTTCTCGTGGAAGATGCGCTTCACCGTCGGCTCGGACACGCCCATGCGTTCGGCGAGCTCGCGATAGGTGACACCCTTCGCCTTCAGCGTCCGTTTCAGTGCCTCGAAGATCAGACCGTTCATGGGATGCGCCTCCGCACGGCGGTTTCGTATCGATATTCGATACTAGCGGTAATCGAGCTTCCGGAAAAGTATCGAAAATCCTAGCTAGCCGCCTGTCATCACAGGAGAACAGCCATGAACCGTTTCATCTTCTCAGCCTTTGCCGCCATCATCGGCATCGCGGCCGCGCCCGCAGCCCGGGCCGGCGAACTCTGGCGCGCCACGGGCCTCGAACAACCTGAATCGGCGCTGTTCGACGCCGTCAACAACCGCATCATCGTCTCCAACATCGTTGGCAATCCGGGCGATGCCGACGGCAACGGCTATCTCAGTGTGCTGTCCCTGGACGGCAAGACGATCACCCGGCACTGGACCGACGGCATGGACGCGCCCAAGGGCATGGCGATATCGGGCGGCAAGCTCTATGTCGCCGACATCACCAAGGTCCACGTCGTCGATCTGGCCAGCGGCAGGCTGATCGCCAGCATAACGTTGCCGAACGCGGTCTTTCTCAACGACATGACCTCGGACCGGACAGGCAAGGTCTATGTCAGCGACATGCTGGCCGACACGATCTACCGCATCGACGGCGACCGGCCTGAACTGTTCGTCAAGGACGCGTCGCTGGCCTCGCCCAACGGCGTCTTCGCCGATGGCGGCAGGCTGATCGTCGCCTCGTGGGGCAAGGGCATCAAGCCCGACTTCAGCACGGCGGAGCCGGGCGGGCTGCTGGCCATCGACCTCGCCAGCAAGGCGATCTCGCCGCTGCCCTGCGCACAGAAATTCGCCGACCTCGACGGCGTCATCGCCATTGGCGACACCATCTACGCCACCGCCTACATGACCGGCACGCTCTACCGCTACAGAGCTGGCGGAACACCGGAAGCGGTGGCGCATTTCAAGCCGGGCAGCGCCGACATCGGCACCGACGGCAAGTCGATCCTCTATGTGCCGCTGATGAACGAAGGCGAGGTCGCGGCGTTGAAGCTCGACTGAGCGCCGACGCTTGGGGTCGATCCGTGCGACCCCTGCTAACAGCCATGGGATGGACCGTGCTACGACGGGTCCACCCCCGGGTGATGGTCAAAGAGGATTGCCATGGAAGACCGGAAAATCAGGGCGGCCCTGGATCGCCACTGGGCCGCCTCCGATGCCAACGACTTCGAGGTCGAACATGAGATCTACCGGGAAGATGCGGTGCTCGACTATCCGCAATCGGGCGAGCGCATCCGCGGGCGGCGCAACATCCAGTCGTCGCGCGCCGCGCAGCCGAACCGCAAGCGTTTCGCCGTACGGCGGATCGTCGGCGCTGATGATCTCTGGATCACGGAGTATGTGCTGACCTATGACGGGCAACCCTCCTATACGGTCAGCATAATGGAATTCCTCGATGGCAAGGTCGCCCGCGAGACGCAGTACTTCGGCGATCCGTTCGAGCCGGGGCCGTCAAGGGCGCAATGGGTCGAGCGGATGCCGTGAGTGACGAGCAGGATCATCAGCCGCTCGCCCGCGCGGAGTTGCCCGATGATACGGCCGCTCTCGCCCGCTTCCTCATCGGCAAGCTGGTGGTGCGCGACTTGCCTGAGGGCATGGTCAGCGGCCGCATCGTCGAGACCGAGGCCTATGTGGTCGGCGACGCCGCCGGACATGGCTTCAGGGGGATGACGCCGCGCAACCGGTCGCTGTTTCTCGAAGCCGGTCACGCCTATGTCTATCTCGCCTACGGCACCTCGATGATGCTGAATGTCTCGAGCCAGACGCAAGGCATCGGCACCGGTGTGCTGATCCGGGCGCTCGAGCCGCTCGAAGGCATCGCCATCATGCGGCGGAACCGCGGCGTCGAGCGCTTGCGCGACCTGGCGCGCGGGCCGGGACGGCTGGCCGCGGCATTGCGGATCGATCGTTCGCTCGACGGGATCGACCTCTGCCGGAAAGGGCCGCTATGGCTCGCGGGCGACGACTTTGAACCTGGTGAAATCGGCCAGGGCATCAGGATCGGCATTTCCAAGGATGCCGACCGTCCGCTGCGCTTTTACGTCAGGGGCAGCCCATTCGTCAGCGGTCCAAGATCGCTCAACCGCTGAGAGACGGAGCGCCCACAATCCCTTGGGAAAGCAGGGCCGCGCTTTCGATGACATAGGCCGCCGTCGAATCGAAGAGCGGCACGGCCATTATTGTGATGTTTCACGTATCATTTGGCGAATACGAAACATGCGAGATCACTCACTTTCGCCAACCATTTTGCGCCGCTGCAGGACCCGCGCCACCAGCCAGCATAGCATTGCCCAGGCGAAGCCCGCGCACCAGCCTGCCAGCACATCCGACGGCCAGTGGACGCCGAGATAGATGCGGCTGACGCCGACCAGCACCGTCGTCAGCACGGCGAGCGATAAGACGTAGATCTTCGTTGCCGGGCCAGGCAGAAAGCGCGCCGCGAGCGAACCGAGCGTGAGATAGGTCACCGCCGACAGCATGGCGTGGCCGCTCGGGAAGGAAAGCGACGTCTCGGAGACCAGATGCGAGACGAGTTCGGGCCGCGGCCGGTCGACGCCGACCTTCAGCAGGCTCGACAGCACCTGGCCGCCCGCCACGGCGACGAAGACGAGAAGCGCGGTCCCAGGCCTGCGGATCAGCATGAGATAGATGATCGTCGCCGCCGTGATCAGCACCAGCACGCTGGCGCTGCCAAGACTGGTGATGTCGCGCATCGCCCCTTCCAGCCACAGCGGGCCGATCGGCAGGCCGGGCTGCCCGGCCTGGCGGAACGCAAGCAGGATTTCGGTGTCGAAGGTGTGCGGCGCGGTTGCCCGCGCCACCTCGATCAGTTCGACGAAGCCCCACAGCCCGCCGGCGATGACCAGGCCGGCCAGCAGGACCGGAAATTCGATCCGATTGAGCAAGGTGCTTGCGGTGTCTTTCATCGGGCTTGTGTCGCGGTCCTCATCTCGATCAACGTCCTTGCAGATAGGGCCCGAGCGTGATCAGCGCCACGGCGGCGATCGCCAGCACGATGCCGCTGGCCTGCAGCGCATTGACGCGCTCGCCGAAGAAGACCAGCGCCACGACGTTGACCGAAACCAGCTGGATGACCGCCGAGAGGCTGAAGGAAACGGACATGCCGAATTCGCGGATCAGCCGCAGCATGATCAAATTGCCCAGCGAATAGAGCGCCAGCGTCAACAGGATCTTGCCCAGGCTCGGTGCCAGTCCCCATTGCTTGGCGGCGGTCGCCGCCAGAAGGAAGATCACCGTCGAAAAGCCAAGCTGCAGCAATCCCGAAAAACTCAACGTCCATCCCCTTCAAGGCGGCTGTCGCCGCATGTGCCGCGGACCTTGTTTCCGAAGCACGCCGAGACGTCAAGCGACATCGTTTCAACGAAGGCCTTGGCAATGGCGAGACTGAGGCTCAATGTACCGGTATCGCCCAGCTGTTATGAGGAGTGGCGGTCAGGGGAACATGAATCGTATTCTGCAGGACTTGGCACGGCGCTGGAGCGAGCTTTCGCTTGCCCTGCAATTCCTCGTTGCCGGCGGCTTCGGCCTTCTGGCCGTGATGCTCGTGGTGGGTTCCTGGGTGACGTCGCAGATCCGCGATGGCGTCATCCGCAATTCGGCCGCCACGACGGCGCTCTATGTCGACAGCGTGATCGCGCCGCTGCTGCCCGACCTGCGCAAGAACGAGGAACTCAGCGAGTCCGTCAAGCAGGCGCTCGACGAGACGCTCGGCCAGGGCGCGCTCGGCAAGCGACTGGTCTCGTTCAAGCTCTGGCGCCGCGACGGCACCGTGCTCTATGCGAAGGAGGCTGACCTGATCGGCCGCCGCTTCGGCCTGACCGCCAATCTGCGGTCGGCCTTCCAGGGCAATGTCACCGCTCAACTCGATACGTTCGACGAGGACGAGGACAAGGAGCGGGCTATCGGCGAGCCGCTGCTGGAGATCTACAATCCCGTGCGCGAACCCTGGTCCGGCGAGGTGGTGGCCGTCACCGAATTCTTCGAGGTCGCCACCGATTTCAAAGCCACGCTGGCTTCCGCGCTGTTGTCGAGCTGGCTGGTCGTGGCCGGCACCACCTTGGCGGCTTTTCTGCTCTTGTCTGGCCTCGTGCTGCGCGCCAGCCGCACCATCGACGATCAGCGCGGGGCACTGCGCCGCCAAGTGTCGGAGCTGCAGGGCCTGGTGACGCAGAACAGCGCCTTGCGGCAGCGTGTGCAGCGCGCGTCCCGCCGCGCCACCGCGCTCAACGAAAGATATTTGCGCCGGATCGGTGCCGACCTGCATGACGGACCGGCGCAGCTCGTGGCCCTGGCGGCGCTGCGCATGGACAGCCCGGTGTTTTCCGGCGACGGCCAATGGGGCGAAAGCCGCACGACCGAGGTCGCGATGATCCGCAAGACGCTGGAGGATGCGATGCGCGAAATACGCGGCATCTGCACCGGCCTCGTGCTGCCGCAGATAGAGGCGGCCGCCGCAACGGACATATTGCGGCTGGCCGTCGACGAACACGAGCGCCGGACGGGAACGTCGGTGGCGCTCACCCTGCCCAAGCAATTGCCCGAAACCGGCCCCTCCGAGAAGATCAGTATCTATCGATTCGTGCAGGAAGGGCTGAACAATGCCTATCGCCACGGACGGGCCAAGGATCAGGCGGTGCGGGCCGGGATGAAGAATGGCAGGCTTTTTGTCGAAGTTTCGGATGGCGGGCCGGGCTTCGATCCGGCACGGGTCGAGGGGCTGGGGCTCGCCGGCCTCAGGGAGCGGGTCGAAAGCATCGGCGGCCAGTTCGAGACCGTGACCGGAGCGCAAGGCACGCGATTGGTGATCCGTCTGTCGGTTGAGGAGCAAGCATGATTGGTGTCATCCGCATCGCTATTGTCGACGATCATCCGCTGTTTCGCGAAGGCGTCACGCGCAGCCTGTCGGAGCTCGGCGGCTTCGAGATCGTCGGCGAAGGTGCGACAGCGCAGGATGCCGAACGCATCGCCTCGACGGTGCATCCCGACATACTTCTGCTCGACATCTCGATGCCGGGCGGCGGCCTGGCCGCGGTCGCGAGCATCCTTGCCGACCATCCCACCCAGAAGATCGTGATGCTGACCGTTTCCGAGGCCAATGCCGATGTAACCAAAGCCCTGAACGCAGGGGTGCAAGGCTATATCCTCAAGGGTGTCGGATCGCGCGCGCTCTCCGACATCCTGCACAATGTGGCGGCGGGCGAGAGCTATCTTTCGCCCATGCTGTCGGCGCGGCTGCTTTCCGATCTCCAATCCCCGCAGCCTGCCGACGGCGTGGCGGACCGGCTGCGGCAACTGACCGAACGACAGACGGAAATCCTGCGGCTGGTGGCGGAGGGGCTCAGCAACAAGGAGGTCGCCTTGCGCCTGGAGCTGCAGGAGAAGACAGTCAAGCACCACATGACCGGGGTGCTGTCGAAACTCAACGTGCGAAACCGCACCGAAGCGGCGCTCATGATGCGCGAGTTGCGCGACCGGGACAGGAACCGCTCGTAGAGCGTTTCACCGTTTCGCGGAAACGGCGATCCGCTCTAATTCCATGTGTTCACGCAATTCCGGACGGAAAACCGCTCACACTGTTCCTGGAATTGCTCCAGGGAAAGTTAGGCCCGCGCGCGGGCCGGACAAAACAAGGTCACCTCCGCCGGGGGCGGCGGAGGTGACGTGCGAAGCTGGTCGTTGCCTGTTGACCAACCTCACAAGGCCTTGAGACGGCTGAAATCGGCCGGCGTGACCCGGCGGTCGATGATCGTGCGACCCAGCGCATCCTTCATCCTGAAACGGCCATTCTCGATCTTTTCGGTCATGCCGTCGGGATGCGTGACGGTGATCTTGCCGCCGTCCACGCTGACCTTGTCGCCGGTCGTGGCATTGACATGGCTAGCTGCGGCGCCGCTCTGGCCAGCGCCGGATGCCGAGTCGGTGCCACTGCCGTCACCGCCGTCCGTTCCGGAATTGCCGCCGTCTCCATTGCCATTGCCATTGCCGCTGTTGCTACCGCCACCGCTGTTGCCGTTGCTGCCGCCGCTTCCATCGCCGTTGCCGCTGTTACTACCGCCGCTGCTGTTGCCGCCGCTACCGCCGCTGCTGCTGTTGCCGTTACTACCGCCGCCGTTACTGCCGCCATTGCCGCCATTGCCGCCCTTGGCGGCCTGTGCGGCGACAGCGTCGATTCCGGGGGCGGAGCCGTGCAGGGAAATTCGATAGGGGGCGATGGCCAGCGCCAGGGCGCCCGCCGAAACGAGCGTCAGCCGGCCCCAACGGGCCGTGATCGATCCGTGCATCATGAATCTCCGTCGATTGAGCCGGCGCGCCCACCCCAACGTTGCAACCAGCAACATCGCCGAAAGCTGCAGTGACCGGAAGCGACCTCCGACCGTTGCGTTTGTCCTCCAGGACCTTTGGAAGCACAAGCTTGGACTAAAGTCCGATGTCATGGGTGACGGGCGGCCTCGCCCAGAACATTGTAGCTTGTAAGATGTCACGAAAATGTGATCGGCCTGCCGTAAGGGTCCACAGGCAACACGCTCCAGCCATTCCAAAGCCAGAGGCCCTCATGACTGATCATCGCTCCCCCGACGCCCGCTTCCGCACCAGCCTGCTCGAGGAAAACGAAGGACCGGCCATCAACCCCACCGACAACCGCACCATGGGCGAAATCATCGCGGCGCGGTTCTCACGCCGGGGTTTCCTGAAGGGATCGCTCGCCGTCTCGGCGATCGCCGCCACCGTCAGCCCGCTGGCCATGATCGCCGCGGACGATGCCCGCGCCGCGGAAGCCTCTGCCTTCCAGTTCGACGAACTTCAGGCCGGCATCGACGACAAGCACCATGTCGCGCCGGGCTACGACGCCGATGTGCTGTTGCGCTGGGGCGATCCGCTGTTCGCCGATTCGCCTGACTTCGACCCGACCAAGCAGTCGGCCGAAGCGCAGGCCAGGCAGTTCGGCTACAACAACGACTATGTCGGCTATATCGCGATCGACGGCTCGGCCGAGCACGGCCTGCTGGTGGTCAACCATGAATACACCAACCCGCATTTGATGTTCCCCGGCATCGTTTCGATCGTCGAGAAGGACGGGAAGAAGAAGGCCGAGGTCGCGCCGCTGTCGAAGGAGCAGGTCGATGTCGAGATGGCGGCGCATGGCGGCACCATCGTCGAGATCCGCAAGGATGGCGGCAAATGGCAAGTGGTGCGTGACGGCAAGCTCAACCGCCGCATCACCTCCTCCACCGAAATGATGTTGTCGGGCCCGGTCGCCGGCCATGACCGCGTCAAGACCAAAGCCGATCCGTCCGGCACCAAGGTGTTCGGCACTTTCAACAATTGCGCCGGCGGCGTCACGCCCTGGGGCACTTATGTGATGGCCGAGGAGAACATCCACGGCTATTTCTCCGGCGAGCTGCCGGAAGGCCACAAGGAAGCCGCCAACTACAAGCGCCTCGGCATTCCGGAAGGCGCCTATGAATGGGGCGCGCATTACGACCGCTTCAACCTCGCCAAGGAACCCAACGAACCCAATCGTTTCGGCTGGATCGTCGAGGTCGACGTCAACGATCCGACCTCGACGCCCAGGAAGCGCACCGCCATGGGCCGCTTCAAGCATGAGGGCGCCGAATCGATCGTCGCCAAGGATGGCCGCGTCGTCTTCTATCTGGGCGACGACGAGCGTTTCGACTATGTCTACAAATTCGTCACCAAGGGCAGCTTCAATGCCAGCGACCGCGCGGCCAACAAGGACCTGCTCGACGAGGGCACGCTGCATGTCGCCAAATTCGCCGAGGACGGCACGGTCGAATGGCTGCCGATCGTCTTCGGCCAGGGGCCGCTGACGGCAGGAAACGGCTTTGCCGGCCAGGCCGACGTGCTGATCGAGACGCGGCGCGCCGCCGATCTGCTGGGTGCCACCAAGATGGACCGGCCCGAGGACATCCAGCCCAACGCCGTCAACGGCAAGGTCTATGTCATGCTGACCAACAATTCGAAGCGCAAGGCCGATCAGGTCGATGCCGCCAACCCGCGCGCCGAAAATGCCTTCGGCCACATTATCGAGATCACCGAGGGCGATGGCGATTTCACTGCCGCCAAGGGCAAGTGGGAAGTGCTGCTGAAATGCGGCGATCCCTCGGTTGCCGATGTCGGCGCCACCTTCTCGACGGCGACGACAGCCAATGGCTGGTTCGGCATGCCCGATAATTGCGCGGTCGATTCGGCCGGTCGCCTGTGGGTCGCCAGCGACGGCCAGGGCCCGAAGGCCACCGGCCGCACCGACGGCCTGTGGGCGGTCGACACGGAGGGTGCCGCGCGGGCGACCTCGAAGCTGTTCTTCCGCGTGCCGATCGGCGCCGAAATGTGCGGCCCGCTGTTTGCACCCGACGACCAGACCGCCTTCGTCGCCGTCCAGCATCCGGGCGATGGCGGCGAGGACTGGGACGGTTTTGGCCGCCCGTCCTACTATGAAGACCCGTCGACCCGCTGGCCCGACTTCAAGCCCGACATGCCGGTGCGGCCGTCCGTCGTCGCCATCACCAGGCAGGGCGGCGGCAAGATCGCGGTCTGACGCCAGCGAGGGCTCTCAGCATAAGGGGCCTTGGCAATCCAAGGTCCCTCGTTCTTGCGCGGAACCTTCAAGCCTCGGGAAAGATTGGCAATTTACACATGGCGCCCTAACTCCTCCTTCAGGAGACCGCCATGCCGAAGTCCATCTATGACCGTGGCTTGCTCAAGCCCGACGACGTCGCCAAATTGCAACGCGTTTTCGACGGGGCCTGCCGACGACGCGAAGCGCATCCCGAATCGGCCGAGGCGCGCGAACTCGCGCTCACCCTGCTTGCGCTCCACAATGCCGGCATGGTCGACGAGGACATGCTGATGGAAGCCGTCGGTTTCCGCCGGCTCGAACCGAAATCGGCCTGAGGCCGGGAGCCGCTCAAGCCGCTATCCAGGACGCTGAACCACAGCCACGTTGATTGTGCTGCGCAGCCTGAAGCCGATGGATTCGTACAGCTTTATCGCAGCGGCATTGCTGGCGTAAGCGTGGAGGTATGGCAGCTCCCCGCGCGCGAGAATCTGGTTGGACACGAACTGGGACAGCAGCCGGCCAAGGCCGCCGCCGCGGAAGTCCGGGTGGGAGCAGACGCCGCTGAGTTCGGTGTAACCAGGCTGCTTCATGCGCTCGCCGGCCATCGCCACCAGCCGGCCTTCGACCTTCACGCCCCAGAAATCGCCAAGGCTCCGCGCCTTGAGCGAAAACGGGCCGGGCCTGGTAAGCGACGCGAGCGCCAGCATCTCGCCCGCGTCGTTCTCGTCCAGGCGCTGGATGCGCGCGTCCGACACCTCCGGCAATGGCGCCTCGGCGACCATCTGCACGGCGTCGGCTTTCGAGACGACCGACAGACCCGCCGGGAGAAAAACCTCGTCCGCCTGAGCCACAATGACGCTTTCGCCCGGGGCGACCAGCGCCCCGAACGCCCGAAGGCTTTCGGCGTCGTCGGCAGCGGTGGACGCGAAAGGAACGATCGAGGCGGGATAGCGCCTGGCGAGACTGCCGCCCTCGGCGAAGGCGCGATGGCACGTGTCGAGCGCGCTCCAGACGGGACGGTCGAGTATGTGTTTCATCGCGCCGCGGCCTTTTCCACCCGACGGGCAAGCGGCGCGGCGGCAAGACCGTCCTCGATTGCCGCCAGTTGCTCGAGAAGCGGCCCGGAAAGGCCTGAGCACAAATCCGCGACGGCGCGCTCGATGCGGGGCCAGGCATCGCGCTTGGCGGCATCGACCAGCTGTTGGCCGCCGCTTGTAAGGGAAACTACCCGGCGCCGCTGGTCGTCATTCGCCTGGATGACCTCGACCAGACCGATATCGGCCAGCAGCGACACGCTCCGCGTCACCCCCGGCTGCGTGACGCCAAGCGATTGCGCCAGTTCGCCGACCGGCAAGGGTCCCAACCTGTCGAGCGCGGCGAGCAGTGGGTACTGGCTCGACTGGACCCGAACCTCCAGACCTTCGAGCATGCGCTGCGTATCGGCCTGCAATTGCTCGCCTATGCGCTTCAGCCGGCTGCCCAGGCAGAGATAGCCAAGAGACCGCAGGACGTCTTCCATTCTTGAATCCATTCCGCCTAAAACTGTAACATGTTATATAACATGGCATGGGAATGGTCAAGCCACGCCTGCCGCCGGGTCGATTTCCAGGATTCTGACTCAGCCTGGCGCGCCGGATAGGGAGCCGGCGATCCGCCCGGCAATCGCCTTGCCCAATATGGCGGCATTGGCGAAGCAGCCGCGAATGCTCGGCCGCATGCCGGTAAACCACAGGCCGGGCAGTTTCGGGTCGGCGTCGCCACCGTTGAAGAGCGGAACGCCTTTCGCGTCGAGGACGCCGAGATTGCCGACCATGCGCTCCAGCCCGGTGCGGTAGCCCGTCGCCGCAATGACGATATCGGGATCGATCTGGCTGCCATTGGCCAGGATCACGCCTTCGGCGGTGAATTCCCGGACCATCGGCACCACGGTGATCTTGCCCGATTTGATGGCATTGACGGCGCCGTCATCGGCGGCGATCGCGGTATAGTCCGAGGTCAGGCGGCTGGCGCCGCCAGACGGCGCGGGCGGCATGCCGAATTTGGTGAGATCGCCGAAAACCAGGCGCTGTGTCACGGCCATCACCGCATCGGCGAGGCGCAACGGCAGTCGCGCCATGAATGGCGAGAGCCGGTGCACGGCGATCTTGCCGACGCGCTTGGGGAGAAGGGCTGGGCCGTTGCGGGCCGACAGCCAGACAGCGGCGGTATCGATTCCCGCCAGATGATTGAGGGCGTCGAAGCCCGAATTGCCGGCGCCGACGACCAGCACCTTCTTGCCGGCATAGGCCTGGGCATCGCCAAAATCAGCCGAATGGATGATCCGGCCCGCGAACGCCTGCATGCCCTCCCATTGCGGCGTGTAGGGCTCCCGGTCGCGGCCGGTGGCAACGACGACATGACGCGCCAGGCGCGTGCCGGCGCTGGTGCGCACGATCCAGTGGTCGCCCCCGGACACGATGGCCTCGACGGAAACGCCAAACTCCACCGGCAAACGGTTCGCCTCATGGAAATCGCTCATATGGCGGATGACGACATCCCGATGCGGAAAAGCGGGGGTGCCCTTGGGATAGACAAGGCCGGGCAGCGCCGAGAGATCGCGGTGGGTGTTGAGGTGCAGCTGCACGTGGCGCCGGCGCCAGGGCTCGGCCAGCCGGCTTTCCTTCTCCAGGATCGCCGTCGCCACGCCGGCCTTCATCAATGCCTGCGCGACGGCCAGTCCGGCGGCGCCGGCGCCAATGACGATTGCAGGCTCGACCGTCGACAGCTGCTCCATCATGGTCCCGGATGTCGTATCAGTCATTCACTTTCGAATCCCATTCGCTCCTGCGGCAAGCCCCAAAGGCTCGCAGGCCGCTGTAACAGTTTGATCGCGCGCAGGCCCCGAACGCTAATCGACGCGGATTTTCCGGGTCTGCACCAAGCCGCGGTCTCGCCCGAGAGCGCTCCACCGCCTGGCAGAACAGCCCGGTCGCGCAACAGCGGCCAAAAACACCGACATGAAACAGTTGCCCGCTTCTGTCCGAATACGTCCAGCCCTATATGGCATATCAGCGGCTTCGGCGATAATCAGGTCGCGGCAATGTGATTGATTCGAGGTCCGGGGAGTGGCGGACCTCTTCCGACGGCGGAATTCGAACCCGTAACCCATTCGGCTTCCCGCCAGAAATCAAGGCGCCACGGCGGTCTTGCTTGCCATTCAAGGCATGCGACGCCGCAGACGGCACGCGGAATCCTCGACCATGCCCTCCTTGCGGATCTATTTCGACAAAATCCTCGAGGGCGTCTCGCCCAAGGTCGAGCGGCTGGCGCTGACGCATGTCGAACGGCTGGCGCTTGTTCGCCGCCATGGCGACTTCTCGCTCGCCTATTCCACCGCCGTGCAGCCCAAGCTTTCCTATTTCGGTGACGGCGACGGCTACATCGCCTTCGGCACCAAGATGAAGCATCATTTCGCCCTTGGCGACCCGGTGGCGGCTCCGGCCCGCCGGCCCGACATGATCAGGCGCTTCGTCGAGACGGCGGGCAATCCGTGGTTCGTGCAGGTCGGCGCGGAAACCGCGCATGTGCTGGCCGGGTTCGGCTACAAGGTCAACCGGCTGGGTATCGACACCCGCCTGCAGCTGCCCGAGCATGATTTTTCCGGCAAGCGCAACGAAACGGTGCGTTATTCCGAGCGCTGGCTGCTGAAGAAAGGTTTTTCGTTCGAGGAGGACAAACGCACGATCCACCTCGACGAGATTGCCCGCCTCTCGCAAAACTGGCGCGGCGACCGCATCGTCAAGCGCTGGGAGATGGGTTTCCTCAACCGTCCGTTTTACGACCAGCTCGGCATCGACATGCGCCGTTTCGTCCTGCACGGTCCCGATGGCGACCTTGTCGCCCTGCTCGACTTCGATCCGATTTTCGCCGACGGCAAGGTGACCGGCTACACCACCGCCTTCAAGCGCAAGCATGTCGATGCCTCGCCGCATGCCGAGATCGGCCTGACCAAGTTCGCCGTCGACCGGTTTCGCGAGGAAGGCATTTCGGTGGTGACGCTCGGCCTGTCGCCGCTGGTCGATGTCGGCCCGAGCGGATTTGCCGAAAGCGCGTTCTGGCGCGACACCTTCCAGCGCGCCTACGATTCACCCTGGATCAACCGCCGCAGGTTCAACCTGCAGGGCCAGGCGGCGTTCAAGCGCCGCTTCCACGGCGCGGAAGAGCCGGTCTATATCGCCTTCCGCCAGGGAACCTATGTCGAGATGCTGGGGTTGCTGAGGCTGGTCAAGGCGATCTAGATCTGCCGATATTCAGGTGAGGCCGGCCTGACCTGAATCTCGGCAGATCTCGGCCGCGTTTCCGAGCGCCTTCGCTGCGTCAGTTCCGCAGCCGATATCCGGTCTTGAAGATCCAGGCGACGATGGCGATGCAAACAGCCAGGAAAACCAGCGTCATGCCGAGGCTGACGCCGACCGAGACATCGGCCTTGCCGTAAAAACTCCAGCGGAAGCCGCTGATCAGGTACACGACCGGGTTGAACAGCGTGATCGTCTTCCAGATGCCTGGCAGCATGTGGATCGAATAGAAGCTGCCACCGAGGAAGGTGAGCGGGGTGACGATCAAGAGCGGCACCAGCTGCAGCTGCTCGAAACTCTTCGCCCAGATGCCGATGATGAAGCCGAACAGGCTGAAGGTCACCGCCGTCAGGACCAGGAAGGAGAGCATCCAGAACGGATGTTCGATGTGCAACGGCACGAACAGCGAGGCGGTGGCCAGGATGATCAGGCCGAGGATGATCGACTTGGTCGCCGCACCGCCGACATAGGCGATGACGATCTCCAGATAGGACACCGGCGCCGACAAAAGCTCGTAGATCGAGCCGACGAATTTTGGAAAATAGATGGCGAAGGAGGCGTTGGAGATCGACTGCGTCAGCAGCGAGAGCATGATCAGCCCCGGCACGATGAAGGCGCCGTAGCTGATGCCGTCGATCTCGGTGATGCGCGAGCCGATGGCCGAGCCGAAGACGACGAAATAGAGCGATGTCGAGATGACCGGCGAGATGATGCTCTGCAGCACGGTGCGGAAGGCACGCGCCATCTCGACCCGGTAGATCGCCCATACCGCGCGAAGATTCATGGCTCTCTCCTCACCAGATTGACGAAGATCTCCTCGAGCGAACTGTTTTGCGTGTCGATGTCGCGGAACTGGATGCCTGATGCCTCGAGGTCGCGGATCAGCGAGGCGACGCCCGGCCGCTCGGCCTGATTGTCATAGGTGTAGGTCAGCTGCCCACCGTCGGGCGACAGTTCCAGCGCATAGCGCGAAAAGGCTTCCGGAATGGCGGTCAGCGGATTGCGCAGCTCCAGCACCAGCCGCTTGCGGCCGAGCTTGCGCATCAGTTCGGCCTTGTTCTCGACCAGGATTATCTCGCCGCGGTTGATGACGCCGACGCGGTCGGCCATCGCCTCGGCCTCCTCGATATAGTGCGTGGTGAGGATGATGGTGACGCCATCCTCGCGCAGCCGGCGCACCATCTCCCACATGTCCTGACGCAATTCGACGTCGACGCCGGCGGTCGGCTCGTCGAGGAACAGGATGCGCGGCTCGTGCGACAGCGCCTTGGCGATCATCAGCCGCCGCTTCATGCCGCCCGACAGGGTGATCGCCTTGGCATCCTTCTTCTCCCACAGCGACAGATCGCGCAGCACCTTCTCGACGAAGGCGGGGTTGGCCGGCTTGCCGAACAGGCCGCGGCTGTAGGAGACGGTCGCCCAGACGCTCTCGAAGGCGTCGATGGTCAGTTCCTGCGGCACCAGCCCGATCAGGCTGCGCGCGGCGCGGTAATCCTTGTTGATGTCGTGGCCGTCGACAGTGACGGTACCGGTCGAGCGGTTGACGATGCCGCAGACGATCGAGATCAGCGTCGTCTTGCCGGCCCCGTTCGGCCCGAGCAGCGCAAAGATCTCGCCGCGGTCGATGTCGAGATTGACTTCCTTGAGCGCGGTGAAGCCGGTGGCGTAGGTCTTGGAGACCCCGGAAATGGACAGAATGGAGGGCATGGCTGAAAACGGCTGCCTGAAAGAGGTCCCCTCATATAGGCCTGTTGTCGTCGCGTGCAACCAGAAGTCAGTGGTGCTGCTGACAGTTCTGGACAGTCGCCGAGGTCATGGCTGGTATGCCGGACTTTGAAGCGGTAAGGACCTGGCAAGCGACAAAATTGTCCTTGTGGCGTTCAGCCTCGCGGCGGGACGCCGCTTTGACCATCTTGCCCAACGAGCATACGGTGGGCCATTAGCAGCAGCCGGAGCCCGCCATGGACCCGCTCATACTGTCGCGCATGCAGTTCGGCGCGAATATTTCGTTTCATATCCTTTTTCCGACAATCACCATCGCCCTGGGCTGGGTGCTGCTGTTCTTCAAGCTGCGCTACAACGCGACCAACGATTCCGCCTGGATGCGCGCCTATTTCACTTGGGTGAAGGTGTTCGCGCTGTCTTTTGCGATGGGCGTGGTTTCAGGCGTCACCATGAGCTTCCAGTTCGGCACCAACTGGCCGGGCTACATGGAGCATGTCGGCAACATCGCCGGACCGCTGCTCGCTTACGAGATCCTCACCGCCTTCTTCCTCGAAGCGGCCTTTCTCGGCATCATGCTGTTCGGCTTCCGCCGTGTCTCCAACCGCGTCCACACGCTGGCGACGGTGCTGGTGGCCGGCGGCACGACGGTATCGGCGTTCTGGATCATCGCGCTCAATTCCTGGATGCAGACGCCGGCCGGCTTCGAGATGCGTGACGGCGTCGCACACGCCGTCGACTGGTGGGCAATCGTCTTCAACCCGTCCATGCCCTACCGGCTGGTCCACATGCTCCTGGCTTCCGGGCTGACGGTGTCGTTCCTGATCGCCGGCCTGTCGGCACTGCGCTACCTCAAGGGCGACCGTTCGGAATCGATGTGGAAGGCGCTGCGCACCGGCGTCTTCACCGCCGCGATCCTGATCCCGATCCAGATCCTGGCCGGCGACCAGCACGGACTGAACACGCTGGAACACCAGCCGCAGAAGATCGCCGCCATGGAGGCCAACTGGAACACCGGCCCCAACGTGCCGCTGGTGCTGTTCGCGCTACCCGACGAGGCGGCCAAGGAAAACAGATTCGAGGTCGCGATCCCCGATGGGGCAAGCCTTATCTTGCGACACAGCACCGACGGCGTGGTGCCCGGCCTGAACGACTATCCGGGCAACCATCCGCCGGTCTTTCCGCTCTTCTGGAGCTTCCGGATCATGGTCGGCACCGGGCTGCTGATGCTCGCCGTCTCGTGGTCGGCGGCCTTCTTCCTCAAGCGCCGGCATGCGCTGCCCAAGCCCCTCGCCATGCTGATGGTGCCGATGGCGCTGTCGGGCTGGCTGGCGACACTGGCCGGCTGGTACACGACCGAGATCGGCCGCCAGCCCTGGCTGGTGACGGGCGTGCTCAAGACCGCCGATGCCGTCGGCCCGGTGGCGGGCAGCCATGTCGCGCTGACGCTCGCCATCTACCTCATCCTCTACGTGCTGTTGCTGATCGCCTATCTCGGCGTGCTGGTGCATCTGGCGCTGAAGGCGGCGAAGGATGGCGACACCTCACCGCTGCCGGGGGTGATGAAGGCGGCGCTTTCACAGCCGGCGGCAGGAGAGTGACATGAGCTTCGACTGGCCAACGGCTCTGCCGCTGATCTTTGCCGGCCTGATGGGCCTAGCCATCCTGATCTACGTCATTCTCGACGGTTTCGACCTCGGCATCGGCATCCTGTTCGCCATGGCGGAAGATACCGAGCAGGACACGATGATCGCGGCGATCGGCCCGTTCTGGGATGCCAACGAGACCTGGCTGGTGCTGGCCGTCGGCCTGCTGCTGGTCGCCTTTCCCCTGGCGCATGGCGTCATCCTCACCGCGCTCTACCTGCCGGCCTTCGTGCTTCTGGTCGGGCTGATCCTGCGCGGCGTGGCCTTCGATTTCCGCGCCAAGGTGCCGGCCGGCAAGAAGCATCGCTGGAACCGCATTTTCTTCCTGGGTTCGGTCATCGCCTCGCTGGCGCAAGGCTATATGCTCGGCGTCTATGTGCTCGGCCTGGATGTCGGCCTGGGCGGCATGGCGTTCGGTGCGCTGGTGGCGCTCTGCCTGGCAGCGGCCTATGCGGCGATGGGTGCCGCCTGGGTGATCTACAAGACCGAGGGCGAGTTGCAGAAGAAAGCGGTGCGCTGGCTGCGCACGGCACTGGTGCTGACCGCGCTCGGCATGGCGGCGGTCTCGCTGGCAACGCCCTTCGCCAGCCCGCGCATCTTCGAGAGATGGTTCGTCTGGCCGGAGATGCTGTATCTCTCGCCGCTGCCGATCCTGTCGGCGCTGTTGTTCCTGTGGCTGTGGCGGCAGACCTTCCATCTGCCCAAGCCCGATGACCGCCATTCGCTGATGCCGTTCCTGACGCTGGCCGCCATCTTCGCGCTAGGCTTTGCCGGGCTCGCCTGGTCGTTCTACCCCTATGTGGTGCCCGACAAGCTGACCATCTGGCAGGCAGCCTCGGCGACGGAGAGCCTCGCCATCATCCTGGCCGGCACCGTGGTGGTGCTGCCGATCATCATCTTCTATTCGTTCTATGCCTACCGGGTGTTCGGCGGCAAGGCGACGGATCTAACCTACGACTGATGCGGGGCGGTCGTTCAGATCAGCCCCGAGTCACGTGCGGCAGCCGTAGCCTCGCCGCGCGAAACGGCGTCGAGCTTGCCCAGCACCGCCGAGACATGGTGATCGACCGTCTTGGGCGAAATGGCGAGATGCTCGGCGATGCGCTTGTTGGACAGGCCGCGCTCGATCAGCTGCAGCACTTCCATCTGGCGCTGGGTGAGGCCGGCACTGTTGGCGCGGGTGGTGCGGCGCGGCCCCCGGGCAATGCGGATGACGCCGTTCTGCCGCATGATGTCGCGCACATGGCCGGCGACCGGCCGGGCGCCGAGCGCCTCGAGGATCTCCAGCGCCATGCGCTGCGCGGCCTCGTCGCCCTGGGCGAGCGCCAGCGCGCGTTCGTAAGGGGCGTCGAGTTCAGCCCAGGCGGCAGCCGCCCCCCGCCAGTCTCCAGCCAGCAGCATCCGATAGGGCGCGGCCATGCCCGATGTATCGCCCGGGTCGGTGCCGGGCGCCAGCAGCCGGCGCCAGACGGCCAGTTCGGCAAAGACCGCGCGTGTCGGCGACAGGCTTTCGGCAAGGGCGATCAGCCGCAGCGCCTCGTCCTCGTCCGCCTCCCCGAGCCAGGCCCGCTCGGCAACTACCGAAGCATAGGGCAACAGGCGCTGCAGCTCGGCTCCCCTTTCCAGAAATTGCTTCATCTCCTGCAGAAGCGGCTCGGCGGAGGGATCGCCACGACGCACCCGCAGCCGCGACAGAGCCACCAGGGCAGGATAGCGCACCAGGGCGGTCGCCCCGTCGTTGGCAATCACGTCCAGCGCTTCGGCGGCCGCCTCATCCCAGCATCCCTGACGCATGAGCAACTGCGCCCGCACGCCGCGCATGTAATCGCGCCACGTCGCCAGGTCGTTCTCGACGCAATAGTCGATGCCGCGATCGAGAAAGGATTGCGCCTGGCTGTAGCCCAGCTGGTTCATTTCACCACAGGCACAATTGGTGAAGGCGCGGGCGGCATGCTCCTGGAAATTCTGCTCGAGCGCGATTTCCAGGCTGCGGGCAAGATGCAGCCGGCTTGAGTCCAGGTCCAGCCACTGCTCGGCGGCGCCGACATTGTTGAGAGCATGGCAGACGACTTCCGGCCTGTTCAACCGTTCGGCGAGCTCGATCGCCCTGGCGCCCAGCGACAGGGTCTCATCCAGCCTTTCGGCCAGCATCGCCAGTTGCGAAAGGTTGGAATAGGCCATGGCAAGCTCGGCACTGGCCGGGACAGTCTCCAGCAACGTGACCGCCTGGGCGCCGAACATGTCGGCGTCCTGCCGGTCGCCCAGGAGATAGGCGAAGCGCGACAGCCATCTGAGGCTGTCGCCTTCCTTCAGCGTGTTGCCAAGCGCCTGCCGCAGGACACGCGCCTGTTGCTGCGCCTTGATGGCCTCGTCGATGCGCGCGATCAGATGGCACTCGAACGCATAGTGCTCGTATAGGCCGGCGCGCTCCTCCGCAGGCAAGGTATCGGCCTGGCGCAAGGCAACCTCATAGTAGCCGGCGGCGTCGCGATGGGCGCCGACACGCGAGGCCTCCCGCGCCGCGATCGGCGCGAACTCGCGTACCGCCTCCAGATTATGCGCTTCCACCGCGTGATGGACGAGGCGCGCGGTGGCGACACCGCTGTTTTCGAGCAGCGCCGACAGCGCGCGCTGGTTGAACATTCGCCTGGAACTCGTCGTCAGCATCATCTCGATGGCGCGGCGCGCGATCTCGTGCCGGAAGGCGTAGCCGTCGCCCAGATCGTCAAGCAGCCCGTTCGAAACACATTCCGCGAGCTGACCGGCGGCCGCCACGCCACACAGGCCCTGCAACGCCCAGGCATCGGCACGCCTGGGGAACACCGACACTGCGTCGAGCATCGAGCGGGCGCCGGCAGACAGCCGTTCGGCCCGCGCAACGACGGCGTCGCGCACGCTGGCGGGTGGCGTCATCTCATTGTCGGCGCACAAAAGCTCGGTGACGAAGAAAGCGTTGCCGGCCGTCGCTCGGTAGATGGCATCACCATCGCGGCCGGCGGCAATGGCGAGCGACAGCACCGCGGCCTCGCTCAGCAGCGGCACGTCGATCCGCACGATGTTGCCGACGGGAATTTCGCCGAGTGCGCGGCGCACACGCATCTGACCTTCGCTGCGGTCGGTGCGCGCCGTCAGCACGAGCAGGATGTGGGTGTTGGCGATACGGCGGCCGAGAAAGCGGACGAAATCGAGGGTCGCGTCATCCGCCCAATGCAGGTCCTCGATGATCAGAAGCGTCGGCTGCGTCCTTGCCTCGAAGACTTCGAGCGCGTCGGAAAACAAGGGCAGCCGCTGTCCCTGCCGGGCATCGATTGCCTGCGGCATCGCCCACTGCGCCTCGCGGGCGAGATCGTAGAGCGGGCCGAGCGGATCGGGAATCGACAGATCCTCGCAGGCGCTGCGGAATATGCGCACGCCGTCGCTGGCCACGCCGACGAAAGCCTCGACAAGCGCCGACTTGCCGGCGCCCGCCTCGCCATATAGGGCCGCCACATGGCCGCAGCCACGCGTGGCCTCCGCGAGAAGTCCATCCAGCTGCTCCAGCTGGGCCTGCCGTTCCAGAAGCATCGTCATTCGCTCAACAGGGATAGTGTCTGGGCGCATCCCTGGACGTCCGCCACGAGCGTCCGGGATAATGACCGGCAATGTGCCCCTCTCCACATTTCGGTGCCACCTACCACACAACGCCGCCATTATAGGTAATCTTCCCATAAAAAATAGGGAAAGGCTCCGATGCGCGTCCTTGGCGAGCATGATCATTGTCCAGCCGCGCTCAAATCGAGCGTGAATCAATGGAAAAGGGAAGCTTGATATGCCTCGCTATGTGGTACAACGCACATTTCCTGACGGTCTCAGCGTGCCGATGAACGATGTCGGCGCCGACGCGCTGGGCGGCGTCATCATGCGCAATGCGGAGAAGGGCGTCACCTGGGTGCAGTCCTTCGTCTCACCCGACAAGAAGCACTCATTCTGCATCTATGATGCGCCTTCGCCCGAGGCGATCCGCAGCACGGCGCAGAAGAATTCGCTGCCGGTCGACAAGATCACGGAGGTGCGGGTCCTTGACCCTTACTTTTATCGTTGATCCCCTCCATGAACATCAAACGGTCCCTGGCGGCGATGGCGACTTGTCTGACGACCCGGCCAGCGAGGTGTTGGCGGCTTCGAGACCAGTCGGACGAGGCCCGTTACTGGGCTGGGTTCTCCGGCGGATTGCCTCGCTGCAGTTCGCACCATTGCGCAAGAGCCGGCGCCGGTTGCCTCCGCAGGACGACTATCTGAGGCGCGACATCGGCCTGCCGGATCTCGAAGAGCTGCCGCAATACTGGGACTTCACCCGATACGACTGACACGCGTGACACGCGCGGCCATCGACTTCGCGGCGGCGGGGGCGGCCGCTCGCGCGCACCATCAACAACGAGGAGAGAACATGAACATCCATCTATGGACCAAGCACCTCATCAACCTGTCGATCCTGTCGATCGCGGCCACGGCGGCGAACGCCGATACTGGCAGGCTGGATGAGAAGGTGCGGACAGCCAATAGCCGTTTCGAGAATGTGGCGATGGCCACCGCGGAAGGCTATGCGCCGATCCCTTGCGCGAGCGGCATCGCCGGCGGCGCCATGGGTATCCATTATGTCAACGCGGCCTACCTGAAGGACGACGCCGTCGATCTGGCAAAGCCGGAGGCGGTCATGTACGAGCCGATGGCTGATGGCAAGCTCAAGCTTGTGGCCGTCGAATACATCACCTCGAAAGGTCCGGCCTCGCTGGAAGGGCAGCTGTTCAACTTCAACAGTGCCCCCAACCGTTACGGCCTTGGCGCCTTCTACGAGCTGCATGTCTGGGCCTGGAAGAAAAACCCGACCGGCACCTTCGCCGACATGAATCCCGATGTGTCGTGCGAAGCGATGAAGGCCATGTAGGCGCAAATCTCCCCCCTTTTAGGGGGGAGATAACCACCCTCGTCAGTTGCTCGCCGCCAGCACCAGCACCGGCTTCTCGCTGTACAGCGCCGGGAACAGTTGCTTCAGGTTCGCCACCTTGGGCAGGTCGTTGTAGACGATGTAGGGATAGGTCGGGTTCAGCGTCAGGAAGTCCTGGTGATAGTTCTCGGCCGGGTAGAAGGTCTTGCCGGTCTCGATCGTGGTGACGATCGGTTCCGAAAACACCTTGGCCTTGCCGAGCTGGGCGATGTAGCTCTGCGCGATCTTCTTCTGGTCGTCGTTTTCGGCGAAGATCGTCGAGCGGTACTGGGTACCGCTATCCGGCCCCTGGTAGTTCAACTGCGTCGGATTGTGGGCGACCGAGAAATAGACCTGCAGCAGCTGGCCGTAGGTGACTTTCGAAGGGTCGTAGGTGATCTCGACGGATTCGGCGTGGCCGGTGCGGCCGGTGCCGACGGTCTCGTAGACGGCGTCGTCCTTGGCGCCGCCGGTGTAACCGGAGACGGCCTCGCTGACGCCCTTGACGTGCTGGAACACGCCCTGCACGCCCCAGAAACAGCCGCCGGCGAAAACAGCCTTCTCGCTGCCCGCTGCCGCCTTCTCGTCAAGCGCCGGCGGCGGGATGACCACCGCGTCTTCAGCCGAGACAGCCGGCGTCAGCCAGAAGGCGGCGCCGGCGGTGGCCAGGGCAAGCGCGGCGAGCGCACCCTTGGCAAAGCCGATCGAACGGTTGCGATTCGAAATCTTGTTGTCGGTCATGGTTGCACTCCTCTGGCTTCCATTTGGGTCAGTCTATTGGATGAGCTACGATGGCGCGATGCCGGAGTTGCGGGGAGGGCTCACTTTCGCGTTCCCTTTGAAGAAGCTGTCCCCGGCTGGACAGGGAGCCCACCAGGGACAGCCGGCCACGGACCAAAATTAATTGGCCGGAGCCATGGCGTCGGCCGCGGGCTTCATCGCATCGGCGGCGGGTTTCATGGCGTCAGCCGCCGGTTTCATCGCATTGTCCGCAGGCTTCATGGCATTGTCGGCTGGCTTCATGGCGTTGGTGGCCATCGGGTCCGCCGGCTTCATCGCGTCCGTCGCCGGCTTCATCGCATCGGTTGCCGGTTTCATCGCGTCGACCGCGGGCTTCATGGCGTTGGTGGCGTCATCGGCGCGGGCGATGCCGCCGGCCAGCAGCGCCGTCGAGCACAGAGCGAGCGCGAGGGCCGGCAGCGTCAGGCGGGACAGAATGGTCATGGTGGTCTCCTTGGGTGGTGGGTTGGGTGACGGCTCTGCCGTCGGTCTGTGCGGCGCCGCTCATGCGGCGTTGCGCAATCTCTTGGTGAAGGGTGATTCTAGTTGGTCGCGGCGGCCAGGATCGGCCCACCGCCGGGCGACTGCACCAGCACGGCGGTGCTCAGGCCACCTTGCGTGGCGGGCAACGGATAGGCGGTGGCGCCGCCGGTCCAGCTGCCGAGTTTTGTCAGGCCATGCACGACATTGGCATGCGGCAGGGTGCGGCCGGTGTTTTCGCCACGCGCCACCGGCACCTGCACCACGCCCTTGGCATAGCGCACCAGCCAGACATCGGCCTTGCCGCCCGGTGCGGCGCCGGCGCCGATCGCGACCTTGCCGCCCACGAGCGACAGTGCGGGGCCGCCGGTCTTGGCCGTCGCCTTGATCAGGTGCTCTATCTCGCCGGGTGCCGCGCCGACGACGTCGGCATGGCCGTTGACCACCACTTGCGGCGTGAATGGCCCGTCATGGCCAAGTGGCGGCTCGTAGGAAACCTGGCGCTGGGTGAATTCCTGTTTGCCGAACGTGTCCTTCCAGCCGAGGTAATCCCAGTAGGTCACGTTGAACGACAGCGCCAGCACGCCGGGCTGGTCCTTGACCTTGATGAGGTTGGCATTGGCCGGCGGGCAGGACGAACAGCCCTGGCTGGTGAACAGCTCGACCACTGTGAGCGGCTGCGCGGCGGCGGCACCGAGCGAGGCCGCGAGAGCGACGGCTCCCAGGCTGGACAGTACGGCGAGCTTGCTGCGGTTGGACATTGGCTGGCTCCGTGGGTGATGGCGCCGATATGCGCCGGTCATTCCCCCACTTCGTCGCCGTCACGGGCTTCGTTACAGCGCTCACCGGTTCGTGATCGGAGGTACGTCGAGAGCGCCGAAGATTGGCGAGGACCGCCATAACAGCTGATCTGCCTCCTCGTGGGGGAGATGTCCGGCAGGACAGAGGGGGGGCGCCGTAGAGCACCAACCATGCCGTATTAATACGCATCGCCACCCGGCAATTCGCCGATCCGTCGGTCAATGGACGTTGGGGCGGAAAGCATGAACGCCGGCCAGGACAGCGGGACAGCGCCCCCCTCTGGCCTGCCGGCCATCTCCCCCACGAGGGGGGAGATCGGCTGTTTCTACTGCGTCAGCGCAGTGTCGGAGGGCCGCTTATTGAAGTCGCACTTGCCGGTGACGTTGTAGAAAAAGTCGGCATTCGTATAAGTGGCCGGGAGGGTGGTGCCGCCGTCTTCCCAGGCCTGGTAGCTGGTCTGCGAGCAAGGCACGACGCTGAAGATGTCAATCAGCTGCCCCGCGGCGACCTCGGTCAAGGGCGTGGGTGTGGTGCCCAGATAGAGGTAGTCGGAGGTGGTGGCGTCGTTCGTCTTGAACGTCGCCTTGTTGCCGGTCGTGACATCCATCTGCAGGTAAAGCTGGCCCATCTGGCTGACGTCGACGGCGGCGCCGGCACCTGTGGCCGGCACGTTGGTGGTGGCGCACGTGGTCTGGAAATAGATCGTCTTGCCGCTGTTGCCGTCGTACTGCCCGCTCACGATCGCGCCCGACGGCGGATTGGTGATAGCGGACGTCGAGCCGGTGGTGGTGCACGTCTGCGTCTGGACCACCGTCGATGTCGAACCATTGACAAGCGATATCGTCGTCGTGCCGTAACCCTTTGCTTCCGTCAAGGAATAGGACTTGCTGCTCACCTTGTATGAATAGGTGTAGGGCGAGTAGACATAGCTGGCCGTCATCAGTTTTTGCGCCGTCGTGGCGCCGAAGTTCGTGCCGTAGAGCGTCATCGTCTTGTTCCAGTAACCCGACACCTTGTCGATCTTGAAGGTCGCATTGACCAGCGCCGGCGGCTTGCTGACCGCCGCCGAGACGGCAATCGGCACGGTGTTGATCCTGGCTATCTGCATGAAAATGGTCGGCATGGAGAAACTTGCCGAGGCTTGGCCGGTGGTAGCGGTGGTGGGGGTACCAGCCACAAAACTGTTCAGCGTCACAGTGCCTTGGCCACTATTGGCGATGAAGGCATTCTGCAACGCCGTCTGGCGCTGCGTCAGCGTCGAGGTGGTGTCCATGGTGGTGATCGACAGCAGCGCGGCATCCAGCGCCTGCTGCTGGTTGGACTGGGTTTGGATCGCGCTGGTATAGTCGACTGAGAAGCCGACCACGCTTATAAGAGGCACCAGGCTCAGGAAGAACAGCGGCATCATGGAGCCACTGCGCGAACGGGCGAACCCGCCTGCAATTTTCAACATTTTTCTACCCCCAATAACATTAGTAAGCGTGCAGATACCACACAGCCCGGAAATCAACGTCTAACGGGATTGCTCAAACTTTATGCATCCGGGGCCGCAAGGCCGGGATTCTCGACTTTTTGGCGCCACTCACCGTATTGTGATCGCCGGCGCCGCCCTTGGGCGCCAAGCCTTGCCCGGGCAAGCGCCCCCTGCTAAAGCGCGCGGATGAGCACGCCCCTCGACCACATCCGCAATTTCTCCATCGTCGCCCATATCGACCATGGCAAATCCACGCTCGCCGACCGCCTGATCCAGCTGACCGGCGGGCTGGAGGCGCGCGACATGAAGGAGCAGGTGCTGGACTCGATGGATATCGAGCGCGAGCGCGGCATCACCATCAAGGCGCAGACGGTGCGGCTGAAATACCGCGCCAACAATGGCGAGGACTATATCCTCAACCTCATCGACACGCCCGGCCATGTCGACTTCGCCTATGAAGTGTCGCGGTCGCTGGCCGCCTGCGAGGGCTCGCTGCTGGTCGTCGACGCCAGCCAGGGTGTCGAGGCGCAGACGCTGGCCAATGTCTACCAGGCGATCGACAACAACCACGAGATCGTCGTGGTGCTGAACAAGGTCGACCTGCCGGCCGCCGAGCCGGAGCGCATCCGCGAGCAGGTGGAAGAGGTGATCGGCATCGACGCCTCCAACGCCGTGCTGATCTCGGCCAAGACAGGGCTCGGCATACCCGACGTGCTGGAAGCGATCGTCCATCAATTGCCGCCGCCGCGCGAAGGCGACGCGACCGCGCCCTTGAAAGCGATGCTGGTCGACAGCTGGTACGACGCCTATCTCGGCGTCATCGTGCTGGTGCGCATCATCGACGGCGTGCTTAAGAAGGGCCAGACCATCCGCATGATGGGCACCGGCGCCAAATACCTGGTCGAGCGCACCGGCGTGTTCACGCCCGCCCGCATCAATGTCGACGAGCTCGGCCCCGGCGAGTTCGGCTTCTTCACCGGCTCGATCAAGGAAGTGGCCGACACCCGCGTCGGCGACACCATCACCGAGGACAAGCGCCAGACCGCGCAGGCGCTGCCGGGCTTCAAGCCGGCGCAGCCTGTGGTGTTCTGCGGCCTGTTCCCGGTCGACGCCGCCGATTTCGAGGATCTGCGCGCCGCCGTCGGCAAGCTGCGCCTCAACGACGCTTCTTTCTCTTATGAAATGGAAACCAGCGCGGCGCTCGGCTTCGGCTATCGCTGCGGCTTCCTCGGCCTTTTGCATCTGGAGATCATCCAGGAGCGGCTGGAGCGCGAGTTCAACCTCGACCTGATCGCCACCGCGCCGAGCGTCGTCTACCGGCTGCTGCTCACCGACGGCACGGTGAAGGAATTGCACAACCCGGCCGACATGCCCGACGTGGTGAAGATCTCGGCGATCGAGGAACCGTGGATCCGCGCCACGATCCTGACCCCCGACGATTATCTCGGCGGCATTCTGAAACTCTGCCAGGACCGGCGCGGCATCCAGGCCGACCTCTCCTATGTCGGCAAACGCGCCATGCTGACCTACGATCTGCCGCTCAACGAGGTGGTGTTCGATTTCTACGATCGGCTGAAATCGATCTCCAAGGGCTACGCCTCGTTCGACTATCACCTGACCGACTATCGCGAGGGCGATCTGGTGAAGATGTCGATCCTGGTCAACGAGGAGCCGGTCGACGCGCTCTCCATGCTGGTGCACCGCACGGCGGCGGAAAAGCGCGGAAGGCAGATGTGCGAGAAGCTGAAGGAGCTGATCCCGCACCACCTGTTCAAGATCCCGATCCAGGCCGCGATCGGCGGCAAGGTCATCGCCCGCGAAACCATCTCGGCACTGCGCAAGGACGTGACGGCGAAGTGTTATGGTGGCGACGTGAGCCGCAAACGCAAGCTGCTGGACAAGCAGAAAGAGGGCAAGAAGCGGATGCGCCAGTTTGGGAAGGTCGATATTCCGCAGGAGGCGTTTATTCAGGCGCTGAAGATGGGGGACTAGTGGGCCACCGCCTGCTTAAAATGCTTCTCATAGAGCTTTAGAGCGAGCTGTTTGTATTGACTTGAGTGGTACTGTTTAAATGGGAACTTACCAAGATCGGCTAAACGAGTCCTGTAGTATTCAAAATCACCCGTCTTGTCGTTTTCAATAAGCAGCCGCAGGCAAATTAAAAGGCTGTTTATAGTAGTAGTATTTAGCATGCGGCCATCTATTGCCTTGTCCGTCGTCCACTTTTCCTTTTGGACGGAAGCTCTCGCGGCGGCAAGAAATATATCTATTTGCGAAGCGCAGTACTTTACATACGCTTTGAGCATCTCATAGTCTTTATCAGCGATCATGTTATCTTTTTTTGGTTGCTTCCATAGGGAGAAAAGTGAATCCGCGCCACCGGTCTTGACGAGCGGCTTGAGCGCATAGCTTACGATCGAGGTTGTCTTCAGCTTGTCTTTGTCAAAAAAGTATCGCTCAATCTGTGAGGAAAGTGGCCCGCCACTCTGATCAAGGGACTCCAACACCCGGGTTGCTATCGACTCTGCCGAAAACGGCTCCAGGATAGCGGCAATGGCTTGCCGAAGACTGGATTTCGCGCTTGTTTGCGTGGAGTTAATCTCTAGAAAGAGTTTGGCCTCGAACTTCTCTCGTTCATCAGCATCAGCGGTTTCTGGATATATAATTCCCGTAACCAGAAGGTTTTGCTTGTTCCTTAACTTGGCGATTTCCGGATCATCCGTCACCGCTTCATGGTACGCATACGTTCGGTGTTGACCGTCGATTATCCCAATTGAGTTAATCCTGTCAGGCACTTGGACAATTACGGGTTCAGTCTTGTTTATGACAGTGTGATCAGCTGTTTTACCCTTGGCATCAGTAATATGACAGTCCGGAGGAAGAGTGACGATTACGTTATTAACAAAAACTCTCTTGTGAAGTTTTAAATACCTCCTTGTAGAGTCTATTTTGGTTTTAGAAATCATCCTTTGATATAGATTGTACGAACCGCGCCAGCCGCCGTTCCGAAGCACGTATGCGCAACGCAGCAATACACGAGGCGCAGCATAGAATGAGACAACCTTGTAGCCTTTGCTGAAATTAGAGCTGGATTCTGGCAGCAGGGAACCCGGGTAACTCTCCGTCTTTTTTCCTCCACCGACCTTTCCGTCCTGACCTATGTCCTCCTCCTTCAGTTTAAGAAAATCAAGAAGTTCAGGGGCGGCCGATTTCCTAATGCAATCAGACAGGTTCTTGAAATATCTCAGGTCAGGGTAGTCAAGGTAGACGGGATTAGGGACATTTTGTTTCAATTGAGCATCAGGATCTTTGAGCGAGCAATATACGATTGTAACTTGAATCTCGGAGGCATCGTAATCAGAAAGTAGCTTGTTCTTAAGATCGTCACTCAGGCCGGAATAAAAGGCTGCAGAATCTTCATGAGAAGCATCGATCTTATCGTAAACGATCTTCTTCGGCTTGAGATGTGCAGCAATGTCCGTTGCGGTCGTGTACTCCAGACAAGCAAGGACGTTCTCCAAAACATAGACGTCGTCGAAGTCGGTTTTCTGGCCTTGATATATAAACTCTTTGTCGGAGAGTTCCGGCACCCGAGCGAAACCACTCTTATTGAAGACACTGCGAACCATCTTACGATGGTCGGCCTTAATCTTCTTAGCCTTAAGCTCCTCAGGCGTTAGCTTTGCCTTTGCCTTTGCCTTTGCCTTCTTCATTTCCCCCTCCCGGAGAAGCCGTGCGACCTAACCATTCCTTCGGGGGTGTCGCGACCTTCTCGCCCCTTTTTGGCTGCCTCACGGCTTTCCCTGCTGGTCGCAACTCGAGACTGCCAGATTCGTATTTCGCGATACGATCTTTCGCGATCCGAACGTATTGTTCGCTCTGCTCAATACCGACCCCGACACGGCCGTGCTTGATGGCGGCGATTACGCTCGTCCCAGCTCCAACGAATGGATCTAGTATCTTATCGCCATGATCAGTGAGTGCCAGAACGCATCGTTCCACGAGTTCGCTTGGGAATTGGCAAGGATGGACGGTTTTTTCAGGGTGCTTTGCCTTGACGTTCGGAATATTCCAAACCGGATTTTGCAGGAATGCTTCTTCAGGCGAAAATTCCCAGAAGTCAGAAGGATTTTTGCCAAGCGGATTGCCGCTTGGTTGATCAGCCTTGTCAGGCCGCTTGCTCCCGTGCCGTTTACCTGGATACAGCTGGGGAACTCGGACCGGATCGAGGTGAAATTTGTATTGATCGGTTTTGGAGAACCACAGGAGCGTCTCATATCGCCCGGAGAAACGTTGCGTGGCATGAAGTCCGAAATTGAAGTGCCAGATTATACGATTTCTTAATTTGAATCCTTCGTCAATAAACATCTTGTAGAAGAAAAGATCTAACGGATAAACCTGCGAGTTATTTATATAATTACCAACCTGCCAACAAATACTTCCATCGTCTCTGACTTTCTTGCAAAGCTTTCTAACAATTGGCTCGAGCCACTCAAGGTATTCCTCAAGACTGCGGCGCTTTTCCCTCTCATACTCCTTACCTATGTTATAAGGGGGCGAAGTAACTACCAGCTGAATCGAATTGTCGTCCAGATTATCCAGTTCCGCCAGCGCGTCGCCACGAACTATCGACGAGAGGCGTTGCGCGGCACTAAAATCCAAAATTCTCTGGTTCATTTGTCTTCCAGTGACGAATCGATGTCAGCGAAGTGTCACAAAGCATATCACGTTGCCACTCCCGTCGTTGCGAGAAATCTTGATTATTAACTGGGCCAGTCAACGTCGGCTGTCGTTTGCTTACTGTCGGCTCAGGGGCCGAAGGGTATACGGCCGTCCGGAGCGGGCACTCACCTTTTATCCAGTGCCCACCTCGTTGTTTCCTATCCCCGCTTGGGAAGACATCGAATGCGCTCCATCTCGGATGCCGTCGCCGCAACCGGCCTCGCCATCGGCGGCGCGTTGGACATGGCGGGGACTTTCGTTGGTAGCGACGCGCTGCGCGAGACGCTGTGGACCATCGAGAGTGTGGCGCTCGTCGTGGGCACCGCGCTGCTCACCCTCAGATACCAACGCCTTGGCAATGACCGCGTCGCCGCCGGCTTCCTGACCTTCCTCGCCGGCGAGACATTGCTGATGGCCGGCAATGCGGCCGGCTTGCAGGCCAGCGTGCCCTCCTATGCCGGCGGCATCACGCGTTGGGCGGCGGGACCGGTGCTGATCAGCGCGCCGAAGACTTTTGCTCTGTGGATGCGGCTCACCGCGCTTGTCGCCGCCGTGCTGTTTGTCGTCTCGGCCGGCATGATCCTGTGGGGCGCGCCCTTGCTGCCGGCCTCGTCGCTGCTGCCTGCCGCCTCCTATCCGTTCCTGGTGCTGACTTTTATCGGGTGGATCTGGATGCAGGTTCGAGATGGGCGGTGAGGGGGCCCGCTCCTGGCGAAATCCGCGGCAGGAAGACGAGCGTTGGCGCTGCCCCTCATTGCCCTGCCGGGCATTTCTCCCTGTAAACGGGGCGAAAGAAGCTGGCCGCTTCGCCGCGCCCCCTTTTTGCAACGTTGGCGACTGGCGAAACCAGCGACGGCAGCGTCCTTCGCCCCGTTTACGGGGAGTTGAGGAGTGGTCCGTGCAGCGGACGAAAAGCCAACTGCTTGGCTTTTCGAACGACGAGTGGCGGCAGCCAGATGAGGGGCAGCGCTGACTTCGGCAGTATTCCGCGCGCCAAGCCTATCCGTCCCACATTGACATCACCCGAATACCGTCGTCATTGGACGCCGGCCATTGGGGGCCAGGGGGACTATCCATGAAAAAGATATATGCAAAGCCGACGCTGAACAGGCGCGAGAAGCTTTCGGCCGTGACGGCAATCGCCTGCCCGGTTTCGCAGCCCTGCGGCTAGTATCCGCTTCGAGCCCCGACCTGCAGGGACTTCTTCACCGACGTGATGGAACGGGCCGGCACAATCCATACCAACCCTGAGTTGGTTGCTCACGCTGGCTCGCAGCGGTAGAGAAGCCGTGCGGCGGACCTTAATCAGTTCGCCAGTGGCCGGCGCGGGCTCAGGCAACTGCCTCACCGGCATTCGCGCCGGCCATTCCCGCAGCCTTCGGTTGCCGGATCGGCCCGGGGGGCGGTTTGCCCCAAGGCACCGCCGCTTGCCGCCTCGCGCACCCTTTCGATACCCGCTTTGAGAACGCCCCACCGGGGAGTATCCTGCACGGCTTGGGGGGAATTCCAAATGCGTTCCAATTCTCTGGACACTGTCGCCGCGACCGGCCTGGCTGTCGGCGGCGCTTTCGGGCTTGCCGGCACTTTCGTGGCCAGCGCGCCACTGCGAGAAACGCTGTGGGCGATCGACGGCGTGGCGCTGGTGGTGGCGACGGCGCTGCTGACGATGAAGTACCAGCGGCTGGGCAATGATTGCGTCGCGGCCGGCTTCCTGACCTTCCTTGCCGGCGAAAGCCTGCTGCTGGCCGGCAATGCGGCGGGCTTGCAGGCCAGCGTGCCTTCCTATGCCGGCGGCATCTCGCTGTGGGCGGCGGGGCTGGTGCTGATCAGCGCGCCAAAAACCTTCGCCTTGTGGATGCGGCTCACCGCGCTCGTGGCCGCCGTGCTGTTTGTCGTCTCGGCTTGCATGATCCTATGGGGCGCACCCTTGCTGCCGACCTCGTCGCCGCTGCCGGCGGCAGGCTATCCGTTCCTGGTGCTGACTTTTGTCGGGTGGATCTGGACGCTGGTGCGGGCGGAGCGGTAGCTGGTGGTTTAGAGCCGCCTTCCGTCGATATCCGCGACTGGAAGACGAGCGTTCGCGCCGCCCCTCATCTGGCTGCCGCCATCTTCTCCCCGTAAACGGGGCGAAGGACGCTCTTGCCGCTGCTTTCGCCAATTGCCGGCGTCGCAAAGAAGGCGCCGGCGTTGCGACAGCCCCTTTCGCCCCGTTTACGGGGAGAAATGCCCGGCAGGGCAATGAGGCGCGGCGCCGACCTGCGATAGTCACGCGCTAGCTGGGGCCTAGGTTCTCAACGGGCTTTGACTTCACTTAGGGCTTCCCCCACTCCGTCGCTGCTTCGCAGCGCCACCTTTCCCCCTCCGGAGGCAGAGGAACCCAAGACCGGCGAAGGCTCAGCTTTCCAGCCAAACCTTCTCGAAATGCTGCTCCAGCGCCTGGTGCTGCTCACACCCTTCCACACCCTTGCGATAGGTCCTGTACACCGAGCGCCAGTAGGGTTGGATGATGATGCCGCTATCGCGCAGATTCTTCTCGATCTCGGCCATGATCTCCTTGCGCTTGGCGGCGTCGGGCATGGCAAGCGCCTTGTCGAGCAGCGCGTCGAACTCCTTGTTGGCGTAGGCGCTCTCGTTCCAGGCGGCGCCGGACTTGTAGGCGAGCGCCAGCACCTGGACGCCGAGCGGGCGGCCGAGCCATTCGGTGCAGGAGAAGGGGTATTTGCTCCAGTCGTTCCAGAAGGTGGCGGCGGGCAGCACGGTGCGCTTGATCTTCAGGCCGGCCTCGCGCATCTGCGCGGCGATGGCGTCGGCTGTGGTCTTCTGCCATTCGACGTCGACCGAGATCAGTTCGTATTCATGGTCCGCCTTGCCGGAGGCGGCGAGCAATTTCTTCGCCTCCTCGACGTCGCGTTTTGCCGGGCCGATATCGGCATATTCGGGATGCATGGGGCCGACATGATGGTTGTCGGCGGGCTTGCCGCGGCCATCGAGGCCGAGCTTCAGCACGGCGGAATTGTCGACGGCGAGCTGGGCGGCGCGGCGCAGCTTGACGTCGTCATAGGGCGCGTTGCCGACATTGAAGCGGGCGACGATGGTCGAGCCGGTGGCGATCTCGGAATTCTTCAACCCCATCTTGTCGGTCTGCGAGACGGCGTCGGAGGCGGTCTCGTGGTCGGTGTCGATCTCGCCGGATTCGAACGCCGACAGCATGGCGTTGGGATCGGAGCCATAATCGATCCACCGGATACCATCGAGGTAGAATTCGCCCTTCCACCAGGGCTTGTCCTTGCGCTTCACCTCGGCGCCGGTCTCGGCGTCCCACTTCACCAGTTCGCAGGGACCGGTGGTGATGGCGAGCGCCTTCAGGGGATCGCCGTCGCCGTCATAGGAGCGGTGCATGATCAAGGCGGGATAGTCGGCCATGCCGGCGATCAGCGAGATGTCGGGCTTCGGCAGATTGAGTTTTATGGTGTGGTCGTCGACCTTCTCGATGCCGCCATCGACCACCTTCTTGGTGTCGGCATTGACCAGCGCGCCCATGCGCGCCGCGACCGAATTGCCGGCGACGCCGGCCTCGCACCAGCGGGTGAGGTTGTGGACGACATCGTCGGCGTTGAAGGCATCGCCGTTCGACCAGGTGATGCCCTTGCGGACATGCAGGGTGAGCGTTTTGGCGTCGTCGCTCATCTCCCATTTTTCCAGCAGCCAGGGTTCGAACGAGAAATCGGTGTTCCAGCGCACCAGATATTCGTTGCAGTGGCGGGCGACGTTGGACATTTCGACGCCGTCGAAGGTGCGCGGGTCCTTGAAACCCTTGACGTTCATGGCGACGCGCAAAGTGCCGCCTTTCTTGGGCTCGGCGGCGCGGGCAGGAGTCGGGGTGAGGCCGCCCAAGGCCAGCGCGCCGGCGGCGCTAACGCCGAGGCCGGCCATCAGCGCCAGATATTCGCGGCGGCTGATGCCGCCCTTCCTGAAATCGTCGGCGACGGGCTTGGCGCGGGGATGCAGTTCGCGGTCGGTCAGCATAAATTTCATCGTCGTTCCCTCTTTTGTTGGTGCATGCCGCCCAAAGGTGCGAGGCGGTTTTGGGACAACGGCATGCACAGAAACAGGGCGTCCCGGCGAATCGCCAACGCGGGGGCGGCTGCTACCGCCGGGACGCCTTTGCCTGAGAGGCCGATGATAGGGCTGGGTGACGTTGGGGAGTGTTCTGAAATCCGCAGGAGTTGTGCGGCGCTCCGCAGCGGCGTCGCGGAGACCCGAGGATGACGAAAGCGCGAAGGTGGCGCCCAACAAAAAACCCGGCCGAAGCCGGGTTTTTCGAAACATCCGATCAAGCCGAGCCTCAGCTCACCTGGACCTTCGAGGACGCGGCCTGGTCCTCGGCCAGCTTCTGCTGGAACATCTGGGCGAAGTCGATCGGGTCGAGCATCAGCGGCGGGAAGCCGCCATTGCGGGTGGCTTCGGCGATGATCTGGCGCGCGAAGGGGAACAAAAGGCGCGGGCATTCGATGAACAGGATCGGCAGCATGTGCTCCTGCGGGAAGCCGGAGATAGCGAAGACGCCGCCATAGACCAGCTCGACATTGAACAGCACTTCCTGGTCGAAGGAAGCCTTGGCGTTCAGCGTCAGGTTGACGTCGAACTGCTTGTCGGAAAGCGGGTTGGCGTTGACGTTGACGTTGATGGCGATGCCGGGGGCCTTGTCGCGGCCGCGCAGCGAATTCGGCGCGCCGGGGCTTTCGAAGGACAGGTCCTTTACATACTGGGCGAGCACGTTGAGCGACGGCTGCGCTGCCGCATTGCCGTTTCCGTTGGCAGCGCCGGTCGGCGCGTCATCATTGCTGGCCATGAGCCTTTTCCTTTTCCCCTGGGCAGCGTTGCTGACCGAATTGAAATCGGGCGTTCGCTACCATGGCCGGCATGACAAGACAAGGTTTGCCGCCTTGCTTCCCACTTCGTCATCCTAGGGCGAAGCAGGAGCGGAGCGACGTCGCGGAGACCCTAGGATCCATGCCGCGATGTCGGCCAAAGGATGCGGCGGCTCAAGACCCTTGGCCGGCAAGAAGCCGAAACTGATGAGCGGTGCGGCAGGCAGAAAACCTTCACCGCAGCGGAGCTCGAAGGTCGCGGCATGGATCCCGGGGTCTGCGCGCGTCGCTTCGCTCCTTGCTCCGCCCCAGGATGACGAAGCCTTGGATAGGCTGACCTAATCGTCCTTCAGCCGCCGCCATGGCGAATTGTGATCCGGGCCGCGCTTGAAATCGTCCTCGCGCGAGTAATCGCCGTCGTCGAGGTCGATGACCTTGTCGCGGCTGCGGGCGCGAAAGCCGCCGGCGCTGAAATCGGTGGCGACGACGATGCGGCCCTTGAACCGGCGCCAGGCAAGGTCGCGCACCGGCGGCAGGAACAGGAGCAGGCCGATAATGTCCGTGATGAAACCAGGGATGATGAGCAGGATCGCGGCGACCACGATCATGGCGCCGTGGGCAAGATGGCGGCTCGGGTCATGGCCGGCATCCATCTCGGCGCGCACCCGCGCCATGACGCCGAAACCCTGGTGCCTGAGCAACAGCACGCCGGCGATGCTCGAGGCCAGCACGAGGCCGACCGTCGCCAGCGCGCCGACCTCGCGGCCAACGATGACGAAACCGGCGATTTCCAGCAGCGGAAGCGCGAGAAGGAAAAGGGGAAGCAGCGAAATGCGCAAGTCTTGCCGATCTTTTTTCGATGGTCGTTTCGTTTGTTTTGCCCCTGGCGGCCAATCACCGCTGGCACCGAGGCTGTTAGATAGGTATGCCTGCCATTGATTTGAATGATTGCGCCTTGCGTTCTATATGCTTTGAATGTTGAACGCTATGCGACCGCGGCCTTTCGGCTGGACGGTCCGGCCTAGAGGCAGGGATTGATTGGCGGAAGATATGGGATTCTTCGACTTCGGCACGATTTTCTTCCTGATCGCGGCGGTGGTGATCTTCTTCCAGCTGCGCAACGTGCTGGGCCGTCGCACCGGGAGCGAGCGGCCGCCCTTCGATCCCTATACGGCGGCGCGCACCGACAAGGATGCAACGCAGAAGCCCGAGAATGTCGTTTCGCTGCCGCGCAAGCGCGCGCCCGGCGACCCGGCCCCGGCCGACGCCTATACGGCGATCGACGCCTTCGCCAAGCCCGACACCGATCTCAACAAGGGCCTGCGCGCGATCAAGGACAATGATCCATCCTTCGATCCGAAGGGCTTCGTCGACGGCGCCAAGATGGCTTATGAGATGATCGTCATGGCCTATGCCGACGGCGACCGCAAAACATTGAAGAACCTTCTGTCGCGCGAGGTTTTCGACGGTTTCGTCGCCGCGATCGGCGAGCGCGAGGCCAAGTCGGAGAAGATCCAGTCGTCCTTCGTCGGCATCGACAAGGCCGACATCGTCTCGGCCGAGATGAAGGGCGGCGAGGCGCATGTGACGCTGCGCATCATCAGCGAACTGATTTCGGCGACGCGCGACAAGGCGGGCGCCGTCATCGACGGCGATCCGGAAACCGTGGCCGAGGTCAAGGATGTCTGGACCTTCGCCCGCGACACGCGCTCGCGCGATCCGAACTGGAAGCTCGTCGCCACCGAAGAAGAAGACTGAGCCCCGATGCATGCCGCCTAAAGTGCGAAGCGGTTTTGGGATAACGACATGCATGAGAACAGGGTTGGCGAGGCTCCCGTGTCGCTATCGCCGCTTTTTGTCGAGAAGTCCTTCGCGGATCTCCCCGGCTGGGGCGGCGACGACCACCTGCCGGCCTTCGAGGCGTTTCGCCGCTCCGCTTTCCATGTGCTGGTAAAACCCTATCGCAGCGGCGCGCTCGGCGTCGATTTCGGCGCCTTCGCCGAGGCTTATGCGGAGGCGCGCGGTGTCGCTTCGCCGGATGGAGCGCAGGCCCGAGCCTTCTTCGAGCGGCATTTCATCCCCATGCTGGTTGTTCCGATGCCGGTCGGGGTCGAGACCGGCGCCGGCCTCGTCACCGGCTTCTACGAGCCTCAGGTCGAGGCATCGCCGGTGCGCACCGACCGTTTCACCGTGCCGCTTCTGTCGCGGCCGGCCGATCTCGTCGATGTCGACGACGCCAACCGGTCGCAGGGGATGGATGCCTATCTCGCCTTCGCACGCCAGACAGCGGACGGACCGGTCGAGTATTTCGACCGTGGCGCGATCGAGCGCGGCGCGCTCACGGGCCAGGGGCTTGAGATCGCCTGGCTGGCCGACAAGGTCGATGCCTTCTTCGTCCATGTGCAAGGGGCGGCGCGGCTCGCCATGACCGACGGCCGGCTTTGCCGTGTCACCTACGCCGCCAAGTCAGGGCAGCGCTTCACCGGCCCGGGCAAGGTGCTGAGCGAACTGGGCGAAATCCCGCTGTCGCAAGTGACGATGCAGTCGATCCGCGCCTGGTTCAAGGCGCATCCCGGGCGCGTCGACGAGATCCTGTGGCAAAACCGCTCCTACATCTTCTTCCGCGAGGCCGAGGTGGAGGACGCGACCCTCGGCCCGATCGCCGCCGCCAAGGTGCCGCTGACGCCGGGGCGCTCGGTCGCCGTCGACCGGCTGCTGCACACGTTCGGCACGCCCTTCTACATCGACGCGCCGACGCTGACCGCCTTCGACAAAAAACCGTTCCGGCGGCTGATGATCGCGCAGGATACCGGCTCGGCCATCACCGGGCCGGCGCGCGGCGATCTGTTCGCCGGCTCGGGCGATGCCGCCGGCGAGATCGCCGGCGTGGTGCGCAACGCCGCCGATTTTTACGCGCTGGTGCCGCGCGCGCTGGCCGGGAGCGCCCGGTGAGCAAGCGCCCGGACAGGCTAAGCGAAGACGACCGGGTGTTGTGGAACCTGGTGGCGCGCACGGCCAACCCGCTGAAGGGCAGGACTTCGGTCGACATTCCCGACCTGGCCATCGAGGCCAAGCCAACGCCGGCGCAACCGGCCCAGCCCACCGCCAATGCGGCGGCCGTTGCCAAGCCAAAGGCACAGCATGTCACGCACCGGCTCGACGAACCGACGCTGGACAAATTGTCGAAGGGCCGGCTGCCGATCGAAGGCCGCGTCGACCTGCATGGGATGACGCAGGACGAAGCCTATTCGCTGCTGTTCTCGTTCCTGCACCGGGCGCATGCCGGCGGCATCCGCTATGTGCTGGTCATCACCGGCAAGGGGTCTTCCTCCGGCGGCGACGGCGTGCTGCGGCGTGCCGTGCCGGCCTGGCTGTCGACGCCGGCGTTCCGGCCGCTGGTCTCCAGCCACGACCATGCCGCCCGCAACCATGGCGGCGCGGGCGCGCTCTATATCAGGCTGCGGCGGGTGCGTTCATGAGGGTTGTGAGGCCGGGCGCATGACGCCGTTCGGCGAGAGGCTGCGGGCGCTGCGCAATGAGCGCGGCGTCAGCCAGAAGGACATGGCGGCGGCGATCGGCGTCAGCGCCGCCTATCTGTCGGCGCTCGAGCATGGCAGGCGCGGCGCGCCGACCTGGACGCTGATCCAGAAGATCATCGGCTATTTCAACGTCATCTGGGACGATGCCGAGGAACTGGCACGGCTGGCCGAAGCCTCGCATCCGCGCGTCAGGCTCGATACGTCGGGGCTCAATCCCGCCGCCACCGAACTGGCCAATCTGCTGGCCGAGAACATTGAGAAGCTCGACGAGGCGGAACTGCGCCGCATCACCGCATCGATCCGTGCGGCGCTGGGCCGACGGGCGTGATCTGTTCCAACCGGATTTTGCGACGGGCGTCCGCCTGATCGCAAACCAGTGC
The DNA here is from genome assembly GCF_000472705.1 of Mesorhizobium erdmanii USDA 3471. Classification (GTDB taxonomy): domain Bacteria; phylum Pseudomonadota; class Alphaproteobacteria; order Rhizobiales; family Rhizobiaceae; genus Mesorhizobium; species Mesorhizobium erdmanii. Next base: position 40,338 of record NZ_AXAE01000028.1, on the reverse strand, counting down.
CCGCCGGCGAAACGCCAGCGGGCAGCTGTGGTGGGATCAGGGCTTACCGGCCGGCCCGCCATTGGGATTGCCGCCATTCGTGCCCGGGTGGTCATGGTCGCCACGGCCGCCGTTGCCACCGCCCAGACAGTCCGACGCGCCGGCGGTGCCGCAACAACGGCCGGCCCAAAGGTCATTGAGCGTCGTCTTGACGCAGCTCGTGTCGGTTTGACCAGCCAGAGCGGATCCGCCCAAGGCCGATACCGCGACGGCGGCGAGAAGGGTATTACGCAGGAAAGCAGTCATTTGAAGTCTCCATGGTTGGGTTTCTATCGTTCACGGCTGTGTGTCGCCGGGCGAACGGAAATGGTTCACGGAGATGCGAAGATTTTTTCGGAGGGAGTGCGCGTCACCTCGCGAGGGCGGGCCGCGGCAGAGCCCTTCGCGATTAGCGGGAGCCTCCACGCGTTCGTCATCCACGGGCGGAGCAGCCGCGAAGCGGCGTCGCGCAGACCCGAGGATCCATGCCGCGACCTGCGGGCGTCGCAGCGGTGCAGAATGTGGTGATGCTCGGATGAAGATGGCCGGCGCCTGTTCCTGCGCCGCCGCGTTCTATGTTGGTGTCACGGCATGGATCCTCGGGTCTGCGCGCGTCGCTTCGCTCCTTGCTCCGCCCTAGCATGAAGAAGCGCTGGGGGTGCGCTGCCCAACCAGGCGGCTGCAGTCCTACTCCACCGAGCCGACCAGAACCTGCTGGCCGCCGCGGATGGAGACCCAGCGGCCGGTGTTGTCGATCGCCTGCCGCTTGAGGAAGCGGTAGCCAGTCTGGTCCCAGGCCTTGACCTTGTCGGTCAGATTGTCGAGCACGTAGTCGCCCTTGTCGGTGCGCACGGTCAGCACGGAATGGCCTTCGCCGTCTGGCTTGCGCACCACGGTGATGAGAAGATCGGACAGCGAGATGCCCATGTGGGACAGCCGGCGGCGCTTCTCCAGCACATAGTCCTCGCAATCGCCGACGCCCTTGTCGGGATAGGCCCAGACCTCGTCCTTGCCGTAAATGTCCATGTCGCTCATCGGCTTGACGGCGGCGTTGACCCTGGCGGTAACGCTGGCGAGCTTGCTCATCAGCCCATTGGTCATCCTGGCCGGTGCCAGATTGCTTGGACGGATCGAGCATTCGCCGGGGTGCAGTCTGCAGAAATCATAGTGGCCGATCGGCTGCGAGGTGATGCCCCCGGTCGCCATCGCTCCGGCAGCCAAGGCCGGTGCCATCCAGCCCGCCGTGGCTGCCAGGCCGGCCATGGCCACGCACAAGCGCAGCCTTCTCGCCATTGTTGAGGAATTCATTGTCCCCGCTCACCCTGTTGTTAACGAAACGTTAAGGGCGATCGGCAGTCCGTGTCAATTCCGACGACGGGCTGATTTGCAGCATGGTTACCCGAGGGGAGGGACAGCGACGCTTGTGCAGCAGAATCGGACCGGCAACCGATTCTGCCCGGAATTGCCTACCGCTTGGCGGTTCGGATCAGCTTCGGCTTTACCGCGACCCGGTTCTGGCGGCCATAGCTGGTGATGAAGTCGACGATGCGCGGCACGATCTCGGAACGGAAGCGCGAGCCGTTGAAGACGCCGTAATGGCCGACCGCCGGCTGTATGTAGTGCGCCTTCTTGTCGGCCGGAATGTTGACGCACAGATCCTGCGCCGCCTTGGTCTGGCCAAGGCCCGATATGTCGTCGTTCTCGCCCTCGACCGTGAACAGGGCGACATTGCGGATGGCTGACGTGTCGATCCGAGTGCCGCGATGCGTCATCTCACCCTTGGGCAAGGCATGGCGCACGAACACGGTGTCGACGGTCTGCAGGTAGAACTCCGCCGTCAGGTCCATGACAGCCAGATATTCGTCATAGAAGTCGCGGTGTTTTTCGGCATTGTCGCCATCATGCTTCACAAGGTGCATGAAGAAGTCCTTGTGGGCGGCGATGTGGCGGTCGAGGTTCATGCTCATGAAGCCGGACAGCTGCAGGAAGCCTGGATAGACCTCGCGGCCGAAGCCGGGCTCCGGCCAGGGCGCGCGCATGATGACGTTGCCCCGGAACCAGTCGATGCCCTTTTCCTCGGCCAAAAGGTTGACCGCGGTCGGGTTGCGGCGGGTGTCGATCGGACCGCCCATCAGGGTCATCGTCGACGGCACGAACGGGTCGCCCCTGGTTTCCATAAGCGCCACCGCGGCCAGAACCGGCACGGAAGGCTGGCACACCGCCATCACATGGGTGTCGGGCCCGAGCGCGTGGAACATCTCGATGACATAGTCGATATAGTCGTCGAGATCGAAACTGCCGTCGACCAGCGGCACCATGCGGGCGTCGACCCAGTCGGTGATGTGGACATCGGCATAGGGCAGCATGGCTTCCACCGTGCCGCGCAGCAGCGTCGCATAGTGGCCAGACATCGGCGCCACGATCAGCAGCTTCGGGTCGGGCTTGCGCGCGGCCGGCACGGCGCGCTCGAAGCGGACGAGATTGCAGAACGGCTTCGACCAGACGGTTCTTTCGGTGACCGCGACGCTCTTCCAGTCGACGACGGTCTTGTCGAGGCCGAAGGCCGGCTTGCCGTAGCGGCGCGTGGTGCGTTCGAACAGTTCGGCGCTTGCAGCGATCGAACGGCCCCAGGGCGTGTGCGAGATCGGATTGAGCGGGTTGGAATAGAACAGCCGCACCGCGTCGGCATAGAGCCGGGCGGGCTGCAGTGCCGCATGGTTCATCTCATAGAGCTGGTAGAACATCGACAACCCCGCTGCGGCCTGCAATCGAAGGAACGACGAGCAGCGCCGAGCCCTAGATGTCTCGCGGCGAGGTTAACAACTAATTGTTGCGATGCAATACGTCACGTCGCGTGAGCAATGGTTCTTTCGTCCAAAGCGCTGGAAATCGGCCTTGAACGGGCGAGCCGGCTCAATGTGCAGTGCCGAAATGTGTAGGAAATATGTCCGGCCTTCCTGCCGGACACCAGACCATGATCCCGAAAAGTGGTTCCGGTTTCGCTCTGCGGACCCCGGGTTCGCAGGGATCACGGTCCCAGGAAAGACGACATTAAGGCGTTTTGTTTTGATGCATATCGTTGTCCCAGAACCGCTACACACTTCTGGGCGACATGCATTAGACACGCGCCATGCAGACAGCGGTCTGGCCGGAACCGATGAAGCCGAGCTGGCCGGCGGCGCCCTTCGACAGGTCGAGCACGCGTCCGCGAATGAACGGGCCACGATCGTTGATGCGCACAATGACGCTGCGGCCGTTGTTCTGGTTGGTGACCCGCAATTTGGTGCCGAACGGCAGTGTCCGGTGGGCGGCGGTCATCGCCGAGGGGTTCATGCGCTCGCCCGATGCGGTCTTCGAGTGCAGCGCGTACCAGGAAGCGCGGCCGCACTGGCCGGCGGCGGCGGTCGCCGAAGTGGCGGAGGCGCCGACCATCAGGCCAGCAGCGATCGTTACCGCGACAAGCGCGGTTTGATTTAGGGTCTTCATCTTTAAGGGGTGGCTCCGTTTTTGACAGACCCCAGCCGTTAGGTCGAGAATAAGGCAGGAAATGCGGCAGTGATCTGTCCGTTCCGTGGCGAGATCACACGTTTGGAGTCACCGGGTAACAGTCTGTCAGGGATTTTCCGGCGCGCGAAGATCAGTTTTTGATGATATTCGTAATCGCGCCGAGGACTTTCATGACAAAATTTGGCTTAGATTTTCAAGTAGAAGTCGCGCCAATCTGGTCACTTCCTTCGGCTCTTTCATCGCGGCCATGGCGCCGCAAACGATCGACTTGGAAAGCGGGATCCGTCAATGAGACTGACCAAAAATCTGCTGGCCTTGATTGTGCTGGCTGTCGGAGCGGTGTGGTCGTTGCAAGGCATCGGCGTGGTCGGCGGCAGCTTCATGACCGGCCAGTCGCAATGGCTCTATATCGGGCTTGCCGCCATGCTGGTCGGCCTGGCGGGGCTGGTGTGGGCGAACCGGTAGGGGTGAGGCGGTAGCAGACCCTTTATTTTGATAAGTTTACGCTATAACTGGTTATAATCCCGCAGCGGAATGCGCTGGCGGACGCGATGCTGTTTGGCGCGGGTATATGTGGAGGTCTGACGTGAGCAACCTTCGGAAAGATTGGGCAATCGGGGTGGTATTGCTGCTTGGGGCGACAACTATCGTGCCGACCCATGCGCGTGGCGAAGTATCGGTGCCGGCAATCCTACTCAACAAAGTCCAATTCGAAACGCTTTGCGCTTCGGCACCTGGCTTCAGTTCACCGACGGCACACGCGCTCCACGGCAGGATCTGCATCGTAGCGGCGTCAACAACAAATCGCCTCCCATGGGCCGGCGGCAACGCAAGTAGCCGCGTCGGAGACCGGGGTGGCGGCAGCAGCGGCAGCCAAGGCGCGGGAGGAGTTGGCGGCACCGGCGGCAGCGGAGCCACAGGCGGCACTGGAGGTACAGGCGGCACGGGAGGTACAGGCGGGAATGGCGGCGGCTTGTTCGGGAACGGCGGCACCGGTGGGAATGGCGGCACGGGAGGTACTGGCGGGAATGGCGGCGCCGGTGGGACTGGCGGCACCGGTGGTACGGGAGGTACCGGGGGCACGGGCGGCAATGGTGGCACAGGCGGCGGCTTGTTCGGCAATGGTGGTGCGGGCGGTGCCGGTGGTACTGGAGGCACTGGAGGTACTGGGGGCACCGGCGGCAATGGCGGCACAGGCGGCGGCTTGTTCGGCAATGGCGGTGCCGGCGGCACGGGAGGTACTGGGGGCACAGGCGGCGGCTTGTTCGGCAGTGGCGGCGCCGGCGGCAGTGGCGGGGCCGGTGGTATCTAGGACTGGAAAAGCGGCAAATCGAGCCTGATGAGATGAGGCCGGAGCCAGTCAGTCAGGTGGGAAAGCAGCATGCCGTTCAATGGCGCGATCGACGCAATGAACCGCATCTCACCGATGGCGATCAAATATTCGTCACCACGTCCTGCCTCCGGCGCAATGCGATCTCACGGTAGAGCGCCTCGGGACTGACGCCTATTTCATGGGCCAGCGTCGACCAATGTCCTCTGGCGGGAAGGCTCCCATGCCAGGAAACCCACGCATCGAGGCGGGCCGCGACTGTCTTGAGTGACAGGATCTCCGACTGCAGCCGCGCCTGCTGGACCTCGTGTGCGAGATGGCGCGCCCAAGCGATCGCCAACTCGGTATCGTTCTCGATCCGGGCGAGCAGCCCGGTGCGTGGAATGGCCCAGGTCACGGCAGCAATCTCCGCTTGGGCCGCGCAATGGTAGGAGGCTGAATATAACGAGGCTTCGGCCAGGATGGAATTTGGACCCGCGCGTTGAAGGATCAGGGCCGACCCGTTGTCCTGATGCCTGACCAGATGAACAACGCCCGAACGCACGACGTGAACAAACCGGACGGGATCACCCAGATGAAACACCGGTGCTCCCGCCGCGAACTCGATCTCGCGGCCTTCCAGACGGTCGAGCAGGGCAATTAGCGGCGGCGACATGATTTCAATCATGTCGCGTTGCTCTACGCTATGGCAAGCATGCTCCGCCAACGGAGCAATTGTCATGATACGCGCCCTCGTCCTCGCCGCCTGCCTGATCCCCTCCCTGGCCTGCGCCCAGCAAGCCCAGACAAACGGAGTGGACCACAAGACGATGATGCAGCACATGCAGATGATGGGCGCGCAAGCCGCTGGTGTCTCGGTCCCGACGGAACCGGGCCAAGGCGCGTTCGCGGCGATCCAGGAGATTGTAGCCATCCTCGAGGCCGATCCCGATACAGACTGGTCCAGAGTGGACATCGACGCCCTGCGCGCGCATCTCGTCGACATGGGCGCGGTTACCTTGGCCGCCGATGTGAAGAGCGAACCGGTCGCGGGCGGAACCCGCTTCCTGGTCACGGGTTCGGGAGCCGTTCGGGATTCCGTGCGCCGGATGGTGAAGGCCCATGCTGCGGCGATGAACGAGATCGACGGCTGGCGTTTCGAGGCTTCCGACATCGACGGTGGCGCGTCCCTGACCGTGTGGCCGCCGGCGAAGGATGCTGGCAAACTGCGCGGCCTTGGATTCTTTGGGCTCATGGCACAGGGAATGCATCATCAGCAGCACCACCTGATGATCGCGCGCGGCGAAAACCCCCATCACTGACATGGAACCGAGCCCTCCCGGCCGAAACCGTTTGCTGGAAAGGTCGCGTTCGTGAGGCTGCACACCGGATTTGACGACTGAAAGGGACCATCTCCGCAACCGCTAGCGTGTCAGCGAGCGCTGGATAGGCGACAGCGATCCGCGCACTACGGCTTTTCTCCATTACCGCAGAAATTCGGTGAATTCGTGCGTCGTCAGCCTACGAATTGGAACAGGCTTCCATGTGCTCGGTCCTAAGTATAGTATTATTATCGAAATAAGGGGGGATGAACCACCGACGGGCGGCACCCCGATCCGCCCTCGGGCTACAATGTCTCGGCATATTCCGGGTCGTCTCGGGTCCGCGGCGGCTAGAAAAGAAACAGAATCAAGGCCACTTGGCTTGTAGCGAATGTCACTGGAATTTATCCATGTTGACAGTTTGGTCGCGCATTCCCGGAGTGCCAAGTGTTTTTGGCGCTGAGGATCTCACACCGTCGCATGACAGGGAAATTTTGATTTCATGCTCACAAAAAAGGGGAAGTACGGCCTCAAGGCGCTCGTCCACCTCGCACGGATGCCGGCCGGGCAGCTTGCTTTCGTCAACGACATCGCGACTGGCAACACCATTCCGAAGAAATTCCTCGACGCCATCCTGGGCGAGCTGCGCAATGCCGGCTTCGTCCAGAGCCGCAAGGGCAAGGATGGCGGCTACCGCCTCGCCCGGCCGGCCGACGAGATCAAGGTCGGCCACGTCGTGCGCGTCCTCGACGGGCCGCTGGCGCCGATCCCTTGCGCCAGCCGCACCCTTTACCAGCGCTGTGAAGACTGCAACGAGGCGACATGCCAAGTCCGACATCTGATGCTCGAGGTCCGGCAAGCGATCGCCGAGGTGCTCGATCAGCGCAGTCTCGCCGAGATGCGCGATATCGGCCTCGACGACCTCCCGGTCACGGTGAAGGTCCAGGCCTGACGCATCTCACAGGGCGGGAGCGCGCATGAGCGGACGGGTCAATTCCATCATCCCCAGCTCCATCATCATCGTCGGCGGCGGTGCCTCGGGCGTCGTGATGGCCGCGCATCTGTTGAAATCGCCCAATCCGGATCTGCGCGTCACGCTGATCGAGAGGCGGCCGCATTTCGGCCAGGGCATCGCCTATTCGACGCTGCTGTCGGCGCATGTGCTCAATGTCAGCGCCGCCGGCATGAGCGCCTATGCCGACGATCCCGGCAATTTCTGGCGCTGGCTGCAGGGGCATGGCCTGGTGGACGCGGAGCAGACGCCACGGACGCCCTTCTACGCGCCGCGCAGCATCTATGCCCGCTACCTCGGCGAATTGCTCGACGACCTCGAAGCCCGCGAACAGCCCACCGGCCGGCTGCGCCTCATCCACGAGGAGAGCCTTTCGATCACGCCGACCACCTCCGGCGTCGAAGTGGCGCTTGCCAACGGCACCAGCGTTGTCGGCCATCTGGCCATACTCGCCACCGGCCATGATGAGCAGCCGACGCAAGGCCATGCGGTCCGCATGGGCTCGGAGGCCGACACGGCGCTCGATGCGGACAGTCCGGTCATGGTGCTGGGCACCGGCCTCAGCATGGTCGACGCGTTCCTGGCGCTCGAACAGCGCGGCCACAAGGGCAAGATCGTGGCCGTGTCGCGACGCGGGCTGCTGCCGTCGCCGCACCGCAAGGGCAATCCGATCAAGCTCGACGTCGCCGACATTCCGCTTGGCACCCAGCTGTCCTATTTCGTCGGCTGGTTCCGCGACCTGATCCGTGAGAACCAGGAGGCCGGCATCGACTGGCGCGACGTGGTCGACGGCCTGCGCCCGTTCAACCAGAAGATCTGGCAGAACTGGCCGGCTTCCGCCAAGCGCCGCTTCGTCGAACACACCAAGGCGTGGTGGGACATCCACCGCCATCGCATGGCGCCCGAAGTCTACGCTCGCGTGACCGAGGCGGTGAACTGCAGCCGCATCCGCCTTGTCGCCGGCCGCGTCGTGGACATCGCCAAGGGTGGCGAATTCACCGTCCAGGTCCAGTCACGCCACACACAGCGGCTCGAAACATTCGGCGTTGCCCGCATCTACGATTGCTCGGGCATCGTGCGCGACATCTCGACCTCGTCGAACAGCGTGGTGCGCTCGCTGGTCGATCGCGGGCTGGCGCGGCCGGATCCGCTGCGGATCGGCCTAGATGTCTCGGCCAATTGCGAGATCATCGCCGGCGACGGCAGCGTGTCGCGAAAGATTCTCGCCGTCGGGCCGCTGACACGCGGCACCTTCTTCGAGATCGACGCCATTCCCGACATCCGCGTCCAGTGCGCGCGGCTGAGCAAACAACTGCTCGGGTAGGGCGATTGCATAAGCGCCCTGCGCGATCGCACCATATTCGGCTGAGGGCAGTCTGGTATCAATCCGGGGCGGCCCTATGTCTGGCCGAACAACTTCCGTTCTTAACTATAAGACGGCAGGACTAAGGTCTTGTGCCCCAACGGGCCTTGGTCCGAGGGGCCCTCGAACGTTCCGTACTTGTGCATTGGACGTTCCGTACTTTAGCCAATCGAGATATACATGGCTTCACGCCGGCCCGTTGTTATGGCGGTGCAAATCGGCCAAGCCGGCTATGGGCACCCAGCGACAAGGAAAGAATGGCCGGAGCAGGGGATGCTTGGGTTGGAAGCGGGCTGCACCGGCCATTGCGGGATAGGCTTCGATTGGGATCGTCCTCCGCACCGACCAAGCTATAGATATATTAGCTATCACTCAACTAAGACTGAAGTCCCTGCCGTCGAGGAAAGCCTGGGCAGGAGAAAGCGCGATGCCTTCCCTTGGGAATTGCTTCAAACCAAAGAGCATGTTCCACCGCCCGATGCCTCGCATGGGCGCGCGCCGAGCCGAACGGATAAGGACCCTCGGCGTCCCCGCAGCCTTCCGCGCTGTGTCCAAACCGGAATTTCATTCCGCATCTGGCCGGTCGATTGGCATGATCTATCTTCTATCCCGCGACAAACGGCTGGAAAAGAGACTACGCTGCCGCTCTGCCGACCAACTCAAAAAACAGCGCAAGATGTCGTCCGAAAATTACTTCACACTTTTCGGCATCATGCGTTAGGCGGCCGCTTGATCATGGAGCATCCGAATGAGCGAGCAGAAGGTCGCCGCGCCTGACAACGGTCCCTCGGACAGCGCAACATCCCGCCTGCGTCCGCCCTATGCCTCGGTGCTCGACCTGATCGGCCAGACGCCGGTGGTCGAGCTGAGCAAGTTCGACACCGGCAAATGCCGGCTGTTCATCAAACTCGAAAGCCAGAATCCGGGCGGCTCGATCAAGGACCGCATCGCGCTGTCGATGATCGCCGCGGCCGAGAAAGAGGGCCGGCTGAAGCGTGGCGGCACCATCGTCGAGGCGACCGCCGGCAATACCGGCCTCGGCCTCGCCCAGGTCGGCATTCCCAAGGGCTACCGCATCGTGCTGGTGGTGCCCGACAAGATGTCGCGCGAAAAGATCCAGCATCTGCGCGCGCTGGGCGCGGAAGTGCGCATGACCCGTTCCGATGTCGGCAAGGGGCATCCCGAATATTACCAGGACATGGCCGAGAAGATCGCGGCCGAGGTGCCCGGCGCCTTCTATGCCAACCAGTTCGCCAATCCGGCCAACCCGCTGGCGCATGAGACGACCACCGGGCCGGAAATCTTTTCGCAGCTAAACGGGCATGTCGACGCGGTGGTGGTCGGCGTCGGCTCCGGCGGTACGCTGACCGGGCTCGGCCGCTACTTTTCGAAAGTGTCGCCGAAGACGGAAATGGTGCTGGCCGATCCGGTCGGCTCTGTGCTGGCGCCGCTGATCAAGACCGGCAAGATGGAAGAGGCCGGCAGTTGGACGGTGGAGGGGATCGGCGAGGATTTCGTGCCGCCCAATGCCGATCTGTCGCTGGTGAAAAAGGCGTATTCCATATCAGACAAGCAGAGCATGCTGGCGGTGCGCGACCTCTTATCGCGCGAAGGCATCCTGGCCGGCTCGTCGTCGGGCACGCTGTTGTCGGCCGCCTTGCGCTATTGCCGCGAGCAGATGACGCCCAAGCGCGTCGTCACCTTCGTCTGCGACAGCGGCAACAAATACCTGTCAAAGGTGTTCGATGATTTCTGGCTGGCCGAGCAGGGCCTGGCCGAGCACGAACAGCATGGCGACCTGCGCGACCTCGTCATGCGCTCGCACCGCACCGGCGACACCGTTTTCGTCGGCCCGGACGAGAGCCTGCTCAACGCCTATGGCCGCATGCGCCGCTCCGATGTCTCGCAGCTGCCGGTGCTGGACAAGGGCAGGCTGATCGGCATCGTCGACGAAAGCGATATTCTTGCTCATGTCGATGGTCCCTATGACGGCCGCTGGGAGCGCTTCAACGGTCCAGTGCGCACGGCGATGACTTCCAATCTGCACACGCTGCAGGCCAGCCAGACGCTGGATGCCTTGCTGCCGGTGTTCGACCGCAACGAGGTCGCCATCATCTTCGACGGCGACGAGTTCGTCGGCCTGATCACCCGCATCGACCTGATCAACCATCTGAGGCGCGCACGATGAGCAGCAACGTATCCGGCAAGAACCGCCTGGCCTTCTCGACGCGCACCATCCATGGCGGCCAGAGCCACGACCCGCTGACCGGTGCGGTCATGGTCCCGATCTATGCCACCTCGACCTATGGCCAGCAGTCGCCCGGCGTGCACAAGGGGTTCGAATACGCACGTAGCCAGAACCCGACGCGCTTTGCCTTCGAGCGCGCGGTGGCCGACCTCGAAAGCGGCACGGCGGCCTTCGCCTTCGCTTCCGGCCTGGCGGCGATCTCGACGGTGCTGGAACTGCTCGATAGCGGCGCGCATATCGTCGCCACGGATGACATCTATGGCGGCTCGTTCCGGCTGATGGAACGGGTGCGCAAGCGCTCGGCCAATTTGCAAGTCTCCTTCGTCGACTTCACCGACCTTGCGGCCGTCGAAGCGGCGATCCGCCCGGAGACGAAACTGCTGTGGGTCGAGACGCCGACCAACCCGCTGCTGCGCATCGTCGACCTGGAAGGCGTCGCAGCGCTGGCCAAACGCCGGGGCATCCTGTCCGTCGCCGACAACACGTTCTGCAGCCCCTATATCCAGCGGCCGCTGGAGCTCGGCATCGACATCGTCGTCCACTCGACGACCAAATATCTCAACGGCCATTCCGACATGGTCGGCGGCGTGGCTGTCGTCGGCGACAACAAGGAGCTCGCCGCCCAGCTGAAATTCCTGCAGAACGCCATTGGCGCCATATCGGGTCCGTTCGACAGCTTTTTGGCGCTGCGCGGGCTGAAGACATTGGCGCTCAGGATGGAGCGCCACTCCGACAACGGGCTGAAGATCGCGCAGTGGCTGGAAGCCCGCAAGGATGTGCGGCGCGTCCTCTATCCCGGCCTCGCCAGCCACCCGCAGCACCGCATAGCGGTGCAGCAGATGCATGCCTTCGGCGGCATGATCACCGCGGTGCTCGACCGCGACCTCGCTGGAACAAAACGCTTCCTCGAACGCACGCAGCTGTTCACGCTGGCCGAAAGCCTCGGCGGCGTGGAAAGCCTGATCGAACACCCGGCGCTGATGACGCATGGCTCTATCCCCGCCGAGAAGCGGGCGGAGATCGGGATCTCGGATTCGCTGGTGCGGCTGTCGGCGGGGATCGAGGATGGCGATGATCTGATCGCGGACCTGGAGCAGGCTCTGGGGGGATGAATGGGCGCTACTTCTGCGCACGAGCCAATCGCCAAAGCTGGCGCTACCCCTCACCTGCCTGCCGGCATCCTCTCCCCGTAAACGGGGCGAGGGAACCGTCGTCGCCGGTTCCGCCAATCGCCGGCGGCAACGGTTGGCCGCTTTCGCCCCGTTTACGGGGAGAAATACCCGGCAGGGCATTGAGGGGCGGCGCCGACGTCTCACGATGAAAGGCCCAGTCATCACCCTGGTTGACCTCGCGTCCCATTCGCCCGAGATGTAGCGCCCATGGCCACGCGCGAACCCCCAAAGCCCTCCGAGCCTCTCACCTTCGCGGTGCTGGTGTTTCCCGGCTTTCCGATGATGGCGTTCAGTTCCGTCATCGAGCCGCTGCGCGCCGCCAACATATTGGCGAAGAAGGAATGCTATCGCTGGATCATCGTCGGCGGCACGAAAGGCGCGGTCGAGGCTTCGAACGGCGTCGTCATCCAGCCGGGCTTTTACGCGGAGGACGCGCCGAAGGTCGACCGCATCGTCGTCTGTTCGGGCGGCGATGCCGATCATCTCGTCGCCGAGGATGCGGCGAGCTGGATCCGCCGCAGCCTGCGCAATGGCGCGCATATCGGTGCGGTGGCGGATGCGGCGTTCTTCCTTGCCCGCGCCGGCCTGCTCGATGGCCATGCCTGCACCTTGCACTGGACCAGCCAGGCCGCTTTCGCCGAGGCGTTTCCCGACATAGAACTGCGGCGCGACCTTTACGTCATCGACCGCAAGCGCTTCACCTCGGCGGGCGGCGTCGGCAGCCTCGACATGATGCTGGAGATCATCACCCGGGATTACGGCGCCGAGCTTGCCGCCGGCGTCGCCGAATGGTTCGTGCACAGCCAGCTGCGCTCCAGCGTCGATCGCAAGCTGATGCCGCTCAGGCTGCGCACCGGCGTGCAGAACGAGCTGGTGCTGTCGGCGATCGCCATCATGGAGGACGCGGTCGAGGAGCGGCTCGGCATGGCGGAACTGACCGCGCGGCTCGGCGTGTCCTCCGACAAGCTCGAACGCTCCTTCCGCTCCGAACTCGCCGTCTCGCCCAACGGCTACTACCGGCGGCTCAGGCTGAAGCGCGCCGCTGATCTTTTGGCGCATTCGACGCTCGCCGTGCGCGACGTGGCGCTGGCCTGCGGCTTTGCCTCGATGTCGAGTTTTGCTCGGGCGTTTCGCGAGGAGCACGGGCATCCGCCGAAGCTGGCGCGGCGGCATTAGGATAATAGAAAGAGAATGCCTCGTGGATCGAACCGGAACAAGCATCAGGGGATAGAATTGGACAACCACTTCGGCGATGGAGCATTTGCTTTTCAACCTTGGAAAACGCCTTTTGAGAACTCTGACATCGAACTGGTGGATGTAGCGTATTCCGAAGGCAGAGCGTTGATCTTTCGTGTTCGGGCGCACGAGTCCGGCTCGATCTATCGCGTTTGCTTCGAGCATGTATCGGCATTTCGCGTCCTTGATGAGCATGGCCTTCTTGAGCTGTGGGAGAAGACAAGAGAAAGTGGGGGACGACCTGCCCGGACAACGTTCCAGGTCAGGAATCATCTTTGGACGAAAGAGAGTACAATCTCGTTTGTCACGTCAGATGGATGGAGCTATGTCGTTGCAAGTCACTTTGATTGTGTAGAAGTCGTCACCGCGAACTTGCCGTCCATCACACTAGAGGCTTGAGATATCGGATAGGTCCGCAACGGGTCGAACTCGGTCGTTCGTTTTGATCGGATTTAACCGAGGCGCCGGCGGCATCCCGCACAACACACGCGGTTTTCCGCACAATGCTTTCTCACCTTCTGCGCCATGGTCTGACCTCGCCATCCCCACCCAAGGCCATTTCCCCATGAGCATCGTCGTATTCGACCCCGACAGCACCGAGGACGTCGACTTCAAGGACCGCATGCGCCACCCCGCGGCGGCCGATGCGGCGGGCGGCATGTGGCTGTCGGACACCGAGCCGTCCTTCATCGACGCGGATGCCTTGCGCAAAGGCCGGCTGGCCAAACTGCGCGGCTGGATGCGCGACGCCGGCTATGGCGGCGTCGTTTTGTTCGATCCATACAACCAGCGCTACGCCACCGGGTCGCGCAACATGTTCGGCTACTTCCTGCGCAACTCGACGCGGTATTTCTTCATCCCGACCGAAGGGCCGATCGTGCTGTTCGAATACCCGCAGAGTTACCATGTCTCGATGGTGCTCGACACGATCGACGAGGCGCGGCCTTCCAAGCTGGTCTGGTCGTCGGTCTCCGGCCGCGACGACGAAACCGCCGGGCCCTTCGCCGACGAGATCGCCGAACTGTTGAAGAAGCATGGCGGCGGTTCGATGAAGCTCGGGCTCGACCGTTGCAGCCATCTGCAGGCCCTGGCCTTGGAAAAGCGCGGCTGCGAGGTCAAGGATTGCCAGGGCGAGATTCTCGCCGTGCGCGCGGTGAAGACGCCGGAGGAAGTGAAATGCCTGCAGGTGTCGATGGCCGGCGCCGAGGCCGCCGTCTATGCGGTGCGCGAGGCGATCAAGCCGGGCGTCTCCGAAAACGAGCTGTTCGCCATCATGTATGGCGAGGTCATCCGCCAGGGCGGTGAGTTCATCGAGACGCGGCTGTTGACCTCGGGCCAGCGCACAAATCCGTGGTTCAACGAGGCCAGCGGGCGAAAAATCCGGCCGGGCGAGCTGCTGGCGCTCGATACCGACACGATCGGCTGCTACGGCTATTATTCCGATTTCTCGCGCACCTTCCGCTGCGGACCAGGCAAGCCGACGCCTTACCAGAAGTCGCTCTACCAGATGGCGCATGACCAGGTTCAGCACAATATATCGATCGTCAAACCGGGCATGGCGTTCCGCGAAATCGCCGAAAAGGCGTGGAAAATCCCCGACCGCTTCGTCGACCAGCGCTACACCTCGGTCATGCATGGCGTCGGCATGCATGGCGAGACGCCGTTCATCGCCCATGCCATGGATTACGAGACCTATGGCCGCGACGGCCATATCGTGCCAGGCATGGTGGTGAGCGTGGAAAGCTATATCGGCGAGAAGGGCGGCCGCGAGGGCGTCAAGCTGGAGGACGAAATCCTGATCACCGAGACGGGCACGGAGCTTCTGTCGCGCTTCCCCTATGAGGATGAGTTTCTGGAGGGGCGGGTTTGATGGTTGTTGGTCACCTCGGCCAAGTATCGCTGACCTTTTCGAATAGCTGCGCCTCCCATCGCCTTCGTCATCCTAGGGCGGAGCAAGGAGCGCAGCGACGCGGCGCAGACCCTAGGATCCATTCCGTGACGTCGATGCCGCGCAACGGTTACCGAATTCTGCTCCGCTGCGCCATTCGATTGACGTCACGGCATGGATCCTCGGGTCTGCGCGACGCCGCTGCGCGGCTGCTTCGCCCGTGGATGACGAGGGCGGCGAGGTGCCGGCTAACCGCTAGCGCTAACTCGCTGAACAGAACGGCGCTGACTGTCAATCCAGGCGCCTCCGCATGAAGTCTCCCATCGCCATCAAGCGCGGCACCGTGGCCGCGATCTTCATCGACCTGCAAGAAGAGCACCGGCAGGACCCGCGCTACCTCGTCGAGGGCTATGGAAAGATTCTCGACAACGTGCAGCGCCTGCAGGCGGCGGCGCGCGCCAACCACGTGCCGCTCCAGCACTGGGCCTATATCGTCGATCTCGACAGCCAGGACCGGCCCTTTCATCCCGTTGGCGCCGACGGTAAATCGGCATTTTCGGACAAGAGCGATCCGCTGACCGAAATCTGCCATGAGGTAGCGCCGGCCGAGGGCGAGGCGCTGCTGATCAAGGCCGAGGCCAGCGCTTTTCGTAACGGTTCGGCGGCCGACCAACTCAAGGCTTCCGGCATCGAATGGCTGGTCATATCAGGCGTGTGGACGGAGGCCTGCGTCGATGCCTCGGTCAAGGATGCGGTGGCAAAAGGCTTTCGCGTGCTCCTGGTCAAGGATGCCTGTGGCAGCGGCAGTGCGGCCATGCACCAGACAGGCATTCTCAACCTCGCCAACCGGCTCTATGGCGGCGCCGTCACCGACACGGAGGGCGCCTGCCGGCTGCTGGCCGGCGAGACGGTCACGGTCTGGCAGGTCGAAGGTTCGGTGCCGCTGCGCTTCAGCTTCGACGATGCGGCCCGGCTCTACGCGGATCTATGACGACTGGGGCATGAGCAAACGCGGCAAATACGAAGACCGGCTCGATCCGGCGCTGTGGGCGTATATCGACAGCGTCAACGCCTGGTATCCGCCCGAGGTCGCCGGTCTGCCGATCGGCAGGCAGCGCGACGTCTATGACCGGATGTGCCGCGCCTTCCATCAGGCCTATCCGCCAAAGGTCACTGCCGTCGACCACGTGATCGGCGACGGCAGCTTCGCTGTTCCGGTCAGGCGCTACCAACTCCACGGCAAGGCCGCGCGCGCTTCGGTTGTCTATTATCACGGCGGCGGCTTCATCCTCGGCGGGCTCGACAGCCATGACGACATCTGTGCCGAGCTTTGCGCCGGCACCGGTTTCGAGGTGCTGTCGGTCGATTACCGGCTGGCGCCGGAGCACCCGCATCCCGCCGCCTTCGACGACGCGCTGGCTGCCTTCACCTGGGCGGCAGGGACGACCAGCCTGCCGATCGTGCTCTGCGGCGAAAGCGGCGGCGGCAATCTCGCGGCCGCGGTGGCGCAAGCGGCGCGCCGGCATGTTAGGGCGCCGGTCGGCCAGGTGCTGATCTATCCCGGCCTCGGCGGCGACGAGAGCAAGGGCTCCTATGTCGAACATGCCGAGGCGCCGCTGCTATCGCTCAGCGACATCGCCTTCTACCGCGATGTCCGCTCGGGCAAGCGGCAATCCCCTGCCGACCCGACATTCTCGCCGTTGCGCGACACCGACTTTTCCGGCCTGCCGCCAACGGTGATCATCACAGCGGAGTGCGACCCGCTGTCATCCGACGGAGAAACCTATCGCGACCGCATTGTCGCGGCCGGCGGCAAGGCCTGGTGGCACGAGGAACCCCATCTCGTGCACAGTTTCTTGCGCGCCCGCACCACGGTGCCCGCCACCGCTGAGGCGTTCGCGCGGATCATTGACGCGGTTGCAACGCTTGGCCGGGGTGAGTGGCCGTATTGAGAGTTCGTGCCGGTTTTCACGCAATTCCAGACGGAAAACCGTTACACACTTTTCCTGGAATTGCTCTAAGACGCCCTCGCGGCGCTTGCCTGGGAGGCCTTCAACCAGAGCGCCTTTTCGCCAAGCGTGGCTACCATGGCGGCGTGCGCCGCGCGCTCGGCTTCGGTCAGGCGCGGCGGCAACGGCGCCGGCCGCTCGGCGGCGAAGATTTCGATGTGGCGGACATTTTCGCCGCCCTGCGCCGGCCCGGCCGAGCTGTCGAGGATAAGCGCCGCCTGCTTGCCGCCGATCAGCTCGATATAGACCTCGGCCAGCAATTCGGAATCGAGCAGGGCGCCGTGCTTGGTGCGCTTGGCGTTGTCGATGCCGTAACGCCGGCAGAGCGCGTCGAGCGAATTGGGGCCCATCGGGTGTTTGCGTCGCGCCAGCGCCAGCGTGTCGACGACAAGTCCGGGATCGACGTTCGGATGGCCAAGCCGGCCGAATTCGACATTGAGGAAACCGATATCGAAGGTGGCGTTGTGGGCAACCAGCTTGGCGCCGTCGATGAAGTCGAGCCATTCCTGCGCGATGTCGGCAAAGGTCGGCTTGCCCTGAAGGTCCGCCGCGCTGATGCCGTGCACGGCCTGCGCCTCGGCATGGATCGCACGGCCTTGCGGGTTGATGTAGTGGTGGAACGTCCTGCCAGTCGGGAACCGATTGACCAGCTCGACGCCGCCAAGCTCGATCACGCGGTCGTCGCGCGCATCAAGGCCGGTGGTTTCCGTGTCGAAGATGATCTCGCGCATCGAATCAGTTTGCTCCTGAGGGGCAGAATCACGAGACCGGAACAAAATGGCAATGGAAAACACAGCTGCCCGAGGCAATCACTACAGGTTTGCGCTGCTGACGGTCAGCTGGTCAAGGCGATGGCCGTTGTAAGGGCCAGGCTTTGCTATCCGACCAGTTCGGCAATGATCGCATCGACCTGGGCACGCGCCGCGTCCAGCCCTTGGCCGGTGTCGATGACGAAATCCGCCAGCCGGCGTTTCTCGGCATCCGGCACCTGCTTGGCCAGGATCGCCGCCAGTTTTTCTTCGCTCATGCCCGGCCGCGCCAGCACGCGCTGGCGCTGGACTTCGGCGGGCGCGGTGACGACGACGACCTTGTCGACGCGGCCACGGCCGCCGGTTTCGAATAGCAGCGGAATGTCGAGCACAACGATCGATTCGCCTGCGGTACGATGCCTGGCCAGAAAGGCATCGGCATCGGCGCGTACCAGTGGATGGACGATGACCTCCAGCGCCTTCAGGGCGGCGGCGTCGCCAAGCACGCGTGCGCCGAGCTTCGCCCGGTCGACCACGCCACCAACGGTCGTTCCGGGAAACGCCGCCTCGACCAAGGGCGCCGCCGCGCCCGAATAGAGGCGATGCACTGTCTCGTCGGAATCGTGGACCGGCACGCCGGCATCGGCGAACATCCTGGCCGTCGTCGACTTGCCCATGCCGATCGAGCCGGTGAGGCCGAGCACGATCATGGTTTGGCGACCGAAGACTGGGTTACTGGAGATTGGGGCACCAAATCAGCGACGATGATGGCGCGCAGTTCAGGCGTCACCTGTGGCCTGACGCCGAACCAGTGTTCGAAACCCGGCACCGCCTGGTTGAGCAGCATGCCGAGACCGTCAACGGCCTTCAGCCCCCTGGCTCGGGCGGCGGCGAGCAGCGGCGTTTCGAGCGGCACATAGACAAGGTCGGTGACGATGGCGTGGTCCGGCAACAAGGTAGGATCGGCGGCGAGGCCTTCATTGCCGACCATGCCAAGCGCGGTGGTGTTGACCAGCAGGCCGGCGTCGGCAAGCAATTCGCTGGTCGCCGCCGTGCCATGCGCCGAAACATCGGCGCCGAAACGATCGCGCAATTCCTGCGCCCGGGCGAGCGTGCGGTTGACGATTCTGATATCGCTGAAACCACGTTGCTTCAGCGCCTGGATGACGGCGCGCGACGCGCCGCCGGCGCCGAGTACCACCGCGGGTCCCGTCTCCGGCCAGCCTGGCGCGTAGTCGTCGAGATTGGCGGCAAAGCCGTGGCCATCGGTGTTGCCGCCCCACAAGACGCCGTCCTCGAACCACAGCGTGTTGACGGCGCCGATCTCTTCCGCCGCCTGGTCGCGGCGGTGGGCAAGAGCGAAGGCCGCCTCCTTGTGCGGAATGGTGACATTGCCGCCGCGAAAGCCGTTTGCCTGCAATGTCGCGATGAATTCGGCAAAATCCTGGGGCGCGACATCGATCGCTTCATAGCTGCCGTCGATGCCATGCCTGGCCAGCCAGTGGCCATGTATCTTGGGCGAGCGCGAGTGCTTGATCGGATGCCCGGTGACGAAAGCCTTCCTGGTCGCCTCAGCCATCGATGGCTCCTAGTGTGCGCAGTTCGGCGAGCAGCGGCAAAAGCGGCAGGCCGACAATGGTGAAATGGTCACCTTCGATCTCAGCGAAGAGCTGTATGCCCTCGCCTTCGATCTGGTAGGCGCCGACGCTGGCCAGCGCCTTGGCTCCAACGCGGGCGAGGTGCCGACCGATGAAGCCGGGGTCGAGCTTGCGCATGGTCATCGAGGCAATGCCGACATGCCGCCACAACACCTTGCCGTCACGCACCAGAACGGCGGCGCTGTTGAGCTGATGGGTCTTGCCCGACAGCGCCAGCAGATGGCGCCGCGCGCCTTCCATGTCTGCCGGCTTGTGGAACACTTCGTCGCCGAGCGACAAGGTCTGGTCGCAGCCGAGCACCAGTGCGCCGGGCCGGCGTTCGCTGACCTCCGTGGCCTTGGCCTCGGCCAGCACCAGCGCGACGTCCTCGGGTGAAACGCCACTGTCCTGCAACGGCGCCTCGAGGGAGCGCTCATCGACGTCGGCCGGAACCGCCTCAATGTCGAGCCCGGCATTGACGAGCATCGTCTTGCGGAAGGGGCTGCCGGAAGCGAGGATGATTTTTTCGGTCATTTTAGCACTCGGGCGCAGACACAGGCGCGGTTGGAGTGTGAGCTTTGTTCCGCGAAGTCAGCGCCGCCCCTCATTGTCCTGCCGGACATTTCTCCCCGTATAGAGACGGGGAGAAAAAGCAGCTTCAGCGCCGGCGATTGGCGAAAACGTCGATCGCAGCGCCCCTCTCCCCGTCACTATACGGGGAGAGGATGCCGGCAGGCAGGTGAGGGGCGGCGCCGAGTTTCCGCTAAGAAGTCTCGGAAAATACACTCTCGCTCGTCTACCGCGTCTTCCCCCGGAGGGCAACGATGGCCGCCGCCGTTTCCTCGATCGAACGGCGGCTGACGTCGATCATCGGCCAGCCATGGCGCGTGCAGATCTGGCGGGCGTAGGCGAGCTCTTCGCTGATCGCGGCACGGTCGACATAGTCGGTCGCCTCATAAGAACTGCTGTTGCCGAGGATACGGTTCTGGCGAACATGCGAAATGCGCTCGGCGGTGGCGATCAGCCCGACGATCAGCGGCTTGGATGCGCTGACCAGGCTTTCGGGCACCGGCACGCCGAGCACGATCGGAATGTTGGCGGTCTTGATGCCGCGGTTGGCGAGGTAGATGCTGGTCGGCGTCTTCGAGGTCCGCGAGATGCCGATCAACACGATATCGGCGTCGTCCATATTGGCCGGCAGCTGGCCGTCATCATGCTCCATGGTGAAGTTCAACGCATCGATGCGGCGGAAATATTCGGCGTCGAGGACATGCTGCGCACCGACTCGGCGGCCGGCGGGCGTGCCGAGATAGGACTGGAAGACGGTCAGCACCGGCTCCAGCACGGAGACGCAAGGCAGGCCCATGGCCGCGCAGCGCTCGTCGATGCCGCGCGCCAGCTTCTGGTCGACAACCGTGTAGAGGATGATGCCCGGCTCCTCCTCGATGTCCTCGAACACCTTGGCCACCTGCTTTTCAGTGCGGATGAGCGGGTAGATGTGCTCGATGGCGCGCGCATCCTTGTATTGCGCGGAGGCCGCGCGCCCAGCGGCGAGCAGCGTTTCGCCCGTCGCATCGGAAATCAGGTGCAGGTGAAAGAAGCTCTGAGGTTTGTTCACAGGAATCACGCGGGGCTGTGGGCTTGTGTGGATAAAGCGGGATGAAAAGTCGAGCCGACGGCAAGCGACTGTATCAGATGCCGGTTTGTCCACAATTCGGTCCTCTGTCAGCTTCGCCAGGCGGCTGGGGACAAATCCGGGGACGGCTTGCTTTGCCTTTCAGCCATCCACAGGGCAGGCTTTTTCCATGGCGTTCTAAACCTTTGACTCCGATGACGGATTCCGGACTATCCCCAAAACCCTGCTTCTGGGAGAACGAAGCGCGCGACAATATGCTGGCTGGCTTTTTGGCTGGCGAAGCGGGACAGGTGACAACCACCACAACCAACAGACTCTTAGAATCAGAAGAATCTTAGATATAAGAATCTTTAGATATAGGAAGGCTGGGAGAGGCGAGCGCTCGATGCCCAAAAGCCGGATCATGCTGGACGTCCTGAAGGGCGAGGCTCATTTTCCGCCTCCGCTCTGGATGATGCGTCAGGCTGGGCGCTATCTGCCGGAGTATCGGGAAACACGTAGGCGCGCCGGTTCGTTCCTCGATCTCTGTTACGATCCCGACCTTGCCGTTGAAGTGACGCTGCAGCCGATCGAGCGCTTCGGCTTCGACGCGTCGATCCTGTTCTCCGATATTCTTGTCGTTCCGCATGCGCTTGGCCGCGACGTTCGCTTCGAAGAGGGAAGAGGACCGCTGCTGACGCCGATCTCCGCCGCCGAGATCGCGGCTCTGGAAGGCGATGTGTTTCACGTGAATCTCGAACCGGTCTACGAGACGGTTCGCCGGTTGCGGGCAAAGCTGCCTGATGAAACCACGCTGATCGGCTTCTGCGGCGCGCCGTGGACGGTGGCGACCTACATGATTGCCGGCCATGGAACGCCCGACCAGGCGCCAGCGCGGCTGTTCGCCTATCGCGAGCCCGAGGCGTTCCAACAGCTGCTGAAGGTGTTGGCTGACCATTCGGCCGCGTATCTGATCCGGCAGATCGAGGCCGGCGCCGACGTCGTGCAGATTTTCGATTCCTGGTCCGGCGTGCTCGACGATGCGTCGTTCGACCAGTTTTGCGTCTGGCCGGTGGCCGAGATCGTCCGGCAGGTCCGGGCGGTTCATCCCGATGTGCCGATCATCGGCTTTCCCAAAGGCGCCGGCGCCCGCTATCGCACCTATCGCCAGAAGACCGGCGTGACGGGGCTGGGGATCGACTGGACGGTGCCGCTGGCGGCGGCGCGGGATTTGCAGCGCTCGGGCGCCGTTCAGGGCAACCTCGATCCGTTGCGCCTCGTGGCTGGCGGCAAGGCGCTGTCCGATGGCGTCGATTCCATCCTGAAGGCATTGGGAGAGGGGCCGCTGATCTTCAATCTCGGCCACGGCATCACGCCGGAGACGCCGATCGCGAATGTCGAGGCGATGGTGAAACAGGTGAGGAGCGCGGCACGCTGATGGTTCAGTCTAACGATACGGCCGGCATCGGCGGTGCGATGATGCGCATGATCATCAGCATCGGCGTCCTGATCGTGCTGACGGCGCTTCTGTTCTTCTTCGCGCCGGACAGTTTCTATCCCTGGGCAAAGGCGATCCATATCCTCGCCGTCATCTCCTGGATGGCGGGCATGCTCTATCTGCCGCGGCTGTTTGTTTATCACGTCGATGCCGCGAAAGGCTCGGTCCAGTCGGAAACCTTCAAGGTGATGGAGCGGCGCCTGCTGCGCGGCATCATCAATCCGGCGATGATCATCACCTGGGTGTTCGGCCTGTGGCTGGCCTGGAAAGGCTTCGGTTTCCATGGCGGCTGGCTGCACACCAAGATCGGTCTGGTGCTGCTGCTGTCGGCCGTTCACGGCTATCTCGCCGGCGCGGTGCGCAAATTCGCCGAGGACCGCAATGAAAAACCTGCCCGGCACTGGCGAATCGTCAACGAGATCCCCACATTGCTGATGATCGCAATCGTGATCCTGGTTGTCGTTAAGCCGTTCTGATGCAGGCCGCGCGAAGTGGTCGCGGTTTCTAGATAAAGACATGCCGCGCTCCACTCCTTTTTCGGCCCGCAAAACGCGGCTTGCTCTTTCAGCCGGCCGACTATAAAAGACGGGTCTTCCTTCCCGTCATGCGCCGCCCCTCATTGTTTTCGGCCGCGCCCGGCATTTGTCGCATCCCGCCGATATTTTTTCCCAAAGCTCACCCAGAGTCCGTCTATGCAAGAAATGAAACTTACCGAATTCAAGAACAAGAAACCGCCAGAGCTGATCGCTTATGCCGAATCGCTCGAGGTGGAGAATGCCAGCGTCATGCGCAAGCAGGAGCTGATGTTCGCGATCCTGAAGAAGCTGGCCGCCCAGGACATCGAGATCATCGGCGACGGCGTGGTCGAAGTGCTCCAGGACGGTTTCGGCTTCCTGCGCTCGGCCAACGCCAACTACCTGCCAGGTCCCGACGACATCTATATCTCGCCGTCGCAAATCCGGCGCTTTTCGCTGAAGACCGGCGATACGGTCGAAGGGCCGATCCGCAGCCCGAAAGAGGGCGAACGCTATTTCGCGCTGCTCAAGGTCAACACCATCAATTTCGACGATCCCGAAAAGATCCGCCACAAGATCCATTTCGACAATCTGACGCCGCTCTATCCGACCTCGCGGCTGAAGATGGAGGTCGACACTCCGACGACCAAGGACATTTCGTCTCGCGTCATCGACCTGGTGGCGCCGATCGGCAAGGGCCAGCGCGCGCTGATCAACGCGCAGCCGCGCACCGGTAAGACGGTTCTGCTGCAGAACATCGCGCACTCGATCACCGCCAATCACCCCGAATGCTATCTGATCGTGCTTCTGATCGACGAGCGGCC
Source organism: Mesorhizobium erdmanii USDA 3471 (assembly GCF_000472705.1). GTDB lineage: Bacteria > Pseudomonadota > Alphaproteobacteria > Rhizobiales > Rhizobiaceae > Mesorhizobium > Mesorhizobium erdmanii. Next base: position 16,416 of record NZ_AXAE01000028.1, on the reverse strand, counting down.
GGAGGAAGTCACCGACATGCAGCGCTCGGTGAAGGGCGAGGTGATCTCCTCGACCTTCGACGAGCCGGCGGTGCGCCACGTGCAGGTCGCCGAAATGGTCATCGAAAAGGCCAAGCGCCTGGTCGAGCATGGCCGCGACGTCGTCATCTTGCTCGATTCCATCACCCGGCTCGGCCGCGCCTACAACACCGTGGTGCCGTCATCCGGCAAGGTGCTGACCGGCGGTGTCGACGCCAATGCGCTGCAGCGGCCGAAGCGCTTCTTCGGCGCCGCCCGCAACATCGAGGAAGGCGGTTCGCTGACCATCATCGCCACCGCGCTGATCGACACCGGCAGCCGCATGGACGAAGTCATCTTCGAAGAGTTCAAGGGCACCGGCAACTGCGAAATCCAGCTCGACCGCAAGGTCGCCGACAAGCGCATCTATCCGGCCATCGACATTTTGAAGTCCGGCACCCGCAAGGAAGACCTGCTCGTGCCCCGCGCGGACCTGCAGAAGATCTTCGTGCTGCGCCGCATCCTGGCGCCGATGGGAACCACCGACGCGATCGAGTTCTTGATCGACAAGCTGAAGCAGACCAAGACCAATGGCGATTTCTTCGACTCGATGAATACGTGATTGGCGTGGGCGGGGAGCGCATCTCCGTCTCGTCTGAAGGGCTGACTCCGACGTCAGGGCCAATGGCCAAAGCCGGCACAGCCCCTCGTTGCCCTGCCGGGCATTTCTCCCCGTAAACGGGGCGAAAGAGGCTGTCCCGCAGCCCGGCGCTGTTTTCTGCAATGATCGCGATTGGCGAAATCGGCGGCGACGGCGTTCCTTCTCCCCGTTCACGGGTAGAAGATGGCGGCAGCCAGATGAGGGGCAGAGCGTTCGTTCGTAGTTAGAGATTGCCGGCTAGGCCCTTCGCCGCAACAACTTCTCCAACTCATCGGCATCTGTGACCACCGGCAAACACACCTGCCCAGAACAGAACCAGGCGCCTGCCTTGTCGGTCGGCGGCAGGATTCCTCCTGGCAATGAGGGTCGATTCGCTTCCGAACCGATCGCTGCGATGATGTCCAACCGACGTGGGTCAGGGTTTCGATTCGCTACCGGGACAAGAGTGGGATTGGCAATGTCGTCTATCAGCACCAGTTTCAGCGGCTCGATGACTAGTGCGCAGGCATTGACGATGCCGGCCTGGCCATAAGCCTGGTGCGCCGCGCGGCCGGCTGCGTGTTCGGCAATCTTCCAGGCTTTTTCCTGGAGATCGAGATCACCGGTAACCGAAGCGAGCCGCGCCAGCGCTCCAACGATCTGGCTGGTGGCTGAGGAAATGGCCTCGTCGACGTCGCCCCGGATGCGGATCGGGACATCCGTGCTGTCCGAAGCGGTGAGATAATAGCCTGTGCCGGCGGCGTCGGTATGCCAGCGGTCGAGTTGCTCGATGAAGCGGCTGGCTTGATCGACATAGCTCCAGTCGCCCGACGCCTCGAACAGCGAGATCGCGGCATTGGCCATCGCGGCATAGTCGCTGGACAGAGCGGGAAACAGCTTCCTGGCGCCAAGCATGGAATGCGGCAGGCGGTTGTCGCGGCTGGCGGAGCTGATATGGGCAAAGGCCTTGGCCGCGGCTTCGATCCAGTCGGGCCGCCCCAGCGAGCGGCCGGCTTCGGCAAGGGCCGCAATCATCAGGCCGTTCCAGTCGGTGAGGGTCTTTGCATCCAGGCCAGGCCTGACCCGCGCTTCCCGCGCAGCGAGAAGCCTGGCCTTGAGTGGAATGAGTTTCTCGCGATCAACCACGCTTTGGGCCTGCCGGGACCGGGTTTGATGGACCACCGGCTTGCCTTCCCAGCCATGCGGGCTGGAGAGTGTGAAGTATTTGAAAAACAAGGTTGAATCGTCACCAAGGACAGTTTCGATCTCGGCCCTGCTCCAGGTGTAGAAGAGCCCTTCCGCGCCATCGCTGTCGGCATCGAGGCTGGCGGCGAAGGCGCCGCCGTCGACGCGCATTTCGCGCAACAGCCATGCGACGGTGTCTTCGATTCGTACCCGGAACAAATCGTTCCCGCTCACCGAAAAGGCCCAGCTGCAGAAGCGGATCAGCTCCGCATTGTCGTAGAGCATCTTTTCAAAATGCGGCACCAGCCATTCCGCGTCGGTCGAATAGCGGCTGAGCCCGCCGCCTATATGGTCGTAGATGCCGCCGCTCAGCATCTGTTCGAGGCTGACAAGCACAGCGTCGCGGTGCGATGCGTTGCCGTCGCGCAGCCAGGACAGCCAGAGGGTGAGCATGAACGGCGCGTTGGGGAATTTCGGCGCGCCGCGCAGGCCGCCAAGGTCAAGGTCGACCATGCCGCCGACGCGGCCGGCGAGATCGGTGAGCGTGCCGCGATCGAGAAGCGCCTTGGCATGCGTACCCGACAGCCGCGCCTCGACATGGGATGTCAGGCCGTCGGCGCTTTGATCGAGGCTTGCCCGCTTCTCGCGCCATGCCTTGTCGACCGCTTCCATCACCTGGATGAAGCCCGGGCGGCCATAGCGCGGCTCGCGTGGAAAATAGGTGCCGCCCCAGAATGGCTTGCCATCCGGTGTCAGGAACATGGTCAGCGGCCAGCCGCCTTGCTCGCCCATCGAGGAGAGCGCTGCCATATAGATCTGGTCGATGTCGGGGCGCTCCTCGCGGTCGACCTTGATATTGACGAACAGACGGTTCATGACGGCGGCGACGTCATCATTCTCGAAGCTTTCATGCGCCATGACATGGCACCAGTGGCAGGCGGCATAGCCGACGGAGAGCAGGATCGGGCGATCGAGCGTCCTTGCCTCTTCCAGCGAAGCCGGGGACCACGCCCGCCAATGCACGGGATTGCCGCTGTGCTGCTGCAGATAGGGGCTGGCTTCGTCGGCAAGCAGGTTCTGCGCGGGCAATGTCACGATGAGGAAACTCGGGTTGTCTCGAAGGCGCGAAGCTAGGGCGGTTCAACAGAGCGGGCAAATGATTTCAGGCGATTCGATCGTTGCGTTGTCGAGCGGCCGGCTTCCTGCCGGCGTTGCCGTCCTGCGCATCTCCGGCCCTCAGACTCGATTCGTTATCGAAACAATCGCCGGCGGGATGGTTAAGGAGCGCGTGGCGGTTCTGCGCAAGTTCCGGGCGCCGGATGGCGGCGTGCTGGACAGCGGCCTCGTCTTCTTCTTTCCTGGTCCAGCCAGTTTTACCGGTGAGGATGTCGGCGAACTCCATGTCCATGGCGGCCGCGCCGTGGTGGCCAGGATGCTGGAGACGATCGCTGGTTTCGAAGGCGTCAGGCATGCGGAACCCGGTGAATTCACCCGCCGCGCCTTTCTCAATGGCAAACTCGACCTGGTCGAGACGGAGGCACTGGCCGACTTGGTCAATGCCGAGACCGAGGCGCAGCGCCGCTTCGCCATTCAGAATGCCGACGGCGTACAGAGTGATCTCTACACGGGCTGGCGTCGCCGGCTCATCCACGCCCGGGCGATGATCGAGGCTGAGATCGACTTTGCCGACGAGGACGACGTGCCCGGTTCCGTTTCGGATACGGTTTGGTCCGACGTAAAGGCGTTGACGGGCGAGATCGATCGCCACGTTGCCGGATTTCACGCCGCCGAGATCATCCGTGACGGCTTCGAGGTGGTGATTCTGGGCGCGCCCAATGCCGGCAAGTCGAGCCTGTTCAACACCTTGGCGCGGCGCGATGCAGCTATTGTAACGGATGAGCCCGGCACGACGCGGGATCTGCTGGAAGTGGTGCTGGACCTCAATGGATTGCGGGTCAGGCTGACGGATACGGCCGGCTTGCGCGAAGCGCCCGGCAAGGTTGAGGCGATCGGCATCGAGAAGGCGAGGGCGAAGGCCGATCGCGCCGATCTTTTGCTGGTGCTGGAGGACATTCTGGCACCCAAGGGTATCGGTCAGGTGCCTGCAACTGCACCTCTGTTGCGCGTCGGCACCAAGCGCGACCTGCTGGACGGGCCGGCCATCGAGGACGCGTCCAGTCGATATGACCTCGTTATTTCAACTGTGGACGGGACAGGCGTGGAGGCGCTGCTGGCGGAAATCGGTCATCGCGCCGCGGGCGCGGCAGGTCATGCCGGCGATATCTTGCCGTCCCGTCTTCGCCATGTGGAATTGCTCGGCGAAGCGAATCGCCATCTGCTTCGCGCAACCGACAATGGCGCCGCGGGCCAGGAATTGCGCGCCGAGGAATTGCGGCTGGCGGCGGATCGCCTGGGCCGGATCGTCGGCACCATCGATGTCGAGGACATGCTCGATGTGATCTTTGGCCAATTCTGCATCGGGAAATGATTCACGTGAAACAAGCACTTGGTCGGACAGGAGTCGCATGCGGTGCTTGACGCGTGCCTTGTCCTGCTAACGGAGACATCAACCATTTCGTCATCCGATGGCGAAGCAAGGAGCGAGGCGATGCGGCGCAGACCATAGGATCCATGCCGGGACTCCGAAGTTGTCACCACGGTGCAGAATCTCGCTCGGCCGCACCTCACGACTGCGGTCGCGGCATGGATCCTCGGGTCTCCGCGACGCCGCTGCGCGGCTGCTCCGCCCGCGGATGACGAACTTGGGACGCTTCGGCGATCCCTGGCCGTGACTCACGTGAAACAATCGCGGCGGCAGTGACTCACGTGAAACATGGCTAAGCACGGCCTCCTGCCTGTTTCACGTGAAACTTATAGCGAAGTTTCCTTGACAGTCTTGCCTTGCGGGGACATGTGTCCCTCTCTCTTCTTCGAGTCCGGGATCTGGAAATGACCGATCACTATGATGTGGTTGTGGTGGGCGGCGGCCATGCAGGTTGCGAGGCGGCCAGCGCCGCCGCGCGCGCCGGTGCTCGGACCGCGCTGGTGACCTTGCGCTTCGACACGATCGGCGTGATGTCATGCAATCCGGCGATCGGCGGGCTCGGCAAGGGCCATCTTGTCCGCGAAATCGACGCCCTGGACGGCCTGATGGGCCGGGTGGCGGATGCGGCGGGCATTCAGTTCCGGTTGTTGAACCGCCGCAAGGGACCGGCTGTTCGCGGGCCACGCACGCAGGCCGACAGGAAGCTGTATCGCTTGGCCATGCAGGAAGCGATTCGGGCCCAGAACGATCTCGATGTGGTCGAGGCCGAAGTCCTGGATTTCGAGATCGACGGCGGACGGATCGCGGCGGTTGTCCTGGCCGACGGCCGCAGGCTGGCCTGCGGCGCCGTGGTGCTGACGACCGGCACTTTCTTGCGCGGTCTCATTCATATCGGCGAGAAGAAGATCGTCGCCGGCCGCATGAACGAGCAGGCGAGCCTCGGTCTGTCGGCGACGATGGACCGTGCGGGCTTCAGGCTCGGACGCCTGAAGACCGGCACGCCGCCAAGGCTGGATGGAAAGACCATCGACTGGGCTTCTCTGGAAAGCCAGGCGGCGGATGAGAATCCGGTGCCGTTCTCGCTGATGACCGATCGCATAGAAACGCGGCAGATCGAGTGCGGCATCACACGCACGACCACCGCGACGCATGAGCTGATTCGCGCCAATCTCGGCCGTTCCGCCATGTATTCCGGCTCGATCGAAGGCATTGGGCCGCGTTATTGCCCGTCGATCGAGGACAAGATCGTCAAGTTCGGCGATCGTGACGGCCACCAGATCTTCCTGGAGCCGGAAGGGCTCGACGACGACACCGTCTACCCGAATGGTATTTCGACGTCGCTGCCGCAGGATGTCCAGCTCGATATACTGAAGACCATCCCTGGACTGGAGCGTGCGGTGATGCTGCAGCCCGGCTATGCCATTGAATATGATCATGTCGATCCTCGCGAATTGCATCAGACGCTTGAGACCAAGCGCGTCGGCGGCCTCTTTCTGGCGGGACAGATCAATGGCACGACCGGATATGAAGAGGCGGCCGGTCAAGGCCTGCTCGCCGGGCTCAATGCGGCGCGGCGCGCGGCGGGCGGCGAACAGATCGTGCTCAGCCGTACCGAGGCTTATATCGGCGTGATGGTCGACGATCTCACCAGCCGCGGCATCAGCGAGCCCTATCGGATGTTTACCTCGCGTGCCGAGTTCCGGCTGTCGTTGCGCGCCGACAATGCCGATGAGCGGCTAACGCCGCTGGCGGCAAGGCTCGGAATTGCGTCGGCGCCGCGGATGCAGCGTTATGGCGACGTCATGCAGCGTCTCGATGAGGCGCGGGAGTTGGCGAACGCGCTGACAATGACGCCCAACGAGGCGGCGCGACATGGGTTGGAGATCAACCGCGACGGCGTGCGCCGCTCCGGCTACGAGTTGCTGGCCTATCCCGACGTCGATGTCGCCTGGCTCGCGGGGATCGAGCCTAGATTTGGTGCCATCGATCCCAAGACCGCGGAGCGGCTCGAAACGGAAGCGAAATATTCGGTCTATCTCGAGCGGCAGAAGAGCGACGTCGCGCAAATCCGCCACGAAGAGAGCCGTCTGATCCCCGATACGGTCGATTTTGCCGGCGTGCCGGGCCTGTCCAATGAATTGAAGCAGAAGATGCAGGCGCGGCGGCCGCGTTCCATCGCCGACGCGCAGCGCATGGAAGGCATGACGCCGGCGGCGCTGGCGATCATCGTCGCGCATGTCCGGCACCATGAACGCGGGCAGGGGCCGCAGGTTTCGCAAAGAGACGTTGCGTGAGCTCTGTCTCCTGGAAGAGCCTGCAGGACGCAGCCGGCCCCGTTTCACGTGAAACATTCGATCGCCTGGTGGCGTTCGAAGCGATGTTCCAGAAATGGAACCGCAGCATCAATCTCGTGGCGCAATCCACAGCGGGCGATGTCTGGCAGCGCCACATATTGGACAGCGCGCAGCTAGCGCGCATTGAGCCCAATGCCGTGCACTGGGTCGACATCGGTTCGGGCGGTGGATTTCCCGGCCTGGTCATGGCTTTTCTGCTGGCAGAGCGGCCGGGGGCCAGCATCGATCTGGTCGAAAGCAACCGCAAGAAGGCATCGTTCCTGCAGACCGTCGTCGGCCAGTTCAGCCTGCCGGCGCGGGTCGTGGCGCGGCGCATCGAGGACAGCCATGCGCTTGTTTCTCAACCGCAAATCGTCACCGCGCGCGCCCTCGCCTCGCTTTCGACCTTGCTCGAGCTGACGTCGCCCTGGCTGATATCAGGCGCGCGCGGACTGTTCCACAAAGGCCGGGATTATCGCGCGGAGGTGCAAGAAAGCGTTAACCGATGGGCCTTCGATCTGGTAGAACATCCCAGTGTGACGGACCCACAAGGCGTCATCCTGGAACTGTCTGACCTGCGACCTGTCTGACCTTCGACTTGTCGGGCTATTTGGCGACCCAAAATGAATTTCTGGCATAAACCCATGATGAAAAACGGCCCCCGAATCATCACCGTAGCCAACCAGAAAGGCGGTGTCGGCAAGACCACCACCGCCATCAATCTGGCCACGGCTCTGGCCGCGATCGGCGAAAAGGTGCTGATCGTCGATCTCGATCCGCAAGGCAATGCCAGCACCGGCCTCGGTATCGACCGCAAGGATCGCACCGTTTCTTCTTACGATGTGCTGACCGGCGAGCTGGAGCTGGAAGCCGCGGCCATTCCGACCGCCGTCCCCGGCCTGTCGATCGTGCCGTCGACGCTCGACCTGCTTGGCATCGAGATGGAGATCGCCTCGGCGCCGGATCGCGTGCTCAAGCTGCGCAATGCGCTGCGCGCCGCGACCGAGCGCGGGGCGCCCTTCGGCTATGTGCTGATCGATTGTCCTCCTTCGCTCAATCTTCTGACCTTGAATTCGATGGCGGCCGCCGATTCGGTGCTGGTGCCGCTGCAATGCGAATTCTTCGCGCTCGAAGGCCTCAGCCAGCTGCTCGAAACCGTCGAACAGGTACGCCGTTCGATCAATCCGGATCTCACCATCCAGGGCATCGTGCTGACCATGTATGACGGCCGCAACAATCTCGCCAACCAAGTGGTGCAGGATGTACGCGAGCATATGGGCGACAAGGTCTACGAGACCATCATTCCGCGCAATGTGCGGGTGTCCGAGGCGCCGTCCTACGGCAAGCCGGCAATCCTCTACGATTTGAAATGCTCGGGCAGCCAAGCCTATCTACAACTGGCCTCGGAAGTGATCCGCCGCGAGCGTAAATTACGCGCCGCTTGAACGGACTGGATGCAGAATTAACGGCCCGATTCGATACCGAAACGATTCTGAAATAGACTTGGAATAAAGATGAGCGAAGACCTTTCGAGGAAAAGACTGGGCCGTGGACTGGCGGCCCTGATCGGTGAGATCGATCGCCCGGCGGCACCGGAAAAGCCGGGCATGAGCGCCGACGGCAAGGTGCCGATCGAGTTCCTCAGCCCCAATCCGAAAAATCCGCGCCGGCATTTCGGCGACGCCGAGCTGACCGATCTCGCCCAGTCGATCCGCGAGCATGGCGTCGTGCAGCCGGTGGTGGCGCGGCCTTCGCCGACCCAGGCCGGCCGCTACGAGATCATCGCCGGCGAACGGCGCTGGCGGGCGGCGCAGCGCGCCGGCCTGACCGAGATTCCGGTCATCCTCCGCGAGGTCAACGACCGCACCGCGCTCGAACTGGCGATCATCGAGAACGTCCAGCGCACCGACCTCAACGCGGTCGAGGAGGCGCTGGGCTACCAGCAGCTGATCGACGAGCACGGCTACACCCAGGCCGATCTCGGCAATGTCATCGGTAAGAGCCGCAGCCATGTCGCCAACACGCTCAGGCTGCTGAAGCTGCCGGACGTGATCCGCGACATGCTGGTCGACGGCGCCTTGTCGGCCGGTCACGCCCGCACGCTGGTGACGGCGGAGGATCCGGCCGGCCTTGCCAAGCGCATCGTCGAGGAAGGACTTTCCGTGCGTCAGGCCGAAGCGCTGGCGCAGATGCCGGCCGGCCTCGCTCCGGCAAAGCCGAAGCAGCCACAGGCCGCGCCGGAAAAGGATGCCGACACGCTGGCGCTGGAGAAGCTGATGACCGACACGCTGGGCATGATCGTCGCCATCGACCACAGGGGCAAGGGCGGCGAGCTGCGGGTGTCCTATCGGTCGCTGGAGCAGCTGGACGAGCTGTGCCGGAGACTGAAGCAGGAGCGGTAGTTAGCCGGCGAATAACGTCGAGCGGACGCTCGGTTTGACGCAGAAAAACGAGGGCTGGCTATTAAGCCGGTCCTGTCTTTTACGGCGCTGATGAGTGGCTAAATCGGCGAAGCCGTCAATCTCCCCGCTTGTGGGGGAGATGCCCGGCAGGGCAGACGGGGGCGCCGTAGAGCACTGCCCTTTGCTATCTGCGCCTAGCCGAAACCCATCAAAGCCGTCATCGCGATTGATGCCGGCGGGACAGCGCCCCCCTCTGGCTTGCCAGCCATCTCCCCCACGAGGGGGGAGATCATGCGCTTCACCGCTGCGCCAGGCGGCTGCTTTCAATTGCAATTCCCAGCAGCGCCTGCCGTGCCAGTGCCACCGACAGATCCGGCCGACGCCGCGTCTGCAGCACCGCGGTTTGCAGCCGGGTCAAGGCGCGCGAGAGCGCGTCGCTGCTCCAGCGTTCCAGCGCCTTCTCCACCAGCTTGCGCCGCGAGAAGAAAACCGGCGGGCGGGCGCCGGCCACCACCGAAGCGGCGTTGCGGCCGGCGGAGTCCATTTGGCCACGCATGATCTGGATCTGCTGCAACTGGCGCATCGCCGAGGACAGCACCAGGAAGGGTGGGCCGCCGGACTGGCAGTGGCGGGTGAAGGCAGTGTCGAAATCGCGGACCTTGCCTTCGAGCAGCGCGTCGACGGCGTCGTCGAAGGAGGCGCCGGACACATCGCCCGACAAGGCCCTCACCTCTTCGAGCCCGATCTCCCTCTGGCCATGGGCGTAAAGAACGAGTTTTTCGATCTCGCCGCGCGAGGCTAGCCGGTCGCCGCCGAGATTGCGGCGCAGCGCTTGCCTGGCCTCGAGCGTCATCGACATGCCCGCCTTGCGCAGTTCGTCGTCGATGACCGTGTCGATGTCGCGGGCCTCATCGGCATAGCAAGGCAGCGCCATGGCGTTGTCCGCGCCCTCGACCACGGCGCGCAGGCCGACGCCCTTCTTGAGATCGCCGGCCTCGATGAGGATGATGGCATCGCGCGCGGGTTCCGCCGTCAGCGCCTTGACATCGTCGGCCAGCGCCTTCTGGCCCGTGGCATTGCGCACCCAGAGCAGCCGCCGGTCGGAAAACATCGGCACGGTACGGGCTTCGTCGAGCAGCCGGCCTTCGTCGCGATCGACCTCCGAACCCTCGAGCCGGACCACCGAGAAAGGATCGTCGAGCGGCAACCCGGTCTTGGCGGCGAAGGCCTTCGCCCGCTCGGAAACCAGCCCGCGATCGGGGCCGTAAAGCAGGACAATGGAGATGCGCGGATCAGGCCGCGCCAGCCACCCGTCGACCTCGAAAGCTTTCTTTTGTGCCATGGAGGCTGGTTAGCATGACAAGGCGCCGGGGTGAACAGAGTTCGATCTTCCGCACAAGGGGGGAGATTGGCGGCCTCGGCGCCGGCGCCAGTCATTGCCCACCCCCAATCGCCTTATCTGGCGGCAATCCGCCCGGAACCATTCGCCAAATTGCGCGGCGCCTCGAAACATCGACAAGAAATTTCGCGGACATAGCTTCATCTTGGCGCGGGAGGCCGGATCCGGCCGGCGGGCGGCCGAAGGCTTGGCCTAAGAATTGGCACTGGTGGGGCGATATGCGAATATCCACCTCAGGCAACATTGGAGGACAAAGGTCATGGCCGATGCTGGGATGTTGCGTTTCCATGTTCCGGAGCCGGAAGTGCGGCCAGGCGGCGCGCCTGATTTTTCCAATGTGACCATCGCCGGGGCCGGCTCGGTGCCGCGCCCGGAAATATCGGTCGATCCGCGCACCATCCGCGACATGGCGTTCTCCATCATCCGGGTGCTGAACCGCAACGGTGAAGCGGTCGGGCCGTGGGCCGGACTGCTGTCCAGCGACGAATTGCTGGAAGGCCTGCGCCACATGATGACGCTCAGGACCTTCGATGCACGCATGCAGATGGCGCAGCGCCAGGGCAAGACCTCCTTCTACATGCAGCATCTCGGCGAAGAGGCGGTGAGCTGCGCATTCCGCAAGGCGCTCGCGCCCGGCGACATGAATTTCCCGACCTATCGCCAGGCAGGCCTGCTCATCGCCGACGGCTATCCGATGGTCACCATGATGAACCAGATCTATTCCAACGAGGCCGATCCGCTGAAGGGCCGGCAGCTGCCGATCATGTATTCCTCGAAGGAGCACGGCTTCTTCTCGATCTCCGGCAATCTGGCGACGCAGTATATCCAGGCGGTCGGCTGGGCGATGGCCTCGGCGATATCGAACGATTCGAAAATCGCCGCGGCCTGGATCGGCGACGGATCGACGGCGGAATCGGATTTCCATTCGGCGCTGGTGTTCGCCTCCACGTACAAGGCGCCGGTCGTGCTCAATGTCGTCAACAACCAGTGGGCGATCTCGACGTTCCAGGGCATCGCACGCGGCGGCTCCGGCACATTCGCGGCGCGTGGCCTCGGCTTCGGCATCCCGTCGCTGCGCGTCGACGGCAACGACTATCTCGCCGTGCATGCGGTGGCCAAATGGGCGGCGGAGCGGGCGCGCGGCAACCTTGGGCCGACGCTGGTCGAATATGTCACCTACCGCGCGGGCGCCCATTCGAGTTCGGACGATCCCTCGGCCTACCGGCCGAAGACCGAATCCGACGCCTGGCCGCTCGGCGATCCGATTGTGCGGCTGAAGAACCATCTGATCGGGCTCGGTGTCTGGTCGGACGAGCGGCACGCGCAGGCCGAGGCCGAGATCCTCGACACGGTGATCGCGGCGCAGAAGGAGGCCGAAAGCCACGGCACGCTGCATGCCGGCGGCAAGCCGTCGACGCGCGACATGTTCGAGGGCCTCTACGCCGAGATGCCGCCGCATCTCAGGCGCCAGCGGCAGCAGGCGGGAGTCTGAGCCATGCCAAGACGGACCATGATCGAGGCCATTCGCGATGCCATGGATGTGTCGATGGGGCGCGACGACAAGGTCGTCGTGTTCGGCGAGGATGTCGGCTTCTTCGGCGGCGTCTTCCGCTGCACGCAGGGCCTGCAGGCCAAATACGGCAAGAGCCGCTGCTTCGACGCGCCGATCAACGAATCCGGCATTGTCGGCTCGGCCATCGGCATGGCGGCCTACGGCCTGAAACCGTGCGTGGAAATTCAGTTTGCCGACTACATGTATCCGGCCTACGACCAGCTGACCCAGGAGGCGGCGCGGCTGCGCTACCGCTCGAACGGCGATTTCACCTGCCCGATTGTGGTCCGCATGCCTACCGGCGGCGGCATCTTTGGCGGCCAGACGCACAGCCAGAGCCCGGAAGCTTTGTTCACCCATGTGTCGGGCCTGAAGACGGTGGTGCCGTCCAATCCTCATGACGCCAAGGGGCTGCTGATCGCAGCGATCGAGGATCCCGATCCGGTGATCTTTCTCGAGCCGAAACGGCTCTACAACGGCCCTTTCGACGGCCATCACGACCGGCCGGTGACGCCGTGGTCGAAGCACGAGCTCGGCGAGGTTGCCGACGGCCATTATACCGTGCCGCTCGGCAAGGCGGCGATCCGCAGGACCGGCTCCGATGTGACCGTGCTCGCCTATGGCACCATGGTCTATGTCGCTGAAGCCGCGGCCGAGGAAACCGGCATCGACGCCGAGATCATCGATCTGAGGACGCTGCTGCCGCTCGACCTGGATACGATCGTGGCGTCGGTCAAGAAGACCGGGCGCTGTGTCGTCGTGCATGAGGCGACGCTGACCTCCGGCTTCGGCGCCGAGCTGTCGGCGCTGGTGCAGGAGAATTGCTTCTATCACCTCGAAGCGCCGGTGGCGCGGGTTGCCGGCTGGGACACACCTTATCCGCATGCGCAGGAATGGGACTATTTTCCGGGGCCCGCGCGCGTCGGCCGTGCCCTCCTAGAAACCATGCAAGCGTAGATTGGGGGAGCCTGAGATGGGCGAACACATCATCAAGCTGCCCGATGTCGGCGAGGGCGTCGCCGAGGCCGAACTCGTCGAGTGGCACGTCAAGATCGGCGACGTCGTGCGCGAGGACATGGTGCTCGCCGCCGTGATGACCGACAAGGCGACGGTCGAGATCCCGTCGCCGGTCGATGGAGAGATCCTGTGGCTAGGCGCCGAGATCGGCGACACCGTGGCGATCGGGTCGCCGATCGTGCGGCTGAAAGTGGCGGGCGAGGGCAATGTCAGGCCGCAGGGCGTCGCGGTGGCATCGGAGCCTCCGGTGAAACTTCCGACGCCGAAGCCCGAGACTGCCGCGCCGGCCGCAAAGACCCCGCCGGCGCCGGCGGCAGCGGCAGTGGCAGCTGAGGTGAAGCCCGCCCCTTCCGCTTCGAAAAGCACCGGCGTTTCCGTCTCCGGCGCGCCGCGTCCGGAGGGTGAAAAGCCGCTGGCGTCGCCGGCCGTGCGCCTGCGGGCGAAAGAGGCCGGCATCGATCTCAGGCAGGTCGCGGGAAGCGGTGCGGCCGGCCGCATCGGCCATGAGGATATCGAGGCGTTCCTGGCACGCGGGCCGCAGGTCGCCAAGGCGTCGGGCCTCACCCGCAATGACGCGGTCGAGGACATCAAGGTGATCGGTCTCAGGCGCAAGATCGCCGAGAAGATGACGCTGTCCAAATCGCACATCCCGCACATCACCTATGTCGAGGAGATCGATGTCACCGCGCTGGAGGAATTGCGCGCCGTGCTCAACAAGGAAAAGCGTCAAGCCAGCGGTGGCGGCGAGAGGCCGAAGCTGACGCTGCTGCCATTCCTGATGCGGGCGATGGTCAAGGCGATCGCGGATCAGCCGCAGCTCAATTCGCTGTTCGACGACGAGGCCGGCGTCATTCATCAGCATGGCGGCATCCATATCGGCATCGCCGCGCAGACGCCGTCGGGGCTGGTGGTGCCGGTAGTCAAGCATGCCGAAGCGCGCGACATCTGGGATTGCGGAGCCGAGGTCGCCAGGCTGGCCGAGGCGGCCAAGTCCGGCACGGCGACGCGTGACGAGCTGTCCGGCTCGACCATCACCATCACCTCGCTCGGCGCCATGGGCGGCGTGGCGACGACACCGGTCATCAACCACCCGGAGGTGGCGATCATCGGCGTCAACAAGATGATGGTGCGGCCGGTGTGGGACGGCTCGCAGTTCATCCCGCGCAAGATGATGAACCTGTCGTCGAGCTTCGACCATCGGGTGATCGACGGCTGGGAAGCGGCGGTCTTCATCCAGCGCATCAAGGCGCTGCTGGAAACACCGGCGCTGATTTTCGTGGATTGAGGGGCGGGGAATGACCGAGATGACGGCGGGACAGCGCCCCCCTCTGCCTTGCCAGGCATCTCCCCCACAAGGGGGGAGATCGGACGCCACGCCCGGTTTCGCCAATCTGCACCGTTACCGGAATGAGCGAAGCGACGAAGCTGCCAGTCTCCCCCCTTGTGGGGGAGATGTCCGGCAGGACAGAGGGGGGCGCGAAGGATCGCGACGGAACATTCCCTCGGATCGAAGGATCACGCCATGAAAGAAATCTCCTGCAAGCTGCTCGTCATCGGCGCCGGCCCCGGCGGCTATATCTGCGCCATCCGGGCCGGGCAGCTCGGCGTCGATACGGTGATCGTCGAGGCCGGCAAGCCCGGCGGCACCTGCCTCAATGTCGGTTGCATCCCGTCCAAGGCGCTGATCCATGCGGCGGAGGAGTTCGAGAAGGTGTCGCATATGGCCGGCGGCAAGAGCCCGCTCGGCATTGTAGTCTCGGCACCCGTGCTCGACCTTAGCAAAACCGTTGCCTGGAAGGACGGCATCGTAAGCCGGCTTAACAGCGGCGTCGCCGGCCTGCTGAAGAAGGCAGGCGTGAAGACCGTGCATGGCTGGGCGACGTTCCGCGACGGCAAGACCGTCGAGGTCGAGACCGAGACCGGAAGCCAGGTGATCCGCGCCGAGGCGATCGTCATCGCCACCGGCTCGGCGCCGGTCGAACTGCCCTTTCTTCCCTTTGGCGGGCCGGTGATATCGTCCACCGACGCGCTGGCCTTGAGCGAGGTGCCGAAGAGGCTAGCGGTGGTCGGCGGCGGTTATATCGGGCTGGAGCTCGGCATGGCTTTCGCCAGAATGGGCGCCAGGGTCACGGTGGTCGAGGCCTTGCCGCGCGTGCTGGCGCAGTATGACGCGGAGCTGACCCGGCCGGTGGGCAAGCGGCTTGCTGCGCTCGGCGTCGAGGTGATGCTGGGCGCCAAGGCCAAGGGGCTGTCGAAAAAAGGCGACGCGCTGCTGATCGAGAGTTCGGACGGCAAGGCTGGGGACGGCAAGAGCGTGGAGGTCGCGGCGGACAAGGTCCTGGTGACGGTCGGGCGCAAGCCGGTGACCGAAGGCTGGGGGCTCGAGCAGATCGACCTCGACATGTCAGGCAAATTCATCAGGATCGACGACCAGTGCCGCACCTCGATGCGCGGCGTCTTCGCTATTGGCGATGTCACCGGCGAGCCGATGCTGGCGCATCGCGCCATGGCGCAAGGCGAAATGGTCGCCGAGATCGTCGCCGGCCACAAGCGCAGTTGGGACAAGCGCTCGATCCCCGCCGTGTGCTTCACCGATCCCGAGCTGGTCACATCAGGGCTGTCGCCCGAAGAAGCCAAGGCCCAGGGCGAGGTCAAAATCGGGCTGTTCCCGTTCGCCGCCAATGGGCGGGCGATGACGAAGCAGGGCGAGGATGGTTTCGTGCGGGTTGTCGCCCGCGCCGACAACCATCTGGTGCTCGGCATCCAGGCGGTCGGGCAGGGCGTGTCGGAACTGTCGGCGGCTTTCGGGCTGGCGCTGGAGATGGGGGCGCGGCTGGAAGACATCGCAGGCACCATCCATGCGCATCCGACTCAGGGGGAAGGGTTCCAGGAATCGGCACTCAAGGCGCTCGGGCACGCGCTGCATATTTGAGGGCAACTGATCTCCCCCCTTGAGGGGGAGATGGCCGGCAGGCCAGAGGGGGGTCGGTCCGACTGGACGCGGCCTTCCTTGCGACAGAAGGAGGTTGGCGCTCTGCGCGAGGCGACCCCCTCTGTCGCCTTCGGCGACATCTCCCCCTCGAGGGCAGGGCTATCGCATATGAACGATGGCCTGGATGAGATAGTCATCATTCCAGGCGCATTTTTTGATGCGGTGGCTGATGGGGACTTTGTCGATGTCGGCGGCCTGAAGGATATTTCTGGCGATGCGGTTTAGGAGCGCGATGTTGGCAGGGGCGTTGTCCTTGCGGGCACGGCTGAGGTCCTCGCGCAGGTGAACGTCAAGCATCCAGTGCAGTGCGTTTTCGATCTGCCAATGCGCTCTGGTGAGGTCGATCGCCTGCTG